>JBBCIG010000014.1:0-394193 GCA_037200685.1 Chitinophagaceae bacterium
ATGAAAAAAATACACACCCTATTACCCCTGTTCATCCTTACTTTTTTTTTAATGGCCTGTTCCGCCTCCAAAGAAGCCCGCACTTATAAAAAAACAATTGATGGAAGCTGGAGATTACAAACCGTAACTACAGAAGGAATAATGGGCAAAGTAAAAATTCAGCTTTTCAATGAAGCTGATATGAGTTGCTTCCCCGGCAGCATTTGGAAATTCAATAATGGCAATAGCCTCGGAACTTATACTATTGATAAAAATGACTGCCCTTCAATTGTAAGAGATATCCGTTGGACGATCTATGAACCGAAAGATCAGCCAAAGCAATTGCAATTTGAAAGATTAACCGATAAAATAAAAGTAATAGATGATGGAAATGGGTACAGGTTTACCATCGTACAACTCGATAAAAATACCATGCAGTTAAAATCGGCTATTACATTCGAAAACAGGCCGGCAACTGTTATTTACAATTTTACAAGAAATTAAAAAAAGAATTATGAATAGTATGAAAAGCAATATTATCTTATCATCAGCCATACTAATGCTGATGGCGACCAGTTGCAATACAGTAAGAAAAACAAGTAACCGTGATAAAGGTGTTGTAGTAGGCGCTGCTGCTGGTGGAGTAATAGGTGGAGTAATCGGGAATAATGTAGGGAATAAAAATAATACAGCCTTGGGTGCAATCCTTGGAGCGGTGGTAGGTGGTGTTGCGGGAGGTGTTATCGGCAATCAAATGGATAAGCAGGCTGAAAAAATAAAAACAGAAATACCGGGTGCGAAAGTAGAACGGGTGGGTGAAGGTATCAATGTAACCTTTGATGAAAACAATCCCGATGGAAGCAAAGCAGGTGTATATTTCGCCACCAATAAATATGCGATCAATGCTAATTCAAAACTGGCATTGAGTAAATTACAAAAAATATTCGCGGAGTACCCTGAAACAAATATCCTGGTAGAAGGGCATACAGATGATGTAGGAACTGAAGAGTATAATATGAAACTTTCTCAAAGAAGGGCGGAGGCTGTAGGCAAAGCGCTAAAGGCAGATGGTGTTGCGGCATCAAGGATCATTATAAGCTGGTATGGCGAGAACCAACCCATAGTAGAGAACAGCAGTGATGGTAACAGGGCCTTAAACAGGCGTGTGCAGTTTGTAATTACTGCAAATGAAAAAATGAAAGAAGAGGCTAAGAAAACAGCCGGGTAAAAAGTACTGGCTTATACAACTTTAGTAGATTTTTTAAAGTTTTATATAAAAGGCGGGCTCGTTTCAGAGCCCGCCTTTTGTATTTTATACTTTCCTAATTTTGAAACAGGTAACAGAATTGCTACCTTTACATATGACCGCAAGGGAATTGGTAAAGCTTTTGAAAAAGGGCGGTTGGTATGAAAAAGAACAGAAAGGAAGTCATTTGCAACTGGTCCATCCTTCAAAGAAAGGCAAAGTAACTGTTCCTGTTCATAGCGGTGATATTCCAAAAGGTACATTAAACTCAATTCTGAAACAGGCTGGGTTGAAATAGAGCTTCTTATTATAATAAACCAGGATGTATGAAAAAAATATTATTAATAGTAGAAAAAGATAAAGGCAAACTTTGGGGCAGAATAAATTATAAGAATAATCTTATTACTGATTATGCCACCAATATTCCCTCACTGGAAAAGAAAATGGCGAAGTTGTTAAGTGACTTTCACAATATCGAAAAAGTTTCTTTTGAACACAGCTATGACCTTACGGTATTTTTTGAACAATTTGATTTTTTGAAGCAATCAAAAATCGCAGAACTGGCCGGCATCAATCCCGGATTACTCAGGCAATATGCATCGGGTGTAAAATATCCTTCTCCTGGCCAGGCACGTAAAATAGAAAAGGCGGTTCATCAATTGGCGAAAGAACTGCAATCTGTTTCGCTTTATGCGGCATAAAACCTCTACGAACGTTTTGCTGAGCAAAGAACAGGAAGATGAACGGAGCGTCGCAACGAAGCTGATAGTAGCAATGCCGTTTGGCCCATAAACCCTTCATACTTAGCGTATATTTTCGATAAAATATCGGTGCAAAATGGGTAAAACTAAATTTTGTAATCTTCTGTACAGGATGCAATTTTATCCATTAACTAAAATCTCCCGGGGGCTCGTGTATGGCAAGAATTATAGGTGTAGCAAATCAAAAAGGCGGTGTAGGAAAAACGACGACGGCGATCAACCTGGCGGCCAGTTTGGCGGTGCTGGAATTTAAAACCCTGCTCGTGGACGCCGATCCGCAGGCGAACAGTACGACCGGTCTTGGCTTTGACCTGCACAATGTGACCAAGAGCCTCTATGACTGTATGGTGAGTGAGGCCAAGATAAAAGACGTGGTGCTGAAAAGTGATATTTCTTACCTCGATATCGTGCCTTCGCATATTGACCTTGTAGGCGCCGAGATCGAAATGATCAACTATCCCAACCGGGAAATGGTGCTGAAACTTTTACTGGAACCCATACGTGATGAATATGATTTTATCATCATTGACTGCTCCCCTTCTTTGGGATTGATTACCGTAAATGCGTTAACCGCGGCTGATTCGGTGGTGGTGCCGGTGCAATGCGAATTTTTTGCATTGGAAGGTTTGGGAAAATTGCTGAATACGATCAAGATCGTTCAAAGCCGGTTGAATATGGAACTGGTAATAGAAGGTATTTTAATGACGATGTACGATGGCCGCCTGCGCCTTTGCAACCAGGTGGTAAGTGAAGTGCGCCGTCATTTTGAAGATATGGTTTTCAGTACGATCATCCATCGTAATGCAAGGCTCAGCGAAGCTCCCAGCGTAGGCAAACCCGTCATACTATACGATGCCAATAGTAAAGGCTCGATGAACTACCTCAACCTCGCCAAAGAAATACTGCAGAAGAATGATATGACGAAGATTAAGAATGAGGAACGAGTTTTAGAGTTATGAGTCGGGAGTTGAGAGTTAGGAGTTGGAGCAGCAAGTATTTTATGATAAACGTGTTTTATGGGCGATTATAAAGATCTGATCGCATATCAGAAAGCCTATAAACTCGGCATGGACATTTTTGAAGTATCAAAAAAAATTCCTCCGGAAGAAAAATACAGTTTAACTGACCAGGTACGAAGATCATCACGATCAGTCTGCGCCAACCTCGCCGAAGCATACCGAAAAAGAAGATACCCGGCCCATTTTATATCAAAGTTGTCAGATTCAGAAACTGAAAATACAGAAACCCAAGTTTGGCTTGATTTTGCACATGATTGTAAATATCTTGCCGCCGAAATGTACCAGGATCTTACATTCAGAAACAATGAAGTTGGGAAATTGATTTGGTATATGATCCATAATCCTGATAAGTTTACATCATAATGTATGTGGACTCTGAACTATTAACTCTGAACTCTTAACTCAGCATGACTACCCCGAAACAAAATAAAGAAGCTCTCGGTAAAGGAATTCGTTCTTTATTGCAAAGCATAGACAGTGACCTGAAAACAGGAACCGGTAATTTAAAACCGGCTGTTGTGGAAACAGCGACGGGTACGAACCGCATCCCGGTGAACGAAGTGGAAGCGAACCCCAAGCAGCCACGCCGTGATTTTGATGAACAGGCATTGAAAGAACTGGCGGAGTCCATCAAACTGCATGATATCATTCAGCCGATAACGGTTTCGAAACTTCCATCAGGGAAATACCGGCTGATATCCGGTGAACGAAGATTGAGAGCGGCGAAAATGGCCGGTCTTGTTGATATTCCCGCTTACCTGCGCCAGGCAAATGATGCGGAATTGTTGGAACTCGCATTGCTGGAAAACCTGCAACGGGAAGACCTGAACGCCATGGAAATTTCCCTAAGCTATAAGCGCATGATGGAAGAACTGAGTTATACGCAGGAACAAGTGGCGGAAAGAATGGGAAAAGACAGGAGCACTATTGCCAATTTTATCCGTTTATTAAAACTACCGCCGGATATACAGTTAGCTGTTCGCAACGGATCGCTGAGCATGGGACACGCAAGGGCGCTGATCAATGTGGATACGATCGATAAGCAATTATATATATATCATGAGATCACTGAAAAAGGATTGTCCGTAAGACAAACCGAAGCGCTGGTAAGAAACCTCTATAAAGAGAATGGCGCTGTTAAAAAAACTTCAAAAAGCTCATTACCGCCCGCCTATCAAAAAATTGAAGATACCTTAGCTTCGCATTTCAGTACGAAGGTGAAAATAAAAAACAGCCGCAACGGCGGCGGGCAGATCACCATTGATTATTATTCGCCTGATGAACTTACCAAGTTGCTCCGGGAAATGAATGTGAATGTTGATTAGAAGTATCTAATGATGCGAATAAAATTTTCTTTTTCCCTATTTTCTTTGCTGGCAATATTGTTGGTGCTGCCAGGCATTTCATTCGCCCAGAATAAAGAAGTGCTGCAATCCGTTGATTCGGTAAATACGGTAACGGCCATCATTGATACCACCGGCGCGGACAGCGGCGAAGTAAAAAGAATAAGAGTGTATAATCCGCGGCAGGCCGCCATTCGCTCCGCCGTGTTACCGGGGCTGGGACAGATATACAATAAAAAATATTGGAAGCTGCCAATCGTATATGCGGCGCTGGGAGTATCAGGAGGCGTTTTTATTTATAACCTGAAATGGTACAAAAGAACAAGGTTTGCTTACAAAGTTTTGGTGACACAAGACGTCAGTAGTTATCCAAAAGTTCATAAAGATTTACAATTCCTGATCGCCCGCAATGACCAGAATACATTGGGATATGCGAGGGACCAATACCGGAGAAGCATTGATTACTCCGCATTGTTCTTTGTTATTCTTTGGGGATTAAATGTAGTAGACGCCACCGTAGATGCCCACCTGAAAGCATTTGATGTAAGCCCCGACCTTAGCCTGCAAATAAAACCGGGTCATAGTGATATGGCGGGGACGAATGGACTTAGTCTTGTAATGAATATCGGACGCAGATAAGTTTCAAAAGTTGAAAGGGTTAATCGCTAGCTCTTTTCATCAAAAAATTTCTTAACCTTATTGAACGCTGCTGCAGCTCATTAAACTTCTCCACGCTATAAACCTCTTAAACCTTTAGTGCTTATCTTGCAATAAAATATCTCCTGCATGAATATTGCATTGATCGGTTATGGTAAAATGGGAAAAGCGATTGAAGAAATTGCTGTACAAAGAGGCCATGCTATTGTTTTAAAAATTGATGAACCAAATCTCGGCGATTTTACCAAAGAAAATATGGCGAAGGCGGATGTAGCAATTGAATTTACCAGTCCGCACAGCGCTTTTGATAATATCAAAAAGACAATTGGTTTTGATATTCCAGTTGTAAGCGGTTCTACCGGCTGGACAGGCAGAATGAATGAAATAAAAGAATGGTGCATTCAAAATAAAGGGGCGTTTATTCATACCAATAATTTCAGCATCGGTGTGAACATTTTTTTTGAAGTGAACAAAAGACTGGCGGCGTTAATGGCGCCGCATCCCGGCTATACTATTTCAATGGAAGAAATTCACCATACGCAGAAAAAAGATGCGCCCAGCGGAACGGCTGTTACATTGGCGGAACAAATAATAGAAAATGTAAAGCGCAAAGAAAAATGGGTGAACCATGTTTCGGATAACCCGGAAGAACTGGAAATAATCAGCCTGCGCATTGATCCCGCACCGGGAACACATAAAGTGAAATATTCTTCAGCTATTGATGACATAGAAATCATTCATACAGCGCATAACCGCCAGGGATTCGCACTGGGCGCAGTGTTAGCCGCGGAATTTTTGCATGATAAAAAAGGTATCTTCAGCATGAAAGATGTGCTCGGATTATAAACTGTATACAAGCCAATATTAGAATGAAAATCTACCTGACGATTTGTTTTGCCATGGCAACACAATTACTAGTTGCACAGAACAACCAACCCATCATTGACAGTATTGAAAACACAATTCCTTCGCTCAAAGATTCTTCTCTTGTAAAAGCATACAATGAACTGACCTGGCAATACAGGACAGCCGACCGTGACAAAGCGATTGAATACGGCAATAAAGCAATAGCATTAGGTAAGCAGGTAAATTTTCCCGTTGGTATAGCACAAGCCTATAACGACCTTGGAATTATTTTTTATTTAAAAGAAAACTATGATACTGCTATTTATCTCTATAAACAAGCCGTGGACATACGGGAAAAACTGAAAGATGAATTAGGTATCGCCGGACTTTATAATAAAATCGGCATCATTTATCAAAAGCAGGGACAATTTGACAAAGCCCTGGTCAATCAATTTAAAGCGCTGGAATTATTTCAAACCCTGAAAAACGACTTTGGCGTTTCTTATTCACTGAACAATATCGGCATCATCAATCAAAACATGGGGCGCTACGATGAAGCGGCCAGCTATCAAAAAAAATCTATTGCCATCAAAGAGAAAATGAATGATAAGCTGGGCATAGCAGGATCTTATGTTAACCTTGCCAATATTTACCTGATTAAAAAAGATTACGATACGTCGGAGCTTTATTATAAGAAAGCTATTGCTATGTCAAGGGAACTGGGTGATAAAGACTATTTATCCAACGCATTGAACAACCTGGGAAATTTATATTTCCAAACCAAAAAATTTGACGCCGCCATTCCCATTATCAGCGAATCACTTGAATTGCGGAGCAGTATAGGTGATACCAAAGGCATGGTGAGTTGCATGAATAACCTCGGGGATATTTATATCGAAAAGAATATGACGGATACTGCTCAAAGTATTTTGACAAAGGCATTAGTGATGGGACAAAAAGCTGTGAACTGTCAGCCCGAAGTAAATAAAATATACCTGACGCTGTCAAAGCTATATGAAACAAAAGGTGAAACAAACAAAGCGCTGGAGATGTATAAACTATATGCGAGCTCAAAAGATTCGTTATATACAGATGAATTAGGTCAAAAATTTGCGAAGCTGGAAACAGAATATAAAACATTGGAAAAAGAAAAGACGATTCAGCAGCAGGAGTTTTCTATCCGGCAAAAAAATTATTGGATAGCAGGTATCGTGGGATTATTGCTATTAGGAAGTTTGCTTGGCTATTCGTATTACAGGCATGCACAGTTAAAACAACAGGCAAAAATCAATACAGAAATTTTAAAGCAACAAGAGCTGGCTACCAAAGCAGTGCTGGAAGCCGAAGAAGGGGAACGGCAACGAATCGCTAAAGACCTGCACGATGGCGTGGGACAAATGATGAGCGCCGCGAAAATGAATTTATCCGCTTTTGAATCGGAGACAAAGTTTGAAACGACAGATCAGCGTCTTTCTTTTGAAAAAATCATTCAGCTGGTGGATGAAAGTTGCCAAGAAGTGAGAAGCGTTTCTCATAACATGATGCCAAATGCTTTATTGAAAAATAGTTTGGCGGCTGCCGTCCGTGAATTTATTGACAAACTTGACCATAAAACATTACAGGTGCACCTGTATACTGAAGGTTTGGACGAACGTCTTGACATGAATGTTGAAACCGTTCTTTACCGCATCATCCAGGAATGTGTAAATAATGTGATCAAACACTCCGGTGCCTCTACCCTGGATATTTCTGTAATAAAAGACAAAGATGGCATCAGCGCCACTATCGAAGACAATGGAAAAGGATTTGACATAACGGACAAAAATAAATTTGATGGAATTGGTTTAAAAAATATTATTACCCGTGCCGAATATTTAAAAGGAACGATTGATTTTGATTCATCACCTGGAAGAGGAACGCTGGTAGCAGTACATGTACCAATTAACTAAAATCGACCTGGTTTGACCGACCGGGCATATCTCCCCATTTTGTCTGCCAGTTACAAGTAATTTTATAGTATTTTCAACCAGTCATGTCTATGAAAAATGAAAAGATTACCCTTGCGCTGGTTGACGATCACCAGATCGTTATTGACGGATTGATGTCCCTCCTGAAAGGCCATGATAAATTCCGGTTCGCCTTTGCGACAACCGACTCCACCACCGTCATTCATAAACTGGAACAACAGCATGTAAACATTCTGTTAACCGATGTAATGATGCCGCAGCTTACTGGCGATCAGTTGGCGAAAGAAGTAAAGAAAAAATTTCCCGGTATTAAAATACTAGCCTTGTCCATGAGCGGCGAAGGCGATTTGGTAAATGAAATGATCAATGACTCGGATATATCGGGCTATGTCGTTAAAAACATCGGTAAGCAAGAATTGATTAAAGCATTGGAAAAGATCGCTGAAGGTGGAATTTACTTCAGCGAAGAAGTAATTAAGGAATTACAACGCAGCAGCCAGCGCAAAAAACAAAATGAAGACGCACATCTTACCGACCGGGAATTAGAAATTATCCGGCTGATAGAAAAAGAATATAATAACAAACAAATCGCCGAAGCATTATTCATCAGCGAAAGAACGGTAGAAACACACCGCAAAAATATTTTCCGGAAAACGAATACCAACAGCGTTATCGGGTTGGTGAAATATGCCTATGAGCATAAGCTGGTTTAATTTTATTTATCCACCGCCTTATATCACACGCTTTTCGCATTTCATCACTTCCTATCTTCATTTATAATAAAACGCAGGCTTGAAATCTATTTCTGCATAGCTTGTATACAAAACCTGGTAATATGAACAAAATAACTGCTTTGCTTTTCACAGCATTATCCATTTCCTTTTTTTCTTTTGCGCAAATACCATTGACGGTTTCTCCCAGCGGTGGTAATAAAAAAGCATCCTTAAGTGAACGCATCGGCCTCACGGATGTGACGATACATTATGACCGTCCTGCGGTAAAAGGCCGCGAAGGAAAAATATGGGGACAATTGGTTCCTGTCGGCTTTACTGACCCGGGTTTTGGCAGTAGCAAGTCGGCTCCGTGGCGTGCGGGAGCGAACGAGAATACAACTTTTGAATTTTCAACTGATGTAAAAATAGAAGGGCAAACTTTAGCCGCAGGCAAATATGGTTTCTTTATCGCTTACGATCCCACGGAATGCACCCTGATCTTTTCTAAAAACTCCACTTCGTGGGGCCATTTTTATTATGATGATAAAGAAGATGTGCTGCGTGTAAAAGTAAAACCGGTGGTGACGACTAATTCAATTGAATGGATGAAATATGAATTCATGAATGAAACAGAGAATAGCGCTACAATCGTGCTGGCGTGGGAAAAGCTGATAATACCTTTTAAAATTGAAGTCGATTATATCAAGGAACAAATTGAATCCTTTCGTCGTGAGCTAAGAACAGAAAAAGGTTTTATCTGGGAGAGCTGGAACCAGGCGGCGCAATGGAGCTTACAACATAATGTAAATCTTGAACAGGCTTTGGTATGGACGGACTCTGCTACCAGTACTAACTTTGGCGGTGACAGGAGCTTTACCAGTTGGAGTACAAAAGCACAAATATTGAACAAGCTGGGCCGGGCTGCTGAAGCGGATGAAGTGATGAAAAAGACATTGCCTTTTGCAAGTATGAATGAAATACATCAATATGGCCGGCAATTGCTCGTATTGAAAAAGCCAAAAGAAGCGCTGGATATATTTAAAATGAATTACGAAAAGAACAAAGACCAGTTCACCACACTGGTGGGATTGACAAGAGGATATTCCGCCAACGGTGATTATAAAAATGCATTGAAATTCGCAACGAAGGCGTTGCCCCTTGCTACTGATCAACAGAATAAAACCAGTGTGGAAGCAATGATTGCTAAATTGAAAGAAGGGAAAGATGTGAATTAACGGACACCGGAACTCTGTTCCGGTTAACTATGCCGGAACAGAGTTCCGGCCTCCTAGTTACATCCAAATATTTCGCAAAGCTTTGATTGTAATGCAGGCCCGCGAAGGTTTTTGGCAAGGATCTTTCCAGCAGGATCGATCAAAAAGTTTTGAGGGATCAATTCTATTTTATAAAGCACCGCTACTGCATTATTAAAATATTGCAAATCGCTGATGTGCGTCCAGGTAAGATTATCCGCATGAATAGCTTCCAGCCATTTCGCTTTTTGGCCGGGGCGGTCAAGTGATACGCCAAGTACCGTAAAGTTTTTTTCCTTGAACTTATTAAAGTTATTTACCACGTTCGGGTTTTCCTGGCGGCAGGGCCCGCACCAGCTTGCCCAAAAATCAATCAACACATACTTTCCCCGGAATGATGATAAAGAAACAGGGTTGCCCAAAGTATCCCCTTGTGTAAATTCTATCGCAGGGCTCCCGATAGCTGTTGCTTTTTGTGTAGCGATTGTTTGTTCGAGGAAACTACCGTACATATTACTTTTCGCCATCGGTGTCAGTTGATTGAAACGGCTTTCCGTCAATATGATATCATCTTTTAACGATAAGGTTGCCGCAATCACATAAGCACTTACAGGTGATGATTTATGCACTTTAAGAAATGCATCTATCACTTTTTGTGCGCTATCCATAATCGCCATAGAAGCAACCACAAGACTGTCAGATCTTCCGGCGAATTGCATTTGTTGACTAACAGCTACCAGCTGTTGATACCATGGATCAAAGGTTTTCTGAAAACTCCTGAAGTCATTATTTGTAGTAGAACCCTTCACTACCAGTTTATCAAACTGGCTCATATCCCCGGTAATTTTTATGGAAGTATTATCGAGAAAAGTTAGCAGGTTCTTTTTACCAATTACCAGGTTCACCAGCGAAGGCTCGGGAAGCTTACCATTTAGAATAAACACTCCTTTTTTTGCAATCGCTTTACCGATAGTATCATTTTGCCTGTTGATATCCAGCAGGATCACTTGTGCTTTTTCTTCGAGGCCTTTAATATTACCAGTTATCGTCAACTTATTTTGAGCGACTGAGAAAACAGGCAACAACAGCAATAACAGGAGATTTTTCATATTCATTCTTTCGAACTTTAGAATACAAAGATAATTTTTTTCCCCTGTAAAAGGAATGCCCGTTCTAATGAAGCACACTATTAAGGAATTGTTTAACAGCAACTTCTTCCTGCGGACTATTTTCCAGCGCTTTAATAAACGCCGTACCGATGATAGCGCCGTTGGCATATTGGCTTGCATCATTGAATGTTTGCTTGTCTTTAATACCGAATCCTACCAATACCGGGTTCTTCAGTTGTAAACTCTTTAATTTTTGTAAATACGTTTTTACTGAAGCCATATTTTTATCAGATCCGGTAGTGGAAGATGAAGAGACGGCGTATAAAAAACCGCTGCTTAATTCATCCAGCTTTTTTACTCTTTCATTAGTAGTTTCGGGAGTAACAAGGAAAATAAAATTGAGTTTGTATTTATTAATAATAGCGCCGTATTCCTTTTCAAATTCATACTCAGGCAGGTCGGGCAATATCAGTCCATCAATGCCAACAACGGCTGCGTCGCTGCAAAATTTTTCAAAGCCGTATTGCATTACCGGGTTCATGTTCCCCATTAATATCACCGGCAATTGAATTACTTTTCGAAAATCTTTTAATTGTTCGAACAGTTTTTTAATCGTCATTCCATTAGCAAGGGCGATGGTGCTGCTATGTTGTATCACCGGGCCGTCCGCCAATGGATCGCTGTAAGGCATGCCGAGTTCAATAATATCAGCGCCGTTTTCCTGTAATGCCTTCATTACTTTTAATGTACTATCCAGTTTGGGATAACCAGCCGTGCAATAGACATTTAAAACTTTTTCTTTCTTCTTAGAGAACAATTCATCTAAACGGCTCATAGCAATTATTTTTCCGAAGGTATTATGGTAAAAGTATCTTCTCCAATCGACAGAAAACGATATAAAGGATAGCTGTCAATATCCAGCGTAACATGATAAAGAACATTTTTTTGACCGGGGGAACTTGCAGGAAGATTTACAACAACCGTATCTCCCCTCCGCTCAGTAGTCAGCAGGTTTTTATTAATATCTGCCGCCAGGCATTTTTCAAACTCGTAGCGTTCGCCGCCAAAATTGGAGTTTATTCGAAAATAAGTTTGTTGCTCTTTGCAATCATCAGACACTTTTTCAAACTTCACGTTGTGTTCAACAAAGGGTTTGCGTTTACAAGACATCAAACAAAAAACTATTATACAGGCAAATATTAATTTAATAAAAGTAAAATAGCTTTTCTGTGAACAATTTCTGATTTGCTCAGTAGAATTACAGAACGTTGAAGAGTGCGACCATTCGGCTTCGCTCATGGTAAACTGCGACGCTATTGTTGATACTTCGACCTTGCTCAATATAGAACAGGAAGATGAACGGAGCGTCGCAACGGAAGATGATAGTAGCAATGCAGCTGGGTTCATAAAATCATTTAATATATTTCATATAAGTAGCAAGATCTTTATCGCCCCTGCCGCTCAAACAAATCACCACTTTATCATTCGCATTAAATTTCTTTTGATGCAACACAGACAATGCATGCGCACTTTCCAATGCGGGAATGATGCCTTCCAATTTCGCTAACTCAAACGCGGCAGTAACCGCTTCATCATCCGTGGCACTCAAAAATTCCGCACGGCCACTCTCGAATAAATGCGCATGCATGGGGCCGATGCCGGGATAATCGAGGCCGGCCGAAATACTATGCGGTTCCACTACCTGTCCATCTTCGGTTTGCATCACCAAACTTTTACTTCCATGCAATACGCCGGGTTTGCCCAATTGCGTAGTGGCCGCACTCATTCCACTTTTTACACCGCAACCGGCTGCTTCTACCGCAATTAATTTTACATTATCATCATCCAAAAAATTATAAAAAGCACCTGCTGCATTACTACCACCGCCCACACATGCGATCACATAATTTGGAAATTCACTTCCTGTTTTTTCTTTCAGTTGCGATTTTATTTCTTCGCTGATTACACTTTGAAACCTCGCAACCATATCAGGGTAAGGATGCGGCCCGACAACACTTCCAATAATATAATGTGTATCATCCGGGTGATTGATCCAGTCGCGGATCGCTTCATTCGTCGCATCTTTCAATGTTTTGCTGCCGCTCGTCGCAGGTATCACTGTCGCTCCCAGCATTTTCATTCGTGCAACATTCGGCGCTTGTCGTTCAATATCTTTTTCGCCCATGTACACAATGCACTCCACTCCTTTCAATGCACAAACCGTCGCCGTAGCTACGCCATGTTGTCCCGCACCTGTCTCTGCGATAATCCGTTTCTTTCCCAAACGCTCCGCCAATAATATTTGTCCAATCGTATTATTTATTTTATGCGCACCGGTATGACAAAGGTCTTCCCGTTTTAAATAAATAGTTGTTTTATATTTTTCACTCAACCGTTTTGCATGATACAATGGTGTCGCACGGCCTGCATAATCTTTTAGTAAATGCTGAAATTCTTTTTGAAAATTTTCTTCATAGATTATATTGAGATATCGGTTCTTCAGCTCTTCCACATTGCGGTGAAGCATTTCAGGAATATATGCGCCGCCAAAATTTCCGTAATAACCAAAAATATCCGGCTGTTTGTACGTTCCTTTATTTAATGATGTGATCCTGTTTATCATTATGCTTAATTAATGTAGCGTTATAAATTTATCTGCAGGATGCTGTGCATTAACCCGGCTTTAGTTTTTCATGGCATCGCCTGTTGCGACGCTCCGTTCATCTTTCTGTCCGCTATTCAGCAATAGCGTCGCAATTTACCATGAGCGAAGTCGAATGGCCGCACTCTTCAACTTCCTGTTCGTTATTCAGCAATTGACATCAGGCTTTCAGTGCCTCAACAAATGTTCTCACTTTCTCGATATCCTTTATGCCTGCTGTTACTTCAAACTTGCTGTTAATATCAATTGCAAATAATTTTCTCGCTGCTTCTTCATTTGAAAATTCTTTTAACCGCTCTTCATCACCGGGCTCAATACCGCCACTCAGAAAAAATAGTTTATTGATGTTCGCCCCTTTCAGCACATTCCAGTCAAACTTTTTACCCGTACCGCCGTACCCTGATCCCAATGTATCGAACATATACATATCACACCCATCGTGATAAGGACGAACCATCCATTCGATCGGGTCATTATCCGATAAGCGAAAGGCTTTTACAGTCGTAACATAATTAGATACCTTTTCACAAAAACGTTCTGATTCGTCACCATGTAATTGCACCATATCTAAGCGGTAATCGTCTACAGTTTTCATCAGGTCATCATAGGCCATGTTTACAAACACGCCAACTTTGGCGATCCTTCCACCGATCTTTTTCATTTTCTCCGGGCTTATTTTATTCCTTACATACCGCGGCGATTTTTCATAGAAAATAAAGCCGGCAAGATCAACGCCCATTTCATCGAGGGCATTTACCTGCTCCGGTAATGTCATGCCACAAACTTTGATTCGAAGCCCTCCCCGCCCCCTTAAGGGGGAGCCGGAACCAGTTTCAGAATTGTGCTCTTGCTCCATGTATTTCAATTTATCCTCCGGTTCGCAAGCCTCCCTTTAGAGAGGTTTGGAGGGTTTTTACAAAATCAGCAAAAGCAATCGTTGGATCTGGTTGTTTCATAAAATTCTCGCCGATGAGAAATCCATGAAACCCGTGTTCTTTAAATAATAAAATATCTTCAATGGAATTTATGCCGCTTTCCGCAATTTTTATTTTTCTTGCCGGAATTTTTTCCGCCATTTTCAAGCTTCGTTCAATATCTACTTTAAATGTTTTCAGGTCACGGTTGTTGATACCAATCAGTTCTGTCTCTTCGCAAATATGCTCCAGCTCTTCTTCTGCATGAAGTTCCAGCAAAACTTCGAGATTTAATCCTTTTGCAAACTTCGCAAGTTTTTTTACTTCCGCAGGTGACAGGCAGGCGGCGATCAGCAATATAACATCAGCGCCAATGCTTTTTGCTTCCGTGATTTGGTACTCATCGATAATAAATTCCTTTCGCAGCAAAGGAATTTTATTCACTCTCGCTTTAATTAAATCTTCATTATCGCCACCAAAAAAATTCTTATCCGTCAATACTGATAAGCCTGATGCACCATTTTCAGTATAAGCCTTTGTCACCTCTACTACATCAGCATTGGCGTTAATAATGCCTTTTGATGGTGATTTTCTTTTAAACTCAGCGATAATACCCGTTTTGCTTTCATCCAGCAAAGATTGCTTCAACGAAAAAGTATTTCGTGAAAACAAATCACTTTTCTCCAGCTCAGCAACACTGGCTTTTAATTTTTGATTTTTGACTTCTTCCTTTTTATACAATATTATTTCTTCTAAAATATTCATTATTGCAGGCTGATTAATTTTTGTAAACAATCATTCGCTTTGCCGCTTTCTAAACTTTCCACAGCAGCCTGGTAAGCTTCATCATATACTTTGTACTTGCCGGTACAATAGAGTGCCATTGCTGCATTGGCCAGCACCACTGCATTCTGCGACCAGGTACCTTCGCTTTTCAAAATGTCTGTAAATATCTTAGCCGCATCTTCTACAGAATTACCTCCCTGGATATCTTTCGCTTCCACCGTTCTCTTTCCCAATTGCTCCGGCGTCATGATCCTTTCCCCTTCATTGGTGATCACCTTTGTATCATTCGTCAGGGAAATTTCATCGTAACCATCCAAACTATGAATAATGGTAAATGCTTTTTCTGTTTGCTGCAACAGGTAATTATATATTCTCGCCATTTCCATACTGAACACACCTACCAATTGAAATTTTGGATGTACGGGATTTACCATGGGGCCGAGCATGTTAAAAAATGTCCGCATGGCAAGGTTCTTTCTTATTGGGCCGACAGTTTTTAATGCAGGGTGAAACAAAGGTGCGTGAAGAAAACAAATATTAGCTTCTTCTACTTCTTTTTTCAACTTGCTGTTGTCATTTTTAAACTTATATCCCAATTGCTCCATTACATTGGAAGCACCGCTGATAGACGAAGCCCCGTAATTACCATGCTTGGAGACTTTTTGTCCTGTGCCCGCTACAATAAAACAACTGAGCGTCGATATATTAAATGTATTTTTTCCGTCCCCACCTGTACCAACAATATCTATTGTATCAAACTCTTGCAGGTCAACCGGCACACATAACTCTAATAATGCGTCACGGAAACCCTGTAACTCTTCAATCGTAATGCTGCGCATAAGGTACACCGTCATGAAAGCAGTTATTTCATGCTCGTTATAAATGCCTTTGCCAATATTCAGCAATACATCCCTCGCCGCAGAACGGTCCAGCGTTTTATGTTCAAAAAGTAATTGAAGTATTTTTTTCATTGTCTGAACTGGGATTAATGAGATTTATTGGATTTAAAGGATGCTGAATTATGGTCGGATTATATTTCTTATTGGTGAACCTATGAAATTCTAATCTTTTGCTACCGAAATTGATTAACAACCCTATTTCCAAATTATATGCTTCGAGATAATTTATGGCTTGCGCCAGGTGAACATCTTCCAACTTTATTATTGCTTTCAACTCTACACTGATTTTCCCTTCTACAAGGAAATCAACTCTTCTTGTTCCTATTTGCTGATCCAGATAATGAATTGGCATTTCAAACTCTCTAATATAATTGATCGGAATTAGTTTCATTTCAAGCTCAAGTGCCCGCTGATAAATTACTTCCTGAAACCCATTCCCTAAAGTATTATGTACACGGAAAGAAGCGCCGATAATTTTTTCAGTTATCTCCCCATATTTAAAATCTGCCATAGTACATTAGTTAAATATTCATCCCAGTCATCTCATATATCCGATTAATCCCAGTTCAGACAGTAAGCCAATTTTTTAAAATCTGTTCTCCCATCGGCGTCAGCACACTTTCCGGGTGAAACTGTACACCCTGCACATCATACTTTTTATGCTGCAATGCCATGATATAATTATTCTCATCCCTTGCTGTTATTTCAAGTTCTTTTGGAAAATTTTCTTCAGCGACGATCCAACTATGATATCGTCCTACTTCCAGTTCATCGGGCAATCCTTCGAATAAACGACTTTTTGCTTCCTGCTTCTTGCCTCCGACTTCAATCTTCGTGGCCACACCATGATAAACCGTAGTCAGGTTCACGAGCTTTCCACCAAATGCTTCACCGATCGCCTGGTGACCAAGACAAACACCAAGAATGGATTTTGATGAAGCATATTCTTTGATCAGCGGTAATAACAAACCTGCTTCGTCAGGAATCCCGGGGCCGGGTGATAAAATAATTTTATCATATTCCTTCACTTTTTCCAAAGGGATTTGGTCATTGCGGTACACATCCACTTTTTCATGAGTGATCTTTTCCACCAAATGCACCAGGTTGTAGGTGAACGAATCATAGTTATCAAATACCAGTATTTTCATTAATTTCTTTTTTTCAAATTGTTGAATGGCTAGATTGCTTGGTGGTCAAGTAACCATCTAACCATTAACAATCAAACAATAAACTCTGCCCTCTCAATTGCTTTTTTTAATGCCCCCAATTTGTTATTTACTTCCTGCAATTCATTTTCAGGAACGGACGCCACTGTAATACCGGCGCCAGCCTGGTACGTCAGCGTATTATTCTTTGTCAAAAAAGTACGGATCATAATTGCGTGATTGCAACTGCCGTCAAAACCAATAAAGCCGATGGCGCCACCATAATAACTTCTCGCCGTTGGTTCATAATTATCGATCAGTTCCATCGCTTTAAATTTGGGTGCGCCGCTCAATGTACCGGCGGGAAAAGTTTTCGCTATCAATTCAAATGGATTGCTGTCTTTGCGCACATGGCCCGTTACTTCACTTACCAGGTGAATGACATGGGAATAATATTGTACTTGTTTATAGTGAGCGACACTCACCTGATCGCAAACGCGGCTGAGATCATTTCTTGCGAGATCGACCAGCATGACATGCTCCGCATTTTCCTTCGCATCTTTTAATAAACGTTCTGTTTCCCGTTGATCAACTTCATCATTGCCGCTGCGTTTATACGTACCGGCGATAGGATGCACAACCGCTTTTCCATTTTGAATGATCAACTGCGATTCCGGTGAAGAACCCATTAATTTATAATCGCCATAATCGAAGAAAAATAAATAAGGTGAAGGATTGATGCTGCGCAGTGAACGATATACATTGAATTCATCACCGGTAAAACCCTGCTGAAACCTGCGGCTGAGTACGATCTGGAATACATCGCCGCGGTGACAACTTTGAATACCTTTCTTTACCATTTCCTTATAATCTTCATCGCTCATGTTAGAAGATTCTTTTTCTTTAATATTGAAAGGATACACCGGAACATCTTTGCTGCGGATCAATGATTCAACAATCGTTAATTCGCTTTCCAAACCGGGGATAATGTTTTCACAAATAAATAATTCATCTTTAAAATGATTAAAAGCGATAACATATTGGTAGAGCCGGTAACGCATCAGCGGAATCGCTGGCGGTTGAGCGTTGGCAGTTGGCAGCTCTACCGTATCAAAAAATTGAACGGCATCGTATGTAGTATAACCATATAACCCTTGTGCGAATTTGGCTTCTTTTGATACATCCGAAACGATATTGAACCGTTGCATAAAATCCCAAAGCATTTTCGGCACTTCGGCCGCATCTTTAATCGTGGTCGTTTCTGGTTTTTGCCCCGGCAATTTAGCTTCCAGCATTTTTGCGTTGCTGATCTCCATACCGGCAATGGCATTAATGCCAATAAAGGAATAACTGTTTTCCGCTGCATGATGATCAGTGCTTTCCAATAATACCGTATCCCGGAAGCGGTCACGCAGGCGCAGGTAAATCCCCACCGGCGTATAAACATCCGCCAGCAACCGTTTTACCGAAGTCTTTATTTCAATTTTCTTCATGCCCTATCCCTAAAGGGAAATTTAAGAATTACAAAATCCGCAACTGGTACTAATAAAAAAGCCCCGAACATTCGAGGCCTCTGAATATAATTTTACCATAGCAGTAACATTACAGAACCCCGGAAGAGTCTATATGCCACCACCATTGAATATTTTTACTGATTTTCATCATTATTCCTACAAATATAAATAGTAAAATAAAATAAGCAAATTCTTTTTAGATTTATGATTAATATGAGAACAAGCCACCTACTTGCCATTTTCCTCTTGCCTTTATGTACCCATGCTTCGCCGGGCGGCGATACAACGATAAATGGTGTAAAAGTGAACTTTGAATACGCATTGAATATTTTTCCTGAGAGCTGGCGCACATCACCGATTAATGCGTGGGGTGACCCTATTCCATCGGGAGAAATTGTGCGGAGCGAAGCCATCATGGTCAAGGCATTGAATAAATACCCTCTTACTGTATTGAAAAAAGAACTCACCAGTATCTATTTTCTTCGCAGTATGAAGTTTTATGATGTGTCTTACGGCGGTACGAATTCCACCGATGCCGTTTATATTACTAACAATGGAATAGCCGTTGGCTACACCGAATTTTACCTGGAACAAACTTTTCATCATGAGTTTTCCAGCATTCTCTTTCGCAACCATGTTGAGTTCCTGGATACTTCGGACTGGAAACGAAATAACCTGGCAAGCTTTGATTATAATGATCCTGAAAATGGCGTGGGTTCCATCCGCAACAATCAATCGTCACAAGACCTGGACAGCGTTTTATGCGAAAAGGGTTTCCTGACACAATACGCCATGTCAAGCATGGAAAATGACATCAACACATTTGCTCAAAATATTTTTTGCCCTACCGCGGAATTCCGCAGGGTGATGGAAAAATATCCCCGCATCAATAAGAAAGTAAAGTTGCTGATCGCATTTTACAATAAGATCAACCCGGCTTTTACTGAAGATTTTTTCAAAAAACTAAAAAATCAATCTTAATCAATATGCTTATTCAGCACAAACAGGTGGGCACGAAGGGAATGTTTTATGTAGGCAATGAAGAAGGTACCATCCTCGCTGAAATGGTATACACGATGCCCACCCCCGATAAAATGATCATTGAACATACGGAAGTAAGCGACGAGTTGAAAGGGAAGAATGTCGGCGCTCAATTAGTACATACAGGTGTTGAATATGCACGGGCGCATAACATCAAGATCATTCCTCTTTGCACCTTTGCCAGTAGCGTTTTTAAAAAGAAACCGGAATACGCAGACGTACTTGCATGATTGTCGGTACTCTTAACTATCCGCTAACATAGTTTTTTATTAAATTGTAGAGGAGGTAAAGAGTATGAAAAACTTATTTCTAATAATTATTGCCGTTGCTTTCAGCGCCAGCGCATTCTGCCAGTCAAGGTTTACACAACCAAAGTCCCGTGAAGAAAGATTGAATGAAGAATATTGTACCGGGATATTTAAAACCCCGGATGCTACTTATTTTGATCTCATTGATGATGGCATCAATAATTCAGTGATGGGATACAGTAATATTCTTGATTGGCTGAATGGAAGAGTAGCCGGTTTGCAAGTGTATAAATTCCGGGGAAATGTGAGTATTCCCTATATCCGTAATCAGCGGGCTGCGGTTTATATTGATGAAATACCGGTGAGCGCTGAGTTTACTAGCTTGATCTCCATACCGGATATTGCAATGATCAAAATTATCAAAGGACCTTTCATTGGCGGAAGTAGTTGGTATGGTAATGTCGGAGCTATTCTTATTTATACCATGCGTGGAGAAGATGAGGAAGAAAGTGAAGATTGAAAATTAATTCCCGGGTAAATAATCTGAAGGAAGGAGATTAGCCGTTTTTTCCTCCCATCCCCAATAACCCATAGAAAAAAGTTCCTGGGGAGGATAATAATTTCCATGGATATCCAGGCTTATTGGTGATCCGCTCACTAACCAGATATACGACCGTTGAAATGCAGCACTTCGATTTTCATGCTGATAAAGCAAATATGCTTTGTCCTCCAATTCGTTCTTATAAGTAATATACAAGTAGTCAAGGAAAAATAAAATCTTATACTCCCCTTCCGTTTTTACAATCAAGCTGTCAGCGGTCAAAACTGTTTTGCCATATATTTCTATATAATCTTTTTGCCGCATTACCTGGTGATAGTATGCCAATGAATCTTTCGGCATTAAATCTTCTCTTAGTATTTTCCGGTTAGCAGAGTCTTTTATAACGATTGAATTTCGGTAAGCGATTTTCACTCTTTCTTTTTCATCGTTCGGTAAGCGTTTCATTCGCCGCACTTCATATCCATTTTGTACCAGGCTATCCTTAAACAAGCTTTGCATAAAATGCATGATAGAACCATAAAAAGCTTTTTCCCTTGCTTCTTTCCAGCGGCGTTGTAAGCCCTTCCTGTTTTTATCTATTTCCTCAAAAAACGGGTAGCCCATATATGCAGTGGTATTGTTTTTAAAATCTATTTCAAATTGCTCCAGTTGGTAACGGATAGTATATCCCAGCGCTTTGTTTTCGACAACCAGTGGTTCATCACTATAAGCGGTTAACCGGTTTGTTTTTTTGTAATACCTGAAGTGAATGTCGTTTGTATTTTTAATCTTGCAATTCGCCGCATTCGGGGTACGGCCAACAAAAGATTCCGTAAAAGTCAATCCCCATTTATCCCAACCTTCTTCCACCCAGGGCTCGACCGTTACATTTTCGAGTTCTTTCACTTTCAAGTTCATCTCCACTTTTAAATTAAGGGGTAATTCCGCTGAAGTAAAAGTGAAAACATTTGTTTCGTAACCAATTAATGAAATAACCAAATCATAACGACCGGAGGGAATATTATTCAATTCAAAATTACCAGACCGGTCTGCAACTGTACCAATAGAAGTGCTGTTGATAAAAACACTGCTGCCCGCCAACGCTTCACCGGTTGATGCATTCACCACACGTCCTTTGATGGTTTGCTGGGAAAAAACGCTTAGAGAGATAAATAAAAGATAAAAGCAAGCAGGCAGCTTTCGGTTCATGTTCCCAATTTACAAGCAAAAGAGATGTGGTCGTATACTTTTACTGTTTAAGTTCTTGTAAAATAATTTCGCTGATCTCCGCTGCCCTGTTATAAATCATAAAGTGAGTACCATCTTTGATAATGTGGCTGTTGGTTATCTTTTTAATGGGAAACATTTTGTCTTTGTCGCCGTGTATGTGAATGATATGATCGGGTTGCCAGTTATTCTTCCAGTTGACGACGTGGTTCACAGCCCACTCTACATATACCGGGTCTGCCGCCTGGCGATAAGCCCTTGCGATCCTCTTTTCTTCTTCATTGGAAGCGCCTAAGCGGTCATTGGCGATTTTCTCCATTGCCCGCAACGGACGCACCGGTATTATTTTATTCAGTTTAAGTTTGCCGGACAGTTTCATCCAGTAAGGGAGTTCAGCAACTGATTTAATGCTGGAAACAAGAATCAGCTTTCGTAACGGTTTCAGTTTTGCGATCTCAATACCCATCATGCCGCCAAATGAAACACCGATCAATACCGCATTGTCTTCTTCGATTATACCAGCCATTTTTAATGCATAGGCTTGCATCGTCTCCCGCTTTTCGGGACGAATCCACTGAATATGCCGCAGTTTATAGCCGGTAAGGTGAAGGTTGGTAAAAATTCGTTGATCCGCACCCAAACCACTTATGCAATAAATAGTTTGTTCCATTTTTATAAATTTTATTCTAACCCAAACAGTCCCGAATTCAATTGCTGCAGCATCTGCGTTTTATAAGCCGCAGGCACCAACAATGAAATATTATGTGGGCTGCCACCATAAGATACCATCCGCACAGGAATATTTTTAATAGACTCAAACAGTTTTTTCATCATATCTGTTTCCTGCGAAATTTCGTTTCCCACCACAGAAATGATTGTTTGATCTTCGTCTACTTCTGTCGTTCCGAAAGGTTCCAGTTCTTTTAATATTTCTTTTAAATAAATAGTATGATCAATTGTTAATGAAACAGCTACTTCTGAAGTAGTGATCATATCAATTGGCGTTTTGTATTTTTCAAATACTTCAAATATCTTCCGGAGAAAGCCATACGCCAGTAACATACGGCTGCTTTTGATACGGATCGCAATGATATTATCTTTTGCCGCCACCGCTTTCACACCGATGCTGCTTGCTTTTTCCGCAATGGTTGTTCCTTTTGCTTCCGGCTCCATTGTGTTCAGCAATTTCACGGGTACTTTATACATCTGTGCAGGCCATATAGAAGCCGGGTGTAAAATCTTCGCACCGAAATACGCTAACTCCGCCGCTTCATCAAAACTCAATTGTTCAATCGGAACTGTTTTCTTTACAATGCGGGGATCGTTATTATGCATTCCATCAATATCCGTCCATATTTCGCAAACGGATGCATTGATAGCCGCGGCGATCAATGAAGCGGTGTAATCACTCCCACCTCTTTTCAAATTGTCTACTTCTCCCCTTGCGTTGCGGCAGATATAACCTTGCGTAACAAATATTTTTCTCCCTTTATTTTTATCCAGCAGTTGTGTCAATTTCGCTTTGATACTGCTCACCTGCGGTTCATCATTGGCATCAATGGACATAAATTCTAATGCAGGCAATAGTGCATGATCAATACCCTGCTCTTCAAGGTAAGTGGCGAATAACTTTGTAGAAAGCAATTCTCCCTGCGCTAAAATATCTTTACTCAACGCTTCGCTAAAGGAAATTTTGAGAATGATATTTAAAAATTCGAAATGCTCCGCTACAATATTTTTTGCTTTGACCAGCGCTTCGGGTTTTGTCACAAGCTTAGAAATAAAATCATGGTAATGCGCTTCCAGTTTATCAATGGATTGCTTCGCTGCTGCACGGTCACCGCTCGCAATATGATTACCAATTTCCACCAATACATTAGTAGTTCCCGATAATGCGGACAACACAACAATAGCAGGCTCTGTCTCCTTTGTTACCAATTGTACAATATGGTGCATACGTTCTGGCTTGCCTACACTCGTACCACCAAACTTCATTATTTTCATCTCTTATCTTTTATGATCCGCTTTGCGGAATATACAGAAGCTGTTAAACTAGTTAAATTATAAAATGATGCCCAATGATATACAGTTGAACGGAGCGTCGCAAAGGACGATGCCATGTGCACTGCAGCCTGTGACAAAAACTGTCGTTAATAACATCATTATTTTTTAAACAACCTCCTGGTTAAAAATTTGCGGTGCAAAGATAACCGTGTGAAGAATAACAATTGTCAGTTAAATGAAATTTCAAACCTTTTGGCTAAACTTTCTAAATCGGCTACAACGGACTCTAATAAAGGAATGCCTTCTTTCATTCTTATTGCTTGTATTTCTCTTTCAGGGTCGCCGGGAACCAATACTTTTTCTTCCCCGGCAATGGTTTTAGCGGAACGAAAGCCTTGTATCCAATGGTCCATACTCTGTTTGAATTCATCGGCAGGGCGGAATGCATCAATACGCATCGCCCCAAAGAAATGCCCGATACCTTTGCCGGGTTGCTGCGCAGGCATGGGAACAAACGCCGGGAACGGCGGCACCCATGGTGCATAGTTAGCGCCGCTTAATAATGCGGAGAAAATATCAACTATTGCACCGAGTGCATACCCTTTGTGACTGCCATGATCACGGTCTCCGCCTAATGGTAACAAAGCGCCACCACTTTTTAATATATGCGGGTCATTGGAATAATTTCCTTCACTATCCTGCACCCACCCATCGGGAGTTGGTAAACTTTTTCTTTGTAAAATTTCCAGCTTGCCATTAGCGGCGGTAGTGGTAGCAAGGTCGGCGACAAACGCAGGTTCTTTATCCGCAGGCGCTACCACGCAAATAGGATTGGTGCCTAGCATTTTATCAATAGAGAACGTCGGCGCCACCAACGGACTTGCATTCGTCATTGCAATCCCGAGCATATCATATTGCAAGGCCATCATCGCATGATGGGCGGCGATACCAAAATGATTACTGTTCTGCACACTCACCCAACCAGTGCCGACCTGCTTTGCTTTATCTATTGCGATTTGCATCGCATAAGGTGCGATCACCAATCCCAAACCAGCATCACCATCTACTACGGCGGTGGAAGGTGTTTCATGAATTACTTTAATAACAGGCGTTGCATTGATGCGCTTCACTTCCCACAAACGGATATAACCGCTGAGCCGTGCTACGCCATGTGAATCCACACCGCGGAGATCGGCAGACAATAATGATTTCGTTGCTATTTCTGCATGCTCCCCGCTGCAACCAATTTTAATAAATACTGCTTTTGTAAAATCGGATAACTGTTGATAAGAAAAATTTTTGTCAGGCATGGCGCAAAGATAAATGTAAGGATCAAGAGACAAGAAACAAGGCACAAATCACGATATCTCTGTGATACCTGAATGTGGGTTTCTATATGTTAAGCAAGAAGATACAACTATAAAAAAAGAATGCTCCCGACAAGTCGGGAGCATAAGGCCTGTTTCTCTCTAGCAGAGAATATAATGGGTAGGGTTTAAAACGGCAAATCATCAATAGGCTCTGTAATTTCGCTGGCAGCGGGAACGCTGCTGTTTGAAGTTGCAGCTGAAGATGCGTTGCTATACGATGGCGCACCGCCACCGCTGTCGCCACGACCACCCAACAACTGAACATCACGAACACGCATGGATAAAGAAGCGCCGGCCGTTCCGTCCTGGCGTGTAAAACTTCTTACTTCCGGTGTTCCTTCTACAAAAACCTGTTTGCCTTTCGTGAGATAAGGTGAAATTGCTGTGCGGTCCGTCCAGTAAGCGCAATCCACCCAGGTTGTTTTTTCCTGGCTGGTACCCTGGCTGTCTTTATACTTTTCAGTATGTGCTACAGTAAAGTTGATAACATTCTTACCATTCACTGTGTTAACCACGCAGTCTTTGCCGAGGTTTCCAATTACTTGCATTTTAATCATAGTGCTCAATTTTAAACGTACGTAATATTTATTAACGCCGCAATTTAACATTATTCCATTATTGAAAACAATAGCTCACCTGAGGACTGATTAAAATGTGTATAAAATTTTGATCTATGTCGATATGAATTTTATTTAACCAACTGCATTGCTACTATCAGCTTCGTTGCGACGCTCCGTTCATCTTCCTGTTCTCTATTGGGCATTGTTGAACTTTCTATTAATAACCACCAATCATCTATGATGAACGATAGCAATAACTAATAAATGTTTCGAGTAGCCCCAATCTTTTATTGTGGAAAGCAATCAACATAATGTGTTTGGTTTCGAAATATGAGCGTCTCAAATAATAGATGGCTCGTGCCTCGCTCCCGCAAACGGGATAAACTATGACAAAGAAAAGAACTACAGTTAAGCTCGTTGTTTTTAAATGTAAGTGCTAAACAATAAAGCTCTTCTTTGTCACCCCGAGGCTCGAGGGGTCTGCGAATGTATAGCTGCCTGATAATAGAGAGTATTTCGAATATGTTCGAGATTTCATACAGCACAAATCCCCATAGTTATTGGAAGCTTCGAAACGCTCAATAGTCCCGATAGCTATCGGGATACCGAACGTTGAAGAGTGCGATCCTTCGGCTTGACTCAGGATAATCCCGATAGCTATCGGGAGCGACGCTATTGTTGAGTAAAGAACAGAAAGATGAACGGAGCGTCGCAACGAAGATGATCAGGGAACCGAAGCCGGGCATATAATAACGATTCAGAATAAATGGGACCGCCTGGAAAGGCAACCTTCGCCCTTCAAATACAGATATATATAAAAGAGGTTAGTAAACTTACGCACGGGCTATAATATTAGGATATAAATAGCTTAATTTACAGCTCGTCCCATCTCCTGAAAAACCGCTGTCGAAGTTACCCCGAACACCATTTATAATAGTATGCGGTTTTGCCACTCCAAATTATTACTGCTTTTATCCGGCTTTATTTTATATGCCGGCTTTGGTGCAATGGCACAAACCTGTCCCGAAAATATTGATTTTGAAAACGGCAATTTTGATGGATGGACTTGCTACACCGGTAATGTGACAGGTAATGGTACAAATGTTATTAATCTTTCTCCGTCTGGCGGGCCCATATCTGATCGCCATATGATGCTTACTTCCTTTCCCGGCAATGGTGTTGACCCTTTCGGTGGCTTTCCTGTAAATTGTCCCAATGGCAGCGGTCATTCCATAAGATTGGGTAATCCGTATGGAGGAGGACAAGCCGAAGGTATTTCGTATGAGTTTGTCATTCCTGCGAATGAAAATTATTATACACTTATATATAATTACGCCGTCGTATTCCAGGATCCTAACCACCAGGAATACCAGCAACCAAGAATGGAAATAGAGATTACGAACGTGACGGATAATAAGATCATTGACTGTTCTTCTTTTACTTTTGTTCCCTACGGGTCGATTCTTCCCGGTTTTTTTGAAGCACCGGCTCAGCAAGACGGCACTCCTGTATGGTGTAAAGACTGGACGGCCGTATCCATCAATCTCGATGGCCATGCAGGAAAAACAATTAAGCTTTTTTTCAAAACCGCCGACTGTACTTTTCAAAGGCATTTTGGATACGCCTACATTGATGTAAACTCTGAATGCAGCGGCACATTCGTGGGAGCGGCTTATTGTCCCGATGATACATTGGTAAATGTGGTAGCTCCTTATGGCTATCAAAACTATACCTGGTATAACAATACATTTTCGCAAATACTCGGTTCGCAACAAATATTGACTTTGAAACCTCCACCACCTGTAGGCACAACAATCGCAGTGAAACTAGATCCTTATGCAGGTTACGGATGCCCTGATACGTTATATGCGAAACTCCTGGATACATTAACTGTAACAGCACATGCAGGTGCCGATATATTATCATGCAATCATAAGCCGGTGCCAATTGGTACGCCACCGAAAGCAGGGTTAGTGTATGAATGGTTCCCAACTGCAGGGTTAAACAATCCCAACATTTCCAATCCGCATGCGGCTCCCGACATTACTACCAAGTATGTGCTTACTGTGCGGCATGATGGAGGAGGGTGCGTAGATACGGATACCGTAGAAGTGAAAGCTGGTATCGTAGACACGAGTTTGCAATTGCAGGGTAAGACTGTTTATTGCATTGGTAAGGGCGACAGTTCCGTGCTGGTAGTGCAACCGGCCTACCGCATTCAATGGTATCAAAATGATAGCCCTATTGCGGGCGCCGCACAAACCATATACAGGGCGACCGTAACAGGTGTATATTTCGCCGAACTTACTAATGATATGGGTTGTGTACTGCGTACCCGCAGTATCGCTATTGATATTTCATCTATACCGGTGCCGGGTGTGAACAGCGGCTTATTGAATCAATGCCTGGTAGGTAACCAATTTGATTTCCAAAACACCAGTACGAATGCCATTGGCCCTATGCAGTATAGCTGGACCCTGGGGAATGGCATTACTTCCACAGCAAGGGACCTTACCTATAGTTATCCGCAGGCAGGTGTGTATGATGTAAAAATGCTGGTGAGCAGTAATGCTGTTTGTTTTGATAGTACTGAATTCAAAGTGACGATTTATCAAAATGCTATTGCAAGTTTTACCGCCGCCCCGATATGTATAAATTTACCAATGCAAGCGATTAATAATACGGTGGATACAATGAACTCGCCGGTTAATTATATATGGAATTTCGGAAATGGGCAAACATCGGATCTGCGAAACCCACCCGCACAGATTTATACAGCCGGGGGGAAATATTCGGTGACTTTATCGGTAAATACGAATCAATGTCCAACGCCGCTGAATATATTATCAAAAACCCTGGTTATTGATATTCCAAAAACCGCAGTTAATTATCCAACAGAATATGCAGTGATCGACTATCCCTATGGACTGGAGGCAAGGCCCATTGGCAGCAGTGCGATCTGGAGCCCGGGCACTTACCTGGATACACGAAACAGTTTTACACCAATATTCAGAGGCCCGGTTGATCAATTGTACACAATAAAAATAACAACAGAGACAGGATGTGTAACCGTAGATACACAAATGGTAAAAACGGTAACAAAGGCTGATATATTCGTGCCAACCGCATTTACTCCAAATAATGACGGGTTGAATGATTACCTGCGTCCTCTTTTGCACGGCGTAAAACAAATTAAATATTTCAGAATATTTAACCGCTGGGGGCAGTTAATTTATGAAAGAAAAACAGTTGAACCCGGATGGGATGGAACCATCAGCGGCGTACCCCAACCTTCGCAGGCATTCGTATGGATGGTAGAAGGGATGGGTGTTGATAAGACTGTTATCATAAAGCGGGGTACGACGATGCTGATACGATAGCTGCTATATAATATCCTGAGTGATAAATATATTTTGCCAATCTCCATAAATGACTTAGGCTTGTACTTCCTAAAGATTCTATTTTCTTACCAAGCATTTTATAACGATGAAATTATCTTGCCTGCTGCTCAACCTTGCTTTTTTAACATTGTCATCAATCGCATTCGGACAGAAATTGGCTGATCCTATTCTTTTATGGCCTAATGGTGCGCCGGGTGCTACAGGGGTAAGTAATGAAGATAAACCAGCGTTGATCCCTTTTATTCCTGATGCAGGCAATAGCAATGGTGCGGCGATATTAGTTGTGCCTGGTGGTGGTTTCACTATTCGTGCGGTGGATCACGAAGGGGTGCTTGTTGCACAATGGCTCAAAGAACATGGCATTACCGCTTTTCTTCTTCGCTATAGATTAAGGCCGCTTTATACAAGGAATGACTGGGTGAAAGATGGACAACGTGCCGTGCAATTTATTCGTGCACAGGCTGCAGAATACCATATCTCCGCTGATCGTGTTGGTGCGGTTGGTTTCTCCGCAGGCGCCAGTTTAATTCCTGACATGACATTAAATGCAATAACAGGCAATGCGAATGCCACGGACCCGCTTGATCGTCTTTCATCGAAACCAGATTTTATGATCTTAGCATACGGCTCTATGCGTATTCCCAACGATGCAGATACCAATGCAGTAAAAAATTTACCGCCAACATTTATGTATGGCACTGTTGAAGACCGGGGCAGTCAAACAGGCATGATAGATATGTATACCCGTTTATACCGTGCAGGTGTTCCTGTCGAAGCACATTTTTTCCGCAATGGTATTCATGGAACCGGTTTTGCGGTCGGTGATCCTGTATTGGGTGAATGGACAAACTTGTTACACAACTGGCTCGCCGTAGGCGGATACCTTACCAGCAAGGCGCAGATTTCATTAGCAGGTGTGGTAAAATTAGATGGAGCGCCGCTTGTAAAAGGTATGGTGATATTGACACCAGTGAATGATCCCAACGCACCTCCGGTAATTATATATATAAATAACACAGGCACTGGTGAACTTGGAAGATTTCTTGTACCAAAAAGTCAGGGGCCGGTAGAAGGAAAATATAAAGTAGAAGTAAGACAGGACGCTACCCGCTGGAACAGCAATTCCCGTGATCCTTTTATGATCGGTATGACGGCCAAACAAAGCGCAGGTACATTGACTGATGCTGACAGGAAAGAATGGGGTGAATACTTGCGTAAACGTGACTTATCACCAAGTATTTATAATCAAAAGTTATATACTCATCAGCATCCAAATGATAAAGGAAGTCATACTGTTGATATTAAAAACGGGAAAGAGGTGTTGATAGAAGTGTTTAGTAAGTAAGAAAATCAATTGGTTATTCCGAAGTTGATAACATTTTCCTGATCAAAACAATTTGCCCCAAATGATAATAGCAATGCTCTATCATACCATCAATATTCCGTTGATACGTCCCATATTTTTCATCACTAAAAACTTCGTTTAATTTTTCTTCAGGCATTTGTTCTACCAGCATAGCAAACTTTTCGGCATCAATCCATAATTTACGCAATAACTTTTCCCAGTCTTCCTGTGATTGAACGGGCGGAGCATCAAAACTGTATTTATCCCTGATGATAAGCGGACGGCCTTCTAAAACATCTACTATACCCACTAAATAATAATGAATATGAAAAGTAAGAACAGCGAGGGTATTTAAAGAACCAATCTTTTTCGTGGCTTGTTCCCAGCTTAAGCCAGTTAATTGATCTTTTAAATTAGTATTAGCGATCCATTTACCGTTTAAAACAACTTCACGGAAACGATTAGCGATTTGGATTGTAGGTTTCATTTCATCAGTAGATGAGAATTCAAATTGTATTAATAATTTTCCGGGTTCATTTTGGTATGCCTCACCCTTAAAATCCTGATTTCTTTTTTTGAATATTTATACGAAATCCGGTAGTGATGCAATTCAAAGGCCCTGAAACTTCCGTCATTTTTCAATTTGTATTTATCAGGCGCATGTCTTTCAGGATGCTTTGGTAATAATTCAATCTTAAAAAAAATATCTTTTTTGAATTTTTCCGCTAACAGAGTCCTTTTCGATATATGCATTGGCATCATCAAACTGTTTAAGAGCAGGCTTGTTCCATTTTATCAAAATGGACATAGAGAATTATTTGGTATATCTTTTTTTCACCTCATCGTGCGTTACATAATTACCGTTTTCAATTTCATTATCCGCCGCCTCTAGCTCCTGGTTATACTCTTCAAGTGTTACTGGCCCGAATTCGGTTTTCCGGCTTTGAATAAATGTTTTGATCATTTCAAGAACACTTTGCTGCTCGGCTTCATTAAGGCGAGAGAAGTACTGAAGCATTTCTTCTTTTATGATTGCAGAATCCATAATCCAGATTTAGACAAATTTAACTTTTATTAGCGAGAGTTGATATCTCATAAATCCAGCAGTAAATTTAAATGCTGGATCTTTTGATTTAATAAATTATAACTCTCACACCAACTTATCAGGCGTTATCGGCAAATCCCTCACCCTTTTCCCCGTAGCATTAAACACCGCATTCGCAATAGCTGGCGCCACTCCTATCAATGCGATTTCCCCAATGCCTTTGGAACCAACAGGACTGATGATATAATCAGGTTTATCTACGAGCAATACATCTATCATGGGTATATCCGCATTTACCGGCACATGGTAATCGGCCAGGTTACTGTTCATATAACGGCCATAGCGTGGATCAACGATCACCTCTTCCGTCAATGCCATACCAATACCGCCCACCGCACCGCCGCTCATCTGGCTCTTCGCTGTTTTTTCACTGATGATTTTTCCCGCATCCGCTGTTGATACAACATGTTTCAGTTTTATCACTCCGGTCACGGGATGCACATGCAGTTTTACAAAATGCACGGAAAAAGAATTCATGGCGTATCGCTGTGTTCCCGTAGAAACCACCGATGAATCCTTAACTATCTCTATCGAATCCTTGCCACTTTGTTTTATTATTTCAGCGAAGCCAATAGTTTTTGCCTGATCATTGATAACACTCACTTTCCCGTTTTCAAACTGCAACTCTTCGGCTTTAAAATTTTTAAAAGTCGGCACACTGGCAATAGCCATCTCTTTCAATGTTTGCTTCAGTGAATTGCACACATTAGTAATAGCTGTTCCTATGGCCGCACTCGTACCCGAACCACCTTGTGTAGGGCCTGTAGGAAAATCGGTGTCGCCCAATTCAAAATTTACCTGCTCATCAGGCATGCCCATTAAATCGGATGCTACCGAAGTCATTGCTGTTGCGGTGCCGGGGCCCATATCACTTACTGCGCATTGCAAAGTCAATTTGCCATTGCTTTTTAATATCCCTCTTACATTAGCAGGCCCTTTACCGGCGCCAAACACACCTGTTCCCATTCCATAGCCTACCAGCCAGCCATCTTCTTTTAATGACCCAGGTACAGAAGGCCGGTTCTTCCAGCCGATCTTTTCTTTTCCTAATTCATAACATTCTTTCAAATATTTACTTGTCCATGGCAACTTACTCGCAGGATTTATTTCCGCATAATTCTTCAGCCTTAATTCAATCGGGTCTATATTTAATTTATAAGAAAGTTCATCCAATGCACTCTCCAATCCAAAACATCCGGATGCAGGGCCGGGGCCACGCATCCATGTCGGCGTATTCAGGTCAAGCGCCATTACTTTATAACTCGTATTTACATTCGGACAATCATACATAAACTGTGAAGGGTTCACAATGCCTTCCGAAAATTCTTCATACTTCGATGTATTGCTGATGGCCTCGTGGGAAATACCCGTCAGCTTACCATCTTTCGAAGCGCCAATACTCACCTTCTGCCAGCAATAAGGACGATACCCCACTGTTGTAAACATTTGTTCACGGTTCAGTACGATCTTCACCGGCCGTTTCAACTTCTTCGCCGCTATGCAAACCGCAGGCACATGCGGCCAGCTTCTCAACCCGCTGCCAAATGCACCGCCAATATATTCCGTAATAACTTTTACATTCTTTTCCTGCAAATTAAATAACAACCGAAGGTCATTCTGCGTGCTCTTCGGCCCTTGTGATTTATCGTACACCGTCAGTTTATCATCACCTTCCCATACCGCAATCGTTGCATGCAGTTCCATCGGGTTATGGGTTTCTATCGGGATAGTATATTCTGATTCTACACTTACTTCCGCTTTTTTATACGCATCTTCTTCGCCCCGCGAATAAACCGAACGTCCCCTCGCCCCGCTCAATGGTTTCGCCGCCAGCATTCCTTTTTCAAAATCCGTTTCGGGTTCTTCCGCTATGTAATCAACTTTCACCAATGAAGCTGCATATACTGCACGTTCATACGTATCAGCAACGACCATCGCTATCGGCTGCCCGTTACTTTTCACCATGTTATTATAAAAAACATTCAGCCCGTTCAATACTGCACCGGGGTTCTTTGCTTTATAATCCGGTTTGTACCCCGGCACTGGCGGACAATTCAAATAATAAATAATATCCAGCACACCCGGCGCATTCTTCGCTTCATACAATTGCATCGTTCTTATCGAGCCGCGGGCAATCGTACTGCACACAAACACGGCATACGCCATATTAGCAAACTGGTGCTCGGCGCTGTACTTCGCTTTGCCTGTTACTTTGGCGATCCCGTCCACACGATCGTCATCATCAACCAGGTCATAGAAATATTTTTTATCCATAGAACAATTTAATAAGTCGTTAGTGTTTTTATTTTACCAGCTGAATTGCTACTATCATCGTCTGTTGTGTCACTCACTTCATCGTTCGGTAATTCTACTGAGCATTGTCGAAGTATCAGCATTTGCGTCGCTCCCGATATCTATCGGGACTTCATCTTCCTGTTCGCTATTCAGCATTTACGAAAATTCTTTCTTGTCTTGATCAGACCTGCTACTTCAAAAATTCTATTCCCTCACCAAGCCTCATCCTCTTATCCTTCTCCAAAAGAGAAGGACGGCGCTGTATATCTTTAATGATCTTCATAACTACCACTTCAACTTTAGTTCTCTTATCATCACTTGTGAAGAACCTGATAGCTATCAGAATCTCCAAAAAGCGAGGGCTGTGCGCTGTTCCTCTCCTTTAGGAGAGGCTAGGTGAGGCTTTTATTTAACGCTTCCACAACCGCAGCTTTCCCCAACCTCACTTTAAATTCATTAAACTTATATGTCTTCGCATCTTTCATTGCCAATGCTGCCGTTTCTATAAACAACCCTTCATTGATAGTTTTATCTTTCAAATAATTTTCAACAGCTGTCAACCGCCATGGCTTATGTGCCACACCGCCCATCGCCACCCTCGCTGATTTGATGATATTATCTTTTACTTCCAACGCCACGGCAACTGATACCAATGCAAATGCATAAGAAGCCCTGTCCCTTATTTTTAAATAATAATTTTTATTAAATGAATTAGCAGGAATAGTAACACCTGTTATCAATTCTCCTTTCAGCAGGGTATTATCTTTTTCAGGATTATCTTCCGGTAAACGATGAAAGTCTGTAAATAAAATATCCCTGTTACCTTTTGGGCCACTCACATGCACTGTTGTATCCAATGCTGCCAATGCCACGCACATATCACTTGGGTGTACAGCGATACATTTATCACTGGCGCCGAATATTGCATGCATACGGTTATATCCACCCATCGCACCGCAGCCACTGCCCGGTTCTCTTTTATTGCATGGCATGGTAATGTCATAAAAATAAGTACAGCGTGTCCGTTGCATCATGTTGCCGCCTACGGTCGCCATATTTCTTAACTGTGCCGAAGCGCCTGCTTTCAACGCCTGTGACAACAAAGGATATTTCTGCACAACAGCTGGATGAATGGCTACATCAGCATTCAATGCCAGTGAACCGATATGCAATCCTGCAGCACCACCGTCTTCTTTTATATCTCTTAATGCGATATTATTAATATCAATCAACCGGGTGGGTGCGGTTACACCTTTCTTCATCAGGTCAACCAGGTTGGTACCACCGGCAATAAATTTTCCATCAGGATTTTTTGCGAGTGCATCAACGGCTGCTTTTACAGAGCTTACTCTTGTATATTCAAAATTGATCATGATGGCATCCCTCCTTTTGCCACATCCTGTATGGCCGCTACAATATTTACATAAGCGCCGCAGCGGCAAATATTGCCACTCATATATTCCCGTATTTCTTCAGGGGAAGTTGCGTGGCCTTCTTTCACACAGGCAACGGCAGACATGATTTGCCCTGGAGTACAATACCCGCATTGAAACCCATCATGTTTGATAAAGGCTTCCTGCATCGGGTGCAATTGATCGCCAGTGGCAAGGCCTTCGATCGTCGTTACTTTTTTCTCATGCTGCATTACCGCCAATGAAAGACAAGACACCACACGTTTACCATTTACGTGTACCGTACAGGCGCCGCATTGGCCGTGATCGCAACCTTTCTTGGTACCAGTCAATGCTAATTGCTCACGAAGTAAATCGAGCAATGTAACCCTTGGTTCAACAGAAAGAGTATGTAATGTCCCGTTTACTTCGATCTGCAGCGGAATTTTTTCAAAATACGCAGCGATTTTTTCATCGTTTTGTCCCGCCCGTACGATAGCAGGCGATGCGACAGCCAGCGCAGCCAGCGCCGTTGATTTTTTCAGGAAGTCACGCCGGCCTTCATGGCGGCATTCGTTGTTTTGGTCTTCGCTCATAGCAACATTTATGTGAACTAAATTTAGTTTTTATATTACTAACAGAAAAATTGATTATTGATAACTTATACAGTAACCGGGAATTTAAGAACCGGTTGAAAAAATCACTTATTTGAGGATGCCTTCATTGCAATTTCGTTCACTAAAACCGGGCATTACTTATCTTTGCGCCTCATTTATGCGAAATGCTGCATAGCACGCCGCACAACACACCCACATGACCAGGATATATTTTGACAATGCCGCCACTACAGCGCTGGATAAAGAAGTGCTGGATGCTATGTTACCCTACATGACTACGCATTTTGGCAACCCTTCTTCCATTTATTCTTACGGACGTGAATCACGACTGGCGATTGAAAGCGCAAGAAAATCTGTAGCAAAACAATTGAATGCACACCCGGGTGAAATATTTTTTACCAGTGGCGGAACAGAAAGCAATAACACAGCAATCTTATCAGCCATCAGGGATTTGGGTTGCAAACATATTATCACCTCGCCGATAGAGCACCACGCAGTGTTGCATACGGTACAGCATTATGGTAACACCAATGAGGTCACTTATAGTTTTGTAAAATTATTACCCGATGGCCATGTAGACTTAACTGACCTGGAAGAACAACTGGCTTCGCATAAAGAACGTTGCCTGGTTTCGCTAATGCATGCAAACAATGAAGTTGGGAACCTGTTACCGATAAAAGCTGTCGGCAATCTTTGCAGCAAATACAATGCGATCTTTCATTCGGATTGTGTGCAGACTGTCGGGCACTACCCGATTGATCTCCGGAAAATTCCAGTACATTTTATTTCCGCATCCGCACATAAATTTCACGGGCCGAAAGGCGTTGGCTTATTATATATCAATGACAATGTAAAAATCAGGCCTTTCATTTTTGGCGGCGGGCAGGAAAGGAATATGCGGGCGGGAACGGAAAACCTGTACGGCATTGTTGGTTTCGCAAAGGCGCTGGAACTTTCGATGAATAATTATGAAAAAGACAGCGCTTATATCGGGTCATTAAAATCTTATATGGAGGAACAACTCCGTAAAGAAATTAAAGGCGTTGTTTTTAATGGCGAACCTGACGGAAAAAATCTTTATACAGTTTTAAGCGCCGCATTTCCCAAAACAGAAAAATCAGAAATGATTTTATTCAACCTCGATATAAATCATATCTGTGTATCCGGCGGCAGCGCCTGTAGCAGCGGCGCCGATATCGGCTCGCATGTAATACAGGCGATCAATAATAATCCTCAATTGGTCACCGTTCGTTTTTCTTTTAGTAAACATAATACGAAGGAAGAAGTGGATGCGGTGGTGGAGAAGTTGAAGGAGTTGATATAATCCCCTCCAACCTCCCCTACAGGGGAGGCTTCTACGCACAGCCCTCGCTTTTAGAAGAGTATAACATAATAGATCTTTTCTAAAATGCTGAATAGAAACCTCACCTAGCCTCTCCTAAAGGAGAGGAACTGCACACAGCCCTTGCTTTTATAAGAGCATAATATAATAGACCTCTTCTAAAATGCTGAGCAGCGAACAGAACGATGAAGAGTGCGACCCTTCGACTTCGCTCCCACGACATTCGTCGGGGCAAGCAGGGTAATCCCGATAGCTATCGGGAGCGACGCTATTGTTGATACTTCAACATTGCTCAATAGAGAACAGGAAAATGAACGGAGCGTCGCAACAGGCGATGATAGTAGCAATGCAGCCGGGTATATAATTATTCTACCTCAACTAGCAATCCTGCTCCATAAAATTTTACTCTTCGTAAAGTTTGATGGAAAATCAAAAGAAGAATTAACTTAGTTGTTTTCTAACCAGCTAAATAATTTTGCCGTAATGAAATATACAAGAAATGAATTCCTGAAATTGACGGGCTTAGGCATTTCAGGTGCAGCAGCTGTCGCCGTGACGAGCAGCTTTACTGATAATACTGGCAATGCGCCGAAAGACTTGCAACTGAAACTCGGCCTTGCATCTTATACACTGCGGGCATTAAGCCTTGATGAGACGATCAGGATCACGAAGAAATTAGGGTTGACAAGTATTTCATTGAAGTCAATGCATATGCCACTGGAAAGTTCGCCGGCTGATATAAAAAAGATGGCGGAGAAAGTGAGAAGTGCGGGTATAGATTTGTATGCCGCCGGCGTTATTTACATGAAAACAAAACAGGAAGTGGATACCACTTTTGCCTATGCGGTGAATGCAGGTTTGAATATGATTGTTGGCGTACCGAATCATGACTTGCTGCAATATGTGGAAGAGCAGGTGAAAAAAACGGATATCAAATTAGCGATTCATAATCATGGCCCCGGTGATACATTGTATCAAAGCCCGGACGATGTGTATGCAAAAATAAAAGACCTGGATCACCGCATTGGCTTTTGCATTGATATTGCACATGTGCAGCGCATCGGGCAGGATCCTTCTGCTATGTTGCTGCGTTATAAAGACCGCTTGCTGGATATGCACATGAAAGATGTGATCAAAGATGAAAAAGATGCGGGCCCTATTGAAATCGGCCGCGGTATGATTGACATTCCGAAAGTGGTGAAGACATTAAAGAAAATAAAATACCAGGGTTACGTGGCATTTGAATATGAAAAAGATGAGAAAGATCCTATTCCCGGTCTAGCGGAATCTGTTGGGTATACAAGGGGAATAATGAAGCTGACATAAGATAATCGCATGAAAATTATTAATATACCGGTTGAGAAAGTAAAAAAGCGATGTGAATATCTCCGGCCTGCATTTTGCAGTGAGCAGCAGGAAATAAAAATTAAAAGCATCTTATCTCCTGAATCAAAGTTCTCCTTACATTTAACACTCAAAAAATAACGATCATGAATATCATTCTTAAAAAAGTACTCCCCTTACTGCTAGCCCCCGCCATTCTTTTATCTTTTACAACAAAACCGGCTCCTATAAATTTTTCAGGTCAATGGAAATTGAATGAATCAAAAAGTGAGTTGGGCGAGTTTCGTTTCGCACCTTCTTCGATAAAGGTTGATCAGAAAGCTGATGCGATCACCGTTTCAAGAGAAAGCAACTTTAACGGACAAGCAAATACCCGTACTGAAACGCTTACATTCGACGGTAAAGTGACGGAAAGCACAGGCGGTTTTGGTAACTCAAAAAGAAAATCAACTGCAAAATGGTCGGATGACGGCAAGACAATGACAGTTAGCTATACAGTTAATTTTGATATTAATGGCGAAGCAAGTGAGCTGAAAGGAACAGAAACATGGACATTATCTGATGACGGCAAAACCTTCACGCTGCAAACAAAAGGTGCAGGCCCGCAGGGTGATTTTACTACGAAAGCTGTTTATGATAAGCAATAATTATCACGACACATATTTATAAAGAAGGCCGGTATTTACCGGTCTTTTTTATTGTATATTAATTTCTCACAAAAAATTCGTTGACTGATCCGGTTAACTTTGCGCATTACAATTACTCTTATGCCCATAAATAAAATAAAGCAACTTGTTGGTGAAACTGTGGTAGCATTGGTACAGCAGGATATGGTGATAGGTATTGGCACCGGTTCCACCGTTTTTTATTTTATTGAAGCACTGGGCAAAAAAGTAAAGAATGGATTAAAATGCGTGGGAGTGCCTACTTCAAAACAAACAAAGGCATTAGCGGCGGAACATGGAATTGCTTTGGTTGAATTAAATGATATTTCCTCGATTGATCTTACCGTTGACGGAGCGGATGAAATAGATGAAGAGTTACGATTGATAAAAGGCGGTGGCGGGGCGTTGTTGCAGGAAAAGATGGTGGCGGCGGCTTCGAAAAAGCTGGTGATAATTGCGGATGAAAATAAATTTAAAAAAGGGCTTGGCGGTTTTCCTTTGCCGGTGGAAGTGGTTCCCTATGGGTGGAAGCAGGTACAACAACATATTCACGAGCAGTACCCCATTAAAAGCGAGCTTCGCTTGCATGATAATAAACCGTTTGTCACAGATCACGGGCATTATATTTTAGATTGTCCATTTAAAAAGATTGATGACGCAATGAAACTTAATACAGCATTACATCTTATTGCCGGTGTGGTGGAAACGGGTTTGTTTATTGATATGTGTAATATGGCGATCATTGGTTATCCCGACGGAACTGTGCGGCATATCACTTCAACAACATAGGCCATGTTCTTTATCAATTTAAAATTTTAGGTTAAAACTGTCTGTGTTATATTTTCTTTAAAAAAGAAAAGAGTAATCTTATACAAACAAACCAATATGAAAAAAATCTACTCTTTTGTTTTACTCAGCATTTTTATCGCAGGATGCAGTAAAGATGTTTTAAAACGATACGAAAAACGTATTGAAGGTGTGTGGCAACTGGTAGATGTGGATCGTGTAGGTATCGGCGGAAGCACCAGTAATGTAACATTCAGTGATGGACAGTTTACATTCAGCAGGGACGGGCAGTTAAAGTATACAGACAATGCAGGAAATGCATATAACGGCAGTTGGGACATTCGCCGGGAATGGCGAAGAGGAAGCTGCAATACGGATGACAATGGCAATAGAAATTGTGATGATAAACAAGTAAAAACATTGAGAATAACCGCTATTAATTTTACATCACAGGATGTGAAGACGGAATACTTTGATGAAATGGTATTTACAGGTACTAACCGTTTTAATGCATATGTTTATTCGGGTTTTCATACTTATGTTTTTCGGTTCAGGAGGTAAGGCCTCATTTGAAATAATACTTTTCCGCACTGTCGAATATGGCCTCACCTAGCCTCTCCTGAAGGAGAGGAACAGCACACAGCCCTTGCTTTTAGAATAGTATTATAGAATAGAACTCTTCAACAATGTTGAATAGAATTCCGAAGCTGATGTGGTAGTTATGAAGTTTGGATTAGTAATGCAGCACCGTCCCTTCTCTGCAGGAGAAGGGAAAGAGGGATGAGGCTTGCTGAATAGAATTACAGAACGTACAAGAGTGCGACGCAACAGGCGATGCTAGTAGCACTGCAGCCGGGCAAATGCACAGCACCCTGCGGATAAATAAATCTTCATCACTTCACCAGCTTCGGTAAATTTGCAATATGATCCGCCGGACAATTGAAATAGTCAGTAGCAGTTTCATAATGGCGCTGCAGGAATTGTGGAAGAATAAACTCCGCACTTTTCTTTCGTTGTTTGGTATTACGATTGGTATCTTCTGCATTATTGGCGTACTGGCGACAGTAAACAGCCTGGAACAAAACATCAAAAACGAAGTCAATTCTCTCGGCACAAATACGATCTATGTTGACAAATGGGATTACACTGCTGGTGGTGACGGTGATTATCCGTGGTGGAAATATGTGAACCGCCCCGTGCCAAAATATGAAGACCTGGAACCACTGAAAGAAAGAACGAAAGGCGCTAAGTATGCGGCATTTCGTATCAGGGCAACGGACAAGATAGAATACAATGGCATTATGTTGTCGAACGTAAACCTGTATGGCGTGACGAATGATTTTGAAAATATACAGCCGTTTGACCTGGGCTTTGGACGTTACCCCACGGAAGGTGAATTTGACCGCGGCAGTTCCGTGATGGTAATAGGAAATGATATCGCTGAAAAAATATTTGGTTCGCCGGAACTGGCGATAGATAAAGAAGTTGCTGCCCGTGGAAAAAAAGCATTGATCGTTGGTGTGATAAAAAAACAAGGCAAGCAAATGATCGGTGGATGGGACTTTGATCAAAGCGCCGTGCTACCTTATAAATTCGCAAGAACGATGATGAATGAATTGAAAGCGGATCCATTCATTATGGTACAGGGACGGGATAACCTGAGCAGTAAAGCGCTGAAAGATGAACTGACGGGAACGATGAGAGCGGTACACAAACTGCACCCAACCAAGGAAGATGATTTTGCATTGAACGATATTAATGATATCAGCGAATCGGTGAGTTCTGCTTTTGTGAGTTTGAATATTGGTGGTTGGGCGATTGCCGCATTATCATTAATTGTGGGGATGTTTGGTGTCGCTAATATTATGTTTGTATCGGTAAGAGAACGTACTGGACAAATAGGATTGAAAAAAGCGATCGGCGCCAAGAACCATATTATATTAACGGAGTTTTTACTGGAATCGGCATTTCTTTGCATCATCGGCGGATTGATCGGGCTGACATTGGTTTTTATACTTACTAAAATATTATCGGGGGTATTAAATTTCCCCGTATTTATTTCTACGGACTACATGATCCTCGCAATTGTGATTTGCATCATTGTAGGAATAGTGGCAGGCATTCTCCCCGCTTATAAAGCATCGCGGATGGACCCCGTGGTGGCCATAAGAAGTAAATAAATAAGTTGAATCTATCCCTAACTTTGCCTTCTCATTTAAAAAAAATTAGTGTCAATTACCATTCTTGCGATAGAATCTTCCTGTGATGAAACGGCTGCATCCGTGTGCAGGGATGGAAAAATTTTATCCAACTTCATCGCTAATCAAACAATACATGAACAGTACGGCGGCGTAGTGCCGGAGTTGGCGTCAAGGGCACATATGCAAAATATCGTTCCTGTTGTAGATGCGGCGTTGGAAAATTCAAAAGTAAAAATTCAAAATATAGACGCAATTGCATTTACGCAATCGCCGGGATTGATCGGTTCCCTATTAGTTGGCAGTGAATTTGCAAAATCATTGTCGCTTGCATTGAACAAATCATTGATCGCAGTGCATCATATGCAGGCGCATGTACTTGCTAACTTAATTGCAGATCCGAAACCATCGTTTCCATTTTTATGTTTGACCGTTAGCGGCGGGCATACGCAGATTGTATTATGTGAATCACCAACCAGTATGAAAGTGATTGGTGAAACAATTGATGATGCAGCCGGTGAAGCATTTGATAAATCCGCCAAACTGCTGGGCCTTCCCTACCCCGGCGGCCCATTGATAGACAAATATGCACAACAGGGAAATGCGGATCGCTTTAAATTTCCCGAACCACAGATACCAGAATTGAATTTCAGTTTCAGTGGCGTAAAAACATCTATTCTTTATTTTCTAAATAATGCGGGACAAAGCCTTGTGTACAAAGAAGAGTTTTTAGCGACGGAAGAAGAGAAACAGAAATTCATCAAGGAAAACCTTGCTGATATTTGTGCTTCTATCCAGCAACGCATTGTGACCATTTTATTAAATAAATTAAAAAAGGCCGCTGCGCAGACAGGGATTAAAGATTTGTGTCTCGCCGGCGGTGTATCTGCCAACAGCGGCCTTCGTAAAGCATTTAAAGAAATGGGTGAGAAAAATGGGTGGAATACTTTTATTCCTGCTTTTGAATATTGTACGGACAATGCGGCGATGATCGCTATTACCGGCTATTATAAATACATGGAAAAACAATTTGCTGATTTGTCGGTTAGTGCATCGGCGAGGGCTAGCTGGTAACACTAATTGTGTGACACGAATTACACTAATTAGTGTTTGATGTAGCCAAAAATTTTCATGTAATCATAGCCTATTCTGGCAACAATAATCTATAAATTCGTTGTAACTCCTGTAATTAATACTTTTAATTCGCCTCAATTCGTGTAATTAGTGTTTAAAATTCGAATCATTAGTGTCAAATTCCTATTTCCAATTTAAACAATTCACCATTCACCAGGACCGCTGCGCTATGAAAGTAACGACGGATGGATGTTTGTTTGGGGCGTGGGTGTCAGAGAAAATCAAAAATCAACCCTTCGGCAAACTCAGGACAAAAGTCAAAAGTGTCCTTGATATGGGAAGCGGCACTGGACTACTTTCACTAATGCTGGCGCAGAAAAATCCAAATACCATCATTGATGCGATTGAAATTGACAAAGAAGCCTATGAACAAGCAAAAGAAAATATAGCGGCTTCGCCCTGGAAAGATCAAATCGACACTATAAACGCTGATGCAAAAACATTTTCATTCACAAAAAAGTATGATGTCATTATCAGCAACCCGCCTTTTTATGAAAATGAATTAAAATCAGGCAGTGAAAAGAAAAACGTCGCACACCATAGCAGCGACCTTAGTTTAAATGATTTATTTACGATCACAAAAAACCTGCTTACTGAAAAAGGAAAATTTTATTTTTTGTTTCCTTACAAAAGGAAAGAAGAAATAGAAAAATCGCTAGCCACTCACTCTCTTTTTATAAAGGGAATGACGCTTGTAAAACAATCCACGGAACATGATTATTTCCGGCTGATGATAGAAGGCGGGTTAGAAAAATCAGACGATGCAATAACAAAAGAAATTTCCATTCGTGACAGCCAACAACAATACACCAAAGAATTTACCGAGCTACTAAAAGACTACTACCTCAACTTATAACTTAAAACTTATTACTTACAACTTTCCCTCCACGTAATCCCTCAAATACTCAAACTCCTTCATCAGGTCGCCATCTTTCGCAATAGTCGCTCTTTCAATTATTGCAGAGCCATTGCCCAGCAAATCTTCAAGCACATATTTTATTAATTGCTCCCCAAAATATCGTGATGCGTCTTTCGGTAATTCATTCGGTAGATTTCCCACGGCAAGTATATCAATAGAGTTCTTTTGATACGGCAATGTTTTCTCCAGCGTATTTCTATCCACACCATAAATAGGATCTTCGATTGTTTGATCCCCGAGATTAATCGGCACCGAACCATTTTGATCATCCGTAATATCCGCGATGGCCTGGATAATAAAATTATCAGAAGCAATATCTTTTTTATCAAATAACCGTGGCGCCGTCTCTTCCCAAAAAATACCATTCATTAATATATCTGTTTGCGATGCATAAGGCAAAAACTTACAGGAATAAGCAGAAGGGTTGTCATGAAAATCAATGCGGTTATATTGGTGTGTTACATTATGCTCATACAAATCAACCCCCTTCAATTGCGTATATACAGGATATGAAAAACGCTTTTGCAAATAATCATCCGGCTCTACTTCATGAATACCCACCAGGTTCATCACTTCTAAAATTCCATGTGCCACACGGCCCGAACCGGTCACTGCAATTTTTACATTCGGCAATCGCAATCCAAAATAAGCGTGAATCAGTTCACGAAAATTTCTTTGTTTATAAACACGGTCAAGTTTAAATAAACCTGTACGGTTACCATACGCCATCAAACCATTATGTGCACCCACCACGCCTGCAAAAAACCCAAACCCGATAATGCGCAACCCATCATCATGTTCCAAACATTCGTAATCGATCAATGTAATTTTTTTCGCCAGTATCGTTTGCAACATTTGCCGGTTATGCGCTTGTTTCTTTTTTGTATGCGAAAAAAACAAATACGTTTTACCAGCGATCAGCGCTTCCACCGGCACTTCTTTTATCCCAAATAAAATGTCACACTCACGCATATCCTCTTTTACTTCGCAGCCCGCAGCGCTGTATTCCCTGTCTGTAAAGCAGCGATGCGGCGACGTTTGCACCACAATTTTAACGTGCTCGCCGTTCATGTGTATCCATTTGCATTGCGCCGGCGTCAACGCCACCCTGTTGTCCGCAGGTATTTTTCCCTCCCGTATCAGTCCGATCCTTATCATATTCGTACATTTGCAATTGCTGAAGTTTTATTTTGGGCCCGGCACCAGTGCTACTAGCATCGTCTGTTGTTGAGCGAAGCGAAATCCCGATGAAATCGGGACGGCGCATTATTAGCCCAGCTGTATTACTACTAGCATCGTCTGTTGCGTCGCACTCTTGTACTGCAGTAATTCTATTCAGCAATATTGAAACAGCAAAACTGCTTCAGAGATATAATGACAAAAGTAATTTTAAAATTCGGTAGCAAGCAGCATGAACTATTTTGAATTATTCGACATACCAGTGCAGTTGAAAGTAGATAAAACAGGGCTTCATCAAAAGTTCATTTCATTAAGCCGCAAATATCATCCCGATTATTTTATTAAAGACGGTGATGAAAAAATGGCGGAAGTGATGGAAGTATCAGCTTCATTAAACAAAGCCTATAAAACGTTCCAGGAGCCGGATGCTACTATTAAATATGTATTGCAGCAAAAAGGTTTGCTGGAAGAAGAAGAAAAATATGAATTGCCCCCGGATTTTTTAATGGAAGTGCTGGACATAAACGAACAATTAATGGACGCCGACGAACCATCAGCAGTCGGAAACATACAATCGTCAATAAATAATCTTCAAACTGAGATATATGAACCTGTTAAAGAAATTGTGGAGCATTACCAGGAAGGTGTTACTTCCGAAAAAGAGTTGTTGCAGGTAAAACAATATTATTACAAGAAAAAATACCTCGATCGCATTCGCAGAGAATTAGCCGGAAAGCTGTAATATTGCAACCCCATTTCACCTGCCCGGGTGGCGGAATTGGTAGACGCAGCAGACTCAAAATCTGCCGTTCGCAAGGATGTGCTGGTTCGATTCCAGTCTCGGGCACGAAACCTCTTCAGATTTTGAAGAGGTTTTTCTTTTTTACAAATTCTCAATAAAAAATACACGGTAGACGCACCCCGATTCATATCGGGGCGTTCGCAAGGATGTGCTGGTTCGATTCCAGTCTCGGGCACGAAACCTCTTCAGATTTTGAAGAGGTTTTTCTTTTTTACAAATTCTCAATAAAAAATACACGGTAGACGCACCCCGATTCATATCGGGGCGTTCGCAAGGATGTGCTGGTTCGATTCCAGTCTCGGGCACTTTAAAAGCTGAAACAATATGTTTCGGCTTTTTAGTTTAAAATAAATTCCATGTTCTACGTATATGCTTTGAAAAGCTTAATCAGAAATTATATATACGTTGGTATTACTGGCAATATTGAACGAAGATTGCACCAACACTAGGTCGGCCACTGACTTTTATGACCTATTTGACTTATTTGCTTATTCCCTCCCCCATCCCCACTTCAAAAAATCCGGCATCGCCCTTCCCCATGTAGGAACATTATGTTTACCGTCAGCAAGCTCTAAATAATAAATATCTTTTTCCCGGCCATATCCTTTTTCCACCAGTTCATTAATAAGATCAAGCGTGTCATCGATAGAATCAATGATGCCGTTATTATTGCGGTCCATTGTTTCATCCATATTACCGCATTCAAAAAAGAATTTTAACCCGGGGTAATAAGAACCGTTGCGGATCAGTTGGTGCATGATGCGGTGTTTATCATCATCATAACCCTTCTTTTTTTGGTCGATACTTCTCCACCACAACGAACCTGAAAACACCCCCACTTTTTTAAATTCATTGGGATGGCTCCATACAATGTCCAATGCACTAAGGCCACCCAGCGAAAACCCGGCGAAAGATTTTTCTTTAAAAAAAGGAAGGGCGTAATTTGTTTTAATATAAGGAAGCAATTCATCTACTATAAAAGAAGTGTACAATCCCGCTTTATCGCCCCTGCCGAGATAATCAGCCTGTGAAGCCACACCATACTCGCTTTTTCTCTCTTTTCCCGTATGCAACCCGACACAAAGCAAAGGCTGAATAGCATTTTCAGCGTATAATTCATTTAATATTGTTTCCAATCCCAGCTCTTCCATGTTTTGCCCATCGTTGATGAGGAGCAGGTTCATTTCAGCCGGGTCAGCGACATTTTTTGGCAGGAAAAAATCGACAGTAACCTCTCTCTCCAGGTGTTCAGATTGCAGAGTAGTATTTTCAAGCAGCACACCCAATACGTTTTGCAGTTGCATGGCTTCAAAAATAACAATTCTTCACTGCTTATGGCCCCAGGTTCGGCGAAATATCAAACTTGGAACCGAATTTGTTTTTGTTTATATGGCTCTTAAAAATAAATTTGGTAAACCCGTGTTGCATTGAGGCAAAAGAGCTTCAAATTATTCCCTCATTAAAAAATAATGTATGAAGAAAATTGGAATCCTGTTTGGTAAAGAACGCTCCTTTCCCGATGCTTTTGTAGAAAGAGTGAACAGTAAAAATGTGGCAGGTATTATGGCCGAACCTGTGAAAATAGACAAAGCCCCGCAGGGAGAACCTTGTGGCTACTCCGTAATAATTGACCGGATTTCACAAGACGTTCCTTTTTACCGTACTTGGTTGAAAAATGCAGCCGTCACAGGCACTGCTGTTATCAACAACCCTTTTTGGTTGGAGCGCCGATGATAAGTATTTCAATAATTGTTTAATGACGAAAGTAAATGTGCCGGTACCGAAAACGGTGATCATTCCGTCGAGGGATTTACCAGATGATACGACGAATGATTCATTCAGCAACCTTGCTTTTCCTTTGGATTGGGATAGTATATTTAATTACGTTGGTTTTCCTGCATACATGAAACCATTCGCCGGCGGCGGCTGGAAACATGTATATAAATTAAATGACGCGGAAGATTTTTTTCAAAAACACAATGAAACCGGGCAGTTGGTAATGCTGTTGCAGGAAGAAATTGTATTTGAAGAATATTATCGTTGTTATTGCATCGGTGGCAAATACGTACGCATCATGTCTTATGAACCAAGAAACCCGCATCATCTTCGTTATGTAGCGGATTTCGCTCCTTCACCGGAGCGATTACAATTAATGACTGACATTGTTTTAGTTATTAATAAATATCTCGGTTACGATTTTAATACTGTAGAGTTGGCTTTAAGAAATGGCGTGCCTTATGCTATTGATTTCTGCAATCCTGCACCCGATGCAGAACGCACCAGTGTTGGTGAAGAAAATTTTGAATGGGTGGTAGAAACAGCGGCTAACTATGCTATCGAAAGGGCATTGAGCAATGAAGAAGGAAAAGATAACCTTACCTGGGGAGAATATGTAAAACGAAGTTCGCAACATGCACCGCTAACATAAAAACAACACCTATGTACACCATTTTTGACGAAGACAAGGAAGAGTACCTTAAAGTAGAGGAACCGGACCCTTCCATTAGTTACACCTACGCCGATTACCTGCAATGGAGATTTAAAGAAAGGCTGGAGCTTTTCCGGGGAAGAATATTTAAACTATCCGCACCTAATACAAAACACCAGGTGATCGCAAGAGAAATGTTTGTTCCATTCGCTACCTTCCTTAAAAAGCAAAAATGCCAGGCTTATATCGCTCCTTTTGATGTCAGGCTACCAGTGAAGAACAAAAAAAAAGATAATGAAATAAGTACTGTTGTCCAGCCTGATATTTGCATCGTCTGTGACGAATCTAAAATTGATAAAAGAGGGTGCTGCGGCGCTCCTGATCTGGTTGTTGAAATATTATCTCCCGGTAATTCAAAGAAAGAACTAAAGGATAAATATGAACTTTATGAAGAAGCCTGCGTATCTGAATATTGGGTTGTTTATCCTGAAGAGGAAAGTATTATCATTTTTCTATTGAATGAAAACAAGAAATATGATGGTGCGAAAGTATATACCGCCGATGATACAATTGTTTCAAAAATTATTCCGGGGTTTAGTATTAACTTAAATGACATTTTTACCAAATAACCGCTATGCCGCTTAATTACAAAAGTTTCACTCTCGGTGTGGAAGAAGAATACATGGTGCTGGATCCTGAAACAAGGGAACTCAAAAGCCATGAACAAAAAATCGTACACGAAGGTCAGAAAGTGATCAAGGATAAAGTAAAAGCCGAAATGCACCAGGCCGTAGTGGAAGTTGGCACCGATATCTGCCAGGATGTAGACGAAGCTTTCCGCGATGTTTCCACCTTACGAAAAACTATTTCAGATATAGCAGTTACGCTTGGTTTAAGAATGGGTGCTTCTGGTACGCATCCGTTCAGTCATTGGGAAAGACAATTAATCACTGATCATATCCGCTACAATGAAATCGTCAATGAATTGCAGGAAGCGGCAAGAAGTAATTTGATTTTTGGTTTACATGTACATGTGGGCATGGAAAGCCGTGAAATGGCAAACCACATCGCCAATTCAACAAGGTATTTTTTACCGCATATTTATGCACTCAGCACCAACTCACCTTTTTGGGAAGGGAGGTCAACCGGCTATAAATCTTTTCGCACAAAAGTATTCGACAAATTCCCACGCACCGGTATCCCCGATGCGTTTGAAAGCATTGAAGCGTATGATAATTATGTGAAGATGCTGATCAAAACCAATTGTATTGATAATGCGAAAAAGATCTGGTGGGATTTAAGAGTGCATCCTTTTTTCAATACAGTAGAGTTCCGCATTTGCGATATCCCGATGACAGTGGATGAAACAATCGCTATCGCCGGGTTGTTCCAGGCTATTTGTGCCCGCATTTATATGTTGCGGTCCAAGAACTTAAATTTTATTCAATATTCCCGTGCATTATTAAATGAAAATAAATGGCGGGCCAGCCGCTATGGCGTGGATGGATTTTTAATTGATTTCGGCAAAGAAGAAGAAGTAAATACCCGTGCACTCATTTATGAATTGCTGGAGTTTATTGACCCGGTCGTTGATCATTTGGGTAGCCGACATCGCATCGCACATGTACATAAAATATTAGAAGGCGGCACCGGAGCTGACCGCCAGTTAGCTGTATTTGAACAAGAAAAAAATCTAACGGCCGTTGTTGACTATATACAGGGACAATTTTTAGCCGGCACCTGATTTTTAAGCCTCTGAATGCAGTAAATTCGGCGATATTTAAAAATCCATGAATTGGACACAGGTCATTGACCCTTTTAATAACATTGCTTTATCCGCTCTCATTGCCATCGTTCCTATTCTTTTTATTTTCTGGGCGCTGATCATAAAAAAATTAAAGGGCTACCAGGCAAGTTTGATAGCTACGGGTATTGCCATTCTCATTTCCATATTTGTTTATGGCATGCCGGCGAAACTGGCGCTGCTTTCCGCTGCTAATGGCGCTTTATATGGTTTGTTTCCTATTTGCTGGATCGTCATCGCCGCTGTTTTCTTATTTAATGTAACTGTAAAGAGCGGTCAATTTGAAATCATCAAACATTTCATGGCTTCTATTACTGCCGACAGAAGATTGCAGGCACTACTGATCGCATTTTCTTTCGGGCTTTTTTAGAAGGTACGGCAGGTTTCGGTGCGCCGGTGGCTATCACCGCCGCTATGCTGGTTGGTTTGGGATTTAATCCTTTGTATGCAGCGGGCATTTGTCTCATTGCGAACACAGCGCCTGTTGCATTTGGCTCTATCGGTATCCCGATTACTGTCGCATCACAGGTTACCTCCATTCCTGAACTGGCTATTTCGCAAATAGTGGGAAGAACACTTCCTATTTTATCCATCCTGCTTCCTTTTTACCTGGTGATTATTATTGCCGGGTTTAGAAAAACAAGAGAAGTATTACCGGCGATATTAGTTTCAGGAATTTCTTTTGCCGTATTACAATTTGCAACGTCAAACCTTCTAGGGCCCTGCGCTACCCGATGTTATTGCCGGCGTGGGTTCGATCATCAGCCTCATTTTATTTTTAAAATTCTGGAAGCCGAAAAATATATGGCGTTTCCCCAAAGAACCGGCGCCAACGATAAACACGGATATAAAATATAGCACCGCCAAATCACCAGGGCATGGTCTCCATTTATATTATTAACTATAATCGTGATTGCATGGGGCATGCCACCGATCAAAGAACTTTTTAATTCAGTCGGGCAACTGCAATTTGAATTTCCCGGCCTTCATAACGTGATCCTGGATAAAACCGGGAAAGCATTACCGCATATTTTTAAATTCAATTATTTATCCGCAGGAGGAACCGCTATTTTATTATCAGCATTAATCGCTATTCCACTGACTGGCTTAACGTTCGGCGAAGGAATTAAAATATTTGCTGCAACACTAAAACAACTGAAACTCCCGATTATTACTATTGCTTCAGTACTGGCATTTGCCTATATCGTGAACGATTCCGGCATCACGATTACCATTGCAACTACCCTGGCGAGCACTGGTGTTTTGTTTCCCTTCTTCGCCCCCGTGCTGGGATGGCTGGGCGTTTTTATCACCGGTTCGGATACATCGGCCAATGCCTTGTTTGGAAAATTGCAGGCGACAACTGCCACATCAATCGGCGTTGACCCGGTAGTAACAGTCGGCGCAAATGTGTCCGGTGGTGTTGTAGGTAAAATGATTTCCCCACAATCCATAGCGGTCGCCGCGGCTGCAGGCCACCTCGTGGGAAAAGAATCTGATCTTTTCAGGTTCACCGTGAAGCACAGTTTTATAATGCTGGTATTTATTTGCTTGCTGGTGCTGGGACAGGCTTATTTATTTAGCTGGATCATTCCAAAATATGAAATGATTAAAGCAACTACAAGCGCTGTCATACCCAATCTTTCAAAAGGAACTACTTATCTAATTGTGTTAGCAATCGTATTAATTTTAATTGCCGCCATTATCAGCATATCCGGCAGAAAAAAATCGGCAAAAGCTATATTACAAGACCCTTTAAAATAAAAGTAAACAGATGAATGATTCGTTATACAAATACATGAGAGTTGGGCTGGTACATTTCATGGCGTATCCATCCACCATTAAAGGAGAAGGCCCGGTTTTAGAAACCATAAAGAAACTGGCCCTTGATGAGTATTTCACCGCTATTGAAATAACAACGTAAAAGATAAAGAAGAACGCAGGAAAGTAAAGCAGATGCTCGAAACTTCGCACATGAGCATTGCCTATGGTGCGCAGCCACGGTTATTAACCACAGGACAAAATATCAATGACCTGAGTGAAGAAGGTAGGCAAAAAGCGCTGGCGAATGTAAAAGAAGGTATTGATGAAGCTTTTGAAATGGGCGCTTCGGGTTTTGCTTTCTTAAGCGGCAAATACGAAGAGGCTACTAAAGAAGAATCCTACCAGGCATTGATAAAATCGACCAAAGAAATCTGTGCTTATGTGAAAAGCAAAGGCAAGATGAACGTAGCGCTGGAAGTTTTCGATTATGATGTAGATAAAAAAAGTTTGATCGGCCCCGCTCCTCTCGCCCTGCGTTATGCAAAAGAAATCAGGGAAGAATATGAAAACTTTGGATTGATGGTTGACCTTAGTCATATTCCATTAATTCATGAAACGATTGAAGAATCGCTTTTACCTGTTAAAGATTATATCGTACATGCACATATCGGCAATTGCGTGGTGAAAAGCCCGGAGATGCCGGCGTATGGTGATGTGCATCCACGTTTTGGTTTTCCCAACGGAGAAATGATGTTGAGCAGGTGGTGGATTATCTGAGAGTATTATTGAATATTGGATTCTTAAATACTGAAAAGCCACCTATTGTAAGTTTTGAGATAAAACCGTTTGGTGATGAAGATCCGGATATTGTTATTGCGAATGCAAAGAGAACGTTGAACGAAGCGTGGGCAAAAGTGTAATACAAAGGCTTCACGCAAAGACGCAAAGTTTACGCAACGGCGCAAAGAGAGTTTTTCTTTGTGTAAATAAAGTTGAGTAGCGAACAGAAGTATCGCCGATATTCATCGGGATGCTGCCATAATGCTGAGTAGAATTCATGCAGCACAAGAGTGCGACGCAACGAAGATGATCAGGGAACCGAAGCTGAGATCATAATAATTATCGAACTGAAGAATTGAATTAAAAAATAAAACTCTGTGAGCCCTGCGCTCCCTGCGTGAAAAATAAAAGAGTAATATGAAAATTGTTGTACTTGACGGCTATACCTTAAATCCCGGTGATCTCAGTTGGGATGAGTTGAAGAAATTTGGCGATGTAATTATTCATGAAAGAACCTCTGCGGATAAAGTGGTGGAACGTGCAGCCGGCGCTGAAATAATTTTTACGAATAAAACGCCGGTCAGTGAAGAAGCAATTCAACAACTGTCTTCATTAAAGTTTATCGGTGTTTTAGCAACTGGTTATAATATTGTAACACAGAAGCGGCGAAAGCAAAAGGCATTATTGTTTCTAACGTGCCGGGCTATGGTACTTCATCTGTGGCGCAAATGACATTTGCATTATTATTGGAACTGTGTCATCATGTACAACGGCACAGCGATTCGGTAATGGAAGGACGATGGGCCAGTTCGCCGGACTGGTGTTACTGGGATTACCCGTTGGTGGAGCTTGTTGAAAAACAATCGGCATTATCGGCTTTGGAAGAATTGGCCAGCAGGTTGGCGATATCGCTACGGCTTTTGGTATGAATATTCTTGGCAACAGCAGAACGCAAACCGATCAATCGCAACGAAAGAATTTTAAATGGGCTTCTAATCCTGAACTACTTGAACAATCAGATGTAGTGAGTATTCATTGCCCGCTGTTTCCCGAAACAAAAGGATTGATCAATAAAGAAAATTTGCTGCGGATGAAACGGTCTTCGTTCTTATTGAACACATCGAGAGGCCCCATCATCGTGGATGAAAACCTTGCAGATGCATTGAATAACGGCCTGATTGCAGGAGCAGGCATTGATGTATTGTCGGCTGAACCGCCACAAAAGACAATCCACTTTTCGAAGCGAAGAACTGCATCATCACACCGCATATTGCATGGGCGACAAAAGAAGCCAGGGCGAGATTGATGCAAATAACAGTTAGCAACCTGTCGGCATTTACTAATGGAAAACCGGTGAATGTAGTGAACGCATAATGTTTTTTGAAGAAAAGAAAATCAGTATGACTGTCGGACTTTTTATACCCTGTTACGTCAACCAGTTTTATCCCAATGCGGCAAAAGCTACGTTGCAGTTGCTGCAAAAAGTTGGGGTAAACGTTGTCTATCCTGCGAAGCAATCCTGTTGCGGTCAACCGATGGCAAACTCCGGCTTTGAACATCTTTCGCAGGGATGCAATGATAATATCATAGAAAATTTTAGTGAGTTTGATTATATAGTTGGGCCTTCAGCGAGTTGCGTGTTACATATCAAAGATCATCTTCACTCTGCTAAACACGACGAAGAAGCTACGGCAATCCGTTCTAAAATATATGAACTGGTAGAATTTTTAACGGATGTATTGAAGATCGAAAAATTAGATGCCGTTTTTCCGCATAAAGTTGGATTGCATCATAGTTGTCACGGTTTGCGTGGGCTTCATCTTTCGCAAATGAGTGAACTTAACGCCGCTCCTTTTTCCAAACCACAGCATTTATTAAAATGGTGAAAGGTTTGGAACAAATCAGTTTAGACCGGCTGGATGAATGTTGCGGCTTCGGCGGATTATTTTGTGTAACCGAAGAAGCGGTCTCCGTAAAAATGGGAAAGGACAGGGTAACTGATCACACAAAAAATGGCGCGGAGTATATCACTTCCTCAGATCTATCTTGTCTTATGCATCTTGAAGGAATTCTTCGCCGAATAAAAGCCAGGTAAAAATTATTCATATAGCTGAAATCTTAAACGCCACCGTATGAGCCAGACAAAAGATCATGCAGCGCTAGCCAGAGTTTTTATAAAAGATGAAGAGCGGGTGGACTGGCACGACGGTGCGCTGTGGTTTATCCGTGAAAAAAGAGACAGGGCTTCCAAACAAATGCCCGAATGGGAAGACCTGCGTGAAGCCGCATCCCAAATAAAGAGCAATGTCATTTCCAACCTGCATACTTATCTTTTACAGTTTGAAGAAAATTTAAAAAAGAACGGTGTCATTGTGCACTGGGCCGACAGCGCTGAAGAACACAATGAAATTGTTTATTCGATCTTAAAAGCAAAGAGATCACGCAGATGGTGAAGAGCAAGTCGATGCTGACGGAAGAATGCCATCTCAATGAATATTTGGAAGAACGGGGCATTGGAGTCATCAACTCCGATTTGGGCGAATACATCCAGCAAATAGATAATGAACCGCCGAGCCATATTGTACTCCCCCTGCATTCATAAACGAAAAGAAGAAATCGGTGAATTATTTCATGAGCACCTCGGTACGGAAAAAGGTTTATCCGATCCAACAAAGCTTGCAAGAGTAGCACGTAAATTTTTACGAAATGTATTTTTGACAAGACGTGCCGCACTTACCGGCGTCAACTTCGCTATAGCGGAAAACAGGAGAATATGTTGTATGCACCAATGAAGGCAATGCTGACATGGGCGCACATTTATCGAAAGTGCAGATCGCTTCGATGGGTTTGGAAAAATTAATCCCGCAAAAAAAACATCTCGGTGTTTTTCTTCGCCTGTTGGCAAGGAGCGCCACCGGTCAGCCCATCACGATTTATTCCAGTCATTTTAAAAAACCACGCAAAGGCCAGGAGATGCATTTGATATTGGTCGATGCAGGAAGGACACGTCAGCTGGGCCGTCCCGATTTCCGGGATTCATTAAAATGTATCAAGTGCGGAAGTTGCATGAACACTTGTCCCGTGTACCGCAAAAGTGGTGGTCTTAGTTATCACAACACGATCTCCGGCCCCATCGGTGCTATCCTCGCTCCCAACCTGGACATGAAACAGCATGCCGATCTTCCTTATGCATCCACGCTTTGCGGATCATGCTCCAATGTATGTCCCGTAAAAATTAATATTCACGACCAGTTATATAAATGGAGACAGGTGATCGTGAAAGAAGGCTATGCAACAAACACAAAAGCGATCAGCATGAAAGCGATGGCATGGACATTATCATCGCCGGGCAAACTGACAACAGCGGCAAAGCGGGCAGATGGTTTTTACATAACATTCCATTTGTAGTAAATAACAAATTAAATCCCTGGTACCGTCACGTGATATGCCCGACGGGCCAAAAGAATCTTTTGGGGAATGGTATAGCAAGAACGAAAAGAAAAAAGAATAAAATTATGTGCCCAGCTGCATTACTACTATCATCGCCTGTTGCGTCGCACTCTTGTACTGTAGCAAAAAACTCAACATGAACATTCTTATAATAGCAAATACTTTGCAATTTAGAAATTGATTAATGCTTTCAATAAATAAGAACATGAGCACCCCGGGAAAAAATATTAGAAGCTGTTTAAAAAATCAACCCGAATCCACCCCATTGCCGGATATCACTGTATTCAAAGGTGACAAGAATAATCTTGTTCAAAAATACATCGACGTATTTAAAACGATCGGTGGCAATGCTCTCTTTGCTGATAATATGGATACTGTCAAAACATTCATCCGCGAAAACTTTGACACCACCAGGCGAATAGTCACTACCCTTCCAGCACTCACCGATAACTTTGAAATGATCGACCAGGAAATTGACCCTCATACTTATGACAATGCGGAAGTAGCCATTATCAATACACATTTTGCCGTAGCAGAAAATGGGGCGGTCTGGCTGACGGAAGAAGTAATGGGACAACGTATCATTCCTTATATCTGCCAGCATCTTGCAGTGATAGTAAAAGCCGATTCGTTAGTTCCTACTATGCATGAAGCATATGAAAAAATCGAACCAGCGATTATGGTTTCGGTGGTTTTATCGGCGGCCCTTCTAAAACCGCGGATATCGAACAGGCGCTGGTGCTCGGGGCACACGGCCCTTTGACAATGACAGTCTTCATCATGCAATAAACTATTATTATTTAAACCGACTAATTTACAGACAGCGATGAGTTACCATTTCACGATCAACGGCAACATACAGGAAGCATACAAAGATGTTTATACACCCGAAGCACTGGAAGCACTTTCTTCTATGGCTCATTTTAATAAAGATATCAAAGCGGCGATGGCGGACAGAACAAAAAGAAGGGCCTCACGTCAGCAGCAAAAAAAGAAGATCAGCTTTTTAGATCCTGAAAGTTTAATTCCCCGCACCAAAATAAAAGTACAGGATGCGAGAGATGGAAAATTTGAAGGCACTGTTATCCCGGAAGATTTAAAAAGACAATGGATACAGGGAACAGGCCCGGCGGCTAAACCAAACGCCGTGTTAGAAAGCAGCATACGCAACGTAGCTTATGCGTTGTTATCCGGCGCCGATGGCTGGATGTTTGACGGCGAAGATGCACTCGGACAAATAAAAACAATGTCACTGGATAACCAGCGTAATTTAAAGTTAGCGATCAGTAAAGACCCTTTGTTTTTGAAAGCTGCCGAAAAGGTAGCAGAAGAAATAATAAATGGGCGACAGGTTTCTTTGGCCGTTCTATTATTACCAACTGGCAAGAACAACTTGACTTCACAACAATCTTGTTCCGTGCCCGCGGCCTTCACCTTGATGATCGTCATGTTCGTGATGCGGATGGCGTAGCAATGGCCGCTTCGATTATTGACCTGACATTATATGTGACAAACAATTATAAGGCTTTACAAAAAGAAGGGTCATCCATTGTTTTATACTTACCAAAAATTCAAACTGCGGGTGAAGCGGCTTTGTGGAATGATATGCTTTCTGAATTAGAAAATCATCTTCACCTTCCGCTCGGTACTACTAAAGTATATGTGCTGGTAGAACAACTGGAAGCGACTTATCAATTGATGGAAATAAGAGCGGCATTGGGAAAACATTTTGTTGGTTATAATACCGGCCGCTGGGATTATATTAATAGCGTAGCTGATGCGATGGGCCCTGGGATAAAAGTTTTATCAACCCGGATATTGAAGCCATTACGATGACTTATGGCTATATGCGCAATTACGAAAACCGTGTACGTTGTACAGTGAATACACCGGACAGCAATGGCAACTTTGCCCTATGGCAGGGCGGCATGGAGCCCAACATACCAGTTGGATCAGCGGAAGGTGTTTCGGCAAGTATGAAAAAAGCTGTTGCCGGTGCAGAGCGTGAACAAAAGGAAGGCGCCAGTGGAAAATGGGTGGCGCATTGGAAGATGGTGAATATTGTAAGACCGGTTTGGGAAAAAATTGGGGAACCAAATCAAACAGGCAGAAAGTTCCCGGCTTTATCTTATACACCTCAAGCTGCTGAAGAATTATTATTAATTGAAAAAGCGCCGACAACGATACGTGGCGCAGGAATTTATTAAGTGTAGCCATACAATATGGTAATGCATTCGGGCAGGGCATGCAGGCAGTCGCATTAAAGGCCGCTGACTTTTTTGGCAACGATGATATCTTGTACCTGATGGAAGATATGGCCACTGGTGAGATCCGCTTAAGCATTCTTTGGGAATGGGTACATAAAGGAGCGACCATTACAGAAGACGATGCGGCTACCGGCGTAAAAGCAGGTGATAATTTTTCTCTCGCCCTTTTTGAAAAACTGCTGAAAGAAGAATATGAAAAATTATTAACGGCAAATAGTAAAGATGTGTTTGATGATTCCAAGAAGACCACGCTGCCGATCTCTAAAGAAATCGCTATTACTTATATACAAAGTGAAGAAAAATTCCCCCTGGTTTATTGATTTGCTGAATATCAATCTTAATAATAACGATCTCAGCGTGGCCAAAGAAAGGATAAAGATGTATATGGAGGCGTTTAAGAAAGATGGTACGAGGATTACGGAGAATTTGGATTTTAAGAAATAGGTAAGGTTCAGACAGCAGCTTAAATTCCCACTCTTCAAAAATAAATGGATAAATCCATTTCCTGATTGTTGATCGTTTGATTAGCCCATGGCTTAAGCCATGGGCTGTAAAGGCAACAATACATTATTGAAACCATTTTAATGGTTTGTGTTATTAAAGAAAATTTACTGGATGCAGAGGAGAATCTCACCTGCCCTTAGCCCCCTTCCCGACCTTCCCCCATGGGGGAAGGCCATCAGCACACAGCCCTCGCTTAATGGAAATGCAGATAGACAATGGATCATTCCGATAAACGTAGGGATATTCGAGAATGTCAGGTAGTCCCGATAGCTATCGGGATACCGAATGTACCGTCAATATTCATCGAGGAGTTGCCATAATGCTGAATAGAATTCATGCAGTACAAGAGTGCGACGCAACGAAGCTGATAGTAGTAATGCTGTTGGGCTTATAAAATAAAAAAGCCTTCCGGTTAAAGAAGGCTTTTGAATATATAAAGAAACCGTCCCGTTACTTTCGTTTTGATTAGATACAGCTACAACCAATTTCTTTGTTTCGATGTTTACACCTGTAGACAAGATGTAGCTTACGAAATAGATACCAGGCTGTAAACCTTTAACTTCAAGTGTGTTTGTACCTGCTACATCAACTTGCTTAATTTTCTGACCCAGTGCATTTACAACTACGATGTATTTAACGTTAGTCAACACGTTCCAGCTTACGAAGAACTTGTCTGTTGCAGGGTTAGGCCACATCATCAGGTTATAAACACCAGCTTTGTTACCGATGATCACTGTGTTAGAGTAAGAAATGTTACCAGCGAAATCAACCAGTTTCAACCTGTAAGTTGAGTTACCAACATATTTGTTAGCATCAGTAGTACGGTAGCTAAGCGCTTTACGGCTGATACCATTTACTGCTTTAGAATCTACGCTGTCAACCGCTGTGAAAACAGTTTCAGTAGCTAACTGGCGCTCGATTACGAAATACCTAACATTTACTTCTGGCTTAGTTGTCCAGTAGATAGAAGCAGTTGCAGTATCGATACGGTTACCGTTTAATAAAACAACAGTCTTTAATGTATTATCAGTAGTACCAGTGAATTTAGTGAAATAAGCGCTGTTAGATAAAGCAACATTAGCTCTTGTGTTAACACCATTAACCGGTGCAGCCTGAGGATAAATTGTATCCCATGCATTGTTAGCAAAAGTAGAAACATAAGCGTTGTTCCTGTTAGCAGCGAACTCAGTGCCTTCGTTAGCGATTACGTGCTGTAAAGAAACATTTACTTCGTTAGCTTTAGTGCTACCAATCTGCCAAGTTTTGTTTACACTGTTAGCCGCTAAATTTTTACCAGTAGAAACTTCAGCTTTAACGCTATCGAAAACGTTTACAAAATAAGCGTCAGCTTTATTTGATTTAGCAGTGATAGTAGCAGGCGTGTAAGCATGCTCAGTAGTACCTACTGGAAATACAACCTGTCCGTCTGTGTTTTTGATGCCTTCACGGATCAACATGCTACCAGCGTTTGTTTTACCAGTTACGATATATTTAGAAGAATCATAACCAGTGATTTTGTTACCAGCAACCAGGATGTTGTTGTTCAGGTAAACGTTACCAGCAGTTAATTTCAATTCGTTAGTTACTTTAGTAGTGCTACCGTTTAATTCAACACCAGCTTTGTTATCGATCTGTAAAGTAGAAAAAGCAGCTCCCTGACCGGTAACCGCATTATAACCACCATTTAACTGCTGACGTGTAGAATCCGCAGAAACAAAACGTACAACACCACCTTTATCAGCATTGATCGTAGACTGTTCGTTGTTATCCCATTTTTTACCTTCGAAGTTTACAACAGCCTTAGAAGAAACACTTACTTTACCGTTATTGATTACATTAGAATAGATAGAAGCGCTATCACCAGCGAAAAACACATTAGCACCTTGTGGTACATAAAAACCAGTTTGAGCTGTTGCAGTCAGAGATATAAAAAGGGAAACGAAGATTGTAACTTTTGCAAGAACAGTTGCGGTAGTTTTCGTAGAAGTTGTGTTGTTTTTCATCTTGGGGGTACGTTTAATTACTTCGGATTAATTAAGTAACTCTGCACAAAGTACGTCGTGGTTTTCGCTCATGCAAGTACTTTACCTTCTTATTTTACGTAAAAATCCCACACAGGTTTCGTAGATTTTTTAAGCCTTTGCGTGTCAATTTCTTAGCTCAAAAACTATTTTAAAGTAAGTGAAAAATATTTTTTCAGGGAGGTATTATACTTATAAAACCACAGGAAAAATGATCATTTTTCCTATGGTTTTACGTAAAAACTACACAAGTTTATCGGGCTGTTCCGAAAGAGGTAAACCTAGAAAACAAGAGTATACTCTTAATAATAATATGGAACACCGGAATAAGAATAACCCCTAATAAACAAGCCTCTGTTTTTCCGAAAACAAGAGAAGCATGTATGCACTGTAATAGTACGATATCTCTACTTCGTGAATCAACGAATCCGTTAATAAAGTTTTACAATAGGTCAACTATTGAATAATCTGCCGGCATTATTATATATAATAGAGAAGCAAGAAAAAACCTTGCTCATTATGTATAGTTAGTGAAGCGAGCCTTAGCTTTTTGGATTGAAAATCTTTTTAATTACTGGTTTACACTTAGTAAGTGAAATCTTATCGAATACAAATCGAACGATTTCGATACAAATTCAGGGAAACCTTATTTATCTGGCTCATATTATTTCCTAATTCTGGATTGTTATTTTATCATCAACCGGATGATATTGAAAATGAGCTGATTATGTTCCGGCTTATTCCATTATAATCCTTCACCTTTTAAACCGTTTGTTATGAGAAAAACAATTTCCTGCTACCCGCTTCTTCTTACGTTTGTAGCAACAATCTTTTTCAGTCCCTGCAACAAGCAGGATGCACCCGCTTCCCAGCTAGCATCAGTATTAATAAAGTTAACTCCTGGCTTGATCAGCAACAGTCTGCTGCTACTGAGGGTAATAAAAACAGTATACAGCAACTCCGCGGCAAGCTTGATTATGCACATCTTCGTTTGGAAGAATTCAGAGATGGGGAGCAATTTATCATTGTACCCATAAAGCCGGGCCTTGCAACGATCAACAACAAAGACAAACATCCTGTCAGCGCTTTGTTATTGATTGAACCCAAAGCCGGCACTATAAGAAAGGGTAATATTGTTCAGTACATGCCTGAGGAAGTACAGCCGGATGGGGTTATCCCGGTAAATAGTTTTTCTAAAATTTTTAATGCTGAGAAGTTTGAGATGGATGCTAAATTCTCTTTCTTAACCATCAAAGACAGACTTGTGTACGAGATAGTGTATAAAGACGGAGTTGTGCATTCAAGGGGAGTTGTAAAAACCAAAGCACCATCTACTGCTCTGAACAGACAACCACAAAATCCATAGGACCACCGGCGCTTTGCAATGGCACGGATTGGTATGTAGTGACAACTTATTATTATGAAAATGGAAGCACCAGCCAGACAGAACAATTTGCTTATAGTACTTGCGAGCCTATCAGCGGCGGTGGCGGTGGTGAGAAGGTAATGGAAATGACATTGGAGATGAATTTGAAAAAGAAACATATCGGATATGCTCAATTCACCTTAAATGTGCTTGATATTGAAAACATTGACGGTGGTGGTATATGTGAAATTAGCGATAGAGTATATGCTAAGTTTCACAAAATCCATTGGGAAAGAGATAAATTCAGGAACTGTTATTTTATAAAATCTGATGTAAAAAACAATACTCAGGGAGGTACTTCATCAATAAGTGTACACAGTGTTACAGGATTAGGTACCGATGTTCTTACTCTCGCGGTTACTGGAGCAGTAAATTTCCCCGATATGAGCTATATTCCCTTTACTAAAACCAGAAGCTATCAATTAGGTGAGTTTGGCTGGGCATATTAAATATAAAATTTATAACTATTAAAACTATGACAAATTTGATATTGAAGTTTGGCTTTTTTTTGTGGCTTACACCACTACATGCAATCTCACAGATACAGGGAAGGTTGAACTGGTTAAGTATTTGTTCAGTCCCGATAATCTATCTGAAAGTTATAAAATTAGTACGACTGTTTGGTATCAAGGCCATCAATCAATTCAACAAGTGCCTCACTTTGATTCTAAAACAGATTCAACCGGCACGAAAACCAATATCTATGTAAAGTATTATCTTTTTATTGATACTGATTTGCGTCAATATTTTTATTATGGAAATTTTTCAGATTCTTCGAAAGCAATCATTCATTTTAAAGGTAAGAATCAGTTTGCAAAATACGGTGGCTGGGATTTATATTCCAACAAAGAATTTGAGTACGATAGTAGACTTAAACTAACAGATACTACTATTAACGAAATTGTTTTTAACAGAAATAAATTTCACAGGGGCAACAATAATGCATCGAATGATTTCATTTTGTATACTGTATGCGAAAAAGAAAATATACCAATAAGGTATATGAAATCCCTCAGTGAAAAATTAGGCTGTCCTGTAACAAGGATGGATACTTACTATGAAGGAAGGCTCGTGGCAATCGATCAATTTCAATATGTGTCAGACACTTTAACGAATGAAGAGATAAGAATTTTTTCGGCATGGAAAAAAAAATGCCGCGAGTGGTGCTATAAAAAAAAATTAATGGCGACTACTCATCTTTAAACGGATCATAATTCTTACGTTATAACGAAAGAGCAAACTATTTCATTGCTTTTATGTTTTTTACTTAGTGTGATAGCCAAAGGTCAACCCGAGTCCGCTTTCAATATGTTTTTAAATTAATAGTATTTCAAAATTCAACACCTCAAGCTCATCCTTGAGGTTTTAATAAGTCGATCATTTTATTATTAATAATTTATGGTACGATTAATTATATTATCTCTACTCAATTTTGTCAGCGCATGTATCGTGCAAAATGAATAAAGGTTAATATCCTTGCCACTGGAGAGATTTGAAAAGCCTTAAATTAACTTAATAGATAATGGTAACGTCGAAAGTGGCTGTACCGATGGCCTGGGGATCGGTATCATTGTGAATAAAACCAACAGAAACCGTATTAGCAGCGCTTACCCGGCACCACGCAATGGCGATAGCTCCCGGAAGATCAGTCCTGGGATTGATAATGACCGTAGAATTCAATGTAGCGCCTGTAACTGTTACAGTTTTTACTCTCGTAGTACCATATATAAAGGTAGTAGCGTCAGAAATAGAAAAACTTCCTTTGATAATATTAGTGAGTATCGTACCCGAAGTTCCTAACTGGAATGTACCATCTACATCCAGTGCTGCTGTAGGGCTAGCCGTACCAATACCGAGCCTGTTGGTCGATTCAACATAGGCGCTTGTACCAAATACAATTTTTCCTTTGGTAGCGTTGCTGGTGGTAGAAAGTGTAAGGTTGTTACCTGATGCATTACCACCGATAACAGATTGTCCGCCTGCTACACCAACAGAAAGATTATTTGTAATAGTATTTGTTGATCTTGTTAAACCGGTTGAAAAAGTAAGTGCTGATTCTTTACCATTAAATGTACTCCAGTCGGTATTGCTAAGCAATCCCCTGTTAACTGAAGATGCAGTAGGCAGGTTCAATGTAAGCGATCCGCCCAATGAAGCCGGTGATCCTGTTACATTGACATTCGTTCCTGTGGTACCAATTGTAAGACCGATCGTTGAATTCTCCAGTGATGTGTTGGGTAGCGTCGATACATTCAATGTTGTTCCGCTCAACTCGAGGCCCGAACCAAGTGTTATTTCTTCCACCACACCAGTGCCCGTAGTAGCCCTTCCCAATAAACGATTATTGGTAGTTAGGTTCTGAATTTTTGCATACGTAACAGCGGAGTTTGTGATACCTGCTGTAGCTATTGTTCCAAACCCCAATGTGGTACCGCTTCTTCTTAATACAAAGCCATCGGTGCCTGCCGTCATGTCGGCTACATTCGCTGTTGCATTTGTGCTGTTACCAATTACCGATAACGCGGCTGATTGTCTTAATAAAGTATTGGATATACCATTAGTAGTAATTGATAAAGTACGATCGGCCGAAAGATCACCGCCGCCTGTTAACGGCGCCGTTGTATTGATAAGTCTTGAAGAAGATAAAGAAGGATTATTCGCATTCACCCAATTGGTACCATTATATTGTAATACCTGGCCATTGATTGGAGAAGTGATCGATGCATCTGAAAGATCATTCACTCCCAGGCTCACCCATGCTGGTGGAGCGCCAACTCCATTCGATCTTAATACGTAACCTGATGTACCTGCATTATTATTCGGCATTAAAGCGCCGCTGAATTTTATATTACCAGTTACATCTAATTTTTCCGTAGGCGTGGTATTACCAATACCGATGTTACCAACTTTATCTACTACACTAAGAACAGTGCTTGCTGAATTACGCCATTCTGTAAGATTAGCTGTTTGTGTAGCGGAGTTTGCCTGTATAGCAAGCGGTATGCTCGCATCACGCTGTGAGGGAATAAAAACTCCTGTATTGGAAATTCCACCGGTAAAACCAGGAAGTGTTGTCGTTTGCCTGTCACCTGCAAGGATTGTTGTCCAATAAGAACCCATTTGCAAACTCCTGCTTCCACCACCCTGCCAGTAAATATCTCCACCATCACCAGCGATACGAAAATCACCACTACCTGCTGTATTGGAAAAAAGTATTTGTGATAATGAACCCACACGACGAATTTCCATTGCATCTTTTACCACAAGGTTATTGGCGGCATCGGTAACACCGATTCCTACCCTGCCGGATGCATCAATACGCATTCTTTCAGTATTATTGGTAACAAATGGCAACGCATAATTATCAAGCGTACCAAATGTTTTCACCGCACCGGTGGTATTACCATCGAGCGACCAAAGATTAGCAGTGCTTACAGAAGACGAGATAACACCGGTCGATGCATTATAAGTAATGCCCGTACCGGCGCTCAATAAGCTTTTTACTTTCAAATGAAAATTGCTGATGTTGGATGTATCTACGCTGGAGAGTTTATTATTAAAGGTATTCCAGTCAGTGTTTGATAAGAACCCGTTTTGTGAAGTGTTTGCTTGTTTTACCTGGATAGATGTTCCGCTGCCTAATACCGAAGATGTTCCTCCCGTAATAGTTAATACAGAGGAAGTACTTTCCGTAAGATTACCGTTAGTAATAGCACCGGCTTTATTATTAAATGTGTTCCAATCAGTAGAAGATAAATAACCACTGGTTGAGGCAGATGCTTGTGTCAATCTTGCATTTGATAAAATACCGGATGTTATATTAGTGGCATTGGTCGCATCCACGTTAGGAACGTTGCCGAGACCAACATCACTGCTCGCTAATGCTGACCATACAGGAGCGGCTGATACGGTACCCGTACCTGTTTGTGATAAAAATTTTTTTGTCGCGGTTGTATTGCCTGCCAGTTTCGATAACACATTGGTGGCAGAGCCAAATAACATATCTCCTACAGTATAAGATGCCTGGTTAGTACCACCGTAGACTTCGGAAAGTTTTGCTCCGTTCCATGTACCGCTGGTGATGGTTCCAACAGTAGCGATATCAGTGCCAATTAATTTTGAAGAAGCAATACTGCCGGCGAGCATAGCATTTGTAACTTTCAATGCCCCGATCGTAGTTGTAATAGCTGTTGTTCCGCTTCCGGAAACATCACCTGATAATGTTATCGTTTGATTACTCGAAATTTTATTATTAAATGTATTCCAATCTGTATTTGATAAAAATCCAGATTGTGATGTGTTTGCTTGTTTTACCTGGATAGATGTTCCGCTACCTAATACAGAACCAATGCCACCCGTAATAGTTAATATGGAAGATGTACTTTCTGTAAGATTGCCACTGCTGACGGAACCCAGTTTATTATTAAATATATTCCAGTCCGCGGATGATAAGTAACCATTAGTTGAGCCAGATGCTTGTGTAATGCCGATCTGTCCATTGCTTAATGTGATAGGTGCTGAAGAAGTAATCAAGCTTCTTACTTTTTGAGCAAAGCTGCTGATATAACCGGTATCCATCGTCAATGCACCAGTGTTCCCATTTAATGAAAGAACACCAGAATTTGCGATAACACCAGTTGTCGCATTATAAGAAATGCCCGAGCCTCCTGAAAGCAAACTACGAACCTTCAAATGGAAATTACTGATATTGGTTGTATCGATGCTTGAAAGCTTATTATTAAATGTATTCCAATCTGTATTTGATAAAAATCCAGATTGTGATGTGTTTGCTTGTTTTACCTGGATAGATGTTCCGCTACCTAATACAGAACCAATGCCACCCGTAATAGTTAATATGGAAGATGTACTTTCTGTAAGATTGCCACTGCTGACGGAACCGAGTTTACTATTAAATGTATTCCAGTCTGCGGATGATAAATAACCATTGGTAGAACCAGATGCTTGCGTGATGCCGATCTGGCCATTACTTAATGTAATTGGAGCCGAATAAGTAGACAGGCTTCTTACTTTTTGAGCGAAGTTGCTCACATAACCTGTATCGATCGTCAATGCACCGGTATTACCATTTAAAGAAAGAACACCGGAGTTACCTATTGCTCCTGTTGTTGCATTATAAGAAATACCGGGACCTGCGGAATGCAAACCCCGAACTTTCAAATGAAAATTGCTGATGTTAGTTGTATCAACCGTTGAAAGTTTATTATTGAATGTATTCCAGTCGGTGTTTAATAAAAATCCGCTTTGTGATGTGTTTGCTTGTTTTACCTGGATAGATGTTCCACTTCCCAGTACTGAACCAGTACCGCCAGTGATGGTTAATATAGAAGATGTGCTTTCTGTTAGATTACCACTGCTAACAGAGCCAAGCTTATTATTAAATGTATTCCAGTCTGCAGATGATAAATATCCGTTGGTAGAACCAGATGCCTGCGTAATACCAATTTGACCATTGCTTAATGTAATTGGAGCCGAATAAGTAGACAGACTTCTTACTTTTTGAGCGAAGCTGCTGATGTAGCCTGTATCAATAGTTAAAGCGCCGGCATTACCATTTACTGAAAGAACACCTGAGTTGCCGATCACACCGGTAGTCGCATTATAAGAAATACCTGGTCCTGCGGAATGCAGACCACGAACCTTCAAATGAAAATTGCTGATATTAGATGTATCAACGGTTGAAAGCTTATTATTAAATGTATTCCAATCAGTGTTAGATAAAAAACCGCTCTGTGAAGTATTCGCTTGTTTTACCTGGATAGAGGTTCCACTGCCTAACACTGAAGCAGTACCACCTGTTATTGTTAAAACAGAAGAAGTACTTTCTGTTAGATTGCCGCTGGTGACCGAACCAAGTTTATTATTAAATGTATTCCAATCCGCAGAAGATAAATAACCGTTCGTAGAACCTGAAGCCTGCGTAATACCAATTTGACCATTGTTTAATGTAATTGGAGCCGAATAAGTAGAAAGGCTTCTTACTTTTTGAGCGAAGTTGCTGATGTAACCTGTATCTATTGTTAACGCACCAGTATTACCATTTACTGAAAGAACACCGGAGTTACCTATTACTCCTGTTGTTGCATTATAAGAAATGCCGGAACCCGCTGAATGCAGGCCGCGAACTTTCAAATGGAAATTACTGATATTAGAAGTATCAATCGTTGTTAAGAACGCAGGGGTATAATTCACCCACTTCGTTCCGTTGTATTGCAAAAGTTGTCCGCTCACCGGTGATGTTATTGTAGCATCTGAAAGATTAGCAAGTCCAACGCTGATCCATGTTGGCGCAGCGCCTGCTCCGTTCGAACGCAGCAAATAACCAGAAGTGCCTGCACTATTATTTGGCATCAAAGCCCCGCTGAACCTGACATTCCCGGTTACGTCCAACGCTTCTGTTGGTGTATTATAATTACCGATTTTAAGATTGGTATTAAATGCGGCATAGCTATCACCGACAGATAAAGTAGGATTATCAGGGTTAGAGCCACCTATATGAAAAGAAGGCGAGCCTGTTTTTGCAGAGCCCGCCCTTGCTTCATATCTTATATTTCTTTGACTCGTAGCAGTTTTAAATATAAAATCTACCAGTGTCGTTGAAGGATCAGTTGTTTCAAAAATGGCCCCATTTTCAGCATTCCTGTTTCTAAGTCTCAGAATAGAAGAACCATAAGTGTCCCCATCCTGTCTTAATACCAGCTCCTGCGTTGCTTTAATGGTACCAGTAGTGGCGCTTCCTATTTTTAAATCGCCGGAACTGCTGATAATGCGAAGCCGTTCCGTGTTATTAGCTTTAAAAACCAAATCCTGGTTATCGGAAGTACCGATAAAATTTGTGCCGGGACTAGTTGCAGCATTACCTGTTGTCGACCAATAATTATTAAAATTAAAGAACGACGGTGTTGTTAATGGTTGCCAATAACCATTGGATCTAACCAGCAATGATTTGGTCGGGATAAAATAAATAACCATCCCGTCCGGTGGGACCAACGCATTGATTAATGAAGTATCCGAGATACGGGGGAACAACAAGCCTTGTTTATTGGACTGTAGTTCCAGTACAGCAGATTTTTCAATAACTGCGGGGTCAGATCCCAATTTCAATTGCTGGGAAAAAACAGGACCAGTGACAATAACTAAAAGGATGCATATCCCAATGCAGCGGTTCATACGCATCGTTACGCATTATTTTACAACATGAACAAACTATTTCCTGATGACATACCAGTTGGTGCCATCAGTCTGGATGGTGACGTACGTCCAGTCATTATAAATAACGTAATTAGCCCCCCCTTCTATTGTGCCGGAGGATGGAGTTATAGTAAGTTCATTATCTAAACCGCCAGTACCTATTTTTTTAATGGTATACACTCGTCCGGCAATAGCCGCTGATGCAGGTAAGCTTATCGTTACAGCCGCCGAACTCGTATTTGCCAGCACTGTATTGTCAGTTGCTGTAAGTGTATAGTTAGAAGAAACAGTAGAAATAGCAAGAGACAATGAACCATTTACCTGCACGGTTGAGTTAGCGCTACCTGAAGCACCTACTAACATAGACTTGCTTGCAGATAAACTATCAGAGAACGTTTTATTACCCGCAAATGTTTGAGTAGCGGTAGTTACCACACCACGTGCGGAAGAACCAGCATCAGGAACATTTAACCGAATAGAATCACTTCCATTAGCGGATATAGAAAGGTCATTTCCCTGGTTAAGGAAAGAGAATACCTGTATAGTGTCCCGGTTATTATTGATACTGCGGATCGCATTACCAAAAGCAGCGGCACTCACTTGTCTTTTCTGCACTACGCCATTATTGATAACGAGGACAGAGTCTACAGATGAGTTAGTAGCTACATTGTTCAAATTTAAAGTACCATTCACAGTAACACTGTCATTGAAAGTTTTACTACCACCGAAAGTTTGCGCACCGGCAGTTACAATACCGGGGTGTGTTGCATCCGCGGGATGTAATACTAAAGTACGTGTCGTCGCACTGCTGTCAATTGTAATACCATTCACATCAGCGCTGGTTGCTACTGCACCAATAGCCAGGTTTTGTAACCCGCTCTGGATTTTTTGCCAGTCAGCAAAAGTTAATAACCCGTAAGGTCTTGTAGCACCTGAAGCGCCATTTTGAACAGGCAAATAAAGGGCAATTGTGCTATCCGCACTGCGGCTTTCCACTTGTACAGAATCTTTAGAAGTGCTCGCCTCAGCTGTTATAGTAAGTGTTTGTTTTTGCAATCCATTAATCTGCTTGATCGCATTTTCGAATGCGGCGGAAGACATTGTTCTTTTATAAACAGAACCATCAGCGGCTAATACCAGTACATCGAGTTCGCTTGTACCAGCAGCGAGGCTTTGTAATTTCACCGTTCCATCGACATCTAATTTAGCTGTCGGATTATTTGTGCCAATACCCACATTACCACTTGCGTCAATCCGGAATCGTTCCGCATTATTGGTCTTCATGATCAACGGCTTACCATCCACTGTTCCTATAAAACTGAGAGAGTCAGTGCCTGAGTTACCATTTAATGCCCAGTTAGAGCTGGCGGCTGCTAAATCAGCTATCTTTTTCCAGGCCCCGTTACTGCGTAAGCGAAGACTTTTATCGGTTGTTAAGAAAACGATCATACCATCAGGAGGATTCAGCAGGTTAATAGCTGCTGTATCAGTTAAGCGGGGTAAGAGTAAACCCTGCCTGTTACTTTCTAATTCTAAGATGGATGATTTTTGAATGTTTGTCGGATTATCCCCGATTTTCAACTGGGCGTTTGTGATAATTCCGAAGCCAAGTAGTGATACCAACAGGAATAATACTTTCCGGTTAATTCGAAGGGTAGTGGATTTCATACTGAGTTTTTATGATGGTTGTAAATAGAATAAAGAAATATTTTTTTTATTCTTTATTCGAAAACAAACATAATACTAATTAAATGCCTGTGAAAGGTGATTATTACTTAGAAAAACCACCCATTTTACTAAGTACTTTTATGAACCACTTACTCAAGCAATATTCTTAGCGCAAACACTATTAGACATAAGGTACTTTCAAAAAAGCCCGGCATATATACTATTATATATGTAGTCACTTTGCAACCGGGAGTAATTATAAATAGTTGTTTGTGGAAATAATGGTAAACACTTACAAGAGCCCAAACGTTGCGGCGGTCTTGATAAGCAAAGCAGTATTACTTACTTCAAATTTTGATAATAAATTTTTGCGATGGGTTTCGACAATATAAGGGCTTACAAATATCTTAGTAGCTATTTCATTTGTCGTTAACCCTTCCGCAATCATTTTTAAAACTTCTTTTTCGCGGCGGGTTAACGTAGGAGGTTCATCCTCAGAAAAGCTCTCGGCTTTTGTATTATTTATTTCAGATGACCCGGGAGCTGGTATGCGCTATGTTACCATTAACCCTGTATATATAAATAAGAAAAATCCCACAGTCCTCCAGTTTGTAATCGTTGAAACAAAAATAAACGCAGCAACCGGTTTATCTATATCGCAAAAAAAGTGTTTGAAGACAATGTTGATTTTAAAAAATTAGAAGAAATGCTGGGTAAATAAGCTGCCAGGAAAAATTATTGTTGAAAAGAAAGGGATTGGTTAAAAAGAATTACTTTCCCAATAAGTATGGATAAATATTTTTGTAAATCCATCACAACAATAATATAACGATGAAATTTACAATTGCCATTTACCTTTCCGTAATATCCATTATTGGTTTATTTAGTTTTATTTCCCGTAAAGAACCTATCCCCAGCCTCGGCATCGTAGCACCTATAGAACAGGATAGTCTTATTTACGCTTCAGGTTTTCGTATGCTGGGAGAATCGGTAGGCAGGATGCTTTCTCCTTCTTTGACAGAAGAACAGTTTCAGTTAAATCTTACACGAATAAAGAAGACAAAGTGCAAAGTATTCTTGTGTAATATATTTTTTTCCGGAGGTATAAAAATCGCAGGGCCTGATGTAAATGAGAAGCGGGTATTAGGTTATGCTGACAGTGTTTTTTCAAGAGCAAAAAGAGCCGGTATCTCATTTATTGTTTTGGGAAGTGGCGGTGCAAGGAGAATTCCGGATGGCTATGATATACAAAAGGCACAAACTGATTTCTCAGTATTATGCCGTAAGCTGGCGATAGTTGCCGGCAAATACAAAATAATGATCGCCCTTGAAAGCCTCGAAGCCACTGAAACAAATTTTTTGATCACACTAAAATCCGCCGCCGAAGTAGTGAGGTCAGTGAATCATCCTAATTTTAAACTCAATGCGGATATTTTTCACATGATGCGGGAAGGTGAATCGCCGCAAAGCATTATTGATGCGGCAGACATTCTTGTATACTGTGAAATCGCTGAAAAACAAAAGCGTTCACTGCCCGGTGTCCAGGGCGACGATTTTAAACCGTACCTGAGAGCTTTACGTACAGCAAAATACAAAGGACACATCTTTATCGAAGGAAATACTACTGACCCAAACAATGATATACCGCTCTCTTTTAAATATCTTACCAGGCAGCTTAAGGAAGTATATGCAGAATAAATGACGGATTAATCAACTTAGTAAGATTCAACTTATGTTACTCGTCTTAATAACATAAATAAAAAAACCAGGACGTTACTTTTCTACGAACCAGAAAAACGTAAGAAAAGCAACAGAACCTGGTTACCACCTTCTTTATTAAACTATCTTATTTAAAATTCTATTTACGCATTTTAATAAAGAGCCAGGATGCTATTTTCTTTGAGCATGAAAGTAGAAAAATCACAGAGCCTGGCTCATACCACCTCGCTTAATCAGTTTTAATTATTTACTATACTATCAAAATATTTCTTGCACAATTTGTTTTTATTACCAAAACTTCTCTGAGTTAAAAAAAAAGCTGGCTTGGCTTTCACTCCTTCCCCAGCCTTTTGTTTTTATTATTTTTCCAGGATATTGGTTGGTGTTTTCTAAAGTTGTATAAGCAACGGCATAACGTCATCTCTCTTTCGTTTCAACAGCCTGAATACTTCACACTTTTCAGAATGTCTTTAAAAGAACTGTTGCCTGAATCCAGACAACAGGCTCTTTAAAGAACATGAATAGATTGGTAATCAAAGGATAATTATGGTTTATGGTTTTCAAAGGGATTTTAAATTAATAGAACAAAACAAGTATTTATAGAGAACCTATGCCATAGATGACTATCCAAAGTCAATAGATTTTTTTCTAGTTTAAACGGACTGGCAAAGAATAATAAGTTTTATGCCACTAAAGAAAGATTATAGCTGCACTGTTTTTATTTATCAGCCATTATACAAAAAAGGCGCTCCAGTAATGGAGCGCCGCCGTTCATAGGTTCCCTCAGTAAAAAAACGTTAAACATTTTTAAAAGTCGGTATGTAAGAAAACATTCCGGCTAACTTAATTCTAAAACTAAAACATGCCTTTTGCTGCTAGACAATGTAAAAGAACAACAAGCCAGGGAAATAACATTTAGATATTCAACGAAATAAAATCGAATCTTTTCTAATAGGGATTAATTGCATCGGCATTACTTTTCGCTTCTAATCCGTTTTTGATTTTTCAAAAGCACTATTAGAAAACTTATTCCTATGCAAACCTCCAATTATCCTTTAGTGCCGTGCATTTCTACAATTGCAGCCAAGGCCCGGCGTACTTTCTGGCTTCAACGATTTTTATCAGACAAATTATTTATTTGCTGTGTTGCTACATTATTACTTTTTATACAAGCAAAAGCTGTAACAAAAACTTCAACTGGTACTGGCAACTGGAACACCGCAGGTACGTGGACGCCAAGTGGAGTGCCCGCCAATGGCGACGCAGTAATTATTGCAACCGGCCATACAGTAACAGTCAACACCAATACCAATAATCTATTGAGCCTTACAGTCAATGGTACGCTGACAATAGGTAATGATAATACAGACCGGACTGTAACTGTTACAGGAAGTGTTATTATTACAGGCACCCTCAATACAGGGGGCAATGGAGGAAATAATCTAAACATTGGCGGCCATCTTACCAACAATGGGACTTTCGACATGAATATCGGAAGCGCTACTTCCATAGTAACTTTTAACGGAAGTACAAACCAAACAATAAGTGGCACAGGCAGTGCAACTGATTTTCGTAGCATTACAATTAATAATACAGGCGCTGCTAATAATAATATTATAGAGATCATGCCTTCTAATTTCACCGCGGCCGCCGGCTTTCTTACACTTACTGATGGAATAATAAAAATGTCAGGGAGCTATACACTTACTAACACTTTTTTTAACGCAGCTTCTCCTACTATTAATGCTGATGAAGGAATTTGGCTAAATAATTCAAATATTACCGTTACTGGCCAGAGCGGTAACATTACTTTATCAGGATTATTCAGGATTACTGCAGGTACTTTTAACATCGGCACAACAAACAATAATTCTCTTATTTATAATAATGGATCAATTGTTACTATTGAAGGCGGGGCTGTAAATATTACAGGTCTTTTTCGGGGAAACGTTACCACTTCAACTACTACTTATACGCAAAGCAACGGAATAGTAACAGTAAATACCGTCAATAATACGTCTGGCACTTTTGCTTCTTTTGATATTCAGGCGGCGGGCACTCTATTTACAATGAGCGGAGGCTTCATTATTATGCAAAGGCCCACTACTATCACAAGTGATTATATTAATAATTCAGCCAGCGCTGTTGTTAACGGTGGAACTGTGCAGGCCGGTAATGCTGCTACGCCTGCCGGTTCGCTTTTCTGGATAGAGAGTCCGTGTGCAATTTATAATCTTATTGTAAACGCTACCAATACGCCGACAACTGAATTGCTGGCAAATACTATTGTACTAAATGATCTTACTAATGGCGGCACACTTACTGTAACCCAACCAGCTCCTGATGCGAATATCAATATCGGTCATGATTGGATAAATAATGGAACATTTACACAAGGAACAGCTATTGTTACATTTGACGGTGCAGTCAATCAGGTAATAAAAGGATCAACCGCAACAACTTTCTACAATCTTACCATAAGTAAACCATCCGGTGGCGGAGTTACATTAAATAAACCCACGACTATCCAGGGAGCCGGTACATTTACCGCAGGCATAGTAACTTCCACTACAACAAATCTTTTGATCTTTAATGACAATGCCACCACCAGCGGCGCCAATAATAATACGGTTCCTTCTTTTGTAAGCGGCCCGGTAAGAAAGACCGGCAATGATGCATTTACATTTCCTGTGGGCAAAACGGGGGCTGGTTATAAACTTTGCGGCATCTCTGCACCTGCTTCTGCTACTGATGCTTTCACTGCGGAATTAATGAGGACAAGCGCCACAAGCCTTGGTCCCATTACTGCATCCGGATTAAAAAGAGTAAGTGCATGCGAATATTGGCAACTTGATCGTACCACAGGTACTTCCACTGTAAACGTCACACTCAGTTGGAATAGTTATAGCAATTGCAATGCTAACGCTTATGTCACCGAGCTGGGTACGCTTACTGTCGCACATTTCAATGGCACTTCCTGGGATACGCATGCCGCTACTTCTTATACCGGCAGTCTCGCCGCAGGCACTGTTACCCGCAACGGGGTTTCTGTATTCAGTCCTTTTTCATTAGGCGCTACCAATCCTATGACAAACCCTTTGCCGGTTATGTTCAGCATGATCAAAGCCTATAAAGTAAATAACGGCAACAGAATTGAATGGAACAATCTTGCAGAAAGTGAAGTGATACGGTATGAAGTGGAAAGATCAGCGAATGGAATATCATTTAATACAATCGCCATCACTTTACCAAAAACAAATGCCGGTCATGAAAATTATAACGAAACCGATGAGCATATTTTAGGCGGTGTAAATTACTACCGGATAAAAGCAGTAGAGTCAGGTGAAAACTATATCTATAGCATTACTGTAAAAGTAAATTCACCAGCGGATGGTGAAAAATATATATCTGTTTATCCGCACCCGGTAACATCATCCCAATTCACCTTGCAACTCAATAATTACAAACCGGGCGATTATAATTTGAAACTCATGAATAATCACGGTCAGCTATTGATGACAAAAAGCATTTACCACACTGGTGGTTCTTTGTCCACATCAATTGAGCGGCCGGCAACGGCAAATCCTGGTTTATATATTTTGCAGCTAACTGGTGAAGGAATAAATGAGAGTATAAAGCTGGTCATTCAATAAAAAAAATAATTAGCCCGGCTGCATTGCTACTATGGTCTTCGTTGCGACGCTCCGTTCATCTGCATGAATTCTACTGAGCATTTGCATACAAACGCACTGACAATAGCTAATAGTTTCATGCTGTTCCTTTTTTGACCATTCTTACAAAATGTTTTTAATTTTTGCTTGCAGCGTTAATAAATTCACTTTCGCTTTTCAGGCTTATCGAATTCTTTGTTGGAAAATCTACTGGCACAGGATAAGTTACTTTACCGGTTGCCAGCCATTCAGTCACCCTGATCATAGTTGTTTGAAAACCGACACAACGATATGCCGGCGGATAAATATCTCCTTTCCAAAGATGACCCATACTTGAATTATAAACATGTCCTTTGCCATAGTCGACCACCCATTCAACAGGCCACATTTTATGTGTGCTGCTGCTGTCATATGCATAAGATAATACCGTCAGGTTTTCCGCCGCTCCGCGGGGAAAATTGTAAACTTCTGTATTGGCGGTTTGCCATTGATCAGGATAACCTTCGTTGATGGGATGACGGTTGAGAATATGAATAACCGCATTGAACCTGCTGCCATGGGCAGTGCTCTTGCCCTCACCGGGTGAATAACGAATAATGTTTTTGTTGGAATCAATTTCCAACGCATAGCCCATTGAAACGGGCCGCCAGCCCAGGCCTATCATTTTATCATACTCTTTCCAATGGGTGAATGCATTGTTACCCGAATGAAGTATATATAATCCGCCGCCTTTCTTTACATACTCTTCCAGTCCATGCTCCGCCTTTTCCGGCCAACACAAGGCAGGGTTTGGAAGATTGTTGAAGTGTTGAAGAATTACTTGGTATTTTTTAAATTCCGGGTTCCATTTTGTCCGCTCAATGCTATCGGAAGGAACGGTGGAAACATCTACTTTAAAACGTCCGCTGCTTTCCAGTATCCATTTCGTTACAGCGGTTGTTTGTTTCCAGTCGTGATTGCTGAAACCATCTATTATCAAAACGGGAATCAGTTTATTTTTTTGCGCAAAGGCATTCAACGAAAACAGGCTGATCAACACAATCGTGATGCAAGCCTGGGCCATAAAAGGGCGTTTCATTATTACATTATAATTTTTAATTAAAAGCAATGGATTGTTTCTTCCAGTTTCCTCTATTAAAATAATGTATTAACAGCATTGCATACAAAATTTATTTAAAAAGCTTTTGTGTGATCAATGCCCGCTGAAGTTTATAATTCATCCATTGACCATTCCGGCTTAACACTCTTCTTATTTGTGATTAATCATTGGCTCTATCCTGAACCAGTTAAAATCAACATAGCCGCCAATGGTTTTAGTTGCATAATTAAACAATCCAAACCTGTATCCCATGAAATGAGGAAGTGTGTAAGCCATTTTAAGTTCAGTGCCGACCGGCATCCATGATTTGCCGTCAAGGCTATAAAAGAAATTAGCGACATCTTTCTTATTTGTAAAATCACATTCGGCTTTGAAATAAATCGTTTTCTGCGCAAACGGAACCATCGCTGCTTCTACCGGTTTACCACCTGTGGCATTTATCATTACAACAAATTTTTTATCGCCACTCACTCTTACGCCTGCGATACCATAGTTTTTTTGCAACAGGCATAGCCCGGCAAAGTCACCATCTTTCATATTAGATACATCCAACGATGTGGAACCCGAACATACCGGGCCAATCGTACGCTGCGTTAACGTATTTCTCGCCAGTAAAAAATTAGTATCAATCCGGCCAGTAGCAAGGCGAAGAAATCCTTTTCTTTCCGACAGTGACCATAATTTATTATCGGGATTATGATTCCATTGCCAAACCAATGGCAACTTAGGGTCATTTTTTTTGCGGGTGAATTCATCTGGAGCAACTATACCCGGAATCAATCCTTTACTTGGTGGAAGGTTTAATGTTTCAGGCACTTTTCCATTCACTCCCAGCACAGGCCATCCATCTTCCCATTTTACAGGCACGAGATAAGGAATGCGGCCTACCGCACCATAATCACGAAACAGGTATGCATACCAATTACCATCAGGCATATCAATAAGTCCACCTTGCGCAACACCCAAATCCTGTAACCCTAACCTGCCCTCCCAGGGACCTGTGATTTTATCAGCTCTATGTATAACAACAGTACGCATACCACCTCTCGGCCAGGTAATATTAAAGAGATAATACTTGCCTTTGATCTTATACAATTGAGAACCTTCAGCACCCAGGTTAATATCAGCTCCCGCAGGAGCACTTGCATTTTCAATTATAACCTGGTTAATGCCTCCGTCTTTTACGCCGGATACTTCCTGATTTAATTCAACGAGGGTAAGCTTACCATTACCATATAATAAGTACACTTTGCCATCGTCATCAAAAAATAAGGAGTGATCATGAAAACTTGGTTTAAAAGAGATGGCTTTCCATGGCCCTTTTTCAATATTTTTTGTAGTATAAATATGTGTTCTGCCAGTGGTTTGTGCGAATGTGGAAACATAATACAAGCCATTATGATAACGTATACAACTCGCCCAGGAACCTCTCCCGTAAGAGCTTTTGCCATTGACAAGATTTAACGCATCAATATCAGCGAGTGTATCATATGCATAGCTTATCAATTGCCAGTTCACGAGATCTTTCGATTTCATGATCGGCACACCGGGACTCATGTGCATGGTAGTGCTGCTCATGTAATAAGTGTCACCTGCACGAAGCATTGACAAATCAGGCACATCAGCAAAAATGACAGGATTTTGTGCCTGTGCAATTATTTTACCAGGAGTGTTTAAGGTAAGAATCGCAATAATACCAATAATGCTTTTGTTTATCATAACCCGCCTGCCCTGTTTTATTAATTAACAATAAACAAAAATAAATGTTCTTTTGACATTTATTCATACCTGAAATTATTGCAATACTTCATAAAGACCCAAATTTGATACCTTGTTTGCTTTTGATCTCGACTGCCGCACTTTTTAAACCGCCTGATGCAGCATAAATTTTTATTTTCCCTCCCTTACCTTTTTCAGAGCGCACAATAGCCAACACCAATCCGAAATACGCTTCACGTTCTGTTGATGCAAATGAGACAAGGTTCGCAGGGTCACCGTTATCGGTACCAATAATTTTTCCAGGCCCTTCAATAGTGAATGTTATTTTGTTGTTTGCATTCGGCACCATCACTCCATTTTTATCAGCAATCTTTACAGTTATAAACGAAAGGTCTTCACCATCCGCATTTATTATTTTTCGATCAGTACTTATCAATAATTGAGATGCAGTGCCAGTAGTTTTAATAGTTTCTGACGCCCATTGTTTTCCATTTTTATATGCAACAACTTTTAATTCACCGGGTTCATATTTTACATCGTCCCAACGGAGCCTGTATTCAAAAGCAGTCTTCTTTTTTTTGCCTAAGGAATGACCATTCAAAAAAAGTTCCGCTTCATCACCAGATGTAAAAACATGCACCGGTGTTATTTGTCCAATCCTGTCTGGCCAGTTCCAATGAGGTAAGATATGCACCATGGGAAGACCAGGACGCCAGCGTGATTGATATAAATAAAACCGATCTTTTTTAAATCCTGCCAGGTCTATTATACCGGAATAAGAACTGCGTGCTGTATAATAAGGTGTAGGTTCCCCCAGGTAATCCCAACCAGACCAAACAAATTCACCGGCTACATAAGGATGCTTATCCTGCGAAGCAAAGACTTTATCTGGTGATGCGCCAAACTGTGCGGTATACAACTCATACGCACTTACATATTTATTTTTTGGATCGCCGCCGGTACTATCACTTACAGGAGCGCTTATACCATTGGTTACAGGAAATACATAAGTACCACGGGTACTAAGTGCAGATGATGTTTCGCTGCTAACAATTAATTTACCGGGGAACTGTTTTTGAAATGCAGGATATAACGGCGATGTCCTGATACCCCGCAAATGAGAATATGCCGGTGCATCACGAATACCTTCTCCCTGGTAGTTTAACGTTATAATATCCATCACCGCCGGAAAAGGCATCTCTGGCTTTGCATAATTCATTGAAGCGGTAGCAGGTCTTGTATTATCCTCATCCAAAACAATATCATACAGCTTTTTTGCCAGCGCCGCTCCTGAATCCGCTGTATACTGTTCTCCTACTTCATTGCCAAAACTCCAGGCCATCACAGATGGGTGATTCCTGTCTCTTCTTACAAAAGATCTTGTATCCGCCTCATACCAATCTTTAAATATCAAATGAAAATCAAGCGGGGTTTTTCCTCTTTCCCAACAATCAAATACTTCATCAATCACAAGAAAACCCATCCGGTCTGTCAGGTCCAATAATTCAGGTGCAGGTGGATTATGTGCCATGCGTATAGAATTACACCCCATCTCTTTTAAAATTTCCAATTGCCTTTCCGCAGCTCTCGTATTAAACGCAGCACCTAAGGCGCCAAGATCATGGTGCTGGTTCACCCCTTGTATACGCACAGGCTTGCCATTTACCAATACTCCTTTTACAGGATCGAAATTTAGAGAACGGATTCCAAAATGGGTTTCATATTCGTCAATCTTTTTCCCATTTGCATATAACCTTGTAACGGCTGCATACAAATTTGGTTTTTGTAAAGGCAACGGTCCCCATAGTAATGGATTCTTTATGATAACTGAATTTTCAATTTTTATTTTTTTCCCTGCCGGTACGGCTGTCGCTGAATGCGGGAAGGCCGCTATTTTATTTATTCCTTTTTCTAACTTATTATTCAATGTATAAACTTCTGTAACTATTTCAATGCGCTGATCGGCGTTTGACTTGTTTTCAATGTCAACGGCAAGATCAATTGTCGCGGATGAAGCAGAAACATTTTTTGTAATGACAGAGGTTCCCCACTGCGCTACATGCACCATGTTTACTTTTGTAAGCCATACATTTCTATAAATACCGCCACCGGGATACCAGCGGGATGAATTATTTGGATTGTCAAGTCTTATCGCCAATTGATTATCATTACCTGGCTTTATGTAAGGAGTGAGATCAAGACGAAAGGAATTATAACCATAAGGCCAGCCACCAACTAAGTTTCCATTACACCAAACCATGGCATAAGACATAGCGCCATCTATATCCAGGAAAACAGATTTACCTTTATCAGCAGCACTAATGTTTAGTTTCCTGCGGTACCATGCCACGCCCTGGCTGGGCAAACGTCCCATGCCACCGCCTACTTCCGGCCGGCTGCTGTCATAAAAAGGACCATTGATAGCCCAGTCATGTGGCAGATTGATTTGTTCCCATGCAGCATCATTGAAGTTGCTTTGTACAAAAGGAAAATCGCTGCCGGGATTTCCATCCGGACGCTGATGATGCTTTGCCGGGTCTTTAATAAAATCATTCGCCGTTGGTAAAATCCATTTCTTTAAACTATTGGCCGACGATGCGGCTAATGTAGAATCAGTTGCCCTTGTGTCCGCCACCACATTATCATTTCGGTTGGTAACCTTTGGACGTTCATCATAAATCAATTTATCCGGGTCCGTTTTATAACGCATAAACTTCCAGCCCTCGTTAATACTGATGCGTTCCCGGTACGATAAATTCGATTGTGCTGATAGTTTTAAACCGATACTATTCACCAATAAGAATAAACTCATTGCGAACAATAATTGCACATTGCGTAGTGAAAAAGCCATGAATTTATTTATTATTAATTACTTTAAATCATAAATCAAAGATCGTCCCTTTCATTTTAAAAAAGTGAGAGGGATGAGAACATCTCTCTTACTTGCTATCTGTTTAGCCCTCAAAACGAAAAATATTATCTATAGTTGCGTTTTTTTACGCAACACAAACCATGTGATCTTATCCAGGAGAACCTGAATTTTGGACCAGGGCGAAACACCAAAACAATATGAAAATATATCCCGCTCACATCCCGCTCCGGCTATGCCCATTTACTGGCAAAACTTTCAGTAACTTAGAAAAAATAATTCTTGAATATACTGTCACATTCAGCAATCGGAAAGTTTACCGTTGCAAGCGTCTTACTATTAGGAACATCTTTTATTTTTTATAATTCGGGCCACGTCTCAAATCGTATTCAATCCAATACTGTTGATATTGGTTGCAGCCCGGGTGCTTCACTAATCAGTGGGCCGGGCAAGGACGGAAAATTTATCGGCGCAATGCCGGGATGGTTTTTCTCTTCCTATAAAGTATCCGCGAAAAATGATAGCGCTCAATTCTACTTCGACCAGGGTTTAGCGATGTATTACAGCTATCACATGGCTGAGGCGATTGCATCTTTTAAAGAAGCCGCACGGGTAGATAGTACGTTAGCTATCGCATGGTGGGGCCAGGCCCTTGCCATGGGACCGGCTTATAATAATTCGTATGCGTACATCATGAAAAAGGAAGTGCCAGCGGTAGTAGCCAGAATGAAACTCCTGATCAGTAACGCCCCGCCAAAAGAGAAGGATTTGATAGAAGCCATTATCAGCCGTTACGACATCTCAGATAGCGCTGATACAAAAAGAAAGGACCTAAATAAAAACTATTCAGGAAAAATGAAAATGCTGATTGATCGTTATCCCGGCGATGACAATATAAAGGCATTGTACATTGATGCGGTAATGCTGGAACATGAATGGGATTTTTGGAACAACGATGGTACACCAAAAGAATGGACCCCTGAATTGGTGGAGCTATGTAAAAAAATATTAAAAAATAATTCGACCCACCCGGCCGCACTGCATTATTATATACATGTAACGGAAGCATCCCGAACACCTGAAGTGGCATTGAGCAGCGCTGATTTATTAAAAGACATCATGCCGGGTGTCGCTCATATGGTGCATATGTCCAGCCATGAATACGAACGGATTGGCATGTATACAAAAGGCTCTGCCGTCAATGAAAAAGCTGATAGCAATCTTGCGGTATACCATAACCTGGCGCCGCAATTAAATTCTGCGGCCCATAGCCCGCATTATTTTGCTGTTGATGCATATTGTGCTCTTAGCGGCGGCATGTATAAAAAAGCTATGGCAAAAGCCCAACTATGCAGGAACATCGTCTCCCCTGATCACACAAAAACACATGCGCAATACCTCTATATGCTACCGGCGTTAGTGCAAACCAGGCTCGGTAAATGGAAAGAAATTATCGCGGATACATTAGTAATTGATAAGTCATGGACGTATGCCGGTTTATTAAACGATTTCGCAAAAGGAATGGCATTCGCTAACACTGAAAATTTAACGGAAGCCAGGCGATACCTTGAAGCCTTGCGGGAGAAGGCAAAAGATGAAATTTTAAAACAGCCATTTGTTCCGTATATGAGCAGCCCAAAAGAAGTAGCGCTGATCGCTGAAAAAATTTTAGAAGCAACCATTTATTTTTTTAATAAAGAACAAAAACTTGCCGCACAATCATTACAAGTTGCTATCGCGGCGGAAGACAAATTAATCTATGTCGAACCTAAAGTATGGATATTGCCCGCCCGACAGTACGCAGGTACTTACCTGTTAAAATCTCATCAATACAATGATGCAGAAAAAATATTCAGGAATGATCTTATTGCAAATCCTGGTAATGGCTGGTCCCTAATAGGCCTATTCCAGAGTTTGGAGGCGCAGAATGGAAGTAAAGAAGCTGAAACGATCAAACCATTATACTTGCGGTCTTTTTCTGATGCGGAAGAAATTCCTCCATCAGCGGTATGGATATACAGGTAATCGTTCCTTACTAATTCCTGGTTGACAGTATAAGAAGATTCAGGTCTTATAGAAAACTTCGCAAATGCTCAATAGAATTATCGAACGTTGAAGAGTGCGATCCTTCGGCTTCGCTCAGGATAATCCCGATAGCTATCGGAAGCGACGCATTGCTGAATAGAGAACAGAAAGATGAACGGAGCGTCGCAACAGACGATGATAGTAGCAATGCAGCCGGGATACTTATAAGTGTATTCATTTTTCACTGAAATTTTTGAATAATATTTCCGCTACCCAGAACATCAGGGAAATTGAAAGTTGCCCCTATATTTTCAGAATTTCTCCAATCGGTATACGGAAGGGTTGCTCTCTGCATTTTGTTTTACAAATTCCGCAACCGTTTCTTTTCTTATTTAAATGAACTCTTATATAAAAGTTTGATTTACTACCTAACAGTGCACAAAAGGGAGCTTTTAAGTAGTTTAGGGATAAAATGTTGTAGTGAGTTTATGAATATACATAAAAGCCCCCGGTAATTTTTTGTTTTATAACTGTAAAATCGACACTAAACTAGATTTTATATTGTTTATTTCAGCTACATTAGCAGAGGTTCAAGTTAAATTGACAACCACATCTTCCATGCCATTTGAAAAAAAATACGAAGAATCAGCATTACTTTCTCTGCTTGCGCAGGATAGCGAATATGCATTTCAGCTTATATTCGACCGTCACCGCGATACTATCTATAAAGTAGCGATGCTGTATGTCAAATCTCCCGTGATCGCTGAAGAAATTGTACAGGATGTTTTTCTAAAACTTTGGTTCCAAAGAAAAAACCTGCAAGAACTCCGCTCTATCGAATCCTGGCTTTTTATTATCACCAAAAATCTTACGCTCAATTGTCTTAAAAAAATTGCGCACGAATGGACGGCCCGGGAAAAATGGATAAAAGAAAATAATAGCTCTGAAAATACAACTGATCACAAAATATTAAATGGTCAATACCAGCAATTACTTCAGCAGGCTATTAAAAATTTGCCGGAACAGCAACGGCTGGTTTATAAACTGGGAAAAGAACAGGGCCTTTCTTATGAAGCCATCGGTTCAGAATTATCGATCTCACCCCTCACAGTTAAAACACATATGGCAAGGGCGCTGGCCACAATCCGTTCATTTTTAGCGCAAAATGGCGTCACTTTCGCCTTTCTTATCACCTCCGGATATTTTATCCGTTAATTTTTTTCACTCATGTACTCCGTGCCTTGTTGCCGGTTGTCTTTATAGTGCTGGTTGACTGTTTTGCTTGCAACCGATTATCATTAAAACTGCCATATGGTCCCCACGGAACAATTTATATTACTTCTGGATAAATATATCACCAACGAAATATCTCCCGCTGATCGTAGCGAATTGCTCGCCCTCATAGCTTCCGGTGAATATGATGAACTCGTATCCCAACATATAGATAAAAAAATATACGCAACGGTTATTGAAGGCGCTAATCTTCATCCTCACCGCTCTGCGGAAATGCTGCACAAAATTCTCTCTTCAGAGAAGCAAAATTTATTGCTGATCTCAAGGCCTTCAAATAAAATTAAAATGTTTCGCATAGCGGCAGCGGCCGCTGTTATCATCGGCATTGTCCTATCTGTCTATTTTATTACAAATAATAATAATAAAACAGCCATTTCACCCGCGGATATCGCGGATAACATGATCGAAAAAACAAATGATTCTTCAGGCCCACTGACGGTCAGGCTGGAAGATGGAAGTGTTATCACGTTACAACCTGCATCCGCCATTCACTATCCTCAACATTTTTTGCCTTCAAAAAGAGAAGTGTTTCTTGATGGAGAAGCTTTTTTTGAAGTAAGCAAAAATCCAACCCGTCCCTTTTATGTGTATAATAAAAAAATTGTGACCCACGTACTGGGAACAAGTTTTACCGTGAAGTTGAATAAGGAAACAAAACTGGTGGAAGTATCTGTAAAATCAGGAAGAGTGGAAGTGTATGAAAACACCGTCGCCGGGAAAAATGACGGTTTTTCAAAAAGTGATGGCGTAATTCTTTTGCCCAATCAAAAAGTGATTTATAATGATAATGCACATAAGTTCATTCCCACATTAGTGGATAAGCCGATGCCGGTTATCGTTGAATCAACTGAAAAAATACCAGCGATAGAAAATATCGTGTTTGAAGAAACACCTTTGAAAACAGTACTCCCCTGGCTGGAAAAAAGTTTTGGCATCGAGATCGTAGCGGAAAATGAAGATTTATATAAATGTCTTTTCACGGGAGATATTAATCAACAGGATTTATATACAAGACTGGATGTAGTATGCCAGGCGACAGGCGCTTCGTATGAAATAAAAGGCACTAAAATTTTAATTAAAGGAAAAGGCTGTAACTGATTTTATTAATAACCTAAACTGCTAATGAAACTATGACAAGCTAAAATTTATTCCTGCGGGTAAATAAAAAAGCCGGTAATGTTGACGCATTACCAGCCTTCTAAAGCCCCTTATGCAGGAGCGATTTTGTCCGAATCATCTTTCCAAATCAACGAACAAAAGCATTTAAAATTATGAAAAAAAAGCAACTTGTTGCTCTAACACTGCTTGCAATGAGAATAACGATCGTACAACTGACACTGGCCTTTGTTTTATGTGGTTCTTTATATGCTAATGAAACCGCGGGGCAGGAAATACTGGATAAAAAAATCTCTATTTCCGCCGACAACATGGAGATAAGCAAAGTCTTATCAAAAGTGCAAAAACAAACAGGCGTAAAATTTTTATATAGTTCCAATGCCATACAGGCGGGCAGGAAAATTTCTTTCGCTGTCATGGATAAAAAATTGGGGGAATTCATTAGTGAAGTCATCCGGCCATTAGCTATTGGTTCTAAAATAGTAGATGGGCAGATATTATTATTCCCGTCTACCGGCAATAATGCCGCTGAACAGGATAATAATACGGTGAATACGGATGTGCGAACATCCCCTGTCCCGGCGAATATTGTTACGGGTGTCATTACTGATGACAAAGACATGCCGCTCGCTGGAGCTACAGTAATGGTGAAATCTGATCGAAATTTAATTACTACTACAGACAATGCAGGTCGTTTCCGTTTGGATATCGGCGCTGCGACTGCAACGGTTTTAGTTGTTAGCTATACCGGCTTCGCCCCGCAGGAAATCAATGCGACTGCTAACCAGGATGTAGCTGTAAAACTTGTAATTGCAGAAGCTAATTTGGACGCAGTTATAATAACAGGTTATACCAAACAAAGCAAAAGAGATATTACCGGTGCCGTATCTACTGTTTCGGCGGATGTAGTGGCAAAAACTCCTGTTACAGATGTAGGTTCTGTATTGCAGGGCCGTGTAGCCGGTGTGAGTGTGGATGCACAGGGTGGGCCGGGCAGTACAGCCGTGGTACGTATTCGCGGCTTTGGTTCTAATGGTAATAATGATGTTTTATATGTAATAGATGGTGTGCAAATGAGAGGCGGCAGCAACCTTGTGAATCCGAATGATATTGAAACAATGACAATATTAAAAGACCCATCTAATACTGCTTTATATGGTGCACAAGGCGGTAATGGCGTAATAGTTATTACCACTAAAACGGGCAAGCGTGGTTCGGCGCCCAAATTAGAATATAGCGCTTATGGATCATTCGAAACACCCACTAATTATCCGAAAAGCCTCAGTCCCCAGGAATATGCGGATGCTTATTGGAATTATTTAAAAAATTCCGGTTTACCATTAACCAGCCAGTTTTATGGATCTGGTGCTACCCCTGTATTACCTGATTATATTATAGAAAGGACAGGTTTACCTGTTTTGGTAGCGGCAGAAGGCAGCCCCGCTGTTAATCCTTCTCTTTATAATTTATCGAACTACAGGATTTTAAAAACGAATAAAACTGGTACCGACTGGTTTCGTTCAGTGATGGATCAAAGCTTTAGCCATAGTCACCAATTAACATTAAGCGGCGCCACGGATAAAAGCAATTACTCGCTTGGCATGGGATATCTTAATAATGAAGGAACTTTATTGGGTACTTATTTTACAAGATATTCAGTAAGAGTAAATACAGAATTCAGACCAACAACCTGGCTAAAAGTTGGAGAAAATGTTCAATTTTCCTACACACAGGGATCGGGTGTAAGTAATGGCAACCACAATCCGCAGGGCTTATTAGGCGATTTATACCAACGCAGTCCGCTAATTCCATTATATGATATCGCCGGTAATTTTTCAGGGCCTAAAGATTTTACAAGTACAACGGCGCTGCGCCCTGGTGGTAATAACCCGGTGCTTGGTCAAAAAACTGACAAAAGAAGTGGGGGCTACAACGCAGGCATGATTGGTTCCGCATTTATCGCGGTTGAACCAATTAAGAATTTAATTTTTGAAAGTAAAATAGGCGTACAGTTTTATCCATATAGCTATCGTTACTTTATTGATACTTTTCCTCAAAATGTTTTTTCAGCTACTTATAACCAGTTTACAGAAGGCGGTGGCTATAGCAGCGACATAAGATGGACGAATAAATTATCTTATGAAATTAGTTTGAAAGGAATTCATAAAATAACCGCATTCGCAGCATACGAATCCAGTAAAGCAAAATCAAGAAGCAGCCAGGGTACTGCAACTAATTTTCCTTATACAACAATTGGTTACCTGAACCTTACTAATGGAAGTTTTAATCCCACAATACCAATGTCGGGGGGGAAGTGGCTATGAAAATTCCACCTCTATATTCGGGAATATAAACTATTCCTTAATGGGAAAATATCTTTTGGGCTTTGTTGCGAGGAGGGATGGTTCCTCCAAATTCGGTCCATTAAACCGTTACGGGAATTTCTTTTCCTACAGTGGTGGATGGAGAATGTCAGAAGAAAAATTTATGCAGAATATCAGCTGGCTGGATGATCTTAAAATAAGAGCTGCTTATGGTGAAAATGGGAATAATGCTATCCCGGCCGATTTATATCTTGACCGTTATACATTAAGCGGCTATGTAAATTATAGCAGTTATGATTTAAATGGCACCAACAATTCAGCCTTTACCGGCGCAGGCTTATACCAATTAGGTAACCCCTATATCCACTGGGAAACAAATAAAACAACCAATATTGGTTTTGATGCCGCTTTGTTCCATAACAAAATGACTATTTCTTTCAGTTGGTTTAACCGCATAACAAAAGACCTGCTCGCCGTACCGCCAATAACGGGATTACGGGGTGATGCACTTGCGCCTTTTGAAAACATCATGGAATTTTCCAATAAAGGGATTGAGCTTGAGCTGGGTTATCGTAACCATATAGGAGCAGTTAGCTATGATATGAATTTCAATATAGCTACCTATCGCAATAATGTAAATTATATTAGCAATGATAGTACAGCGCATATTGATGGCAATGCCTATGCTCCTACAGCTTTTTCTTTGACACGCAGTGTTGTAGGCATGCCTGTATCTACATTCTTTGGTTATGTGCAGGAAGGAATATTTCAATCGGCGAACGAGTATACACAAAATGGTGTAACTCATCCCGGACTTTCAGCTGCCACTGCAGCAGGTCATTTTAGGTTCAAAGATATAAATGGAGATAAAAAGATAAATGATGATGACCGTACTTTCCTCGGCAACCCGCATCCGAAGTTCAGTTATGGATATAATTTGAATTTGAATTATAAGAATTTTGATCTCGGTATATTTTTACAAGGTGTTGCCGGAAATAAAATTTTCAATTATTGGAGAGCTTACAGTGTTTTCCCTGGTGCGCAAGGCGAAGGTGCTAATAATACATGGAGCACTACCAACACAGGTGCAAAATTACCAATATGGAATAATATAGCATCTTCCGACGCTACGCCATCCAGCTTCTTCATAGAAGATGGATCGTATTTAAGATTGAAAAGCCTTCAAATTGGCTATACATTATCTCCCAAAAAAGCTTTTAATAGAATAAGAATTTATTTACAGGGATACAATCTTGCCACTTTTACTAAATACACAGGAATAGATCCTGAGATAAGCACAGGCAGCGCTACAAATATTGGTGTGGATTTCGGAGGCAATTATCCTATTTCAAAGAAATTTGTTTTTGGTGTCAATTTCGGATTATAAAAAATAGATTAAATGATTTATAATATGAAAAAATTATCGATAATCCTGTTTGTAGTTGTAGCCATAACCACAGGATGCAAAAAGTCTTTTTTGGATGTACCTTCTACTACAGGTGTTACCCTGGAAGAGCTTTCCAGCAAAGCCGGCGTACAGCAACTATTGATAGGCGCCTATCACGATGTTACCGGCTTAACAGTAAAATCAGGCTGGTGGAGCACTACAGGTACTAACTGGATGTACGGCGATATTACGTCCGGCGATGCTTATCGTGGTGGTGCGAATGATGGGCCTGAAGGATTAGCACTTGAACATTTCCAGGCATTACCGACTTCCACATACCTCGCTTCTAAATGGCGTACTGTTTATGACGGTGTAGCAAGGAGCAATAAAGTAATACTTGCTGCTACCGCCGCTACCGATATGACAGCTGCGGAAAAAACACTGGCGATTGCAGAAGCAAGGTTTTGAGAGGTCATTTTCATTTCGAAGCAAAAAAAATGTGGAATAAAGTGCCTTATATAGATGAAACGGTTACAGATTTCAAAGTTTCCAACGAAGTTGATATATGGCCAAACATCGAAGCTGATTTTAAATTTGCAATGGACAATATGCCTGCTCTGCAAAAATATAAGGGCCAGGCTAATAAATGGACAGCGGCTTGCTACCTGGCTAAAGCATATATGTTTGAGAAAAAATTTGCAGAGGCTAAGGCTTTATTAAATACTATTATCCCTGCCACATATGGTGGTAGTGGAAATGGTGTTACATCACAAGGCGTGCCTTACGCATTGATGGCCAATTTCGATGCGAATTTTGATGCCGGCACTGAAAACAGTCCGGAACATATATTTCAAATACAATTTTCCGCGAATGATGGTTCCAATGGCGGAAATGCGAATATTGGAGATATCGCCAGCCAGCCTAATTTTTATCCTTTAACCAGTTATCAGCAAACATGGAAACAACCTTCTTTTAATTTAGTAAATGCTTTTAAAACAAGTGCTACGGTTTACCATTAATCGATAACTATAATGATGTAAACATGACCAATGATATGGGTGTGGCAGGATGGGAATATTATAATACCTATCAGAACCCTGTTGATCCACGATTAGACTGGACAGTAGGGAGAAGAGGAGTACCCTTTTTAGACTGGACTACACCATCTTATTATAGTGGCTATGGAAGTAACCCCGGAAGCGATCCTGACTATGGCTGGATCAATGATCGGAATTTTGGAGGCCCTTATACTCCTGTAAAAAATAACTTCAGGTATAATAATGGGAATTTTTCAAATTACTTTGAGAACTATGCCCAGTATTATATGCTTACAAGTGCGGTAAACGTTAGCATTATTCGTTTTGCTGATGTATTACTTTGGGCCGCTGAATGCGAAGTAGAAGTGGGCACAGTAGATAAAGCAAGAACTTTTGTAAACTTTGTCCGTAACCGTGCGAAGACGGGCCGCCAGGTAGAAGTAGTATATGATGATATTGGAGGTTATGTGGCTTCTGCAAATTACCTGGTAGATACATACAATACTCCCTGGACAGACCAGGCTACTGCACGTAAGGCGGTACACTTTGAAAGAAGGCTTGAGTTAGCTATGGAAGGACATCGCTTCTTTGATTTGGTACGTTGGGGAGAAATTGCTGATTTTATAAATAATAAATACTTGCCAAAAGAAAAAACAAGGTTACCCAATAACTTAACACCAACCATAACCTTTGTGGCTAATAAAAATGAATATTTTCCTATACCACAACTGGAAATAGACCTGAACCCGAAACTAAAACAGAATCCGGGCTATAATTAAAAACAATTCATTCAAAAGACCGGCACAGCCTACCGGTCTTTTGAATTTATAGTTATAAATAATGAAACCGCTTCCCCCCCCCTTCTTGTATTTCTTTTTCATCTTCCTGTTAGTTTCCTGCCAGACCAATATAGATCAGCAAGGAAACAATCCGGTAGCATCTATAAAATCTTATTACATTAGCAATACCGGCAATGACAATAATGACGGCAGCATCACTCATCCCTGGAAAACATTTTCTAAAATAAAAGACCTGGTATTACATGCTGGAGATTCCATATTGTTATGGGGCGGACAAACATTGGAGGGGACACTTTTCCTAAATTATAATTCAAATGGCAGTGCTGATAAACCAATAGTAATCGCATCGTATGGCAATAGTCCAGCTACTATTAATAGTGGCAACGAAGCTGGTATGATTATCAACAATTGTAATTATTTACAAATAAAAAACATCAAAGTAACCGGCACCGGCCGAAAAGATGGCAATACGACGAATGGCATCAGTTTCGCTTATTGTAATAACATCAAAATAGACAGCATCGAAATAGTTGGCTATCAAAAATCCGGGTTATTGCTTCGCAACAGTTCTAATATTACTGTGCAAAATGTATATGCACATGACAATGGCTACGCAGGAATTTCTATAAGCGGGGAAAATCTTTTAAAAACAGACTGCCGGAATATTACCATCAGTTATTGCAAAGTGGAAAATAATCCCGGCGACCCCACTAATAAAAACAATCACAGTGGCAATGGGATCATCATGAGCCAATGTACAAATGCAAAAATTTCATATTGCACAGCTACTAATAATGGCTGGGACATGCCCCGCATTGGCAATGGCTCTGTAGGAATATGGGCCTGGGACGCTGACAGTGTTACGATTGAACATTGTTTGTCTTACCGTAATAAAACTTCACCCGGTAGCGGTGATGGTGGTGGTTTTGATTTTGATGGTGGCGTCACTAATTCTGTTATTCAATATTGCCTCTCGTATGAAAATGAAGGAAGCGGTATCGGGTTATTTGAATTTAATGGTGGCGGACCATGGTATAATAACACTATCCGTTATAATATCAGCATTGATGATGGCGCCGTATCCGCAGCTAAATCCGGCATCTATATCTGGAATGAACACCTTACGGCTAAATTAAAAGACTGCTTTATTTACAATAACACTATTTACAATACAAAGAACGCTGCTATCAGTTTTGCATCACAAAGCGCCAATGAAGGATTCGTTTTTTATAATAACATTCTCATGGGTAACAAAGAAATTATAGCCGGGAATAATATTACCGGGAAATATTTGGCAATTGCTTGTGGAGTTTAACTGATGGCTTTAATGTAAATCAATTAAAAAATTTCAACGCATGGGCTAACCAGCAACAGCAGGAAATAATAAATGGGAATATAGTTGGCGTAAATATAAATCCCGGCTTCGCTCCGGGCGACCCGCTTATTACAGAGGCGAAAGAACTTTCTTCTTTTATTAAAACGAAAGCAAGTATTCCAACTTTATTGAATGGCGGAATTGATATCCAGCAATTATTTGGCATCCAAAAAGGCAGCATTGATTTTAATGGGAACGCTGCGCCCATGAAAGGAATCGGCGCTAGTTTTTAATACAATCATAAAAGATAAAAATGAAAAATTATTTAGCGGTCATTTTACTTTTTGCTTTATCCTGTACAAATACACAGGAACCGGTGATTGACCCAAAGATACCACCTATGCCAAATGCAGCTATATGGAAAGACACGGAAGGCAACCCAATCAATGCGCATGGCGGTGGATTGTTATTACATAACGATACATACTATTGGTTTGGTGAAATAAAAAAAGGAAAAACATGGCTGGTGCCCGATCAGCAATGGGAAGATTATCGTGTGCCGGCTGGTGGCGTTAATTGTTATTCATCAAAAGATTTAATCAACTGGAAGTATGAAGGCGTGGCACTATCTTCTATTATTGGCGATCCCGCACATGACCTGGATACTAGCAAAGTGATAGAACGTCCGAAAGTGGTTTATAATAAACAAACAAAAAAGTTTGTGATGTGGATGCATGTAGATGTCAATGATTACAGTTATTCACAGGCAGGAGTCGCTATTAGCGATAACCCAACAGGCCCTTATAACTATATAAGAAGTGTAAAACCAAACGGGCAAATGAGCCGCGATATGACGGTATATAAAGACGAAGATGAAAGAGCTTACTTAATTTATGCTTCGGAATCGAACAAGACTATGCATGTATGTTTACTGGCTGATGATTATTTGTCACCAACTACAACTTATACCCGCATTACTTCAGCGGATAACCGGGAAGCGCCTGCTGTTTTTAAGTATAATAAAAAATATTATTTGATCACATCTGATTGCACGGGATGGTCTCCTAATCCTGCAACTTATGCGATTGCAGATAGTTTGTTAGGAAGCTGGCAGCCGATGGGTAATCCATGCGTTGGTAAAGCTGCAGACAGCACATTTTCATCACAAAGCACTTTTGTATTGCCGATCCAGGGGCAAAAAGATAAATTTCTTTTTATGGCAGACCGGTGGAATAAAACAAACCTTCCTGATTCCAGGTATATATGGCTGTCCTTAAAAATGATCGCTGATAAACCCGTAATAGAATGGGTAGATTGATTTGCGATAAAAGGTGCTCCTCATTTTTTATTTACCTGCTGTTGCAGTTATCCTTTTTTTCTTTGCATGCACAGAAACTTTCTTTTACCACACAACCCAATAACCGTGTCGCAGCCCGCAATAAATTCAGTTATACTTTTTCAGCAATGGATTCGGCAAATCGAATTATTGAATACTCCTGCACCGTTCTTCCTTCCTGGATAAGTTTTGATAAAGCAACGAACACACTATCCGGCATTACAAAAAAAAACAGGTCAATACTTAATACAGATCAACGCAACAACTAAAGATGCAGCGGTTAAGCAAAACTTCATGCTGACGGTGTATGATAAAAAGACTAAAAACATTTTACCGCTAGGTAATTCTATTACCAACGGTACAAGTATATATAACAGTTACCGCCGCAGTTTATGGCAACTGTTACACAATGGAAATTATAATTTCGATTTTATCGGCTCGTGGGATAAACACCACATGGGTGGCGCTGTGCCTGACGCTGACTTCGACATGGATCATGACGGTCATTCCGGCTGGAAAGCGCATGATATATTGCAACCACCGGGCTGGGATAGCATCCGGGGAAATATTGACAACTGGCTTGAAAAATATAAGCCTGATATTGTGCTGATGGAACTGGGAACAAATGAAGTGTTTCAATGTACGCCTATTGCTTCAGCCATGAAAGACTTTTCAGTTATTATTGATAAGCTGCGCAGGAAAAACCCTTCTGTAAAGATATTGCTAGCTAAAATACCGCCGCTTGGTGCACAATGGGCTTCTAAAAAATTATGCGGCAATGATACATCGTATGAACAATCTGTTCAATTGTTTAATGAAGCTATTGTTCAGTTTGCACATGCAAAAACTAAAAAGAAGTCACCCATTATTATTGTTGACCAATTTACCGGGGTGAACCCATCAGCAGATATGTATGATGATATTCATCCGAATACGACTGGAGAAATAAAAATGGCGGAACGATGGTTTGAAACGATGAAACCATTTTTGAAAAGGTTGAAAAGGAATAATTAATAGTAAACAGAATCCCGGTATTTATCGGGAGTTCCACAAATGCTCAGTAGTCCCGATAGCTATTGGGATACCGACGCTGAAGTCCCGATAGCTATCGGGAGCGACGCAACGAAGATCATAGTAGCAATGCAGTTGGGTTCAAAATTAAAATTATATAGACCAGGTTTATAATTTATGGAAAGAAGAGAATTTGCAAAAGATATTTTACTTGCTTCGATTGCCGCAGCGGTGGCGCCGTCATTATTGGCACAAGCGGAAGAAGAAGCAACTTCTTCCTGCCTGAAAATTATATTGAATAAAGAATCGCCGCAATTTGATTTTTTTTCTATTGACTCTCTTGGTAAAAATAAACTGACAGAAAATGTAATTCTCCATGATGAAGAATGGGCGAAAAATAAACATACCGCCAAACAGAGGAACAAGAAAACAATTTATTCAAAAGAAGGGCCTGTATGGGAGAGCAAGATTGCTAAAAAATCTTTTACGATTACGAGTAAATACCAACAGAATTATACCCAACCATTCTTATTCAATATTGAACAGCATCTCAATCATGCAACATTGCTCGGGATGACGGGCGAAGGGAATGACACGATCAGCCTGCCGGCCATCTTACACTTGCCGGATATGGGAACGTTGCGGGTGACATCAAACATTGATCATATAAAAGTTAAGGTGACTGCCAAACGTTTTATTGAACATCCTTATGTACGTTTGGAGTTTCCGGTGGCAAATGCAAATAACAAGAAGGTTGTTTATCACTTTGAAGTAGTATCAATCCATCCCGAAATAAAAGAAATAGAAAACGACAGTCGCTATGATTGTTTCCGGAAAAACTTTATCAGTATTTTCCAGTTAAACCCTTTTTTAAAAATACTGGCGAACAATACAGCCAGCGATGCCTGCGCTTTTACGTTGTTTAAATATGCGACGGTCGCTGCATTCACACCGCGGCTGGCGGAAGGATTAGAGGCAAATGACCTTATCCGCATGACGCTGGACCGTTACCTGGCTGGTAAAAAAGGTTATGGTCTTCTGGGTTATGATTACGACAAAGAATGGGATATTCCGGAAACAGCTACTACTTGTCATTCGCTGGATTCTTACCCTTCTTTATTGATGTCTGCTGCTATTTATACATTGAGCAGCAAAAATGCCGCATGGTTTATTGCTAATTATAAATTGATAAAGCGTGGGCGGATAGAATGTTGTCAATGGATAAAGACAATGATGGCTTGCTGGAATTTTGTTTATCAGGCAACAGCGGTAGCTGGAAAGGCGATAAAACACAGCGTCCTGCTAATTGGTGGGATACAATCGGCTTTGGCCACAAAGATGCTTACTCCAATGCGCTTGCATACAATGCACTGGTTCAGTTTGAAAAAGTTGTTCGCAAATATGGTAACGATGCAGATGCGGATTATTATAAAGCAAAAGCAGAAAAGTTGAAATCTGTTTATACTACTATGTTTTATAATCCTTCCACCGGTATTCTTGCGGGATGGAAAAGTGCAGATGGAAAACTGCATGATTACTATTTATCTTCGTGAATACCGTTGCCATCAGTTATGATTTAATTGAAGAACCGCTTGCCAACAGCATCATGAATAAGTTGCTCCAAAAAATGAAAGACGTGGGTTACACCAATTTTGAATTGGGGCTGCCGGGTAATTTAATTCCTGTTATCCGTGCGGACTACACAGATTTGTTATTAGAAGTAGGCGGTGGCAAACGGGAAGATAATCTTGACGGTTTTCAAATATATGAGAATGGGGCGGAGCCACGGCTGCTTCACTTATTTTACTATTAATGCTTTGCAAAAGTTGAAAAGGAAAGCGGATGCTGATGCGATTATGCTGCCAATGCTTAAAAGCATGAGTGAAGGAAACTTCCAGGGAAGATGTGCCAGCGGAAGAACGAAAGATTGGAAAACATGGAGCGGCGAATGCTGGGGATATGAAGGATTTTTGGTAGATAATTATATGTTTTTGCTCGCTGTTCTTGAGCGAGATGATGCTTAAACTAAAGTTGCGAGTTATGAGCTACGAGCTTCGGGACCGATAGTTCAGATACTGAATAAGTCTCGTAGCTCATAACTAACCGCTTGCTTACTGTTGCGATTATAAAATTGATTGTATGAAACTGTTTTCTTTATTTTCTTTCTACTTCTTGTTATCAATGCAAAGTCGCAAACAAAAATTGATCCGTGGACAATTATGGCCAACCCTGTGAATGCAAAAGACTATTCGGGTGTGACGGTGGCGAATGGAATGATCGGTATAGTATCCAGCCCGCAGCCTTTTCAAACAAAAGAAGTGGTGCTGGCAGGCGCTTATGATAATTATGGCCGAGGCAGGGTGAGCAATTTTCTGAAGAATTTTAACCTGCTGAATATGTATGTCGATATTGATTACGAAAGGATCAATGAATACAATGTTACGGGCATGCAACAACAATTGGATATGCATCATGCAAGGCTTACGACTTCTTTTGATTTTTATGACAAAGCAAGTATCACTTATACGTATTATTCATTGCGGCATTTGCCTTATACCGTATTGATAGATGTTACGATTACGGCTAAAAAAGATTTTTCCATGCAGCATCCAGTGTTATTGAGTCGCCGGATGCGATGCAGGATGTACAGAATTATTTTCATGAAATTGACAGACCGCATGCAATGGTAAGCCTGCTCACTTCAACTGCACACAGCCCAACAGGAAAATTATTATTATGTGCATCCAATTCCTTTATGTTTACGGAAGCACATAGCAGCGAACCAAAAGTGGTGCATGAAATATGGGATATAATAATATGCACCTGATGCGGTTCAATAAAAAAATGAAGGCGGGTGAAAAATATTCTTTCTCTGTTGTTGGTTCTACTACCACATCCGCTCATCATGATGATGTGATGAATGAGCGGGAACGATTAACGATTTTTGCGAAACTTGAAGGTCATGATCGTCTTATAAAATTTCATAACGCAGCATGGGATGAGCTTTGGAAAAGTGATATACAAATAGAAGGCGATGAACAAAGCCAGCAGGATATTCACAGCATGCTGTACCATTTGTATTCTTTTGCAAGAGAAGGATCGGACTATAGTCCCTCGCCGATGGGACTTAGCGGATTGGGATATAACGGCCATGTGTTTTGGGATACAGAATTATGGATGTTTCCTGCGGTATTAGTATTGCACCCGGAAATTGCAGAAGGAATGATTAACTATCGCTTCAACCGGTTGGAGGAGGCCAGAAAAATGCATTTGCACATGGCTATAAAGGAGCGATGTTTCCATGGGAAAGTGCGGCAAGCGGTGAAGAAGAAACGCGGTGTGGGCATTGAGCGGGCCTTTCGAACATCATATCACCGCATGCGTAGCGATTGCAGCGTGGAATTATTTATTGCGTGACGCAGGATAAAACATGGCTGAAAGAAAAAGGCTGGCCATTACTTTCTTCCACTGCTGATTTTTGGGCAAGCCGTGTGGAACGTAACGGGCCGCCATCAATATGAAATAAAAAATGTAGTGGCGGCTGATGAATGGGCGGAGAACATTGATAACAATGCATTCACGAATGCGGCAGCGAAAGCGAATTTAAAATATGCAGCGGAGGCGGCGAAGATATTAGGATACCTGTAAATAATGACTGGCTGGAAGTTTTCAATAATATTCCCATCCTTTCATTTCCTGACGGCGTGACTAAGGAACATGCAACATATAATGGTGAAGGCATCAAACAAGCTGATGTGAACCTCCCTCGCCTATCCGCTGAAAGAAATAACAAATCCCGCAGCGATAAAAAAGGATTTGGAATATTATGCATCAAGAGTAGGCAACGGCCCGGCGATGACACAAGCTATTTTTTCTTTACTGTATGCAAGATTGGGTGACAGCGCCAAATCATTTCATTTTTTAAAGACGGCTATATAAAGAACAAAAAAAATCCATTTGGTGTAATCGCAGAAACCAAAGGTGGCGGCAATCCTTATTTTGCGACGGGTGCGGGAGGAATGCTGCATATCCGTGCTGATGGGATTTGGCGGATTAGAAATAACATCATCAGGCATTATACAAATAAAATCCGTGTTGCCTGCACGTGGAAGAAGTTGACGATAACGGGTGTGGGAACAATGAAAAAAACTATTAGTGTGAAATAAAAGCCTCGCTCCCGCAAACGGGATAAACTATGACAAAGAAAAGAATTATTGCTATGCACATCGTTTTAATGAAATGTTTATGATATTAAATCTCGTCTTTGTCACCCCGAGGTACGAGGGGTCTATTTGTATAGAAAGTTTCCATATGTTGAGTAAAGAACAGGAAGATGAAAGGAGCGTCGCAACGAAGATGATAGTAGCAATGCAGCCGGGCTAATAATATTTACACAGTTTATCAATCAGTTCGCTGTGCTGGGGATATAATTGGATTAATTCTTTCTTCTTCGCCATTTCAAAATCCGCAAAATCGAAACCGGGGGAAACGGTGCAGCCCACCAAGGAATATTCGCTTTGCTCTGCCGTTGAGAAGCAAACCAATTACCTGCCTTGATGACACAGAATAATGATTGTCCGGCTTGCGGATCATTCCCAATAAATGTTTTGTAAGATGACCGCTCTCTTGAATTTCATATATCACCAACGGCCGCGGCATAAAATGCCAAAGCTCGTCGGATTGAATACGGTGAAAAGCGGAGAACTGATTTTTCTTCAATAAAAAATAAATATGCGTGGAAGCATTACGATCACCGGTGAAGGATGATGGCAGTTTATCTTTTTCAAACGTTAATGAAGAGCGATAGACTTCGCTGTAATAGCCGCCTTCGATATGAATGTTCAGTTGTAAACTGTTGTATCCAGAATGCTGCAGGCTGCATTATCATCAGTTGGGATATTCAATATAACCTGCCGGCCATTCATTACCGTGAGTGAATCGAGGATGCGGGTAGTGTCAGCATTCATCGCAGGTAATAAAAGAAATAATTTATACTGGATGGAATCTTTTGTTTCCATCTGCACCTGCCACTGATAATGTTTCAAACGATAATATCTTTCAAAAGCTCTCCTGCTGTTGGCCACTTCCAATATATATTTATAGCTGTCCTGCGGAGTTGTATTTATTTGTACAGGCATTACCTGCGTGGTATCTTTTGGCGGCGACGTTATCGTATCTGTTTGTATGGGCTGCGGCTTTTCTTCTTCTTTTACAGATGGTGATGGAACAACCTCAGTGTTTTCCACTGTTGGTTTATCGCCTGACATTTTTTGCGAAATATAATATCCGCCCCAAATCGCTAATCCAATTCCCGCAATGATCAGCAACACTATCATTGGTTTTCTCCAGCCTGCCTTTGTTTGTGTTTTATCGAAGAAGGGTTCGTATTGCGCTGATGACTCTTCGATGGAAACAGGAGCGCTATCTTTTGTTTTGTACTCTTTTAATTTATCACCATCGACAGATAGTGGTGCAAACTTATATTGACCTGATCGTAAAATCGTCAATGTACCGATTCCCTCAAACGTAAAAGGTTTGCTCATGTTCAGGAATTGCTGAGCCAGCTGCAGGTGTGATCCCAGGTCAGCCTGCGCCAGCGCTTTCATTTTGCCGCTTTGTGCGGAAATGAATGCGATTAAATCAGGGGATTCTTTTACAGATGAATTATTTTCAAACGTAATACCCTCCAGGTTAATGGAGCGTTGCTTGCTGATATCCGGGGAATTTATGGAGGAAGGATCTAACAGGAAAGTACCAATACCAGGTAGGTCGAGCCTGTGGTTACTATAGAGATATTGGGCTAGCAGTGTCGCTAATTTCACAACCTTAATGTTAGGTAACACAATATATATAATTTGAATGGCTGATGCAAGCCCCGCGGTTATATATTAAATTTGCAGTATGTTGACCGATGAAGAAAAAGGGTTTATTGCCTACTGGGAAAAAAAAACGGTTGGAAAAAAAGAAATTGATCTGGCGGCTTGCCGCTGGTTTGCCATTAGGTGTGCTGCTGGCCGCCGGGATTTTTATCAATTATTTCTCGGGCTGGTACACACGTGCCACCATGGAGATCAATATGAGCTCTTCAGGGATACTGGTCGTTTTAGTCGCCTTAGTTTTAATTGTAATATTCATGGTCGTTTTCTCCGCACATCACGCTGGGACATGAATGAACAGCATTATAAAGAACTTCTCGCCAAAAGAGATAAGCAATGATTTTTTTGTATCCTTGCAGCGTTTACCACTTTATTTGGTCTATATAGACAGAGCTTTTGTAAGTATTTCAATTTTTATCCGCCATGTATAAACTTTTTGTCGCTATTTTCTTTTCCGTTATTCTTTTCGCCTGTAAAAAAGAGAATTCCTGTGATTATGATCCTTGTGGTTATGTAGCGCCATCCGCCGAAATACAAGCTGTTCAAAGCTATTTGACAACGAATTCCATTGTTGCTACACAACATTGCAGCGGCCTTTTTTACAAAATTGAATCGGCTGGCAATGGAAAAAATGCGACACCTTGCTCGTACGTAGGTGTGAGATATAAAGGAATGCTGACGAATGGAACTGTTTTCGACAACCCACCATCCGCTGTATCTTTTAACCTGGGTGGATTGATCACCGCCTGGAAAAATGCATTGCCGCTGATCGCTTCAGGTGGACGTATCATTTTATATGTACCGCCATCCCTTGGATATGGGAACCAAGCCGTAGGCTCTATTCCTGCCAATTCTATCCTGATTTTTGAAATAGACCTGGTAGCTGTACAATAAGAATAAGCACCGACACTAACTGCAAAATAGCCTTGTATCTTAACTGGTACGGGCTATTTGATTTTAGAAATTGTTTGAAGCAGGTATAATTTTAGGCAGTGATATATCTACTAGTACCGTTATTTTTCAGTAACGTAAAAGTACTATAAAAGACAATCACAATTATATGTTGTGAAAATACGCGCTGATGAATAAGACAAGAAGGGGCTTACAGCCCCTACCTGTCTTATTTTTTTATGGGAATGTCGTAGCCAGTGTTCCCCCGCACGTTACGGAGCCTGCATATATTTTATCTGTTGGCGTTACAACGTATCCACTAAGCTGCAAAACACGAATAGTATAAAATCCAACTGCGACATAGTTTACGTTTTGGTTGTTCCTCCATTCATTTCTGTATAGGCGACCCCATTGATGTAAATCCTATATGGGTTAGAAGAACTGTTTACGAATTTCAAACTCCCGGCTCCCGAAAGAGAGGTAGTTGCTGTATTTGTGACGTTTGCATCAAAGAAGTTACGGTAGTCACAGTGCCGAGCATGTTGGTTAAGCACCCTTTTTCAGCAGACCAAAAATACTTGTGAGCACTCAGGCTAGAAAATGTTACTGTGCCACTACCATCCGAAGTCATTGTAGCCAGCCTGTTGGCATCGTTCTCAAATCTGTTTGAGAGTAATACAGAATTACAGTTGCCCCAGACATTGGCGCTCCAAGGTTGTCGGTAACCGTCAACTTAAGCTTTGTGTCAGGGGGCAACAGAGAGGAGGAACCATTTTTACTACAGCTAGAAAATAGTGTAAGGGTTGCTATCGCCAGGATAGCGGCTTTTTTGAACATCATAGTCAGTTATTTGGATCACGCAGTTCCAGACGTGACGGAAAATAAAAATGCGTGGAACTTAAAGCTACTGCTCTGAGGTACTGGTATACCCTTGACTCAATAGACAGAAAGCCCACGCATAGCGTGAGCGTCTGCTTATTTCCTGAGTCAATGAGAATTACCAGTTTTCAGAACAAGAAATCAGCTTAACGCAATATGTTATCGGATCAAAAATAATCTTCAAACACCCATAAAAACAAATATTTATATATCGTTAACACTTGTTAGGAAAAAACACTAACACTTTTTGAAAAGCTTTTTTATTTTACAATTCATATCCAAACCCATTGAAATGGAGAATTATAATTCTCTTTCCGCTCTTATTAAAGCCATACCTGATGAATCTGCTGCCAGAGCCTTTATGGAAAAGATTATCTGGAATGGAACGCCTATTTGCCCACATTGCTATAACCAGGGCGGCTATAAACTAAAAGACGGAAAGACATACAAATGCAAAGACAAACGTTGTCGTAAAACATTTACCGTGACCGTGGAACGGTTTTTGAAAAAACCCAAGTGCCCGCTCACTAAATGGGTATATGCAATTTACCTATGTACGATTCATAAACGTGGGGTAAGCAGTTACCAACTAGCTACAGATATCCACGTAACTCAAAAAACTGCCTGGTTCATGCTTCATAGAATTAGAAAACTATTTAAGGACAAGGCTCATGATATTCTTGTTGAGGAAGTTGAGATCGATGAAAGTTTTGTGGGTGGAAAAAATAAAAACCGCCACAGGTGTAAGAAAATAAAAAATAGCGAGGGTAGGAGTTTATGCTGATAAAACGCCAGTCGTCGGAATGTTGCAACGCGGGGGAAGCTTGTTGCCTATGTAGTACCAAATACAACACAGGCTATCTTGGAAAATATTGTCAAAAAGCATGTGCATCGAACCGCAACGCTTTATACAGATGAATGGCAGGGATACAATAATCTTAGTGCTATATACGAGCATAAGAAGGTCTTCCATGCATGGGGACAATATTCCCACGATGATGTCACTACCAACCGGATTGAAAACTTCTGGAGCCAACTCAAAAGGGGTTATAGGTGCAACTTATTATCGTGTTACCAGAAAGCATCTCCAGAGTTACGTGGATGAGTGCGTGTTCAGGTACAATGTGAAAGGGATTTCTGTGATAGAAAAAATGAATATGGCAATAGTAAATTGTAGATCGCGGCTGACGTATAAAGATTTAATATCTTCAACCAAAATTTACCATGGCTAAGGGTAAAAAGGGAAATAAAGATATTAAAATAGGACTTGATACTGACTTCGAAAATGCTATGCGAATTGCATTAAGCCAAACCAAAATGACAACTCTTACAGTTACAGATGTAGAAACTCCTCCAGCTAGGATTGATCCACAGAAGAGTATTAAGATATTCTTTTCAAAGCAAGGCGCCAGCGTCAAAATAGGCTCTGCAAACGATATTGGATTCACCTTTCCATTAAACGATCCAGATCACAATACTGTCATAAACGCTGCAATGATGTCAAAAATGAATCTCCACACATTTCTTTTGTCGCATCCAAGGGAGAATTAATTGAGATAAAATATGAGCTTTTCTAATCTGGATGATTATCCTTGCTTTCTATAAAGTAAAACTGGGTTTCTTGTTTTTTTGTAAACTTAGCAGCGCCGCCCGAAAGGTGTAGAATATTCATAGCATCTTCAATTTCATCGTTTGGAACTTCAATATTATACACTTCCTTTAACATTTTTTCAACGTCTTTCGTATACACAATATGATCCTTACTTGTGATGGAAAGACGAAAAGCGGATCTAACTATAGTTACGTATCTAGCTTCTTTTCTGTCCAAAAAATCATTAATGTTTTTCGGATTTTCTGTTTGGGTACCTTTACTCATATTTGATTATTATTGTAGAGGCACCCATATCCAAAAATAGTACTGTAGGATACTTTAGTGCCTAATTTTATATACCCGGAAACATTCTTTATTTGAGGATGATATTATTTATCAGCAGAAAGACCCGCTAATGAATACTCGGCATTTAACCGTGAAATATTGGTAATAGAAATCTCTTTAGGGCAAACAGCTTCACAAGCTTCGGTAAATGTGCAACTTCCAAAAACCTTCTTTATCCATTTGCGCTAACCATACCCAATACCCTCGTTTTCTTTCGGGATCGCCCTGTGGCAATAATCCAAGATGCGCAACCTTTGCGGAAAGAAACAACATTGCAGAAGAATTTTTACAAGCAGCTACGCAGGCGCCGCAACCGATACATGCCGCAGCAGCAAACGCTTTATCCGCATTATCTTTTTCAATAGGAGCGGCATTGGCATCAACCGCATTGCCAGTATTGACAGAAATATAACCGCCGGCTTGTATGATGCGATCAAATGATGTACGATCAACAACGAGGTCTTTAATAACAGGAAATGAGTTTGCCCTCCATGGTTCTACCACGATGGTATCTCCATCTTTATAAGCCCGCATGTGCAACTGGCAGGTTGTATTCGCCTGCCATGGGCCATGGGGACGGCCATTGATATACATGAACACATACCGCAAATACCTTCACGACAATCATGATCGAATGCGATGGGATCTTTTCCTTCATGTATTAATTGCTCATTCAATACATCAAACATTTCAAGAAAGACATTTCGGAAGAGATGTCTTTTACTTTGTATGTTTCAAAGCTTCCCCTGCTGTCAGTATTTTTTTGTCTCCACACTTTTAAAGTGAGGTTCATGTTATAATGTTCCATAGTAGACCCTGTTTCCCTAAAGAGGAAACTTAAATGATTATTCAATTAAATAAGAACTCTTCTATATTCAAACTCCAAAGCCCCTTTAGGGGTTGGGGTTACTTGTAACTTCTCTGCGTCGGCTTCGCCACTTCAAAATTCAATGGTTCCTTATGCAATTCCAATTACTTTCTCCCTTATGTTCCCATGCTGATACAAAAGCATAATTGGTATCATCTCTTTTCGCTTCGCCTTCTTCTGTCTGGCTTTCTTCACGGAAATGGCCGCCGCAACTTTCATTCCTGTCCAATGCATCTTTACACATCAGCTCTCCTAATTCAATAAAATCAGCCACACGGCCGGCTTTATCTAACTCAGGATTAAATTCATCAATGCTTCCCGGATCCTTACATCGCTCCAGAATTCTTTTTTCAAATCCTGTATTTCTCTAATCGCTTCCTGTAAGCCTTGTGCGTTGCGGGCCATGCCGCATTTTTCCCACATAATTTTTCCAAGGCGCTTGTGAAAACTTTCAACCGTTTGCGATCCTTTAATGTTCATTAATGTATTGATGCGTTGGCTCACGCCATTCTCTGCCTGCACAAATGCATCATGGGTCAAAGAAATTGGCTTCGTTGCAATTTCATCTGCAAATAATTTCCAATGGTATAAGGAATCACAAAATAACCATCCGCTAACCCCTGCATCAATGCAGATGCACCCAACCTGTTGGCGCCATGATCGCTGAAGTTCGCTTCACCGAGTGCATACAAGCCGGAAATATTTGTCATCAATTCATAATCCACCCACAGGCCACCCATTGTATAATGCACTGCCGGATAAATCCGCATTGGTACTTCATACGGATCTTCACCCGTGATCTTTTCATACATGTCAAACAGGTTACCGTATTCTTCTTTCACCACTTCTTTACCCAAACGTTTCAACGTTTCGACGTCAGGATTTTCAATGCCCAGCTTATTGGCTTCCGCTTTTCCGTATTTATTGATCAAATTGAATTTGAAATCAAGATAAACAGCCTGCTTCGTTGTACCCACGCCATATCCCGCATCGCATCTTTCTTTCGCCGCTCTTGATGCTACGTCCCTTGGCACCAAATTTCCGAATGCAGGATAACGTCTTTCCAAATAATAATCCCTTTCTTCTTCGGGATATCATTTGCTTTTCTTGTATCGCCTTTTGCTTTCGGCACCCAGATGCGTCCGTCGTTACGCAATGATTCCGACATCAATGTCAATTTACTTTGATGATCACGGTAACGGGAATACAAGTCGGATGTATTTGCGTAAAGCAAGGGTTACCAAAATAAGCTCCACGCTTAATGCGCCTTCCACGCAGCAGTCACATTGCTGCCCATCGCATTCGTACTTAAATAAAATACATTGCCGTATCCGCCGCTGCATAATAATACAGCATGGCCGAAATGTCTTTCTAATTTTCCCGTGATTAAATCTCTAGCAATAATGCCCCTCGCTTTTCCATCAATCACTACCACATCCAGCATTTCATGGCGACTGTATACTTGCACATTTCCCAATGCCACTTGTCTTTCCAGCGCCTGGTAAGCGCCTATTAATAATTGCTGCCCGGTTTGACCCGCTGCATAAAAAGTTCTTTTCACCTGCACACCACCAAAAGAACGGTTGCTCAGCAAGCCGCCATATTCTCTTGCAAATGGAACGCCCTGCGCCACGCACTGATCAATAATATTTGCACTCACTTCCGCCAGGCGATGAACATTCGCTTCCCTTGCACGGTAATCACCGCCTTTAATCGTATCATAAAACAAACGGAATGTCGAATCACCATCATTCTGGTAATTCTTCGCGGCATTAATACCACCCTGCGCTGCGATAGAGTGTGCACGGCGTGGCGAATCCTGGAAACAAAATGCTTTTACTTTATAGCCCAATTCTCCCAATGCCGCCGCCGCCGATGCGCCGGCCAGTCCCGTGCCGATCACGATCACTTCCAATTTTCTTTTATTGGCGGGGTTCACCAACTTACAATGGCCTTTATAGTCTGTCCATTTGTGCTCTAACGATCCTGGAGGAATTTTTGAATTCAACATATTGATCTCAGAAATTAAGAATAATATTATCCACGGGATGCTGTGCATTTACCCAACTTCAGTACTACTAGCATCGTCTGTTGCGTCGCACTCTTCATCGTTCAGTTCGCTACTCAGCATGCTTCGAGCTATGTGCTATGAGTTTCGAGCTTCGAGACTTTAGCTCGTGGCTCGTAACTCTGAACTCGCAACTAATTATTATACCCTACCCATCCAAAATACATACTCACCGGCATCAACGCAAAGATCAACGGCACGATAATGGAAAATCCAATCCCTGTCGCTTTAATCATGGCCATATATCTTTTATTATAAACACCCACCGTTCTGAATGCACTTTGAAATCCATGCACTAAATGCCAGGCCAGTGAAAAACAAGCCAGCACATACAATAAAACAATCCACGGATTTTGAAATACTGATACCATTCTTGAAAACAGGTCGTGGTATTCCCTTTCGCTGCCGAAATAATGTTGCTGCGGTAAATCTCCGGTTATTCTCGACGGCACCCAGAAATGAGCAATATGTATAATCAGGAATAAAAGAATAAGCGTACCTAATAATCCCATTGATTTACGGTACCACCTGCTCCCTTCCGATCCCATTTTTATTTTATAACCAACCGATCTTCTTTTCCTGTTCTGCACTTCCAGTATATAGCCCTGTATAATGTGAATAAAGAAACCGATGAATAACCCGATTTCAAGGATGCGGACTACATAACTGGAACCCATAAAATGAGCGGCCCGATTAAACATCGATCCATCGTCATTATGATCAAAAACAGTAAGGTCATTAAAAATACAGGCATTTACGCCGGCATGCACGATCAAAAAAGAAATGAGAAATAAACCAGACAGCGCCATTACCAGTTTCTTGCCTACCGAAGAAGTGAAAAATTCAGACCATTTCATACGCAGTATTCTAATAGAAGTATTGTCAAATTTGCCGCAAAAATACTATGCAAAGGCCAAATAAAGAGGAAAAGTTTCAGGAGAGAAAGTTACAAGCTCATGGTTACAAGTTGCAGGTAAAGGAGCCAATCTGGAACCAGAAACAGGTAACCTGTAACCGCTTCAGGCTTTCAGCCTCGACATTAACTCGCTGTCTATTTTACGGAACAAATGAAAAGGCTTATACGTACGCCAGTTCTCCAGTTCCATTAATTCGACGTAGCGGTTCAGGTGCGCTTTTCTAAAGTCGTATTGCGTTTGTTCGGGCATGTTCAGGCAAACGATCCAGCCATTTGCATCAGAGAGTTCTTCATATAATTCTTCATAATACTCTCGCCCATCGCTGTGGTAATTGAGAACATTTTCGCCGATCAGTATGAACTTATGAATACGTTCGTACATGAATTTTTCCAGTACTTCCCGCTTCAGTTCCATGATGTCATTTTCCACTGCATCATTCCATTCACCGATCAGTTCAATGATAGCATATTGTTCTTCGTAATCCGCCAATAATACTTTCATGTAAAGCGTTTTGCTGCCAAAGTCATCCCATTGCGGATGGATATAATAGTTGTAAACGGTATGGGTAAATTCAAACTCCGAATACTCCCTACCATAAAAAGGCGACAAAGAATCGTCTTCGCTCGTGTAGATGTGCCGCCAGTTATAAAAAGGCTCTAAATTATGCATGTCTCACTCCTTCACCGCAAATATACAAACATCAGGAAAGCAGGAATTCTTTCAAATTGTTATAATCTGCTTTTATAAAAACACTTTGTTTTTTCTTATCCATTATATCTTTTACTGATATGGGAATCTCAATAATAGTTCCCGTTATTTTCTCTACAGCTTCAGGAAATTTTACAGGATGCGCTGTCTCCAGGAAAATTCCTTTATCGCCGGGATGATCATCCAAATAACGTTCCAATGATAAATAACCCACAGCGCCGTGAGGATCTAATAAATATTTATTTTTTTCATACACACTTTTAATCGTCGCTACGGTTTCTTTATCAGAAATACTATAAGAAGACAAATGATCTTTCAGTTCAGGAAAACTATGATGAAATATTTCCAGTATTCGTACAAAATTGCTGGGATTACCTACATCCATCGCATTGGAAAGAGTGGGAACCGCAGTCCGGAGTTCAAGATTTGATGTTTCAAGATACCTTGTAATAATATCATTCGCATTGCATGCCGCGATAAAATGTTTTACCGGCAAGCCAGAAGCCCACGCCAGTATGCCTGCGCAAATATTTCCAAAATTTCCGCTGGGAACGCAGACTACAGGCAGATCGCCCCTATCCCCTAAAGGGGAATTAGTAACCCATTGTTTATATGCGAGAAAATAATAAAACTGTTGTGGCAGCCATCTCGCTACATTGATGGAATTGGCGGAAGTAAGAAATAATTTTTCGGTTAGTGCGGTATCAGTAAAAGCCTGTTTCACCATCTGCTGGCAATCATCAAACGTTCCTTCAACTTCTAATGCCTTAATATTATTACCAAGTGTTGTTAATTGTTTTTCCTGTACAGGGCTCACTTTACCAGAGGGATAAAGGATCACAACTTCCACTCCATCCACATTATAAAAACCATTGGCAACAGCGCCACCTGTATCACCCGAAGTAGCCACCAGTACCGTTACTTTTTTATCCTGCTTACCAACGAAATGACCGAGGCAACGGCTCATAAACCTTGCCCCAACATCTTTGAATGCTAATGTAGGCCCATGAAAAAGTTCGAGAGAAGAAATTGAATCATTTACCCTGACTAAAGGAATAGAAAAATTAATTGTTTCGCTTATTATCTGAAATAATTTTTCCTCACTAATTGTGTCCCCAACATAAGGCTTGATAACACGAAAAGCTATCTCCTCATTAGAAAGTTCTGCTATATTTTCAATAAGCTCTTTGTCAACTTGTGGAATTCTTTCCGGGAAATACAATCCTTTATCCGGCGCCTGCCCTTTAATCGTCGCTTCTTTAAAATCAACTTCCGGTGATTTTTTATTCGTACTATAATATCTCATATCCTTTATCTAAACTTACCTTGCATTTTATGCTGTCTCGTACCTCGTACCTCGTACCTCGTACCTCGTACCTCGTACCTCGTACCTCGTAACTCACGACTCACGACTCACGACCTCCACTCCTTTCTTATTAATCGTCGTCACATACGTATTATAATCTATCCCAATCTTATTGTAAACATCTTTCATTACCGCTTCCACTTCTTTTGCCGTCTTTTCAGTTTTACTCAACATAAAAATAGAAGGCCCCGAACCGGAAATGCCACCGCCTAATGCACCCGCTTCTTTGCATTTTGATTTTACTTCATCAAAACCGGGGATCAAAATACTTCTGACAGGTTCGATAATAACATCTTCCAATGAACGGCCAATTAAATCAAGATCTCCTTTCATAAAACCTGTAACCAGTCCGGCGATATTTCCCCATTGTTTAATCGCATCTTTCAACAAAACCTGTTGCTTTAATATTTGTCTCGCATCTGAAGTCCTTACTTCTATCTGGGGATGTACAACTGTTACAAAAAGATCGGGGGAAGGAATAGAAATAATATCCAGCGGATGAATAGAACGTATTAAACTTACCCCGCCCAAAATACAAGGCGCAATATTGTCCGCATGCTTTACGCCGGAAGCAAGCTTTTCCCCGTTCATTGCAAACTGCACCACTTCATCATTATTAAAAATATTTCCCAGCAAATGATTAGCCGCTACCGCAGCTCCCGCCGCACTGGCTGCGCTGGAACCGATACCGCTTCCGGGTTTAATATGTTTTTCGATGGTTATTTCAAAGCCAAACTTATTATCCATCTTTTCCATTATGGATAACAACACCACACCCGCTACATTCTTTTCAGCTTCCGTTGGTAAATTAAATGTATCCCTGTTATGAATAATAACTTTAGGCTCATCAAGTAATTTTAATTCCATTACATCGTAAGGTTCATTCAATGCTAAACCCAAAATATCGAAGCCGCAAACAAGATTGGCTACCGTGCCGGGACTATGTATTCTGATGCCCCCATCCCCTAAAGGGGGGTATTGAAACTTATCTATTGACTGATTCTTCATGCTTATTCAAACTTTACAAACTTTTCCTAAGCCCCCTTTAGGGGGTTTGGGGGTTTACTTTACAGCTCTCAATACATCCGCAAACACCCCACTCGCTGTTACTTCCGCCCCGGCCCCTGCTCCTTTTACTACCATGGGTTGTTCTTTGTACCTGTCTGTATAAAATAAAACGATATTGTCCTTTCCATAAAGATGGTAAAGATCATGCTTCGGATCGATATGCTGTAAGCCTACCGAAGCTTTGCCATTATCATATGAAGCCACAAATTTCAATATGCATCCTTTCTTATTCGCTTCGTCATACAATTTTTTAAAATGAGCTTCTTCTTTCGTCATCGCTTTATAAAAATCATCCACGCTACCCTGCATGCAGGATGGCGGCATGAACGAATTATTGGCGATATCCTCCATTTCAATTTTATTACCCGCTTCTCTCGCCAGTATCATTATTTTTCGCATCACATCGGTACCACCGAGATCAAGCCGCGGATCAGGTTCAGTATAGCCTTCGTCCTGCGCTTGTTTTACAACTTCGGCAAATCTCCTCGTTCCATCATAATTATTAAAAACAAAATTCAACGTACCACTTAATACCGCTTCGATGCGGTGTATCCTGTCGCCGCTGCGCAACAAATCATTCAAAGAAGCGATAACCGGTAAACCGGCGCCGACATTTGTTTCGAATAAAAATTGACAATTATATTCCCTCGCAAGATCTTTTAATTTCTTATAATTAATATACGGAGAAGAAGCCGCGATCTTATTGCATGCCACAATCGAAATACTTTTCTGCAATAGCTGGCTATAAACCGCCGCTACTTTCTCATTAGCCGTAACATCTACAAAAATAGAATTGCGCAGGTTCCTGTTAATAATATTATCCACGAACTGCGGAAGGTCGGCCAACCCGGCATGATCTAATTTTTCTTTCCATTGTTCCATAGCGATGCCATCTTCGTCGATAAACATTTTCCGGCTGTTACTCAAACCAACAACCCTTACCTGCAAACGCATTTGCTCCAGGAGAAAATCATTTTGCTTTTTTAATTGCTCTAAAAATTTAGCCCCTACATTTCCTGTACCAACGATAAAGAGATTTACTTGCTTGTAGGTTGTTTCAAAAAATTCTTCATGCAATACGTTGATTACTTTGCGTACATCCTTGGTGGAAATGACAGCGGAAATATTTTTCTCCGACGATCCTTGCGAAATAGCACGGACATTCACACCGTTCCTTCCCATCGCACCAAACATTCTCCCGCTGATACCGGGATGACTTTTCATATTTTCCCCTACTAACGCAACGATAGAAAGATCAGTTTCTATTTTTAATGGTTCTACTTTTTGTAAGATAATCTCGTTGGAGAAAGCCGCATCCACAGCCTGTTTTGCTTTTACAGCCGTAGATTCATCTACACCTACACAGATAGAATGCTCGGAAGAACTTTGGGTGATAAGGATCACATTTATTTTTTCATTGCTCAACGCTTCAAATAATCTTTTCGAAAACCCGGGAATACCCACCATGCCACTTCCTTCCAAACTTAGCAATGCTATTTTATTAATACTGGAAATACCACGAACGATATTTCCATTTTTTGTAGAAACTGATTCTATCAGCGTTCCTTCATCTTCCGGTGTAAAAGTATTTTTGATCCATACCGGTATATTTTTATTCATCACCGGCTGAATGGTGGGAGGATAAATAACTTTCGCACCGAAATGTGAAAGCTCCATCGCTTCCTGGTAAGAGATATGCGGGATAATCCGGGCATTGCTCGTCAATCGGGGATCGGCCGTCATCATACCGCTCACATCCGTCCATATTTCAAGAATAGAAGCATTTACCGCTGAAGCAATAATCGCCGCCGTAAAATCAGAACCGCCCCTACCTAATGTAGTGGTGATGCCGTTTTTATCATTTGCGATAAACCCGGGTAAGAGAAATATCGAAGCGTTTTGAGACGAAAAAAATTCCTGGATGTTTTTATTTGTCAGGGCAAAATCCACTTCTGCGGATGTGAATACAGAATTAGTAATAATTAATTCCCTTGCATCTTTCCATGTGTTATCAATTCCGTCCGCTTTTAATTTAGCGGAAATAATTTGCGAGGATATCCATTCACCATAGCTGCTGATCCTGTCTTTTGACCGGGGTGTTAATTCACCTAGTAAAAAAATACCATTACAGATATCTTCGATTTCGTTACAACTCTTTTTCACCAAACTCAATAACTGGCTTTGGTGGACAACAGGCAATAATTGTTTGACAGCTTCTAAATGCCTTTGCTCGATTACGCCCAGTTTTGCTTTGTATGATTCATCGCCTTTCGCCGCCAACTCAGCAGCACCCAGCAAAAGATCAGTAACGCCGCCTAAAGCTGAAACCACAACTACCGTTTTTTCTTTCTTAGCCGTTTCTTTTACGATAGCCGCTACCTTATTTATATTTTCCGCATTGGCAACCGATGTGCCTCCAAATTTTAAAACCTGCATGTACCGAACAATTTAATAATTATAATGATTGAATTCAAAACCGGTGTTCCGGTCAGTCAGCAAAAAGCCCAAGGTATGATATAGTATTATACAATCCCGTTTGAACGGGTCGTAGTTGTTGTGGTAGTGGTAAAAGTTGACGATACGATGGATTGCACCGCTGAAGAAAAATCAATATGATTATATATAGTTACCACTTTCATTGAATGAAACCACAATATACAGCATGGATTTCAGAACTGAAACTATTTTGCAAAAGATTCCATCGCTTTTTTCACGCTTCCGTATTGCAATAACAGTTGTTTGGATTTTTCATAATCATCCAGCTTCAATCTTTCCATCAGCATCTTTACGCCTCGGTCAATGAGCTTATCATTGGTCAGTTGCATATTCACCATTTTATTGTCTTCCACTGTTCCCAATTGTATCATCACTGAAGTGGAGATCATATTCAATACCAGTTTTTGCGCCGTACCACTTTTCATTCTTGTACTGCCGGTAATGAATTCCGGGCCAACGATTACTTCAACTGGAAAATCCGCCGCAGCACTTACCGGCGAATCAGGGTTGCAGGAAATGCTCCCTGTAACAATACCTCTCATGCGGCATTCATTTAATGCACCAATAACATATGGTGTTGTTCCGCTGGCGGCGACCCCGATAACAACATCTTTATAGGAAATATTATGTACTTCCAAATCTCTCCAGCCCTGTTCCATATCATCTTCTGCGAATTCAACAGCAGATGTAATTGCAACTTCACCGCCGGCAATGATGCCTACAACAAGACCGGGTTCAATGCCAAAGGTCGGAGGGCATTCGCTTGCATCTACGATACCTAGCCTGCCACTGGTGCCAGCACCGATATAAAACAATCTTCCGCCCATCAGCATTTTATCCGCAACTGCTTCTACCAATTTTTCAATTTGCGGAATTGCTTTTTCTACAGCAGCGGGCACTTTCTGATCTTCTTTATTTATATAAGTCAACAACTCCCCTACCGCCATTTTTTCCAAATGGCGATAAGGGCTTGTCTGTTCAGTAATTCTTTCAAAGGCCATATAATTCCTTTAACTATGGTATTCAATCAATCCTTTCATCGGGCTCTTCATTACTTTCCCCAATTCAAACTCATAACTGCTGCACAATTGCTTTAATACATCTTTGAAGCCATGCGCCACACTACCCACAAAATTCACCGGCAACTTCCACACCTCAGGATATTTACTCAAATGATAAAAAAAGAAATCATTCAATCCATCTTCCAAAATATTTTCTATCATGTAGTGTCCCCGGTTTTCTGAAAGAAATAGCGCAAAGGATGCGAGATAGCGGTTCGGGAAAGGTTTCCTGTAAACCTTGTCAATTATTTCTTCTCTCGTAATGTTATATTTTTTATTAAACCGATAAAGCAAATCTTCATCGAAAATTCCATATAAATAATATTGTATTACTTTTTTACCGAGATAAGCGCCACTGCCTTCATCTCCCAAAATAAACCCCGCGCCAGGCCTGTTGGTCACCAGCTTTTTTCCATTGTAATAGCATGAATTAATTCCTGTGCCCAGGATACAGGCAACGCCTTTCTTATTTCCACACAATGCCCTTGCCGCACCCAGCATATCATTCTCTGCATACACTTTCGCCCCTTTAAAAAATAGTTGCAATACCGATTTTAACATTTTAGCATTCGCCACATCCAAAAGCCCGGTACCATAAAAATGAACCTCTTTCACCGGTACCGTTATTTTGGAACGAAGGTCTTTCTCCAGCAGGTTTTTTATTTCCAACTGGGATAAAAAATAAGGGCTGATCCCCTGCGTAATAATGGTTTTAGTTTCTCCGTTATTCAGCAGGCACCATTCAGTTTTTGTGGAACCGCTATCGGCTATGAGTTTCATTGAAGACATGGTACTTGTTGCTTGTTACAAAATACTGGTTACCGGCAACCCGGAACTTGTAACCAGTAACAAAAAACTTTGGCTATTTTGCATCAAATTACAGTAAAGATAACATTGATGGGAAATAAAAAATTACAGGTTTGGCTGCCGTTGATCTTCTCAGCGGTATTGATCATTGGGATGTTTCTTGGTTTTGGCTTAAATCCCGGTGGCTCAAACAGAAGCTTTTTCAGCACAACAAAAAATACTTCATTACAGGAAGCACTCGATATCATCCGGCTGAAATATGTAGACAAAGTGAACACCGATTCGCTGGAAACCGGCGCTATTCAACAAATGATGAGCGAACTGGACCCGCATTCAGTTTATTTCCCTCCTATTGAATTAAAAGAAGCCAACGAAGAACTAGCTGGTAATTTTGATGGCATTGGTGTTGAATTCAATGTATTCAATGACACGGTAAACGTTTTATACGTTTTACCGGGCGGCCCAAGCGACAAAGCGGGTTTGTTGATAGGCGATAAAATTCTTAAAGCAAATGGTTTTTCACTTGCTGAAAAAAACTTACCGACCGACAGTATTAAAAAACATATTCGTGGCGAAAGCGGGTCAACTGTTACGTTGCAAATAGAAAGAATGGGGCAACTGCAATCGCTGAATGTAACAAGGGGCAGCATTCCTGTTCCTTCCGTAGATGCTTCTTATATGATCGATCAATCTACCGGTTATATTAAACTGAATAAATTCACTGCCACCAGCTACGAAGAATTCATGAAAGCATTAGAAACATTGCAAACGCAGGGATTAAAGCAATTGGTTTTTGATATCCGCGGTAATGGCGGCGGCTTTATGGATGAAGCGATTGATATGGCTGATGAACTTTTAGATGGTGATAAACTGGTGGTATATACAGAAGGCACCAACAGCAAGAAAAAAGAATACCGCTGCAAAAGACCGGGCTTGCTGGAAAAAGGAAAAGTAATGGTGCTTGTTGATGAATTTTCCGCCAGCGCCAGCGAAGTATTTTCAGGCGCCGTGCAGGATTGGTGCAGGGCCACTATCATTGGCCGCAGAACTTTTGGTAAAGGGCTGGTGCAGGAACAATATAATTTAAGTGATGGCTCCGCACTTCGTTTGACTATCGCCCGTTATTACACACCTGTTGGCCGCAGCATTCAACGGCCTTATGATAAAGGGAAAAAAGAATACATGGATGAACTGTGGCAAAGATTTTCGAATGGCGAAGTACTGTATGCTGACTCTAATAAACATAATGGCAAAGAATATAAAAATACTTGCGGAAAAGTGGTGTACGGCGGCGGCGGCATCACGCCTGATATTTTTGTACCGATTGATACAGCCACTTATCCTGTTGCAGTAAATAAACTGTTGCAGAACGGCAGCTTCAACAATTTTGTTTATATATATTATTTAAAAAACAGGCAGCTAATAGATAAGTTGCCATCTACGGCAGCATACATACAACACTTTGATCAACCTACTGATCTATGGAGCCAGTTTGTAAATTATGTTCCTGCAACTATTGACCTTAACAATCTTTCCGCCAATCAAAAAGCATCGCTGCAAAGAAGACTGGAAGCCTACCTCGCCAGGTTCAGGTGGAGAAACAATGGCTATTACCAGGTGCTGAATGCTGATGATGCAGTGGTGAAGAAAGCGATGGAAGAAATACAAAAATAAAAACGACCTGTGAAAACACAGGCCGTTAACTGCTATAGAAAAATCAAAAATGTTTAAGGATAAAGCCTTTCTTTATTTTCATCCCACCATGTTTTCTCCATTTTATAAGAACCGAAAAGACCAAGGCCACCGCCAATAGCGATCAGTGCAAAATAAATGGCCGGGTTATCATCTGTTCTGTGACGGCTGATATGGTTATCCCAACTCTCTGTGATGTACGTATGCGGTAATGCATATACATCGAGGATATACGCTACTAATAATCCAGCGCCTGCGCCGATGAGCAACAACGCCCATTTCAAATTTTTATAGGGGGCCGGGCGATTGATCGCCTCCTTCGGGTTCATTCCTTTATCTATCATCGCCAGGTTCTGGCGTGTCCGCAAATAGTATATGCCGAATATCATGGCAAACGCCCCTGCAAACATTACAATTGGTATTAAAACTTCTCCGCCGTGCATAATTTTAAACTTTTATAGTTACTAATTTTTGTGTTCGTTTCTTCTATGACTACCGGTTTTTAAACCAGGTTACAGCCTTAAAGAATTTATTTTCAAAATCATTTACAGTACCTAGGACTACAGACCGGCAAAACTGGTTACAGGGAATTGAATATTTTGCCCAGCACCGGTTTTTCATAGCTTGTCCCGGTACTTCGGAGCATCGTCCCTTGTTGAGCGAAGCGAAATCCCGATGTATATCGGGACGACGAGCTACGTTCATCTGCATATCATTGGGCATTTTTTTTAGTTTCCTGTTTGGAACTGATATAATTATATTTCTACCTCGCCTTCGGCAAGCTCAGGCTGACAGTTTTTAGAGGGGTTTTGCTCGCAGCTCATAGCTTTTTTGCTCCCTCCTCTTCGTGCCTCATTATAAAGGAACTCTTCAAATAAACTTAATTTTATGTAACCTGCCCGCAACTTCAGTAGTCTCAATACTATAGAATGTCAACCGGACTGAATGATACAGAGATCATTAGCAAAGTGCTAAGTGGTGATCAACAAGCTTATGCGGGTCTCGTGAGCCGTTACCAAAGCTATGTTTTCACTTTAGCTTTACGTTTTACCAGGAACAGGGAAGACGCGGAGGAAGTGTCGCAGGATATATTTATAAAGGCGTACCGTGCTTTGGCAGATTTCAGAGGAGCGTCGAAATTCAGCACGTGGCTGTATACCATTGTCAACACGACCTGCATCACTTTTTTACGGAAAAAGAAACTGGAAGTGCATTCGCTGGATAATGAAAGAGTGTTTGAATTGGCCGATAACCAGGATTCCGGGATGAGGGCCAACCAGGTGGAACAGAAATCGAGAATAGCGATGGTCGGCAATGCTATTAACATGTTAAGCACGGATGATGCGGAGATAATAACTTTGTTCTATAAAAGTGAGCAAACGCTGGAAGAGATAGCGCAGATTTTAAAAATAGAGCCCAACACGGCCAAGGTAAGATTGCACAGGGCAAGGGCGAGATTAAAAGAAAAAATGGAAACCCATTTTTCACAGGAAGTAAGAGATTTATAACCCCTCCCCCTAAAGGGGATTTGGGGAACTAAATAAAAATGAATTTTTATAAATGAAAGGAGGCTTCAAATGAATTCAGAATATCAAGGTACCCATTTAGGGGATGAGGGTTTAGAAGAACGCCTATGGGAATACATCGATGGCGTTTCCTCTAAAGAAGAAAAATCTGTCATTGAAAAATTGCTCGTAAGCAATAGCGAATGGAAGTCAAAGTACCATGAGCTGCTGGAAGTGCATCAACTGATGAAATCATCCGAGCTGGAAGAACCGTCCATGCGCTTTACAAAAAACGTGATGGATGAAATTGCCCGCTTGCAGATTGCCCCGGCCGCAAAAACTTATATCAATAAAAATATTATACGGGGTCTCGCGGCATTCTTCATTACTATGATTGTTGGTTTTTTGATCTATGGCCTTGCGCAGGTAGATTGGACAACGGGCACAGATTCAAAATTACCCGTTGATTTGAGTAAAGTAGATTATAGTAAAATATTCAGCAACACGTATATGAATGCTTTTATGATGATCAATGTGATACTGGGTTTATTTTTATTTGACAGGGTTTTGGCGAACAAAAGAAAAAAATTCCGCGGGGAAATATAAAATTCTACGTACATAATTTAAGATGCTTGATGATGTAAGTCATTAAGTCCGGTGGCTCTCCTGGTAACGGGAGAGCTTTTATTTTCTGAACCACGATTTGGGGGATTTCACGATTAATAAGATATCAATCTGGATGAAAATTTTTATTTGCACATATGGCTCGTTCCTCGCTCCCGCAAGCGGGATAAACTATGATAAAGAAAAAACTATATTGTCACCAATCATACTTTCCCTTGTCACCCCGAGGCACGAGGGGTCTGCATTAAAAAGCAATCGCTATTTATAATGGCACACCGACAATGCTGAATAGAATTACCGAACGCTGAAGAGTGCGACCATTCGACTTAGCTCAGGGTAATCCCGATAGCTATCGGGAGCGACGCCCCGACAAACATCGGGGTCTTCGACAATTGTTGAGTAAAGAACAGGAAGATGAATGGAGCGTCGCAACAGCCGATGATAGTCCACGGGATGCTGCGCATAGCAATGCAGCCGGGCCCATATAAAAAACTTACTTTTGCAAGCAATGAATATTAAGAATAATATACTCGAGACGATTGGGAACACTCCGATGATAAAATTGAACAAGATCACGAAAGGTTTTCCGTGTATGGTGCTGGCGAAAGTGGATTATTTCAATCCCGGTAATTCTATCAAAGACCGGATGGCACTGAAGATGGTGGAGGTGGCGGAGCAGGAAGGAAAATTAAAACCGGGCGGTACGATTATCGAAGGCACGAGCGGCAATACCGGAATGGGACTTGCACTGGCGGCGGTGGTGAAAGGTTATAAATGCATTTTTGTAACGACGGATAAACAATCAAAAGAGAAAGCGGATATTTTAAAAGCGGTTGGCGCTGAAGTGATCGTTTGTCCTACGAATGTATTGCCCGAAGATCCTCGAAGTTATTATAGCGTGGCGGCGAGGTTGGCGAAAGAAATTCCCAATTCTTATCACATGAACCAGTATGATAACCTGGCGAACCGGTTGGCGCATTATGAAACGACGGGACCGGAGATTTGGGAACAAACGGATGGCAAGATTACGCATTTGGTTTGCACAGCGGGCACGGGTGGAACAGTGACAGGCGTTGCGCAATTTTTAAAAGAAAAAAATCCGGCGATACAAATATGGGCGATTGATGTGTATGGATCATTACTCACAAAATATTTCCGCACGGGCGAGGTGGATATGAATGAAGTGCACCCGTATGTGAGTGAAGGTTTCGGTGAAGATTTTGTTCCAAAGAATTATGACATGAGTGTGATTGATCTTTTTGAACAGGTAACCGATAAAGATGGCGCCGTGATGGCAAGAAGGCTTGCCAAAGAAGAAGGTATTTTTTGCGGCTATAGTGCAGGCAGTTGCTTGCAGGGTTTGATACAATTAACCACAGGCCCCGGTGGGAAAAGTACGTTGAAAAAAGATGATTTAGTTGTTTGCATCTTTCATGATCATGGCAGCCGCTATGTCGCCAAGATATATAACGATCAATGGATGATTGAAAGAGGTTTCCTGGATGTAAAAACATTTAAAGATGTGGTAAGCTCACGCGGAACAAAGCGATTGATTACTGTTGATGCTTCACAAACCGTAGCCGAAGCGGTGGAGTTGATGAAGAAATATGATATTGAACAATTACCGGTGATGAATGGCAGCGGCCCCATCGGCGCTATCAGCGAAGGCGGCTTGTTTCAAAAAGTATTTGACAATCCCGAGATAAAAAATTCCAAAGTATCGGATGTAATAGAACCCGCTCTTCCCATTGTTGCGTTTGATACCCCGGTGGAGAAGCTCAGCCCGTTAATTCACAAAGGAAATGGCGCTGTATTGGCGAAAGATGATGCAGGCACTTATCACATCGTTACCAAATATGATGTGCTGCAGGCGCTGGGAAAGTAAACGGCACAATAATTTTGAATATGACAGAACCCGCTCCAGCAAAGGATTTCACCGCTTAGACTAGTAAAACTACGATTTCTATTTTTGCGCTAAACGCTAATTTGACTAGATGCTTTACGATAAAAGACAGGAATATTATCGTATAAAAGTTTAGCAGTTTTGCTCTTTTTTATTAATGCCATCACAATTATTTTTGTTTCATAGTTGATCGATTAACAAGTACACAAATCCGACCGAAAACCGAATAAACCGTCCAATACCCGTTTTGAACCCAAACCCTTGAAAACCGAAATCGAATCCTTGAAAAACCGAACCAATCCTTTGAAAATTAAAAACTGATCCTAGAAAACCCGAACCCAATCCTTTGAAAGTCGAACTGAAAAATCCAGTACCAAATCCTAGAAGAATCCGTTTTTAATTCAATCCTGTAGAAAAAGTACCGTCCTTGAAGACCTTATCTTACATCACCGTGTCCAAATCCTTGAAAAGAAATTAACATCCGGAACCCTCCTGCTACCTTTATAAGATAGCAGGAGGCGCGGTGATAACAAAATCCTCCCCACTCTTTTTATTTTTCCTATTATTTAATGATTTTTTTTGGGCTCAACTGCATTGCTATGCGCAGCATCCCGTGGACTAGCATCGGCTGTTGCGTCGCACACTTGTACTGCATGAATTCTATTCAGCAATATCGCAGTACCCCTAAGAATATCGGCGGTATGTTCGGTAATTCTATTCACAAAGCGTCATCCCTCTTTCCCTTCTCCTACAGAGAAGGGACGGTGCTGCATTGCTGATCCAAACTCCATAACTACCATAACTTGTCCCGCCCTTGCGGGATCAACTTTAGTTCTCTGTTCATCATTTTTGAAGAGTGCTATTATACCATACTTTTCTAAAAGCAAGGGCTGTGTGTTGATGGCCTTTCCCCTTGGGGGAAGGTCGGGAAGGGGGTTTGTAGTTAGGTGAGATTTTATTCCACATTACCGTGGCAAATAAACCCATTCAATTATTAACACTTGCTTAAAAGCATCTTTGTGTGAAGTAAAATCTATTCAATATTTTTACAAAAACGAGCTTTATGAAAAAATCAATTTTGAAAGTGGCAGTACTGGCAATGGTGTTTGGTTTTTTTATATCCTGCAGTAAAAAGAAAGAAGATACTACTCCAACCAATCCTAAAGTTGCCCTTATCATCGGTTCGGATTGGAAAGTAAGCAAGTATGAGACGAAAGTAAATTCCGATCCGTTCATTGATCAATATCCTACCATAGCTGCCTGCACACAGGATGACAGGTATGTTTTCCGCAGCGATAAATCATATGAATATAATGAAGGGCCTACAAAATGTAACGCAGGGCAACCACAGGTTATTTATACCAGCACCTGGAGCCTCTCGGCTGATGGAACGAAAATCACGATTGATGGAGCGGAATCGACGATAGAACTGTTAGACGATAACACACTTATTATCTCCGGTAATTATTATACCAATCCTGATATCAACTATTACAGGACAACATTTGTGCATTAAAAAACCCCGTCGCCGGGGTTTCTCTCGAAGTAAATCTTAATTCAAATTCCATCTGCGAATCATGTTGCTTGCAGAGCGAAGATTGCGCCTGCTATTCCACATTTCTGCTACAGTAAAATTCTTTTTAGTTTGATTGTTAACGTTGGTTGTCGCCAATGTTTCCTTCACTTCTTTTGTCAGTTGATCTATTTCCTTATGGTTCAACTGTACAGTCCCGGGCATAATAATGCTCTTCATAATAATTCCTTTTTTTAATTCTGTCATTAATAAATCGTCTGAGTTGTCTTCGTGAAGTATGTGAACCAGGTTGGCTAGCTGATTATCTGGTTAGACTACATTCAAATGGGGGTACGAAGCTCAGCTTATTGCAATACAAATGTACCACTGAAATACTTTGTTTTGAAACCAATTATACTCCAAACCACTATAACCAAAGCCGCAAAAATTTATATAAGTAATTGATTTTTATATAATTACAATAGGCCTTTTTCAGACGTCCACGCTTTTATAAGAGGCTCAAATAATCGCCCAACGCCGCTAAATATTCGTTGAATGATGGTTTCTAAAAATCATCTTTTATCGATTGATCCTATTGCTGGCGGATTTTGCATTTCTGCGGATATTCCACATAGTAGCAGTACCAAAAGTCTTTTTCGGTGCGGCGGGAAACAACATGCCGGTAGCTACTGTTTCTTTCACTTCTGCGAGCAGGTTTTTTAAGGTTGTTGCATCCATCATTATCAGAGATGCCCTTGCTTCACTTGTCATGGTTAATAGTTTTACTAATTATAAAATATACTGACCTGTTGCGGATACAATGCAATGATCAGGTTGATAGAACAAAAATAAAACGATGTTGTTCTCTTAGGAAATCAATTCAGGCGAAACAGGTCTTTTGGCCGGTGAACCGTAGAATTCAAAGGCGGATTGTAAACAGTAGTTACCCACTGATAGAAAAAAGCATTGTATTTAGTATTATTGAACGCAGCAAAACTGGAGGGAGGCGAATACGAAATGCCTTTTAAGGCCTTCGGTCTTATGCTTGGAATAACCAGCCTGTTTTTTATAAAAAATAAAATCTTTTAGAAAAATACATGGCCTCATTGTACTATTTGCTTTGGTTTGTTTGCAGGCTTAAACATTTATAACAAAAAAAGAAATTAGATATCTTGCCATAAACTAACATTCTATGTCATTGAATAAAATAGTGTTGTTTGCCTTTCTATTGTTGACGGAGATAGGTCATTCACAAACTGCTTCGCAAGCAGATACTAGCAACGCAAGCACAAAAGTTTTTGAGAAAGTAGAAATCGAAGCTTCGTATCCTCTTGGATTGGAAGGATGGCGTGCATTCCTCGAAAAAAACCTGAACCCTAATACACCTATTGATAACGGCGCTCCTGTTGGAAAATATACGGTATATGTACAGTTTGTAGTAAACAAAAATGGAGATGTTTCAGATGTGCAGCCATTAACAAAATTCGGGTATGGAATGGAACGTGAAGTTGTGGAGCTACTAAAAAAATCAGGCCAATGGAACCCTGCTACGCAAGATGGAAGACATGTAAATGCCTACAGGAAACAACCTGTAACATTTGTAGTAGAACAGGATGGATTTAGTATTACTTCACAAGTTCAGAATGTTCTTTTTACCGGAACAAACAATGAACTGAAAGTGGAAGTAAACAAAGTAAAAAATGGCGATCTCAATTTGACTATTTCCCAGGGAACAATAACACCAACCGGCAATGGAAAATTTATTGCCAAAGTAACCAGGCCTGGAAAAGCGATTGTTACTGTGTACAATAAAAAGAATAAAGAAATAGCCAGTGTTTATTTTGAAGTAAGACCGAAAGAGTAGTTTAGTGAACTAACCCAGCAAGCCACCCAGCTTATCTTTAATATCATCTATCCCAGCGCCGCCGCTGCCACCACCTTTTATAAATGATTCCACTTGGCCGCCGATCCCACCGGGTAATTTATCTTTTAAAAAAGATACTACTGTTTCAATAGCCGATTTCGCCTGTGATTCAGAGATACCCACTTTAGCCGTAACCATTTTAATAAGCTCTTCCATGATTTATTTTATTTAAAGATGAATATAATTCAGATCTATCGTTTACCAAATAATTTATCTACGTCTTTCTCGTCCCAGTACGTATAGCCATCCCTGGTAGTGAACATAATTCCTTTACCGGTGATAAGCCCTTTATGCTGCACATTTACATTTGTAGTGCCTAGTATAAATGTCTTTGTGTAATCCTTTCCTTTATTTTCTTTCAGGAAAAAACTTTTCAGCAATGTATAAAGTTTGTTGAAAGTATTATTGACACTTTCAAAACGTATGGTGAAATAATTTTTCTCAGGCTGTTCTCTTACATCTTTAATAAGAAGCAGGTAGCTGGTATCGGATCCATGGGCGATATAGTCGAGACTTGCCTTTGTGATGCCGCCGAATTTTAATTTGCCAATCGGTTGCCAGTCCGCTTTCTCTTTTTCTTCCAGTTGCGCCTGCGCCACTCCCCATTGAAGGCAAAGAATTAATGCAAGATATTTTTTCATACTCCATGAATTATTACTGCAAAAGTATCGCTTCTTCCTGTGCTGGTAAAAAATCACCCCTGCGGGTGAACGCAACCATTCGCTCCCCGACCATCTTTATAGCATTATATCACCTAAAAGAAAATTATGAAAAGAACGATAAGCTTTATTGTAGCGTTCATGTTACTGGCTCATCTTTTAAATGCGCAAGGGCTGCCAACAGGAAAACGTACCCACAAGCCAATAATAACAAACCCTGCAATGTCGAAATCAAAAATTAGTAAGCCTGCGCCTGATTCGACCAGCACGACGCCAGTACAGAAACAAACATCTACCACACAAAGCCCGCGGACAATAGTTCAACCAAAAGTGAATAAAGAAAAACTGGATGACCTCAGGAACCCTTTTGACACGAACAAGGTAAAGAAACCGGCGACAAGAAAAATGGAAGAAGAATCAAGTGAACGGAGAAAGCATAAACCCTAAGAGATTGACCGGTTACTACTTAAAAAGTAAAAAAAATGCGAAGCCGGGCTTCGCATTTTTCATTACAACAAAGAAAATTATTTTTTCAATGTGTCAGCCGGCATTTTACTTTCCTGCGGCATAGTCGGCATCATCATCGCCATATCTTTTGGATCCATATATATCCAATGTTCTATGGCCTTCCCGTCTTTATATTTTGAAACGTCAACGCTTGACATTTCTGTTTTTGTTCCATTCATGGTGCCTGACACTTTTGACCATGTAAAAACATATTCATCGTTAGCAAGGCTTGTCGTCATGCTTGCTTTCATGTCCGGCATCTGTTCGTGATAGCGTTTCATATCTGCGACAATGCTGTCAAGTCCTTTTACATCGCCTTTTTCACTTCCATGATCTACCGCATCAGCGGCAATATAATCACCCATTTTACTGAAATCACCGGCTTCATACGCCTTCATGATAGAATCGTTGACTTCCAGGTTTTTCTTAGCTGTTGCGGAAAGGCCGCCCCCTTCATTATTACAGGAAATAAGAGAACAGCAAATAACAATAAATAAAAGAAGATTTTTCATACTAAAAAGTTTTGATTGGGAGAAAAGGTAGGAAAATTTTTAAACAGCACAAGCACATTTTATTAAAAGTATTATTTACAGCCAGAAAAATTTTATGGCTAAATCAAATTCTATACAATTATTGCTCTTTCATTCTACCTTTGGCTCCCTTAAATAAAATGAATAATGGAATACAGGCAACTCGGCGGATCAGGATTACAGCTACCGGTTCTAAGTTTCGGCGCAGCCACATTCGGCGGTAGTGGCGATTTTTTCAAAGCATGGGGCAGCACGCAGGCCAGCGAAGCAACACGTCTTATCGACATTTGTTTAGAAGCAGGTGTCAATCTCTTCGATACTGCGGATGTTTATTCACAAGGTTTATCTGAAGAAATATTGGGGAAAGCAATTGCAGGCAAACGTGACAGACTTTTACTCTCCACCAAAGCGACATTTACATTTGGTGATGGATCAAATAGTTTTGGTTCTTCAAGATATCGGTTGATCCGCCAAATCGAAGGCAGCCTTAAAAGACTCAACACGGATCATATTGACATTTACCACATGCATGGATTTGATGGCAATACACCCATCGAAGAAACATTAAGGACGCTGGATGATCTCATTCAAAGCGGAAAAGTAAGGTATATCGCCGCATCAAATTTCTCGGGCTGGCACATGATGAAATCATTATCCCTTTCTGAAAAATTTGGATGGAACCGCTATGTGGCACACCAGGTTTATTATTCATTGATTAATCGTGAATACGAATGGGAACTGATGCCACTCGGCATTGATCAAAAAGTAGGCGCTATCATTTGGTCGCCATTAGCAGCCGGTTTGTTGGGTGGTAAATACCGCCGCAATCAACCAATGCCGACGGATAGCCGTGTGGCGCAGGGAGGCAGCCCCATACCCGGAATGGCTGTGAATGATGATGTGTTGTACAATATTATAGATGTACTGGATGAGATAGCTAAAGAAACAGGTAAGACTATTGCACAGGTTTCCATTAACTGGTTATTGCAGCGGCCGACTGTATCAAGTATTATTATCGGTGCGAGAAATGAAGAACAGTTGAAACAAAACTTAGCGGCTGTCGGTTGGAATTTATCTATTGACCAGGTAAAACGATTGGATGCGATAAGTGAACAAGCAACGATTTATCCTTACTGGCACCAGCGGCAGAACCTTGCTTTGAACCCGCCGCCTAAGTTTTATTAATGCCCGGAGACGTTTTGCTTCCAGCTTAATTTTTCTATAGTTGGTGCGGCTTAAAAAAATAAAAATATACCAATGAAAAAAGCGATCTTCTTTATTGCCACATTACTTATTGCTACAATTATTTACGCTTATACTTCAAAAGATTCAAAAATGTTACGACACGTAGTCTTATTCCAGTTTAAAGCAAGCGCCACATCCGAACAAATTAAAACAGTGGAAGATGCGTTTAAAGAGTTGCCTTCAAAAATTAAAGAGATCAAAGATTATGAATGGGGCACCAATAACAGTCCTGAACAGTTAAACCAGGGACTTACTCATTGCTTCTTTCTCAGCTTTGAAAGTGAAAAAGACCGCGATGCTTATCTGCCCCACCCTGCGCACAAAGCTTTTGGAGCACTGTTAAGGCCCTATTTGGAAAAGGCGGTAGTGGTAGATTATTGGGCGAATAAGTAATAGTTTGTAAAATAGAAGTATAGTATTTATTCTTGCATTACCCATTTCACCGTTACCAACAACTGGCCTGTATGCCGCATCGTATGTTCAGCCGCATGAAAAAGAAGACCTGTTACAGTAGATGGGATTTGCTTCTTTCCCACTCCTCTTATCTCCGTTAAGGTAGAAGGATTAGTTTCATGAAGTTGCTCCAGCGTTTTATCTACCTGCCCTGCAAAAGCATTTATTAAATGATCAGTGCTGATCAATGTATTTTCTTTTCCTTCCGCCGCGAGGTATTGCAATTGTATATTGTGCAGTTGCTCACCCCGGGCATAAGTAAATAAACGGTCCAGCACACCCGTTAAATGCTGCAAATGAAAACCAACAGATGCAAGGTCAGCCTGCTTGATCCATAATTTTTCATTGGGAAAATCCTGCAATGCATTTTGCACTTCATCTCTTGCCTGTAATAGTGCATGGGCCACCGGTTGTAATAAAGGAGTGATATTTTCTACAGGGCCGCGGAGCCAATATTCGGGATTCATTTAAAATGGGTTAAGCTGCAAATTTCATTTAATTGACTCATACAGAAAATTAAACCCTAAGCAGCAAATCACTGCTTTTATTTTTTCCCTACCTTAGTTTTCACTTTATTAATCTGCTCCCCATCTAAACTCCCTTCTTTTCCATTCAACATCGTTATTAACTTCAAACAAAATCAACTAGTATGAAAAAAGTATTATTCTTTGCCGCACTTGTCGTTCTTGCAGCATGTAATTCCAAAGCACCAGAAACAACCGAAACAGCAAAGCCTGCGGATGCGACCGTGGCGGAAATTAAATCTCCCTATCCTGTCGGGTATTCATCCAAGTTTACAATAGGTGATCCCAAAAATGCGGAATCAGTTTTAGCCCTCTGGAAAATCTGGGAAAGCGGCGACCTGTCTGGCAGTAAAGATATTTTTGCGGATAGTGTAACATTAAATTTCGCCGATGGTTCAATGATGAGCGGCTCAAAAGATAGCGTAATAGCCGGCGCCCAGCAATTCAGGAGTACCCTGGCAAGTTCTGTTAGTACTGTAGATGTTATACTGGCTGTAAAAAGTACAGACAAAGATGAGAACTGGGGCCTGATCTGGGGTAAAGAAATAAATACCGATAAAAAAGGAAAAGTAGATTCCACTTATTTGCAGGAAGCGTGGCAGTTTAATAAAGATGGTAAAGTCAGGCAGATGTTTCAATTCAAAGCGGCGGCGGCTGCTCCAAAGAAATAATTATAACCGAAGCCCCGTTCAGCGGGGCTTTTTATTTTGATAATGTATCATACACGATCCTGGCTTAATAAATGCCGAAAGCGTCCTACTTCTAAATGATGACAATTTTAATTAAATTTGAGAAAGCCTTTTTATCAGCGAATTAATAAAACAGGAATTACATCAATTAGTAGATAAATGTGATAATGAATTATTGCTGGAAGAAGCTAAAGTATTATTACAATCAGAAAAAGATTGGTGGGATGAATTACCTGAAGAAGATAAAAGCCTCGTCATGGAATCGGAAACGCAATATGGCAAAGGCGACTTTATCAATCACCAGGAATTAATGCAACGTTTTGAAGCGTAGAAAAAGGATCTTAATTTTAGAAAGAATAAAAACATTTGATATGCCTGATAGTTTTCATTTGCGTATTAAAAAGGAATATGCCGCGGCTGTGATTGAAGACTTGATAAAATCAGATGCCGTTGAAAAAGTAGAAGAAGCCCATATAGAACTCACACCTGCTCAGAAAAAAGCGTTGGATAAAGAACTTGACGCTGTAAAAAATAACCCCTCCTACCTTAAGAAATGGGATGACGTTAAGCAGCAGTTTAAAAGATCGTAATATCAGCCTATACGGTTTTTATTACGCCAACAGCTATCCGTGATTTACAGGCCGCTGTTGATTATTACAATGAAAAAGCAGAGAATTTAGGTTATCGTTTTGCCGACTTAGTCGATCACTATTATAATCGTATTGCGCTATCGCCGGCTGCTTCTTCTATCCGTTATAAGAACATACGCTGCAAACCAATGGCAACCTTTCCATATCTCATCATGTACACTATCGATGAAACAAGTGAAACGATAACTATTCTTAGAATATTTAATACGTACCTCGAACCTTTGTGGTAAAAAATAATAAATTTATTTATATCGGGCCATTCTGCACACAAGCCTGATCTGTGATATTCAGTTGGGATAATAAATGGCTCGTGAGACACAACCATGGCGAAGAAAATTTGATACCGAGAAAAATATTCAATTTGCTCATCCGTGTTAATGTCGTGCAAGTGTGCGACGCAAGGGACGATCATCGGTGTTAATATCGCTGGCTACAAAATAATTACAAAATGAGAAAGCCCCTGCATTGCTACAAAGGCTTTACTATTAAAATCATTCCATTAAAAAATCAACTTATTCTTACTTCACCTCCTCATACGGCACATCCTGCACATTATCCGCTCCCGCCGATGAAGTCTGTTGCCCATCATTCGGTTGCTGCGGGCCTTGCTGCCCTCCACCACCAGCATCACCACCCTGTGCATTATAAATATCCTGGCTCGCTGCAGTCCATGCGGCATTCAGTTCAGCCATAGCGCTGTCAATGCCCGCGATGTTCTGTGCTTTATGCGCTTCTTTTAATTTTTCGGCAGCGCTTTCAATCGTCGCTTTTTTATCAGCCGGGATTTTTTCGCCGTATTCTTTCAATTGCTTCTCTGTCTGAAATACGAGGCTGTCCGCCTGGTTCAGCTTATCCACTTTTTCTTTCTCCGCTTTATCCGTCGCTTCATTCGCTTTCGCTTCCGCCTTCATCTTTTCCACTTCTTCTTTGCTTAGGCCACTGCCGGCTTCGATATGTATCTTCTGTTCTTTACCCGTTCCTTTATCTTTCGCAGTTACGTGAAGGATGCCATTCGCATCAATATCAAATATCACTTCGATCTGCGGCAAGCCTCTTGGTGCAGGCGGTATACCATCAAGATTAAATATACCCAGGCTCTTATTATCCTTGCTCATGCTGCGTTCGCCCTGCAATACATGTATCTGCACGCCGGGTTGGTTATCGCTGGCAGTAGAGAACACTTCCGATTTTTTTGTTGGTATCGTTGTATTGCTCGGGATCAACGGTGTCATTACACCACCCATCGTTTCAATACCCAATGATAATGGAGTTACATCCAGCAGCAGCACATCTTTAACTTCGCCACTCAGCACAGCGCCTTGTATCGCCGCACCTACCGCTACCACTTCATCCGGGTTCACACCACGATGTGGTTTTTTACCAAAGAATTTTTCAACGATCTCCTGCACTTTTGGTATACGTGTAGATCCGCCTACTAATATCACTTCATCAATTTGTGATGTAGATAATCCCGCATCTTTCAATGCCGCTTCGCATGGTTTCAAACAACGTGCAAATAAATTATCAGCGAGTGATTCAAATTTCGCACGGGTTAATTTTTTCACTAAGTGTTTAGGCACGCCATCCACCGCAGTGATATAGGGAAGATTGATTTCTGTTTCGCTGGAAGAAGACAGTTCCACTTTCGCTTTTTCAGCCGCTTCTTTCAAACGTTGCAATGCCATCGGGTCTTTGCGCAGGTCAATCGCTTCATCTTTTTTAAATTCATCAGCGAGCCAGTCCATCAGCACTTTATCAAAATCATCACCGCCCAGGTGTGTATCACCGTTGGTTGATTTTACTTCAAACACGCCATCGCCCAGTTCCAGCACGGAGATATCAAACGTACCACCGCCGAGGTCGAATACGGCGATCTTATGATCATGTTTGTCTTTATCCAAACCATACGCAAGTGCGGCCGCTGTCGGTTCGTTCACAATGCGGCGAACAGTCAGCCCGGCGATTTCACCCGCTTCTTTCGTCGCTTGTCTTTGCGCATCATTAAAGTAAGCCGGCACGGTAATCACCGCTTCCGTTACTTCCTGTCCCAGGTAATCTTCAGCGGTTTTCTTCATTTTTTTGAAGCACCATCGCGGAGATTTCCTGCGGGGTATAAAGCCTGCCATCTATGTCAATCCGAACGGTATTATTGTCACCTTTCGCCACTTTATAACTCCAGTGGCTGATTTCCTGTCCCACTTCGTCGTATTGACGGCCCATAAAACGCTTCACCGAAGTGATCGTGTTTTGCGGATTGGTGATTGCCTGGCGCTTAGCCGGGTCACCTACTTTTCTTTCACCATTTTTCAAAAATGCGACTACCGAAGGGGTTGTACGGCGGCCTTCATCATTAGCAATGACAACCGGTTCGCCATTTTCCATTACGGCCACGCAACTGTTGGTGGTTCCAAGGTCTATTCCTATTATTTTTCCCATAGTATTTTTAATTTATTCTACTGTTGATAATCAATCATTATGCCGTCCCGCAGAAATGTGAAAAATTGGCAGGAAGGTTCGGTTTATTTGCCAGCTTTTTATGGGCCAAACTGCGGTATTTCATGGCATCGCCTGTTGCGTCGCACTCTTCATCTTTCTGTCCATTATTCGGCATTTGTCGAAGACCCCGATGTTTGTCGGGGCGGAGCTCACTACAGCTATCTGGACTGTTAATTATTAATAATAGATGGCTCGTTCCTCGCTCCTGTAAGCGGGATAAACTATGACAAAGAAAAGAATTACAGTATCGAATATCCTTATAATTGAAATTACAATCCAATCATACTTTGCCTTGTCACCCTGAGGAACGAAGGGTCTGCGATTATACAGTTACAAAAATTAAGCCCTTCCGATAGTCATACCAGTATACATTGAGAAAGAAAAGAACTACAGTATCGAATATTCGTATAATTGAAATTACAATGCAATCATACTTTGCCTTGTCACCCTGAGGAACGAAGGGTCTACGATTATATACAGTTACAAAAATTTAAGCCCTTCCGATAGTCATACCAGTATACCATTGACAAAGAAAAGAACTGCAGTATCGATATTCGTATAATTGAAATTACAATGCAATCATACTTTGCCTTGTCACCCTGAGGAACGAAGGGTCTACGATTATATACAGTTACATAAATTTAAGCCGCTCCGATAATCATACTACTCTTTGTGGCTTGGTGGGAATAAAACCATTTTATAATAGCCTTCAATTCTCCCAATAAAAAAAGGGCACCAACTGATGCCCTCCCATTTCTTTCAATCGTTTTGCTTAGCTCAGGTTTTTGGCCAAGTGCTTAGCCATATCAACATTGATACCTGGCCTTTGCCACCGAATACTGCTTTCAATTTAGCATCCGCATTGATCATGCGCCTGTTCTTGCTATCCTGCAGTTTGTTCGCTTTGATGTACACCCAGATTTTTTTAACTACTTCAGTACGGGGTATTGCTTTAGTGCCTACTACCGCACCCAGTGCTGCGCTTGGGGTAAGCGCTTTCATAAACGCTGCAGATGGTTTACGAGCTGATTTTTTCTTAGCAACTTTCTTTGCTGCTTTTTTTGCAGGGGCTTTTTTAACAGCTTTTTTTACAGCTTTCTTAGCAACTTTCTTTGCCATGTTTTTAAATTTAGAATGTAATGGGTAACTAAAAATTAACGGCCAAATATAGCCTATTTCCCTATACACACGACGTATTCCCCAATAAAGCTATTCACAAATGACCACTCCACATTGTGGATATGTATTGACGTTTTCATTGGGAAAATTCAAAAAACAAGTACATTTAGTTACCTAAAATTGTAATAGATATGGGCCCTCAACAACTCGAAATTCGCCAGCAACAAAAAGATTCCTGGAACAAATTTTCCGCTGGCTGGAAGAAATGGGACGAGATGACAATGGAATTTTTAGGCCCTGTTGGCAAAGAAATTATCAGTAGTATAAAGCCATCAGGTAATGATTACATACTTGATATCGCAGCAGGTACAGGTGAGCCCGGGCTTACGATTGCGGGTATGTTGCAGGGTGGGAAAGTAATGATCACTGACCTCGCGGAAGATATGCTGGTGATTGCAAAAGAGAATGCGGCTACCCGAGGTATTACCAATATAGAGACGATCGCCTGCGATGTTTGCGAATTGCCATTTGTGGATAATAGTTTTGATAAGATCAGTTGCCGGTTTGGTTTTATGTTCTTTCCCGATATGCAATTGGCCGCAAATGAAATGGCAAGGGTATTAAAACCCGGAGGGAAAATCGCTACTTCCGTATGGAATATCCTGAAAAGAATTTTTGGGTAACAGCCACGATGGGAACGATCAATAAAAATATGGACTTGCCGCAACCACCTTCGGGTGCGCCGGGTATGTTCCGCCTGCTGCAAGCCGGGACTGATGAAAGATATATTTGAAAAAGCGGGTTTAAAAAATATTACTGAAAAAGAAGTACCCACAAAACTGAACAGTGGTACGTTGGAAAAGTATTGGAACATGATGACGGAAGTAGGCGCTCCTATCGTAGCTGCATTAAGCAAAGCTGATGATGCGTTGCGGGAGAAAATAAAAAAAGAAGTGTTTGAATTGGTAAGTCAACGATACCCGGGGCATGTGGCTATTGATGCAAGTGCGATTGTAATAAGTGCGGAGAAATAAAAGCTTTATCCTTCATTGCTGAATAGGGAACAGAAAGTACAAGAGTGCGACGCAACAGACGATCATAGTAGCAATGTAGCCGGGCTACTAATTAACCCACTTACTATTGAAAATACCGCCGGAAGGTATTCTCCCTTCAGGTTTCTTTATTAGTTTTAAAGAAAAATACCCTTATGAACCGGCGAGTTTTTTTAAAAAGAGGCAGCATGGCTGCGATAGTAGCAGCAGGTTTACCGAAAGCGATCCGGAGCTACCAAACCAATTATCCCAGCATTTATAAATCAGATTTACAATACGGGGCTCCCGACCAGTTGATTTACGAATTGGGTTTATATCATTCTACTATACAAAATTTCAACCTGGCAAAAGAGGAAGAAAAAGCGATAGGATTAAAAGTTTCTTATTACGAATCGGCCAATGCGTCCACTCCGCCGAAGACAGGGGAATTTAAATACATGATCCAAAAATCGGAATTGATAGACAAGGAAGCCAACTTGTGGAAGCTCAGCAGCGGGTTTGATAAAAATATTTCGGGTGATTATAAATTTCCGCAAACTTATCCGAAGGATTTTGGCTTTTTATGCATTCCCTATTCATGGGTGAAGCTGACAGGAAAAAATGATGCGGTGCTCGCCAGCATTCCTTATCCACCGGCTACTTCTTCCGGTGGCAGTACAAGCGGTTCCGGCGGATGTTTTCTTACAACGGCTTGTACAGCGCACAAAGGACTTGCTGACGATTGCGAAGAATTAACCACACTCCGTTTTTTACGAAATGAATTCATGCTGCAGGATGAAGAAGGACAATTACTCATTGAACAATACAATCATACCGGTCCGCAGATTGTACAAGCGATCAATAATTGTGACAATAAAAGGAAATCTATGAATACATGTACCGGGAAATGATCCTTCGTCTGTGGCGTTGGTAAAACAAAATAATTATACAGCAGCGGTGATGTATTATCAAACTTTTGTAAAAGCGTTGAAAGAAAATTATTGCTGATGCTTGCTCCTTATAATTAATGCATATTCATTGCGGTTCTATATTAAACGAGTGTTATGATCCGCAAATTAAAATCAGGAGAGTACAGGATATATTCCCGCAAGAAAAATCCCCGCACGAACAAAAGAAAAAACCTCGGCACTTTTAAATCACTGGAAGCGGCGAAAAAACACGAAAAGGAAATCCAGTATTTTAAACAGCATTGATAAGCTGATACTCAATACGTTCAGGCAGCGTTTGCTTCTTGAAACCCTTTGCCCTATCTTTAAGCGACCCCCGTTTTTAAAAATTTTTAAATTATCCCGCAGGTTTTTTCTTCCCCCTCCGACTAAACGCAAAAGGATATATTTGAAGCATTGATACCAAGAAACTGTACATGCTGAACTTCCGGGGCGATGCGGCCGCATTCAGGAATTTTATTGACGAGCACAAACAACGTGTGTTCAATTTAATATTGAAAAGGGTACAGCATTTACAGGATGCCGAAGAAATTACACAGGATGTTTTTGTAGATGTTTATCGTAATTCCGCGTCCTTTCGTGGGGATGCGGCGATTAGTACCTGGTTGTATCGCATCGCCATGAACAAATGCATTGATCACCTGCGAAAAAAAACAGGCAGAAACAAATGGAGCATTACTTCCTTTTTTAACGACAAAGAAAAGGAAGCGGAAGCAGGAGATTTTATCATCCCGGCGCTATCGCTGAGAACAAAGAAAAAGCGGCGATACTTTTTAAAGCGATGAAACAATTACGGAAAAACAGCACACCGCATGGGTGCTGAGCGAAATGGAAAGTTTAAGTTATAAAGAGATCAGTGAAGTGATGAATACGAGTATATCTTCTGTCGAATCATTATTATTCCGTGCAAGGCAGAATTTGAAAAAAAATTGTATCCCAATCGTTCCCTCAGTAAAAAATATTGTATGAAAAAAGAAAAATGGATTGATGAAATACTGCAAAGCGCCAAAGGCATCCGGCCGATGGAAGCCAATCCTTACCTGCATACCCGCATCGAAGCGAAACTGCAACAGGATGCACCGGTTCAAAAAATTCCATTGCGCTGGGTATATGTTACCTCAGTTGCTCTGTTAGTATTACTATTCCTGAATGTTTCGTTATGGCGCACTACAACGAATGCCGGGCAAGCAGATGACCAGCAACTGACACAGGAAGATAGCTGGACAATAAATAAAAACTATTCTTTAAATTATTAAATCAGTACCATGAAGAAGATAAACTTTCTTGTTCTCTGCGTGGTGCTGCTGTTGTTATTAAATATCGGCACACTGGCATTTTTATTTTATCGTCCTGGCCATGAAAAAAAAGATGACAGGCATCCATCAAAAGACCCTGCTGGTTTTATTATTAGTAAATTAAAACTGGATACGGAACAACAAAACCAGTTTGAACAATTACGCCGCAAACACCATGATTCCGCAAAGATCATGCAGGATGAAGACAGGCGCCTGCACGATGCATTTTTTGATTTATTAAAAACAGATAACCCGGATAAAAACAAAGTGAATGAGCTCGCAGACCTGGTAGCGGCACAACAAAAAACATTAGCTATAAATGCTTTTGATCATTTTATGCAATTGCGGGCCATCTGCCATGACGACCAGAAAAAATTATTTGATGAAAACATAAATGAAATCACCAAAGCAGTAGCACAGGGACGACCACCCGGACCAGGTGATGGCCCTCCCGGTGCTGGTGGTCCTCCTCCTCCTAAACATTAAAACGTATTTATGAAAAATAAAAAACACCTGAATATGAAATACAAATTCGCATCATTGATCTGCCTCGCTATCCTTTTTATCAGTTGTGATAAAGATGATGATTCACAAACTCCGACAGGGACTGTACCAGATGTATATAAAAAAATATACGGCGCTTCCAGCATCACGGCCGATGATAATTATGTTTATATAAAAACAACCGGCTCACCCGATCATAAAAGTGTTTACTACCCTACGTCGAACAGTTTGTATGAAAGTTTCTCGGGCACCACGTTTGGTGGTAATACATTTAATAAAAATCCGAACAGCATTTCTGCACAGAATTATACGTTTAAAATTCCGAAAAATCCTGCTGTGGCTTCTACTCATGCAGCTACCCCGTTAGGCCCGATTGGTGTTTCGATCAATGGCGTTCCATTTTTTAATCAATATGCAGGCCCGAGCCAGCCACTCACGAATGAAGTAGTAAGCTTCGATCAATATTGGGGACACCCTCAGCAGACAGGACAATATCATTATCACGTCGAGCCGACTTATTTAACGACTGTGAAGGCTACAAAATCTTCTTTACTAGGATTTTTATTAGATGGTTTCCCGGTATATGGCCCGAAAGAAACAAATAATACGGACCCGACAGGCCTGGATGCTTATCATGGTCATACGCATGTAACGGCAGAGTATCCCGCCGGCACATATCATTATCATGTCACCAACACCGATCCATATATTAATGGAAGCGGGTTTTATGGCACGGCAGGTACCGTAACGAATTAATTTTATGAACCAGGCTGCATTACTACTATCAACTTCATTGCGCCTGCCCCGATTACTATCGGGGTCGAACACTCTTTTACGTTCTGTTCGCTACTCAGCATTTGTTGTAGCTGCTTTTACCGGCTGTACAACAAAAGATGGGCTGGTTGGAAAATTGATGCTGCGAACTTGCAAGTGCAAAATCAAAATGGTATCGTCATGCAAAATGAAAAGCCATTTACAGGAATAGTATATACGCTCAATGAAAATAAAAAAGATACCACGGAGATCGTTGAATTTAAAGATGGTAAGGAACACGGTCAATGGAAAACATTTTATGATGACGGTAAGCTGAAGAGTATTCGCTTTTTTGATAACGGCAAGAAAACAGGTGTGTACACAGCATGGTGGCCGGATGGTAAAATGGAACTGGAATATCATTTTGGAGACGGGGAATACGAAGGCACTTGTAAAGAATGGAATAATGAAGGCATGCTGATAAATGAAAGAACATATAAAAACGGTTACGAAGAAGGCCTTCAAAAACAGTTTTATGATAATGGAAAAGTGAAATCTAATTATGTGATGGTGGATGGAAAAAGATATGGATTGCTCGGAACGAAAAATTGTGTAAATGTTACGGACAGTATTTTTAAAAATTAGTGGCTGTATTTGCTTTGTATTATTGATAGTTGCCTGCCATTCTAAAAAAGAAGAGCTGGCCCTGCCCTATTACAATACACCGGATTTACGCCGGTATGGAACACGGATACATTAAAACACCCATTGCATATCATACCCGCATTTGCATTCACTGATCAAAATAACCAGGCGGTAACGGAAAAAACATTTGATAATAAAATTTATGTAGCCAATTTCTTTTTCACTACCTGCGGCGCTGTGTGCCCGATAATGACAAACAATTTACTAAAAGTAGAAAAAACATTTCCGGGAATGATAGCATCGCTTTTATTTCTCACAGCGTTACGCCGTGGATAGATTCAACGCAACGTTGAAAGCATTCAGCCAGAAATATGATCTCGATCCAAGATGGCATTTAGTAACCGGGGATAAAGCGACTATTTACAAACTCGCAAGACAATCCTATTTCGCTGAAGAAGAATTGGGGTTCGCCAAAGACTCATCAGAGTTTCTGCATAGCGAACATGTGCTGCTGATAGATAAAGACAAACATATCCGCGGCATTTATAACGGTACACTCGAACTGGAAATGGACCGGTTGATCGCAGATATACGAACTCTTTTAAACGATCAAATAAATAAATTGTAAGATTAAACCAATTCATTTAAGGATAATCATAACGTTCCCCACTCAAGCCAACCATATGCACCATCGTAAAACGATTTTCGCACTTGCCTGTATCATGTCCGTCGGAATGATATACAGCCTGTATTCCTGCAAAAAAAGCGATTCAGACACAACAGGAACTGCAGATAATTCGTTAGCCGCATTAAATCTTCCGGCAACAGCATTTAATTATGCCAATCAAACGTTACCGTTTTATTTAAATGCGCCGCCTATTGCCGGGCAGATAAATACACCACCCAATAATCAAATAACAGATGCAGGCGCCACTCTCGGCCGTGTGTTATTTTATGATAAAACACTTTCTATCAATAATTCCATCGCCTGCGCCAGTTGTCACAAACAGGAATTTGCTTTCTCAGACAACATTGCATTTAGTAAAGGTTTTGCCGGTGGATCGACAGCAAGAAATTCCATGTCGTTGATCAATGCCCGGTATTATCCCAGTGGAAGGTTTTTCTGGGATGAAAGAGCCGCGACATTAGAAGCACAAACATTAATACCGGTACAAGATCTTACGGAAATGGGAATGACGCTGAATGAAATGGTTACCCGGTTAAAAATAAAAACACATTACCCTGTATTATTTGAAAAGCATTCGGTGATCAAAATATTACCAGTGACCGCGTGGCGAGAGCATTGGCCCAATTTGTACGTTCAATAATTTCTGTACAATCAAAGTTTGATACGGGCAGGGCGCAGGTAGCTCCCGGCCAGGACCGCGTGCTTACACCGTATGCAAATTTCACTCCGCAGGAAAACCAGGGCAAACAAATATTCTTTAGCCCCCAAGGTGCATGTAACACTTGTCACGGCACCGAAACATTCACTGCACCCGGCGACAGGAACAATGGTATTGAAAACCCATCATTAGATCGCGGAGTCGGAGCTATATCCAATATTCCTTTACAGGTAGGAAACTTTAAAGTGTCATCATTAAAAATATTGAACTCACAGCGCCTTATATGCATGATGGAAGGTTCACTACGCTGGAACAAGTTGTGGAGCACTATAATTCCGGCGTGCTGAATAACCCCAACCTCGCTCCGCAATTAAAAGACCCAGCTGGTAACCCCAGGAAATTGAACCTTACGCCTGATCAAAATCGTCGTTGGTTGCATTCTTAAAAACATTGACTGACCGGGCTATTACAACAGATGTGAAATTCAGCAGCCCGTTTAAGTGATTATTGTTTCGGTAAGAATTTCTCTGCGAGTTTTGGAGGCGCTTTTGTGCAGTAAGCAACTGTCAAAGCATCTTTCAGCATTGTCTTTCTAACTTTTTTTAAGTTGACTGTTGTCGCCCCTTTCAATCCCCAGGCGTTGGGGACGGGATAAATAATGGTAGTATCAAATGCGCAGAAAACAGATTGATCGGTGAGGTTCAGCATCAGGTTAAGCGTATGATCTCTTTCTAACAGTGTAGCGAATATTTTTTTCTTTACACGAAAAGCTCTCCTGTCAAAATGAGGGTGCTCATCTGTTTCAGGAAATGAAAGCGCCATTTTCACCACTTCTTCAATGCTGACCATGGTTTATTTTTTAAATGGTTGTTTCTTCCAATAAGTGAGTGAACGCCACGCCCATTCCAGCGGTCCGAAACGAAAATATTTTAACCATATCGGGCTGATGATTAATTGAAATAACCAGATGCTGAACACTACATAATATAATTCATAGCGTTCCAGTTTTCCATACAAGCCAAAACCAATACCCAGGAAAACAATATTGCAGATAATAGTTTGTGTGATGTAATTGGAGAAAGCCATCTTACCTACCGCCGCCAATGATTTTCGCAGGAAGCCCAATGCACCTGATTTGCAAAACAACATGATCAATGCGATATGGCCGAAAGTAACAGCCACCCTTCCAAGATCATACGTAATATTCGTAAGGTCTTCCGACAGGGCTGAAAAATTATGATCAATGAGGTGCTCTGATTCAAAATAATTAACGGTGAACCCTATTGCATAACCAATAATAAGCATGATGATATAAAACCGATTGGAACGTGCGGCTTTCAAAATCCCGCTTTTGAAAAAAGCCATACCCAGCAACATCATCGCCAATATATCCCAGAAAAAATAACGGTACATGATAAACGTCTGCATATACTGGTTAATAGATGCCTTGTACCATACCAAACTGAAATATCCTTTATTGTATTCAGCGATTTTCTTGTTAATTTTTTCTTTGTCCGGTGTCCGTTCTTTCAACATTCCATCCCATGCATCAATAGCGGTGGAATCTTTTTTTGTCAGCGTTTCTTTTTTGTCCTTCTTTAGCTGCGCCACCTGTGCTTTATCATTTGCCCGCTTTGTGATGATATAATCTTTGACGCTCAGGGCAGTGCCGAAGATCAACAAGACAACTGCGCCTGTGACCAAATACTTCGCTTTCCAATTTCTGAAATTGAAAGCGAGCATGCCCACTAATGCATAGGGATATAATATTTCCCCATCCCATAATAAAAGATAAGCGTGGATGATGCCGAATAAAAACAACCAAAGCAATCTTCTGAAGAAGGCATTGGCCACTCTTATATCGCCGGTAGGTGTGTCGCTGTTGCTCCGGCTCATGAAAATGAGATACCTGCGCCAAAAAGCATGGAAAACATTCCCCGCATGGTACCTTCAAAAAACATGGAATCGAGCCACCACACTTTCAGGTTCCAACCGGTGGCGCCACCAAACAGTGTGGGATTTGAATATGCATACGGCAAACCAAAGCCTGTTATGTTCATTAATAATATTCCCAGTAAAGCAACGCCCCTTGTTACATCCATGGAATTGATGCGTTCTTCATTACTGACAGGTTGAAGTGCTATGTGTGAAACAGACAGGTTCATAAGCAGTTTTTAGAAGGTGGCAGGCAAGCAGGGGGTTAGTGCTACAAACTAAATGCTTTTGGCACAATAATTATACAATATACTTAAGAAAGTGATGAACCGAATGAAACGGTTTTGAAAAATTTTACTGATTCGAAGAAATGTTTTGGAACACGAAGGCGCAAAGAGAAAATAAAATAAGATTGATTCTTGAATAGAAGGTGAAGTTTTGATAGCTATCGGGAGCTGTCCCGACAAACACCGGGGTCTTCGACAAATGCTCAATAGAATTACCGAACGATGAAGTGAGTGACCATTCGACTTCGCTCATGGTAAACTGCGACGCAATTGCTGAGTAAAGAACAGAAAGATGAACGGAGCGTCGCAACAGGTGATGATAGTAGCAATGCAGCTGGTAACAAAATAAAATTTCTAATTAAAAAGAGTTTCATGAAAAATACAGCGACAAACAAACCGATCCGGAAAAAAGAAGAGATACAACAAAACCCGGATCAGAAAATAGATGAAGACTTTAAAGGCTACCCGCATGGGCCGGCGAATGATGAAACGATAAAACCGAAAACAAAGAACGAAAAAGAAACGGCGGACGTTGATAATAAAGACGGGGAAAAAAGATTTAATGAAATTGATGAGCAGGATTCGGATGGCTCTGCCAATGCATTTGAAAATAAGTAAGTATTACTTTACAAAATAAAAAGGCCGCTGATCACTCAGCGGCCTGTAAAATATTATTACTTTAAAATTTATGCAAAGAACGGAACTCCTTGAACTGCATACTTCTTTAACCCTTTCTTCGTTTATATCAACTCCAATTCCCGGTTTGTTTAATACAGTCAAAAATCCTTTGTCGATAAACGGCTTATCGCTACCCTCATACTTAACAATTTCTTTCCATCTTGGTTCTGTATCAAATCCTTGTTGCCATTCCAGGATGTGGAAATTAGGAACTGCCGCACAAACATGGGCAGAAGCCATGCAACCAAGGAATGAACCAACCATGTGCGGTGAAAAAGGTGTGAAATAAGTGGCAGCAAGGTTTGCTATGCGCAGCCCTTCGCCAATGCCCCCGCATTTTTGAAGATCAGGCATTATCAGGTCCACTGCCCCTTCCGACAACAAACGTGCAAAACCATAGGTGAGGTAAAAATTTTCTCCACCACAAATTGGCGTGCTTGTTTCCTGTGTAATGAATTTGTATTGGTCAATATTATCGGCAGGAACGGGTTCTTCCAGCCACATAAGGTTCAGGGGTTCCAGGACCTTCGCCACCTTTCTTCCGGTTGGTGCATCATAACGTGCGTGCATGTCACAACAAATATCAATATGCGGGCCTATTTCTTTGCGAACAGCGGCCATGGAATTATACATTCGTTCCACTTCACCAAGGCTGGCAGTCCAGTTCACCCTGTCATATTTATTGGGATCACCTCCGTCGTCAAGATCAAATTTTACAGCAGTATATCCTTTATCGACTGCAGTCCTGGCTACTTTTGCAAAGACGTCAGGTGTTGGATTGCGGGCAGCATATAATTGTGTATCGCAATACACCCTTACTTTATCACGATACTTACCACCCAATAATTGGTAAACGGGTACGCCCAGCGCTTTTCCGCATAGGTCCCACAAAGCAGCGTCGAAAGCGCTTAACACAGCTATCATCATGCCCCCTTGCGGTCCTCCAAAAGGATTTGCACGGAATTGAGTAAAAATGGCATTAGGATTTAAAGGGCTTCTTCCGACCAGGCTTCTTCCCAGTCGTTGAACTAAATGATAAGTTCCGCCAACTGCATCTACTCCTTCGCCCCAGCCTACGATATCCTGGTTGGTAGAAATTTTTACAAACAAACTACCATTTGTGTAAGCACATACATCCGTAATTTTCAGGTCAGACGGGGCAGACGATTTTGGAGTTCTTTCCATTGCCTCGTTAAGTCCCTGGCCAAATGTATTGGACAAACCTACAAATGGGGTCATTGACGCTGCCAGGGCGGCTTTGGTTATAAATGATCTTCTTGAGTTTGACATTAGTATTCGTTTTATTATTCTTAAAAATGAAGTTATAGAAGAGGCTGGAAGATTTGAAACCCTCCAACTTTTCAACATTAAAAACTATTCGTTTGCTGTGTAGCGCCTTCTCTTTGTTTTATAATTTCCTGCACCTGCTCTTTGGCAACAGGCAATTTATTTACATTGTCTTTGAGCCATTGCGTAAAATCTTTTTGAATAGGATCAGCCCATCTTGCATCAATTTGCCCAGCGGTATATTTTCCTTCACGGATACGGAGTTGCCCAAACATGTCTTCCAAACGAACACGTTCGGAATTTTTTACAACTCTTTCTGCTAAATGCGGAGGGATGAAATAAACAACTCCCAGTTTACCCAGCACAACATCACCCGGCATAACAGTTACGCCGTGGATATTGGTAGGTTTGTTGATACCTACGATCATGGTGGTAAGGTCCCTGTTTTGCCCACCACCGGGATTATGAAAAGAAGGATCATAACTATTGAAATAAGAAGTAAAGCCCCCGAATTCTTTCATGCCTTCCACATCCGCAGCGCACCGCTATAAACAACACCATTACCTGTCTTTGTATAAATGGAAGTACCCACCCTGTCTCCAACAGTAGGGCCGTTTTTTTTCGCCCCAAATTGATCCACCACGTATACATCGCCTTTTTGCAACTGCTCTACTCCCCACACATTCTGAGCTAACCTTTTTTCTAATTTTCCCATAGAGTCAACGGCCCTCCATACATCGGGACGGCCTGGCATAAACGTAGTGGTGAAAGCACGGCCCACTAATACACTATCAGGGTTAATGATCTGTCCCCAACCTTCAGCCATTTGATACTTGTAACCCGCACCATTTACAACCTCCCAGGCTTCTTCTATTGTAACGGGTTTCATTCTCTTTAAAATATCATCCGGCACTTTAGGACGTCCATCAGGAAAACGTTCACCCTTCCAATCGGGTGTTAATGCAATTATTTCTTCTTTGCTGGCTTGCACATACTGGCTTTTTAATTGCGGGCTGCCTGCAATTAAAATTGTTGCCAGCAATAGATATTTCAACCTTGACATAATGAGAGATTTATTGTGATAAATAATTTACTATTTATGATACCGCTATCTCTTTTTCCTTTTTCTTTGATCGGGGCGCCTCCGGATCCTTGTTATGCCACCAGTTGGCAAGAATAGAACCTGACAAATTCATTACAACGCCAAATACCGCGGGAGCTAAACCGGCGAGCATTACTCCCATTGCTTTTGCAAGACCTGCTGCCAATCCTGCATTCTGCATTCCGACCTCGAGTGCAATAGTCCTTGCATCTTTCTCGGGCATTTTCAGTAACCGTGCTGACCAATATCCCAGGAAAAACCCTCCTAAATTGTGGATGAGAGTAGCTATTAATAATATTAATCCTACCTGCTTCAATGCCTCACTTTTATCCGCTGTGATCACGACAAGCACTATCCCGATCCCGATCATCGACAAGTAAGGCATAGCTTTATCCAGCCATTTGAATTTTCCCCGTACAATGTAATGGAATATGAGGCCTGCGACGATAGGAATAATAACGATCTCGGTAATATCCCATACCATTTTCATAAAATTCACTTCTATCAACTGACCCGCTAATAGCTTCATTAATAATGGCGTGAACAATGGCGCTGCTAATGTAGATACTGCTGTTACAGTTACTGAAAGGGCGAGATTGGCTTTGGCCAAATAACACATAACGTTAGAAGCCAGCCCACTGGGGCAACACCCTACCAGAATGATACCAGCAGCGACCTCGGGAGGGAAATTAAAAAGATGGGCAACTCCGAAGCCTACCAGCGGCATAATAGTATAATGACAAACAATACCTATCAATACAGCTTTAGGCATTTTTAATACATCTGCAAAATCTTTTAAACTTAGCTCCGTCCCCATTCCAAACATGATCACCTGCATAGCCGGGATGATGAGGGCCGTCGTCTTCAAAGTGCCCAGTGTCTGGAAATAAGAAGGGTGATACATGGCAAGACTTACTGCTGATAATATCAAGGTCGTAAACACAAATCCTTTCAAAACTTTATTAGACCGGAAACCAAAAGAAAGCATTAAAAAGAATAACATTAATGCCCAGCCGGCCCAACCATGTGAGTCCTGTAAAGTGAATACAAGAAATGCGATTAAAAATATAACAGCAGGAAAATAGAAATACTTGAAAACAGATCTTGCAGGAGAAGTCATAGCAGTCGTCGAATATTAATTAAAAAAGCAATTAGGTAATTTCAAAAATAGTGATTTACTAAAGAAAAAAATCAATAGTAAAAAACTCTACCCAGATCTATCAGACAGTGTGTTTACAGAAGAGTGCCCGGATATTTCCTATCCGAAGGCGTTGTTCAAATATATGACGAGATTACTTATCAAAACTTTCTGCTGTGAAAATAAAAAAGCCCCCGCAAAAGAAGGGGCCGCTTAACTATTAACCTATTAACCTAAAACTAACTTTAAAAATGTTTTTCAGGCAGCAACAGCAGGTAGATTAGGAAAACTAAAAGAGATAGTAGTATTTTTTGGTTTCTGGATACTGATATTTAAACTGCCACCGATTTTTTGGGCGATGGCCTGCGTTTCCTGCAAACCACATGCGACAGCATAAGTGCTGATGCACCCTGATTCCTGTATCTCCAGCACATTCACATATCCATACCTACGGGCGGTGATGCGGATGCAGGTATCTTTTGCATGTCTTACCACGGCACCGAGCATTCCGCTGATAACAGAAGCGACCCATTCCTGGTTATGATCAACAGGAAGATCCAGAGGAATATCGTTTACGATAAAACTACGGTTGCGCACAGCAGCAGGTAAAAAATTAGAAGCGAGGCGGTCTGTCAGTTTACTGAGGGTGTCCATAGAAAAAATTAAAGTGATAGAAATAATTGTTAACGACTAGTGTGAAATTTTACATCAGAAATTGGATATTCTACATCGTTTTTTTCAAAGGATCTATCATACTTACAGGTACAAAGTAACGGAGGGCGGGCACCCTAAAAAATAGTACAAGGCAGCATTGTTACGTAATGATTATATCTACGAAGAAGTAGTTGTTATACTACAAGCGGGAGTGCATTATAAGCAATCTTTAACCAGCAGGACTAATTATCTCACCTTCAAGGTCATAATCGTAGGCTTTCGTGACATTCACATGATAAAACTCGCCGATATTCAGTTTTTTGTCAGAATGGATCACTACTTCATTATCTACTTCCACGCTGTCAAACTCGGTGCGGCCAAGGTAGCGGCCGGCTTCTCTTTTATCGATAATTGTTTTAAATGTCTTTCCAACTTTTTGCTGGTTCAGATCAAAAGAGATTTCCTGCTGCACTTCCATTATTTCCTGCGCCCTTCTCTCTTTTTCTTCAGCAGGCACATTATCAGCTAAATCATAAGCGGAAGTTCCTTCTTCGTGTGAATAGGTGAAAATGCCCACTCTGTCAAAGCGTAGTTTTTGTAAAAAGGCTTTTAATTCTTCCACATCATCTTGCGTTTCTCCAGGAAAGCCGGTGATTAACGTCGTACGCAAACAAATACCGGGAACTTTTTCACGGACGGCTGCGACCAGATCTTCCATTTCTTCCCTCGTAATCTGCCGCTTCATCGCTTTGAGCATATTATTCGCCGCATGCTGCAACGGCATATCTAGGTAATTACAAATATTCTCTCTTTCTTTTATCGCATCCAGTATATCCATCGGGAATTTAGAAGGATAAGCATAATGCAGGCGTATCCATTCCAGTCCTTTCACATCAGATAAGCGACGGAGCAGGTCGGGCAACATTCGCTTTTTATAAATATCAAGTCCGTAGTACGTCAGCTCTTGTGCAATGAGCATTACTTCTTTCACGCCTTTCTTTACCAATCCTTCCGCTTCTTTCACCAATTCTTCTATTGGTTTGCTGATGTGCTGGCCTCTCATTAATGGAATAGCGCAAAATGAACAGGTACGGTTACAACCCTCAGAAATTTTTAAATAAGCATAATGCCTCGGTGTAGCGAGCAGTCTTTCGCCGAGCAATTCTGTTTTATAATCCGCTTCAAATTGTTTTAAGATCAGTGGTAATTCCATCGTACCGAAATACGCATCTACTTCAGGAATTTCTTTTTCTAAATTATTTTTATAACGTTCACTCAGGCAACCCGTCACATATACTTTATCAACTTTGCCACGGCGCTTTAATTCTACCTGGTCAAGAATGGTATTGATGCTTTCTTCTTTCGCTTTCTCGATAAAGCCACAAGTATTCACCACCACGATGTTGTGATCAGATTTTTTATTCTCATGCACCACGTCAATATCATTGGCCAGCAATTGCCCGCTCAGCACTTCGCTATCGACCATATTTTTACTACAGCCGAGTGTGATGATATTGACCTTATCTTTTTTGAGTGTTCTTGTTTTCATATAACACCAATTACACTAATTAAAACGAATTTTTTAGTTCGCAAATTCTGAAAGCTTTGAGTTGTATGATTATTAGATGTTGCCAATTCGTGTAATTCGTTTTAATTCGTGTTATTTAGTCTCAATCTTAAAAAGGCTATCCACAAATTCATGCTTATCAAAAACCAGCAAGTCTTCCATCTTCTCTCCCACTCCAATAAACTTCACCGGTATTTTAAACTGGTTCGCTATCGCTAACACAACGCCGCCTTTGGCAGTACCATCCAGTTTTGTAATGGCTAATGCGGTAACATCAGTAGCCGCCGTGAATTGCTTCGCCTGTTCCACCGCATTTTGCCCGGTTGATCCATCAAGTACCAGCAGTACTTCATGTGGCGCATCAGGAATTACTTTTTGTATCACTCTTTTAATCTTACTGAGTTCTTCCATCAAATGCGCTTTGTTATGCAGGCGGCCCGCTGTATCTATTAATACGACATCTGATTGCTTAGCAACCGCACTTTGTGCTGTATCAAAAGCAACCGCTGCGGGGTCAGAACCCATATCTTGTTTTACAATCGGCACTCCCACTCTTTCGCTCCATATTGTCAATTGATCTACTGCTGCGGCACGAAAAGTATCCGCCGCGCCGAGCAATACACTCTTGCCCGCTTTTTTAAAATTATAAGCCAGCTTTCCTATCGTTGTTGTTTTGCCTACACCATTTACGCCAACAACTAAAATTATATAAGGTTTAGCCGGAAGATCAGAATCAAACGCATAACTGTTCGCCTCCGGCGCATCCACTAATATCGCTTCGATTTCTTCCTGCAATAATTTATTCAGCTCGGAAGAATTAAGGTATTTATCTTTTGAAACTCTTTTCTCAATTCGTTCAATGATCTTAATTGTCGTTTCAATTCCCACATCAGCGCCAACCAATGCTTCTTCCAGGCTGTCGAGCACTTCTTCATCTACGGTACTCTTGCCCGCAATCGCCTTTGTTATTTTGGCGAAGAAACCTTCCTTGGTTTTTTGCAAACCCTGGTCGAGACTTTCTTTCTCTTTTTTGCCAAACAATTTGTTGAAGAATCCCATAACCAAAATCATTAAGTCATAAAAGTCAAATCAGTCATCTTTCATACCGCACTAAAAAGAAAAGCCGCCCATCACAGGAGCAGCTTAATGTTTTATTTACTCTCCGCCTGCGGCGGAACGGGGTATTATTTCTGAGCTAAAAAATCTTTGATCTTATCCTTGTGGATGATCGCTTCTTTAAAAGTATAAGCGCCGGTTTTAGGACTGCGAACAGCCTTTATCACTTTAGTCCAGTTTTTTGCTTCGGCTGCGGCCCTTGCATCTTTACTTTTGATCGCCGTTTTTGCTGCTTTTGCCATGATCTTAAATTTTCAATTATTTTATTTCTTTATGAACAGTCACTTTCTTCAGGATGGCGTTGAATTTCTTCAGCTCCAATCTTTCAGGATTGTTCTTTTTATTTTTTGTGGTGATGTAACGGCTCGTGCCGGGCTTACCGCTTGTTTTGTGCTCTGTGCATTCAAGGATCACCTGCACACGGTTTTCTTTCTTTGCCATTTTATTTTCGCTTTAAATCTCTTTTTAGTTTTTTATGAGCCGGGCTTCAGTACTACTATCAACTTCCGTTGCGTCGCACTCTTCAGGGTTCTGTTCGCTACTCAGCAATGTTAGATCTTCACTCCTTTTGCTCTTAATTCTTTTACAACGGTAAACAAACCGTTCTTATTAATCGTACGGATCGCTTCAGTTGACAACTTTAATGTGATCCATTTATCTTCTTCCACCAGGTAAAACCTTTTCTTCTGCAGGTTGGGCAGAAAACGACGCTTCGTCTTAACATTGGAGTGAGAAACCTTGTTTCCGCCAATCGGTACTTTACCTGTAACCTGACAAACTCTGGCCATGATAATTTGAAAATTTAGGACGGCAAAGGTAGGGGAAACATGGGAGAAATTTGATTCTCAAAGCAGAATTTTTTGGTTATCCGCCACTTATTTTCCACCACCGGGTGTGAATTCAAAATAATGAAAGCCAACGGAATATTAATGCTTTAGGCCTGCTATCAGGTTCACTACCAGCGCCACTACGAAGGTATTTAAACAAAACGAGAGCAAGCTGTGGAGCAGCGTCAGTCGCCTGAGCCGCCTCGAAGTGATGGAAACGTCTGACACCTGGAAGGTCATCCCGATGATAAAAGAGAAATAAGCGAAGTCCAGGAAATCGGGCCGGTTTTCATTCGGGAAGTCAAACCCGCCGGCGTGTGTCTGTGAATTTTCAGGATTGTCGCTGTAATATAAATGGGTGTAATGAAAACAGAAAGTGGTATGCACAACGATCCATGAAAAGATCATACTGATGATCGCTACCGGCACATAAATAATACCGGGTGTAGTTTCTTCTTTTGAGAGTATGAGCAGCAATACGGCGAACATACAGGCGAACGATGAAATAATGACAAGGGTAAAAACAAAGACCCGGCTGCCGTCTTCAAGTCTTGCCCGGTGCCGCATTTGTTTGGTAGAACGGGTGAAGAAAACAATCCAACTGGTAAGAATAAAAAACAAGGCGAACGAATTCCAGATGATCATGGAGATGATGAGACGATCAAGATGTGATCTTGAAAGTAATAAAAAGGCAATCAACGCCGCAGCAATGCTGATACCTACACGGTGCCGGAGGTGCATGCGGTTGAAGATACTGTCTGGTTTTTTCTTTAATTGTTCGTCTGCCATATCAGAATGATCGGTCAAGATAATGATTTTTGACCACCGGTAATAAATGACCTGCGTAGAGACAAGGCATGCCTTGTCTCTACTGAATAGAATTACGGGACGATGAAGAGTGCGACGCAACAGGCGATGATAGTAGTAATGCAGGTGGGCCCATGCAAAGCATCCTGCGGAAAAAAATTTATAACAATTGCGGATACATGCTTGTTATAGTAATGGTTTTTTGGATGCTGGTAAATGTAACAAGGTAATAGGGCTATCCTCTTTTGCACGATTGCCTGTTTTCAAATACCTTCGCAGCGCAATTCTTCAATCTAAAACTTACAACAGATATGGCATACGATGTAGTTGTTCTCGGAAGCGGGCCCGGCGGTTATGTGGCTGCGATCCGTGCTTCACAATTAGGATTAAAAGTGGGCATCATTGAAAAAGAAAGCCTCGGTGGTATTTGTCTTAACTGGGGATGTATACCCACGAAAGCCTTGTTGAAAAGTGCGCAGGTGGTGGAAGATATAAAAAACGCCGAATCGTATGGTATTGAAGCAACGGGTAAACCCAATTTTGAAGCGATCATTAAACGTAGCCGCGGCGTAGCTGATAAAATGAGCAAGGGCGTGCAGTTCCTGATGCGCAAAAATAAGATCGATGTGATACTGGGATTTGGTAAACTCGTGGCGAAAGGAAAACTGGAAGTGACCGATAAAGATGGTAAAACACAAACTGTAGAAGCCAAACATATCATCATCGCAACGGGCGGCCGCAGCCGCGAACTGCCTTCGATGAAACAGGATGGAAAAAAGATCATTGGTTATCGTGAAGCAATGAGCTTGCCAACGCAACCAAAATCTTTGATCGTTGTTGGCAGCGGCGCTATAGGTGTTGAGTTTGGTTATTTTTATAATACACTCGGAACAAAAGTTACTATCGTTGAGTTTTTGCCCCGTATAGTGCCGGTAGAAGATGAAGAAATATCAAAAGAACTGGATAAGAATTTTAAGAAGAGCGGTATCAATATAATGGTGAACAGCGAGGTGACTAGTGTGGATACATCCGGTGATGGTGTGAAAGCAAAAGTAAAAACACCGGAAGGCGAAGTAACACTGGAAGCTGATGTATTGCTGAGCGCTGTGGGTGTAGCTGCGAATATTGAAGGGATTGGTTTGGAAACGTTGGGCATCAAGACAGACAAGGGCCGCATCATGGTAGATAAATATTATCAAACCAATGTGCCGGGTGTGTATGCGATTGGTGATTGTGTGCCGGGCCAGGCATTGGCGCATGTGGCGAGCAAAGAAGGAATTATCTGCGTGGAAAATATCGGGTACACAGAAAAGAAATATAATCACCAGCCGGAAGGCTTGGATTATAATAATGTGCCGGGTTGTACCTATTGCTATCCCGAAATCGCATCTGTTGGTTATACAGAAAAACAGGCGAAAGATGCGGGTTATGAAATTAAGGTAGGTAAGTTTCCTTTAAGTGCCGCAGGCAAAGCATCCGCTGCCGGGCACAATGAAGGTTTTGTAAAAGTGATCTTCGATGCCAAATATGGCGAATGGCTGGGCACACACATGATCGGCTATAACGTGACTGAAATGATCGCTGAAACAGTGGTGGCAAGAAAACTGGGAAACGACTTACCACGAAATATTAGACAGCATTCATCCTCACCCTACGATGAGTGAGAATATGAAAGAGGCGATTGAAGTGGCGATTGGGGAACCGATACATATCTAAGAACTAAGAGCATAAAGGAGAAAAAGAGAAAGGAGCTTTCAAACGAAGCTCCTTTTCTTTTTTATAACTTTTTCTTTTTCTACTATTCTGCTCTCTTTTTTATCTCTAACTCTTTTCTTTAACATTTTCTTCTCTCCTTTTCTCTTTTATCCTCTTAGCCCTCTTAGTCCTTTTTGCCTCCGAGCATCGGTACAAAAGAAAAATCATCAAACAGTTCTTCTTTAACATCGCCGCTTTCTAATTTGGTAAGTCGCCGCATTTGTTGCACATCGCCTGCGCCGAGAGGAATGACCATCATGCCACCGGGTTTTAATTGGTCTATTAATTTTTGTGGGATCTCTGGTGCTGCTGCGGTGATCAATACCCTGTCGAACGGGGCGTAAGTAGGCAGGCCCTGGTAGCCATCACCATAAAAGAATTTAATGGAAGGGTGTTTCTTTAAAAACGCAAAGCCCTTATTCATTTCAAATAATTTCTTTTGCCGCTCTATTGTAAATACCTGCGCTCCCATTTCTGCCAATACAACCGCCTGGTAAGCGCTGCCTGTTCCTATTTCTAATATTTTGCTGTACGGTTTTATTTCCAGCAATTGTGTTTGATAAGCGACGGTGTAAGGTTGTGAAATGGTTTGTCCCTCCCCAATGGGAAATGCACGGTCTTCGTAAGCCAGCTCATCAAATGCTGATTCTAAAAAGAAATGACGGGGAATATCGCTGATGACGGCTAATATCTTTTCATCATTGATACCTTTTGACTGAATAAGATCAACTAATTTTTTTCTCAGTCCTTTATGTCGGTATGTATCTTCTACTGGGCGCATAAGCCGCGGCAAAATAAACTAACAACCCGTGAAGCGGTATTGTTTTCTTTACCCAATGTGTTAACAAGTCTTCTATAAAACAGGATATCCGCTTAAAAAGCGGATATCCTGATACTATTATAATTATATAAAATCAAAAATCACTTGAAATCATCAGGGCTTACTGCTTCATTCACTTTTACAGAAGACAATGTAATAACAAACTCCTGGTTGCCCATTGGCGTAGCGACAGTCTGGATTAATTTATGTGGTAAGAAAAGATCACCTGTTTGCTTGTAGTCGGCATACTCTGTTGTTTCGGTCATTTCAGTTCCGGCTTCCTTTTTAGTTTCTGATTTTTTTACAAGGAAACTTGTCTTCACATCATAATACTCCGTTACTACCGAACCGCCCGGGCTGGTAACGATCAGGACATATGCATCACCGCCGGCTAATTTTTCAATTCCTTTCACTGTTGTTTTATAACCTTCGCTGGCATAAAATAACTGCTGGAAAAGACCTTTGGTTATTTTCTTCTCCGCGATTTCTTCATCACTCATCGGTTGTTTCTGTCCCATCTGCGCCTGGTACCCTGTGCTTCCGTCGAAAACACTTTTCATCACGGTTTGACCGGCCATGGCGATCACCATTGATTCTTTATTTGGTGATTCTTCTTTAATCGTAACCGGTAATGTCGTACCCATTACTTCCATATTACCAGTAGAAACAATTGTCTTCACTTTGCCCAATGCATCTTTACCACCAATCGCCCTGGCATAATTGTCTACAATCTGCGCAGCGGTTACATCTGTCTTTTGAACCGTGCTGGTATTTTCCGAAACCGCCATTGCATATTTATCGAAAAATTTAACCGGGTGGCCTAATGCTTTTAAGCCCGGTAATACCTGCTCCTGTTTTCCTACTACTACGACCCTTGTATTCGCATAGCTGAAATACTTCTTCGCTACACGCTGAATATCATCCGCGGTTACCGCATTTATTTTTTGTAAATAAGTACGGTAAAAATCTTTCGGCAATCCATGTATCAGGATATTGCTTGCAAAGCCGGCCGTCCTTGCAGGATTTTCTAATCCTAATGCGAAAGATCCGTTGTATAGTGCTTTTGTATTTTTTAATTCTTCAGCGGAAACTTTTTTAATCTGCATCGTATCTATTTCATGCAATATCTCTGCGACAGCGCTATCTGTTTTATCATTTCTTACAGATGCCGTAGCGCTGAACCTTGACTGGAAACGGTCGGCGGCGATATTGGAATAAGAACCATAAGTAAATCCATGACGTTCTCTTAAATTCATAAACAATCTCGCTTCACCGCCACCACCTAATATCTGGTTGGCCAATAATACCGGGAAATAATCAGGATGGCTCATGGGTAATGAAACCAGGTTGGTTACTGTTATTTCGCTTTGCACCGCATTGGGAACATCAACGATATCAATTTCAGTTTTAGCGGGATTGGCTACCGCCTTTAATGAAGGAAACGTTAATGCATTTCCTTTCCAGCTTCCTAATGTTTTTTCCGCTAATGCTTTTGCCTGCGCAGGTGTAATATCACCGACAAACGTAAGATAACCTCTCGAAGGAGTGATATAAGCCGCATACGCTTTCTTTATATCATCCATTGTAATAGAATTGATCGTAGCTTCTGTTTCAAATTCACCAAACGGGTGATCTAAACCATAAGTTATAGCCGGGACTACATTTCCTGAAATAGCTTTGGCGCTTTTCTCACTTGCCTTCAGCCCTGTAAGTATTTGTGATTTCAACTTACCAAAAGATTCCTGCGGGAAAGAAGGGTGCAATAAACCGTCAGCCATTAATGCGAAAGCTTTATCAAAATATCTTGTAAGAGCAGAAGCGCTGCCACCGCCGGCACTGAGCCCTACATTAGCACCGATCTGGTCAACCGCTTCATCAAACTCTGCTTTTGTTTTTGTTGTTGTTCCTTCATTGAGCATCTGGCCCATTAAAGACAACGTACCTGTCTTTGCTCCTTCTGTTACCGGGCCCATGTCTATTGAATAAGTAGCCGATACTTTAGGGAGTTTATGGTTTTCAACAACCAGGATCGTAATGCCATTTGTCAATTTAGACACCACGGCATCTTTAAAAGAAATAACAGGCGCCGGCCCTGGTTTCGGACGCTTGCTCCTGTCGAGATTTACCTGCCCCATTGCGGCAACGAGTAAAAGACAGCCTGTAATTGTTATAAATAGTTTCTTCATTGTAATATCTTTTAATAAAATAGATTAAAATGCTTTTTGATCTTTTGGCTTGCTGGATTCAGGCAAATAATTCAATACGACACGCTGGTTCTTGTTCAGGTACTTCTTCGCCACTTCACGCAATTTTTCACGGGTGATTTTCTTATAATCCTTCAATTCTTCATTGACGTGGTTGGTGTTTTTATAAAATACATATCCTTCGGCTAAATTACCAGCCACACCCAGCATCCTTGTGTTCGCATCGAGATATTCATTTTCGAACTGGTTCAGTAATTTTTGATAATCCTGTTCGCTGATCAGGTCTGTCTGCACTTTTGTTATTTCTTCATCGATATCAGCCAGCAGGTCAGGAAGCGATGCATTATTATTAGGCAGTGCATACGCCATATACGTACCATAGTCTTCCAGCGTATAATTAAATGAACCTACCTGCACCGCATTCTTTTTTTCATCCACCATTTTCTTATACAGCTTAGAACTGGCGCCGGTAGATAAATAATTAGAAATCATTTCTAATACTTTAGCGTCTTCAGCAGACATACCCGGCACACGGTAAGCGATCATCACTGCAGGTATCTGGATGTTGGGGTCATAGGCTGTATCATTCATTGCACTTGTAATCGGCGCTTCCTTTACAGATGGCTGAACGATAGGCGCTCCTTTTGGTATTGGTGCGAAATAAGTAGCTACCCATTTTTTCGTTTGTTCAATATTAATATCACCTGCGATGCTTAATACCGCATTATTCGGCACATAATATTTTTTAAAGAATGCTTTGAATTCTTCCAGCTTCGCGGCATCGAGGTCTTCCATAGAACCGATCGGCTGCCATTTATAAGGATGATCTTTGAAAAGGCGTTTGAATATTTCATCCACGAATTTTCCATAAGGCTGGTTATCCACCCTTTGCCTTTTTTCTTCTTTTACTACTTCATTCTGTGTTTCCACTCCCACGTCGTTGATGACAGGGTGCAACATTCTTTCGCTTTCCATCCATAATCCTAACTCCAACTGGTTTGATGGAAATACTTCGTAATAAAAAGTGCGGTCCTGGGAAGTGGTGGCATTTTCCTGTCCGCCATTTCCTGAAACGATCTTGGACCATTCACCTCTTTTAATATTGTCTGTTCCTTCAAATAAAAGATGTTCGAAAAAATGGGCAAAGCCGGTGCGGCCGACTTCTTCATTTTTTGATCCCACGTGATAAAAAGTAGTCACGGCTACCACTGGTGCGGTGCGGTCCTGGTGCAGGATTACATGCAGGCCATTTGGCAGGTCATACTCAGTGAACTTTACTTCCTGTGATTGCACCGACAGAAATAAAACCGTGCAGAAAACCAGGAAAGCAGGGTGTTTCATTTTCATAAAAAAAACGCTTTTGTTTTTGGAAACCGCAAATGTAAGCCATACCCGTGCAACGGGGATAAACCGGGAGAACTATTCCGTGAGCGGTAAAAAAATTAACTTATTAAGAAAAATCAGTTAAGACTCGCTAAATTTATTCCTACTTAAACCGATTGCAAATGAGACTGCTGCGTTATGTTTCTATTCTCCTTTTCATTGCCGCCTGCAAATCAGAAAAACGTTCTTATACCACCTGGGAATCTTATGGCGGAGGCAATGAAAATATTCATTATTCAAGCCTCACTGAGATTGACACTTCTAACGTAGCACAGCTCCAAGCCGCCTGGACTTTTCATACTGGTGACGCGGATACAGCTAAATCTTCGCAGATACAATGCAATCCTATTATCGTTGATACCGTAGTGTATATTACCTCTCCCACGTTACGGCTATTTGCGATAAATGCGAAAACCGGTAAAGAAATATGGAAATTTAATCCCGACTCTAATTATCTCCATGTCGCTTCTTTCAACTTTGGGATAAATAATAACCGTGGTGTTACCTATTGGTCGGATGGAAAAGATGACAAGCGGATTTTCTTTGTCGCCGGCTCCTTCCTTCATTGCATTGATGCGGTTACTGGAAAATTGATCCCATCTTTTGGCAACAATGGTATTTACGACTTGCACACCGATCTTGACCGCAACGTTGCCGATCTTTTTATCACAGTTACTTCGCCGGGAATTATTTATAAAGATTTATTCATCATGGGATCACGGGTGGATGAAGGCCCCGCCGCTGCCCCCGGTTATATCCGTGCATTGGATGTACATACTGGAAAATTGCAATGGAAGTTTCATACCATCCCCAAACCCGGTGAATACGGTTATGAAACATGGGAAGACCCGAACGCATATAAAAATATCGGCGGCGCTAATACATGGAGTGGCTTCTCATTAGATGAAAAAAGAGGAATTCTATTTGCACCTACCGGCTCTGCTTCTTTCGATTTTTATGGTGGTAAAAGAAAAGGACAGAACCTATTTGCCAATTGTTTACTCGCATTAGATGCAGCCACGGGAAAACGCATCTGGCATTACCAATTTATTCATCATGATGTATGGGATTGGGACACGCCTTGTCCTCCTGCACTGGTAACGATAAAAAAAGATGGAAAAGAAGTAGATGCCGTAGCGCAGATAACCAAACATGGAATGATTTGGTTATTCAACAGGGAAAATGGCGAACCGCTTTACCCCATCAATGAAATACCAGTAGATACGGCCAATGCATTACCCGGAGAAAAATTATCGCCGACACAACCAATCACTACTTTTAGTAAACCTTTTGCAAGGCAAACATTAAAAGCAGATGAAATCAATCCGTATTTACCCGATACATCAGTCGCCAAAATCAAAAAAAAACCTGGAAGCATATGACTTTGGAAAAATGTTTATCGTTCCCGGTAAAAAAACAAGGGTGCAATTGCCCGGCTTTGATGGCGGTGGCGAATGGGGCGGCCCATCCTTTGACCCGGAAACAGGTTTGCTATATGTAAACGCTAATCAAATGGGGTGGCTCGTCACCATGGTTGAAAGAAAACCAGGAGTTCCTAAAAAAGAAACTAATCTCGCGGCAGGTGTACGCCTTTATAAAAAATACTGCCTCACTTGCCATGGTGGTGATAGGAAAGGAACAGGCAATTATCCTTCTTTGATCAATGTGGGAACAAAATATAAAACAAACGAGGCATTGGAATTATTGAAAAGCGGGCGGAGAATGATGCCTTCATTTGCTTATGTTCCCGATGAAGAAAAGAAAGCGATTCTTTCGTATGTACTCGAAACAAAATCCGAACAGAAAAAAAATTATATCGCTCCATCCCAGCCAATCGATACATTTCGCAACCTGCCCTATGCGATGACAGGTTATTATAAATTTATGATGGATGGTTATCCTGCTATCAGTCCGCCATGGGGTACATTAACCGCCATTGATTTAAATACCGGCGAACATGTTTGGAAAACAACATTGGGCGAATATCCGGAACTAAAATCCAAAGCAATTGCACCGACAGGCACTGAAAATTATGGAGGTTCTATTGTAACAGCAGGCGGTCTTTTATTTATCGCCGCGGCAAGAGATGGAAAGATGCGGGCATTTAATAAAAGAACAGGTCAGGTATTATGGGAATATGATCTGCCAGCTCCCGGTTTCTCCACGCCTTCGATGTATAACATCAATGGCAAACAATATATCGTGATTGCATGTGGTGGTGGAAAGTTGGGAACAAGGTCAAGTGATGCATTTGTGGCGTTTGCGTTGCCGGAGAAAAAATAATAAAATGAAATCATTTCTTTCCATAGTATTATTTATATCTGCAATGATGGGTTGTAAGCAGAAGAACATGTCATTGGAAGAATTAAGAGATGCGAGATGGGATAGCTTGTTAAGAGGAATTGAATATATCAGTCTTGAAAAAAATACTAGCACATCAGGTTCTATTCAATTTACGTTCAAAGGGATTATCAAAAAAAAATACTATTCTGCTTGACGAAGAGGATGCTGCAATGTTATTAGCGCTTTATACCTATGCCAAACCGTTAACAAATGAAAAGCTGTCGCATAGCAAAAAAGGTTATTTAAAAATAAACTTTGCCAATATGTTATCGGATTCTTTAGAAGCGAGAATTACCTTAGATCCCCTTTATGATACTGTTTCTTTGGCAAAAGATATAGAATTCTTTCGGCAAATAGACGGTGTCCTTGACATAAAATACATTTCAAAAGAAATGGCAAAAAGCGAATATCTCGCAGATGGAAACGAAAGCTGGGATAAAGTGTTAAAAGATAATCCGCTACCCCAATCATTTGAATTGAAACTGAATCCTGAAAAAAATCACTTTTGACAATTATCTCGATTTCGAAAGTAAAATAAAAGAAAAAGTCCAACTCATTTCCGATATAGCTATGCCTTTAGCGTTGTTGAAAGGATTTGAAAAGAAGTATTATATTTTAGAATATTATCGGCCTTAGGATATAAAAAGACAATCATTTTAATTCATTACAATTTCATATCCCCAATAATCGCCTTAATCTTCCCATCCAATTCCTTATTCACTTTATCAAAATCTCCCGCATTCTTCAACTTCGTATTCACGCTGAAATAGAATTTGATCTTTGGCTCCGTACCACTCGGCCTTGCGGATATCTTACTTTCATCCGCTAAAATAAATTGCAACACATTTGATTTTGGCAATGTAATTTTCCACTCTTCGCCTGTTTTCAAATTCTTTCCTTTCTGCAATTCATAATCCAGCAATTCCACCACATCAGAACCATTAATCACTTTCGGCGGGTTATTGCGATAGCTCTCCATCATCGCCGCGATCTGCTGCTGGCCATCCATCCCTTTTTTTGTAATAGAAATCAGGTCTTCTTTATAAAAACCATATTGGATATACAAATCAACAAGCTTATCAAACAATGTCTTTCCTTTTTCCTTTTCATACGCCGCCATCTCGCACAACAATGCCACAGCGCTGACAGCATCTTTATCCCTGATCTGGTCGCCGATCATCAATCCAAAACTTTCTTCCCCGCCAATGATATAATTTTCTTTTCCCTCTTTCTCACGGATCATTTCAGCTATCCACTTAAAGCCCGTCAATACATTATAACAAGACACGCCATTGCCTTCGGCAATACGATTAATCATCCCGGTCGTTACAATCGTCGTGATCACCATATCATTTTTCTTCGCAACACCTTTTGTCTTCCTCGCTTCCATCACATAATTAAATGCTAGCACAGCAGTTTGGTTGCCGTTCATCAGCACCCATTCACCATGATTATTTTTTATACCAATACCTACCCTGTCTGCATCCGGGTCAGTACCTAATAAAATATCGGCATCCAGTTCTTTCGCTTTTTGCAAACCGATACTCATCGTTTCTTTTTCTTCGGGGTTTGGATATACCACCGTCGGAAAATTTCCATCCGGTTCACTTTGTTCTTTTACAATATTTACATTGGTAAAACCAAATCGTTTCAATACTTCCGGCACCAGTTTTATTCCCGTACCATGAATCGGCGTATACACAATTTTCAAATCATGCTGCTTGGCGATCACTTCCGGGTACACACTCAATCCTTTCACCATCGTCATATACGCTTCGTCCACTTCTTTACCGATCAGTGTAATATTTTTCTCACCGCCGCTCCATTTCACATCGTCCAGCGAACCGATTTTTTCTACTTCCTTAATTACATTTTTATCATGCGGTGGCACCAATTGGCCGCCATCCACCCAATACGCTTTATATCCATTATATTCTTTGGGGTTATGCGAAGCCGTACACACCACACCACCCTGGCATTTTAAATGACGGATAGCAAAAGATAACTCAGGCGTTGGCCGCAAACTTTCAAACAAAAAAACTTTTATACCATTCGCCGCGAAAACATTCGCTGTTGTCTCCGCAAAGAATCGGCTGTTATTGCGGCTGTCATGTGCAATCGCCACTCTTACTTCATCGTCCGGGAAAGATTTTTTCAGGTAATTCGCATAACCCTGCGTCGCCATCCCCACCGTATATTTATTCATACGGTTCGTACCCACTCCCATAATGCCGCGAAGGCCACCCGTACCAAATTCCAGGTTGCGGTAAAAAGAATCCGCCAGCTCCACTTCGTTTCCCTGTAATAATTTTATCGCATCTTTTGTTGCCTGGTCAAAATTTCCATTGAGCCAGTTATTGACTTTACTCTGAATCGCAGCGTCCATATTAAAATTTTATAGTTTATTAGTGGTACTAAAGGGGGGATGAAGTTATCAATTTTTCAGCGTACAAATCTACAACAGCAAATGAAACGTATTTTTGTTTAATGAGGTCGTCGGCATTACTACTAGCATCGTCTGTTGTTGAGCGAAGCGAAATCCCGATGCAATCGGGACGGCGCATTATTAACCCAGCTGCATTACTACTAGCATCTTCCGTTGCGACGCTCCATTCATCGTTCCGTTCCCTGCTCAGCATTTTCGTACTTATCCTCGTTTGTTCCACCAGTTCTTTTTCACAGGATTCAACTTCATTAGCTGCAAAATATAAAAACCGCCAATGGCTGATCGGCGGCATTAAACGTTGCCGGTTATGGCAGTTCTCTTATTATATTAAACAATACCTGGTATAGAAATTCAGCCCGCACTTCGTTTCATACATTTAATGACAGCAAAGAATGGTTACAGGTAGATAAACTGGGCCATGCATGGGCCGCTTATAATACAGGCAAAGTTTCAACAGCGATGTGGGAATGGGCTGGCCTACCACACAAAAAAGCAGTTTGGATTGGCGGATTAAGCGGCGCCGCTTATTTAACCGCTGTTGAATTTTTAGACGCTCATTCTGCAAAATGGGGCTGGAGCTGGAGCGATATCGGCGCCAATGTTTTCGGCTCGGCGCTTTTTATGGGACAGGAATTTTTATGGGATGAACAACGCATTCAATTCAAATTTTCTTTTCATAAAAACAAATACAACGATCCGCAGCTGCAACAAAGAGCGAATGATCTTTTTGGCAAAAGCTGGTATGAAAGAATGCTGAAAGATTATAATGCGCAGGCTTATTGGTTCAGCGCTAACCTCAAATCATTTTTTCCAAAAAGCAATTTACCGGCATGGTTAAATATGGCGGTTGGTTATGGTTCAGGCGGCATGTTTGGCGGTTTTGAAAATAAATGGACGGATCATCTTGGCAATAACATCAGCCGTTACGACATTCAGCGAACCCGCCAGTTCTATTTATCGCCTGACATTGATTTCACTAAAATAAAAACCAACAGCAAGTTCCTCCGCACCACTTTTTCTTTTTTAAATGCATTCAAATGCCCCGCACCTGCATTAATGCTCGATTCAAAAGGCAAATTGAAAGCTTATGCTTTATACTTTTGATCCGATAGCTATCGGATTTCGATTTTGACTTTTTGACTTCTTTGACCTTTTGACTTACTAATGGACATCTTTCCCTTCTTCTAGCTTCTTAATCATCGCCGCTACATTCGTTTTATTAATGTCATCCGGCGCCAGCGGTAAAGCAGCCTTCAAATAGGCCAACGCTTTTTTATAATCATTCATCGCTGAATAGACCCGCCCCATGCCCACATTAGTTGTAAATACATTCGGCGCCTTATCATAATTCATTTTAAATATCTTAAAAGCTTCCTGCGTTCGTTTTTGGTTCAGCAAAGCACGGCCGTACTGGTGCACTTCATTCACCGTTCCAAATGGTATAGCTTCTTCCATCACTTTCTTCGCTTCATCAGGTTTGTTCATTTTCATTAATACCGCGGCTTTGGTGCTGAGCGTTTGAAAATTCTTCACACCCATCACCCGGAAATAAATAGCCCTGTCCATCCACGCCAGCGCCTGTTCAAGTTCAATATTATTAGTAATACAATAATTAGCGGCGGACATAAAATCATAAAACGGTCTTGTTGTTCTTAATTCACTCTTAAAAGAAGCGATCTGCAGTTGCTGCACATCGGCTTCCACTTTAAAAGGAATTCTTCTTTTCTCCCATGACATTGCAATCACCGCGGAGTTAGGAGTTTCATCGGCAAAATCATACCGGAGCCATTCCACACTTTTATCCAGTGTTTCATTTTTTACTTTTACCCGCAACGCATCCTGTGTTGAATCGTAATAAAAACTTCCCCATGAACTATTTACTTTAGAAAAAATCAATGTGCTTTCCGTTTCGCCCAATGCAATAAAAAATCCATAAGTACCCGCCGGCAAATCTTTTCCTTCAATCCGCACCGGGTGTGAAAATGACAACGTTGTATTTTCATTAGCACCTGCCCTCCATGGTGCGGCATAACTGGTACCATGACCCTGATCAGCAAATCCATAATGCGCAACAGGCGTATTCCATATTTTCCCTTCACGGCCTTTTACACCCGGGCGGCTATAAGCAATCCCTATTTTCACAATACCGATCTGCTCGGAGATGCTGGCTTTTTTATTGCCACCGTCCGGCTCTAAGGTCAATGGCATTACCTGCGAAAAAGAAATTTTGGAAATAAATAAAATAACGGCAAGAAGAAATGAAGTTTTCATTGTTCAGTTAGTTTGGTGAATGTTTGAGTGATCCCCGTGAACAGGTGCAGGAAAGACAGGAAATCTTTTCAAATTCTGAAAAAAGTATCAGCGAAGTGACAGATTTGGGATGAACGGCAGGAAATTTATTGCAGGTAAGCGCCTAATACATTTTCCTTATCAACTTCTACAAAAATATGTTCCTGCAAAGTAGTGGCGATAGATAAGCCGATATAATCGGGGCGAACAGGAAATGAATTGTGGCTGCGTTCTACCAGTACCAGTGTTTGAATTTTTTTCGGGTGAAAATCAAGGAATGGCTTTAATGCATACAACAGCGTTTTACCACTGTCCGCCACGTCATCAATTAATATGACAACTTTGTTATTAAAGTCAATTTGTTTGCTGAGCGTTACTTCTTTCGGCGTTTTCTTTTCGAGGGTAATGGTGATCAGTTCTGTTTTAATAGAACTATCCCTGGCAATCATTTGCTGAATGTTTCTCGCCACCCACGCTGCCGCTTTCACGGATACCGGCCAGTATCAGCTCTTTTTCATCCGAATTATTCTCAATGATCTCCAGCGCCATACGCCGCAATTTCTTTTCAGCAGTTGATTGATCTAAAATATAATTCTTAGTATTTCCCATAAACTTCAAGTCATTGTGTAACAAACCGTAAATTAGCAATTGTATTCAAACGATATGCAAATAGCGCAACAAATTTTATTTATACTATTAAGTGCCGTGGCGATTGGCCTGTTCACGGTTAATATAAAAAAGATCATCCGCAACATTAACCTTGGCCGTGATGAAAAGATCAATGACAACCCGGGCCTGAGATGGAAAAACGTATTCCTGCTCGCTTTTGGGCAAAAGAAAATGTTCCGTAACCCGCTGGTAGCCGTTCTTCATTTTTTTGTATACGCTGGTTTTATCATTATTAATGTTGAAATACTGGAGATCATATTGGATGGGATTTTAGGCACCCATCGTTTATTCGCTGCCCCGCTGAGAAGTTTATATTCTTTTCTTATTAATGCATTTGAAATACTGGCTTTCCTGGTCACCCTCGGTTGCGCCATATTTCTTATCCGGAGAAATATTGTAAAACTTAAACGTTTCATCAGTAAAGACCTGGATGGCTGGCCAAGAAGTGATGCGAATTATATTTTGCTCACAGAGATTGTGTTGATGACATTATTCCTTACGATGAATGCCAGCGATACCTTGCTGCAGCAAAGAGCAGTTGGTCATTATGCTGAAAATGCGACAGGCAATTTTATTCTTTCACAATATTTGCAGCCAATATTAAATAACCTTGGCAATAATGGATTAGAAATAACAGAACGTGTTTGCTGGTGGCTGCATATCATTGGTGTACTCGCCTTTCTTAATTATTTACCTTATTCCAAGCACCTGCATATTATTCTCGCTTTTCCCCAATGCATATTATTCAAGATTAAAACCATTGGGCGAAATGGAGAATATGCCATCCGTTCAAAACGAAGTTTTGTATGCGATGCAACCGGAAAAAGCGCCAACAGATGCGGGTAATGAGCCAGTAAAAAAATTCGGAGCTAAAGATATCCCTGATCTCAGTTGGAAAAATGTATTAGATGCGTATAGTTGTACGGAGTGTGGCCGCTGCTCCGCTGCTTGTCCTGCTACGCAAACCGGTAAAAAATTATCTCCCCGAAAGATCATGATGGATACAAGGGACAGGGCGGATGAATTAGGGAAAAATACCAGGGCAAAAAAAGAGGATACAAAAACATTATTGCACGATTATATTTCCGTAGAAGAATTAAGGGCCTGCACTACCTGCCAGGCATGTGTAAAAGAATGCCCTGTCAGCATCAGCCCGCTGGATATTATTTTACAATTGCGCCGCTACCTGGTAATGGAAGAAAGCAATGCGCCACAGGAATGGAACGCCATGTTCAGCAACGTAGAAAATAATTTCGCCCCCTGGAAATTTTCTCCTGATGAAAGGGACAAATGGACGGAAGAAGTTAGTGGCTTATAGTTTGCAGTTTTGGGTTTATCACTTTATCTTGATGAATTAAAATTATTACATGAAATATGTTATTGCCATATTTCTTTCTCTATTACTAACCAGTGATAGCAAATCACAAACAACATCCTATCCTTTTTATCAATTATACCAACTCGATTCTATTGGCAAATGCTCCTCCATCACCCGGCACTTTGGCGAATTATATTTTCAATTCCTGCAACGGGTGGAAGAGCAACTCGATAATGCCGATACCACAACAAAAAGATTAGTGAGAAATTTCGAAGCTGTGTTTGCGCAATTTTACATTGATGCCTGCATCGCCTACGAAAATCATTCGCAGGTCCCGTTGCCTGCATGGAGAGGTTATTTTACCAATGCGTCGCTAAAACCTGATCAATATAAATTGCTGGGCACGAATGCGCATTTGAATGGTGGGCTGGCGGAAGCTATTGCACATAGTTACACACCGGAAGAATGGAAATCGCTAAAGAAAAAATATGTTCTTTTTAATATTTGCCTGAATACCACTTATCATCAATTACGCAAAGAAACCATCCGCAGTAATAAAAAGGCAAGGACTATTTCTGTACTGACACTCGGTCTAGACAAAATGATCGGCCAATACTACCTATATAAATGGAGAAAACGGCAAATGCGTCTAACCGAGTACTATTTCGCCGGGTCGCCTAAGTATAATAAACTGCTCAATAAAGTCAACCGGAAAAAAGAAAGAATTGATAAAATGGTGTGCAACCAGTTATAAAAATTTAGAACACGGATGACACTGATATATAACGGATGTTCACGGATTTTTTTCTCAACTCAATAGAATTATTACAGTATAAAATCAATTTAATCCGTGTCATCCGTGTTGTGTATAATACTTATTTTTCATCAGCACTTGGCCCATACATACCCGGTACATGAACATCCAGTAATCGTAAATAAACAGACAACTGCCCGCGGTGATGGATCATGTGGCTGAACGCCCAACCACGAATTGCTATTTTTTTTGGCGTTTCAAACAATACCTGCTCTCCCCTTCTTACTGTCCATATTTTACCAAAGTCGTCTTCGTTCATAGCAGAAAGATCGGCTATCGCTTTATCGAGGTTGGCTTGAAATAATTGCATCAATTCTTCCTGCGAAGGCGCTACGGCAAACTTTAAAGAATAATCTTTCATAAAATTAAAATCATCAATAAGGATCACATCGGATACCCATTTTATGGTTTCGGCGGTATGTGTGGCTAACCTGCCCAGTGACATTGATTTTTCATGCGGCTTCCAGTCTTTCTTATCGAAAGGAACTCTTTCAAGCATTTTCTTCGTTAAGGATGTTTCGTGTTTTAGTTCAGCGATAAAAGCATCTTTGGTTGCCATGTGTATTTTTTATTGTTGAAGTTTATTTTATTGGTGAGGTTTATCTGTATGATCGATATCGGTTATATCCATGATCCTTTCTTCCATGCCGTGTGTTACTTGCTCGGGATGTTCTAATTTATGAACGGCGCCTTTCTTTTTAAGCATTCTCCATATTTGTATAATGGCGGTGATAGCGAAAATGCCGCCGATCGTCCAGTTTAATATATGCTGGTTGTCGTTGATCTTGCTGGCGATAAGCAACCCGCCAAATATAAAAATACAATTGCCGATAAATGTGCCCAATCCTATCCCTAATATATAACTGTTGTAATGATCGTTTCTCGGCAACAATACTTTTTTGGTAAACAACACAGTGCTCCATCCAAACCAGAAAGGGATCTGTACGGGATTAACCGCACACATTACTATGCCTAACACAAACCGCGGCAACGTGCTGCTTAAAATAACATTTTTGTTTTCCGTGGGATGCGTGGCTGCATAAAAACTGGATATCGCCAATGCCAGTACAATGATCAGCGTGACCCATTCTAATATTCTAAAAATCCGTTCCTGTTTTCTTATCCAGTCCATCGCCACCAATGACAGGCGCACATAAACAATTTCAACTAATAATGAACCCAGCGAAAACATCATGGCGGAGGAAACACCGTCGCTGACGGATATCTGCATGGCGGCAATATTGAGCGTTCCCAATGGCAATGAACCGAGAAAGCTAACCAACATGCCGGTAAAGAAAATACGGAGCAAGGGGTGCATGGGTCAAAAGTACGAAGTAAGAGAGAAGCTACGAAGCTTTGAGCCACGAGCTTTGAGACTTTATTTGAAAACCTTATAAGAGACTTCGAAAATGCTGAATAGAGAACAGGACGTTGAAGTCCCGATAGCTATCGGGAGCGACGCCCCGACAAACATCGGGGTCTTCGACAAATGTTGAGTAAAGAACAGGAAGATGAAGAGTGTGACGCAACGAAGATGATAGTAGTAATCCAGTTGGGCTTAAAAAAATAATAAGGAGTGTTCCAATCCAGGCTTCATACTTCATACCCCCTACTTCCTCAATCAAACTTCTCCAGCATCTCAAAATGCTTCCTCGCATCACGAAGATATTTCCAGCCCCGTTTGAATGACCAGTAAGGTGTGCCGTTGCGGTGATTGTATTTGCTGATTTTATACAACGCTTTCCAATGCCGCAGTATCACACCGTAAGCTTCCCAGATGCTCATGTTGCAATCGTAAATATGATTGGGTTCGGCGCCGCAACCATTGAACTCCAGTATCAGGAAATTTTTTCCCTGCTTCAGGTCTTCGATCGAAGTGGTTTTAATATCGTAGCGGCCGTAATAAAATTTATCGGTGTAATGGCTGAGCTCATCAAATACTTTCAGCAGGTTAGCATCAATTTCTTTGTGAAGATTAGTGAAATGTGCGCCGCGGTTATGATTACCGGCATACGATAAATAAAATATTTCCCCTTCGGGAATGATCCTGTCAAAACGATGACCGTGACGGTGTTTCATTTCTTCCATGCGGTGCTTGGCCCGTGGATGATTGGCCGTGAGTTGTTCAAGGTTTAAGATACCATCGCCCACCACATGCAATAATTCTTTATGAATAAATCCGCTGACCACACCCACCTGCTGATTGGGATAACGATAATAAAACACACTAACTTCGACGGGCATTTCGATAAGGTCCTGCACAATGTATTCAACGGGAATCCGCTCGTGGTATTTGATCAGTTGATCTTCGGTTTCAATCTTGCGGAATAAAATACCTTTCATGCCCACGTCGGGCTTCACGATAAAAGGAAAAGTAAAACCGGCCTGCTCAATTTTTTGTTTCACTTCTTCATACGGCCAGTCGTGCATAATATAAATAGTGCGGGGGACCATGTGCGGTGGCAACTGGTCATACATTTCTTTTTTTCCTTCGCCTTCAAATCCGCCGAAGGTAATGGTGGGATTAGACGAACTGAAAAACCACATGGACCAGCTTCGCAGGCAATACCAGAACCATGCGGGACTAATAGGCGCATACAGCACATAAAAATTCCACAATTCCCAATTAGTCAGCTTATGAAAAAACTTCTTTATTCGCATGAATAGTCGGCAAAAATAAGCACGGATCTTCAGGATTTAATCACGGATTGAAAGGATTTAAAAAAATTTCACTGACAGGGCATATTACACAATACGTTACCCCAAATGAAACGCAAAATCCAATTTAATATTCTCCAGGAAAAAATTATTCAAAAAAGATACACGCAAAATTCCACGAAATCCATTTTAATCATTTAATCAGCGATATTCTTTAGATTTGAAACAAATTATTTTTAATGCATGTGCCTACCGTAGCCGAATTAGTCGCCAATGGAAAATCTCCCGAAGTATTATTTTGGGTAGGGTGCGCCGGCAGTTTTGACCAGCGGGCACAAAAGATCACCAAAGCATTTGCATTAATATTGGATAAAGTCGGCATCAACTATGCGATTCTTGGTAAAGAAGAAATGTGCACCGGCGATCCCGTGCGCCGCGCCGGTAATGAATTTATGTTCCAGATGATGGCCTACCAGAATATTCAAACACTGAATAATTACAATATCAAAAAGATCGTTACCGCCTGCCCGCATTGTTTTAATATTTTAAAAAATGAATACCCGGAGCTCGGCGGAAATTATGAAGTGGTTCATCACACTGTTTTTCTTCAACAATTAATTGATGAAGGAAAATTAAAATTGAAAGAAGACGGCGTGTTTAAAGGAAAACGCATTACCTACCACGACAGTTGTTATCTCGGCCGTGCTAATCATATTTATGAAGCACCGAGAAAAGTACTGGAAGCATTGGATGCGGAACTGGTGGAAATGAAACGTTGCCGCAGCAACGGTTTATGTTGCGGCGCCGGCGGCGCACAAATGTTTAAAGAAGAAGAAAAAGGAACCACGAGAATAAATATCGAACGGGGCAACGAAGCTATTGGCACGGGCGCAAGTATTATTGCATCCGCCTGTCCTTTCTGCAATACCATGCTTACTGATGGTGTGAAGCTGGCGGAAAAAGAAGAATCTGTAAGAGTGATGGATGTAGCGGAACTGATCGCCGCCAACCTTTGATAAATTTTATTTTGATCTCCTCCCGGATGTGGACAGAATAATAATTCCAAGTACGATAAAGCCGGCCTTAATCGCCCATTCTACTTTCTCGCCCCAGTTAGTCATCCAGTCTGTAAGCGTGGAAGGTTTTTCATTCTCGCAGCCTGCTAACTTAAAAACAATCAGCAAGATACCAGCAATGATTAATGCGGCTCCAACATTTTTCATGCGCTTGTTTTTAGTATAGAAAAGGTAGAAAAGTTTAATGGAACCACAAATTGTTTATCGCCGGAATACATTCAAAAGCATTGAAAACAAGCATTATTTCCGATCATAAACAACCCGCTTATTTACTACAACTATTTGCCGGCCCAGGCGTTATTATCTTTTAATTTTGGTTTTTTGCTATGAGTACATTACTTTTTACATGAAATTTGCAGCATGAACTTCGATTTTAAATACCTGCTCGAAGGCAATTATCCCCCGTCATCAAGAGTTTGGGTCTACCAGGCCAGCCTGCTTTTTTCAATGAGTGAGGCGATTGAAATAGAAGGAATGTTGAAGGACTTCACTTCGAAGTGGCAAAGTCATGGCACCCCGGTAAAAGGCACGGGCTATTTATTGTTTGGCCAATTTGTTATCCTCATGGTAGATGAAGCCGGCTCCGGCATCAGCGGTTGCAGCACGGATACTTCAGTAAGGTTAATGAAAGATATTGAACAGCGTTTCAATGTTTCTATGTTCGACAGAACAATGCTGGCCTTTATTGCAAAAGATAAAATACAATTGCTACCACTTTCCCAGTTACAATATGCGTTTGACAATGGTTTCATTGATGCAGACACATTGTATTTTAATAATATCGTACAAACAAAAGAAGAGCTGGAAGAAAACTGGATCATCCCGCTGAAGAAAAGTTGGTTGACAACAAGGCTATCCAATTTCAAATCCGCTTATTAAGCGGTATTCATTTTAATTTTTTTTTACCAGCTTCAGTTCCCTGATCATCTTCGTTGCGACGCTCCGTTCATCTTCCTGTTCTTTACTCAACAGGCCTCATCCTCCTCACAGAGTCCTGCGGATTATCCTTCTCCAATAGAGAAGGACGGTGCTGCATTACAAATCCAAACTTCATAACTACCACATCGGCTTCAGATCACTATTCAGCATTTTTTAAAAATCTTTCATTATTCAATTGGTCACCATTGGACTCTTTGCCTCTTTAACTCTTTTGACCCCATTTGACTTTTTGACCCTTTGCCTATTGCCCATTGCCTATTGTCTTTTGTTTAATTCCGCTGCCATCCTGTCACAAATCCACCCATTAATGTATATTTGCAGTCCCAAATTTTTCTAATTGAATGGTTGACTTAGTGACAGACAAGGTGCAGGACGAAAATCGCCAGGGTGAAGCCTATGCTCCATTTGCCCTCGACGCAAATGCCTATAAAAAAAGGTTTTACATCGAAAGCTACGGCTGCCAGATGAATTTTGCGGACAGCGAGATCGTGGCCTCTATATTAAATAAAGAAGGGTTTGGCGCTACGAGAAATGCGGAAGAAGCCGACCTGATATTTATAAATACCTGCTCTATACGTGAAAAGGCGGAACAAACCGTTCGCAAACGCCTCACTGAATTCCGAAAAATAAAAGATAAGAAGAGAGGCTTGCTGGTCGGGGTGCTGGGCTGCATGGCGGAAAGATTAAAATCAAAATTGTTAGAAGAAGAGAAGCTGGTGGATATGGTGGTAGGCCCCGATGCTTACCGCACATTACCGGCATTAGTGGAAGAAGCTGAAGGCGGGCAGAAAGCAGTAAATGTATTACTCAGCCGCGAAGAAACCTATGCGGATATTTCTCCCGTTCGTTTAAATAGTAATGGTGTTTCCGCTTTTGTAAGCATTATGCGGGGGTGCAACAATATGTGTTCGTTCTGCGTAGTACCATTCACCAGAGGAAGAGAAAGAAGCCGCGATGCGGAAAGTATTATTAAAGAATGTACTGACCTTTTCAACAGTGGTTACAGGGAAGTAACCTTGCTGGGGCAGAATGTTGATAGCTATCATTACACCGACGAGAGCCAGCAGACAAGCATGCATGATGAACGTGTCACAGACAATGCAGTAACATTTGCAAAACTATTAGAACAAGTAGCATTGATCTCTCCTCTTTTAAGGGTCCGCTTCTCTACGTCTCACCCAAAAGATATTACAGATGATGTGCTGCATACGATAGCGAAGCATGATAATATTTGTAATAGTATTCATCTACCTGTTCAAAGTGGTAATTCGAGAATATTGCAGTTGATGAACCGTACGTATACAAGGGAATGGTATATCGCCAAAATCGACCGCATCAGGGAAATAATACCCGGCTGCGGCATCAGTTCCGATTTTATTACCGGCTTTTGTACGGAAACAGAAGAAGATCACAAGGATACATTGAGCATTATGGAATATAGCCGGTACGACTTTAGCTATATGTTCTTCTACAGCGAAAGGCCGGGTACGTTGGCGCAAAGAAGATACAAGGACGATATTCCTGAAAACGTGAAGAAAAGAAGGCTCGCGGAAATTGTAGAAATGCAAAACAGGCTATCGTTGGAAAGCAACAAACAGGATCTTGGCAAAATATTCAAAGTACTCATTGAAGGCAACAGCAAGAAAAACGACAACGATTGGATGGGAAGGACCAGCTATAATAAGGTACTTGTTTTCCCAAAAGCAAATTACAATTTAAAGAAAGGAGATTACGTGGATGTGAAGGTAATGGAGTGTACACAAGCCACGTTACTCGGACAAATAATATAAGTCGGGAATCAAAAATCAAAGCAACTTACCAGCTTATGATTTAAAATTTTGACTTTTGAATTTTTAATAATGGACATTCAATCAATAAAAAATCGCTTTGGCATCATTGGCAATTCACCGGCATTGAATTACGCATTGCAGGTGGCCATACAGGTTTCCGCGACAGACCTTACTGTATTAATCATTGGCGAAAGCGGTGTTGGTAAAGAAGCGTTTTCGCAAATCATACATACATTATCACCAAGAAAACATAACCCTTTTATCGCTGTAAACTGCGGCGCTATACCAGAAGGAACAATTGATTCCGAATTATTCGGTCATGAAAAAGGATCGTTCACCGGTGCGGCCGATGCAAGAAAAGGATATTTTGAAACAGTAAATGGCGGAACGATTTTCCTTGATGAGATTGGTGAATTACCGCTCGGCACACAAGCCCGTTTGCTGCGTGTTTTGGAAGCAGGCGAATTCATTCGTGTAGGATCAAGTAAAGTACAAAAGACGGATGTTCGTGTAGTCGCTGCTACGAATAAAGACCTGCTTCAATTGGTACAGCAGGGAAGGTTCCGCGAAGATCTTTATTACCGCTTGAGCACGGTGCCCATCCGTGTGCCCGCCCTTCATGAAAGAAAAGAAGATGTATATATTTTGTTCAGGAAGTTTGCATCGGACTTCGCCGATAAATATAAAACCGCTTCTGTGCAATTGGATGATGAAGCGAAAAACCTGTTAATTAACTACCCCTGGCCGGGCAATGTGCGGGAATTGAAGAATATTGCAGAGCAAATTTCAGTTCTTTCTCAGGATAAACAGATCGCTGCAAAAGATTTAAATAAATTTTTGCAACCCTATTCCAGTAACAGGTTACCCGTTCTTTCAGATAGTAATGGAAACGGGCAAAGCTTCAACAACGAAAGAGAAATTCTTTATAAGTTATTTTTTGATATGAAGAAAGATGTGACGGAATTGAAACGTATGTTTCTCGAAGTATTGCAAAACCCATCGCTTGTATCAAAAGACCCGGAATTTCTCAATCAATTAAAGGAAGTAAAAACGCATGAAAACTTACAGCCTTTATTGATGCAGCCAAACGGGCAAAACGCTATGCAGCCTGTTCCCGTAACGATGGGGATGAATGACGATATCCATGCACACGAAGAAATAGAAGAAAGCCTTAACATTATGGATAAGGAAAAAGAACTGATCATAAAAGCGCTGAAAAAACATAAAGGCAAAAGAAAAGATGCCGCACTGGACCTGGGCATCAGCGAAAGAACGCTTTACAGAAAGCTAAAAGAATATGATATTGAAGAATAATAAAAGAAGCCGGGACCCGAAAGTCAAAGGTCAGAAACCAAGAAATATTTCGATAAAAAAAATATTTTCAGTTTCTGATTTATTCCTCGCTGTATGCTTCTTATTGTTTGCTGTGACAGTTATTACAGGCTGTAATGTTTATAAGTTCCGCGATGTTTCAATAGATCCTACTATCAAAACGGTAAAGGTAAATTTTATCGAAAACCGGGCAACGTATATAAATCCCCAATTAAGCCCCCGGCTTACTGATAAATTAAGGCAGAAGATTGTCAGCCAGACAAGACTTTCACAGACAAATAATGACAATGCAGATTGGCTGATCAACGGAACAATTACCAGCTATTCTTTCAGCACTTCTGGTATTTCACAACAACAGGTGGCTACCAACCGATTGACAGTCGGGGTACATATTTCCCGCAACGATCAGAAGAATAACAAAACAGAAGAATATGATATCTCCCGGAATTTTGAATTTGATGCCAGCCTGTCTTTTCAACAAGCAGAAGCTACCCTGGGAGATAAGATCATCAGTGGATTAACTGATGATATCTTCAATCGCATTTTTTCTAACTGGTAAGTTCACTTAAATTGCGGCCATGAACAGCGCCGTCAATGAATTGGTAAGGTCCATCACAGGAAAAAACTCATTGGGAGAATGTGGTGTGCCTGAGCTAAAGCAGATCGCTGCTCAATTTCCTTATTTTGGTCCGGCGCAATTACTATTGGCACAAAAACTAAAAGAAGAATATTCCCCGCTTTACGAAAATTATTTCCAGAAAGCTTCTTTTTATTCTCAAAATTCTTTGTGGCTCGATCTTGTAGTGAACGGTTCAGGCAGCAATACAACTTTTATTCTTCCTTCACCCGTTAATTATTTATCGCAGGAACCACAAAAAATTGAAACCCCTCCATCCGAAAAAACAATTGCGGAGCCAATCAATAGAGAAGATTTTCTCGAAGACGAAATAGAAGAAGAGCAATTCAACAATGGCGGACGGGAACCAATTGATGAAACAGCTATATCATCCACTGAAGAAATTATTGAGCCATCAACAAATCAACCATCAGTTGATGAGGAGATGATAGCTCAACATGATGAACCTTTCATTGATCAATCGCTGGAACCACAATCAATAACCGAAGAAAAAGAAACCGATACGTTTTCATATGAACATGGATCAATCACACCTGTTGTTGAAAAAGAAGTTATTGAGCCTTTAGCAGATCAACTACCTGTTGAAAATGAAACGATAGTTCACACTGATGAATCACTCACTGAAGAACAACTGCAAACTATAACCGAAGAAAAAGAAACGGATGTATCATCACATGAACCTGAAATAACCACACCTGTTGTTGAAGAAGAAACTATTGAAGAATCAACGGGTCAATCACCGATTGAAGAAGAAACAATAGTTCAACATGATGAACCTTTCATTGAGCAACCGTCAGGAACACAAATTATAACTGAAGAAAAAGATAATTTCTTATTTGCAGGAGAAAGTCAGGCTGCATCACTCGAACCTGAACATACCGGAAACGTTGAAGAAATAATACAAGCAACACCAGAACCCGAAATAAACACAGAAGAAGAAATAGCTATTGCTGAAAACGAACAACACCCCCCCCCCATACTGCCGCAATTCAAATTTGAACCGGTAAAAGATTCAGACAACGCTCTGACATTCGAGCCTTTTCATACTGTGGATTATTTTGCTTCGCTTGGCATTCGTTCCAGGGATGAGGAGAAACCGAAGGATAAATTTAGCGAACAGTTAAAAAGTTTCACTGATTGGCTAAAAACGCTGAAACGCCTACCGGATAATACAAGCAATACGGCCCCGGAAATGGCCGATCAAAAAGTAACACAACTCGCTGAACGGTCGCTGGATGACAGGAATATTGAAACCGAAGCTATGGCCGACGTGTGGGAAAAGCAGGGAAATGCTGAAAAAGCCATCGAAATCTATAACAAATTAAGTTTGTCTAATCCCGGTAAAAGCTCTTATTTTGCAGCCAAAATTGAACAATTAAAGAACTCGTGATATGACTATTTTATTTGTGATATTGATCATTGTTGCGGCTTTCGTTTTAGGCCTTATCGTATTGATTCAAAACCCGAAAGGTGGCGGTTTGGCTGGTAGTTTCGGTGGTTTAAACACCCAGTTCATGGGCGTAAAACAGACGAATGATGTACTCGAAAAAGGTACCTGGATATTTGTATCGGTCATTGCCGCATTATGCCTCGTTTCTTCTTTCTTTATGTCAGGCAGCGCAGCAGTTAATACGAATAGCTCCACCGACAGGAGTGGTATACCATTACCTGCACAACAACAACAGGCTACCCCACCAACGCAATTGCCTGTTAACACAACTACGATACCCGATTCTCCGGCTAAATAATTTATTGCGGATAATATTTAAAAACCCTGTCGTCAAAGACAGGGTTTTTTGTTTAATTTGTTGATTCTAAGTCTATGAAAAAAAGAACCTGGTTAGCAATTGCTGCCGTTGTTATTTTGATAATTGCTTTTACAGCATGGAAATTCTTCGGCCCTTCTGTTCATGTACCTGAGCAAAAATATTTCTACATCTATACAGGAAAAAGTTACGAAGAAGTAAAAGCAGACCTGCACGATCTAAAAATCATATCCAGCGAAACATGGTTTAACTGGGCGGCGAAAATTGTAGGTTTCAGGACCGCCAGGCCCGGCAGGTATGAAATAAAAAAAGGCATGAGCCTGGTTAAACTTGCACGTATGCTTAATAATGGGCAACAATCTCCTGTAAATTTTGTCATCACCAAAATAAGGACCAAAGAAACGCTTGCTTCAAAAATTGGCAACGCATTTGAATGTGATTCATTACAAATGATTGAATTTCTCAACAACCCCGATTCATTAAAAAAATATGACCTGGATACAAATACAGCAATGGTTGTTGCCATGCCTTATACTTACTCCATAAAATGGAATACAACCGCCGGCAAAATTTTTGATCAATTTTACGCCTCTTATAAAATCTTCTGGACGGACGAAAAAAAACAAAAAGCGGCTAAACTAAATCTGACGCCATTGCAAGTATCGGTACTTGCTTCTATTATAGATGAGGAAACAAACAAAGCAACGGACAGGCCCAATATCGCAAGTGTTTATTTAAACCGTATTAATAAAGGAATGCCGCTGCAGGCCGACCCGACTGTAAAATTCGCATTGAAAGATTTTAAACTAAGGCGTGTATTGAACGTTCACCTGCAAACAGTGTCGCCATACAATACTTATTTAAATAAAGGTTTGCCACCGGGTCCTATTTGCACACCGCAGATTGAAACCATTGAAGCCGTATTAAATTCACCCAAAACCGACTATTTATATTTCGTCGCCAACAGTGCGTTTGATGGCACACATATTTTCACTACCAATTACGACGATCACATGAAGTATGCCCGCATTTACCAGCAAGAACTGAACAAACGGAACATAAAATAATTTTCATTAAATGATGGAATTGAGGATTTCTTATTTGGAATATTACGCATGATACGCCTGCTGACAAGAATACAAAGACTTTTCATCACTTCTTTTCCTGTTAAGTTTCTTATCAGGAAAAGCAAAAAGATATTTCTTCCCGGCTTCCAGGGCATCCCTCTTTTTGACGTTATTCGCTTTTTCTTTTTGCAGGCAAGAAAAACAGGATTCACGGAAAGATCTTCAGCCGTGGCCTTTAATTTCATCATGGCTATTCCCCCTTCGGTTATTTTCCTTTTTACACTGATCCCCTATTTACCGATATCCAAAGAATTCATCAATGAATTGTTTTCACTTATTAAGGATGTAGTGCCGGGTGAAAAAAACAATGAAGGCGTAATAAAATTCTTGTCCGATATTTTAAATAATCAACGAACCGGCTTGTTATCACTTGGTTTTATTCTTGCCATGGTCTTTTCTTCCAACGCCGTAATGGGCATTATGCGTTCATTTAATAAGAATTATATAGGATTTAAAAAGCTGGGCAGCTTTCGGCAAAGATGGGTGGCGCTCCGGCTCACTTTTATTTTATTCATCAATTTCTTTGCATGCATATTGGCGCTGATCATGCAGGGCGCCGTACTCCGTTGGCTGGGTGTAAGAAATGCTTTTCTTATTTCATTGATTCACAATTTCAGGTGGCTGTTTATCGTGCTGTTGCTTTTTATTTCTATTTCGTTTATTTATTATTACGCCCCCGCTGTTCATAAGAAATGGAAATGGATAAATCCCGGTTCCATTCTTGCTACCTTCCTAACGATTGTTTTTACGGTCGGCTTCTCGTATTACGTAAGTAATTTTTCCAATTACAATGAATTATACGGTTCTATCAGTACCATACTCATCCTGATGTTGCTCATTTATTTTAATTCGCTGGTACTATTGATTGGCTTTGAACTAAATGTAAGTATCACATCCCTCAAGCACGAAGTGGATGAAAGGAATAAAAATCTTGCACACGGCGTGCATTCAGTATGATTTTTGCTGATATTTGTGTAAACCATAAAAATATAGAACTATGAAAAAGATACTTTTTGCCGCGTTGCCAATTGCCGCAATTGCTTTTTTAAGTTTACGTCCTGTAAGCGATCCTTTAACGATCGGCTCTTCACTTCCGAAAGCTGATGTAAAAATGAAAGATATTTCAGGAACTGAAGTTTCTTTTAAAGAGGCGACAAAAAAGAACGGCCTGCTGGTCATGTTCAGTTGCAACACCTGCCCCATTGTACATAAATACGAAGCCCGGACAGTTGAAATTTGTAAAAAAGCATTAGACAATAATATCGGCGTGATATTACTGAACTCTAATGAAGCCACACGTTCAAGCGGAGATTCTTACGATGACATGAAAGCGTATGCAAAAAAATTAGGCTACAGTTTTAATTACGTAGTAGATAAAAACTCCATGATGGCCGATGCATTCGGCGCCAACCGCACACCTGAGAATTTCTTGTTTGATAAAAATGGTAAGCTCGTTTATCACGGCGCTATTGATAATGGCCCGGACGATGTGACCCGCAATCACCTTTCTATCGCTATTGATGAATCAGTAAATGGAAAGACAGTTTCTACCAATAAGACTAGCTCTGTTGGTTGTTCCATAAAAAGACTTTAATAAACGATTTATATTTTTGCACGAAGCCCATCTTTCAAAGACGGGCTTTTTTATTGCCCTCCCTTTCATTTCATCTTTTATTCGCAACGGTTCATCCCACGTAATTACCAGTTAATAAAGCCTGTACTATTTCCAGGAGTGTTATTGTGTTTACTTGCGTCATCATTAAACCCAAAACTTAAACCATTAACCATAAACACATGAAATCGCTGAAAATTTATTTTCTCTTACCAGCCGTCTTGCTTGGGATGAATACCATGGCACAGCAAACAATAAAAGAACCTGTTGTTAAAACCGCCGCATTATCACCTGATGATGATGAATACCTGATCGTTCCTATACCTCCGTTGGTAAAAGCAGATACCATTAAAAAAGAAATCGAACAACTTGCCCGTGAATACACGCCAACCTATAAACACCAGCCAGGTGAAATAAATCTCCTCCCTTTTTTTGAACAAGTCCCCACCCCGGTAAATAGCCTTCCCGCCGCTAGGAATATTGATGAAGATCATTACTACGATCCGTTCATAGACAGAATGAAAACGTTTCAGAAACAATTGGCGGAAGAAGCCCGCAAGAACAGCACCATTTTGCAATTGTATGATAAAGGTGGAAAGCCAGCCGTCGAAAAAGCATTCAAGCAAGAAGCGAACGAAAGCGACTTGATAAGACAAATGGGCGGCGTCGATAAAATACAAAATATGAACGAAGCACAGCGCAAGGCGCTTGCCACCAAAATCATGAATGAAAATGCCATCATTGCACAGATGGGCGGTGTGAATAAAATACACAATATGAGTGAAAGTGAACGCAAAACAGCCGCCATGAATGCCGTCAAACAGAATCCCAATGCAGTGACGCCTAACAATGATCCCGTACTGCAAGCTTTTATGCAAAAAATGAAAGCCGATCCGAAATACGCTGCACTGTATAAAAACATGAGCATCAACAAGCAACAGGAAGAATACCGCCAGTTCAGCATCGCCCAATCAGGTATCGATCCTTTTTTCAATGATCATGAAAAAGAAGACCGGGAGTTCGAAGCAACGATGGCAAAACGCAGCATTGCATTGGATGCTATTGCGATACAGAAATTATTGATCCGCATAAAAGAAAGGCTGGAGAACTATACGGCCCCCATCATCATATTCCAACAGAAATGCGATGAATACATGAAGCAATTGCGGGCTACTTCCTTTGGGATAGAAGGGTATTACCAGGTCGCAAAAGTCGAAGCCCGCATCAATGCAGTGATATGGGACTTATATAAAAATGCTTATAAATATTCCATCGGTGAATTCAACGATTTCGTTGGCAATCATTGGGGTGAAACCGATTTTTCACGCGGCGATCTTTCCGATACCAACCTGCAAATCGCAGCCGCCATCGGTTCTGTTTATGAAGGGCTGATCAATATCGCGGAAGACGCTAAAAAACAAACCCGTGGCAATAAATCGAAGCAGCTTTATTACGAAAACAACCGCTAAGAATATAGGCCTGAAGAAAAAAATATTCAGCAGGTTTATGGAAATAAAAAATGGCCGCATCACAAAATGGTCACAATTATTTCCTCATCGCCCCGCTAATCCCGGGACACAAACCTAAGCTTATGATCTCCAGGCCAACGATCAACCGCATCATCATTATCGGCTTCATGGTATTAGTCGGTTTCATGCTTGCAAAAGGCATTTATTCCGGCAGCGTATTAGGAATCATATTAGCGTTGACCAGCCTCGGCGCAGGAATTTATTTTCTTTATTTATTGGTAAAAGCCAAACAGGAAAGAGATGCGGAAGAAATGATTTGATTCCGAAAAACCTGCTGAAAGAAAGATTCAATAAGGAGCCAGGCTGCAGTGCTACTAGCATCGCCTGTTGCGACGCTCCGTTCATCTTTCTGTTCTTTACTCAACATTTGCGTCGCAGTTTACCATGAGCGAAGTCGAATGGTCGCACTCTTCAGGGTTCTGTAATTCTATTCAGCATTTGTGAAGCACCTGTAATTATTTGCATCTTCATTAAGCAAGGGCTGTGCGCTGTTCCTCTCCTTTAGGAGAGGTTAGGTGAGGTTTCTATTCAGCATTTGTGAAGTCCCTATGATTATTTGCATCTTCGTTAAGCAAGGACTGTGCGCAGTTTCCCTCTCCACTTGTGGAGAGGGATAAAGGGTGAGGTTGTAACTCATAGCTCACAACTCGTAACTCTCTTAAAGCATAGCCATAATCTCTTTCTTTAATTTCTCCTGCAGGAGTTTTTCCTCGAAAAACTTCCTGTACTTCTTTTTATTATTAATGAAAAGGGAAGCAGGAATAGCACCGGACCATTTAGCATCTACCTTCGGGCAGAAATAATCCGCTTTTGTTTCATTCAACCATACAACAGGCGCTGTAAATTTTCTTTTTTTAAGAAAAGGAGCAATCTGGTCATACTCTTCACGGAAATCAAGACTCACCAATAATAATTTAACGCTGTCCTTCGCATGCTTTTTCACTTCTTCCTGGAAATAAGGAATTTCTTCAACACAGGGCATGCACCATGTCGCCCAAAAATTTACGATCAAAGGCGTCTTGCTTTCAGCAATTGTTTTTTCTAAGTCTGTAATCTTTACTTTCTTAACTTCCTGTGCTGTTAATACACAGCTGGTAAACAAACTTATTATTATCACCCACGCTTTTTTCATTGAATAGTATCTATTGAACATTGTTTGTTTATAAATCTTCTTCGGTAGCGCCCCATTCTTTAAATAATTCTTCGTACCGGGGTTTATCCATTTTTTGCTGGTCGTAATGTCCTGCCGCACTTTTCTGCCGCAGCGCTTCATACAAAGTTACAGCACAGGCCACACTTATGTTCAGCGAGCGGATAATACCCATCTGCGGGATAATAAAATTTCCATCAGCCATCGCCCTTATTTCATCACTCACGCCGCTGTGTTCATTTCCAAAAACCAGTGCGATACTTTTTGTGAAATTTATTTCATGTAAACTTATAGCATCGCTGCTGAGATGGGTTGTTAAAATTGATGAATAGCTTTTCCTTAATGAGGCAAAACATTCCTCTGCATTTTCAAACTGGTGAATCGTTAACCATTTGGCAGCGCTGGAAGAACTCTTCGCTCCCCATTTTTTATGCCTCGGGATTTTTGTATTTAAAATATAAATATCCTGCACTCCCACCGCATCGCAGGTGCGCATCACTGCCGAAATATTATGCGGGTCAAATACATTTTCCAGTACAACCGTGAAATCCGGTTGTCTTTTTTGGAGCACATTGGTTAGCTTTTCTTTTCTTTCAGGGGTCATTGAAGTTGAAGTCTTTAGCTTGCAAACTTCGTTAAATTAAGTATATTTATAGATGGTGATTTATTGACTTGCCCTGGCTTTAAAGCCAGGGCAAGTCAATAAGCTTTTCAAAGTTTATCTACTCCCAAAAAACACTTACATGAAATATCCTTTAGTGCAGAACTATATCAATGGCCAATTTGTAAATTCCTCAACAAGCAAAACGATTGATGTTATCTCTCCGGTTAATGGCGAACTGCTTTCCAAAGTACCCGTATCAGTTTCCAAAGACCTGGATGAAGCGGTAAAAGCCGCCAAAGCTGCATTCCCCGCGTGGAGCAAAATGCCGATCAAAGAAAGAGTACAGGTTTTCTTTCGATATAAATATTTATTGGAAAAAAATCTAAAAGAACTCGCAGGCCTGGTACAAGAAGAAAATGGAAAATCCTACGGCGAAGCTGTCGCTGAAATTGAAAAGAGTATTGAGCTGACGGAGTTCGCCACCTCACTCCCGCAATTAGTAACCGGTGAAGTACTGGAAGTAAGCAGGGGCGTTGAATGCAGAACAGAACATGTAGCACTTGGCGTTGTTGCTTCTATTGTTCCGTTTAATTTTCCCAGCATGGTCCCCAACTGGACGATGCCCAATGCTATTGCACTTGGTAATTGCATGATCTTAAAACCGTCGGAAAAAGTACCATTAAGCGCCGGCAGGTTAGCGGAATTATTAAAAGAAGCAGGTTTGCCAGACGGTGTTTTCAATATTGTACATGGCGATAAGGAAATAGTAACCGCTATTTGTGATCATCCCGGTATTGAAGCCGTTTCATTTGTTGGTTCTACCAAAGTAGCGAAGATCGTTTATCAAAGGGCTACTTCTAATTATAAAAGATGCCTTGCATTAGGTGGTGCAAAAAATCATTTAATCGTATTGCCGGATGCAAAACCGGATATGACAGCCCAGAATGTAGTCGCCTCCATGAGCGGTTGCGCCGGGCAAAGATGTATGGCAGCTTCGGCTATGGTAGGCGTAGACAATGTAGATCATATCATTGATAAGATATGCGAAGAAGCAAGGAAGATCATACCGGGAGAAAATCTTGGCGCTGTGATCAACAAAGAATCAAAAGAAAGAATTGAAGGCTATATAACTGAAGCAGAAAAACAAGGAGCGAAGATTTTAGTGGATGGAAGAAATGCCAAAGTGAAGGGAAAAGAAAACGGAACCTATGTCGGCCCTACGGTCATTGATTTTGTAAAACCAGAAATGTCCGTAGCAACGGAAGAAATATTCGGGCCTGTCATTTCCATCATGCGGACGAAGACAGTTGACGAAGCATTGGCGATTGAAAATGCAAACCCTTATGGTAATGCCGCATCAGTGTTTACACAAAATGGTGGCATGGCACGGTATATTATTGATCACGCCAGCGCCGGTATGATTGGTGTGAACATAGGTGTACCCGTGCCAAGAGAGCCTTTCTCATTCGGCGGTTGGAACGAAAGCAAGTTTGGCGTTGGCGATATTACAGGAAAGAGTTCTATTGAATTCTGGACAAAACTGAAGAAGAGTACAACGAAATGGAACCCGGAAGCGGGAGTGAACTGGATGAGTTAAGCAGAACCATGATTTATAGGGTAATGAGATTGTGAGGAATTAAATCGATAAATCTGTTAATCTACCCAAATCATTGGTTCATGCAGAATAGTTAGATAGAGTCAATTTATTTTAAATTCAACCCCATGAAAAAATGATCCATACTAATGAACAAAGCCAAACAAAAAACAGCTAAGTATTTACCTGATGAAACAATCATCAGTAAAATATATTTGATACGGAGGCAAAAAGTGATGCTAGATGAAGACCTGGCTGAATTATACCAGGTGGAAACCCGAAGATTAAATGAAGCTGTGAAGCGAAATAGCGGCAGGTTTCCAAAGGATTTTATCTTTCGCTTAAATAGCAAAGAATTTGAAAACTTGAAGTCGCAAAATGCGACATCAAGTTGGGGAGGCAGAAGAAAACTTCCATTAGCTTTTACCGAACAAGGTGTAGCTATGTTATCAGGAGTATTAAACAGTGATGTTGCCATAAAGGTTCATATCCAGATCATACGGGTATTCACCAAGATGAAAGAAATGCTCCTGAACAATAAAGATATTTTGCTGAAATTAGAAAAGATGGAAAAAGACGTGAAAGAAGACAAAGAAGACATTGCAATGATTTTCCAGGCATTGAAACAATTGTTGAATCCACCACAGCCAAAAAGGAAATTAATTGGGTTTAACAGGAGTGATGATTAATAAAACAAATAGCAGGTTCTACGATAGAATTGCTCAATAGAATTACTGTAGTTGAAGTGTGCGACGCAACAGCCGATGCCATGAAAAACTGAAGCTGGTAACAAAAAATAATTTATGAGTACAAAAACTGTTTCAGAAACAAAAGAAATTATTGACAACAACCAGGATCACACCCTGTTTTCCTGGAGCAAACAAAAAGGCACGAACCCTATCGCTGTAAAAAGGGGCGAAGGTGTTTATCTCTACGACTACGATGGCAAACGTTATATTGATTTTTCATCGGGATTGATGAATGTGAATATCGGCCACGGCGATCAACGGGTGACGGAAGCGATCGTAAAACAATTGCAGGAAGTGGCGTATGTAACACCGTCGTGCGTTACAAAAGTTCGTGGTGAACTTGGAAAGAAATTGGCGGAGATATGTCCGGGTGACCTGAACAAAGCATTCTTTACAGTCTGCGGTGCGACGTCTATTGAAAATGGTATCAAACTCGCAAGGTTATACACCGGCCGTCATAAAATATTAAGCCGTTATCAATCGTATCATGGTGCAACCTATGGTTCTATAACAGCGGGTGGTGACCCCCGTCGTTTACCAATGGATGCACAACAGGCGCCCAATTTTGTACATTTTGATTTGCCGTATTTATATAGATGGGAATATGGCGGCGTAGAGACAGGGCATGCCCTGTCTCTATTGAAGGAATCCGTCGCATCATTAGAAAGAATTATCGCCTACGAAGGACCCAACAATATCGCCGCGATATTATTAGAAGGAGAATCCGGCACATCGGGCTGTTTAAAATATCCTGTTGGTTATTTAAAAGCAGTAAGAGAAATATGTAATAAACATGGAATCCTTTTAATCATGGATGAAGTCCTATGCGGCTTCGGTCGCACGGGCAAATGGTTTGGTTTTGAAAACCATGATATCATTCCGGATATGATCGCTATGGCGAAAGGATTAACCTGCGGCTATTTACCATTCGGCTGTTTAATGGTATCTGATAAAATCGCTGCAAAATATGATGATACTGTTCTGGCATTGGGCCTCACCTATTCCGCTCATCCTGTTTGCTGCGCTGCTGCGTTGGAAACAATAAAAATATATGAAGATGATAATTTAATCGCCAATGCAATCGCCATGGGGAAATACATGGATGAACAGGTAGAAAAATTAAAACAAAAACATCCGAGCATCGGTGACTTTAGAAATACCGGCTTGTTAGGTTGTATCGAATTAGTAAAAGATAGAAAAACGAAAGAGCCAATGGCGCCTTTCAATGCAAAGCCCGAAGAAATGGTAGTGATGAATAAAGTAGCCGCGAAGATCAGGGAACTTGGCATGTACACCTTTGTAAGATGGAGTTTTATTTTTATCGCCCCGCCATTGATCGTAACAAAAGAACAGATTGATGAAGGGCTGGCGATTATCAGTGAAGCGATCAAAATAGCTGACACCTCCCTAAATCCCTCCTAAAGGAGGGACTTTAGAACCCGACAGCATAAAATTCACGAATGAAAAAAGAAGAATTCATTGTAACAGATCTTCGGAACTCCCCTTTAGGGGATGGGGGTCTCATCAACGAAGACCTCGCTCCTGTTCCGCAGGAAAAAAGAAAATGGGGAACATGGAATTATGCAGCGTTGTGGATCAGCATGAGTTTGTGTATTCCTACATATATGCTGGCGAGTTCATTGATTGGTGGTGGTATGAACTGGTGGCAGGCGATACTTACTATCTTCATCGGCAATACGATCGTCCTCATACCAATGATATTAAACGGTCATGCCGGCGCTAAATACGGAATACCGTTTCCTGTTTTTGCAAGAGCAAGCTTTGGAACAAAGGGCGCTAACATTCCTGCGATGTTACGGGCCATTGTAGCCTGCGGATGGTTTGGCATTCAAACATGGATCGGCGGTACTGCTATTTATTATATGCTTCGTGTATGGAACACGTCGTTGCCCGAAATAGCAACAGACAAATTATTTCCCAACGCAGCGCCATTCGGTTGCTTTTTTATATTCTGGTTGCTCAATATGTTCATCGTATATCTTGGTGTTGAAAGCATCCGGAAATTATTAGTCTTCAAAGCCATTTTTTTACCAGTTGCGGCATTAGCATTATTATTCTGGGCGATTGATGCTGCTAACGGTTTAGGTCCTATATTAGAACAACCTTCCAAATTATCAGGTTCAGCATTTTGGTCATACTTCTTTCCTGCATTAACAGGCATGGTTGGCTTTTGGGCGACCTTATCATTAAACATTCCTGACTTTACACGCTATGCAAAAAGTCAGAAAGCGCAAATACGTGGGCAAGCAATTGGCCTTCCTCCTTCCATGACATTGTTCTCATTTATTGGTGTGGTAGTTACTTCGGCAACGGTTATTGTTTTTGGAAATATGATTTGGGACCCGGTACAACTCGCAGGAAAGTTTGAAAGTAAATTGGTTGTCACTTTTGCGATGCTCGCTGTTGCTATTTCAACATTAGCTACAAACATCGCTGCAAATATTGTCAGCCCTGCGAATGATTTCTCTAATCTCTCTCCAAAGAAAATTAATTTCAGGACTGGCGGTTATATCACCGGTGTCATCGGTTTTTTAATATTGCCATGGAAACTCGTCGCCGATCCCAGCGGTTATATTTTCACCTGGCTGGTGGGTTATTCCAGTTTGCTCGGCCCTGTCGGCGGCATCATGATCGCTGATTATTATTTTATACGCAAACAAAATTTGAATGTCACCGACCTGTATAGTCATAAAGGACAATATAGTTTTGGCAACGGTTTTAATACAGCCGCCATCATTGCACTATTGCTCGGCATATTGCCCAACGTTCCCGGCTTCCTGGTTACAACGAAAATAATTCCAATTGACGCTGTGCCGGAATGGATAGCGCATTTATATAATTACGCATGGTTCGTAGGGTTTTTTGTTAGTGGTATTTTATATTGGCTGATAATGAAAAATAAAATTAAGAATGTAGAATTATGAGTTATGAATATTTTTTGGCCAAACTTCAGTTTTTCATGGCATCGTCTGTTGCGACGCTCCGTTCATCTTTCTGTTCTCTATTGAGCACTGTTGAAGCATCAATAATTGCGTCGCAGTTTACCATGAGCGAAGTCGAATGGTCGCACTCTTGTACGTTCCGTTTTCATGGCATCAGGTGCGCCTGCATTAAAAAATCATCATTCATAATTCATAACTCATAATTGATCTTATGTCAATTTTAATTAAAAACGGAAGAATCATAACGGCGACAGATGATTATGTCGCAGATATATTCATTGAAGGCGAAACCATTTCTGCCATCGGGAAAAATTTATCCGCATCCGTAGAGACAGTGCATGCCCTGTCTCTACAGGGGGAACAGGCAACGCCCCTGCAAACCATCGACGCCATCGGAAAATTAATTTTCCCCGGCGGTATCGATCCGCACGTTCATCTGGATATGCCATTCATGGGAACATTTTCCAGCGATAATTATGAAACAGGAACAAAGGCGGCATTATTTGGCGGCACCACCATGGTGATTGATTTTATTTTACAAAAACAAGGCAATTCATTACGGTCTGCATTAGAAGAATGGAAAGGAAGAAGCGATAATAATTGCGTGGGTGATTACAGTTTCCACATGGCGGTCACGGATTTCAATGAAGAAACAAAAAAAGAAATAAAAGAGTTTATAGAAAAAGAAGGCATTACATCATTCAAAACATTCATGGCGTACAAAGGCGCATTGATGATCGACGACAGGCAGATGATCGGGTTGATGGAAGAAGTAAAAAAATGTGGCGGTTTAATAAATGTACACGCCACCAACGGCGATATGATTGATTATTTAATCGCCAAACACAAATCAGAAGGCAAGCTCTCTCCTCTCTATCATTATTTATCACAACCGGAAGTAACAGAGGCGGAAGCAAGTGAACGTTTTGTTGATATGGCGAATTACACAGGTTGTCCGGGTTATATCGTTCATCTTACCTGCGAAGGCGCATTGAATGCAGTACGGCAAGCGACAAGAAGGAACCAGAAAGTTTTTGTAGAAACATGTATCCAATATTTGATCCTCGATGCTTCTTTATATGAACAAAATTTCGAAGGGGCCAAATGGGTAATGAGCCCCCCACTGAGAGAAAAGAAAGACCAGGAAACATTATGGGCTGGAATTAACCAAGGCTTAGTACAAGTAGTAGCGACAGATCATTGTCCTTTTAAATGGGAACAAAAACTCATGGGTAAAGATGATTTTTCTAAAATACCCAATGGTCATCCTGCTATTGAAAACCGTATGGAATTATTATACAGCGAAGGAGTAAACAAAGGAAAGATCACGCTGAATAAATATGTAGAAGTAGCTTGTAGCAATCCGGCCAAAATATTTGGAATGTTCCCTAAAAAAGGAACAATCGCTGTGGGAAGTGACGCGGATATTGTAATTTTTGATCCGAATGAAAAACACACCATTTCTGCAAAGACGCATCATATGAATGTTGATTATTCCGGCTATGAAGGATGGGAAGTGACGGGTAAAGTGAAAACGGTTTTGTTAAGAGGACAAGTAGCAATTGAGAACGGTAAATGTTTGCTTAAAAAAGGATATGGTAAATTCATTAAACGAAATAAAGTAACTCAAAACATTTAAGTTTGGAAAAAACACGATTAGAAGCATTCAGCGACGGGGTTATCGCCATCATCATCACTATCATGGTGCTGGAGATGAAAGCACCTGAGGGTGTTAGCTGGGAGATATTAAAACCATTGGTTCCCAAATTTATCAGCTACGCACTGAGTTTCCTGTATGTTGCCATTTATTGGGGTAACCATCACCACATGTTACACACCGTGAAAAAAGTAACCCCGCAGATCATGTGGGCGAATATGGGACTGCTGTTCACTTTATCGTTGATACCGTTTACAACAGCCTGGATGGAGAAAATCATTTTGAAAGGGTAACGGTAGCAGTATATGCGGCATTAGCCCTGCTCTGCGGTATTGCTTATACTATTTTACAATCTCAGATCGTAAAACAATATAACGATACAACAGCGCTTACAAAATATGCAAGTACAGCAAAATGGAAAGCATATGCATCAACTATCGGGTATACTGCGGCGATACCTATTGCATTATATATAAACCCAATAATCGCAGGTTGTATATTTTTCGCAGTGTCAGTGGTGTGGCTGATACCAGATAGGGTGATTGAAAGAGCAGAGTGAAATGTTTGTCTGACCAGATAATGTAGAATTATGAGTTATGAATTATGAATGAGGGAAAAGACAATATAATTGTGCAAAAATCTTATGGCTTTGCGCTGCAAATTATCCAGCTCTATAAATTTCTTATAGATAAAAAGGAATATGTCCTTTCTAAGCAAATTCTTAGGAGCGGCACATCAGTTGGTGCAAATATTCATGAAGCCATTGCTGGTGAATCAAAAAAGGATTTTGTTCATAAACTCGGAATAGCGGTCAAAGAAGCGAGAGAAACTTCGTACTGGTTGAATCTATTAAAAGACAGCGAATATATTTCGATAGAAGAATTCAACAAACTAAATAATTCATGTGATGAAATAATAAGAATATTGAACAGTATCATTCTCACAACTAAAGAAAGATATTTCACCAATTCATAACTCCTAATTCTAAATTCATAATTAAAATACATGGCCAGAATAATCAAATCAGGACTCATCCAAATGTCTCTTCCCAAATCTGAAGGCGAAGGAACCATCGCAGAAATAAAAGAAGCAATGGTGCAAAAGCATATTCCCTTTAATTGAAGAAGCCGGTAAAAAAGGAGTGCAGATACTCTGCTTCCAGGAGATATTCAACACGCCGTATTTCTGCCCAGGGCAAGATAAAGCATGGTATGAATCTGCTGAAACAGTTCCCGGTCCAACGATAGAAAGAATGCAGGCTTATGCAAAGAAGTACAGCATGGTAATGATCGTTCCTGTATATGAAAAAGAACAGGCCGGCGTTCTATATAATACCGCCGCAGTTATCGATGCCGATGGTACTTATTTAGGCAAGTATAGAAAGAACCACATTCCGCATACATCCGGTTTTTGGGAAAAGTTCTTCTTTAAACCCGGCAACCTTGGTTATCCCGTTTTCCAAACAAGGTATGCGAAGGTCGGGGTGTACATCTGTTATGATCGTCATTTCCCCGATGGTGCGAGAATATTGGGATTGAATGGCGCCGAGATCGTATATAATCCTTCGGCAACAGTCGCAGGTCTATCACAGTATCTCTGGAAACTCGAACAACCGGCACACGCCGCAGCGAACGGGTATTTTATGGGATGTATCAATCGGGTAGGCACGGAAAAGCCATGGAACCTTGGTAAATTTTATGGCACTTCTTATTTCGTTGATCCGCGTGGACAAATTTTCGCACAGGCGTCAGAAGACAACGATGAATTATTGATTGCAGATTTCGACCTGGATATGATAGAGCAGGTAAGAAATGTGTGGCAGTTCTTCCGTGACAGGAGACCGGAAACTTATGGAAAGCTCGTCGAACTTTAAAAATTATGAATGATGAATTAAGAATTATGAATTACTGAAATCACGCCACATTCATAACTCATAATCCATAATTCTGAATTAAACACGGAAAGCTAGTTGAACTTTAAAAATTATGAATGATGAATTAAGAATTATGAATTCCTGAAATCACGCCACATTCATAACTCCTAATTCATAATTCTAAATTAAACCGAATGATCGAAAAGAACAGATTAACGCAAGAACAATACGAACAAAACTTCGCTGACATCCACCCGCCATTCGAGAATAAGAGTGCGGCGCTGGTGGAAGCGAATCGTTGTTTGTTCTGCTATGATGCGCCATGCACCAAAAGCTGCCCGACCAGTATCGATGTTCCCAAATTCATCAAGCAGATCACGACCGATAATGTAAAAGGTTCGGCGCATACGATATTCTCTTCTAACATCATGGGGGCAGGTTGCAGTAAGGTTTGCCCTGTAGAAAAATTATGCGAAGGTGCTTGTGTATATAATCTATTGGAAGAAGAAGCAATTCCCATTGCTAAACTGCAACGCTACTCCACGGAAAAAGCGATGGAGAACAACTGGCAGTTGTTTGAACGCAAACCATCGACGGGCAAAAAAGTTGCCGTGGTTGGCGCAGGGCCAGCAGGTTTGAGTTGTGCGCATACCTTATCAAGAGAAGGTGTGGATGTAACCATCTACGAAAAAGAAAGCAAAGGCGGCGGCTTGATGACCTATGGCATCGCCGCATATAAAGTAACGCCACAGTTTTGCGAAGATGAAGTGAACTATATCACTTCCATTGGTGGCATTGAAATAAAATACAACCAGGAATTAGGAAAAGATATTTCATTAGTCGATCTCCAAAAGAATTATGATGCAGTCTATTTAGGCATCGGCGTTGGCGTAGCAAGACAACTTGATATTCCCGGTGAAGAGATGGAAGGTGTTGTAGATGCGATCAGTTTTATTTACCAATTAAGAGATAAAGGTTATTCATCCGTTCCCGTAGGAGATAAAGTGGCGGTGATCGGTATGGGCATGACCGCTATCGATGCGGCCACGCAGGCAAAAAGATTAGGCGCTAAAGACGTGACATTAGTATATAGAAGAACAGAGGCTGAGAAACCCTCCACCGATGTTGAATTGAATATCGCCAAGCTCGATGGCTGCGAGATCATCTGGCTCGCTGCTCCAAAGGAAGTGAAAGGCGAAGACAATAAAGCCACACAATTGGTTTGCAGCATCATGAAATTAGGTGAACCCGATGCAAGCGGCCGCCGCTCTCCCATTGATACCGGTGAAACATTTACACTGGATGTTGATATGGTGATCAAAGCAGCGGGACAAGTACCGTTCGAAGAACTCGTAACAAACAATAACATCAATAATAATAATGGAAAAATAGTTATCGATGATAATTGTGCGACAAGCCTGCAGGGAATTTTCGCCGGTGGCGATGCTGTCAATGGTGGAAAGGAAGTAGTAGATGCAGCGCAGGCGGGGAAAGATGGAGCGAAGGCGATACTTGCTTATATCGGCTTGGCGTAAAGCCTCATCCCGACCTTCTCCTGTCAGAGAAGGCCATCTAAGCACAGCCCTGGCTTATTGAAAATTCTTTTAGCAATCGGAATTTTCAATAATGTTGAACAGAGATATAAAGTTGATGTGGTAGATATATCGTTTGGATCAGCAATGCAGCACCGTCCCTTCTCTGAAGGAGAAGGGAAAGAGGGATGAGGCCTTGTTGAGCAGCGAACAGAACCCTGAAGTGTGCGACGCAACAGGCGATGCCATGTGCACAGCAGCCCGTGGCAAAAACCGAAGCTGGTAACAAAAAAAAATTATGAATTATGAGTTTAGAATTATGAATTAAACCCACTGATGAAATTTCGTTCATTGCTACGACATTCATAACTCATAATTCTTAATTCATAATTAACCATTACAATTAAAGATCATGGCCGATATAACCTCAAACTTCCTCGGAATAAAATCCCCCAACCCCTATTGGCTCGCCAGTGCGCCACCGACAGATAAAAAATACAACGTCCTCCGTGCATTCGAGGCCGGCTGGGGCGGTGTGGTCTGGAAGACATTGGGATCGCAGGTGAAGAATGTATCGTCGAGATATTCCGCTGTCGATTTTAATGGCTCGAGGATGATGGGTTTTAATAATATCGAACTCATCTCCGACCGTCCGCTGGATATTAATTTAAAAGAGATCGCTGAATGTGTAAAATTATTTCCCGACCGTGCGATGATCGTTTCGCTGATGGCCGACAATGATAAAAAGAGCTGGCATGAATTAATAAAGAAAGTAGAAGATACCGGTGCGCATGGCTTCGAATTGAATTTCGGTTGCCCGCATGGAATGACGGAACGTGGCATGGGCGCCGCCGTAGGACAAGATCCCGAGATCGCCTGCATGGTAGTGGAATGGGTGATGGAAGCGGCCACCATCCCCGTCATCACCAAGCTCACGCCCAATGTACATTCTGTGGTGCCCACAGGCCGCTCGGTGGTAAAGGCCGGCACGAATGCGTTGTCATTAATTAATACGATACAATCCGTCACCGGTGTCGATCTCGATACGCTGGTGCCGAACCCTTATGTAGCGGGCAAGTCCGTGTTCGGTGGTTATTGCGGCCCGGCCGTAAAACCGATCGCATTAAAAATGCTCACCACCATTGCGCAGGATGAACTCACGAAGACCGATGGAAGGCTGATCAATAAATACAATTTCAGGTTGCATGAGTTATTGGCGACGTTTATTGGATTGAACAACAGCATTCCTGCTACGGAGAAATGGTCAAAATTCCAGGTGGCGACTGCAAAGCAGGATTACACAAAGAATGAAAAAGGGTTTCCCGGTTATATGGAATGGATAAAAACCAAAACTGGTTTTGATAAAAGAGTTGCTTATATCGCAGAAAATAAAACAGATTATACCAGCCGCTTGAAAAAACGGGTGGCGGATTATAAATTATAAAGCGGTATTAGTCCTGGGACTTATTCTTTGGCGGGGTTCGATTCCCCGGCCGGCTTCAAAAGGTTGCTGAACGACAGCAACCTTTTTCTTTTTTATTTTTGCGGAATGCCAGACATTCTAATAAGAAAGATCGAACCTGCAGATAATCCTGCTATCGCAAAAATTATCAGGGATACATTGGCGGAATTTGGAGCTAATCATCCCGGCACTGTTTACTTTGATCCCACAACAGATACGCTATACGAATTATTTAAAAAAGAAAAAGCTGTTTATAACATTGCAACAGTGGACAATGAAATTGTTGGCGGCGGTGGTATTTATCCAACAGAAGATTTACCTGCTGATACCTGCGAATTAGTAAAAATGTATTTGCTTCCCAAAGCAAGGGGACTTGGCCTGGGAAAAATAATGATTGAAAAATGCCTGCAGCAGGCGAAAGAAGTGGGATTTAAAAAAGTCTATCTGGAAACAATGCCGGAACTACAACAGGCATTGAATGTATATGCAAAATTTGGTTTTGATTATTTAAAAGGCCCGATGGGCAACAGCGGACATACGGGATGTAGTTTGTGGATGATGAAAGAATTGGCAAGTGGTGAATAGCGAGAAGCGAGTGGGAATCCTCAGTCGTAACGCCCTACTAGCCACTAACTACTTGCCACTAGCCGCTTACCATCTCCACTTCATATACCGGGCTGAACAAATACACTTTCCCGGTTTTTACTTCGATGCATTTAAAACGCTTCCTCAACTTTTCTTTTTTCTGAAAAACCCTTCCGTCGCTGATACGGAATAAGGCATTAGTTAAAAGCTCTTCTACTAATCGATGACGGTTTCCCTGCGGATCGTATCTTCTTAATACCCGTAACAAACCATCTTCCGCACAGGAACTGGCGGCGGGATTTTGTAATGATTGCAATAACTCAGTGTGTATGTCCGGCGGAAAAACATTATGCTGCAAGAACTGTTCGAGGAGCCTTCCGTAAATCGTTTTCCATTCACGGCCATGCGCTAATACTTTATTGTTGTATTGTTCAAAAGTGAGTAAATGCGCCAGCTCATGCAGTAATGTAATGAGAAAAGAATATTTATTCAGGTTGCCGTTGACGCTGATGCGGTGATTGTCGTGATGCGTACGATGACGATAATCACCCAATACACTTTTTCTTTCCCTGGCGACGGTGAGGTGAACTTTGTATTGGCGCAAATAGCCCAGCACGGGTTCATAAGTGCCGGGCGGTAAATAATCTTTCAAGTGATCAATCGCAACTTCTTTCTTAGGCATTCTTTTTTGCTTCAACAGCTTTGTTAATGCAGCAACTTCAATAAACGTATAAATAAAATACAATCCGACACAGGCGATAAGTCCCACTTTGTTTACATTCTTCTTTGTTACTAATATGTACACGGCAGCAACGCCTGCAATAAGGAAAAATTTAATCATAAAACTGCCATACATCGCACGGACAAAAGAGTTTGGATTGGAAGAGTTCAGCGAGCGGGAAATAAGAAAAAACGACCCGATGGTGACAACTAAAAGAATGAGGTTTCCAATGATCATGACGTCCTGGTTGATATTCCACTTCGCAAGAAAGCTTTTACCCGTGACAACAACGCCGTTGACAATAATAAAGAAAAGAAGCATTGGCCCCAGCGGCCCTAATTTATTTTTTCGCATCAAAAATGATTAGTGATTAATTGATACGGCAAAGATAGTAGATGAGGGAGAAAAGGGGCTAAGAGGAAAAAAGAGAAAAGGAGGGAAAGAGCGATGAGCAATTAGCAATAGGCAATGGGCAATAGGCAAAAGGGCAAGTGGGAAATGGTAAGTAAGAATGACGATGAACTATTCAACCATGAATCGGAACAAAAGACTGTACTGCCAAATGCTGATACTTCGACTATGCTCAGTAGAGAACAGGAAGATGAAGAGTGCGACGCAACGAAGCTGATAGTAGCAACGCAGCTGGTATCCAAAAAAATATTTCGAATACTCAGGTTGCACAGATTAACACAGAGCTTTTCATGAAAGCCTGTGTTAATTCGTGCCTATAAAAAAGCGGAGTTATTAATTTTCGAGATGGGCGAATTCTTTGTGCGCAATGCCATTGCTCATTTCCATTACGTTGTTGCCCATGTGGCATTCACCGTTGAATGTTGCGCTGGGTTCCACTTGTAACTTACCTGCATAAAGATTACCAGTTACATTACAATCACCACGCAATTGCAAAAGATCTTTTGCTTTGATGTTGCCGGATACTTTACCGATAATGTCGGCCTGGTTGCCGGTAATGTTTCCTTCCACCACTCCATCGGCGCCGATGATCACCTTGGAAGAGCTTTGAACGTTGCCAATGATGAGTGCCATCAATGCGCAGGTCGCTATTGCTGCTGATGTCGCCCTTTACAGTAGTACCTGCACCTACCAGGGTGGTACCTGAGCCGTTGCTGGATTTTTCTAATTGCATATCGGTTTTGTTTTTTGAGTTAAACATGAGATTAGGATTATGTCAATAAAACGTTAGGTCGCTATTTTTAATAAACGCTGTTAATCGTCAGATATTTCATCCTTCGGTAATACCAGCGCCGTCGTGTCCAAAGCCGGTGTGGCATCTCCGCTCAACACCTTTTTAATATTTTCTATATATGCCGCCTGGTAATAAACTTCTTTCTCCAATGAATCCACCCTGTACTTCATTTCCCGGTATTCCCTGCCTACGCCGAGATCGTTGTAGCCTGGTATGTAATATTTTAAAGGGGTAAAAACAATCAGGGCTACCGTCAGGCCCACCAACACCACAAAAATTGTGCTCAAAGCGATATAAACGCTGAGCCGGGACAATTTAAATGTCACTACCTCCTCGTAGGTATCATCGTTCATTACCACGAGCCTGTAACGGTTTCGCAGTCGTTTAAGCGTAGTGCCTGCATCCAGTTTTGCCATAATTGAATCTTAAGGGTTTAAAGGTAAGAAATGAGGCTTGCTTTTTAGTACCCGGCCGTTCCGGCAAATGTGTAAAAAAAACAGGCTATTTTTATACTAAAATCTTTGAATTTCAGTTAATAAGACTTTAGTTCACGCACATCCATCATGTCATTAAGCCGATATACTGCGATTACCTTTTTGATGGCCTTTTTTCTTTGTGTTTCCGCTGCCCGGTCTTTCGGACAGTACGGGATCGCTTTGGACATTAAAAAACCAAAGGAATTTGAAAACCGGGTGCTCCAATCCGAAAAATCTGACAAAAAGAAATTTTCCCTCCCCCGCCGGCTGATGCAAAATACGATGACGCATTACAATTTCTTTTTTAATGCGAATAATAAACTGAACGAAGTGCTTGAAAGAGCGAAAGCAGCGCATACAGATGATTACTCAGAATTAATTTCATTTTATAATTACAGCCTGGATGCGACGGCAGCCGATACAATACAATTGGATTCCATTGCCTACAAATCGCAAACCGCTATTGTGTTGCATGACCTGCGCAGTGACTGGGCGGATAATATGTACTTATTGTGGGGCGCCTCTTACTACCTGAAAAAAGAATTTGATTCGGCTTATCTCATGTTCCAGTTCATTAACTATGCTTTTGCTGAAAAAGAAAAAGATGGTTATTACAAAACGATCGGCAGCGCAAGAGATGGTAATAATGCATTTGCAGTTTCCACGAAAGAAAAATCAAACGTTGTTCAGCGCATCTTTAATGAACCGCCCAGCCGTAACGAAGCGTTTATCTGGCAAATAAGAAATTATATAGCGCAGGATAAATTCGCTGAAGCTGGTACACTGATACAGATATTAAAAAACGATCCTGTTTTCCCTTCGAGATTAAATAATGACCTGGCAGAAGTGCAGGCTTATTCATTTTATAAACAAGAGATGTGGGATAGCGCTGCTTTTCATTTGGAAAATGCACTCAGCAACGCCACGAACAAACAGGAAAAAGCAAGATGGGAATTTTTGCTGGGGCAATTATATGAGGTAACAGAGAAATATGTAGCTTCTGAAGAATATTATACAAAAGCGATCAGCCATACCACTGATCCGATCATGGAAGTGTATGCCCGTCTTTCTACTGTAAGAGTGAATAAAGATGGCGGCGAGAACTACATTGATAAAAATATTGAAACGCTGCTGAAAATGGCGAAGCGTGATAAATATGTTGACTACCGCGACATCATTTACTACATGGCTGCGCAAATGGAACTCGAAAGAAACAATACCGATAACGCTATCGCCCTTTTATTAAAAAGCACGAAGTACTCCGCTAATAATCCATTGCAGCGTAACAAAGCTTTTTTACAATTGGCAGAATTATCATTCGACAAGAAAAGATATCGCCCTTCTCATAATTTTTACGACAGTCTCCGATTAGATAACACATTTAAAGATGTTGAAGCGATCAATGCGAGAAAAGCCATTCTTGCACAAGTGGTGCTAAACATGGATATCATTGACAGGCAGGATAGTTTGCAACGTATCGCCAACATGCCTGAAAATGAAAGACGGGATTATGTAAGAAAGCTTGCCCGCCAATTGCGCAGGCAGCAGGGATTAAAAGACGAAGGGGGTATCACCACCGGCAGAACTTCTTTATTACCACAGGAACCCACCAGTTTATTTGAAGATAATACTGGCAGTGGCCGCAATAAAGGTGAGTGGTATTTTTATAACAGTACATCCCGCCAAAAAGGGTTAGCTGATTTTAAAACGAAATGGGGATCAAGGCCCAATGTTGATAACTGGCGTCGCGGCGCCGCGTTGATGTCTATTATCCGCAACCCGATGAACTCAAACGTTCAAATGGGAGGAAATATACAAACACAGAAACCAACGAATGAATCAACAGAAATTACATTCGATGGTTTATTTGAAAAGCTACCAGTGACCGAAGAAAAACTGAAAGTATCCAATGACTCCACCAGTGTGGCGAAATTTAATTTAGGCGTATTGTATATACAGCAACTGGAAGATTGTGCTTCCGGTACTGCCACCTTAGAAGAAGTTCGGGAACGTTTTCCCAATCACCCGGACATGGCGGAAATACTTTATAATTTATACTACTGCTATAATAAAAATGGCGACATCGCAAAAGCCGCGAATATCAAAAAACTGATGGGTGATAAATTTGCCGCGAGCAATTTCACCACGATTGTAACTACCGGAAAAAACCACAATCAAAAGGCCCGCAGCAGGAAGCTACAAAAGCATACGAAAAAGTATATGATCTTTTTATAGAAGGAAATTTTGCGGAAGCGCTTAGCCTGAAGAAAAGTGCAGACAGTATCTATGGCGGCAACTATTGGACACCGCAACTGCTCTATATTGAATCGGTGTATTACATCAAACAAAAACAGGATAGCCTTGCAATAAATGTATTGAATAACATTGTTGCAAAATTCCCCGGAACACCATTGGCCGAAAAGTCAACAACGATGATTGATGTATTAAGCCGGCGTGCACAAATAGAAGAAGAACTGCGCAACCTTGTCATCAATATGCCGCCGCCGGATACAACGAATACAAACCAACCGGTAGCCATTATTCCAAAAACAGATCCTGTTATTATTCCCACGGTAAAAGATACAACAGCAACTATAGTAGCACCGCCGGTTATTCCGAAGCCGAAAGATTCTGTCGTTGTCAACAAGCCAGTGGATACTGTTGTAACAAAACCAGTGGTGAAACAACCAGTGGTTACGACCAAACCAGATACAGCTGTTACGAAACCAGTTGTAAAAACGCCGGTTGTTATTAAACCAGCAGATACAGTTGCCGCTAAACCACCTGTGCCACCACCGGCAGCCTTCGCCTTCGAAGCGGACAAGCCCCATTATGTGGTAATTGTTTTAAATAATGTAGATCCCATTTTCGTGAACGAAGCGAAGAACGCCTTCTATCGTTTCAACCGCGATACATACTATAATAAACAAATGACAGCGGAGCTCACTGATATCGACGGGCAGAACCGTTTGTTATTGCTCAGTCCTTTTAAAAATGCGCAGGAAGCCACCGATTATGTTGACCGCAACAAACCGCGGACTGCTTCCGAAATCATCCCCTGGCTCAAAGGCGGCAAATATTATTTCATTATCATCACCGAAAAAAACCTTGATGTATTAAAAAGCAGCAAGGACATAGATAAGTACAAACAATTCCTCCAGCAACATGTTCCCGGCAAGTTCTAACTAATTTTTTATCCGCAGGATGTCCACGGGACTCAGTGAGCTGTGCATTAGCCCGGCTGCATTGCTACTATCAACTTCCGTTGCGACGCTCCGTTCATCTTCCTGTTCTTTACTCAGCAATTTGCGTCGCAGTTTACCATGAGCGTAGTCGAATGGTCGCACTCTTGTACTTCCTGTTCGCTATTCAGCATTTTTAAAATGTCTTACATCTTTGTCTATGCTTTATAAACGCAAATCCCTCGTTCCTCGGGATGACAAAGACTAGCATGGATTGATTTGCAATTTCATTTCAAAGAAATAGTGCCGATAACTGAGGTTTTTCCCTTGTCATAGTTTATCCCGCTTGCGGGGGCGAGACACGGATTATCTATCCCGAACTTATCACTTAAAACTTATAACATACAACTTCCCTTCTTTTTACCTCCTTTTCTCTTTTTACCTCTTAGCTTTGTGAAAAAATTAATCCCCCTTCGTACCTACCCATAGTGGTTTTCCTTAATTTCGGTAGCATTTTAGATAATCTTGCAACCTTTAGCCTGAAACACTCATTTTAATTACTATGAAAAAATCAGTCCGCATCTTCTGGCGCATCTTCCTGTTCGGCTTCCTGGGTTTTGCTTTAATAATTGTATTGGCCAACTTCGGCGTGTTTGGCAAAATGCCATCCCTTGAAGAATTGGAAAACCCTACCCTTCAGCAAGCCTCCGAAGTACTGGCAGCAGACGGCACGCTGATGGGTAAATATTATACAGACAGGGGTAACCGCTCCAATGTAAAATACAGGGACATTTCCCCCAATGTTATCAATGCGCTGATCGCTACGGAAGACGAACGTTTTAAAGAACACTCTGGGATTGATTTTAAATCAACGCTCCGTGCATTTTTTACATTAGGAAAACAAGGTGGTGGCAGTACGCTGACACAGCAGTTGGCAAAAGCATTGCTAGAGCAGGGAAGTAAGAACAAAGCATGGCGTGTAATTGAAAAAGTAAAGGAATATATTATCGCTGTTAAGCTGGAAAAGAATTTTACTAAAGAAGAGATCATCACGTTATACCTCAATGCCGTTCCTTTTGGCAATAATATATATGGTATCCGCAATGCCGCCCGCAACTTTTTTCAGAAAGAACCCGATCGCCTTAATCCCGAAGAAGCTGCTTTATTAGTAGGCATGTTAAAAGGGAATAGCCTTTATAATCCTAATCGTAATCCTAAAGCTGCATTGGACAGACGAAATACAGTAATTAGCCAAATGGCGGTAAATAAATTTATCACCGAAGCTGACGCCATAAAGCTTAAAGCATTACCCATAAAACTCAATTACAAAAAACTTGATGAAAATACCGGCTATGCCCCTTATTTCCGCGAAGTGCTCAGAGATGAAGTCCGCAACGCCTTAAAGGGAGTTGAAAAACCGAATGGAGAAAGCTATGATATTTATAAAGACGGATTGAAAATTTATACAACCATCAATCCGCGTATGCAGGAATATGCGGAAGAAGCGGTAGCCCTTCAATTACCGGTATTGCAACGTAACCTGAACACGATGTCGTACATTAAAAACGGTACGGTATGGAAAGACCATGAAAATATATTGGAAACAGCGATGAAACAAAGCGATCGCTGGAAGAACATGGAAGAAGATGGCTTCAGCGATAAAGAGATCAAAGCGAGTTTTAGTAAAAAAATACCCATGAAGGTATTTGCCTGGAATTCAAAAAGAGAAAAAGATACGGTGATGACGCCGTATGATTCCATCAGGTACCACAGGCAAATGATACAAACCGCCTTCATGGTGATGGATCCCGTAACCGGTGAAGTGAAAGCATGGGTGGGCGGCATTAATTTTAAGACCTATAAATTCGATCACGTTAATTTAAATACGAAGAGACAAGTCGGTTCTTCTATTAAGCCTTTATTATATACACAGGCAATGGAAGAAAGAGGCTTTACACCGGAAACAGAAGTAATGGATGAACAACAAAGCTTTGGCAAAAATCAATTGGTGCCGGCTACTTCCAAAACTTGTTCGGGTAAAGCGATGACAATGGCCACTGCGTTGGCCTATTCAAAAAACTGCGCCTCTGCTTATATCATGAAGCAGGTAGGGCCTCAACAGTTTGTCGATTTCCTGGGACGTATTAATATACCAACCAAAGTAGAACCTTTCCCTTCTATCGCCTTAGGTTCCTGCGAACTTTCGTTATTCGAAATGCTTTGGGGCTATAGCATTTTCGCCGGCCGTGGATTTTCAACAAAACCTTATTTCATCAGCCGCATTGAAGACCGCAATGGAAATGTGATCAAACAATTTGATTACAGCGTTAACCGCAAAGAAGCCATTAGTGAGATCACTGCATACAGGATGGCACGTATGATGGAAGGCACTGTAACAAGAGGCACGGCCGGGGGATTAATGGCACGCCTTGGCGCTTCGGAAATGGCTGGCAAAACAGGAACGACCAATGACAATGCAGATGCCTGGTATATGGGATATACACCCCAGTTACTCGCAGGCACATGGGTGGGTTGCGATGACCGGTTTATCCGTAATGCAGGAGCCGGTGGTTTTGGCGGCGCTGCTGCAAGACCTATCTGGGAAGCATTCTTTCAAAAAGTATATGCTGATAAAACATTAGGAATAGAAAAAACCGCGAGGTTCAGTCGTCCCGCTGATTTAGAAAATGAAATCAACAGTGCCGACCTGATGGACTTAGTAGAACCAGGAATGCCCGGCAATGATGATGTGGGAGTAGGCAATGAAAATGATTACAATTACAGCCAGGATTATATCGGGCCTGAATCAAAACCGGTGAAAGAAGATGACGAAGAAAAAATACCAGCAAGAAAAGATTCTATTATAAAAAAACCGGTAGAAGATAAACCGATTGGCACCATTACAGAAGATCCAAAGAAAAAGAAAGGTTTACTGAAAAGGTTATTTGGTAAAAAAGATAAATAAGGTTGTAAAAACAAGATTAAAAAGAAGCCTTGACTTTCTTGTCAACCCGTAAAACGGATTGTTGCTGGAACATGGTCTTGTACCAATACCGCAGGCTGTCTATTTGTTTTGACACAGCCGGTGATTTTTTGTAAAAATAAACGACCATATAGGTAGGCTCCGTGATCAGTTTATGGCTGTCCGGGTCAAACCAATTGCCCGTAACATTTACTACGGTACTCCCCTCTTTAAATACTTTACTGATATGCATTTCTTTAAAGCTGTTCCATTCTTTTTCAGAAACCATTCCCCCATCTGGTTTTGACTGGCCAAAATATAAATTGGTTTCCATCATGCGGGAAGCGGTACATGAGCTGAGGATAAAACAAATAATCAAAAGTTTGAACGGCATATAATAAAGATAAGCGGATTTTGTAAAATTTATTAACCCGGCCCGGCTGTTTTCTTTACTGAATAAGTGGATACTTTATTTATCTTTAAAAATCTTTGATCAAACTAATTATTTATGAAGCGGATATTTCTACTATATTTTATTTCCATAGCATTTGTTGGCTGTAATAATTCCGATAAAGAAACCAGTCAAACAAATAAAGACGAAGCATTTCAAAAACTGTCGGATGATTTTTTAGCCGGCTATTTTGCATGGCGTCCCCAGTTGGCGGTTTCCCTTGGCTTTCACGAATACGATGGCAAGGTTACGGATTATAGTAAAGCTTCTATTGATGCTGAAGTGAATCGGTTAAAGGAATACGATCAGAAACTCGATAGCATTGATACCGCTTCATTGAGTACAACGGCATTTTATGATTACAGGATATTGAAATCGAATATTAAAAATGAAATATTCAATTTTGAAGAAAAGAATTTTGCGACAAACCCGATGTATTATGCCGGGGCTTTAAATGTGAACCTTTACGTTAAAAGGGATTATGCGCCGATAGATGAGCGGTTGAAACATATTATTACGACGGCCAAAGCCACTCCTGCAGTGTTCGCCGCTGCGAAAGCCAATCTCCAGGATTCATTACCCAAACCTTATATAGAAACAGCAATAAGTATAGCCGAAGGATCAGTAAGTTTCATGAAAGGGGACATGTTTAAAGCGCTGAGTGAAGTAAAGGATGATTCACTGGTTGGAGTATTCATTAACGCCAACCACGATGCCATCGACGCCATTGAAGATTTTATAAGCTGGCTGAAAAAAGACAAACTACCAAAAGCAACCAGTAAATATGCAATAGGTACAGAGAGTTATAAAAAAATGCTGTTATACGGTGAAGACATTGATCTTTCACCCGAAAAGATTCTCGAAATCGGCATGGCGGAATTAAAAAAAGAACAGGAAAGGTTCAACAGCGCCGCATGGATGATTGATTCCACAAAAAAGCCAATTGATGTATTGCGTGAAGTGCAGAAAGAACATCCTTCCGCGGACAGCCTGATACCCGATGCGGCAAAGCACCTCGAAATGATACGCCAATTTTTAATAGACAAGAATATTGTTACGATGCCATCTGAAGTGCGGGTGCAGGTAAAGGAAACGCCACAGTATGCAAGGGCTACCAGTACCGCATCCATGGATGTACCCGGCCCTTTTGAAAAAGCGACGGAGGCTTATTATTATATAACACCTGTTGATAAAAAATGGACGGCGAAACAACAGGAAGACTGGCTTTCACAATTTGATTTTTATACAACAGATAATGTATCTGTTCATGAAGCTTATCCCGGGCATTACACACAATTTCTCCATCTCAATTATTCTAAAGCATCTAAAATTCAAAAGATCTTTGGCAGTTATGCCTTCACTGAAGGCTGGGCGCATTACTGTGAAAGCATGATGATAGACGAAGGATTTGGCAATACAGGCGATCCTGTAAAAGCGGCCAAGTATAAGCTGGCGCAATCAGGCGACGCTTTATTAAGAATATGTCGCTTGTGTGTATCTGTAAAAATGCATTGCCAGGGAATGACACTCGATGAAGGCACTAAATTTTTTATAAATAACTGGTACCAGGGAGAAAAACCTTCTTACCAGGAAGCATTGCGTGGCACTTTCGATCCGGGATATTTGTTTTACACTGTGGGAAAACTACAACTGTTGAAACTCCGCGAAGATTATAAAAAACAGGAAGGCGCTAATTTTTCAATCAAAAAATTTCATGATGAAGTACTCGACCATGGCATGGCGCCTGTTCGTATGCTGAGAGAAATACTTCTGAAAGATAAAAGCACCTGGGACAATGTTTTATAGTTTATAACGCATATAATAAAAAACTGCGAAGACAAACTTCGCAGTTTTTTATGCTGGAGGTATATGATTTTTAATACCGGCCATCGTTCTTATCCATTTTATGCCCGATAACATAGCCAAGCCCACCGCCAACTACACCACCTATTACACCGCCTAATAAACGGTTCTTTTAAAAATAATCGCACCAGCGGTTGCACCTGTGGCAGTACCAATAGCTGTTCCTTTGGCAGCTTTACTCCATCCTTGCTTTTTTGCTTTTTGTGGAGCAGGCACTGTGTTCACTGTATTTGCAGGTGCAGAAGTTTTCTTAACCGTGCTTACAGGAGCAGCGGGCTGCATATAAAGACTTGCGTCTTTACGTTCATTCAGCATCTTCCATTCCTGGAAATCAGCTAATCCGGCAGTATCTGCTTCTGATAAAGTTTTCGACGGGTCTTGCCCGCTACGGGTGTTACAAGCTGCTAAACCAGCGGCTATAATAACAACAAAGAGTAACATTTTTTTCATAACATAAATTTTAAATGATGAATAATTGATTGTTGTTATCCATAGTGTCAAAATGGTGCCATAGTCATCCACATTGTTAAGGCAACGGAATCATGCATCTTAAACTGTTCCTTTACAGCAATTTGCCATACCGATGTTTTAACAAACAAAGAATCTGGGCCGGCATAAGAAAAGATGACCTCACTTTCTATTCACGAGACCTTAAGATTAAGTTTCATTTTCATTAACATCATTAATAAATTTCATTTTAGCAACAAAAAAGACCGTTCATCATTATCTACGAAGGATTTAGTAGAATTAAAATTAGATTTATTCAGCCGCTGTTTATTTTCTTTATTCTAAAACTATTGCTATGAGAAGGATCATTTCCCTGTTATTGCTATCGCCTGTGTTTATGCAAGCGCAGATCAACAGGTCAGCTAACCAATTAGCCAAAGAAAATGTTAGTGAATACCTGGGCAGTAAAATATTTAAAGCCCAATCGTATAAGCCTGTCTCATTTGGACAACTTAAGCCCTGCGAAGAAAAAGACAGGAGAATCAGTTGGAGCATTTCCCACAAATTTGAAATAACCGAAAGCGAATACACATTAGGAAAGGCAATGAGTATACAGCACCCTTATGTATTTAATTTTTACATGGATAGTAAAATGAAAGTACTCCGGGCTGAAGCTTATTATATTGATTAGTATTCCAGCATGATTAGTCAGCAAATATTTCGGCCACATTGGTTTTTATATTTGCCGCTATTTTTTCTGTTGGTAAATCATTAGCGTCCTTTCCAAAAGGATCTTCTATTTCTTCAGCGATCAGTTCGAGACTGGCTAATACATAAAATATAAAACTGACAACAGGAATGACATAATAACCCAGGCTGAACACAAAGCCAAATGGCAAGGACATGATATAAAAGAAGATAAATTTTTTAAGGAACACGCTGTAAGAATAAGGGATCGGCGTATTCTTGATCCGCTCGCAGGCGCCGCAAACATCGGTGAACGTTTGCATTTCATTGTTAAGAATAATGAGTTGCTCTCCAGTTATCTTTTGCTCCTTGTATAATTGGTTAATGTGGCGCACGATCAGCATTGACACATGATTAGGCTGGTGTTTCCCATCATTCAAATGCTTTAGTTCAGGGTGTTCATGCTCGTCCAGCGCTAACCTTGTCTTTTCAGATTGTAAATGATTGGATAGTACAGATGCATACAAGGGGATAATCCGTGAAAAATATTTATGTGCAGTCTTATCTTCAGGTAGAAAGCTTTTAAGTTTAATGGCCAGGCTTCGGCTGTTATTCACCAACGAACCCCACAATTTTCTTCCTTCCCACCAGCGATCATAGGCAGTATTAGTACGGAATACCAATAGCATGGATAATACAAACCCAAGCAGGTTATGCAATAGTGTAAGATTTTTTACATAATGGTCTTTTGACAAGTCCCAGTATTCCAGTTCGAGATAAGCGATAAGCCAGCTGTAAAGGGCCATAGCTGCGATCATCGGGAATAATTTCCGGACAGTATCTGATTTATGCAGCCTGAAAATAAAGGTGAACCAGTTCTTCGGGTTATAAGAGATCATGCTGCAAAAATAACGGGAGACGATAGAAAATAAAAACAATCATGAATACCGTTTAGCGGGTATGTAATACGCTTTGTTTCTTTTTACCTTTAATAAAAATAAAAACGCTATGAAAAAATGTCTTCTGCTTATTGTTACAATTTTGAGTTTGCTATCGCTGTATGCACAAAATGATTTCATCTTCCCGGTAGAAGATGTTTTTACTATATCTGGCAGGGGCACTGTTGCCACTGGCAAAATTGAAAGAGGCATGATAAAAACAGGTGACTCAGTAGAAATAATTGGCTTATCACAAAACATTATTAAGTCAAAGATTACCGGAATTGAGGCATTCAACAAAGTGATGACTGTAGCAAAAAGCGGTGATAATATCGGGCTATTATTAAGCGGTGTGCCGAAAGAACAGGTAACAAGAGGAATGGTGATCTGTAAGCCAGGCGCCATAAAAGCATATAGCAATTTCAAATGCCAGCTCCAGTTATTAAAAAAAGAAGAAGGAGGCCGCAGTACGCCGGTTTTTGATAAATACCGGCCGCAGTTTATTTTTTACACAGCAACTGTCACCGGACAAATACTGTTACCAGCAGGAACTGAATCAATGGCGCCGGGAGATAATGCAACTGTAACGGTAAAATTGATTGATCCGGCGGCGATGTTAAAGGATATGGAATTCGTTATAAAAGAAGGTGGAAGAGTCGTTGGAAAAGGAAAAGTTAGTGAACTTATTGAGTAAGTCCTTGCTGAATAAAACTACAAACAGCCAATTCGTTCTTTGAAAATTACAGTTGATCTCATTTTGGGATTGCGGCCATATAAATCATTTTAAAATTTGCAGTGACAAACTATTAAACCTTAATACACTTAAATCTTATTTTATGAAAGGAAAATATGTCACATTGCAGGTTTTACTTGCCAGTCATCAAAGACCTGGACAGAACAACAAAGACATTTATGCACAGTTAGAGGAAACGCTTGCTGAAAGAAAAAGAATTATGGAGCGACTTGAAAATATTTCAAGAAAAGCTCGGGTGATCGATGCGTACATTAGTAAACCAAAGGCCGCATAGCCCATCAATAAGTAAGCATGTATTTTTTTTGAAAAATGCAGGGTGTTATAAATAAGAACGTAGCATGCTGGCGCTTTCCCGTGACCTTAGCTTTACAAGCGCCTTATCTTTTATTTGCCGTATTCTTTCCGCTGTCAGGTTAAACCGTTTGCCTATTTCCTCAAGGCTTTGTGGGATTTGTATCCCGATACCGAAAAAGCAACAAAGTATTTCTTTTTGTCGTGCAGTGAGGAATTGTAATGACCGCCCTATTTCCGTTTTCAACGATTCGGAATGAAATAGCTTGAGATTAAACAAGGTCAAGGTCTTCACAACGCAATGTATCCAGCAAAGTTCCTTCTTCCCCATCAGAAATGGGTGAATCAAGGCTTACATGCCGGCTGCTTTCGGCCATACTATAGCTAATCTCTTTTACTTCCATATTCAATGATTCAGCCAGCTCTTCTTCCGAAGGCGGAACCGCTCAAGGTTTTGCTCCAGCACCGATCTCGCTTTTTGTATACGGCTGTTTAATGACACCTTATTCAAAGGCAATCTTACCATACGGGCATTTTCCGCCAGCGCCATGATGATGCTTTGGCGTATCCACCATACAGCATAAGAAATAAATTTAAATCCACGGGAACTATCAAAGCGACTGATCGAATTGATCAGTCCTATATTTCCTTCATTGATAAGATCAGAAAGTGAAAGGCCCTGGTTCTGGTATTGTTTGGCAACGGATACAACGAACCGCAGGTTAGCTTTTGCCAGGCGTTGTACTGCTATTTTATCGCCTTGCTTGATGAGCAGGCAAAGACGTACTTCTTCTTCGGTAGTTATTAACTCTACTTTGCCAATCTCCTGCAGGTATCTTTCAAGAGCGGGGGATTCACGATTGGTAATGGATTGGGAAATCTTTAACTGGCGCATATCATGGGGGTCGGTGGTAGGTTTTACTGAAAAGGATTCAAGAGAGGCGTTTATTTCTTCTTTTTCTTTATCTCCACGTTTTCATTTTCCGTTATCTTTTTATCTGCAAATGCATCTCTTATATCTTCTTCCGTAATAATGTCGTTTTTATCATTCAGGTGGCGGTGAATTTTATCTTTCAGTGTTTCACCCGGCTTACGGGTTGATGTTTTATTCCCGCTATTCTCAGTATCATTCATAAGGCCCATTTTATTTTGTCGCCGAATAGTAGATGACAAAGCAAGCGCTATGTCACGAGTTTACAACACCCGGTGAATATACCTTTAATTAGCCGAAAGGGGTCTTTTTATCTTTTTTACCCTGACGGAAGAAGGTTTTTTGTTGTTCACCGGCTATTTAAGAACAAATAGGCGTCAGAAAAAGTTTAAAATATATTTTCAGAAAATATTGAAAATTTAGAAACTACGATTATCTTTGTCATAGAAAAGGCCGGATAACATAAACCAGGACGTTATGAATACCGCTGCTTATATCTTCTACCTGTTCATCACTTACATCATTACAGTTCATGTAGGGCTGGTTTTCTACCGCAACGGAAAGTTTTATATTCTAAAACTTCTTCATGGAGATGAAAGACTCACGGATTTTATCAACCGCATGTTGCTCACAGGTTACTACCTTTTAAACCTCGGCTATGTAGCCCTGACACTAAGTACCTGGAAAACGATCCTTACGTGGACGGAAGTACTGGTAACTGTGCTGGTGATGACAGGAAAGATAATGCTGACATTGGCGGTTATTCACTTCTTCAATATGGCCGCTATTTATCTCTACAGTAAAAAGCATAACAATATTCCTCACCATAAAACTTCAGATATATGAACACCTCTTTAAACTTCACTGCTTATCTTATCTACCTGCCCGTCGTGATCACTCTTACCTGGTATGTAGCGCATGTGCTTTTCAAAAACAGCAAAATATTCATGCTGGATATTTTTAATGGCCGTGCGGAGATCGCCCTATCTACCAACAAACTTTTTGAAACAGGTTTCTATCTATTGAATTTAGGGTTCGCATTATTGATCATGGAGATTGTCACAGAGATCTCTGACAGCCGTACTTTACTGGAAATATTGAGTACAAAAATTGGTGGGTTCAGTATTTATCTTGGTATCATGCTATTCTTCAATTTGTATTTGTTCTTCCGCGGACGCAGGATTGCAAAAGGAAGGGCAAGGTTGGCAGAAGCCTTGAAAAAAAATACCAGGTAATACTGATGTGAAATAATATTGAGATAAGAAAGATTTTTATAAAGCCTTCATATTTGAAGGCTTTTCTTATTAATAAATCTTATACAAATATGCCGGGTAGAATTACCGAACGCTGAAGAGTGCGACCATTCGACTTCGCTCATGGTAATCCCGATAGCTATCGGGAGCGACGCCCCGACAAACATCGGGGTCTTCGACAATCGCTGAGTAAAGAACAGAAAGATGAACGGAGCGTCGCAACGAAGTTGATAGTAGCAATGCAGCCGGGCTATTAATAAAACCAACTACTTAATATCTATTGCAATAATTTCATGGTCCATCACTTTAGCTACATCCAATGACAATATCCCTTTGCTGATGATAAACTTCGGGTCTTGTTTCGCCATCATCAAATGAACAGCAGCGATATTTTTACCAGCAGGTATTTTAATTTTTACTTTGGCTGCTACAGGTATCAATTCCCTGAACGGCCCTTTCATCATCATAGGGTTGGTTAAGTTTACTAAATGAACAGCCATCGAATTTTCCTGGCTCCATGCAGTGATGTCCAATACGCCTGGCCCTTCCACTACAACAACAGGTTCTTCATTTAACGCCCAATGAATAGCATTGCCCAATAATTTTCCATGATCAACATTCATGAGTTGCCAGAAACTCCGGTCGAGATCGCCGGGTATATACACTACCCTTCCCTTCCCGATTTCTCTCAGGTATAGTTCACGCTGGTTCGTATCTTCTGTGCGTGGATACACATCTTCCATCGGCAGATCGGGATAAGTGGGCACCAATGTAACAGGACTTGGAAAATTTGCATGCGGCGTCACATCCACCTGGTAAATAGAGTTGATCGTTCTGTATGCATCTTCGAGTCCCTTCAATACGGGATGAAATTGCTGCGTCGCAGGATCTTTTTTAAATTTCAAATAACTGTTACGCATCGGGCCCTCCACTTTTTTATTAAAGGAGATGCCGAAGATGTCCGATAAACCAAAATCAGTTCTTGGTTCACCTTCTTCATTATATAATGAAGTTTCAAAAGTGGCGATGATACTGCCGCCCTGCGCTACAAAATCACGCAACTGGTCGCACTGCACATCCGATAGCGCAGCGATGTTGGGAAGTATTAATAATTTAAAGGCTTTAAGATTTTCCGGATCTAATAATTTATCATTCACCATTTCAAAAGGCATCCGTGCTTCCACCAATGCATGGTACATGCCATCTGCATGGTCACGGCTTTTTTGCTGCCAGGGTTTGCCACCATATTTTCTATCCGTTTGTTCCGAGTACAGCATACCAATGCGGGCCATGTTCGATGTATTGCGTAAATATTTCTCAGCACGATAATATACCTGGTACATATCACTCACGGTATCCATCCATCGTTTATCAAATATCACAGCGCCAAATTTTACAAAGCATGGAAGCAATCCATTCGCTACACCTTCGGCCACCCATATTCTTATTTCCGCATTGCTTTGCACGGAATCTTTCCAGCGATATTCTTCTTCAATACCTACGCTGAATATTCCAACTTGTGGTTTCATCCCCAATGCCGCTCTCGTTTCTTTAGCGCCTTTACCATTTGCCCATGGCGGTACTACCCCGCTCCTCGCCTGCTGATCCGCAAAAAAGAAATCGGCATGTTTGCCTGTTAATAATTTATCAGGAAATCCATTCGGAATAAATCGTGACGCCACTCTTTGTTTACGAATTTCCGCATCCCATAAAAACCAAAGTTGCTTCAACCGTTCAATGCGCCATTCGGAATACTTAATAAATGTTTTATCCAGTCGTTCAGTTGTTGTTGGCAAATTCAATCCCGAATATTCTTTAAAATTTTTTACGCAATGTTCGCAATAGCAAAGACCGGAACCCGCCCATCGGTTAGAAAATATTCCATCGGGTTTGAAACGTTCCATTATTTCCTGGTTCACTTTTGTCATGAACTCAAAATTATACGGCCCCAATGCGCAAGTAACCCAGAGATCAGGGTTCGCCCAATGTCTTCGTTTCTGTCCGTCAGCCGTCACAGCGATCCAATCAGGATGCGCATCATATACATTTTGCCGGGCGGCATGCGGATCGGTGCGAAGAATAACAGACATATTCATCTTGCGGCATCCGTCCATCATATATTTCAATGGATTTGAATTTCCCAATGTATCGCTGCGGTGATGCAGCGGAATATCAGTTGGATAAAATGCTACGATACCACCAGCACTTAACAATGCGCCATCTGCATGTATACGTTTAAAATAACTAAGCCAAAAATCAGGATCGAATTTACCCGGATCAGTTTCTACAAAAGCAAGCTGCGCCCATCTTACCGAACGGCCAAACCATGGTTCTTCAGGAATAAATAAATCAGCAGCGCTTCCATTTGCAAATACAGCATTTCCCGTCATGGCAATGGCACCTCCCACCAATGTCGTGTTCCTGATAAAATTTCTTCTGTGCATGAGTTATATTAATAATTCAAAAAAAAATATTTACCCAACTGCATTGCTACTAGCATCGCCTGTTGCGTCGCACTCTTCATCTTTCTGTTCTCTATTCAGCATTTTAGAAAAGTCATATTATAGAGTACTCTTCTAAAAGCGAGGGCTGTGTACTGTTCCTCCCCTTTAGGAGAGGCCAGGAGAGGTTGTATTCAGCATTTCTCGAAGACCCCGATGTTTGTCGGGACGAAGTCTCTTGTCATCGCTTCTCCAGGAACAATTCTTTTTATATAAATTTAGTTTTATTCACCAAAGAATTAAAAAATAATCGTAGCATTGGTAAGCGTTTTACTAAACCTGCGAAATATGAAAATCGTTTTCTTCTTATTACTTCATACAATTGTCATGGACACATTTGCACAGCAACTGCAACCTATTCCTTCCGGCGCTTTTCATTGGGCCGATTTACCTGTAAGAAAAAACAACCAGCGGGAAGGGCGCAAGATAGCCGAAGGCACTACAGCGGAATTTGAATATTTTGAAATGCATACCACCGTGCAGGAAAAAGGAGCAGTACCCAGCGCAGTGCATACACAGCAGGATATCGAAGAGCTCATCATTGTAACCGAAGGAAAAATGAAATGCACGATCGGCAATAAGTCCGGAATAATCGGCGCTGGTGGCATATTGTTTATACCCCCACTCGAATCGCAGGCTTTTGAAAATATTGGTGACGGGCCACTAAAATATTATGTATTCATGTTCCGTTCAAAAAAACCGATGAACATTGAACGAAGCAATAAAGCTGGCGGAACGATGTTATTGAATGCCGATTCCCTCGAATTTAAAAAGACAGAAATAGGTGGTACCGTCAAATATTTCGATCGCCCATCTGCCATGACTGAAAATTTTGAGATGCATATTACGCAATTATACCACAAAGGCCCAAGCCATGCACCGCACCAGCATGTAGATACAGAGGCTATTCTTATTCTCGAAGGCAATACTACTATGACGATTGATGGGGTTAACTACACTGCGGGCCCTGGCGACCTGTACATTATGGGAAGCGGCACACTGCATGGCATCAGCAATGCGGAAGAAAAACCTTGTCGTTATTTCGCTTTTAAATGGAGATAATAAATAAAAAACTATGGCAGAGTTAAAAACAAAAGCAACAGAACAATCAGTAGAAAGTTTTTTAGACAAAGCTACTAATGAAGATGTGAGGAAAGATTGTCTTGCTATTATCAAATTGATGAAAAAAGTGACAGGCTCCAAAGCAAAAATGTGGGGGCCATCAATCATTGGTTTTGGCAAATACCATTATAAATATGAAAGTGGGCATGAAGGTGACATGTGCCTGACAGGCTTTTCACCGAGAAAGCAAAATATGGCTTTGTATATCATGGCCAGTGCCCCCGGGCAGGCAGAACTGCTGAAAAAACTTGGCAAACATAAAGCCACGAAAGGATGTCTTTATATTAAGCAATTGAAAGATGTAGATATAGCCGTACTCGAAAAGTTGATAAGCCGGGCGGTAGATTATGTAAAAAAGAAATATCCCGATAAGTAAAAGAATACTGAGGTCTGCCTATTTATTAAAAAGAAGCCATCGCCTCTTCTGCAGCTTTTTTTACAATACCTAAATCATTAATGCCTTTAAAACCGCTGAAGCCGCATGATATCTTGGTTTCATTATCAAGTTGTATAGGTTGACCGCCCTGCCAGCCCATGAGGTCTGGTAATTCAATTCCAAAATCTTTATAATTCAGTTTATCTGCGAAAACAAGTTTCTCATACTCACCTGTATGGTATCCCGTGATCCAAACTTGTGATGCTTTGCGATAAGCGATATCAAAAAACCGCCGGCCTCTTACTTTGTCATTACCCCATATTTTACCGTAAATATTCCCGGCATCGTCAATAATGCAGACAGATACATTTCCCGCCGAAATGCTCCAATCCCATTCACTGTTTTCATACGCCGGTATTTGTGCGGAAATGCTTTCAAACATTTTATTAATTACCTGCTGCAGCTTATCGTTAGTCATTTTGGGGAGTTTTAGTAACGCACAAAGAAATGATTAAATCTGATATCCGGTATGGCTAATTTTTCTTATTCACACTGAGCCTTCTCTGGCAATTTTATACGCCGAAAATATTATCCAGAAAAATTTTGACAATAATCCCGGATAATATACTTTTGATATCAAAATGATATCATTCACTTAAACTAACAATATGGAAAAGATCGTTAAACCTGTTTCAGGTTTTATAGCGTTATTGCTAACCTTATTATTACTGGCCGCTTCCATCTATTTATTTATCCTCGCAGACGATAACGGATGGGTAGCATTCCCCGCTATTATCATTGGAATAATTGGTGTTCTATTGCTCAAAGGCCTTATGATTATTAACCCTAATCACTCGATGGTCCTTAATTTTTTTGGTAAGTATATTGGAACGGTCAAATCCAATGGGCTATTTTTTGTAAACCCTTTCTATACAAAACTCAGGATATCGCTTCGGGCGGAAAACCTACAGGGACAAACATTAAAAGTTAACGATAAAATGGGTAACCCTATTGATATTGGTACCGTAGTGGTTTGGCAGGTAGGCGATACTTACAAAGCGGTATACGAAGTAAAAAACTATACAGAGTATGTAAAGATTCAAAGCGAAGCGGCGGTAAGACATCTTGCAAATAGTTTTCCTTATGATAATCTTGAAGACGAGCATGCCGATATTACATTACGTGATGGTGGCCAGAAGGTCAATCAAATTTTAGAACAGGAATTGACAGAGCGATTAGCCCCTGCCGGCATCATCATTAAAGAAGCAAGAATTGCACACCTCGCCTATGCACAGGAAATAGCTGGCGCTATGTTGCAGCGCCAGCAGGCGACAGCCATTGTTGCCGCACGTACTAAAATTGTTGAAGGCGCCGTCGGCATGGTGGAAATGGCATTGGCGTTGCTTTCTAAAAAACAAATTGTTGAGTTGGATGAAGAGAGAAAAGCCGCCATGGTCAGCAACCTGCTGGTAGTACTTTGCGGTGAAAGGGGCGCACAGCCTGTTTTAAATACCGGGACATTGTACCAATAAGGAAATGAGATTCCCATTTGTTATGAACAAGGACAAAATCAATTTCTCTATGAACTAAGTAAAACCATTATTTTGAGTCAAAAGAAAAGTTTTGTCATACGGATAGATAATGAAACCTATAAGGCGCTGGAAAAGTGGGCTGCTGATGAATTTCGCAGTGTAAACGGCCAGATAGAATATATGCTTTATCAAAAACTTGTGGAGGCGGGAAGAATAAAGGATACGACTAAACCAGGTAAAACAGGTAACAAGAATCAATAGAATAATTGAAAAGTTATAAGAATAAAAAATGCCCGTGCAAGCACGGGCCTTTGCAATAAAGCGAAGGCACCTTATTTAATTACGCTTGATTTATTCCTGATAAAAAATATTCCAAGAATAATCAGCCACAATAACCACAAAGTGCTTCCTAAAAAACCGGCTATATCCCAAACCGGAAACCCTTTTATAACAGTGCCGAACAATTCGGCCTGCGCCAGGAAATAAATGAGCGATGAAATGATACCCAGCCAGTTTACCCATTTAGGAAACATCCTGAGCTTTAAAAATCCATAGCTCATCATGATCGTCCAAATAATAGTAAACAACTGGCCGATATGCTCACCCAATAATACACCGCCAAACTGGTGAATAGTTTGAAAAGAAGTAATAGCAGATTGTTGGGCGACATCGCTGGTTGCAGTTACATAATTGTTAGCCAGTACCGGAACAACAAAAACCCACCTCAGCAAACCGATGAACTGCGCAATGATGGAAATAATTCCAATATTGGTTACCCATTTAATAAAACCAAGTTGGCCGGTGAAGCGCTGACCGATGAGTGTATAAGCAATCAGCAGTGGCAGGCCGAGTACGGCAAAGGCCCACCAGGTAAATATTAATTTGCTGCCGCCCTGGTGAAATTTCGTCAATATAATTCCTGTATCCTGCCGTAAAATATCGGGATACTCAAAAGTCATTGTAAGAATCGTGTAAGGAATAAATACACCTACTGCGCCTGCAATGAGTAATAAGCCAATTGTTTTTTCCGGTTTCATTTTCTGAGATTTTTTTAGTTTTGATTTTATTGCAGCACAAAGATGGCCTCCCGGAAAGGGCTTGGGAAGGACAAATGTCCATTAATGAAAATCAGTTGCGGACCTGGCTGCGGATGCGGCTTAAGTGCCTGGGCGTCACACCGAGGATAGAAGCGAGGTATTGCCCGGGGATCTGCTGAACAAGTTCAGGTTCTTTCTCCAGCATTTTTTGGTACCGTTCCTGCGCATTTAAGGTAATAGCCGTGAGACGGCTTTCCTCAATGCAACAAATCTGCCATTCAAGAAGATTAATATAGAAATCTTTGAAAGAAGGAATATCTTTTTGCAATTGCCTGAATTTATTTTTTTCAACCATCCAAACTTTTGCATCAGTCACAGCCCTGATATTTTCCAGCGCCGGCACCTCTTTAAAAAAACTTATCAGCGATACAACAAAATTATTTTCACCCGTTGTATAAGTTGTTTTTTCTTCGCCGTCTATTAAAACATAATACTGGAGAAGGCCTTTTTCGATAAACCCGAGATGGCTGTTAATCTTACCTTCTTTTACAAAAAAATCACCTTTGGAAAATACTTTTAAATGGAAAGCATCGACAAGCTGCAATACTTCACTTTCTGTAAAGCCGGAAGCAGCAAAAAATGACTTTAGTATTTCCATAGCTTAAATGTAAGAAAAATGACTTTACGCTTATAAAATTTCCCGAATACTGTAGGTTACTTTTTTGACCGGCTGTAGTGCTACTAGGATCGTCTGTTGCGACGCTCCGTTCATCTTCCTGTTCGCTATTCAGCAATGCGTTCGTCCCCGATTTTTTATTCGGCGTAGAGACAGGGCATGCCCTGTCTCTACGCCATGCAGAACATATAAACCCCAAATAGGTATGGCGTACTTTTGTTAAAACACCCTCCCATATGTCGGCTGTTATCTTACTATGTTTTAAAAGCTTCCTGTTTATTTTCGACCCGGAATCATTGCTGAGGTATGGTGGTTTATTAATCGCTTTTCTACTAATATATGGTACAACCGGAATTTTCTTTTGCTTCTTTATTCCAAGCGGCGCTGTACTATTTACCGCAGGGTTGCTTACTGCGACAGGCGGCCTTCATTATAATATTATTACTGTTTGTACAATATTAATCCTTGCTTCGATTGCAGGAAACCTCACAGGTTATTGGTTTGGGCGAAAAGCCGGACCGCTCTTATATAAAAAGGAAGATTCAAAATTCTTTCGCCGCCAGCATTTGAAAACAGCGGAAACTTTTTACAAAAAGTATGGCGGACTGGCTCTAACAGTAGGTTTGTACCTGCCCATCATCCGTACGTTCGCATCTATTGTCGCCGGGATGATAAAGGTTGATTTTCGTCGTTTCCTGCTTCTCACTTCTGCTGGGTCTATTGTTTGGGTGTCAAGTTTTGTTTTGGCCGGATATTTTATTGGCAGCATGCCTTTTTTAAAGAAATGGCTACCCTATATCATCATTGGATTTGTACTGGTTGTTACCGTTCCACTACTTATACGGGTGATCAGCGAATTTAGAAAAGCTTCGAAAAAAAATAAAGATGAAAATCTTCTTAGTAATAAATGACCTGACCACGCTAAGAAGTCATTAATTCGCTACTACAAATCAATGTCACTTTTCCTTTAACAACTGCTGCAATTGTTGAAAAGCGGATATGAACATTTTAAATTTATTATCTGAATTTGACCAGGCTATGTCTGAATGATTGAAAACATCTTTGATCATCTCACTAGCTTTACGACAATCTTCCTGGTCAAAGAAATAAAAACGCCAGGCTTCCGGCAATTCATCAAAAGGTTTTAATTCAAACCCATTCCCATATATTTTAATAAGCGAAGGAGTGCTTCTTACATCAATACTCGATAGCTCGTTATCTAATGCCCAACGAAAATAAATTTCATAAAATCTGCAATGATTAATTAAACGTTTTTTTATTTCCTGTTCCGTCTCTTTTCTTTTGGCAGCTATACGCCACTGATTGTTATCTACCGAAAATGGATTAGCCCCTGGTGAAGCAAATGAAGCCGGCTTCCCTTCAAAATTTACAATATTCCCTTTTGGCGTCAGCAATTCAAGTTCATTTCCTAAAAGCTTTACCGGGAAGACAAATGTTTTGTTTTGGCCGTTTATAAGCTTTAATTCCTTTCCGTTTTTCTCCCAATGGCCGAAATCAAAAATGCCAAAATCTCTTGTGTAAAAACCATCCGCCTGGAGATTAAGAAAACTGGCTGGATTTATATTTAAGTCATCATCGCCGCCGGGATTATTACTATAGGTATAGAACCAGACTTTGGTGAGCTTTTCCTTCTTGGGAAAGCAAGCGGGCTGGGTTACCACCATTACAACTAAAAGAAACGAAACGATTTTACGCATAAACCTGATTCGGCTTCAAATTAATTAATTGTTTTGAATGAGGGGGCTGCTTGTTTTTAATTTATGTAAAGATTATTGTCGATCAAAAACAAACCCCTTATTTAAATAATTTATCCTTTTCCCAACTCGCCGGATTGTTGATAATATAATGTTTGATACGTTCGAATTCATCATTATCCCTGATGATATGATCGTGAAAACGGGTTTGCCAGCCGAATGGTAATTTGTTTTCATTGCAATATTTGGTGACGGCGGATTTGAATGAACCAACCATTGATGAAATAGAATTTTTACCGGGATTGCGAAAACGTGGATGCGGTTTTTGTGGTTGGGAATCGTCTGACGTTTGTAGAGACAGGGCATGCCCTGTCTCTACGCCAGGCAGATCGTTATCATTTCGCGGTTTATTAATCACAATGATCCCATGAATATGATTTGGCATTATCACCCATTCACCCAAAACAGCAAATGAAAAATGATTTGGTATCTGCGACCAGCAATGATCAGCCATACTGCCTTGTTCAGACAATTGTATTATCCCATTTATTATTTGACCGAAATAATGCTCCCTGTTTGCTGTACATATGGTAATAAAATACCCAACATTGCTGCAATAATCCCAGGACGACAATCTAGCAGATGCAATACGATATTTGTTTTGATATTTCCCCGACATAGATTTTAACTATGATAATTGGGGGAAATAAAAATACAATCTATTATTTTAATGGTGTATCCTGAACATAACCCCGGGTTTTATCGGTGTGCCGCGATATTGCTGAATAGAATTACAGAACCCTGAAGAGTGCGACGCAACAGGCGATGATAGTAGCACTACTGCTTGGCCCATAATTCTTATCTTTGTGTCCCTCACCCTTCGATATGCTTCGGCAAGCTCAGCATGACAATAAAGGGTGGCAAGTCCTTATGTCAGAAGAAATTAAGAAAGAAGAACGGTCGCTCAATTTTATAGAAGAGATTATAGAAGATGACCTGAAGAACGGGAAGTATAAAAGTATTGTTACCCGTTTTCCGCCGGAGCCGAATGGTTACCTGCACCTGGGACATGCGAGTAGCATTTGCCTGAACTTTGGCCTTACTAAAAAATATTCCGGTTATACGAACCTTCGCTTTGATGATACCAATCCCGAAACGGAAGATGTGGAATACGTTGAGAGCATTAAAGATGATATCCGCTGGTTGGGTTTTGAATGGAAGAATGAACATTATGCAAGTGATTATTTTGATGAGCTATACGGACACGCCGTAACGCTTATTAAAAAAGGACTGGCTTACGTGGACGATTCTACTTCGGAAGAAATGGCGGCGATGAAGGGCACTCCTACCGAACCCGGCCGTGACAGCGAATACCGCAACCGCAGTGTGGAAGAAAATCTCGATTTGTTTGACCGGATGAAGAAAGGTGAATTTCCTGACGGAACGCATACACTCCGTGCAAAGATTGATATGACGCATATTAATATGCTGATGCGTGACCCGATCCTTTACCGCATCAAACATGCGCATCACCACCAGACGGGCGATAAATGGTGCATCTACCCGATGTATGATATGGCGCATGGACAAAGCGATTCGATAGAAAACGTTACGCATTCCATCTGTACACTGGAGTTCCTACCACATCGTGAACTGTATGATTGGCTGATCGAAAAACTGGATATATATCCTTCGCATCAATATGAATTTGCAAGGCGCAATATTAATTATACTGTTACTAGTAAAAGAAAGTTATTGCAACTGGTGAATGAAAAATATGTAACGGGTTGGGATGATCCGCGGATGCCGACCATCACGGGTCTGCGCCGTCGTGGCTATACACCAGAGAGCATTCGTGATTTTTGTGACAGGATTGGTGTGGCCAAAAGAGAGAATATGGTGGATGTGGGATTGCTGGAATTTTGTGTGCGGGAACATTTAAATAAAGTAGCGCTCCGGAGAATGGTGGTGTTTGATCCTGTAAAAGTTGTTATCACAAATTATGCGGATGCTGAGGAATTGATGCCGGGTGAAAACAATCCTGAAGATGAGAAGAGTGGCGTGAGAGATATTCCTTTTTCTAAAGAGATTTATATCGAAAGGGAAGACTTTATGGAGAACCCGCCAAAAAAATATTTTCGTTTGGCGCCGGGACAAATGGTACGGTTAAAATCCGCTTACATTATTAAGTGTGAGGAAGTGATAAAAGATAAAGATGGTAATGTAAGTGAATTGCATTGCACTTATCTTCCGGAAAGCAAGAGTGGTGGTGCAGAAGCATCAACAATAAAAGTGAAAGGAACTTTGCATTGGGTCAGTGTAAAGCATGCGATTGCTATTGAAGTGCGGGAATACGACCGCCTGTTCAAAGTAGAAGCTCCTTCGGATGAGGAAGGTGATTTTAAAGAATATATCAACCCCGACTCACTGAAAGTAGTCAAAGGCGCTTTCGCGGAACCGGCGCTGATGCAGGCAAAGTTTGATGAACGTTACCAGTTTTTGCGCAAAGGATATTTTGTGTTGGATAAGGATAGCAGTACGAGCGGGATGGTGTTTAACAGGACGGTGACGCTAAAGGATGCATGGGCGAAAGAACAAAAGAAATGAGTTTGGAGTAATGAGTTCTGAGTTAAGAGATTTTAACTGAAAAGTACAATTTGTATACCCGCAGTTATTAATCCCGCTTCTTTTGGCTCGCTACTACAACCACAATCCCCGCAACGATAGCGATGGCACCGCTGTAAACCGGCCAGGTAAACCACTTGTTTTCTTTCTTATTTATTTCCACCGGGCCAATATCCACCACTTTCTTTTCAGTTTGCACACTGAAACCGCGGATGATGAGCATGGTGATACCTGCAACGATGAGGAGAATACCGACTATTTTCATGTGCTGTAATGTTGATGAAGTAACTACGCCACAAAAGCTGAGCCAGTAATAATTGAGTTTAAAAGCTGAAGTAACAGCAAAAAGACAGCTGCCTTTGCTGCACATTTTCTACATAATTGGATCGGGAAATATCAACAATTGTCAACTGACGGAGGACTTTTTTACGAGGTCAGTATACATGCTTTCGATCTGGCGTGTCATAACGCCTGCATTGTACTTTTCTGAAACAGTTTCAATGGCTTTTTGCTGAAATTTTTCTCTTGCAGTTTTATCCTTGCTTAGCGTTACCAGGGCATCGGCAAGATTGTCAACTAAAGCACTGGTTTCAATAAGAATTCCATTTTGATTGTGCTGTACAACTTCGCAGGTTCCATCCACGTTTGATGCGATAACCGCTTTGCCCATGGCCATTGCTTCGAGTAAACCAATGGGAAGTCCTTCCCACAAAGATGGTAATACGAAGATATCGGCAGCTGCCAGCACATCGGGAACATCCTGTCGGAACGGCTGTAGTATAATCTTATCCTTTAATTTTAACTTCTCTATTAAGGCTATTGCTTCAGCTTTTTGATCGCCATCCCCTACCATTAATAAACGCATTTTTGGCTTTGCAGGTAAGGCTTTTGCAAATGCATTGATTAATGTTAACGGTTGTTTGTGTGAAGTAAAGCGGGCAATGAACAACACCAGTAATTCATCATCATTGATCCCTAATTCAGCTCTTACATTTTTAAAACTCTTTTTCGGATCAAACTTCTTTTGATCTATGCCATTGCTGACAACGACTGATTTAAAAGATGGAATATATTTTTGCCCCGATTGCTGGTTAGATGCCGAAACTGAAATGTTGAGATTAGAACGTGACGTGAGATATTTTTCACCCATAATACGTATGCGCCGCACCAGTGGTTTTTGATCCTGGTGAAAAGACCATCCGTGCACGGTGTAAATAACCGGGATCTTCAAAGACTTGGCAGCCCATAAAATATTTGAGTTCGCCCTGGTGCCGTGTGCATGAATAAGATCAACCTGCTGGGCTTTTAAAAAACGCTTTACCGTTTTCCATTTAGAAATATCAAAAGGCCTTTCGGTATAAATTACATGACAATCGACATTCATCTGGCGCAAACGTTCTACCATCGGGCCATCGGTAAAAGAAAGAACAACCGGCTCAAATAATGAGCGGTCAAGATTTTCCACCAGGCTCAGCAAATGTGATTCGCCGCCCCCAATTTGTCCCTGGCGTATACACTCCAGGACTCTTATCTTATTTGCCATGTAATTTCAAAATCGTTGTAGGTGGTTACAGCTTCCTGATCCAGCGATCATACCATAACTGGAACATAAGTATTTGCCAAAGCTTCTGGTAATTGACTTTCTTTCCTGCAAGAAAATTATCACGCAAACGGATAACTGTTTCCGCCTGGAAAACGCCAGTATCAGACAAGCATCTTTCGCTGAGATAATATTTTAACTGCTCCTTTAAATCATCTTTGAACCACACCATCAGCGGTGCAATGAAAGGACGCTTGGGCCTTTCCATTAATTCCTTCGGCACATATTTATGAACTACTTCTTTCAGTAACCATTTATTGACACCGTTTCTTATTTTAAAAGAAGAAGGTAATTGTGCAAGGAATTCAATCAACCGGTGATCCAGCATCGGTTCACGGCCTTCCAAACCAACTGACATTGTAGCCCTGTCTACTTTCACAAGGTTGTTATCTACCAGGAAAGTTTTGTAGTCAATAGCGAGTAATCGATTCACAACGCCATCATTTTTCTCTAACAACTTTCCATCTTCAAAAAACGTGTGATAATTTTCAAATGATTTATTCAGAATTGATTTTACTTCTTTTTCTGTAATATACTGACTGATATATTTCACTGCAGCAACAGGATCATGCTGCTTCCAAATCAACCTCATTTTCTCGTAACGGGTAGTAAAATTATATTTCTTGTTGAAATAAGGAATATAAGAAGGATTGATTAATGACATCGTGCCACTCAAAATACTTTGCAGCGCCACCGGCATACCGGTATATTTTTCAGCCTGGTTAAATTTATTATAACCGCCAAAGATTTCGTCACCTCCATCCGCACTCAATGCAACTTTTACATCCTGGCGTGCCATTTTACTTACCAGTACCGTAGGCACCGTGGAATTATCCGCAAATGGCTCATCATAAATTTCAGGAAGTTGTTTCAATACATCTCCCGCTTCATTAGCGGTTAGATACCATTCCCGGTGATCTGTACCAAGATAATTCGCTATCTTTTTTGCTTCCGGCGCTTCATTGAATTCATTTTCATTAAAGCCGATGGTAAACGTTTTTAATTTTTCTGTCCGCCCTGTTTGCAATAAAGCTGCGACACTTGTGCTGTCATATCCACCGCTTAGAAAAATACCGACGGGTACATCAGCGACCATCCTGTATTCGTATGCACTCTTCATCAACCTATCCGTTTCCTGGATGGCTTCCTGGTCAGAAATGTTCAGTTTTGGTTTATTATAATAATCAAAAACGTCCCAGTATTTTTTAAGTTCCTGCTTTTTTGTTTTTAAATTAATCGTCAACGCATGGCCGGGAAGAAGTTTGTACGTGTTGTGAAAAATAGTGTGCGGCGCAGGTATATAACTGAATTGAAGAAAAAGCGACAGGCCATTGACATCAATTTTCTTTTCAAATTCCCTGTGTTTATACAATGCTTTCAGCTCCGATGCAAATAGAAAAATGTCCCTGTTTGAATAATAATACAAAGGCTTCACTCCCGCCCTGTCACGTATAAAAATGACTTCTTCCTTTGTTTTATCATACAAAGCAATAGCAAACATCCCGATAAACTTATTGACTACATCCAAGCCCCAGCAATCATATCCTTTCAAAATCACTTCGGTATCAGACCAGGATGCAAATGTGTAACCTTTATCTTCTAATTCTTTTCTTATTTCTTTAAAATTATAAATCTCCCCGTTGAAGTTGACGATCAGCTTATCGCCCATGTGCATAGGCTGATGGCCCAGTGGTGATAAATCAAGAATGGACAATCTTCTCTGGCCGAATCCTATTAATGCGCCGGGTGTTTCATATACTTCATGACCGGCATCGTCCGGGCCGCGGTGATCCATGGCATCCGTCATCTCCCTTAACGTCGGGAGGGTACTATCTTTTTTGAAATCCACAAATCCGGCGATTCCGCACATAGAGCTTAATGATTAAAAGTAATTTTTCTATTAAAATGCCACATAATGCCTTTCCAAAAAGACCGCAAGTGCTGTTTTTGGCCTTTGACTATAAACGTAGCTGTATTCTTCGGTATTGTGAAGCAAACGAAGTAAGAAAGAAAGATGATATAATTTGGCCAGGCCATATTCCGTTTCATGAACAAAATTCTGTTCCGGGTGAGGTAAAATACCTTTAAAGAGCTGGATTTCCCCGTCGTCATTGATTCTTTATGATAGATCAAAGATTTTGGCTGATAGTACACCTTATACCCTTTTCTCTTTATTTGCTCTGACCAGTCAAACTCTTCATAATACAAGAAGAATTCCTCAGGCATGACGCTTACTTCGTCAATTATTTTACGAGGCACCATCATGGCGCCGCCGTGGGCATAGTTAGTAACTTTGACCTCATCGTATTGCCCTTTGTCTTCCTCTCTGCAACCCACCATGCCGTTTCTGCCAGTAAATATATTCACCGAATTATACCCGGCGAATTCAATCGTTCCTTTATGAAAGAAATAATGAAATTTTGGGCAGGCGATACCAGCGTCAGCATTTTTTTCAAAAATCTCCAGTAACCCTTCCAAAAGACCGGATGTAAATTCAGTGTCGTTGTTTACAATAAAAAGAAAATCGCCCTTGGCCTCGCGGATACCCACATTATTTCCTCCGGCGAACCCGAGATTTTTACCTGTCTTTATTAATTTTATTTGAGGATAAACTGAGGTAAACAATGCTGTCGGATCCTCTTTGGATCCATTATCAACAACAATTACCTCTATATTTTTATAAGTATTCTGTCCGTTAATAGACCGAAGGAAATCGGCAGTAACTTCCGGAGTATTCCAATTAAGCGTAATAATAGATACCAGTGGAAAATTTTCCGTCGGCATTAGAAGAAATTTTTAAGGGGTATGATTATTTAAAGATAAGTTTAATTCTATGGACTACTAAACATCCTTCTTCTGGAAAAGAGCAGTCGGTGTTTGAGCAATAATCCAGAAATCGTAAAATATATTCGCTTTCCTGGCGTAAGAAATATCTAGGCTAATTCTTTCTTCAGCGGACATTTCTCCCTTTCCTCTTTTCTTCACCTGCCAAAGACCGGTCATGCCCGCAGGAGCCATGAACCTTTCAACGCATTCATTGGTGGTTAAGGTGGAAGCCTCATATAAAGGAAGAGGACGGTTGCCTACCAAAGACATATCTCCTTTCAACACATTGAAAAGCTGTGGCAGTTCGTCAAGACTTGTTTTACGTAATATTTTACCAACCCTTGTTACACGGGGATCATTGCATATTTTCAAAAAACTCGGGCCGCTGTTTTCGTTTTCAGCATATTGGTTCAAATGTTTTACCACTTCAATTTTTTGATCGGCATCGGTTTCCATCGTGCGGAACTTATAAAAGTTAAACACTTTGTACCCCTTACCGGCCCTTCTCGAAATATACATAACGGGGCCTTTGGACTCAAACCTGACCAGCAAAGCTGCCAAAACAAAAAACGGGGATAAAACCAGGATCCCCGTGAGGGAGCCCGTTATATCAAAAACACGTTTTGCAGAGTTTAATAAGAAACGGCCGCTACCAGTAGCAGTAATTTTATTCTGCTTTTGGGCTGAATTAAATTTATTCTGCTGGCTTTTTACTTTCTGCAAAAAGAGCACCTTCTTTGAATAGTTAATTTGCTGGGAATCCAGGTCAAACACATCATCCACGAGATCGAGGTGCTTTAAAATTTTTATCGTGCTTGCATCCAACTTCTTTTCATTATAAATGATAAGCGTTTTGGATAAAGAACCCCTTTCCTTCAGGTATAAACAAAAGTCCTGGAACTCTGTCAACTTATGAAAAGGTAAGTCTATGAAAATGACATCAGGGAAATTGCTCAGCTTTTTAAGATTAGTCCTGGCCTGAATAAAATCTTCGGCGAAAACGCCTGATTCAAAAGATAATAAAAAACGCTGCAGGGAGCCGTTATTATCTCCTATGTAGAAAAAATTGAGGTTATTCTTTACTGTAGCAAAGTTTTCAATTTCGGGCCATTGTTCGGCGCCATCAACGGTTAAAGGGTAAGCTTCTATATGCATAAAAACAGATTAAGGTCAATTAATTTTTGATTCTTCGGCAAACATTAATTCATCCACGGTTTTTATCATATCTAATGGACTAAAAGGCTTATAGAAAAAACTACAATCTCCTAAAGTCTTTATTTCGTTTATTCTTTTGTTATCCTTACTTACAAGGATAACAATTTGTTTATCTTGATAGAACCTGCTCGTTTTAATATGCTGGATGAAATCCCAGCATTCTTGCGTGTGAGAATCAACATCGATCAGCACCAGCTCAATTTCCTGCCTTTTCTTTAATTGATGAACGCCCTGGAAGACGTCATCCACTGCTATAAAATTGTATTTAGTCGATAATACATTTTGCAGCAAGAAATTCATTGGCCTGTTGCCGTTAATACTTAGAATGTCCTTTCTCATAACACAGTTGTAGGGGTTGCGGAATTAAAAAATACTCAATCGTTAATTGTGTATAATCAAGGAATCGGAAATAGTACAGTTTGGTAGAAAATCAATACCAATAGTACCTGTGTGTTAATTCTAAGGATGTTGAAGACAATGGAAGCAATGGATAATGATGCTAATCAGAGGTGTGAATTCAGAGGTATGAATAGTACGGTAGTTTAACGTAAGAATACTACCATAGCTCTAAAGTATATAAACTTATTTTAAATACATCAAAAACTTTCACATATTTTTCCACAATCGTAGTTTTACTATTATAAAGCATCTCCATTATTAGATTTTATCTAATAGCATATCGCTATAAGAATTTTTAATGAGGTCTTCCGGTTTTATAATAAATTCATTCATATAATAATCACATTGCTTTTTTAATTCCTCTTCGGAAAGATCGGCTATTATGTTTCCCGCTTCTATCTCAATAAACGTTCCAAGTCCTGGTACGTTATCAATATGAAATTTTACATTCTTTATATAGTATATATCCCTTTTCTTTTTTACAACCACTTTTATACCTATTGACTTTGTCAGGACTTCTTTTATCCCCGCTGCATCGTCAATTTTTACCAGCTGGAAATGAGATTGCTTAGGTCCTTGCTGGTTATTTCGCTGGTACCAGATCAAATTGTTTTCAATATTACCTTCACGAAGTTTTAAACGACCTTCTGCGACATTGAAATATGTATCGGTTTGCTCATCGAGTCCTTTATACTCGGCATTATTTTCCTCTAAATATTTTATCACTATTTCCGTATTAGTACATCTGGCTTTTATTTCTACATTCAGGTAGGGCATAAAAAAAGGTTTGCTGTATTGTGTACAGCAAACCTAAATACAATTCTTTTACAATAAATTAATTAACGACGGCTGCGGCCTGACGTTTACGTGAAGGTGAACTTTCAGCTTGAATTTCTTCACCTACCACAAACCTCATTGCGCTCCATACGTGATCCAGTTCAACCCGTTCGATACTTTCGTACCCGGCACAGGTCAGCCGGTTCCAACTGCTTTCCCTGCAAAGATCAGTGACGATTTTTGAAGTGGCTTTGGGATAAGCAATCCAGAATTTTGAATCACCCTTCAACGAAGGCATAACATCAGTAAGGATACCATTCAACTGGTTTTCGTTTACGGCGAAAACCAATGCAAAATCAATCTTCCTGCTTTTGAGCAACGGAGTCATGTTTTTAGCGAAAGATAATTTACTGAACTGCTTTTCGATGGAGGAGGGCAAACCCTGAATTAAAAGATTCTTCTCATCTGCCAATTGTAGCTTTTCGAAAACTGTTTGTGACATATTTTGAAGTGATTTTAAGGGTTTCTGCCAATAACACCCGGTTCGTGAATGTTATTTAACAGTGTTCTCACAGCGGGAGTGCAAAGATAAGGTAAAATGCTGGTAAAGGAGATTATAGACAAAGAAAAATCCCGTCCAGTCTGCATTTGAACGGGATTTATTATCAGTAATCAATTTTATTTTACAGGTTTGTAATACTTTAAAGCCTCAGGCATATATTTCTGTAATTGCTCAATACGGCGTCCCTCGGCCGGATGGGTACTCAAAAATTCGGGGGGACTCTGCCCTGCTGAAGCCTTTTCCATTCTTTCCCAAAGATTAACCGCTTCCTGCGGGTTGTAACCAGCCATTGCTGCGAAAATTAAACCATAATGATCTGCTTCGAGTTCATGTTTACGGGAAAAAGGCAGCAACACACCTACCTGGCTACCCAATCCATAAGCTGTCATAAAAATGTTTTGCGTAGCAGCGGGTTTATTGGCTAAAGCAATACTTAACCCTGCTCCCAACCCTTGTTGTATCATGCCCTGGCTCATTCTTTCATTGCCATGATAAAAAACAGCATGAGAAACTTCATGTCCCATTACTGCGGCTAAGGCAGCTTCGTTTTGTGTAATCGGTAATAATCCTGTGTATACAACAATCTTTCCTCCGGGCATACACCATGCATTCACTTCTTTGCTGTCTACTAATTTGTATTCCCATTGATAACCTTCCAGGTCCTGGGATCTGCCATGCTGTGCATAATATTCTTCTACAGCCTTGGTAATGCGTTGCCCTACCCTTGTTACCATTTCAGCATCCCTGTTAGAGCTGCCGCTGATCACTTTATTTGTTGAAAGGAATTGCTGGTATTCGGTCGTTGCCATGGAACGAAGTTCCGCTTCTGGAACAAGTTTCGCCTGGCTTCTGCCGGTAATAGCATTCTTTGAACACGCTATAAGAAGCGAGCCCAGTAAAAAAGAAACAATAATTGTACGTAGCATATTGATTTTTTAAAAGTAAACCAATCATTATACCAAAAAATTATGGTACAATGCGATTTTGTGAAAAATTTACTGGGGGAGGAATTATTTAAAAAAAGCGGTTCTCTTTTCTGCGTTGACGCCGGCGATCGCGGTATTTCAAAATTGGCACTTTGCTTTCACTTCCTTTTAGCAGCCGGCCTATATTCTTTTGGTGAGTAAGAACGACCATCAAAGCTACTGCGATGGCGAACACACGGTATATCGGGTTCTCTACATTAAAAATAACAAGGATAAAAATCGGGAAAGCCATGCTTGCAAAAATGGAACTCAATGAAACAAACCTTGTCAGGTATAAAACCAATAAGAAAATTCCTGAACAGCATAAAGCCGTCAATGGAGATATTCCTAATACTAATCCAAATAAAGTAGCCACACCTTTACCACCACGAAAATCAGCCCATATAGGAAAAACATGCCCCACTACAGCCGCTAAACCGAGAATAATTTGCAGGTTTAAAAATCTTGTTTCGCTATCTGCATATTGAGGAAGTAACAATGCAAGTTTAACAGCAGCTATCCCTTTTAGCATATCTGTTATCATAACAATGGTTCCCCATTTCGAACCTAAAACCCTATATGAATTGGTAGCACCGGCGTTACCGCTGCCATAATCCCGAATATCAAAATCGAAGAAGTGCTTGCTAACCCAAACTGAAGTTGGAATGCTGCCTATAAGATATGCCAAAACAATGAGCAAAAGCTCGTTCATAGAATCTTGGGGTTGAAGTTGAACCACAAATTTAAGAAAAAAAAAGCAGGGTTAATAACCTTAATTTAATATAGAAATTGCTAATTCCGTGACAAGCTGATTAATAGCCAGTTATCTGTAGTTTCCTTATGTTTCAATTTAAAAGATAATCTACCTGCACTTTCAATTATTTCATCTGCATCGTTGGCAAGTAAACCGCTTAATAATAAGCTACCATCGGGTTTTAATTGGCTTGCAAGATTATCTAAATTATCAAGAATCACATTCTTATTGATATTAGCAAGTATAACATCAAAGTGATTGTTACCTTTTGCAGACTCGGCTTTATTTATTTCGATAGTTGAACAGTTGTTTCGCTTTATATTTTCACTTGCGTTATCAATACTCCATTCATCGTTATCAATTGCCAACACTTTTGCCGCTCCCAGTTTTTCAGAAAGAATAGCAAGCACACCGGTTCCGGTCCCAAAATCAAAAACAGATTTACCTGCAAAATCAATATCTCTCATCTGGCGCATCATCATATAAGTAGTTGCATGATGGCCTGTTCCAAAACTCATTTTCGGAGTAATGACAATCTCGTGCTGCACCGTTTCAATAGGTGGATGAAAGCCTGCCCGTATTGCAACGAAATCTTCTACGATCACAGGCTGAAAATTTGACTCCCATACCTCGTTCCAGTTTTGCGATGGTATCTGCTCTTCCAAATAAGATAGCTTGTATGAATCAGCCAATTGTTTTACCAATAGCGGGTCATAATTTTTATCGACAATAAATGCTTTTAGTTCTTTTTCCTTTTCTTCAAATCCTTCATACCCGGCTTCCGATAAATAAGCTATCAGTATTTCCTGCTGTTCTGCTTCGGCGTCAATAAATGTTATTTGAACATACCTTACTCATGCTATAATTAAAAATCCCGGACTTCCGGGATTTCTTTATTCGTTATTCACCTTGCGGTGGTCCTTGTTGTTCTTGCTCTCGTGGACGCTGTTCCGGTTTTGGTATCAACGCCTTTCTCGACAATTTGAATTTGCCAGATTTTGGGTCGGTACCTATCAACTTCACTTTTATTCTATCGCCTTCTCTCAATACACCGTCTAATGTTTCCAATCTCTTCCAGCTTACTTCGCTGATGTGTACCAGCCCTTGCTTGCCCGGAAGGAATTCAACAAAAGCTCCGAATGGCATAATCGATTTCACGGTTGCTTCATACACATCCCCTACCACAGGCACGGCCACAATTCCTTTGATCCATGCTTCGGCTCTTTGCACACCTTCTTTGTTCACGCCGAACACACTTACTTCACCCATATTGTTGATCTCTTCAATATTGATCGTAGTGCCGGTCTCACGTTGCATTTCCTGTATCACTTTACCACCTGGCCCGATTACAGCGCCGATAAATTCACGCTCAATATACATCTTCACCATTCGCGGAGAATGTGGTTTCACTTCGCTTCTTGCTTCAGGAATGCATTTATACATCGCATCCAAAATATGCAACCTGCCGCGGCGTGCCTGGTCAAGCGCCTGCTGCATCACTTCCATTTTCAAACCATCCACTTTGATATCCATTTGTACGCCACAGATTCCATCTCTTGTACCTGTCACTTTAAAATCCATATCACCCAATGATCTTCGTCACCAAGTATATCGCTCAGGATCGCATATTTATCATCTTTTGTAATCAACCCCATCGCAATACCTGAAACGTGTTTTGGAAAAGGTATGCCTGAATCCATCAACGCCAGCGAACCAGCGCAAACGGTAGCCATAGAAGAGGAACCATTTGATTCCAGGATATCACTCACAATCCGGACAGTATACGCAAAATCGCCGGTCGGCATCATTTGCTTCAACGAACGCATCGCCAGGTTACCATGACCGATTTCACGACGGCTTTGCCCCCTCATCATCTTCACTTCACCTGTACTAAACGGCGGAAAATTATAGTGCAGATAAAATTTTGAATCGTATGATTTAGCCGCACTTTCTACCAGTAATTCATCTAATGGAGTTCCTAAAGTAACTGTTGTAAGAGACTGTGTTTCACCTCTTGTGAATAAGGCTGCTCCATGCGGAGAAGGCAACACATCCACTTCCATATCCAACGGGCGGACTGTTTCAAGCTCACGTCCGTCCAGTCTCACTTTTTCATCTAATATCATATCTCTTACCACATAGTATTGCAAGTCGCCATAATAAGTGGAAGTCAATTTTTTTGTCAGGTCAGGAAGGCTCTCCCCTTCTGCAAGGTTCAAATCCTTTTTTAAAAACTCAACCAGCTCTTCTTTGATCGCATCAATTTATCGCTGCGGTCATGTTTGCTGAATTTTCCTTTCGATACTTCATAAACCTTCTGCTTGGCGAATGCATTTATTTTTTCACGCAATGCTTCATCCTGCGCAGGCTTTTTATAATCCCTTTACCTTTTACACCAACAAGGTCTCTCAATTCTTCCTGTGCTTTTACCTGCAGGCGGATAGCATCATGTGCAATCTCTAATGCCTTACAAAGATCAGCTTCGAACATTCTTTTGATTCGCCTTCCACCATCATCAGGTTCTTATCGGTAGCAGCGATCAGGAAATCCATATCAGCATTTTCCAACTCCGTACGGCTGGGGTTCACGATGAATTCACCATTCACTCTCGCCACACGAACTTCAGAAATAATTTCTTTAATCGGAATATCAGAAACAGCCATCGCAGCAGATGCCGCCAGGCAAGCCATTGCATCAGGCATCACTTCCGGGTCACTTGATACCAATGAAAATCAATACCTGCACTTCGCATAAATAATCTTCAGGAAACAGTGGACGCAGCGCCCGGTCAATTAACCGGCTGGTCAGCACTTCATAATCGTTCAACTTCGCTTCTCTTTTGAAAAACGAACCGGGTATACGGCCTGCCGATGCAAACTTTTCCTGGTAATCTACTGTCAGCGGGAAAAAGCTTTGTCCCTCTTTGGGATCTTTGTTAGCTACTACTGTTGCGAGTAACATGCAGTTGCCCATGGATACCGTAACGGCTCCATCAGCCTGGCGTGCAAGGCGACCTGTTTCAATCGTCACCATCCGGCCACCGCCTATATCAAATGTTTTGCGAATTGGTTGTTGTAACATAGTGTATTCGAAATTTAGAAGTTGAGTTTGAATCACTCAACCAAATGAAGATTTTATTTATGTACCCGGCTGTATTGCTACTATCATCGCCTGTTGCGTCGCACTCTTCAGCGTTCTGTAATTCTACTGAGCAATATTGAAGAGTCTTATTTAAAAAGAAACACAGGAAATAAGTGAGCGCTAAACAGCCTTTCCTCAGAGGAGCATGGAGCAATCGTTTAAACTATAAGAGTTTCAATAAAACCAAAAACTTAAGAGTAAAAGACTTTTCCTAACACCCCTTTAGGGGATGGGGGTTTATTTTCTTAATCCTAGTTTCTCGATCAATGCACGATAACCAGTAAGGTTATGTTTTTGCAGGTAGTTTAATAAGCTTTTACGCTTTCCTACCAACTGCATCAAACCGCGGTGGGTGGAGAAATCCTTCTTGTTTTGCTGAAGGTGACCGCTGATCTGGCTGATACGCTCAGTCAACTGTGCGATCTGGCCTTCAGTGGAACCGGTGTTAGAGGCCTTTCCTCCAAACTCGGTGAAAATTGTTGTCGTCTTTTCTTTTGTTAATGGCATCTTTGTTTTTTTTAATTCATCCGATTAATCATCCTATAATTTGTGGCGGCAAAGGTAAGGCAAGCAGGCTTATCTGCAAAGGAAATAGCGCATTTTGTTGCAGGATGCAAGTTACCGGTTACTGGGGTCATGAACCTACCTGCAAATGCCGGAACCTGAGACTGGAAACCAGTAACCAGAAAGCTTAGTTTTGCGCCATGAAACTTTCACAGGATACCAAAAACATACTTGGCCTTCAGCTTCCTACCGATCCCCGGTGGGTAAACCTGGCCGAGAAATCGCTGGAAGAAATTTTGACCGACCATGCTTATTGTGAACAAAAAGCGGCCACTTCCTGCATCACATTAGTCCAAAAATACAGCGATAAAGAGAAGTTGGTGGCGGAATTATCACCCATCGTCACCGAAGAATGGGGCCATTTCAGGCTGGTATTGGCGGAATTACAAAAACGAAACCTCAAACTCGGCAAGCAACGAAAAGATGAATATGTGAATGCTCTTTTGGAATTCCAAACCAAAGGCGGCCATTGGGAAGACCGCTTTCTCGATCATTTACTCACCATGGCTTTGATCGAAGCCCGGAGCTGCGAACGTTTCAAAAGATTAAGCGAAGGCCTGGAGGATAAATACCTCCGGAATTTTTACCGTCGTTTCATGGAAAGCGAAGCTGGCCATTACACATTATTCATCGAACTGGCGGAAACTTATATTGACAAACCAAAAGTCAGAAAGCGCTGGAAACAATGGCTGGATTATGAGGCTGGAATTATACAGCAATTAGAACTTCGTGGCGACAGGATACACTAGACACATTTAGATGGTTTTCTATATTATACCGTTTCCCCGCTGATTATATTTGAAACGTCATAATTATTCAATTCCTTATCTAAAAATCTCTCTATGTCAATTGTAAAAGTGATCGAAGTTATTGCCTCTTCAGAAAAAGGTGTGGACGCCGCTATCCAGGATGCTGTCAAAGAAGCATCGAAGACCGTTCATAATATTGATTCGGTGTTTGTAAAAAATATCAAGGCGCATGTGAAGGATGGAAAAATAGTCAGCTACGGGGTGAATTGTAAAATTTCATTCCGCATTGATAAAAAATGATACAGGAAATAAATTCTCCATCATGCCGCGGTGTAAAACCGCGGCATGATAATCATCTTTGAGAAAAATAACCCAACTCCTCTTCAAAATTTAGGAAAGAATATTTGTCCTGCAACGCTTTCGTTTTTTCAAAATGCGATTGCAGGAATTGTTTATGCGCATTCGTCTCCGGCTGAAAAGCTTTATGCTTTCTTGCAATAATTATTTTCTTTATCTCTTGGATCAGTTGTTGCGACTCATCATCAATGCATGATGATGCAAATTTTTCCAATACAAATTCAGTGGCCATATAATTAGGGTGTGCCAGGTCTATATCATAAAAGCGATAGTCACGAAGCACATCTATTACTAATTCATAAGCAGGAAAGTAAAAGACATTGTCGAATTTGTTCACCATATGATGAACAGCTTCTATCAACCTTGCTTTGCTCCTGTTATTATCTATCACGCCATCCCGCAAATGACGTACAGGGCTGATAGTGAAAATAATTTTCAGCTTTGGGTTGAACTGAGTGAGTTGTTGATAGCAATTATCCAACATGTCAATTGTTTCACTTGTATCCAGCAAATGTTTATCAAACCATTGTGCCGGCGCACGGTGGCAATTCGCAACCCCTTCTTTTTTAATTTGTTTGGATGCTTCTGTCAGGCGATAAGAAAAGGAAGAACCTAAAGTAATAACGGTCCATTCAGCCTCTTTTAAAAAACCATGTGCCTCTTGCTGGGACTCATTAATGATTCGCACAGCTTCCTTTGCATTTGTATTTGAATATCGTGAATGATGCTGCCAGCTATTCCACACTTCATTTAACTGGAATAAATCATCTTTCGTGTATTTTTTATTTTCCGTGTAAGAAATAAGGCTTTCACAAACGCTCCGCGGATCGAACAAAATACCATTTGGGTTTTGTAAAACGGAAAATTTTAATTCTCCCAACGTATTTCCAATATGCTCTGTGAAGCAGGACCCTACCAACAATATTTTCTCCCTATAATTTATAGGCTTAGGCAGTTTCTTAATATCAATATTCACCATGAAATCCATAACGACACGAAATAATAAATAATCATTAATCAATAATTCTCACGCAAATATCTCTCCCGCCATTTTTAAACTTTCTTCCAACGCTTCTTTATTCAATCCATGCAACATTGCTTTCTTTTCAAAATAGTCTACCATTAATTCCATATTCATATTGCCGACTAATTCATCATCGGCCATCGGGCAACCACCTATACCTTTTAAAGCGCCATCAAATCGTTGGCAGCCTGCCTTTACCGCTGCTTCTAATTTTTCTTCCCAATTTTCAGGTGTGGAATGTAAATGAACACCTATCTCAGTTCCGGGCAACGACTCGACCAAATAGCTTGTCACATCATACACCTGTTCAGGTGTTGCAACGCCAACCGTATCCGCCAGAGAAATAATTTCAACATCAAGCTCTACCATTTTATTCACCCAATTAAAAACAATTTCTTCCGAATAAAGATCGCCGTAGGGATTACCAAAACCCATCGAAATATAAATAACCAATTTCTTCCCTGTTTTTATACAAAGATTTTGAATCTCTTCTACCCTGCCCAGCGATTCTTCCATGGAAGAATTAGTATTGCGCTGCTGAAATGTTTCAGAAATAGAAAAAGGAAATCCGAGATAAGTTATTTCATCAAAAATAGTGGCAGCCTCAGCTCCCCTGTAATTAGCTATAATAGCAAGCAGTTTACTTTGCGATGTATTTATTTGTAGCCCTTTCAATACTTCAGCCGTATCTGCCATGTGGGGAATGGCTTTCGGCGAAACAAAACTTCCAAAATCAATCGTATCGAATCCTACGTTCAGCAGTGAATTGATATATTCTATTTTCCTTTCCGTAGGTATAAAGCTCTTCCAGCCCTGCATGGCATCACGGGGGCATTCAATAAGTTTAAGTGACTTTACATCCATATTGCCAGGTATCTGCAGCAAATTTAATGCGGCCGTAGTTAGCAGCATACTTTTGTTACCAGCGACATTAACACAGGCCGTAGTTAGCAGCATACTTTTGTTACCCAGCGACATTAACCACAGATGATCGCCTGTTGCGACGCTCCGTTCGTCTTTCTGTTCTTTACTCAGCAATAGCCGGGATGGGTTGTATTTGCTCATCCGTGTTAATACAGTTGAAGTGTGCGACGCAAGGGACGATGATAGTAGCACTGCAGTTGGGCACATAATAATTACGTTTAAGTGCTCCGCCCCGATTTCATCGGGGTTTCGCTACGCTCAACAAGGGGACGATGATAGTCCACGGGATGCTGCGCATAGCACTACAGCCTGGCCAATATTATTTTCTCAACCCATTCACCTTTTCCCGCAGCGCATTGAAGAAACGGTTACGATCTTTTTCGCCGGTTTTACTGATAAGGGTAGAACCGGGTTAGAAGGCTGTTGAATGAAGCCATTACTTTGTTGGAAAAACGTACATCTTTTGTAAAGAGATAATAAAATACAACCGTAGCTAACCATAGAGAGTTGTTGATCATCCAGCTTTATTACCATCGTATTGTTGCCGAGTATGAGTTCATTTACATAAAACTAACCGGGGCTTTATACGAAATATCGGTAGCGCCGGGCATAAACTTTACTCCTTTCTCGGCTTGCATTTGCAAGTGATCGAGCCATTGATGAAATGAATTAATAACCGCATCGAGATCTTCGTTTGATCTAAAGTTTCTCCTGCTTCTTTATAATAGGCGACCTGGTTGATAGTGCTATGAATACTTTCCAGGTTCCATAATTCCACCGAATTGATTTTATTATGTTCTTCCAGCACCTGCTGTCCTATTTCAAAACAATCTGTGTAGGGAAATTCTGCCATCGAAAATGTTTTTATTGCTTAGTTCCGGCTGGTTATTAATTGTTTTTGACCAGAAGAAAGTTTTGAATGCTGCTAATTCGGGAAAGAGATAAAAATACCAGATGGGGGCATCTTTACATAGAAAAAAAAGCTCCTTGTTTTTAAAAGAACTAAAATATTTGAACTGTTTCAGCATGTCCTTCATATACTCCACAAAATGGCCTGGTTGCCCATTCATACCGGGAGCATCGAAAAGTACGGACTCGTTTTCCCAGTTGCAATAACTGATCAAGCGAAAGCCGGTAATGCCCGCAGATAGTTTTCCAACTCTGTTAAAGTAATTGGCTTTTTCGCCGCGGATGCGGCGGTAAACACTATCAGCACTCAGGTTAAGAAGGCTACCCAACTCATCTACAAGCGATAGATGTGACGGAAGGTTTTCTTTGAGTTTGTTGAAATAATTGTTGCTGCAGTTCTGTTGATCCCATTTCGGAAGAAACATTACGGAAAAATCCGTAAAATGATTTGCGTTTTTAAGGATATGCGCCGAAGTAACTCAAACTGACAAGACGTTTCGCAGTTTTCGCCTTGTGTTATTATTTGTTTAACAGGTTTTTCAGGTTTTTCACTGTTTGTAAAAATAGTTTTGGTGATCAAACATTATTGTATGACGAAAATAAAATTCAGATCAGGTTCCTCTTCTGCATTCTTTCAGTCGCTTGATGGCGAGATCAGCCAACTACTTAGTTCGGACAATATGCTTGCAAAAGCAAGAAGAAAGCTTTGGATGAAAGCGATCTTTTATTTCCTGCTTCATATCAGTGCTTACATGGTATTATTTCTTGTTCAACCAATTGGAACAGGCAACCTTATACTCACTTATATTTTTATTGGCTTATCGGGGCTGTTGCTGGGCTTTAATGTTTCGCATGATGCCATGCATGGCACTTTTTCCAAAAGCAAACGTGTTAATCATTGGCTTTACCATCTTTCCTTTAATATACAGGGCAACAGTGCTTACTTGTGGAAGATCCGTCATAACTCTTCTCATCATGTGTTTCCGAATGTAGATGGATGCGATGCTGATATAGATGATAATCCTTTTATACGGCTTTCTCCGCAGCACCCGCTCCGGAAATACCAACGCTACCAGCCTATCTATTCAATATTTATTTATTGTTTCTATACGCTGCATTGGTTCTTGTTCAAAGACCCTTTGTACCTGTTCAAAAAGAAAGTAGCCAATCTTCAGCATAAGAAACATTCTATAAAACAGCAGCTATTATTTTTTGCATGGAAAGCAACTTATTTGTTTTTGCTGCTTGTTGGCCCCCTGCTTATTGGTTATGATTTCGGCACCATCCTTCTTTGCTTCTTTATTATGCATGTGATAAACTCTCTTGCATTTATTCATTTTCTGATCGCCACACATTTTTGCATGGAAACGCAGTTCCCGGTACAGGATGAAGAAGGCTTTCTTCCTTATGATTATTATACACACCAGTTAGCCACTTCTCTTGACTATTCACCTTCCAGTAAATTTTATAATATGCTTATTGGCGGCTTTAATGCACATGCAGCGCATCATTTATATCCCAGGTTGCCGCATACAGTTTATCCTGCTATTTCAGGGATCATTGAACAGAAAGCAAAGGAATTTAATATAACCTACAACAAACTGAGTTTATGGAGTGCCATTAGCTCGCATTACCGCTATTTAAAAAAGATGGGAAGACCGTTAGAAAATAACTGCACTGTTGTTTCTTCCTTCACTATATAAAACAAAATATTATGCTTACAACTGCCAGCTCAACCATCCGTAATAACTTAAGCACTAATAAATTTTTCTGGTTGCTTGCCTGCTTATTCCTTTCGTATTGGATATACGGATGGTTTTATTGTATTGATCGGCAGGATTGGATTATTGAAAATCTACTGGTAGTAATCTTATTATCCGTAATGATAGCTGCAAAAAAAATGGCACAGGCTAAGCGACCTCAGCTATCTATGTATTTTCTTATTTGTACTGCTTCACCTGTACGGTGCATTTTATGCTTATACACAAAATGCATTTGGCAGCTGGTTGCAAACCACCTTTAGCCTGTGGCGCAACCCTTATGACAGGATTGTGCATTTTAGTTTCGGGCTGTTTATGGCGTACCCATTCCGGGAAATATTAATCAATAAATTTCGTGTTTCATCAAAGGCTTCGTGGTTATTGCCTATCGAAATAGCTTTTTCGTTCGGGACTTTGTTTGAAATGATAGAATGGGGGGTTTCAGTTGTTGCCACCAAAGAAACAGGTGAAACCTATGTGGCTACACAAGGAGATGTTTGGGATGCACATAAAGATATTGCATTGGCAGCAGCAGGAGCTGCGATAACTATGATGATTACTTATTTACTAACCCGCAAGAAAAATAAGCAACAACCTGTTTAACTCATCCGTTGCCTCATCACTTCATATAATATCATGCCTGTCGCTACCGACACATTCAGACTTTCAAAATCCCCTTTCATGGGGATCTTGAATTTCTGATCACATATTTTCATCAATGCAGGATAGATGCCTTTTTCTTCACTACCCATAACAATAGCGCAGGGTTCCGCTAATTCTATTTCATGCAAATTCGTTTCGGCTTTCATTTCGCTGGCGTATACTTTTATTCCATTCAAATGCAATTCGTCAATAGCTTTCATCAAACTGTTAACACGACAAACAGCGATTTGTTCCAATGCGCCTGCCGACGTAAGAATGGCATCCTCGTTCAAAGCACCTATTCCTTTATCAGGAATAATGATGGCATCAACACCGCAGCAATAAGCAGTCCGTGCGATGCCGCCTATATTTCTTATATCAGTGATACCATCCAGCAATAAAAACAAAGGGGCTTCCCCGCTTTCTATCACGAATGAAATGACATCCTGTAAATCCTGGTATTGAACTTTTGCAATTTGGGCGACGCATCCCTCATGATCCGTAATGTTAAACCCATTCAATTTCGCAACGGGAACATAATTAATGGGAACATTATATTGTGACGCTAGCTTTTTAATAGTATCAATATCTTTCCCATAAGCTTTTGTATCCAGGTAAATTCTGTCCAGCTGTTGACCGGAAGCAATAGCATCAGCCACGGCCTGCCTGCCAATGACCAGTGAACTTTTTTTGGGACGATGAGGATGCCTGAAACTTTTCATCCGGCAAAGAAACTATAAAACAACCAAAGGATAATGCGGCATTGAAAGATCATTTCGGAAGATTGCCTGTCATCATCATCAATTTCATTTTTTGAACAGCAGCTACGGTCATGACATCTGTGATTTCTCCTTTCTCCACCATTTGCCAGGCTTCTTCAAAAGGAATTTTTTTAACGACTAATTGTTCGGTTTCTTCCGGCATGGGCGTATGCTGTTCGAGGTTACGGGCAAGAAAAATAATTGAATACTCATCCGAAACGGAATTAGAAAGATGAAACTTTAATATTAATTGCCATTGATGGGCTACCAAACCTGTTTCTTCCAAAAGCTCTCTTTTCGCTGAGTCAAGTGGTTCGTTATCCAATGGGCCTCCGCCTTCGGGAATTTCCCAGCTATACTCATCAACTACAAATCTATATTGCCCTACCAAATAAGTATTCAACTCTTCATCTAAGACTATAACACCAATAGCAATATTTTTATAATGGACTTTCCCATAGATGCCTTTACCACCTCCGGGATTAATCACATCATATTCCGTAACATGGATCCATTTATTATCATAAATCTCTTTTGCGCCAAGAACCTGCCAGGGATTTTTTTCGCTATCCATATATTAAAAATAAAAAAACCTCCCCGATATGGAGAGGTTTCATTTTCTTAAAAAAATTATTTTAAACCAAATGCCTTTTTCACTTTTGAAACGTAATCTAATTTTTCCCAGGTAAACAGCTCTACTTTTTTCTTGATAGTCCTTCCATCAGGAGAAACAAAAGTCTTTTCCACTATTTCAGGCTTACGGCCCATATGCCCGTATGCTGCTGTTTCGCTGTAGATCGGGTTACGAAGTTTTAAACGCTGCTCGATAAAATAAGGACGCATATCAAATACACTTTCTACAATCTTTCCTATTTGCCCGTCTGATAATTTCACTTTTGCTGTGCCGTATGTATTTACGTTAATACTTGTTGGCTGGGCTACGCCGATGGCATAAGAAACCTGCACCAATATCTCATCGGCTACGCCTGCCGCTACCAGGTTCTTTGCAATATGGCGTGTAGCGTATGCAGCGCTACGGTCAACTTTAGATGGATCTTTTCCACTGAAAGCGCCGCCGCCATGTGCACCTTTGCCTCCATAAGTATCCACGATGATCTTCCTTCCTGTTAAGCCGGTATCGCCATGCGGGCCACCGATTACGAACTTACCGGTAGGATTGATATGATATTTGATATTATCATTAAAAAGCTTTGCGTACTTCTTATATTTCGATTTAACCCGTGGTATCAAAATGCTGATAATATCGCTCTTGATCTTTGCAAGCATCTTAGCCTCTGAATCAAAATCGTCGTGCTGTGTAGATATAACAATTGCATCAATGCGAACAGGCCTGTTCTTATCATCATATTCAAGTGTTACCTGGCTTTTTGCATCAGGGCGGAGATATTTGATTTGCTTATCTTCTCTTCTTAACACTGCAAGTTCCAATAACAATTTATGTGCAAGGTCTAATGCCAATGGCATATAGTCATCTGTTTCATTGGTGGCATAACCAAACATCATTCCCTGGTCACCGGCGCCTTGTTCTTCTTTTGTTTTCCTGTCAACACCCTGGTTAATATCAGATGATTGTTCATGAATAGCAGACAAAACACCGCATGAACTTGCCTCAAACATGTATTCACTCTTTGTATAACCAATTTTGCGAATTACTTCACGGGCTATTTCCTGCACATCGAGGTAGGCTTTCGATTTTACTTCGCCGGCTAATACTACCTGGCCGGTTGTTACCAAAGTTTCACAAGCCACTTTGGATTGTGCATCAAAAGCAAGAAAGTTATCTATGAGGGCATCAGATATCTGGTCAGCTACTTTATCCGGATGACCTTCGGAAACACTCTCGGATGTGAAGAGGTAAGGCATAAAAAAATCTTTTAAATATGTATTAGTTATTAAATAAAAACCGGGTGCAAAGATAACATCCTGCACCATTAATCATAATATGCTTATCCACTAAATTTTAGAATAGACAATGCGCAACCGCATGCGTTGAGGATTGGTGCGGGTTGGATCACCACCATACAAGCGGACACGGCCTTTTACAGGACTGCCGGAAGGAGTTGTATTATCAAGTGCGGAATTGACGTATAGAGTTACTTTAGTGCCCGCAGAAGCACTCGTACCATATTGATTAGATGTATAAACAGGCGCATACACCCTGAAATCATATGCAGGCTCTGTTCCGTTTACAAGGTGCTGTACATAACGGGTAAGATTGAAGCGCCACGTATTAATACTATTACCTGAAGGATTTAAAGCCCTGAAAGGAGTGCCGCCAAATGCGACAATATTAGAACCGAATGTTGAAAAGTCATAAGTAAAATCATAAGGAACGGTGCGGAACCCGGGGATTGAAGGATCATACGCATCAAGATATAAACTCGGTGGCGGAGGGAAAATCGAATCAGTTACATTATATACTTGTTCCATGATCAATTCCGCCCTATGCACAACACGGTTACTCAAACCTATTAAGCCAGGTATTTTAATCGTGGCATATGTGCCTGGTGTATTTTGAATATACACGATATTATCACTTGCCCCACCCGAAGCAGCAGCCAATGGCGTTGCTGTATAATCTCTCTGTACGAAATTAGCAGAAGCGGAAGTTGGAGTAAATCTGAAGTAAGCGACGGCCGTATCCCATTTATCAATAGGAGCATTATTATTGTCATCTTTATAATAAATCGCCAGTTTCGTATTCGCTCCACCAAGATTAAAACCCATCACCGCATTACCGCTTGTTGATTCAAGTGCAAATCCTTTAAATTTTTCACGGAATGCTGAATCAGACGAATAAGCATTATTTGTTCCAGCCCCGGTTGCGTCATAACTTAAAAGACGCTGACCAAATGAATTATTTAAACGGATCCGCAACTGGTTGATGGTTGTATCCTGGTAGGCTTTTATGGAATCATTTAACCACCTGGGTTCAAAAGTTCGGGATCCTAATAAACCCAGCTTAGGTATAGTATTGGGCCTGAAGCGGTATAAGCTATCTACTTTGAAATCTGACGTAGAGCCGCCTATTTCATATACGTTCACCGTTTGCGGAATGCTGGTATCACCATGCGTTCCTATATAATCAAGCACTAAAACAACCGAATCGATATTGAGGCTATCGGGGCTCGCATTAATAAAAGTATATGGATAGGTTTCTGGTTTTAATTCGATTAATATACGGGCATCGGTTTTGCCAAAAAAAGGATCATTACTGATAAGACCGAGATAATGATCAAAAGTAGGCGAAGAAAGAGCTGAATCATTCGCCATTGTAAACGTGTCTGTAAACGCATTACATCAAGAATGGTATCAAACGTTGTAATATTATCAACAGCGGGAATAAGACCGCCGCCGAGTTCTGTAGCCTCATTGATTTTTTTGCATGACAACAACAGGATGACTGTACTTGCAACGATAGTTCCGAGAAATAGCGCCAGGGATTTCTTCTTCACAACAATAATTTATTCCAGGGTTTAGGTATTACTTGCTTGCAAGATCGCCATACAGTTGTAAATACTCTGTTAAATCCGATCCTTCATTATACAACAGTGTCTTTTTGCCTCTCACTTTGGTGAATTCCTCAACCAATTTCTTGTCTACTTTATCAGATCCGAATGTGATGGCGTCTGCATAGGTAGCACCGCCGCGGAACATAGCTGTATTAGTAGCGTCTTTAAAAACTTCCAGGTCTTTTTCTTTCAGTGAAGGATGAATCAAGGCTTTTTTCATGAAATCAGCGCCCAATTTTTCTTTGAAAGTATTTTGGCCAACAGTATATATTATTTTACTGTGCGCAAAAACCGGCTCTTTTTTATAAAGCGTTTTAAGATAAGCGGGAATAAGGCCTGTCATCCAGCCGCTGCAATGAATGATATCCGGAGGCCATCCGAATTTCTTTACTGTCTCAAGGGCGCCTTTGCAAAAAAAATATCGTACGCAGGCCGTTATCGTCAAACCATTTTTCATGTTCATCATGAAAAATGCTTTTTCTTTTAAACAATTCTTCATTTTCCAGGAAATACACCTGCAGCCTGGCGCTGGGCAATGACGCCACTTTTATCTGAAGCGGCATATCATCATTGTCAATAGATACATTTATACCCGATAGCCTCACTACCTCATGAAGCCGGTGGCGGCGCTCATTGATCGTGCCGAAGCGTGGCATGATACAACGAACTTCGAACCCATTATCGTTGGCTTTTATGGCCAGTTTATTGACGATTTCGGAAAATTCTGTTAGCTCCAGGTAAGGAGACATTTCGTTGGCGATAAATAGAATTCTTTTCTTTTCTGACATTCTTTCCCTTTTAATAAACTGTTTTTGAAAAACGTGTGCAAAGGTACTGTTTTTTGCAGGGAATAATTAAGTTGCATGATTTTGCAACAAACCAGCCAGTTTATGATCTTATTTAAAAGAGCAGCAGATGTCCGCAATTATCTCGAAACGCAAGGGGAAATTGGAGCTAAAATAGGGTTTATTCCTACTATGGGGGGCCCTTCATAACGGACATATTTCTTTAATCAATGAGGCAAAAAAGAAAAATCAGCTAACCGTAGCCAGCATATTCGTTAATCCCGCACAATTCAATGATCCCGCGGATTTTGAAAAATACCCGGTGACTATAGAAAATGACATTTTACTATTGGAAACCGCAGGTTGCGATATTTTGTTTCTCCCTTCTGTAAAAGAAATGTACCCGGATGGAATAGATCTTAAACGACATTATGAATTAGATTATTTGGAAAAAATACTGGAAGGTAAATACCGGCCAGGGCATTTCCAGGGGGTTTGTACTGTAGTTCATCGTTTATTGGAAATCATAACGCCGGATAATTTATATATCGGGCAAAAAGATTACCAGCAATGTATGGTTATCAAAAAGCTGGTTGAGCTGACAGGCATGAAGAATTTAATTAAAATAAACATTTCCCCTACCCTGCGGGAAAAAAATGGCCTTGCCATGAGCAGCCGGAACATGCGCCTTACCAAACAAGAAATAGAAAAGCGTCTGCGATTTACAAATCGCTTATTTACATACAGCAAGAATTAAAGCCGGGAAATATCACAAGGCTAAAACAACAAGCGACATCTTCTCTAACAGAAAAAGGGTTTAAAGTTGATTATATTGAGATAGCTGATGCGGGAACTTTAGTGTTAATTAACAGCTGGGACGGGAAACAAAGACTGGTAGCACTGGCCGCCGCCTACCTCGGAAATGTTCGCCTGATTGATAATATTATCTTGAACTAAACACTTACTATTTCTTTATTTAAAGATTTATTTTTGCATCTCGTTCTTTCAAACATAATAAACTCTAAAAATATCTTTCTATATTTATTGTGATGAATAAAAAACTTAAGGTTGCCGTTCAATACCTCTTCTTTTTAGGCTTGGGCATTTTTTTAGTGTGGTGGTCATTGAAAGATATTGATAAAGAAAAATGGGCGCAGATCCGTGCCGCTCTCGATAATGCCCGGTATTACCTTTTTATTCCTGTTTTTATTATTTTATCCCTTAGCCATTATGTGCGGTCGTTGCGCTGGCGGTTGCTGATAGAACCGATGGGCTATAAGCCTGACAGGGGCAATATGTTTTTCGCTGTCATGATCGGCTATCTCGCCAACCAGGCATTTCCCCGTCTTGGAGAAGTATTAAAATGTACGGTGCTGGCACGTTATGAAAAAATTCCCGCCGATAAATTAGTGGGTACTATTATCCTCGAAAGATTAATAGATGCGATTACCCTGCTTATTATTTTTGGTATTACTATCGCTATACAACCCGGTCTTTATTCGCAAATCGTCGACAAAGTATTTAATTCACAGGCGGATGATGAAACCAAAAAAATTCCGGGATATATCATTCCGCTTGCCGTACTGGCCCTGGTAATTATCGCCATCGCTATATGGATGATCGTGAAAAAGAAAAAAATTCCCGATGTCATTGACGCTTTTAAAAAGATCGCATTACGGGTTTGGCAGGGATTGAGTTCTATCCGTCATTTAAAAAAAAGAGGACAATTTATTTATTGACCGTTCTTTTATGGACGCTTTATTTAGCCGGGGGTTATATCGGCTTTATGACTTTTCGGGAAACGGAACAATATGGCATCAAGGAAGCTTTCACCGTGTTATCTGCCGGAAGCGTCGGCGTGATACTTACGCCGGGCGGCATTGGCGCTTATGCCTATTTAATTGGTGAAACCATGCAATTATATAAATTAAATGCGGGTGTTGCCGTGGCATTTGGCTGGATATTGTGGATTGCGCAGACGGTTGTTATTCTTATTGGCGGTTAGTAAGCTTAATTTTACTGCCATCTTATAACAAAAGAAAATTAGCAAAGGCAAACACGGCCCTGTAATAGGTTCAAAAAACTTAACACACTCACTTCCCGCGGATAATTAACTTTATCCGCCATTTGGCAATTCTTTTTATATGTCCGCAGATAAACAAAAAACAATCGCAAGAGATATAAGCTGGCTTTCTTTTAATGGCCGTGTACTGCAGGAAGCCGCCGATGAAACAGTTCCTTTGCGTGAACGCATTCGCTTCCTCGGTATTTTTTCCAATAACCTTGATGAATTTTTCAGGGTAAGAGTAGCGACGCTGAACAGAATGATTCAGCTTGGCGCTAAAGCCAACATGCACTTAGAAAATAATCCTCAGCAGATAGTGGACGATATCCAAATGATCGTGCTGAACCAGCAGAGTGAATTTGCCCGTATTTGGGAAAACGTGCAGAAGGAAATGAAAGAGCAAAAAATATTTCTTGTCACAGAAAATGAATTAACCCCAGAGCAACAAGATTTCGTCAGGGAATATTATGATGCTGAAGTAAGCTCCAATGTTATCCCGTTAATGATTGAAAATATTCCGCAGCTTCCCGATTTAAGAGATAAATCTATTTACCTCGCCGTGGTAATGTGGAAAAAAGAAAGCGCTTTAAAGAAAAAATATGCATTAATAGAAATACCCAGCCGCATAGTAGGAAGGTTTGTTTTATTACCGTCACCTAAACCCGACGAGAATTATATCATTCTATTGGAAGATGTCATACGCTTCAGCCTGCCCGAAATTTTTTCTTATTTCGGATATGATCAATACAATGCTCATGTATTTAAAGTGACAAGGGATGCCGAATTGGAAATTGATAATGATATTTCAACAACCATCATTCAAAAAATCGAGAAAGGTTTAAAAAAACCGTCGCAAGGGCAAACCGGTTCGATTTGTTTATGACAAAGAAATGGACCCGGGTTTGCTGGAATACCTTACCCGCAGATTGAATATTTCTAAAAAAGATAATCTTATTCCGGGCGGACGTATTCACAACTTCCGGCACTTCATGGATTTTCCTGATCAGGTCTTTAAAGTAAAGAAGCCGAGAAAAAAACCATTTGAACATCCTTCACTTGTTGACCGGCGTGTGTCTGATGTGGTATTGAAAAAAGATATCATGCTGCACCTTCCCTATCACTCATTCACCCCGTTGATAGATATTATCCGTGAAGCGGCTATTGACCCGGATGTAAATACAATAAAAATTACTTGCTATCGGCTTGCATCACAATCGAAGATCATTAATGCATTAATAAATGCCGCGAGAAATGCGAAAGAAGTAGTGGTAGTATTAGAATTACGAGCCCGTTTTGATGAAGAAGCTAACCTGGAATGGAAAACAAGATTGGAGGAAGAAGGCGTTAAAGTATTAGTGGGATTACCAGATATGAAGATCCATGCTAAAGTATGCATGATCAAAAAAAAGGTGAAAGATAAAAGTGTGCTGTATGGCTTTATTAGCACCGGCAACATGAATGAAAGAACGTCAAAAGTATACGGAGATCATTGCTTGCTTACGTCCAATCCCCGTATAATGACTGATATCAGCCGGATATTTAATTATATAGAGCACTATCGTTCTGGCAGCCACTCACTCAAAAACTGCGAGGACATTATCCCCAGCCCGCATATTGTAAGAAAAGAATTGATTAAACTGATTGATGAAGAAATAAGGCAGGCGAAAAAAGAAAAACCATCCGGTATTACGTTAAAAATGAATTCGATTTCTGATGAGGACATGATTGATAAACTATACGAAGCCGCCAGGGCTGGTGTGCCGATCAATCTTATCGTTCGTGGTATTTTTTGCATGCTATCAGAAAATAAAAAATTCAAACTTCCTGTAAAAGCTGTCAGCATTGTAGATGAATACCTGGAACATGCACGGGTGTGGGTATTTCACAATAAAGGCAAAGAGAAAGTTTATATATCTTCGGCTGACTGGATGTTACGCAACCTGGAGCATCGAATTGAAGCGACCTGCCCCATATGGGATGAAGATATAAAACAGGAGTTAATAGACATTCTGAATATACAGTTGCAGGATAATGTAAAAGCAAGATGGCTTAATAATGAATTAAGCAATGAATATGTGGTAACAACGCGAAAAAAGATTCGTTCCCAGGTTGAAACATATGATTACTTGTACAAAAAAAACCCTAACCCAAAGTGAGACTGGCAGCAATTGACATTGGAAGTAATGCGGCACGTTTACTAATTAGTGACATTGTACCTTCACCGCAGACCTCCCCGGAATTTATAAAAATCGCACTGGTACGTGTACCTCTTCGCTTAGGCTTTGACGTATTCGACATTGGTGAAATTTCTCCTGGCAAAATTGAAAAGCTGGTAAAAACGATCAAATCCTACAAATTATTATTAGATGTATATGGCGTTAAGCATTTGAAAGCATGTGCCACATCGGCTATGAGAGATGCACGCAATGCCGCAGATATCATTAAAAAAGTAAAGACGGAAACAGGTATTGAAATAGAAGTAATCAGCGGACAGGAAGAGGCTTCTTTTATTTATGAAAATCATGTGGCTGAAAATATGACTGCCGCGGAATCTTACCTGTACATAGATGTAGGTGGCGGCAGCACGGAACTTACTTTTTTTACCGATGGCAAACTGGTATTCAAAGAATCTTTTAATATCGGTACGATAAGGTTATTAAAAAACCAGGTGACAGAAGCGATATGGGGTGAGATGAAAGAATTCATCAAAACAAAAACAAAAGGCTATCACCACGTAACGGCTATAGGTTCGGGCGGTAACATCAATAAAATATTTTCGATATCGAAAAGAAAAGATGGTAAACCTCTTCAACTAGAACTTCTCCGCGAATATTATAAAGAATTCAGCGCCATATCTCTTGAGCAGCGCATGAGTTTATATAAACTTCGTGAAGATCGTGCCGATGTCATTGTTCCTGCTTTACTTATTTATATAAATGTAATGCGCTGGGCGGACACAGAAGAGATTTATGTACCGAAGATCGGCCTGGCTGACGGGCTTATCCATTTGCTATATGAAGAAGTAAGGCAAAATGAAGTGAAGGCTTGATAATCTGCTATCTTTACTTTATTAATTGCCTTTCGAAACTCATAAACTCCATTCCAACATTTATTCATGGCGGCCAATAAAGAAACAAAAAGAATAACAACCAATACGCTTCAAAAAATGAAAGCTGCCGGTGAGAAGATCGCTATGCTTACGGCATATGATTTTTCATTTGCAAAAATTATTGATGGTGCCGGAATAGATGTGATCCTTGTTGGTGATTCAGCAAGTAATGTGATAGCAGGACATGAAACCACATTACCCATTACACTCGACCAGATGATTTATCATGCCGCTTCTGTTATACGTGGAGTGGAGCGCTGCCTGGTTGTCGTTGATCTTCCTTTTGGTTCTTATCAATCAAATTCTGATATCGCATTAGCTTCCGCAGTCCGTATTATGAAAGAGACCGGCGCCCATTCTGTAAAAATGGAAGGAGGTGAAGAAGTATTCAATAAAAAAAATTGTTTCGGCCGGCATTCCTGTGATGGGACATTTAGGACTTACGCCGCAATCTATTTATAAATTTGGCACCTATACAGTGAGGGCACAAGAAGATGCAGAAGCAAATAAGTTACGCAATGATGCGAAATTGTTAGAAGCAGTCGGTTGCTTTGCAATTGTTTTAGAAAAAATACCGGCATCGCTTGCAAAAGAAGTATCCGAAAGTCTCACTATTCCCACCATTGGCATCGGGGCGGGCGGTTACTGCGATGGGCAAGTATTAGTCATGCATGATATGCTGGGCATTAATACCGAATTCAAACCCAGGTTTCTCCGTCAATATCTTAATATCAATGACCAGGCATCCAGAGCTGTAGGGCAATATGTACAGGATGTAAAAAGCAAAAGCTTCCCCAACGAAAGCGAGCAGTATTAAATTTATCCATACGCTTCTGCTTAACTTTGCATTTTAAAGATCATTATGGATTTTCTCGCAGCGTTAAAAATACAAGCAAATAATTCAGGCGTTAGCACAGGAACAAATGGATAACCTCAAAAGGCGAAAGCATTTCTTCCTTCTCTCCTGTTGATGGCAAATTAATCGGCTCAATAATATCCGCAGATAAAGAAAGTTATGAAGCTGTTATTAAAAAATCGGAACAAGCTTTTATAGAATGGAGAAAATGGCCGGCGCCAAAACGTGGTGAAATCGTAAGACAAATTGGCGAAGCATCCGGCAATACAAAGAACCATTGGGCAAACTCGTTTCTTATGAAATGGGAAAAAGTTTGCAGGAAGGCTATGGTGAAGTGCAGGAAATGATAGATATCTGTGATTTTGCGGTTGGCTTATCAAGACAATTGCATGGCCTTACTATGCACAGCGAAAGACCAGGCCACAGAATGTATGAGCAATGGCATCCATTAGGTATTGTTGGAATTATTTCCGCATTTAATTTTCCTGTAGCGGTATGGAGCTGGAATAGTATGCTCGCATGGGTTTGCGGTAATGTTTCTATTTGGAAGCCTTCAGAAAAAACGCCGCTTTGTGGTATTGCCTGTCAAAATATAGTTGCAGATATTTTTACGAAAAATAATGTGCCGGAAGGTGTAAGCAACCTAATTATTGGAGGACGTGATGTTGGTGAATGGATGAGTAATGATAAAAGAATTCCTTTAGTCTCCGCAACAGGGTCTACTCGTATGGGCAAAGCAGTTGGTGCTGCCGTTGGCGCAAGAGTAGAAGGGCATTGCTTGAACTCGTGTGCAACAATGCAATCATCATTTCAAAAGATGCTGATCTTGACATTGCGATAATGGCGCTTTATTCGGAGCAGTAGGTACTGCCGGGCAAAGATGTACCTCTACCCGGCGTTTAATTATTCATGAAGAGGTATATGATTCAGTAAAACAAAAACTAATCAAAGCCTATCATCAATTAAATATCGGTGATCCTCTTAATGAGAATAACCATGTTGGCCCTTTAATAGATAAAGATGCCGTGAAAATGTATTTGAGCGCTATTGAAGAATGCAAAAAACAAGGCGGCAAATTCATTGTAGAGGGAGGAACACTTTTTGGGAAAGGATATGAAAGTGGTGCTATGTAAAACCATGCGTCGCAGAAGTAAAGGCCGACTTTGCCATTGTAAAACACGAAACATTCGCCCCCGTTTTGTATTTATTAAAATATAAAACAATTGATGAAGCGATTGCCATTCAAAATGAAGTGCCGCAGGGATTATCTTCCTCCATCATGACATTAAATCTTCGCGAAGCGGAACAATTTTTATCATTTGCCGGAAGTGACTGTGGTATCGCCAACGTAAACATTGGCACGAGCGGCGCTGAGATCGGCGGCGCATTCGGAGCGAAAAAGAAACCGGCGGCGGCCGGGAAAGTGGCAGTGATGCATGGAAAGCTTACATGAGACGCCAAACCAATACTATCAATTACAGCACACACCTGCCGTTGGCGCAGGGTATAAAGTTCGACGTATAAATACTAAAAAGCCAATTTCGCCGTTCATACTTGAAGGATAGCATCTTTTGCTAGCTGCTATTAACAATATCCACAAAACCAATTTGTTATCCATGAAAAGGATTTCTACCCTCACCCTGCTAAGTGTTTTTTTTGTGACCGCGTCTTTCGCCCAGTTGAGAATAGGTATTCTTGGCGGAGTTCATCAATCTGAAATTACAGAGACCAATAATCTTCCTAACTGGAGTTCCATTAAGGATAATTATTCGCCACGCACAAGCGGGCATTTTGGTTTTATCGCTGATCTTCCTTTTGGCAAAAAAGGAACTGTCTGTTTTCAACCTGCTGTCATATTTTCTGGAAAAGGACGGAAATATGCAGAAACATGGATACAACCATACATGATACACTCCAACTAAATTCTTCTGAATATCTCAATTATATTGAAATTCCTTTTAACCTGGTTGTTAAAATGCGGCTTGGGAAAAAAGTGAAATTCGTATTAGGTGGGGGCACTTACCTTGCTTTTTTCTATAATGGGCAACTTAAAGTGAAACGATTTCCAAACAAGGAGTATTCAGTGCTAACGACATCAATGATCCTTCCGTAGGAAACGGACCGGGCAAATACAGCTCGTTTGATTTTGCCTGAATGCACTTGCTGGCTTTGAATTTGGCCGGGTCTTCCTAACAGCTAATTACAGTCAGGGTTTAAATAATTTTTATCAGGCTGCAAATTATGATGGGAGCTTCAAGCACAAGGTAATGGGCGCTACACTAGGTATCTATATTGGTAACCCGGTAAAAAATGGTTAATAAAGATAAAGATGGGGACGGCGTATCTGACAAAGAAAGATAATGTCCTGACGTAAAGGGCTCCGCAATATTAAAAGGATGTCCTGATAGCGATAGCGATGGCGTACCTGATAAAGATGACGAATGCCCGCAGGCATGGGGACCAGCAGATAATAAAGGATGCCCTTACCAGGATAAAGATGGCGATGGTGTATTGGATAAGGATGATAAATGCCCTGCTGTTGCCGGCGTAAAAGAAAATAACGGATGCCCTGCTGTTGTTGTTGATACAGATAAAGACGGTGTACCTGATAAAGATGATAAATGTCCAACCATTGCAGGCCTCAGCCGATATAGCGGATGCCCGATACCGGATACTGATGGTGATGGTGTAAATGATGAAGCTGATAAATGTCCTTCAGTAAAAGGCACGAAGGAAAATAATGGATGTCCTGAAGTGAAAAAAGAAATAGTCGAAAAAGTGAACTACGCAGCCAAACGCATTCAGTTCAAATTCGGACAGACAGATATTTTAACTGAATCATTTAAAACATTGAATGACGTAGTGGACATATTGAAACAAAACCCTGAACTGAAATTAACGATTGAAGGACATACCAGCAGTGATGGTGTCCGTGAAGTGAATATGAAACTTTCACAAAACAGGGCCAATAATGTTAAAGCCTACCTGGTATCAAAAGGAATTGACGCCTCCCGTTTACATGCAATAGGTTACGGGCCTGATCACCCTGTAAGTACCATCAAAACAGAGAAGAAAAGCTAAAAATCGCCGGGTGGAGCTCAAGGTAAGCAACCAATAAAGAAAGACTTTCATCAAGATTTTACAAAACCCCTGCAACTGCACATTTCGGGGGTTTTTTTCTTTCCTAAAATGTATGAATGGTAATGATTATTTTTGCGGCTTTCGCAATTTTACAGACGATAAAAACAATCATAAAAATGAATAGTTTAATGAAACGTGCCCCTCCTGGTAATTTCCGTCAGCCTGTTAAACCTGACATTATTTGCACAAAAAGATGGTGTGCCCAAAGGATGGCACTTGCTTGACCAGAAAGATAGTGGCTACTACGGCATAAGCATGGATAAAGCTTATGAATTTGGTTAAATCAAAAAATCTTAAAAGTACGCCGGTTATTGTCGCGGTCATTGATTCCGGAGTTGATACAACCCACGAAGACCTGCGTTCTATTCTCTGGAAAAATCAAAAGGAAATAGCGGTAACGGTATTGATGATGATAAAAACGGTTATGTAGATGATGTATACGGATGGAACTTTCTCGGCGGCCGTGATGGTAAAAATGTCGAGAAAGATTCTTATGAAGCGGCAAGGGTTTATCACCAATTTAAAAGTAAATGGCAGGGGAAAGAAGTAGATGTAAATACCTTGTCAAAAGAAGATAAAGAAAATTATGAAATGTGGAAGAGGGCGGAGCAGGAAGTTAGTGGCGGCGGTGATAGCGATACAAAAATGAGCAGCCTGAATTACTTTTTCTTAAAAGAGCTTATACCAGCGCTTTGAAAAGTGACACTATTGTGCAAAAAGCGCTTGGCAAAAAAATATACAGCGCTAAAGAACTCGAGGCATTTCAGCCGACAGAGACGGATATTAAAAGGGCGAAGATCACTGTATTAAAATCTTTTCCAGATCAATGATGCGATGGATGAAAAACAATGAAGAGTTCCTGGAAGGTTTTGGGAAATTATATAAGCCAGGAAGGAAACTAAACTTTCAGCAATCGATGCAGGCCCCACTCCTTACCGTGCTGAAATCGTAAAAGATAATTACGAAGATTTTAATGATAAATTTTATGGCAATCCTGATGTAATGGCGAGTAATAAATCCGCTATGCATGGCACACACGTTTCAGGCATTATCGCCGCGGCAAGAAATAATGGCCTGGTATGAATGGCGTAGCCGATAATGTAAAAATTATGATGATCCGTGCGGTACCGGATGGTGATGAACACGATAAAGATATTGCACTCGCCATTCGCTATGCGGTAGATAATGGAGCTAAAGTGATAAACATGAGCTTTGGTAAGGCTTATTCACCAGAAAAAAAATGGGTAGATGATGCTGTAAAATATGCGGAAAGCAAAGGTGTATTACTTGTACATGCAGCAGGTAATGATGCAAAGAACTCGATTCAGATTACAACTTCCCTACCGCTGTTTTCCTGGATAAAACCAAAGCTTCCAATTGGATCACAGTTGGCGCAGCGGCGATCCTAAAGCAGGCGGACTCACAGCCAGTTTTTCTAATTATGTAAAAAAGAAGTGGATGTGTTTGCACCGGTGTAAAAATTTATGCTACAGTGCCAGGCGGTAATACGTATCAAAATTTGCAGGAACCAGTATGGCTTCGCCAGTAGTGGCTGGTCTTGCTGCATTTATAATGGAATACTTTCCTGGCCTCAGCCCGGAGCAGGTGAAGATGGTTATTGAAAAATCTTCACAAAAGCGCGCTGTTAAAGTAAGAACCCGGGTACTGGTGATCCGGTTGAACTCAGTGAATTAAGTGTAAGTGGCGGTATTATCAATGCTTATGAAGCTGTGAAACTGCGGCAACGTTAAAACCTGAAAAAGTAAATCAAAAGTGAGTGAAAAGCTGAAAGGGTAATTGATATTTACCTGTAGAACCTGGAAGATATATTCAGCTACAAACGATTTTTATTTTTTATAACATTAGCAGGGGTAATTTCGCTTCATTGTTGTAACTATGAAGCGAATCTTACTCCTGTTATTTTTTGTGCACCTCATCCTGTTTTCTTTCGCCGGGAAAATATCCGGGACTGTGTTTGATGAAAAAGGAGCTATACTGTCTTTTGCCTCCGTCAGCATTAAAGAAACTACGAAAGGCTCAACTGCCAATAACGAAGGAAAATATTCTCTTTACCTCTCTCCCGGCACTTATACTCTTGTCTGCCAGCATGTGGGATATAAAAGAGAAGAAAAATAATTACTGTTTCCAATACAGACCAGCAAGTTGATTTCATCTTAACCTTGCACGAATTTGTGCTACAGGAAGTGATCGTTAAAAAAGGGGAAGATCCAGCGTATGAAATTATCCGGCAGGCGATCAAAAAGCGGCCTTATTATCAAAATCAACTGGATAAATTTCAATGCGAAGTTTATACAAAAGGGCAAATGAAACTTCGGGATTTTCCAACAAAAATATTTGGCCAAAAAGTGGATTTTGAAGATGGTGACACGAGTAAGAAAAAAATATTATACCTCTCGGAAACAGTTGCCACTTATTCCGTACAAAAACCCGCAAGGTAAAAGTTGAAGTGCTTTCCAGTAAGGTGAGCGGCCAGAGAAATGGGTTTGGCCTGAGCGCCCCAAGAATTTATTCTTTTTATGATAATAATATTTCTATCGGCGATAATTTAAACCCAAGAGGTTTTATTTCTCCCATAGCTGCCGGTGCACTAAACTTTTACCGCTATAAATATGAAGGGGCTTTTTTTGAAGACGGAAAGCAAATAAGCCATATTCGTGTAATTCCTAAAAGAAAATTTGAACCGCTATTCAGCGGATACATCAATATTGTAGAAGATGACTGCGTATTCATTCGTTGCAATTACAGCTTACGAAAGAATCGCAAATGGAAATCCTGGATACACTCCGTATGGAACAATTATACATCCCGTTAACCAATGATGTATGGGTTGTTCAAAACCAGGTGTTCTATCCTTCAGTGAAACTATTCGGTTTCGATACCCATGGTAGCTTTGTAAACATTTATTCAAAGTTTGATATTGACCCTGTTTTTAAAAAAGGCTTCTTCGACAACACGGTTATGAAATACCTCGATAGTTCCAATAAAAAAACGGAAACGTATTGGGAAGATACAAGACCAGTTCCTTTGCAGGAAGAGGAAGTAAAAGACTATAGGCAAAAAGACAGTCTGGAAGTAGTGAGAACCAATCCCCGTTATCTTGATTCTATTGACAGGCAGCGAAATAAGATTACGATTGGAAATATTTTTTTAAATGGGAAGACAATCAGCCGGCAAAAATCAAGAAGTAGTATTGCTTTTCCTTCTTTATTAAGTATGGTAAATTATAATACTGTTGAAGGTTTGGTCATTAACCTCACGGGCACTTATACTAAAAGACTGGATACTACCCCTGCTGGTCGTAAAAGTTTTTCTCTGAAACCAAACCTTCGGTATGGCTTTTAGCAACCAGCATTTGAACGCTGATCTCGTAGCCAGCTATTCTTACGGAAAAAAATATCTTAATTCAATAAGCATTGCCGGCGGTAAATCTGTTTTTCAATTCAATAATGCTAATCCGGTTGACCCACGGGCTAATACTTTTGCAAGCTTATATTATACCCGGAATTTTTTAAAAATATATGAAGCCTGGTTTGCGAATGCAACTTACAATGCAGGTTTTGGTGATGGATTTTCATGGAGCCTTTCTTTACGATACCAGGACAGGATGCCAATAGAAAATACTACGAATTATAAATGGAGAATTTATAAACAAAGAAGCTTCACACCCAATTACCCCACCGAACTTTTATCGGAAAATTTTAAAAGGCACCAGGCATTTACTATTATCACTGGCATTTCGTGGCAACCCGGATCAAAATATATTGAATTGCCCGATAGAAAAATAAGTCTTGGATCAAAGTATCCTGTATTCACTTTAGGTTATACGCAAGCTTTTCAAAACATCTTTGGCAGTGATGTAAAATACAGTAAATGCGCTTTGGAATAAGCGATAACATCAATCTTAAATTAGCCGGCAAATTTAATTACAGGCTTGCTATCGGTGGTTTTATTAATACAGACAGTGTAAGCGTACAAGATTATATTCATTTTAATGGCAACAAGTATTTGCTGGCTGCAGCTTACCTGAATAGCTTTCAACTGGCGCCCTATTATTTGTATAGCAATAAAGAAAAATTTTACAGCACCGCTCATGCTGAGTATCACCTGAATGGCCTGCTGACAAATAAAATACCCGGCTTTCGAAGGCTCAACTGGTATCTTATCGGGGGCGCTAATACATTTTATGTAAACAACAATAATAACTACGTAGAAGCTTTTGTTGGATTTGAAAATATATTTAAAATAATACGTGTTGATTTTGTACAGGCCTGCAAAGCGACGGAAAGGAACAAGCGGCATCAGGATTGGTTTCCAGGGGGCACTGACCGGTGGCAACTGATTTCTATAATTTTAATTTTTTATCTTTGCGATGCTTTAGAATTTTGCCCAACCTGCAATTGGGGTTCTGAGCCAGTCTTAAATATTTAAGACGAATTAAAATTCACAGCATGGCATTACACAACCGCATATCCCGAAAGGAGCTGAAACAACTTATTCAAACCGACTCCACTCCGCGGATCACTCTTTCTTTTTATTGTTATTTTAAAATCGAGCAGCCCGATTTTTTCCGCAATACTTTTACAAAGAATTAAACCAATTAAATGTGCTGGGCAGAATATTATCGCCCATGAAGGAATCAACGCACAAATAAGCTTGCCGTCTGCAAACCTGGAATCGTTTAAAACCTATCTCTATTCTATTGGCCCATTAAATGGAATACGGTTAAATATCGCAGTGAATGATGATGGCAAATCTTTTTACGTACTGGATGTAAAAGTCAGGAATAAGATAGTCGCCGATGGTATTAGCGATCCTGCTTTCAACATGGAAAGAAAAGAAGATATGTGAACGCTGAACAATTCAACTCGCTTACAAATGACCCCAACACCGTTGTAATAGATATGCCAACCATTACGAATATGAGGTGGGCCATTTTGAAAACGCCATTGAAATTCCAAGCGATACTTTTCGTGAACAATTGCCAATGCCGTAGATATGATGAAGGAAAATAAAGACCAGAATATTATTATGTATTGCACCGGGGGCATCCGTTGCGAGAAAGCGTCCGCTTTTATGCTGCACAATGGTTTTAAAAATGTGTTTCACCTGGAAGGCGGCATCATTCATTATAGCAACCAGCAAAAGAACAAGGCTTAAAGAATAAGTTTATCGGTAAGAATTTTGTGTTTGATGAAAGATTGGGTGAAAAGATATCGGAAGATATCATCTCCCAATGCCATCAATGCGGTAAACCCTGCGACACACATGTCAATTGCGTAAATGATGCTTGCCACCTGCTATTATTCAATGTGATGATTGCAAACAAAAATTTGAAGGCTGCTGCGGGCAGGAATGCCATGATTTTATCCATTTGCCTGAGGAGAGCAGCAAAAAGAGCTTCGTAAAGGGGTTGATAAAGGCCGAAACGTATTTAATAAATCAAAAGCTCTCCTGAAGGCAAAAAAACAATAGTTGAGCATATCTTGCTTTATTACAACTATTTAGAATCGAAAGGTCTATTAGTGCTTATTTTTATTTTTTCTTTATTCTGGCTTGCTTTCTAAAATTCTAGATACTATTTTTAATAATTCGTACCCCAATACCCCTGAAAAAATGAAATTGCTAGAACAACATACAACCGATCCAGCAAACTGAGATTGATACATCCGGCAGGATTTCTACCTGCACAGATGCAGACAAAAAAGCTAAATCCTTTTTCGTTTCGATACAATCGAATTCATCCATCTTCATGACGGCGTTCGCTATCTCGGCGTAACAGACAGCATGGATGAAGGAGCAAGAAGAAGAGTATCATTGCTCAACCAGATCAACATTCTTCTTTTATCACCTGCCTTGTTATTCCCTTTCTCACGTTATCGAATAATAAGAATATTTCCATCACGTCTTTATTCATTTCATTGGCGCCTTGTTTTGTAAGCATATTTGTTCTTGCGTTTAATTCTATGAAACGCTATAATGCGGCATTGCTGGCTTATTTTATTTTGTATCCCTTTTGCACTTGCCTTATCTACCTGATGGAATGAACCTGGGCATGGGTCTGTATTTTATTATGTATGGAATATTGGCTGTGTTCTTTTTACAAGAAATCAGCCACATGGTCTTTTTCATCGCCTTTACTATGGTCAGCTACTTTATGCTGGAAGTAGTTTTAAAAGATTATACGTTTAAATTAGAAACAGCTAACCCGCAATTCTATTATTTTAACCAGCTAATCGCCATTTTCTTTATTTTTTATGGGTTGTACCTTATTAAAAGAGAAAATGCGGGGTACCAGGGATTTATTCTTCAAAAAAATGAAGAATTAAATGAAGCGAACCTCATAGTAGAAAAAAAGAATAAAATCATCAGCGAGAAAGCAAGTCAATTGGAAAAACAAACTGTTCAGCTCACTGATATCAATACTTTTCAAACGAAACTTTTTTCAATTATTTCGCATGACCTGAGAGCCCCGTATATGCACTGCGTGATTTATTTAAAAACGCTGCGGAAAAAAAACTATCCACGAATGAACTGAAGAATTAATACCAGACGTAGCCACTGACCTTAACTATACTGCGGAACTTATGGAAAATTTGTTGCAATGGGCAAAGAGCCAGATGCAGACAAGTTCGATGCTTCCACAAAAATTAGATTTAAATATTTTAGTAAAAGATATCACGCAACTATTACGCTTACAGGCTGAAGCCAAAAAAGTTACTGTAGAAAACATTCAGAAAAGCTTGCTTTCGCTTATGCCGATAAAGACATGGTCCACCTGGTGATCAGAAACCTTTTATCGAATGCCATTAAATTCACACCGCAGGGCGGTCATATTTCGATTAGTATAAAAAATGATTATTCTTCCGTCAAAGTGTTTATAAAAGATAGTGGCACAGGCATGAATCCTGAAACGCTTCGCAAAATCAATGAAAACAGTTTCTTTACCACCAAGGGAACAGCGAATGAATCCGGCACCGGGCTTGGCCTGATGCTGTGTAAAGAATTTCTTGCAAAGAATGGCGGCCGTATGTCTGTTGAAAGTGAAGAAGGGAAAGGAAGCACTTTTTCTTTCACACTACCGGGCATTCATTGACCATTATTTCACAGCAGCCCATTTTAAACAAACAGGTCTTTTCTCTTTTATCCGTTTACCAGTATCGGTTAAGAGCCCCGTATTCTTATTCCGTTTGAAGATGACCACATCATCTGTATTCTGGTTTGCTACTAATAAAAAATTGCCGGAAGGGTCAATATTAAAATTGCGGGGCATTTTACCTAGTGTAGATTGAAAACCGATTAGTTGTTAATTTACCGGTAGCCGTATCAACTTTATAGATAGCGATATTATCAAAATCGCCGCGGTTAGAAGCATACAAAAATTTACCATCGGGTGAAACGTGAATGTCTGCGCTTCCCGCATAACCTGTTTTTCCTGCTTCTATCGTACTGATACGCTGAATTTGCTCCAGCTTTCCTTTATCATATTTATAGGCTATTACATGACCGCTTAACTCTTCAATGAGATAAGCATACTTATATTGGGATGAAATGTGAAATGCCTCGGCCCATCGCCGGGTTCCGCCTGCGCAAAAGGTTGCGGCGCAGAAGTAAGTTTTCCTGTTTTATCATCCAATGCATAGATCATTACTTTATCAATACCGAGATCCGGCACATACACCCACTGATTATCCGGCGATAAAACAGTGCAATGTACATGCGATTTTTCCTGACGTTCTTTGTTTACACCGGAACCCTGGTGTTGAACGTTTGAGACTATTTCATCGAGGGCTGCCATCAGCTTTTACAGGCAGCACCCCTACTGTACCGCCGCCGTAATGCCCTGCAACAACCCATTTATTATTATTGGTAACAGATACATAGCATGGATGGTTGCCGCTTGATTTTTTATTGATGAATTGTAATGTACCTTTCTTTTTGTCAAATGAAAAAGCGGCAATACTACCCGCATCAGTACTATCTTCATTTATAGCATAAACATATTTCTGATCCTGAGATATTGCCAGGAAATTTGCGTTGCTAATCCTGGTTGCACTTATACGTGTGGGCTCCCCCGTTTCACTGTTAAATTTATATACATGGATTCCTTCAGTGTTGCCATCTGAAGTATAAGAACCAATAAAGAGGTAACTCTCTTTATCCTGTGCGGTTGCGAGAAAGAATGTCATAGTCGATACAGCAATTAATATAAATCGTTTCATTATACAAATTAATGATTAGCGATAGTATGGCAAAGTATTTATGAGGAAGGAGGTGAAAAGTCTGAGGCAAGAAGTAAGAAGCAGGAATGAGTTGCTGAGTAAAGAACAGGAAGATGAACGGAGCGTCGCAACGAAGATGATCAGGGAACTGCAGTTCGGCTCCGCTCACTACTGGGTAAATAAAAAGTTCTCATCACCGTTAGAGCCGTTTTTTAACCGGGCTCCGTTACATTTCTTTAACATTTTTCAAGGCTTAAATATACCTGTTGATTTTAACATCTTATCATCAAACGATGGTTAGTGATTTGCCATCTTACTGTCAAATAACATTTCATTACTTACTAAATACTATTGTTATGAAAAAGATATTTACTATTTCTTCGATCCTGATTTTATCAGTTGTTTTTCTCGCCGGGTGTACCAAGCATAGTTATAACAATGGCGACGACCTTGATTACTGGCTTAGTAAAGAAAATGGCGTGGTTGTTTATAGTGATGATTTTTGTCCTTATTATGTGTGGAAACTTATTCCGGTTACACCATCATCCGCTCCAGCGCTGGTTTCAGGCCTTATGAAGGCGATGAGATATATGGTAATTTAAGTTCGGGTGGTTATAAAGAATTTTATAATTACACTGATAATTCTATCATCCGTGGCGATGTGGTTGATTACTGGCTGAGTTATTCAGAAGCGCAGTTTGCAATCGATGATCTTTGTTATCCGTATGGTAAAAGCACCGGTGAACCTGTTCAGAAAAAAGTGATTAAGCAAGGCTTATTGAAACCAAAAGCCGCTGCATCAAAATAAAATCACTACAGCTTTTCCAATGAAGTTGTTACACGATTAAATATTTCTTTATCAGAAAGTGGTTGGGGAATGAATTTTTCTCCAATCACTTTTTCATATAGTTCAATATAGCGTTGGGAAATGGTATTGATCATTCATCACTCATCACCGGTACGGCCTGCCCTTCTTTTCCCATAAAATTGTTGGCGATCAGCCACTCCCTTACAAATTCTTTACTTAACTGTTTTTTGCCGCTCTCCTTTTTCCTGTCTTTCATCAAAGCCATCTGCATAGAAATAACGGGAGCTGTCGGGTGTGTGAATTTCATCCATCAGGTAAATGGTATCACCAATCTTACCAAATTCATATTTTGTATCAACAAGAATAAGTTCTCTTTTAGCAGCGATTTCTTTTCCACGTTCAAATAATTGCAAGCGTATTCACTTACTATTTTCCATTCAGATTTTGTAGCCAGCCCTTTCGCAAGTATTTCTTCAGCGATATATCTTCATCGTGTCCCTGTTCCGTTTGGTAGAAGGAGTAATAATAGGAACCGGGAAAAATCATTTTCTTTCATTCCATCGGGCATTGTTACGCCGCAAAGTATTCTTTGACCCGAAGAATAGGTGCGCCATGCATGGCCTGTGAGGTTTCCGCGAATGACCATTTCAATTTTGAAAGGCACGCATTTTTTTCCAATTGAAACATTTGGCGCCGGCACGTCTAACAACCAATTTGGACAAATATCCGAAGTAGCCTTCAGCATATAAGCCGCAATCTGGTTTAGCACCTGCCCTTTAAAAGGGATTAAGCGGGGCAGGATTACGTCAAATGCTGAAATGCGGTCGGAAGCTACCATTACCAGCAGCTCGTTTATTGTGTACACATCCCTGACCTTGCCACTGTAAAAAGCTGTTTGTTGCGGAAATGAAAAGTGTGCCATAACCGAAAGTAAGAAGGCCTGAAAAAGCACCCAAGGCCACCAACGTGAAGATTTCAACAACTTGTTCCTGCCCGACTTTATATTAATTATAAATGAGACGGTCAGGCGGGCTTCTCCTTAAAATTAAATTTTTAGATAAACCTGACAATTCTTATTTTTCCATATTGATTAGTCCGAAAGGATTCCTTTTGAACAAACTAATAAAACGCTTATTATGAGAAAAAGCCGCTGCTTCCTGGCTGTAGGTTTACTTGCCATCTTATGCACACTTACCGCTTCCGCACAAACGATTAAACTAACTGGAACAGTACGAAACGGGACCTCCAAAGAGGCCATTCCTTCTGTTTCTGTTGTAGTAAAAGGGTAAAAGGGACTAATGAAGGAACTTTTACAAACCCTGACGGGAATTTTAGTATCAATGTTGATAAGCTACCGGTAACACTGGTATTTAGCTCGGTTGGTTTTGATACTTATGAACTTAATGTGGCCAGTGCCGCAGATAAAATTGAAGTAAATTTTAACCCCAGCAGCACACTCGGGCAGGAGGTTGTAATTGCCGCCACACGTACTCCAACAAGGATTTTGGAGTCGCCGGTGACTATTGAACGTATGAATGCTGCCACTTTGCGCAACCTTGCCGCACCCACCTATTATGAAGGAATTGCGAACCTGAAAGGCGTGGATATGCATACGGCGAGCATGACTTTCGTACTGTAACTACCCGCGGTTTTGTAAGCAGCGGTAATACTCGTTCTATCCAGTTAATTGATGGTATGGATAACCAGGCACCCGGTCTTAACTTCCCGGTGGGCAGTGTAATCGGCCTTACAGAACTGGATGTTGCGAATGTAGAATTACTCCCCGGAGCTTCTTCAGCTTTATATGGCTCAGGTGGTATAACGGTACTTTGCTTTTGACCAGCAAAAGCCCTTTTGAATACCAGGGCTTAAGCTATAATATCAAACAGGGTATTAATCATGTTGATAAAAAACAGCGTAGCAATCCTGCTCCTTATTACAACTGGTCTTTTCGCTGGGCTCAGGCATATAATAATAAATTCGGGATAAAACTTGCGGCTGAATTGATAAAAGGCAGCGACTGGCAGGCGGATGATTATCGTAACAAAAGACTAGACAATACAGGGCCTATTTGCTGTAGCGGGTGGCAATCGTGGTAATACTCCTGATTATAATGGTATCAATATTTATGGTGATGAAACAAGCGTGAATATAGGTGCATTAGCGCAATTGTTACAAGCTAGCATCAACAGTGGTGTTTTAGCGCAAACTGCCGGAGCTGTAAACCTGAATAATTCAGCAAACGCTTATTTTAACGCTGTAAATAATCCTTACCCAACAACAGCGCAGGTTGGAGCTTTTATTAATATGTTTCCGGCTGCGTTGCAGCCTACCGTTCAGCTTTTTACTCCTTTCTTCCTGGGAAATAAGTATAGCTACTTTGGAGCAAATGCTACAGACAGGAATAATAATAATGTAACAAGAACGGGCTACGAAGAAAAATACCTTGTTGATTATAATACAATCAATGCGAAGTTTACCGGTGGCCTTTATTATAAATTCAACGCTAACCTGGAGCTTTCTTTAAATAGCTATGTAGGAACGGGTACGGACTGTATATACAGGAGCTGACCGTTATTCTTTGCGTAACCTGAAAATGGCCCAGCATAAACTTGAATTGAAAGCGAAATCATGGTTTCTCAGGGGATACACTACGCAGGAAAATGCAGGAGGATCTTATAACGCCACTGCTGCCGGCAGTTACCTGAATGAAGCATGGAAGCCAACACTTAATACCGGAAACATTCCCGGATCATGGATGCCACAATATATACTGGCTTATTCTGAAGGAAGACGTTTAGGCGGTACAGGCATCAGCGATGTTACGCTACATGCAAATGCAAGATCTGTTGCGGATGTAGGCCGCTTGATACCCGGAACTGCTGCCTTTACTACTGCACTAAACGCAGTAAAGAACACGCCTATCAGGAACGGCGGCGCCTTGTTCCTTGACAGAACAGATCTTTGGGCCGCTGAAGGTCAATTGAACCTTTCCGACCTCGCCGATTTTTCGGATGTGGTTGAGATCGTTACAGGGGTTCAATGGAAGCAATATGTCCTGAATTCAAAAGGAACCATATTCGCTGATAATACAGATACACTTATCGGTTTTGCAAAAATCGCCAATCGTGGTAATATTAAAATAAATGAAACAGGCGGTTATGTTCAATTACGAAAAAAAATTATTGAATGATGTTTTGACACTTACGGGGGTCAGTAAGATATGATAAGCAAACAAACTTTGATGGCAAGTTTACTCCTCGCTTAAGCGCCGTAATCAAAGTAGCCAAAGACAATAATATCCGCATGTCTTACCAGACTGGTTACAGGTTCCCGACCATGCAGAACCAATATATAGCATTGTCAACAGGTACAGCTGTATTGATCGGTTGCTTACCGGAATTTCAATCTTATTATAAGTTGAACGGGGCTTTACCGGGTTACACCGCTGCAAGTATTGTAGCAGCAAGAAATGGTGGCGGAACAGCCGCATTGGTTTTAGCCCAGTACAAAGAAGTAAAACCAGAATCAGTAAGCTCTTATGAAGTAGGATATAAAGGTATTCTTGCAAAGAAATTATTGGTGGATGCTTATGTGTACTACAGCAGCTATAAAGACTTCCTTGCGACAATCGTTGTAGGACAATCAAAAACAGGGGCGCAAACCGACCTCCTCTCCCCTTTCAGCACGACTAATATTTCTTATACCCAAAACGCACCTGACAAAGTAAAAGCTATTGGATGGGGTATCGGCCTGGATTATAACATCTTTAAAAACTACTTCCTGGGTGGAAATATATTTTCGGATGACCTGAGAGATGCGCCGGCTGACCTGGTTACTTTCTTCAATGCACCGAAGTATAGATGGAACCTCGGATTGCGCAATGAAAATTTCTATAAAAATATCGGCTTTAATGTAATCGTAAAATGGCAGGATAATAATTATTACGAAGGAACTTTCGTAAAAGGAAAACTTCCTTATTTCACAACAGTAGATGCGCAGGTTACGTATCGTCCGCCGGCTTCGAAAAGTGTATTCCGTATAGGTGGAACCAACCTTGGCAATAATTATTACCGCACTGGTTACGGAAGCCCTTATGTTGGTGGCCTTTATTATATCAGCTACGGGTATAATCTTTAATTAAATAAAATTAAAATCGCCGGTTATAAAAAAGCCTTCCTGAAAAGGAAGGCTTTTACTTTATACAGTAATTAATTTATCTTAAATAAGTTTCTTAACGGCTTGCCCGATCAATATTCCCTGGTGCCATAACTGAAGCGTATAAGTTCCTTTCTGAAATTTTTCATTCTCCAGTGTAAAAATGATCTTTCGCTGCTCCCCTTTTGTATAATCAAACTTTACTTTACGGGTAAAATTTTTTACTCCCTGTTTCTTTGTTTCAAAGGTACCGGCATCCCAATCACTGCTTTGTAAGACCTGTCCGTTTGGCTGCGTAACCACAGTAACAATTTCTGTATTACTAAAATCATGAATAGGGTTTTGCACCAGGAAAGCAACGACAAATTTATCAGCCCTTTTCGCCGTAAATGTTTCCTGTTCTTTTTCTCTTTTTGTTTCAATAGCATTCAGGCTTATTTCTGATGCAACAAAAAAAAGAAGCAAGGTTTATTTTTTCAGTAAGCCCTTTGTTATCATCCGCTAGTTGACTGACGTTCTGTTGCAAGCCGGTAATTTCTGTTGTTAATTGCTGTAGTTTACTGCTTAATTTATTCTTTTCTTCCTCTACCGAAATATTCCGGCTGCTTACTTCATCCACTTTTTGCTGGAGCTCAATGATCTTTTTCCTGGCAACGCCCAGGTCATCTTTATTAACAGTTTTGTTTTTAAGAATAATTGCGATCTCATTTTTTAGTTTATCTATTTCCTTCAATTTTTCATCTAACTGATCTTTTAAAAAATCCGAGTTAGTTTGTGAACTGTCTAACCGAATATCAAGATCGACCATGGCAGCGGAATATACTTTAGCCAGGGAATCCCTGACTGCATCTGCGATAGCCGCAGAATCTTTTATACTGATTTCTTTGGGTTGTGCGCTGTATTGTGATTTGTCATACAAGTGATACACCATGTGCCCACAAAGCCCACGGAAAGAAGAACAAGTAGTAAAGGCTTAATGTCTCTCATATTATTGCTAAACCGGAAAGATAAATATATTCATAATAGTGCCCATAATTTTCTAAATGAATTCTTATCGTAATAATACGGAGTTCTATACATAAAAAAACCGCCTCACTAATTTAAGTGAGACGGTACTGTTGCAAGGGTTGCAACTGCTTTTAACCGAATAAACCACCTTTTTTCAGAGTTCTTACGCCTTCGCCAATTTTGAACCCGTTATGATAAATTTCAATTTTGTAATCACCAGTTTTGAAATCAGTTTGACGAACAGGGAACTGAATTGCTTTACGTGTTCCTTGTGCATAATCGATCCCAACTTTTGAAGTGAATGTTTTATCACCTTCAGTACGTGTTGTCAATGTTCCTGCCGCTGCTGTTCCGTCAGAAAGAACCTGGCCATCAGGAGCTGTAACTACGATGTACATATCAGCGGGGCCGGACCGTGCAATACGATTTTCTACATCAAAAGAAACTACCAGTTTGTCTGCTCTTTTTGCTGTAGTGGTTGTTTTTTCTTTACCACTTTTCTTTTCATTTACGGCAGCGATCTGTATGTTAGAGGCGCTAAATGTTGAGCCTACATCCACTGTCTGGGTAAGGTCATCTTTTTCAGTAGAAACAGTTTGCAAGTTTTGTTCTAATACTTGCTTTTCAGTACTAAGCTGTGTATTATTTGCTGAGAGCTCCTGGTTTTCACCATTCAGCCTTGTTACTTCAGCTTCAAGGTTACCAATCTGGCTGTTTAAATCACTGATCATTTGTTTTGCTCTCTTAAGATCAGCTTCTGAAGCATTTTTATCGTTCAAAATACGCCTGATTTCCGCTTTATCAGATTCAATCTTTTTTTGCAGATCAGATTTTTCGCCTTGCAAGTTATTGTTTGCACCTGTGATAGAATCTAAACGAAGCTCTGCATCATCATAAAGTAATTTCAATGAATCACGCTGTGTCGAATAGTTTAAAGATTCAACTTTTTGTTCTGCTATTTCGTTACCCGAGTTATTTTTATCCCACAACAGGTAACCCCATGTGCCGAGCAAGCCTGCTGCAAGAATACCTATCAGCAAGTTTTTATTTCCACGGTTCCGTGGGGCCGGGGGCTGATTCTGGGGAGTAGCGGATGGATAATTTGTGTTTGTCATACAATGAGGGGTTTAAAGAGTTTTAGATTTACTTAGATGGATTTTTCAATTTCCAATAACGTTTCAAAATCTTCGCAATTGTTTAAATCGGTTAAAAATCCATTCGGGGTATGCATTCCCGAAAACCATGCCAGAATGTTTGTTTGCCCTGTTTATAAACAAATATTTAATCGGTCAGAATGTGGATGAAAGCCTGTAAATTAGCGGATTATGAGTGTTGAAAAGGTATTATCAGAATGGAAAAAGGGTGTCTTTAAGCCGGTATACTGGCTCGAGGGTGAAGAAGAATATTATATAGATAAGGCGGTCAACCACGCCGAACATCATATCCTAAATGAAAGCGAAGCGGCTTTTAATCTCACTGTTTTTTATGGCCGGGACGCCTCCTGGCCCGATATCATAAACGCCTGCCGACGCTATCCCATGTTCGCTGAAAGACAGGTTGTGCTATTAAAAGAAGCACAGCAAATGCGGGATATTGAGAAACTGGAAAGCTATATCGACAACCCTCTTTCATCTACGGTGTTCGTTGTATCCTACAAAGAAAAAAAAGTGGATGGGCGCACCAAGTTTGCTAAAACACTGAAAGAAAAAGCTGTCTTCATCACTACTAAAAAAATTTATGATAACCAGTTACCTGAATGGATACAGGAATTGGTACAATCAAAAGGCCTGGCCATTTCTCCCAAAGGACTTGCGCTATTTGCTGATCATATCGGTAACGATCTTACAAGAATTGAAAATGAAATAGACAAAATATCGGTCAATCTCGGCAAACGAAAAACGATCAGTGAAGAAGACATAGAAGAGTTTGTCGGCGTCAGCAAAGAGTTTAATGTTTTTGAGCTGCAATCCGCACTGGCGCAAAAAGATTTTTCAAAAGCCATCCGCATCATTCAATACTTTGAAGCTAATCCCAAAGCAGCCCCCATACAATTGATCCTTCCTTCATTGTATGGCTTTTTCAGCAAAGTGTTTATGGTATATGGCGCCAACTCAACCGATGAAAAAACGGTAGCTGCCGCTATCGGAGTTACACCATTTTTTGTAAAACAATACTTGCAGGCCGCGAAAGCTTATGATTTTACCGGCGTGGAAAAAGTATTATTGCTCCTTCATCAATACAATCTAAAAAGTATCGGTGTAAATAGCGTAGGTACCGAAGATGCTTCTCTGCTTAAAGAAATGGTCTATAAAATGATCGCTTAAATTTTTTAGCCCGGCTGTAGTGCTACTATTATCTTCGTTGCGTCGCACTCTTCAAGGTCCGGTAATTCTATTCAGCAATAGGGAAGTGTATGCGTTTGCAGTATTATTTCACGCAAAGAACGCAAAGGAGCAAAGTCCGCAACGTTAAGACACTCTTTGCGTCACTGCTGTAACTTTGCGTCTTTGCGTGAAGCCCTTTGTTGAGCAGTGAACAGAACGATGAAGAGTGCGACGCAACGAAGATGATCAGGGAACCGCAGTTCGGCCCGCTCACTATTGGGTAAATAAATTGCTTCAATAATTTAAGACTTACCTAGTGCTTATTCACTACAACACTTTCAAACTTTCCACCTTGTCCTGGTCAATCTGCTTCACCAAATCATCAAGAGAATCAAATTTAATTTCCTCACGCAGGTATTTTTTTACATACACCCGTAATTGCTGTCCGTATATCTCTTTATTAAAATCAAAAATATTTACTTCAATCACTCTTTTCTTTCCATCCACCGTCGGCCGGAAGCCAATGCTCATCATGCCTTTAAGTAAGTGGTGAGTGGGAAGTGGTAAGTGGGGTGCACTGTTGACTGTTGACGATTGACTATTGACTTCAGCATACACAGCATAAATCCCATTCCCCGGAATAATCTTCTCTTCATCCTGCACTTTAAGATTCGCGGTTGGATAGCCAAGTTTTCTTCCGAGCTTATCACCATGGATCACTTCACCGGAAAAAAAGAAATCGTATCCCAGGAGTTTATTTGCCGTATCCGTATCATTATGAATAATCGCTTCCCTGATATTCGTAGAACTGATTGAAATGTTATCGATAATATGCTTCGGAATTTCTTTTAATTGATAATTATATTCGGCAGACCTGTCTTCCAGCAGGCGGTAATTACCCAGGCGGTCCCTGCCAAACCGGTGATCATAACCGATAATGATCGTATGGGGTTTAAATTTATAAACTAAAAAATCCCTCACATATTCTTCGGCTTGCTGGTTGGCGAACAGTTCTGTAAAAGGAACGACCACTAAATGATCAATCCCCATTTTCTCCAGCAATTCAATTCTTTCTTCCAGCGTATTGATCAGCCGGATACCCAGGATGGAAGATGATACTATTTTGCGTGGATGAGGGTGGAATGTAATAATGACCGTTTCACCACCGATGGCCGTTGCTTCCTCTTTCAGTTTTTGAATGATCTGCCGATGGCCTTCATGCACGCCGTCAAACGTGCCGATGGTAATCACAGCGTTTCGAAAGGACGGTAATTGATCAATGCTCCTGTGTACTTGCATAAATTGGATACAAAGATAAGCCCCGCAAAGAATAACAAATTCAGCAAGCTAAGCGTTCATCACTTACTTTTGTGCGTACACCGGAAAGGTGAAAAGGCAAAAAATAACGGATGAAAAAACAGTTTTATTATTCCCCTTCAGGTGATGGAGGTTTATATGCAAAAAGAGGAGTGTCTGCGCAGAAAGAAGAAGTACATGCGGCAACGAAAAACCTGGACAAAGGGCTTTACCCGAAAGCTTTTTGCAAAGTATACCCCGATGTTTTATGTGGCGATGCTGACTGGGTAAATGTAATGCATGCGGATGGCGCCGGCACAAAAAGTATCCTTGCTTATTTATATTGGAAAGAAACGGGCGATGTATCCGTATGGAAAGGGATCGCACAGGATGCGATTGTAATGAATTTAGATGATCTCCTTTGCGTTGGCATTTACGATCAATTGATTTTTTCTTCGACCATTGACAGGAACAAAAATGTAATTCCCGCTGAAGTGCTGGAAGCTGTTATCAATGGCAGCCAGGAATTTTTTGATAAAATGAAAAGGTTCGGGGTAAACATTACTTATATGGGAGGTGAAACCGCCGACGTAGGTGACGTGGTAAGAACGATTGCAGTTAACGGTACTATGACGGCGAGATGGCCAAAATCAAAATTGATCACCAATGAAAAAATAAAAGCAGGCGATGTGATTGTCGGACTCGCCGGTTACGGGCAGGCGAATTATGAAACTGAGTACAATAGTAGTATCGCCAGCAACGGGCTTACCAGTGCACGCCATGATATGCTGGATAAAACATACGGACAACGTTTCCCTGAAGCATTCGACAATTCGTTAGACGATTCCGTTGTTTATATCGGGCCTAATAAATTAACCGACAAAATTTCAATCGGCCATCAGTCAACAGACATTGGCCACGTTTTACTCTCCCCTACCCGCACATTTGCTCCAATATTAAAAGAAATATTAGAAAATCATTTCGATGCAGTGCATGGTCTGATTCATTGCAGCGGCGGCGGACAAACTAAATGTTTAAAATATATTCCCGAAAACATCCGTGTTGTCAAAGACAATTTATTCGAGCCTCCCCTCATTTTTCAATTGATACAGCAAGCCAGCAAATCAGATGACAGGGAAATGTACCAGGTGTTTAATATGGGCACGAGAATGGAAATTTATACAGATATGAAAAATGCCGACAAGATCTTGTCGGCAGCAAAGAGTTTTGAAGTAGATGCACAGGTGATTGGAAGAGTCGAACCTGCTAAGGGAAAAACCCTGTTTATAAAAACCAGCGATAATGAACTTACCTATTGATCGTTTATTGTTTTATCATTTTATAAGTTCTTACAAGTTTCTTACCGGGATCTATTACATTTATTACACTTATAAAATAGGTGCCTTTTGCAAGTGAAGCTACATCTACTCTCAGGTTAGCAGGGCCTTTTGTAAAGCTCGTTGGGATCGTCATTTTTGCATTGCCGTTTATATCTGTTATTTTTATTTCACCTTTTCCTGTAAACTGTGAATTAAATGGGACCACTACGAAATTGTTTGATGGATTAGGATAAATGGTGGATGATTGATCTGCATTGCTTTTTGTTATATCTGCTTCATCAGGTTCCGCTGTTAGCTGGAATGTTACCGGTTGTATTTTGTAAGCGCTTACTTTTTCGCCATTCACAACTGCAGGCTCCCATTGTGCAACACTTTTTATTACCCTTATTGCTTCTTCCTCCATTCCATATCCCATTTTTGTAAGAGATTTAATTTCAGAGATTGTACCATCCGCATTTACTAAAAACTGGGTTTGAGTAGTATACACACCTTGAGGCGCTCCATTATCTACAGGTACATTTGGACTTACATGTTTTGTCAAATATGTCTTCCACTCTTTTTCTCCGCCAATAAAGGAAGGAGGCTTCGCATCGTTTGGCAATTTTGTATAGCGGCCCTTATCTTCTTCGTATCCAACCACAACTACTTCCTTTAAAGTTGAGCTTTTTATTTCCGGGGGCCCACCTTTCCTGTTTACCTGGAAAGTAACCGGCTGTTTTTTATAAGAATTAACCTTTTGGCCATTCTGTATCGCAGGTTGCCATTTAGGGCTATTCTTAATTATTCTTATAGCTTCCTCTTCCATTCCATATTTATGGTTTGTAAGGGCTTTTATATCTGAAATAGAGCCATCGGTTTTTACAATAAATTGAACAAACACAGTGTAAGCTCCCGCAGGCGCATTATTAATAATTGGAGTATTCGGGTTGAGGTTTCTTTCCAGGTACCTGACCCATTCTGTAGACCCGCCGGGAAAAGAAGCTTCTGTTTCTACTTTATCAAAAGTAATTTCTTTAAGTTTACTATCTCTATTGTATCCTGTAACAACTATTTCATTTAGTGCCGGGGATACATTTTTTTTGGTTGTTATTATTATTACTCCCTTCTTACCAGCCTCGCCATATAGCGTTGCTCCTGCATCTTTCAGAACACTTACTGCTTCAATACTGTTTGGCTCTATATTTTTCCAATCAGCATTTTTTTGAATTACACCGTCAATAACAATTAATGGTGATTGGGGTGTATCAACTAATTTACCCCGTATGTCAAGCGTAACCTCTTCTAGTTTTACATCTCCCAACCCTTCAACTTTTAATTCTTTGACCATTAGTTTCTGACCATTTACCGTTACTTCGGTTGGTTTACCTGCGGATGCAGTACCAGCTTTTACGGCTTTTATGTCGCCGACAACAGTAACCGAGTTTTTCACAGGTGGCGAATCAATTTTGCTTGAAATGTCAATAAGACTTTTTTCTATCCCGGTGGTTGCATCATTATTCGCTTGTTCGCTTTTATATGTAAAAGCAAGCATAATAGTAATCATAACGCCGAGGGGCAGTGCCAGCAGTTTTCGCAAATACCGGTGGCTTGTTTTTTGAGGATTTGTAATCATGGCTATACGTCGTTTAATTTGATTATGAAAAAAAGGATTGACAAGCTCTTGTTTCGTTTGGAGGGCCTGCATTAGTAGTAATTCCGCATATTCCCATTTCTCTTCTTCTTTACTCGCAAATTCATCCGCCAGGAATTCATGAATGGCCCTTATTTCTTTTTTTATGATATAGAAGAATGGATTGATCCACAAGATCATGCTTACAAACTCGATAAAAAGTACATCCCAGCTATGTTTTTGCTGGATATGAAAAATTTCGTGCCTGAATATTTGTTGTCCTTTCTCTGATTGCAGTTCAATATTTTTATTCCAAAAAAGCCAGTGGAAAAAAGAGAAAGGGGTTCCCGGCTCTGTTGTATTTATAAAACGAATGTCCCCCAATTCTTCAGATCTATTTTTACGGATGATACGTTTTACTTTCAGCAAAGACATTAGGATCCTTGCAAGTAACAGCGTAGCTACAAGTGTATATAATAGATAAAGAAAAAAGTTCTGGTTAAAAAACGGTTGATGTAAAGAAGCGGTAACCACTACTTCATCTCCGGATCCCGAATAATAAATTGTTTTCAGCGTTTTTAAAATGGAAGAAGAATCCGCTTCATTTTCTGTAAAATAAAATGGTATTTGCAAAAAAGGAATAATAATAGAACTTACTACCGCGGCAAGAAGGTAATACCTGTTATACAGGTGAAATTTTTTATTGCGCAGGAAGAAATGATAATAACCATACAGAATACCGGAAGCAATAATGAGTTGCAACAAGTAAATTAGTGATGATTTCATTTTTTGGGGTTTTGCTGTTTTTTAATTTGTTGCAACAGGTTCTCCAACTCTTCCAAAGAAATATTATTCTCCTTCACCATAAAAGAAACCACATTACTAAACGACCCTTCGAAATAACCTTTCACCATTTGTTTCATGGTTTTTTTGGAATACTCTTCTTTGCTGATCAGCGGTGTGTATTGATGCTGCCTTCCCATCACCGTTATTCCTACGAATTCTTTTTCCACCAATATCTTCAGCAACGTCGCCACCGTGTTCTGGTGCGGTTTGGGGTTCGGCATTTCATCCACTAATTCACGGAGGAATGCGTTGCCTAATTTCCATAACCCCTGCATCACTTGTTCCTCTGCTTTCGTTAATGATTTCATGTATTGTAATTTTATAAAGAAATTATTTTACCAACTGCATTACTACTATCAACTTTTGTTGCGACGCTCCGTTCATCTTCCTGTTCTCTATTCAGCAATTTTGAGCAGTATTCAACTATCCGGCTCTTTGCTTATTACCCACTCGCTACTCACCATTCACCTCTTGCAAATTTTCTATTGATAAAGCTAAGCTATAACTAATTTTTTAGTTTAACAACTAAATTTTTAGTTTCTCAAAAAATTGACATCCTTAAGCATACTTTCTTTTACTTTGCAGTAAACAGGGAATAATGGCAGAACCTATTATTGAACTTCACAACGTTAATATATACCAGGGCAACAGCCTGATACTGCAAAACGTAAACCTGACGGTGAATAAAGGCGAATTTGTTTATCTCGTAGGAAAAACGGGGACAGGGAAATCGAGCTTACTCAAAACATTATATGGCGAACTGCCAATGACAGAGGGCGAAGGCACCATTGCTGGTTTCGGTTTGCGTGGCCTCACCTGGAAAAAGGTTCCTTACCTGCGCCGTAATCTCGGCGTTGTCTTCCAGGATTTCCAATTACTGACAGACAGGAATGTAAATAATAATCTCAAGTTTGTTCTTAAAGCTACTGGTTGGACAGATGATAAGTTAATGGACGACAAGATCCAGGAAGTGCTGGATAAAGTGGGCTTAAAATCAAAAGGTTTTAAAATGCCATTTGAATTGAGCGGCGGTGAACAACAAAGAGTGGACATCGCAAGAGCATTATTAAATTCTCCCAAGCTAATATTAGCCGATGAACCTACGGGCAACCTTGACCCTGAAACTTCTGATGAAATAATGAACCTTCTTTTTCATATCTGTAAAGATTTCAACACTACGGTGGTAATGGCGACACATGATTATATCGTCGTACAAAAATTCCCGGCGAGAATGATAAGAACGGAAAAAGGAAAAGTAATGGACAATGCTACCATAACCATTGACTAAGTTTCAATGTATTTTTCTCATTATCATAAGTAGATCCCAGCAATTGTTTTCGCAGAATAATTTCTTCCCTTGTAAAAGGAAGATGATAAAGTTGTGTAATGATAGAAGCAAACGCTGTCGCATTATTGCCGATATGACAAGCGTCTTCTAATCCCGTTCCCGCAACGATAGGTTCGTTAACGATGCAATGTCTTCCTTCAAACAACGCATGTAATAATTTTAACCGGATACCTGTAATCGTTTTATTAAAACAAGGCAGTACATTAATGTGAGCTTTCCTCACCAAATCATTCATTTCTTTTTCTGATGGATCAGCAACAAGGCAGGTGTGCTGGCACAGGCCTGCAATACGCTGAAGTCTCTTAGAAGGTTTTTTCCCTGCAATAATAAAAGGCACCCTCGCTTTTGTAAATACCTGGCAGATCAGCCATATAGCTGCTTTTTCATTTTCCGCCACGGAAAGATTGCCATGGTAAAGACAAAATCCTCCCTGCCCCTCCTCTCCCTCCACCATTTGCCACGCAGGAAAAGTAGAAAGAAATTCAACTTTATTTAAATGATATTCGTTTTTTAAAACATCAATATCTTTTTGCGAAACACAGGCATACGTACAATCATCGGGCAAGTGATGACTGTATTTTTTCAACAAGCGGCTTTCATTATAGAAATAAAGCTTTTTTTAAAAAACTCGGCTCTACCCTTGCGAGCTCTTTATAATATACACTCTCCTCGTTATGCATTCTCACAACCACTTTTCTTTTGCTCCTGTTAAGTTCGGGCAAGATGCCGGCGCAATGAATGCCTTCCAGCAAAACAGGATGATCATCTTTATTTAATCTTTCTATCAACTCCTTATTAGTGCGTGAAGAAATAATATAGGGTATTTTAAAAGATAAACTTTTTCCCGGCTTTTCCCTTGCATAAACATTTACCGTCTCACAGAATTGGTTCAGCTCAGCGGGAGTACCCCTGTCATTATAACTAAAATAATGAAGATGTATACCTACGCCCAGTTTTTTAAACATCATGATGCGGTTCATCATATCGATAGCGCCGCCATAGTCAGCCGGCCAGGGCACATCAAGACATACTATGTGGAGGTGACGTGTCAATGATTAAAAACAGATTGATAAAATTTAAGTAACTTTTTTTCTTCGTTTTGCCAGTTCAATTCCTGCCGGGCAACAAGGCAATTATCCCTTAGCCTGTTATGTAAAACACTATTATTGAGTAAATTGTTGATGGCTTTAGCAATTTTTTTTGGTTCTAATTCATCTAAAAGAACAGCCACTTCATATTGCTGATTTATTCTTGCATATTCGGGGTAGTTCATAGCCACCTGGGGAACACCCGCATGTATGTAATCAAAAAATTTGTTTGGGAGGGAAAAATATTGGTTCAACCCATAGTTCTCAATAATGGTAATACCTACTATGACAGTTATAGAAATATTCCAAAGATCTTCCGGAGATAACATGCCTTTTAATTCAACTTTATCTTCTACCCCATTTTCTTTGATCAGTTTCCTTAATTCCTCTATAAAATTTCCATCACCACAAATAATAAGCTTTGAGTTTACTTCCTTCATGGCAGGAATCAAAAATTCAAAACCCCTCGCTTCATTGACAGCCCCCTGGTATAAAACAAACTTGCGGGTTGCAGTTATGTCCAAATCAGTCCGAAGCATTGTTACATTTCTTATTACTTCGTACTGAACCCCATATTTTTCTTTGAAATAACCGGCTATACTTTCACATACGGTATAACCGTATTTGAATTGCACCAATGTACGGTTTTCAATCCGCTGCCATTTCTTTTTTACAGAAGGCCGCCGTATAATTTCCTTTTGCTCTGTAAATAATTCATGCGCATCATAAATGCGGGGTATCTTTTTCCATTTAGATATATAAAGTATGGGAAGGATAGTATCCAGGTCAATAGCGCAAACAGCATCCGCTTTTTTAAAAAGCAGGTAAATAAAAAGCCGGATATTATATTCCGCATAGAATAAACCGCCTTTCAGAAACAACAGGTTAAATCTTTTCTGCTTATATTTTTCTTTTTTTAAAGGAACAGAGTGTTTTCGTTTATACCCGATAAGTGTTACCTCATAACCATTCTCTGCCAGCGAAGTGCAGATACGGTGCATCCGCTGGTCATACGTGATATCATTAGTAATAGTGAAGAATATTCTTTTCACAAAAATCTATAAGTTCCAAATATACATTCATTCCAGAGGCAATAAAAAAACCTCCTGTTTGACAGGAGGTTTAAATAAAAAGAGAATTTATTATTGACCTATCGGACCTGCGTCGATGTTCGGACCATCACCAAGGTTCTTCATGTTCTTGCGTTTGAAGAGACTGGCATCGAATTTTCCAAAACGCCAGTTGAAATTGATACGCAATATCCGCGGATCACGACGACGGAAAACATCCTGCGTAAAGAATGAAGATTCTGAGTGTACATCCGAAACACGGGTACGCAAAATATCATTCATATTAATGGAGATAGAAGCAGTCCTGTTCTTTAAAAATTCATAGCGAACAGCCATATCAACTCCATAACTCGGTCTCACATATCCCTGTGAAGCAGAAGCGCCACCAAAGCCAAAGCCACCGCCGCCGCCGCCAAAACCACCACCACGGCCGCCACCGCCACCCCCACTTCCTCCCGGAGGAAGAACGGTTTTCGATTGGTAATCTCCCGACAATTGTATAGAGATATTCTTTGGTAATTTGAAGGTATTATTCACCTTAACAAAGTAACTGGTAAGCCTGGGCTGGTCAGCGACATTTGGCAGATCGATTTTTATATCTGATGTATAAAGATTGAAATTCGGGGTAAGCTCCCACCATTTTGCAGGGTTAGTTCGCATCGTCAATTCTAAACCAGTTACGTAACTTGAATTTGCATTTATAAATGTATTTACTAAAATTCTATCGCCATTCACATCTTTGATTGTATCCTGGAAGCGGGTAATTAAGTCATTTGTATGCTTATAATAAATAGAAGCAAGGAAACTACCCCTGTTTTTAAATGTCTTTTCGTAAGACAATTCAAATGAGTTAGTAAACTCAGGTCTCAAAGCAGGATTTCCTTTACTTGGGTTTAATTTGTCAGATGAGTCAGTAATTGGTGTTAATTGCCAAAAATTCGGGCGGTTGATCCTGCGGCTATAGTTTAACTGGATACTTTGATCTTCCTTTATTTTTTGCGACAAGAACACACTGGGGAAAAGACTAATAGGGAAATCAATATTAAACTCCTGCCCTGTTGTCAACAACTCTCCGTGATATTGTGAACTTTCAGCCCGTAAACCTAACTGGTAACCAAAGGTCTTAAACTGCTGCGAGTAATTAACATAAGCTGCATATACCTGGTCATCGCTTTTATAATTGGTTTGTGAAGTTGGTTGTAATTCCCATTTACCATTTTTGTCCACATAAAAGCTGCTATTGCTGCTATTATTTCTTAACTGAGCCCTTACACCCATTTCCACTTTAATCTTATCGGTAACGGGATTGACAAAGTCAGTTTGAAGAATAATATTATCATTATCTGCCTTCACTTCCTGCAATTGGTTATAAGTGCCACGGAATACATGTTGGGGCATGCTGAAAGTATCAGTAATGATATTGCTACTATTATCGTTTTTGCTTTTGTTATAGGTTACATCAGCCGTCCATTCTCTGCCTGCCTTTGGAAAATTATGTTTAAAGCTTAATGTACTTCCCAGGTTTTTAAACCCTCCTTTTGTGACCGCCTCTCTTTCATAAAGAGAAGACACAACAGGAGTGCTTAAAATATCTGTATAAATATCGCTTTGCGTATTAGGTTTAAATTGTCCTCTTACATAATTGAGACTTGCAGAAATGGTACTGCGGTTGCTGATAAAATAATCAAACCCACCGCGGGCAAAAGCGAAATTACCTGTTTGCACCGAACGGTCTTTCTGGAACATATAAGTATAAGGAGTGTAATAATAGTTTGTTCTTTCCGTAGTTCCTGTGCTGATAGATTTACGCTGGTTATACATACCGTTCAAAAAGAAATTTACTTTTTGCTGGCGAAGGTTAATATCGCCACCTAAACCAATCTTTGCACGGGAATCAATATTTGCTCTTATATTTCCATTGTACCCTACTTTCTTTTCTTTCTTCAATACAATATTTAAAATGCCCGAAGTTCCTCCTGACGCATCAAACTTCGCGGAAGGATTTGTGATCAATTCTACACTTTGAATAGCATCGGCTGGTATTTGTTCCAATGTCATATTCGTTGGCCGGCCGTCTACAAATATTTGCGGGGCATTATTACGCATCGTTACGTTGCCATCAATATCAACATTCAATGATGGAACATTACGCATAATATCAACAGCGGTTCCGCCTGCAGATACAATATTCTTATCAACATTGAAAACTTTACGGTCGATACCTAACTGAAGGCCGGGCCTGGTAGATTCTACCGTCACATTACCCAATACTTTTTCTTCAATCTGTATTTTAATATTACCAAGGTCTTTATCCAATGCACCCAGTAAAGAACTGATGTCGCCAGTATTAACTCCACCTGTTGGTGGCCTGAGTTCAAAAGAAACAGTACGGATGATTTCTTTAAACCCAATAGCGGTTATTTTCAGCTTCAAAGGTCCGAAAACAGGAACATTTTCGAGACTGAATTCTCCGTTTGCAGTTGTCAGCATCCCACCGATCACAACCTCCGCCCTCTTTTTGGTAACGGTGTCCATTTTATTTTGCAATAATTGCACGGAAGCGTATTCAACGGCTTTACCGCTGGTAGAATCAATTACTTTTCCGTAAAAACGACCGTTCACTTGTTGACCGCCGCCGCGGTTTGCTCCTCCAAAAGGCTGAGCTGAAAGTGATGAAATGGAAAGAATAAGGATAAGCGTGTAAATGGTTTGGCGCATGAAATGATAATTTGGATAGTTTGACGTGCAAACGATGTTTAACTTGCTCATTTGTCTGGCAATTTGATGAAGGAGATTGACTACTGTCAATTACCCTGTGAATAAATAATGGCAAGTAACGTTCAGAAAATTAACAAAGTAATAGCAACTTGTACAGCTCCTATTAAAAATCCGGCGATCGCACCGATTATACCGACGAAACGAATCTCTTTTGACAACATGGCCTCCAGTCCATCAGATGAAAAGGCCGCTATTTTGCTGACCACCATATTCTCCAGATCAAATTCATTCTTAAGATTCGATGCGAATTTTTGCATGATCAGCGGAAATAAGTTTTCGATCTCCTTCAAAAAAACACCTTTAAGTGTATTGATGGTTTTTTCTCCTATCAGCATTCCCAGCATAGGCATTTGCTGTTTCAGCTTGTTACGCAAAAAATCATCCACATGCTCTTCAATCAACGGCATCACCTGCGCCAGGTTCTTAGGATCATTGATCTTTTGCTCCAGGTTCACCGAGGATAAAAACTCCGCACTTACCCGGCGGCCTAATTTCACCGCAATCCGCTGTTGACGTTTCGGAAAAATCCCCTGGAAACTAATACCGAAAAACTTTTTAGGTCCTCGTGGGTGAAAAATCAGTTTAACAGCAACCCGGTTGATCAGCCAACCAATAAAGGCGGAAATGAAAGGGATAACTAAGAGCCAGTAATTCATTATATATAATAACTGATAAAATCAAACCCCGTGCCGCCGAAACGGACGGGGTTTTACGGGTGGCTAACCGGGTTCGAACCGGCGACCCCCAGAACCACAATCTGGTGCTCTAACCAACTGAGCTATAACCACCGTTTGCCTGCTGCTCGAAAAATTTAGCAGGCTGCAAAAGTAACTAAATTGAAGTTTTTTAAAAAATAAAGTCTTTGCCCTTTTTGGAAGGCATTTCTACAATCAAATCATTTTTTACTAGCCCGGCTTTGGTTCCCTGATCAACTTCGTTGCGTCGCACACTTGAACGTCCGGTTCACTGCTGATCATTATTGTGCAGCTTTATTTTTATTAATTTTATTTAATAGAATAAGCATGAAGCAGCCTTCCAATACCAGATATCCATTAAAAGTTTGGCTATTTACGATTCTTACTACACCCGTAGTATTTATAATTTATCTTTCAATATTGAATCAAACTTCATTTACTGACTTCTTAACTGGGTCGCCTTTGGCTTTGTACATGATTTTGTTTGGCTTATTACTTTCATTGCCATCACTAATTTTGTATTGGTGGCTTTTTGATGAACTTATAGATAGAAATATAAAAAATTGGATGAAGAAAATAATCATGAGTATCGCCGGCACTCTTTTGATTTGGCTTACATTCTTTATTATGGATTACAAAACAATTCTTAACGGGAATTGGGATGATTATGTTTGGTTGTGTGCTTATTCAATTGTTCTTATTTTTTTCACTTTTTTTATAAAAATATCCAAGGTTATTGAAAGAAATTTCACCAGTGCTGAATAGAATTACAGAACGTACAAGTGTGCGACGCAACAGCCGATAATAGTAGCAATGCAGCCGGGCGTATAAAAATCATACGACCAGTTATAAGCCCCAAAATGTGAAAGAATTACCCCAGAACTCCTAACTCTGAACTCATAACTCCCCACCGCCTTTCATCAAAAACACTTGTTAAAAGCCTGAGGGACTAAGAAATCCGTCGTTTTTGTATTAATTTTGGAATATGCGTAATGCACTAAAATACCTTTTGAATATGAAGCGACTTCCTTTTTTAATCCTCTTCGTGATAGCAGGATTATTCCTTGCTTTCCAAACTATGGGAACCGGCACGAAAACGCCTCCCGGAAAATATGAAGAAATCCTGCAGCGTGTAGGCGATATGCTTACACAGGGACATTACAGTCCGAAAGATATTAATGATGAATTTTCTAAAAAGATATTTAAGAAATTTCTTAACGATCTCGACCCCGATAAAATTTATTTTACCAAACAGGATATTGATACGCTCAAAAAATTTGAGACAAGAATTGATGATGAGATAAAAGGTGCGTCCGTAGAATTTTTTCTCGCAGCTGGTAAAAAATTCAATCAACGGATGGAAGAAGCCGCGGCTTTTTGCAACGATCTTCTGACAAAACCTTTTGATTTTAGCATTGATGAAGAAGTGGTGCTGGATGGTGATAAACTTGATTTTCCGGCAACGCAGGAAGAAAGAACACAACGGGCAACAAAATGGATGAAGTATTATGTTCTCCAGAGTTACGCCGACCTTTTAGACATCCGCGATAAAAATAAAGGCAAAGAAGCTTTTGTAGTGAAAACTGATGCAGAGCTGGAAAAAGAAGCACGTGAAAAAGTGTCAAGGATCATGACCCGGCAGTTCGACAGGTTCCGTTATAAATTTACTGATGATGATAAGTTTAATGTTTTTGTGAATGACATCACGACGACGATGGATCCGCACACAGAATTTTTTCCGCCTGTAGATAAAAGATATTTTGATGAAGAAATGAGCGGCCGCTTTTTTGGTATCGGCGCTTCGCTGCAATATGATGATGGCAACATTAAAGTAAGCAGCATATTAGCGGGTAGCCCGGCATGGAAATCCGGCGAATTACAACAAGGCGACGTAATACAGAAAGTAGCGCAGGGAAAAGAAGAGCCGGTTGACCTTACTGGTTACGTAGTGACCGATGCCGTAAAAATTATTCGTGGCAAGAAAGGAACAGAAGTGAGACTGACCGTGAAAAAATCAGATGGGTCTGTGAAAATAATTTCATTAGTCCGCGATGAGATCGTGCAGGATGAAACGTTTGCCCGCAGCGCTATTGTAAAAAACGGCAACTCGAAGGTTGGTTATATTTTTCTTCCTGAGTTTTATGCGGATTTTGAAAACCCGAATGGCAACCGCAGCTATGTGGATGTCGCTAAAGAAGTAATAAAGCTGAAAGAACAGCAGGTAGATGGTATCGTGATTGACCTGCGCAACAATGGTGGTGGTTCTTTATACGATGTGGTACAGATGGCCGGTTTATTTATTGAAGACGGCCCTATCGTGCAGGTGAAGGACAAGGATAACAAACCAAGTGTATTAAAAGATAAGGACCGCTCTGTGCTGTATTCAGGCCCGCTGGCTGTGATGGTAAATGAATTCAGCGCTTCGGCTTCAGAAATATTCGCCGCTGCGATACAGGATTATGGCAGAGGTGTAATCATTGGTAGTACCAGCACATACGGTAAAGGAACGGTACAACGTAATATCGGTCTTGATCCTGAAACTGGTATCTCTATGTCTGCTTCTGATCTTGGCACAGTGAAGCTGACCTTGCAAAAATTCTATCGCATCAACGGCGGTTCTACGCAGATGAAAGGCGTATCTTCTGATATTGTATTGCCTGATCAATTGGAATATTTAAAAGTAAGAGAGAAAGATGATGCTGATGCGTTGCCGTACGATGTGATCAGTAAATCACCTTATACCGCATGGAATGCCGGATATGATTTAAAAACAATTCAGCAATTGAGCGGCCAGCGCCTGGAAAGCAATACCGCTTTCAATCTTATCAAACAAAATACAGACTGGCTCTCCCGTCATAATGATAAAAGCTATTCATTGCAGATAGATAAATACCGCAAAGATCAAAAGATGATGCGTGCCACTTATTCACAAAACCAGTCGTTGATGAAGCTGGATAATGAAATGAACGTATCCGCAATACCCGGCGATACAGACAAATGGGCAAATGATAAAAGTAAACAAGACAGGTTTGAACAGTGGTTAAAAAACCTTCGCACAGATATTTATCTTGACCAGGCGGTGAAAGTAGTGGGCGACGTGATCAGCCAGCAGAACACGGCGAAAGCAAAGACAGGGACGGAAGAGCAGAAGAAAGCTTTCTGATATAAAAATATTTAGTATGGAAACCTCCTTTAGTTAAGGAGGTTTTTCTTTTTTAAGAAGATGGATAAAGCGCAACGAATATTTCCTTCTTATTCTTTATATATTTTTTATAGAGTTGGTTTACCAGGCTGTATTTATCATTGGTACCCCAAATAAGCAACGGGTAATTCGGAAAGTACTGGTGCATAAAGGGTGACTGATAATAATACCCTGATAAGGACTGCACCGTAGCATTCTCAAGGTTTAACCTTATTTCTTTTATAAAATGCTGCAAAGAATCATTGCTAACTAAATACGGATTAAAATAAGGAATATAATACGAAGTATAAAAACCATTGCTCGCAAAAGGCTTCAATAACCCCGGGAAAGGAGATTCTACAACTACCTTATTATCTAATTGATAGTGGCTGCGAAGATGTAATAGTTCTGATAAGGCCATTGTTCCATTACCAGGAGAAAGATTTTTAAAATCCAACCAGATGCTGCTGCTAAGATGACGGGAAGCATATCGCTTTAATAAAGTTTCAAGGTTAAGATTACTGGAATTATCCAGGTCATGGTGAACATCAAAATATTGCTTTGTCGTGTCGTAATAGACATCGATTTCAAAGCCGCTGGTAGCCGAAGGCAATGCGTCCAAAAGAGTTATTGAGTTCACCGCTTTCACCCACTGCTTATTTGCATTAATTAACTTTATATTTGAAGGAGGGCTTTGAGAAAAAACTTCATAAGCAGGGAATTTACCGGGCAGCAAAACCCTTACAATGCCTTTATGAAATAACATATCCGTTAAAAGCAATGCAACAATGATAAGCGCAATAAACTTGTATTTATTTTTCGAAAAATATTTCACAGCAATTTTTTGCACCGGCTAAATGACCCTATTGAAAAAATACCTGTTATTATCATGGGATAAAAATAAGTCATTCTTATTTCTATTACTCTCTTTATTAGCCTCCTGTAGCTTACTAAAAGTGTTCTTCTATTTTGAAAATCGTCAGCTACTGGAAAACACCTTTGGCGGAGAAACCATTCATCATAGTTTATTTCGCCTTGCCGGTTGGTCTGTATTATATGATTTGCTGACAATACTGGTCATCAATTTTCCATTACTTCTGTTATTAAACCTGCTTCAGCCCTTTAAAAGACCGGCTTTGCTAAAAGTGGTAGCTATCATATTCTATTTGCTGAATGCAATTATGTTGCTGCTGAACTGCATGGATATTTTTTATTACAGGTTTCACTACCAAAGAGCTAATGCAGATCTTCTTTATGTGCTGGACCATTCTTTTGACAGGCTGATAGGATTATCCTTTATAACTATTGCCGGCATTATCCTGGCCATTATTGCCGTTTTATTTATTACCTGGAAGATAATAGGACGTTTTTTAAAGCTCTTTCTAAAAGGGTCGTATTCCCGGTTCATTTTATCAGCACTTTGTTTGGCGACTGTACTAATAATAGTTAACCGAAATACAGCGGTACGGGTGCTCATCCCCACTTATCCTTTAGTTTCTATCAATACAAAAGAATTGCAGGTAGTACAAAATTCTTTTCATACGCTTTGCTATTCAGTTTACAGGTACAAAAATTCGTTAGCCCCAAAAAAATATTTCAGCCTTTCATATTGTGATTCTCTATTGCCAATACGAAAAAGCTTTTCAGCACAGGCAGAAAAAAGACAACCAAAGAATATCGTTGTTTTTATTATGGAGGGAGTTCCGGCAAGTTTTTTTGAGAACAGCAGTCCGTACAGGGTAGCGCTGCCTTTTTTTGATTCGTTGCTGCAGAAGAGTATTTATTTTTCCAATGCTTATAGTTTCGGCTATGAAAGTAACAAAGGCATTGTCTCTATACTTACAGGAACCCCTACATTGAGTGACATTCCTTTATATCATTCTTCTTTTAACAACCTACCCATTACCCCGGCTGGCAGGCTATTAAAAAAATATGGCTACCATTCTTTCTTTTGCATTGGTGATGAGTTTGACAACTTTGGATTCGCCAAATTCGCTTCCTGGTCAGGCTTTGATAACTATTATTGCAAGACAGACATCCCGGGTTATAAAAATCTTCCGACACATGCATTTGGGCTACATGATGAATATGTCCTGAATTTCATGCATAAAAAAATAAATGAAATAACAGGGCCTTTTATGGCCGTCAATTTCAATATTTCGACACATTTTCCATACGGCATTCCCAATAGTTTTAAGGAGCAGTTACCTGCTACTTATAATGCACAAATGAAAACTATGCGGTACTATGATTATAGCCTGCAAAAATTCTTTCGAGCCTCAGAAAACGAAAAGTGGTTTACTAACACATTGTTCATCTTCTGCTCAGATCACTGGATGTTGCCGGGAGGAAAATTCAAAGATTTTTCAAACCTGGATGGGTTTAAAATACCCATTATTGTTTATGATCCTTCAAATCCTGTAAAGAAAATAAATAACAGTATCGTAAGCCAGTTTGATATCCTTGGCACTATCGCTTATGCAGCATCGGTCAGCGATACTATTATTACTTATGGAAATAATTTATTGAATGAAGAAAGTTTGCGGAGCAATGAGTATGCATTTAACCGCATGAATAACGCCCTTTACCAGGTAGCAGATACTTCTTATGTACTTGGATTTAATACTGTTACCGATCAACCCGCTTATTTATATAATTACAAATCCGATCCTGTTTTAAAAAATGATTTGATAGGGAATACAGCTTACTCAAACAAAAAAGACCAGTTGCTGCTAAAAGCAAAAGCGTTTATACAAAAAACGACTATGCAATATTTTAATATGCCATTTAAATAAAACCGGAACGGCAATCTATAAATATCTTTCTTTCAATACACCCATATGATGCAACGAATGGCCGATCAAAAGAAACCCAATACCTAATACATAAGTTGGGCTATTATTGGCCAGGCCGGAAGATTCCAATTGTTCTTTATCGAATGAATTGAAAAGATATTCAGAAGATTTGCGGACTGCTTTAAATTCTTCCCGTAATTTATTCCAATCCCTGTCGGCGGCTTTCGCATTTTCGGCGAAATGATTTTCCTCAAACCCGGGTAATGGCGTACGGTCCTGCCGGGCAAAGCGAAGTGCACGGTATGCAAAGATGCGCTCCGCATCTATTATATGCTGCAATACTTCTTTGATCGTCCATTTATTCTCAGCATAACGATAGTCATACTTATCAGCGGGAATAGTTTCCAGCAAGCTGATCAGTTCCGGGCTATGCCTGGCAAATGCTTCCGGCAAATCATCTTCTTTTACATGGCTTACATAATTATGATAAAATGGGGCGACACGGGAAAGGTCTGGACGGGGCATATTGATTGATGGTTTAGATTCTTAATTTGAAGTTCGGAAATTTTCGCTGAAATAAAACTTATTAACTGGAATGATCTTCCGTTGATACAGTATTTATTTTTATTCTTCTTTTATACATCCACTTCATTATTCTCATCATTAAAGGCCTTGCAAAAAGAATTAGAAATGCGGCCAGCGGGCTGATGAACGAAAGTACGATCGCTATAATCGCATTTATCATCGCTATGTTACAATCGAAGCGGTACTCATTGATCATTTCCTTATTAGCATGCTCTTTTAAAAAATCAGGCCTCACGGCGACATAATCCCATATCTGGTTTTGAAAAAATGTTATCAAAAGTGTATTGACCGAGTAAATAAATACGCTGACAGTTTGTTTAAAATATTCGCTGACCAAACTGGTGGAAAATGGCAACATGATCACAAATAACAGCCAGAAGATATTATACCATAAAAGCCGGCTGTCTATTTTTTTAATAAAAGAAAAAAACTGGTGGTGGATTTTCCAGAATACAGCAATCAATAAAAAGGAAAGAAAAAAGGCGGAAAATTTTGGCCATAAATGGCCGATGTCTGAAAATGATAATATGCCTGTTCCATCATTTTTTTCCAGGTGAAGGTCGAGAGCAAGTAAGGTAATGGCAATAGCGACAACGGCATCGCTGAAGAATACCAGCCTTTCCAGTTCCAGGTTTTTTTCTTTGCTCATAGCAATGGATAATGATTGCTAATAAGATGATTATTTACTGTACCTCAAATAACTACCACTCATCGCAGCAAAACCCGCCACCAATGCTCCCACTAATGCAGTAACAAGAATTAATAAAATAGCACTTCCTCCCAATGGTAATAACGATGCTATTTTTTTAGACAAGATGCCGGCATTTTTTATATCGATCCAAAAGGCTAAAGCGCCCCATAATATAAAAACACCGAGAAAGCCCGAGAGAAATGACCTACCCGCTCTTTGACGAACCAGTAATGCAACAATAAATGCTGCAACAGCAATACTCCACCAGGGAAGGTATAAGCCACCGATGAAAGCAAGAAGCGCTGTAAGAATGATCGTAACAAATATTTTCATGTTGAATTATTTCGTTGATAGTTGGTTGTTAATAGCTCATTGTTTTTCAAACTTCATCATCCATTTCACTTTCTTATCCGTCGCTTCTGATTTCTTCATCATCCACAAAGTGTAATACTCCCCTTTCACCCATGTATCTACAAAATCATCATAATATTTGCTGCCGGGATTACCGCTTTGCCCTGCGGGGTAAACGCCATACGCTTCTGTTGGACTGGAAAGTTGAACGATCATACGCCAGCTGGGGCCATGGCTTTGTGTAACCGCATTGATGATATTTCCGCTGCCACCTACATTCAAATTTGTTCTCGCAAACGGAAGCAAGGCTGATTTCGCTTTATCAGAAATATGATATATGCCGGGCGCCTTGAATTTGGCCCATTCTAATTTTCCTTCGGCTTCTTTTATTTTCAGTGAAACAGTCGCCTTTTTTAAAGCGGTAGTCACCACATCATATAAAGTTTCTACCTGTGGTGTATTAATATTATCAATGTATTTAAGGGCTGAATCTCTTTTCAGCATCTCGATGGTTGTCTGCCTGTCCGGCCACGGGGCTTGCGGGCTAATTCTTTTTATATCGTCAAACCATATTCCGGCAATAACACTGTCTGACCAGTTTTGATAAACAGTCTGGCCTTTCGACTCAGGAGATGCATTCAGATTCCAACTCTTAATTATATCAAGATATTTTTTCTCATCGCCATTCAGTTCATTTTCTTTTACGTACTTAAATAAAATCGGCAGAAACTCTTCCGCTGTCGTATTAAAATAATCATACTGCAACTTCATCATATCCGCCGGTGTGATCGAATTCATAGCAGATAATTTATGCTCAATGGTAATACCTCTTGTAACAATATAAGAACCCGGTATAAAATAAGGATACGAAGAATCAACCGGTCGTTGATTAGCACTTTCTAAAAAACCACGTTCAGGATTTTTTGCATGCGGGTTTTCCTGTTGAGGAATAAAACCCTGCCACCTGTAACTGCTGTCTTCGCCCGGCATCACGTATATACCCTGCCTGTCCCAACGTGCCGGGAATTTTCCCTGCTGCCGGATAGCAATATCACCAGTGCGGGAAGCGAATACAAAATTTTGACCCGGGCATTCAAATGTTTTTATTGCTTCTTCATAATCATCATAATTCTTCGCCCTGTTCAATTCATAAAAAGTTTTGCCTTCATTGCTCGGATCATGCGCCACCCAGCGAACAGCAAGGTTACGCTGGCGTGTAGTATCGTTTGGAAAACTTTCATCGTACATCACCGGGCCGAATGCGGTATAGGCAACCGTATCATAAACAGTAGAACCATCTTTCACCTTTATTTCTTCAAATCTCGGAACAGTTGGTTCCCATTTTCCATTATACCAGTATTCCTTTTTTGACCTGTCTTTGAATTTTATTTCATAATAATCTTTTACATCACGCTGTGCATTAGTAACGCCCCAGGCGATATCATCATTAAAACCAATAATAATAAACGGGCTGCCGGGTAATGAAACACCATAGGTGGTGCTGGCCGGTGTAGTGATCTGCATTTCATACCAGATAGAAGGCAGCGATAATTCAAGATGAGGGTCATTGCAAAGAATGGGGACACCACTTTGTGTTTTGCTTCCTGCAACTACCCAATTATTGCTGCCATTATTTTCATCTTGTTTATCCCATTCATTTTTAACCATTGCTATTTGCCTGCTGAAATACAGGGAATCCGCGGTAACCGGTTTTACAGGAACAATACCTGCACTATCAAAAACAGTTCCTTTTGGAATGATTGGCACGAGTGAATCCAGCACCTGCGGATAGATCACTTTCATCTCATCTTCGGTAAAAATAGCTTTGGTATTGGTGTAATCAATATCTGATTCCGTACCGGAAGAAAGCATTTGCGCCATCATCTTTAATAACAAAGCCGTACGGAGATTTGTCCATTTCTCCGGCTTAAAATCCATCAACTTATATTCCAATGGCGTTGAACCTTCAGTCAGTGTATTAATATAAGCATTCACTCCATTTGTATAAGCATCAAACATTACTTTTGTAACAGGATCTTTCTCTACTTCCTTCAATGCATTTTCGGCGGCAAAGCGCATGCCTAATCTTCGCTGCGTTCTATCATAATTAATACCCCTTGCACCAGCAATCTCACTTACCCTTCCTTCCGCAGCTTTGGTTTGAATCTCCATTTGAAAGAGACGGAATTTTGCATGCAAATAACCCTGGATAAAATAAGCGTCATCATCATTATCGGCAAATACATGCGGCACTAATCTTTCATCAAAATACACTTCCGCATTGCCTTTTAACCCGGGGAAACTAAGATTAGCATTGAAGTCAGCATCTGCAGGTTCCGCATTTTGCCAGAAGCCATGTTGCGGGCTTAAAAATTTTCCGAGCGGGGGAACAGGCCCCCATTTTTTATTCAATGCAAAAACAAGCGCAACCGTTATAACCGTTGAAACAACGAATGGAATGACTCTCATAGTGAGTGAATTAGAGGGGAAGATAAAGATAAAATATGGAATGGGTTTCGGGAGGGGGAAAGGAGGTCGGAAGTAGGAAATAAGAGATCGGATCCTTTACTATAGTTGTATTTTTTCCGGTTGATTGTTTTTTATTTACCAAGCTGCATTACTACTATCAGCTTTTGTTGCGTCGCACTCTTGTACTTCCTGTTCGCTATTCAGCATTTGCGAAGATGCTTAAAGTTTACAGCCCTATTTATATTCTAATTTTACGCCGTTGTTGGTGTTTTACTATCACCCTATTTCTACTTTACTGCTCCACACCAACAACCGACAATGAAGGCTTCTATAATTCGTGTCGCTGGTGTTTTTGCCAGCTCACATAATCCATTCTCAACACACAGCGACGGCGTGCTTCTTTTGGGGAACACCAGCAATGGCGTAAAAAATTAAATCAGTTTGGTAATTATTACTACCATAACAATTAAAGTAATGAACATTAAACCAATCCCGGTAATGCGTAAGTTTAAGTTTCGTAATTTATTATTATTTTTTTCAATTAATTGTCTAAACTCTTGACGCCGATTCTTGGCATTCTTCGGAATATGAAATTTGGCGTGGATTTTAAATTGACATAATCCATATCGACGAGTATTAAATGCCATATTATAACCAATTATAAAAATAAAAATTGCATAAAGCCCAAAACCGATAAGTTTAACCGTTGTTACCAAGTAGCGCCTGTTTTAAATTTTAAAAATGCAGGACTATCCGTTTCCCGCCGTATCTCCCTTGCGAAGATATGTGTATAGCAGGAACACGACGTTTACATACCACTCGTTTCCCAGCCGAGTCTCACTTGAAGCTTTGTGTGTTGGCTGTGGACTCGGCGCTGTTTAAGGGAAATTACAACTTTCTCATAATAATGGCGGCGAGTCCAGCTGCAATATTTATCTATTAGAAACATCTGCTGCCGAGACTCGCCTGAGAATCCTATTGTGAAGGAGATTCAGCGAGGAAGAAAGCTTCGCAAATGCTGAATAAAGAACAGGAAGATGAAGAGTGCGACGCAACAGGCGATGCCATGAAAAACTGAAGTTGGGCAAATAAAAACTAATCACACTGCGGAATGTCCGGTCATAATTTTTGCTTTTCAAATTTTTCCTGACCTTTAGTTTAAATTTATACAAATGAAACTCCGTAACATCTTCTATTTATCATTGCTGGCAACGGCGATGGGCATGGTAGCCTGCAACAATGAAGAAAAAAAACCTGGCGCAATGGAACCGAAACTGAAAGAAGAAAATATCACGTATACCGGCGACAGCATTACGATGAATGGGTTTGTGGTGTACGATGAAAATAAAGAAGGCGCGAGGCCTGCGGTGCTGGTGGTGCACGAATGGTGGGGATTGAATGATTATTCAAAAATGCGGGCAAGGGAATTGGCGAAGCTGGGGTATATCGCTATGGCGCTGGATATGTATGGCGCCGGCAAGCAGGCCGATAATCCTGATTCCGCTGGTAAACTGGCGACACCATTTTATATGAACCCTGCTATGGCAAAAACAAGATTTGACGCGGCGATGGAAAAATTAAAAACATACCCGCAAACTGATGCTGCGAAGATGGGCGCTATTGGTTATTGCTTTGGTGGGGCGCAGGTATTGAATATGGCGAAGCTTGGAGATGATTTGAAAGGCGTGGTTAGCTTTCATGGTAACCTGAATGTAGTGCCTGCGAATAAGGATTTATTGAAAGCGCAAGTGCTGGTTTGTCACGGAAACGCCGACCAGTTTGTGCCTATGGCGGAGCTGGAAATGTTTAGAAAGCAAATGGATTCCATCGGTGCGAAATATGAAGTGAAAGTATATGAAGGCGCCAAACATGCATTCACTAACCCGAATGCAACAGCTTTGGGAGAAAAATTCAATATACCGATTGGTTATAACGCAGCGGCCGACAGTGCTTCGTGGAATGAGATGAAAGGATTTTTCGGAAGGGTGTTTCAGTAAGAATCACGGATAGCATAGATTCGCAGGATTTCACAGATAGAAGTCTTTTTTCTATAAATATGTATAAAGTATAGATATAAAACCGGGAATTGTATGCAGTTCCCGGTTTTTCATTAATTTCAATTCCACCAAATTTTAAAACTATGGCAGTACTGATTGTTATCGGTATTCTTGTACTGATCGTCATTTGGGTGATCAGTTTATACAATGGCCTTGTACGATTGCGCAACCGCAGGCAAAATGCTTTTGCCGATATTGATGTGCAGCTTCGCCAGCGGCATGACCTTGTTCCCCAGCTCGTGGAAACAGTAAAAGGATATGCTACACATGAAAGGGAACTTTTGCTGAAAGTAACAGAAGCAAGAACAGCGGCTATCAGCGCAAAATCCATTGATGATAAAATAGTAGCGGAGCAACAACTGACTTCAGCATTGCAGGGACTGAAAGTGCAGGTAGAAGCTTATCCTGACCTGAAGGCCAACCAGAATTTTTTACAATTGCAGGAAGAGCTCAGCGATATTGAAAATAAACTGGCTGCGGCAAGACGCTTCTTTAACGGCGCTACTACTGAGTATAATAATTCAGTGGAATCATTTCCGGGCAATCTTATCGCAAGAAATTTTGGATTTAAAAGAGAAGTATTCTTTGACCTGGGTGAAGATAACCGCCGGCAAATGGAAGAGCCGCCCAAGGTAAGCTTCAGTTAATGCCAGCAAAAACTATTTCCCCCATGAAATACGTTGGCTTAACAAAGCAGATTCAAAGAAATAACCTGAATTCATTTCTTCTATTAATTGCATTCCCGGTATTGCTGCTGGGAATCTTTTATATTTTTTTCTTTTTTACCGGCGGCGAAAAGGATGTGGACCAAACAAACATTCTTTTTATACAGACTGCCCCGGTGATATTAATCATTGTCGGTACCTGGTTTTTAATTGCATGGGCCGGGCATTCTTCTTTTATCAGGTTTGCCACAGGTTCCAAACCGCTCGAACGGACAGAGAATAAACGTGTATATAATTTATTGGAAAATATCTGCATTTCGCAGGGAATGCAAATGCCAAAGCTATATATCATAGATGATGATTCGCTGAATGCATTTGCAAGTGGCATTAATAATAATAGTTATTCCATTTCTTTATCAAAAGGCATCATTGAAAAATTAGATGATGATGAACTGGAAGGTGTGATAGCGCATGAATTAACGCATATAAAAAACCGTGACGTACGCCTGCTGATTGTTTCCATTATTTTCGTTGGCATATTCGCTTTCCTGGCAGAAATGGCTTTCCGCAGTCTTCGTTTCGCCGGTCGTAAAAGTGGTGGTGGCAGTAGCAAAGACAGCAAAGGCACCTTTGCTGCCATATTAATTGTGATTGCTATTACGGCTGTCGCTTATCTTATTTCATTGGCATTACGATTTGGCATCAGTCGTAAAAGGGAATACCTCGCAGATGCAGGCGCGGCGGAGATTACGAAGAAGCCTTATGCGCTGGCCTCCGCCTTACGGAAAATATCGGATGACCCGATGATTGAAGCGGTAAGAAACAGGGATGTCGCCCAACTCTTTATCAGTAATCCAAAAATACCCGGCAATAAATCTGTTTCGGTAAAAAGTATGTTTGCCACCCACCCACCGATTGAGAAAAGAATTTCGTTGCTGGAACAATTCGTTTAAATCTATAAAAAAGAAAGGGCCGCCTCATGGCAGCCCCGGTCTTCGACTCTCATTTAGTCTTGGTCTTTACAGCTTGATTAATTTTTGCTTTATGGTAGAACCGTCTTCTTTCTTCGCACTAATAAAATAGATACCAGGTTTCAGCTTGCTGATATTGATCTTCATAATTTTTTTATCGACTGTTGCAGTTACCAGTGATACTCCCTGCAGGTCAACGATTCGTATTGTTTTTCCTGTCCACCGTATATCGTAAGAAACATCAATTGTTATTTCATCAATCGCCGGGTTTGGATATAAGCGAGGAGCAAACCATTCCGGCATTTCTTCATCAACCGGTATTTCACTAACTAATGGTGGCTGCAATGCATAAGACGTTAACAAAGAAGCCCGGCTGCCACCTGATTTAAATAATGTCATCATTCTTTCCTTTTGACCATTGGTAAAAAGATTAATGCAGGCATCGCTGGTCAAGTCCATATAATTCATGTACATATCGCCATTCACTCCATTTGTGCAGGAAGAACGAATGCCTGAAGGGCAGCCGCCTGTGAAATTTCCTTGCTTGGGTGTATCATCCACTAAATCATCGCCGCAATAGGTATCACCCCAGATATGTTTTAATCCAAACCAATGACCTGCTTCATGCACAACTGTTTTTAATCCAAAGGCGCTGAAGTTGAGCACTATTCCATCTTTTTCCGCAGCACCGCCGGGAAAGCTGGCATAACCTAATGTTTTAACCAGACTGCAAACCCAGATGTTCAGGTAATTTTTTGAATCCCACGCATCGTCCCCACCCTTTATTGTAAATTTCATTTGATCATCTTCCTGCCACTTAGTAACAGGGGTGTACCTGCGCACAATGCCCGAAGTAGCCCTGCGTCGTGGATCTGTAATAGCGAGTTTAAATTCTATTTCACAGTCCGCCGCCAATTCCTTGAAACGGGCAGGTGTATTTGCCGTATCTGCATTTGTCCTGCGGAAACACTGATTTAATAATGTGATTTGTTTTGCTACCGCCTCATCAGTTAAATTTTGTGATACCTGGTTGTATAATACATGAACGACAACCGGGATGGTAATGACAACAAGGCCATCGCCTCTATGTTGAACAGATTGTTCTTGCTTATTCTTTATAAATTCTTCTACCAGGGCTGCATTTATTCTTAGTGAAGGATTGGCCTGCAATTCATTTTCCTTATACTCATAAGAAAAACATGCCTGTTGGGCAGCAAGTGGAGAAAGAAAGCCCGTAAACGCCAAAGCCAATAAAATAAGTTTCCGCATGGTTCGAATAGTATTCGTACGTGAGCATGCCTGAAATTGACATGAGCTTCATGTGGAATTGGAAGAAACGGGAAAAACAAAGGATAAAATAGTGTGGGAGATTCAGGGATACGATTTCGGAGGGTTGACTATAGGAGAAGGAGAAATGATTGATCAAATATAATAGATAAAACCATAGAATCATAAAAATTACTCACTAATTTTCAGTCGTATTTTAACGACTTGGAAAACGTTTAACAAACTGATATTGAAGCTTCCAGTACATTTGTAACCGGCTATCAAACGACCTGACTACCATGAAAAAAATTTTATCTCTTTTTTCATTGCTGGCTTTCTTAACAGCCTGTAATAATACTGACAATCCAAAGCCTGATAATCCTGGCAACATTAGTGGAACGAAAAGCATCAGTTATTCTGTTCTCAACACTTACCCCCACGATACTTCCTCTTTTACTGAAGGTATCTTAATATATAAAGGAGACTTGTATGAAAGTACCGGTGACTATGGGAAATCGAGACTGCTTAAAACTGATTTGAAAACGGGAAAAGCTTTACAAAGCCTTTCTCTTGACCCGAAGTATTTTGGCGAAGGTATTGTTATTGTGAATGACACTATTTACCAACTGACATATAAAGAAAATGTTGGCTTTATGTATTCGCTAAAAGATTTTAAAAAAATTAAAGAATTTAAATTCGCAGCTAAAGAAGGTTGGGGCATGACGACGGATGGTAAGCAAATTATCGCAAGCGATGGCACCAGCGCCCTGTACTTTTATGAACCATCTACTTTTCGTTTATTGAGAACACAGGATATAACTGAAGACGGAACTCCTGTTTCTAACGTAAACGAACTGGAATATATTGATGGATACATTTACTCCAACCAATGGCAATATCCTTACATTTTAAAAATCGATCCCGCTAATGGAAACGTAGTGGGAAAGGCTGACCTCAGTAAGATAACAGAAACGATCAAAGCTAAATATCCTTATGCAGACGTTTTGAATGGGATTGCATATGATAGTGCGACAAAGAAAATGTATGTGACAGGGAAAAAATGGCCGGAGCTATACGAGATCCAATTCAGTCAATAATTATTTACTAATAATATAAATCACCGAACTGCATTTCTTACTGTTGCTCATCGCAGTGATGTTGGAGCGAAGGCCATTCCAAAAAGCAGCCACCAAATTTGTTTTGCTATTCTTATACTTACTGCTCAGCATGGAAATATAAAAACTATCATACCACATCGGCTGGTATTTCGTGATTGTCATTCCATGTTTTTCCATTAACACCTGCATGGAACGGGGCGAAAAATGATACAGGTGCCGCGGCACATCATAAGCCGCCCAGTATTCTTTATACATCTTTGCATCGGTAGCCGTGTAATTAGGAACAGCAATAAAAATCTTACCTTTTTCTTTTAATAGATTTTTTAATTGAGTAATACAAGCCTGCAATTCATGCACATGCTCTAATACATGCCATAATGTGATCGCATCAAAGCTGTTTGCTTCTAATTGATACAACTGCTTTATATCAGCGAGATCGAGTTTGTATGTTTCTTTTGCGATCTTTCTTGCATCACTATCGGGTTCGAGGCCTGTAACCAGCCAGCCATGCTCTTTCATTTCATTGACAAATGACCCGATGCCTGAACCTACATCCAATACATCTCCTGTTTCGAGTTTTGTAGCCCGCTGAACCAGTTTTCTTTTTTTCTTCAACGTCTTTCTTCGTACGGAATGATACAGGCGATTAATAAAACCTTTCGCGGTATTGGTATGTGAAATATAATCTTCCGATTTATAATAAGGAGCGATGAATGCTTCGCCCGGTACATCCTGTGTAAAACGAAGCGAGCAGGCATCACATTCCGCTATTTGAAACAACTCCCCGCTGACGGTGTAATCTTTTACCCGGAAAATATTTTTGATATCCGTGGAATTGCAAACGGGACAATTAGTATAATGAATGAGATTATTCATGTTGGCGCAAAGTAATGGCAATTTGAGTCAATTGGCAATAGGCAATAAGCAAAGAGCAATTGTCAATGAGCAATGAGCAATAAGCAAAGAGTCTGACAGTTGAATGCGGCCCCCATCCCGACCTTCCCCCGTTAGGGGAAGGCCACCAACACACAGCCCTTGCTTTTAGAAAAGTATAATATTGTAGAACTCTTCAAAAACGATGAACAGAGAACCGAAGTTGATGTGGTAGATATATAGTCTGGATTTGCAATGCAGCACCGTCCTTCTCTTTTGGAGAAGGATAAGAGGATGAGGCCTTGCTGAATAGAATTACAGAACGATGAAGAGTGCGGCCATTCGACTTCGCTGATGGTAAACTGCGACGCTATTGCTTAATAGAGAACAGGAAGATGAACGGAGCGTCGCAACAGGTGATCATAGTAGCAATGTCGCCGGGCCCATTATTTCCCTTGTAAAATAACTTTCTGCTGATTGCCTGTTGAGGATACATTTATTCCATGTGCGGAAAAATAGAAGCCGAGAAAAATAACGGAGGCGATGATGACAATTAATGCGATGGCCCACCAGTTGGAAATCTTTTTTCTTGCACGGCCCAGGAACTCTCTCATTTCATCTGAGCTTCTTTCATATTCTCCCACCGTTACGCTGTGCTCGGATTTATGGCGGATTACTTTATTAGCAGCGACCGGCGATTCTACAGGGTTATGCAAAACAGGTTCAAATATAATCTCCCCCGATAATCCTTTACTCAATGTGCCGACAGAGGCCCATTGCAATTGATTGCCCGCAGACAGTTTGTTGCGTAAATCAAAAACAAAATTATTGAACTGCACCACCGCATCCAGTTCGGACAGATTTAATGCAGCGGCGAGCCAGCCGAATAATTTTTTTGAAGGAGGCGCATTATCCTTGTGCAATGCGATGACGCTGTAAGGAGCGCTGATTTGTTTGGAAGCAATATCTATTTCCGCTGGTTTTCGCTCAGCGGAAAAAGTACCGATGCCGGGAAGATTCAGTTTCTTATGTAAAACAAGGTATTGATACAACTCTCCGTACATGCTAATTCTTTTGATCGAACGAAAATATGATTCCGCCGACAAAATTAAAGCCATAAACGGGATATTGGTTCCAGCGCTGGTATTCTTTATTAAAAATATTATTGAATTGCGTCCAGAGATTGATATTCTTCGTGATTTTGAATTCAAGGCCTGCATTCAGGTCAAAGGCACCGCCCAATTTGCCATCGTCCCCGTTTTTCTTCAAATACCGGGCGCCGTTCCATGCAAACAGGTCGCCTTTCAACCAAAGGTCTTTTATTACCTGCAGGCGTAAAGCCGCATTCAATTCAAGTGGTAATAATCCCCATGCTTTTTTCTGACCGATAATTCCGGAATATTGATTGAAGCTTAAACTGGTAATCAAAGAAAATTTCTCTTCAATATTATATCCCAACTCGCCACCAAGATTTAATACATTGATGCGTGCTGCATTTACAACTTTAAAAGATTTTCCATCACCGGCAGCAGATGTATCATTAATAAATAATGGTTGATTGTTGAGACGGTTAAATGCTACTTTGGCGCTGTAGGTGAAATGTTCATCCACCGCACCTTTAAAACCAGCGAAGCGTTCTTCGATCCATGTATTCGTTAATGATGTCGGCGTCCATAACCATGGATTTTGTCCTGCTAAATATTGGTATGTTGTTTTGCGGATATAACCTGTCCATCCTGCCTGGAAAGTAAAACGCTGATCGGATGTTCCCACTTCCGCCAATACATTCGGGAACATTTTAAACGATTTATTATCCCATGACGGACGGATACCTGCTTGCAATCTTAATGTTGGACTTTTATAGATCACCGCCGGAGAAATATACCATATCGTGTTATTAACCGCCGATTTGCTTTTCAAAGAAAGTCTTGTGAGGTCAAACGTTAAGCCGAGGTTTACTGCAAAATCTTGTCCCACTGTTTTTTCCAATGGCAAATTCACCACGGTATTACTTTCATTATTCTTCAGGTTATCAGTAAACACATCAATCCGCACTTCAGGAGAATACGACAAACCGAATTCCGTTTTATTAATATTATGCGCTCCTACCCTTGCGGAAATTGTTTGAAAACTCTGGCGCAACGAATCAGTCGACGCAAATGTCAGTGACTTTGGCTCGTAACCATATTTATAGGTCTTGTCACGCTTCATGCCGATGCCTGCATTCCATTCCATATTTTGCGCAGCTTTATAAAAACCACTCAGCTTCACTTGCGTACTGCTAAAATCCTGGTAATCCATTTTCCCTTCGGAAGCCACATGCTTTGCATAAATATTTACACCTGCAGTATTACCATCACCAAATGAAAAACCTGCCTGTACATACGGCGTACGCAAACTTCCAAAACCAGCTTTTATATAATTGCTGTTCGCAAACCTGCTTACCGAATCAATCTGCAATGCCAATGGTTTCAATGAGCCGGGCTGGTAACCTAATACCAAACTTGGATTGGGAATATCGTATTGCAACCGCGGCCTCGTCGTATCCGCAGCGGGCGGCGTCGCATTGAAGTTGATCTTCGCGGCATCACCGAGCACGGGCCGGAACGAAGACGTGATATCAATCGCTTTCGGCTTCGTAGTATCACGTTGCGCCTGCACAGATACTATCGCAAAATTCAGCAGCAACAATAAAATAAATTTCTTTACGTGGTTCATCTGTATTAATTATAGACTTTTATTTTTATATACCCAGTAGTGAGCGGAGCCGAACTGCAGTTCCCTGATCATCTTCGTTGCGTCGCACTCTTCAACGTCCGGTTCGCTGCTCAACAAGCTTCGAGTTCTGAGCTATGAGCTCCGAGACTTTAATTGAAGCTCACTTTTCTTTTATTCACTTTGTTTCTAACGTAACTACTCGCAACTCGTGGCTCTAAACTCGCAGCTATTCTTAGTTTCCTACCTTACTACTCTTACTCTCTTCATCCGCCACTTCTGTCAGTTTTCGCTGCGCTTCACCCTTCAATGCCGGGTCAACGGTATTGTCAACAATACTCTGGAAGGTCGCCTTCGCATTGAAATAATCTTTTTGTTTGAAATAAACATCTCCAAGTACGATGTAGGCTTTTGTTACCCACAGATCATAAGAACCCGATTTGTTGATCACTTCAAAAGCCGCTTTCTCCGCATCGCTTAATTTATTTAACTCCAGCCAGCAATTAGCGATCTCGTACCTGGCTTCAGCTGCTAATGCCGCTTTATTTAATTGAACAACTGTTTTAAAATTTGTAATGGCCTGGTCGAATTGCCCTTTCACTTCGTAAGATTTGGCGATGGCCATATTGGCAAGGGCTTTATCATCACTGCTGCCGCCTTTCGCTGTCGCCAGTTCTGTTGCATTCGCAACAGCTTCTGTCCATTTTTGTAATTGGTATTGACTGCGCAATAACCCACGCATCGCTTCAAGTTTATTTTCCTGCGTAGACGCTTCTTTGCTTAACTGAGCATAATACGTTTCAGCCTTTGCATAATCCTTTAATTCGAAGAAATAAATTCTTGCCGCACCAAGGATGGCCTTTTCTGCATACTTATTAGGTGCATTTTCTGCAACAGACTCATACCCATCCAATGCGTTCTTCCAATCTTTTTTACCATTATATATTTCACCACGGTAAAAATTTGCATCAATAGCATAAGATCCGTTGGGGAATTTTTGTAAATAGTTTCCAAATCCTGTTAACGCTGTACTGATATTACCATTTGAATATTGAATTTCCGCTGCTGAAAAAGTGAGTGAGTCTTCAGCACTTACACTAATCGGCTTACCTGCCTGCCGCATGAAAGATGCATATTCATCAGGCTTTCCATCTTCGATATAAATCGCTTTTACATTATCAAGCGCATCGGCTGCTTCTGGCGAATTAGGATATTGCGAGATCAATGTTTTGTATTGGTTCAAAGCTCCTGCATTATTTTCTAAATTATAATAAGCAGTACCTAGTTTAAGATACGCTTCCGGTTTAAAACTGGCATTGCCCGTCGCTTTTAATACATTATTTAAGTAGGGTATCGCTTCGCTGAATTTTTCATCCGACATATAGGTATTAGCAATCTCCATATTCGCATCGATCACCAATGGCGATGATGGGAATTTCCTATTCATGGTATTCAACGCGGCGATCTTGTCTTTCGGACTTTTGATACCAGTAATCATCGATCCCTGGAAAGTAGCGTAATCTTCGTCCGGCCATGATAATTTTATTACATTATCATATATAGCCTTTGCCTTTGTATAATTGCGCTGCATGTAGTAGCAATCCGCCGCACGGAGATAGGCATCCTGTGTTAATTCATTGGAGTTTAATGCAGGGTTGCGGGCCAAAGGTTCAAACATATCCAATGCTACCTGGTAGTTTTCTTTGCGCAGGTAACAATAACCCAAACTATATTTTACATTCGTTTGATTAGCTTCTCCACCCGATGGCGCACCACTACTTACATATGCATTGTAATATTTTATAGCATCATCAATCTTATTATTGCGATAAGCGATCTCTCCTTTCCAGAAATTTACTAATGCTAATACGGCTCCGTTGTTAGGATCTTTCAACGCTTTATCTAGTAAAGCATCAGCATCGGCTAACCTTCCGTCATTCACCAGTTCTGTTGCACGGCCGTATAATATTCTTGGATATAATCTTTTTGCATTTGGCGTTTGATTATTCATGCCATCAAGCAAGGATAATGCTTCGCGGTAATTATTCGTATTGGTTAAAACACCCACCAATAAATCCTTTGCTTCAGTATTATAATTGGAGCTGGGATAATCATTGATAAAATTTCTTAACCCATTCAATGCTTCATCCTGGAAACCTAATTCATAAGAAAGTTTCGCATATTGAAATTTGGATATTTCCTGCTGCTTGCGTTCGCTGCTGTTGGATGCGCAAAAAAGAAAAGCATTTCTCGCATTGGCTTTTTGTCCTGTTTTTAAATAAGCATCACCCAATAAATACATCGCCCCCTGGCTGAGGGAATCTTCTTTACCACTTAACTGTTTAAAGCCATCGATCGCTTTAGTAAATTGATTGGCCTGGTAATAAGAATAAGAAAGTTCATAAAGATCTTCGCGGCGCACTTTGGTTGACCGTTTCACATAATCTTCAAGGTAAGGCAATGCTTTTGCGTACTCTTTTCTTTCAAAATACGCATGCCCAATCATTTGTTTCATCTCCAGGTCATAATACTGTGCATTGTTCGCTTTGATCTTTGTTTCCGCATATGCCAATGCTTCCTCTTTTTTACCTTGTATATAATATATCTGTGCGATGTAATAAGGAACGACTGTGGAATATTGATTTTCATTTTCTACGATCCTGAAGCTTTGCAGCGCTTCATTGTATTGTTTATCACGAAAAGCAACAAAACCATAATAATAATTCGCATCAAGATAATTGGGATCATCCTTCATGGAACGGACCGTATTAAACAGCGGTTTCGCCTGTCCGAATTTTTGTAACGTGAAATACGAATAACCCTGGTGAAATTTCATCGTGGCGATTTCTTTATTGCTCAGGTTTTCAATATTGGCCTGTTCGTAATTATCGACCGCTTTATTAAATTCTTTTTTATGGAAATAATATTCACCCAAATGAAAACTCATCATTTGTACACGGGCTGTATTTTTTTCCAGGTCAATAAAGTCGATGGCATCGCTTTCCGCCCTGCTTTCACCTTGTTTTAATGCACAAACAGTGGTGTAATAGCCAATTTCCTGTACTGTTACGGAATGATTAGCGATATCGGTTTCCCGCACATCCTGCTTCAATTCCTTGAATAAAGGATAAGCAAGGCTGTATTGTTCTTTTTGAAAATACTCCTTTGCTTCTTTAAACTTGGAATAACTGTCGGAATAAAATGCTGTTTGTTGCGAAAAAACAGCTGTGCTAAAGAGAATGGCTGACGCCACGAAAATTAGTTGCTTCATGAAAGGTATCCTTTAACCGTTGACCCAATAAACCGGGATAATTCCCTAACGCCGCAATATTCAAATTTATTTTAAGGTTAGCCAAACATCATTCCAAACATGTGTGGATAAGTGAAATGTTGATTTTTGTTTAACATTTTAATCGAAGACTTTATAGTTTCATTTGGTTATTGCATAAATGCATAGCAGCATCATACCTCATCGCTTTTTCTTAATATTGCATTTCAAAATATCCTGCATGAAAAAGCTTTTTAACATTAAATATTCTGACAACGGCTTATCATTCGCATTTTTTATTTTGCGATTAACAATGGGCGGGTTAATGATCCCGATCGGGTATGCAAAACTCATGAGTTTTGCCACGAAGTCATCTACTTTCGCTGATCCATTTCATATTGGCGCCCCGCTTTCACTGGGTTTGGTCATTTTCGCTGAATTCTTCTGTTCGATATTTATAGTAATGGGTTTATTTACACGGTTGGCTTGTATCCCACTCATTATTGCCATGTCGGTAGTTGTTTTTTCCGCCCATCAGGGAGATATCTTTGGGAAAGGGGGACATGGTGCACTTTTCCTTGGCGGTTTTATCGTTTTGTTGTTCACAGGCCCCGGTAAGTTCAGCCTTGATCGGATGCTTGGAAAATAATTAATAGCTAAGAATGTTTACCCACGAAACCAAGATACGTGTCCGCTATGCAGAAACCGACCAGATGGGTTTTGTTTATCATGGAAATTTCTTCCCGTATTTCGAGGTGGTAAGAGTAGAAGCTATACGGGATCTTGGGCTTTCTTATGCGGATATAGAAAAAATGGGAATTATCATGCCGGTAATTGAGGTGCAATGCCGTTACCTGCGCCCTGCGATGTATGATGACCTCCTTACTATTAAAATGATATTAAAAGAATTACCGGTTGGCCATAAAATGGAATTCCATCACGAAGTATTAAATGAAAAAGAAGAATTACTTGCTACTGCCAAAATCATTTTATACTTTATGGAAGAAAAAGCAATGAAACGAACAGTGATACCGGAACAATTGCTACAGAAATTACAACCATATTTTGTCAACTAAAGAAATGGAAAATTCATCATCCTATGAACCGTTGAATGAAAATTCACCTGCACCGCAGGAAGGAATAATTATTTTTCCACCCAAATTTGAAAAAACAGAACAGCCATCAAACGTATGGTTGCGTTCCTTTATCAGCCTGGCGCTTTACCTCATACTGGGCTATTACATATTTCACAGCTTCATCATGCTGCTCATCATTACAGCGATAGTTGTCTTTCATGAACTGGGGCATTTCTTTGCAATGAAATATTATCGTTACAGTGACCTTGGCATTTTCTTTATCCCTCTTCTCGGCGCTTATGTATCCGGAACGAAAAGAGAAGTCTCGCAAAAAGAATCAGCCGTTATTTTATTAGCCGGCCCCTTACCGGGTATTATTATAGGAATTGCCCTTTATTTTATAGATCAAAGCCAGGCATCAGACATTTATTTTTATGATGTTTCACTTAGCAGCATTGCGGGGTTAATGATTTTTCTGAATATTATCAATCTCATTCCCGTATATCCTTTAGACGGCGGTCAATTATTAAACAGGGTGTTTCTTGATGAAGAAGGATGGCTAAGTAAAATATTTGTTTTTTTATCCGTAGCTTTTTTATGTTGGGTCGCGTGGAAATTAAGTTTCTGGATACTACTGATTTTCCCGGCCATGATGTTACTCCGATTACGAACTGATTCTAAATTCAAAGAAGTTGAGAAAACGATCGAGTCCGATAACATTAACGTAGATCTTTCTTACGAGGAATTAAAAGATGAGGATTACTGGAAGATCAGGAATATTTTAATTGCGCAGCATCCCGGTTTTAAAGATTTTCAACCCGGCCCTCCTTTTGAATTTGATGACAAAGAAGAAAAAATTATGACGACGATACAGAGTTTACTGCACCGTCATTTAATACAGGATGTTTCTATCGCCGGAAAGATATTTATCCTGTTACTTTGGATAGCTGCGATTGGCTCCCCGTGGTACCTCGAAATGGATATTCAAATCTTTCGCCGCTTTGGCTTTTGATTATACCCGGCGATAATCTGGTCGCCAGTTCTGGATAGCAATTTTTATTTCCCTGGGAGATAGTTTTTCATCTACGGCACGCTGGGCCAATGCGGGCATTTCATCATCACTTGCGAAGCGTAAGGCTATTGCTTGTCTTAACCGGATATCTTTATGATGAGGTTCGCCGGTTAAAATAAAATGACGAAAATTTTCTTCAGCCCGGATTGCCCTGTCCTGTGCTTTAAGTGCAAAGCTTCTCGCATACATAAAAATACTTACAAGGATGAATGAAATAAGCACAAGCAGTGAAGCAGAGTACCGGGTTTCTTTTGTAGCATTTACAAGGTTAATAATACTTCCAACGATTACAGCAATGATGGATAAGCCTGTTATGATATGCCAGGTAAATACAAACCGGACATGGTTTTTAAAATTCTGCTCTTTCATAAGAATTAGTTTTGTCCCCATCCGTAAGCTATGAGGAAGTTTATAATAAACTGAAGTTACACAAAGAAAGCGCTTTCAACATCTTTGTATGGCAGCTATTCTTTTTATCGAAACGTAAACGCTATTTCAATTCATTTAATACCCTGTACATTTTGCCCACGAGATCAGAAGTTTGCCCGCTATAATTATTAACCAAAAAAGAAAAAAATATATTCTTTCCCATTACGGGCTTTGTGATACCCACAAAAACCTTTGACGTCTTTAATGGTACCGCTTTTCATTTTCATATCGTTATATTCCGGCAGGGCATTATAGAAATAAGAAAACCAGGGACGCTTTTTTGCATATTTTAATATTTCTACCTGCGCATGGGTAGTGACCCGGTTTTGCGGCGAAAGACCAGAGCCATCACCAATATTTAATTCATCTTCCTCAATGCCTTTTTGCTTCCAGAAATCTTTGACAATTTTTACCCCGGCATCTGTGCTGCCAAATCCATTCTTTTCGTAAGCAAATGTTTTTATCAGTGCTTCTCCATAAAGGTTGATGCTTTTTTGGAGAAACCAATAGATGATGGAATCGAGGGAAGGGGAATAATGGGTACTGATGATATAAAGCGCAGAGTCCGTTTCAATTCCTTCAGATGCTGTCGGTCCTGAATAAAATTTCTCTCTTGCCTCGCTTTGCAAATTTTTAGAACTTAAATACCGTGAAAAATCATTGCAAAGAACACCAATAGGATCTGTTTCGGCAGCGGATACTTTAAATGAAGATTCACCTACAGGTATTGTACCGCTTATCGATTTATCATAATAAACATAAGCGTTATCTCCCGTACCTTTCGGCGCTGACTTTAATTCACTGGTAAGTGATTCTTTCGGAGATATTATTTCTACAGAATCACCAACTTTTTTAGATGAATGTAATAGGATATCATACTGGTTTTCTCTCCAATTAAGAACATTAGACCCGGCACCGTAATAATTGCCGATATCCTGCCATATCCACCCATCCGGTATTGATTTCACAGAAAAATTGCGAGCAGCAAACCAAATCGATCCATTGATCCTGTTAATACCTGCTTTACGTATATCCTGCCACCAATTATTCATTAGAAATGAATCCCTTGTTCTTTCCCATCTATCACTACCGAGTGTAGGATCCCCACTTCCTATAAAGTAAAGATTCCCATTTAAAACACTATTATCAATTTTGCTTTTATACCCCAACTCTGTTTTATACCGATAATACTTCCCTAACAAATCAAAAGCAGTAGTAGCAGTAATAATTTTTTGTGTAGACGCCGGGGCTAAGCCAATTTTCGAATTTTTATCGAAAACAACCTTGCCTGTACTGGCGTCTATTACATACAAAGAGCTGATCGCATGTTTTAATTGCGGATCGCCTTCAAACTGTTGAAAGGCTTTTTGTAATTGTTGGGAAACTGTTTGTGCAAATGATCCATTAACCAGCAACCAGCAACCAATAATAAAGATGATCTTCTTCATTCAAAATGATTATATCCTAAAACTAAAAAGAATTAAATTTATAGTATGGAAAATGAAGTTAAAGAACCGGCGCCGAAGTATAATTTTATTTCTCCGGAGAAATACCTTGAAATGGAAAGGGCTTCGGAAGAGAAGCATGAGTATTATAAAGGAGAGGTGTTTGCGATGTCTGGTGCATCCTGGCAGCATAATGTAATTGTGAAAAATATAAATACACTAATTCTTCCTTTTTTAAAAGGCAAGCCATGTGATATGTTTGGAAGTGATTTGCGTATTCATATTCCTGAAAATTCTTTATACACTTACCCTGATTTTTCTATTATATGCGACAAACCTGAAATCGAAAGCGAAGAAAAAGATATAGCCATAAATCCCACTGCATTGATTGAAGTTTTATCAAAATCAACCAAAAACTATGACAGGGGCACAAAATTTAATTTATACCGGAATATTAAAACCCTGAAAGAATACATACTCATCGACTCGACCAGCGTTTCTATCGAAATTTATAAATACAATGGGGACAATAGCTGGCAATTGACAGAATTCAAAGAACTTTCAGATAATTTTTTCATTTCTACTATTGGTCTTACTCTTTTCCTGAAAGACATCTATGAAGATGTCCGTATAGAAGAATGAATGATATTTGCAGCAAACTCACTCTTTTGCAAAAAGTTAATGCCTCTATTATCACTATCGGCGACGAATTATTAATTGGCCAAACCATTGATACCAACAGCGCTTTTATCGCCCAGGAATTAAATAAGATCGGTGTGTGGGTGAAGCGAAGAGTCGCTGTGGGTGATGTGTACGATGATATATGGAAAGCGCTGGATGAAGAAGGCAAAGAATCGGATATCATTATCATTACCGGCGGACTTGGCCCTACTGCTGATGATATTACCAAACCATTGCTTTGTAATTATTTTGGCGGTAAACTGGTAGTAAATGAAGAAGTACTTACACATGTAAAATATTTATTTGAAAAAGTGTACCGCCGCCCGGGCCCGATGCTGGAAAGAAATTTAAAACAAGCTGAAGTGCCTGATGTTTGTATTGTGTTGCATAATGCGAGAGGGACAGCGCCGGGGATGTGGTTTACCCCCCAACCCCCTAAAGGGGGAGTGCAACACCCCGATAAAAAAGTTTTCGTTTCCCTCCCCGGCGTGCCGCATGAAATGAAAGGCCTCATCATGGATGAAGTAATCCCGAGACTGTTGAAAGAGTTTACAATGCCAGCAATACTTCATCGCACGATTTTCACTTCAGGATTGGGTGAATCGATGATCGCTGAGATGATAAAAGATTTTGAGACGGCATTGCCTGCACATATCAAACTGGCTTACCTGCCGGGTTTTGGAATGGTGAGACTACGGCTTACGGCTTTGGGTGAAAATAAAGAGCAACTGGAAATTGAAATGAACGGCCAATTTGAACAATTGAAAAAATTGGTAAAAGATTATCTCGTTACTGATGTAGATGATGAAATGCAGGTAGTGATTGGCCAATTATTGAAAGCAAGAGGTAAGACTATGGCGACTGCTGAAAGTTGCACCGGCGGTTATATTGCTCATTTGATCACTTCTGTTCCCGGATCGTCGGCTTATTATAAAGGAAGTGTAGTGAGCTATGCAAATGAGGTGAAAGAAAATATATTAAACGTAAAACACGATACATTACTTTCAGTTGGCGCTGTGAGTGAAGAGACAGTGAAGGAATTGGTGAAAGGCGCTATTGAAAAATTGAACGTGGATTATGCAATAGCTACTTCGGGCATTATGGGGCCCGATGGCGGAACGGAAGAAAAACCAGTGGGAATGGTTTGGCTGGCTGCGGGAAATAAGAATAATATTGTTACTAAATTGATCCATGTACGCTTTGACAGGGAAAGGAATATCAGGCAAACAGCGTATATGGCTTTGGACTTTCTACGGAAATTTATTCTGACTAACAGTTGATCGCATCGTTTTATTTCAAATTGTTACCTTTGGCTGGTTATAAACGACTTGTCATTCTTGCTCATCTGTGTTAATGCAGTTGAAGAGTGCGACGCAAGGGACGATGATAGTAGTAATATAGCCGGGTAACAAATAAAAATTATTATGGCAGTAGTTGACCTTTTAATGCCAAAGTTGGGCGAAAGTATCATGGAAGCTACCATATTGAAATGGCTGAAGCAACCGGGTGATACCGTGCGGATGGATGAAACGTTATTGGAAATCGCTACCGATAAAGTGGATAGCGAAGTGCCGAGTACGGCTGCCGGCGTACTGGATGAAGTATTATATAATGTGAATGATGTAGTACCGGTGGGCACTGTGATTGCACGGATAAAAACAAGCAGCGAAGAAAATGTTTCTCATACGCCTTCTACGAACGGGTCGGCGCAGGAGCCAATAAAACAACCAGCGCAACCGGAACCTCAGGAAGAAGCAGCTGTTGTTTCTTACCAGCCTTCGACTAAAATTCATACCACGCATTCTTCTAATTCAAACGGTCGCTTTTACTCTCCACTGGTTTTGAATATCGCTGCGAATGAAGGAATCGGGATGAGTGAACTGGAAAGAATTGCGGGCACGGGCAATGAAGGAAGAGTAACGAAGAAGGATATTTTACAGTTTGTGGAAGAAAGGAAGTCAGGAAAAGTTACGGGTTATGAACCACGGGTTACGGGCCGTCGAGCATTAAACGATCCGGCAGTAATCTCAAATCACACGTCGACACCCGGCGCTTACAACGGCAACGTGGAGATAATAGAAATGGACAGGATGCGCAAGATGATTGCTGAACACATGGTGCGAAGCAAGCATACCAGCCCGCATGTAACGAGCTTTTCCGAAGCAGATGTGACGAATATGGTGCAGTGGAGGGAGAAAATGAAAAAGGATTTTGAAAAAAGAGAAGGAACGAAAATTACGTTTACTCCATTATTTATAGAAGCGATTGTAAAGTGTATTAAAAAATTCCCGTTGATCAATTCCTCGCTGGATGGAGATAAGATCATTATAAAAAAAGATATTAATATCGGTATGGCTACAGCCCTGCCGAGTGGTAATTTAATTGTACCCGTTATTAAAAATGCGGATCAGTTGAATTTGGTTGGTCTTACGAAACAAGTAAACAATCTTGCGGAAAATGCAAGAACCGGTAAATTAAAAGCAGATGATACTGCCGGCGGCACTTTCACCATAACGAATGTCGGATCTTTCGGTAGTTTGATGGGAACTCCTATTATCAATCAACCACAAGTGGCTATACTCGCTGTTGGCGCTATAAAGAAAAGACCTGTGGTAGTGGAAACGCCGCAGGGCGATAGCATCGCTATCCGGCACATGATGTATTTAAGCATGAGCTATGATCATCGTATTATAGACGGAAGCCTGGGCGCTACATTCCTCACCGCAGTGGCGAAAGAGTTTGAAAACTTTGATGATGAAAGGGATTTCTAATTTTTCGGATAAATCGCTTTCTCTTCAAACTGCATCTTCTTTCCTTTGATCTTTATAATATACAGTTTGTTGTATTCTGACTCGCTGAGGTCTGCGGGAACTTTCTTTTCTCCATAAAGCATATTCACGACATCATCAACTGTGTTGGAGTGTCCAACGATCAGTACATTCTTCTTCAATGCTTTGACGGATGCGATAAATGCTGAATCGGGCCGCGGGCCATACGTCGTGACAGGTAATTTAAAATAATCCGCAGTTGGCTGCGCTGTCGATTTGGTGCGGTTGGTATTGGTGGAATAGATATAAGCAATTTTCTTTTTCGCCACTATCTCTTTTACGGCAATTGCCCGCTCCTTTCCTTTGTCAGATATTTGCGGATCGTTATTCCCCGCCACATCGGCCCTTTCTGCATGGCGAACGACATAATACGTGTGGCTGCAGGATGTGCAAACCATGAGCATTGCTATCAATACTAATTTCATATTTTCTCTTTAACACATTAAAATTAAACTTCTATTTCATTCTTTCAGTCTTTTTTGTAAATTACAATAACCAAATTCACCACTATGAAGTCACTATCCGAAACCTGGTTCGCTGAAGGCTACATTGATTTCGAGCTAAAAAAGTACACTCTCCTCGCCTACCTGCAGGAGATCGGCAAACATTTTAATGAGAACAAACTCTATCCGCAACTGGCCGATGTCATATTTCACTACAATAATGTTGTCGCCTTTAGAGAAAATAAAAAATACCTGCAGGAACATTTTCCTAAAAAACTCACCGGTTTTCAAATGGAAAAATTGCAGTTATTGTATGAGCAATTGATCGCAGATACAGAGCTAATGCAGGAACTCGAAGACATCATTCACTATTCGGAAGGCAGGATGAAAAAAACAATTTCCAGCGGCACGGAGATTTATGAATTTGTAGAAGATAAACTTAATATCACACCTGTCGGTCTTATTCCACTCGATATACAGGAAGGCTATTTCTTTTTAAGCACCGGCTTAACAAGTGTCACCGGCGTTTATCATTATCGTCTTTCTATTTTTGAAAAGCATGATGAAAAATACAGGAGTATTAAAACCGTATTCGTTGACCGCTGGCAAAGAAGCATCGCCAGCACGTATGAGCATATCAAATCTGAATTGATCCGTCACCGCAAAGACTTGCCCAATCCTGCCGTGTATTCTATCGAAACGGAATTAAAATTTCCTGTTGATGAAACACTGTTGCCGATTGCTAAGAGAAGCCTGGTGAAATTTATTTCTTCGATGGCTGCTTAGATTATTTTTTCGCCAAACTGCATTGCTACTATCGGCTTCGTTGCGACGCTCCATTCATCCCTGCCTACCGGCAGGCAGGTTTCTGTTCTCTACTGAGCAAATATTGAAGCTTCATCAATTATCGGACTTTTTGCCGATTGCTTATTGCCCATTGCCTGTTGCCACTTGCCTATTGTTTCACGTACACAAACTCCTCCCCTTTCATCATCGGGTGTTTGCCTTTTAATCCTTCTTTAGTTATCGCCAACTTGAAATCATTAAAGAAAAATTCAACGAGCCACGGTTCAAAACGAAATTCAAAATAATTGTGTTTGGGATTGTCGACAGTAAAAACAGAAAAACGTTCCGGGCAAAATTCAAATACCAGCGAGATGTTTGATACATCCTGTTTCGGAAAACTTATCATTCCATCACTATTCGCAGGCCGCCATGATTCTTTGGTATCTTTTTCCAAATTACCGTAAACATATCGCAGCACATTCTGGTTCTTATCAGTGATCTTTACAGTAACCCCATCATCGCCGGCAGTTTTACTTTCCAGCAACGCGAAATCTTTTCCGCTCCATATTTTACTTTGCAAAATAAGCCGGCCGTTTTCCGTTTTCCATTCACCGGAGCCATACCTGTCCAATGCCCCGTAAGCAAGAAAAAACTGGAATGTATTATCGCTATTCAATTTAAAACCGGATGCCATTTCCGGCACCCCGCGCAGGTAGTATTCTCCTGCTATTTCCGTGGTGGTTGATTTATTCATAAGATTAAGGTACAATATATTACCACACATTATTCACCTTTGTCCATTAGCATCAAAAGCTTATTTTTGCAACATCTAACCACTGATAACAAAATCATTATATGGCGGATATATTTGAGCGTTTGTTAAAACACTATGGCCCCATCGGGCAGCATCGTGAAAGAGCACATGGCTATTTTGCATTTCCTAAATTAGAAGGTGAGATTGGCAGCCGCATGAAATTTCGTGGAAAGGAAATGATCGTATGGAGTTTGAATAATTATCTCGGTCTTGCCAACCATCCCGAAGTAAGAAAAGCGGATGCGGATGGCGCAAAAGATTTTGGCCTCGCCCTTCCTATGGGCGCACGGATGATGAGCGGCAATAGCAATCACCACGAACAATTAGAAAGTGAACTGGCTTCTTTCGTTATGAAAGAAGATTCTATATTATTGAATTACGGCTACCAGGGCATGTCGAGCCTGATTGATGTATTGTGCAGCCGTCACGATATTATTATATACGACGGGGAAAGCCACGCCTGTATTATTGATGGATTGCGCATGCATGCGGGCCATCGTTATGTTTTCAAACACAATGATATCGCCGATTGCGAAAAACAATTACAACGTGCCACTGCATTGATTGAAAAGCAGCAGGCCGGCGGGATATTGCTTATTACCGAAGGAGTTTTCGGTATGGCAGGCGACCAGGGAAAAATGAAAGAGATCGTCGCATTGAAAAAGAATTACGAATTCCGCTTGCTCGTGGATGATGCACATGGCTTCGGTACGCTGGGAAAAACCGGCGCTGGTGCAGGTGAAGAGCAAGGCGTGCAGGATGATATTGATATATATTTTTCTACGTTCGCCAAATCAATGGCATCCATCGGCGCTTTTATCGCAGGTGATAAAAACATCATTGACTATATACGTTATAATATCCGTTCACAAATATTCGCTAAGAGTTTGCCGATGCCATTGGTTATCGGCAATCTTAAACGCCTGGAGTTATTACGTACCAAACCGGATTTGAAAGAAAAGCTCTGGGAAAATGCGACCAAACTTCAAAAAGGATTAAAAGAAAGAGGGTTTGATATAGGCAAAACGGATTCTGTTGTTACACCCGTATACATGAAAGGCGATGTGCCCGAAGCCACCGCTATGGTGATGGACCTCCGCGAAAATTATCACATCTTTTGTTCCATCGTTGTATATCCCGTTATTCCAAAAGGACATATTATTTATCGCCTCATCCCGACCGCTGTACATACAGATGCGGATATTGAAGCAACGCTGAAAGCATTTTCTGAAACAAAGAAAAAGCTCGATGCCGGCGAATACAAAGTGGAAGCCATTCCTGATATGGCGGAAGCATAATAAGTATGGAATAATATTTTGTAGCCAAGCTTCAGTGCTACTAGCATCGCCTGTTGCGTCGCACTCTTCATCGTTCGGTAATTCTACTGAGCATTGTCGAAGACCCCGATGTTTGCCGGGGTGCCGCTCCCGATGGCTATCTGGACTTCATTTTTCTGTTCTTTACTGAGCATTTGGGCAGATGTCGCCGAAAATGGTGGCTTAATAAATAAATTCTCTACTTCATATCACTACTCAATGAGATATCCGGCCGATGAATAAAGCCAGGTAAGAATATATTCCCATCTTCATTAATTTTATCAACAAAGTGGAGCGACAAACAATCATACAATTACTTAAGGAAAAGCATAGCGCATTTATCGCCTTTATAAATGGCCTGACCGATGAAGAATTTTTATTTGCTTATCAACAAAAATGGACGGCAGGACAACAACTTGATCACATTTATCTTTCGGTAAAGCCAGTTGCCCTTGCATTAAGTTTACCTAAATCTTTAATTCGCTTACTATTTGGAAAAGCAAACCGGTCTGGCAGAACCTATGAAGAACTGGTAAAGAAATATTTAATCAAATTAGAAAACGGCGCCAAATCAACGAGACAATTTATTCCGAAAAATGTCAGACTAAACCAAAAAGAAACAATCAGCAAAGCGTTGAAGAAAAAAGTGGATATTTTATGTTCAAAAATAGAAAAGTTTACGGAACAAGAACTTGACACGTTAATCTTACCGCATCCATTATTAGGCAAATTGACGGTAAGAGAAATGCTATATTTTACAATTTATCATGTTGGGCATCACCACGAAGCAACAAAACGAAACCTGGAAGCATCAAGCTAGTGAGACAGTCACCAAAATGCTCATCCTTGTTAATGTCTTACAAGAATGCGACCATTCGGCTTCGCTCCCACGACATTCGTCGGGGCAGGCATGGTAATCCCGATAGTTATCAGGAGCGACGCCCCGACAAACATCGGAGTCTTCGACAATTGCTGAATAGCGAACAGGAAGATGAACGGAGCGTCGCAACAGACGATGCTAGTAGCACTACAGCCGGTTAACTAATTATTTCAAAAAAAAATTTGCGTAGTTATTTGACTACACATATATTTGTAGTCAAATAACTACATAATGAATTTACGACGAGATGTATTTCAAGCATTAGCCGATCCGACAAGAAGAGCTATACTGCTATTGGTGGCTTCGCAATCGATGACAGCCGGCGCCATCGCCGCCAACTTTGACACAGCAAGGCCGACCGTTTCCAAACACCTGCAAATACTTACCGAGTGTGAATTGCTGAAACAAGAACAAAACGGCAGGGAGATATCTTATCACATCAATGCAAAAAAAATGAAAGAAGTATCGGATTTTATTGAACAATTCCGGAACATGTGGGATGCCCGGTTTAATAAATTAGAAACGATTATGAAAAAATATAAAAGCAAATAACATGGAACGAAAAACAAAAATAAATGCGGAAGATGGTAAACAGGATTTAGTGATTACAAGAGAATTCGATTTGCCATTGGAATTATTGTTTAAAGCATACGCCGAGTCCGAGCTTGTTGAGCAATGGATGGGAACCAAAGTAATGAAACTGGAAAATAAAAAGCACGGTGGTTACCAATTTGTAACAAGTGATGCCAAAGGAAACGTAGTGTTCCGGGCCAATGGCGTAGTTCATGATTTTGTTCCGAACCAAAAAATCATACGGACATTTGAAATGGAGAACACCCCTTTTCCCGTGCAGCTTGAGTTCCTGGAGTTTGAGCAACTTACTGACGATACCAGCAAACTCACGATGCAAATAGTATATAAATCAGTCGCAGACAGGGACCAAATGCTGCAGTTGCCTTTTGCGCAAGGTATAAATATGGCGCATGACCGGTTACAAGACATCGTACGCAAACTTGCCTGACGACAGCCAGGTTAAAATAACACAACATGAAAAAGAAAAAATTAATCATCTATTGGATTGCAACAGCTTTATTGGCTTTCGGCATGCTGGGAAGTGGACTGGCGCAACTATTTCATGCAAAGGCGATGGTTGACCTGGTTGTTCCTTTAGGTTATCCACTATATTTCCTGTACATTATCGGTGTTTGGAAAATACTTGGAGTAATAACTATTTTAGTCCCGGGATTTAAATTGCTTAAAGAATGGGCCTATGCCGGTTTCTTTTTTGTTATGACAGGGGCGCTTATTTCGCATTTGGCAAGTGGTGATGATGATCTCAAGCAAATTATTGGCCCATTCATGCAGACTGTTTTTATTATTTTGTCGTGGTATTTCAGGCCTGCGGATAGAAAGATTGTTTTAGCTAATCAATAAATTGAATAGAATGAAAAAAAAATTGTCGCCAAAAGAACATGAAGAGCTACTCAAAATATTAAAAGTCCGTTTTGAGAAAAATAAGGATCGCCATAAAGGAATTGAATGGACGAAAGTGCAGGCAAAACTGGAAGCGAACCCCGAAAAATTATGGTCGCTTGATGAAATGGAGCTAACCGGCGGTGAACCGGATGTTGTTGGCCATGATAAAAAAACGGGTGAATATATTTTTTATGATTGTTCGGCAGAAAGTCCCAAAGACCGCAGAAGTATTTGTTATGACCGCAAAGCGCTGGATTCAAGAAAAGAACATAAACCCAAAAACAGCGCAATGGATATGGCTGCTGAGATGGGCATTGAAATTTTAACGGAAGAACAATACCGGGAGCTGCAGCAACTGGGAAATTTCGATATGAAAACATCGAGCTGGATAATAACACCTGCTGCTATCAGGAAACTCGGCGGCGCTTTATTTTGCGACCGCCGCTACGATACTGTCTTCTTATATCACAACGGTGCCGAATCATACTATGCCGCCAGGGTTTTCGCGGCTCGTTAAGGGTTTAATAAAATAATATGCTATGACAAAAAGTGGAATGAACCCGAAAGTTGATTTTTATTTTAGTAAAAATAAAAAGTGGCAGGAAGAAATAGAGAAATTGAGAATGATCGTTCTTGACTGTGGGCTCAACGAAGAATTGAAGTGGGGCGTTCCCTGTTACACATTCGGGAAAAACAACATTGTTTTAATACATGTATTTAAAGAATACTGCGCCCTTTTGTTTTTCAAAGGCGCCTTGTTAAATGATGCCAATAGTATTTTAATACAACAAACAAAGAATGTGCAGGCGGCCCGCCAGGCGCGGTTCACTAATGTTAAGGAAATAGTGAAGTTGAAGACTGTTCTGAAAGCCTATATCTATGAAGCGATTGAAGTGGAAAAAGCCGGCTTGAAAGTAAATTTAAAAAAGACTAAAGAATACACCGTTGCCAAAGAGTTTCAAAATAAATTAGGCAAAAGCTCTGCGTTGAAAAAGGCTTTTTATGCGTTGACGCCGGGGCGGCAAAGAGGGTACTTGCTTTATTTTTCCGCACCCAAACAATCCAAAACCCGGGAGTCGAGGGTTGAAAAATATATGCCGCAAATCCTTAAGGGAAAAGGATTAAATGATTAGTGATCGCATGCTTGAAGGCCTGATTCTAATTAGTTTTGTAACTAACAACATATAGAATGACTTCAATTATCCGGGTCGGCTTAAAAGACGCTCAAATACTTTCCGAAATAGCCCCAACCGTTTTTATAGAATCGCATGGAACCAGTGCCAGCGCTGAAGACATAAATAATTATGTAATTGAAAAATATAACATCAATGCCTTTCAAGATGAATTAAGCGATACAAAAAACATCTATCACATTATTTATTACAACAACCGCATCGCCGGTTACTCAAAAATAATTTTCGATACTCCTTATAGCGATAGCCCTGTAAAAAACATCACGAAGCTGGAACGGATTTATTTACTTAAAGAATTTTATGATTTAAAACTGGGTGCAGCACTTTTCAAATTTAATATTGACCTTTCAAAAAGAAACAACCAAATGGGCATTTGGTTGTTTGTGTGGAAAGAAAACCATCGAGCCATTAATTTTTATAAAAAGAATAGCTTTGTGATTATAGGCAGCTATGATTTTAAAATTTCTGAAACGCATTCAAATCCTAATCACCAGATGTTTCTGAAATTCTGAATCAATCTATATCTTAGCCTCATTCTAAAATAACTCATACGCATGAATACTATCGGGTACTTCGAAATACAATCTTCCGATCCGGGCAGGGATATTAAATTTTATGAATCCATATTTAGTTGGAGATTTATAAAGGAAGAATTTGTCCCTATTGAATATTACAGGATTGAAACGAATTCTATTAATGGAGGGCTTTTAAAACGGCCGGCTAATGTTCCGGCGACTGGAACTGGAACAAATGCTTTTGTATGCTCTATCGAAGTGGAGGACTTCGATGAAGTAAGCAACAAAATAATTGAAGCCGGCGGGCAAATCGCTTTGCCTAAGTTCGCCATACCCGGCAGGTGCTGGCAGGGATATTTTATCGATTTAGATAATAATACTTTTGGCTTGTTTGAAGTAGACGAAAAGGCCGGGTAAAAATTATTGAGTTGTTTTTGTAAGAGGAAGTGAAAAAGAAAAAATAGCCCCTTTGTTTAATTCACTCTCTACTCCTATTGTTCCTTTATGTTCCCTGATTACTTCAGAAGAAATATAAAGGCCTATACCCAAACCCGAGGTTAACGAACTTTCACTATCAACCCGGAAGAAGCGTTCAAATATTCTTCTTTTATCGGCTTCTGATAAACCGATGCCAAAATCCGTTACCGATACTGTTACGTTGTCTTCATCTTTTACAGCCCTGACGATAATTTCATTTTTATCTGGTGAATATTTCACGGCATTATTAACAAGGTTCATGACCACTTGTTCTAACCGGTCTGCATTCCCTTGTACAAAAAGGTCAGCGGCGATTTCTTTTTTTATACTAAATGAAGAATAGATATGCTTGCTGTTTTCAATCCAGGCATTTAAATGATCGCTTAAATTAATTACTTCCGTAGCAAATTTTAATTTGCCCGCCTGTATCTTACTCATGTCGAGCAGGTCATTGATCAGGTTTTGCAATTTGACCATGGAGCTGCTGGCCTTATGAATATACTGGTAGACTGGTTCCGGCAGATCTTTTTGCGCACCCATCAATTGTATATATCCTTTTAAACTGGTCAGCGGCGTTCTTAACTCGTGACTGGCCACGCTAATAAACTCATCTTTTTTATCCAGCTCTTTCCGCTGGTCTTCGATATCGGTAGAGGTCCCAAACCAGGTGATCACATTGCCGGCTTCATCTTTTAACGGGGTACCATTTGCAAGGTGCCACCTGAATTGCCCGTCCGCAGCTCTTTTTATACGGTATTCAAAATAAAAATTGGTTTTGTTTTGCACAGCTTCATTCCATGCTTGCACGGTCGCATTAAAATCATCAGGGTGTAACGCCTGCTGCGACCCCGCTTCTTTGGATTGATCAAAATTTAACCCCGTATATTCATACCATTGTTTATTAAAATAATCAGCGGAACCGTCGGCCCGTGTTGTCCATACAATAACAGGAATGTTATCGGCTAAAAATTTGAAATATTCCCGGCTTAAAAACAATTCATGGGTGCGTTCGGTTACTAGTTCTTCGAGGTGCTCATTTATTTTTGTAACGGCAAGTTGCGCCTCTTCTAGTTGTTTATTCTTTTGTTTTAATTGCTTCTCGGCTTCTTTTTGAACAGCCAGGTCAGTTAAAATAACACTCAGCGCCCTTCCTTCATCTAATTCCAACGACGTAAAAGATAAAAGAAAAGGAACCATTTCGCCGTTCTTATTCTTTAAAAAAATCTCTCCTTTGCTGTCAGACTTCCATCCCTGTCTCATTAAATCCCCAAACGTTTCTTTTGAACCTTCGTGAATGAAATTGGAAAATGATAGCCCTATGACTTCTGTTAATGGCAGGCCCACCATAGAAGCAAATTGGGAATTGCTGTATAAAATGACTTCATCGTTACTGAGCGTGACGGCGCCTTCTTTCATTTTCTCAATAAATACGCGGTAAGTCTGGTCGGCGCTTTTTAATGTGTAGAGTTGGTGTTCATCCCCGCTTTTTACTACCAGTGCATCCACCTGGCCGGTACGGATGGCGTCGATCGTTTCATTCGCTTCCTGCAACTGCAGGCGCAGCTCTTCCATTTCGGCTAAAAGCGATTCGTATGTTTTCAGGGATGTCTTCACCTAATTTACTAAACCGAGGCTTTTAAATATTTTTTCTGTATTCGACATATCGCCAATCAATCTTCTTTCAGGTAATGGAAATTTTTTTATAAGTAGCGGAAGGGCAACAATATCCACACTTTTTGCAATGTGTGGCTGTTGGTATACATCAATGATCTGCAACTGGTACCGCTTTTCCAGGTTTTTTTCAAAAAATGCCTTGAGATTAGAAATAGCACGTGAAGAGTTTGGCGAAGCACCCGTTATATACAGCCGGAATATATACGTATCTTCTCCATTATTTTCTTCTAATCCAAATTCTTCCTCTTTCTTCATGCTTCTTATTTTACAGGCCGTATATTTAATCCAACCAGTACTTTTTCCTCATTAGAAAGATCTCCAATAATCTTACGTATAGGTTCCGGCACTTTTCGTACCAAAGTTGGGATCGCAAAAATTTGGTCGCCTTCGGCCAATTGAGGATGTACCAATAAATCTATCACTTCAATTTTATACAACCCTTTTAAATGGGTTTCGCAATACTTCCTTAAATTTTTCAAAGCTGCGACTGACTTCGGCGTTTTGCCAGCTACATATAAACGTAATTCCCATGTTTTTTCCTGCTTTGCCATATTTTATTTAGCCTTTTACTTTTTTCTTTCTTTCCTTTCCATCGCCACTGCTTCTTTCAACTTCGCTTCCCTTGCCGAGCCAATCAGTATGCCTTCGGGTCCCCTATAAACATCGACCAGTTTTAGTCCGCCAGAACTGATGACAAACTCACGGACATCTTTACTATGTTTCATTCCCCTCGACTTCATGATATATAAAGCACGGTTCCGCTCTCCATTCGATTCTACATCTCTTACTAAAAGCCATACATCGACTAAGGAAGAAACATTCTCATCGATGTGTTCTGTGCTACCGCTGTTCAATGCAGTCATCATCAGCGTTACCCCTTCCGATTGCAGGTAATCCACTAATCGCAGCAACATAGAATTTACTTCGTTCAGCAATCCTACCGATACGAGGTTAGTGATCGGGTCAAGAATCACCGTCCGCGGCTTGAATTTTTTTACCAATTTATACATCGTGGATAAATGCGTTTCCAATCCATATAAACCGGGACGGAAGGAATGGAATTGCAATAACCCTTTTTTAATATGCTGATCAAGGTTCATCCCGATCGACCGCATATTCCTGATGATCTGCTGCGGGGATTCTTCAAAAGCAAAAAACATACATTTTTCTTTCCGGTTGCAGGTTTCATTGGCGAAAGAAGCGGAGATACTCGTTTTACCCGTGCCCGCAGAACCAGAGACAAGAATACTACTGCCCCTGTAAAATCCTTTTTTCCCAAACATATCATCCATCGATGGAATACCTGTAGAGATGCGTTGGGAAGAAACTTTCTTGTCAAGCTTTAATGAGGTAACAGGCAAAACAGTGATGCCGTCTTCATCAATTAAAAAAGGGTATTCATTGGTGCCATGAACAGAACCCCTGTATTTTACAATCCGTAAACGCCGTGTTGAAATCTGGTCAATGATCCTATGGTCGAGTAAGATGACACAATCGGAAACATACTCTTCGAGGCCATGTCTCGTTAATGAACCATCGCCTCTTTCACCTGTTACAATCGCTGTTATTCCTTTATCTTTTATCCAACGAAAAAGCCTGCGTAGCTCCGCACGGATAATGCCCTGGTTGGTGAGCCCTGAAAATAAATTCTCAATCGTATCAAGCACTATTCTTTTTGCACCAATACTATTAATAGCATGCTCCAGACGAATAAAAAGTCCATCGAGGTCATATTCCCCTGTTTCTTCAATTTCGGAACGGTCAATATGAACATAGTCCAGCCGGAGTTTTTTGCTTCTTTGCAATTTGTCAAGATCAAAACCAAGAGAAGCGACGTTAGCGGAAAGCTCACTTGCTTTTTCCTCGAAAGCCATAAAGACACCCGGCTCATTGTATAACGTGGCGCCTTTCACAATAAACTCTAATGCCATTAATGTTTTACCACAACCCGGCCCACCGCAAATCAATGTTGGCCTTCCCTGCGGAAGTCCGCCTTCGGTAATTTCATCAAGGCCATTAATCCCTGTCTTTGCTTTACTGATCGACTTCATTATTGTTTAATTAAAATAGGAAATATGTGCTACTAAAATACTGGTTATGAAGATGCAAAAAAAATTGTCGATGAAAAATACTTCAGCAATCCGCATTGCTCAACCGCAACGGGAATTCATATAAATACAGAAATGAATATATCAGGGGCTTAGTATTGAAAGAATATTTCCGTTGCACCGTAACCGTACAGCGAATGATATTGATTGACGAAAGATTTTACTTCTCTTTTTAACCGGAGAATATCATGTATCTCGTCGCGGAGCTTACCAGTACCCAAACCGTGTATTACTATTAATGAATGCTGGTGATGTGCCAATGCGAGTTCGTAATATTTTTCAAATGTCTTTAGTTGCAGGCTGAGTATTTCATAATTGCTCAAATGTTTCCAGTCGTCTGATAGTTTTTCAATGTGCAAATCAATTACCGTTCTTGCCGGCTCCAAATGTTGCCTCGCCTCTTTTGCATTGTACACTTTATATCCTTTGGCGGCGAGGTTGCCCAACTCCATGGTATCATCAAAAGGCCGACCGGGATATTTTTCAAATAATTTATAAGAAAACGTCGCTTCATTCTTTTGTTTTAATTCTTCAATTCGTGTAAATAGTTGTTTGGGTTTTAATTTCACAGAAGCTTCGTAATGCTCCGCTTTGTTTTTATCGGGCTGTACTAATGAGAAGTCAAAATCGAAGGAAGGGTTATCATTCAGATCGGCGAAGGGAAGATCGTGCAGGTAAAAATCTTCAAATGGATTGATCGTATTCTTCAATTCAAAATCCGATTTGCCGAAAAAGTTCTGGTTATAAATAAAATGATAAGTTGTCTCCGTCCTGTTCACGAGGTGAACTTTTAATTCTTCCACTACTTCATCACCGAATTCGTCTGTTGTCATCACGGGTAAAAAGGTGAGCCAGACACCGTCAACTACTTTTGTTTCTTTTGGTTTTTCTTTTCGCACATCATCCACGTATTTCTTTTCCTTCTTTGGCGGGAACATTTTCTTTTCGGTAAACCGTTTGAAATAAGGAAAATCTATCTGGTCGGTATAGACAGGAAACTTCACCCCTTTTACATTCACCGTTACCATTTTATCGTTGATAAATTCAACGATCTCTCCTTCTTCATTAGAGTGAAGGATTAAAACGATATCGCCAAGCTGGTATTTCATTGTCTGAACCGGGATTGATGAGATGGTTGGGATTTATGGGAAATCATACTGCAAATTTACAAAAGACCGGGCCGAATGGATGTTTAAATAAATAATTCAATTTGATGTGAAGATGAAAGATGTCATGATACTTCGAAAAGCTCAGTACGGGACGTACCGCCGATATTCATCTGAGTGCTGCCATAATGCTGAATAGAATTCATGCAGCACAAGAGTGCGACCATTCGACTTCGCTCATGGTAAACTGCGACGCTATTGCCGAGTAAAGAACTGGAAGATGAACGGAGCGTCGCAACAGGCGATGATAGTAGCACTAAAGCTGGGAAAATAAAAAATCTACCTACTTCGAACTATACATTTCCAGGTATTGTTTTTCCAAGTTTGCTGTGATGGCGACTGTATAAGAAATAGACAACCAGGCCTACCGCCAGCCAGATAAGGAAGCGGTACCAGTTTGTATGACTTTCCTGCGCCATGAGGTAAAAACAACTGATGAGGCCTAGCACAGGTATTAATGAAAATTTTCGTTTGAATGAATAGAAAGTAACGATCAATGCTACGATGATGAAAAGCCATTGCGGTATATTCGGCAGAAAGGCTTCCTTGCCTTTATAATATAATACATCTTCGGACAAACCTGTTTTGCGGATGACGGGCCGGTAGATGGTGCTGTAGGTATTTTCAAGATAAGCTTTAAGATTATTACCATACTGGCTGTAACCCGCATCAAGGGTGCTGAGTTTTTCTTTGAGCATAACGCTATCGGTGGCGCTCAACCTGTCATACAAATCTTCTTTCGCCACCAATGTTTTATTCTGAAAAAATTCTTTGGTACTTTCTTTATTCAATGTCCAGGAAAGTATAATACCAAGAACAAAAAGAAGCGGCAGGATAAATCTTGAATTGATATAAGGCACCCTGAATTTACTTGCGGGCCTGTCGGGCTGGTTTTGCAAAACGAGTATGCCACCGCAAACAAGCACGAACGCAAATAATGTTCCGATGCTGGTTAATGCCAGCACCACACTAAGGTTTAAAAACAATGCGGGAACAGCGACGACAACTCCTGTGAGAATTGTAGAAAAAGAAGGCGTTCCATATTTGGGATGAATCCGTGAAAATATTTTTGGCAACAGTCCATCACGGCTCATGCTCATCCATATTCTTGGCTGCCCCAGTTGAAACACCAATAATACACTTGCAGTGGCGACGATGGCGCTTACTGCAATTATTCCTGAAATAAATTTTAATCCTCTTGCATCGAATACCATGGCCAGCGGATCGCCTACATTTAATTTTGTATAGCTCACCATACCGGTCAGCACCAATGCAAGTAATACATAAAGAATGGTACAGATGATTAATGAATAGATCATCCCTTTGGGTAAATCCCGTTGCGGGTCTTTACATTCTTCCGCTGTTGTGGATATGGCGTCGAAGCCAATATATGCAAAGAACACAGCGGATACTCCTTTCAAAATTCCACCAATACCTGTGGGCGTGAACGGCGACCAGTTGCCGGGATGTGTGTAATAAGCGCCGAGCACAATGATAAAAAAGATAACGACCAGTTTTAACCCGACCATGATATTGCTTGCTTTTTCTCGACTCACTGATGCCGACAAAAACAATAAGCGTAATTAAACCAACGATTAAAAATGCGGGCAGGTCCATGATGAGATGGATGCCGAAAATTTGCGGTGCGTTTATCCATGCATCATGCTGCGATATAATGGCAGGCTCCAGTTTTTGTAACGAATCGCCGGCGGTTATCGCTGTTGTTGCATCAGAAAATCCTGCATGCGCCGTTACATAATCCATCGTTAACCAATCGGGAATGTGCATGCCGGCCTTATCCATTAAATTCGTAAAATAATCGCTCCATGAAATAGCGACAGCGATATTACCAATGGCGTACTCCATCAATAAATCCCAACCGATGATCCAGGCAAAAATTTCTCCGAAGGCGACATAAGAATAAGTATAAGCGCTGCCGGAAACCGGAACGGTAGATGCAAACTCAGCATAGCACATCGCCGCAAAGCCGCAGGCGATGGCAGTAAAAATATAAAGAAATACAACCCCGGGGCCGCCATCGTATGACGCTTTACCAATACTGCTGAAGATACCGGCGCCAATAACAGCAGCAATACCCAGAGCAGTAAGGTCTTTTACGCCTAATACTTTTTTTAATCCTGTTCCGTGGCCATCGTTGTGCCCCGCGGCAGCATCCCTGAGAATAGTTGAAATAGATTTCTTGCGGAACAATGAATTGGCCATCGCAGTTTGGTTTTGAATAAGGAAAATAAGGAAATTTGGCTAAGAGGCAAAAAGAGAAAAGGAGACAGAGTATTTCCGTTTGAAAATATTTCCCACCAATCAACAAAATAATAGGCTAATAGAAAAAATCAAGAATTCCGATAGCTAGTAAAAAAAAGAAACCCAGAATAATTATACCTGCTGCAAACACAATTTTACCTATTAGCCTGTCCGTTTCAGAAAAAGCCATAATTCTATCACCATTGGGTAATGTTTTTTTACTAAACGAAACATAAAGTCCCAGGAAGAACAATCCGAATGCAGAATATAAGTGATAGGAAAGGATACTAAGTACCAGGAAGACTAGTGCTGCAAGCAGCCATGTCTTATCCAGCTTCTAGGCCTTTCTTAATTCATCAGATTGTTTGACCTTGGCTTCCGACAACTTTTCTGCCGGCGCTTCAATCCCTTTTTCCGCCAGTAAACGCTTGGCCCAATAACGATCAAACTCATTCCACTCTAAAGGAGCTTTGAGAATATCTTTTAATTCTTCGACACTAAAGGAATAGAGATAATAATCATCTGTTGGACGCTCAATATTTTCTACCATGATTTTTTCCAGCAAAGCATCCGCCTTTTCGAAATCTGTAGTCAATAGTTTTACGTGATAGAGGTTCAAAATATCGTTATTGGCGAAAGACATATCAAAAAAACCCTCGGAACCTTCCCATTCGAAGGGTATATTGTTTTCCGAAAGTACACGGCATAATTCTGTAGCCAGCGCTTTATCATTAAAGGTTTTGTATTTGACAAAAGCAGACATTAGCTTTCTCTTTGTATTAAGAAATGCGCCAGCTCTTTCAGTGGCTCCTTTCTTATTGATACTACAGCAATATCTTCCAGATGTGCGAAGGCTTCATCCAAAAACTTATTCTTCAATTGCAATGCCCATTCATCCACTTTGCAATCATGTAATAGTTGTAATACGCTGGCGACTTTACCGGGAGAATCAGCAGCCATTAATTTTTGCAGCTCGGCTTTTTGCGAAGGCGAAGTTGTTTCCAACGCATGTATTAATAAAAACGTTTTTTTATTTGACAGTATATCACCGCCTACCTGTTTACCAAATTTAGCGGATCACCGAATGCATCTAAATAATCATCCTGTACCTGGAAGGCAAGCCCTAATTTTTTTCCGAACTCGTATATGCAGTTCTGGTTTCTCTCGCCTGCCCGCCCAACATTGCGCCTACCTGCAAACTGGCGGCTAATGCAACAGATGTTTTTAATTCAATCATGTGCAGGTAATCGTTCAGGCTTACCTCGTTTAGTTTTTCATAATCCATATCCAGTTGCTGACCTTCACAAACTTCTATCGCCGTTTTATTAAAAAGCTGTAACACTTTTTGAATATTACTGTTACTGATCTTGTTGAGGTAATCATACGCTTTCACCAGCATTACATCACCGGCCAACAAGGCCGTGCTCTCTCCATATTTTGTATGCACGGTTTCCATTCCCCTGCGTAATGGCGCTTTGTCCATAATGTCATCATGTATCAAGGTAAAATTGTGAAACAGTTCAATGGCAGTCGCCGCATGCCATGCATCGGTGCTGATATCATCAAACATTTCATTTCCCATCAGGCAGAGCACCGGCCTTATCCGCTTACCCCCTATTTTTAAAAAATATTCATTGGGCTGGTAAAGCGTAGCTGGTTGTGCAGGGAAATGGGGGTGATTAAAATATTGAGCGAATTGCTGTGCTAATTGTTCGAATGACTGCATGCAGCGAAGATAATGGAAGTTTCAATTAATACTTATCACGCAGAGAACGCAGGGCTCACAGAGATTAATAATTATTGACGAGTCGTTTAATTCCATTTTTTAATAATACCTCATGAAAATTAATGAGCAATCCAACTTTCATTTCACTCAGCTTAATATAGGTAAGTAGTTTCTTATAAAAGACTGGCGGAATTAATTCGACAGATTTTAATTCTACTACAACACAATTTTCTACAATAAGATCTGCCCGAAAGCCAATATCCATTTTTACTTCCTCAAAATAAACGGGAATAGGAGTTTGCTCGTTACCTGGAGCCCACGTTTTACCAGGCAATAATAAAGTATTTCTTCATAAACAGATTCTAACAAACCTGGCCCTAGAGCACGGTGGACTCTTATGGCTTCTTCAATAATGACAGAAGTCACTTCGTTGATTTTCATAAAAACAGATTTTACAGGATATATAATTTCACGCTGAGAACGTTGAGTCCGCTGGGGAATAATCTTTAAAACAACAGAACTTTAAAAACCTCTGCGAGCCCTGTGCTCTCTGCGTGATTATTTCTTTTTCTTAATCTTTTCTCCCTCCTCAGGAAGCTCCGCGCAATCACCCATTCATAATCCAATTGCCGCTTCGTAAGATTCGCCGCTACAACTTTTATCCGCACTTTATCTCCCATCCTGAATTTTCTTCCGCTGCGCATACCCACCAGGCAATAATCACTTTCCACATGACGGAATTCATCGTACTCCAGCAAACTGTTTACACTAACAAGTCCCTCGCATTTATGTTCCACTGTTTCCACCCAAAAACCAAAACTCGCTACGCCGCTGATCACCCCATCAAATTCTTCACCCAAATAATTTTTCATGTATTGCACCTGCTTGTATTTATTTGCAGCCCTTTCCGCTTCCATCGCCGCCCTTTCTCTTTCGCTGGAATGCTTACATTTTTCTTCCAGCTTTTTATCGGGATGAATTTTATTTTCCAATACATCCTGCAATATGCGGTGTACCATCACGTCAGGATAGCGGCGGATAGGTGAAGTAAAATGACAATAATATTGAAAGCCCAGACCGTAATGGCCGATATTCTCCGTGGTATATTTTGCTTTTGCCATGGTACGAATGCCCAGTTGTTCGAGAACATGCTGCTCAGGCCTACCGCTTACATCTTTCAACAATTGATTAAATGAAGAAGCGATCGCTTCCGGCGAAGAAGTATCGAACTTATGCCCGAATTTTTTTGCAAACGCCACAAACGGCAACAACTTTTCTTCACCCGGCTCATCGTGTATCCGGTACGGGAAAGGCAATGGCTTACCTTTTACTTTTATCTTAGAAACATTTTCAGCGACATAGCGGTTCGCCAATAGCATGAATTCTTCCACCAATTGATGCGATTCTTTGCTCTCTTTGATCACAATGCCAATGGGATCACCTTTCTCATCCAGCTTAAACCTTACTTCCTGTGATGAAAAATTGATTGCGCCTTTATTAAATCTTTTCTTCCGCATCTTTTGCGCCATGTCGTTCAGCAGCAAAATTTCTTCCTCGTACAATCCTTTCTTTTCTTCAATAATCGTTTGCACATCTTCATACGTATACCGGTGATCGGAATGTATCACTGTTTTCCCGATCCAGTATTGCTTCACTTCCATCTTCGGTGTTATTTGAAAAATGATCGAGAAAGTAAGTTTATCCTCATTCGGCCGCAGGGAGCAAAGTACATTCGAAATATGTTCCGGCAACATCGGGTTCACACGATCAGGTAAATAAACAGATGTCGCTTTCTGGTAAGCGATTTTATCCAATGCAGTTTCCGGTTCCACGTAATGACTTACATCAGCAATATGCACACCGATTTCATAATTGCCATTTTTCAATTTTACAAATGAGATGGCATCATCAAAATCTTTTGCATCCACCGGGTCAATTGTAAACGTCAGCACATCACGGATATCTTTTCTCTTTTTAATTTCATCATCCGCAATCACATCCGGGATTCTCGCTGCCACTTCCAGTGCATCATCCGGAAACTCAAGCGGGAAGCCATTCTCCAGCAGTATCTCTTTCATCGCAGCATCATTCGTATTCTCTTCATCCATTACGCTGACCACTTCGCCAACGGGCCGTTTACCTTTTTCATCCCATTGCAACAGCCGCACCACCACCCTGTCTTTATCTTTCGCATCTTTAATCGCCGACAGCGGAATATAAATATCAGGCATCGGCTTTTCAATATCCGCTACAAAAAATGCAAAACCTTTATTCATCTGCAACTGCCCGATAAATTCAGTCCGTTTTCTTTCGATTACTTCCAGCACTTCGCCTTGCATACGACGGCCTTTTCCTTCTTTAATTTTCACCCGCACCGTATCGCCATGCAGCGCCGTACTGAAATCACCCGGGCGGATCATGATATCCGTTTCAATATCCGGCACAATCACAAAGCCCATTCCCGAACGGGTAATATCCAACACACCCTTCAGCGTTTTGGATCCCGGTGCGCCATCCTTTTGTTTTTTCTTCGATGAATTATTTCTTCTTCCCATAAATTTATTTTCAATAAGTAATGTTTAAAATATTTTTAGCCCAACTGCATTGCTACTATCATCGCCTGTTGCGACGCTCCGTTCATCTTCCTGTTCTTTACTCGGCAATAGCGTCGCAGTTTACCATGAGCGAAGTCGAATGGTCGCACTCTTGTGCTGCATGAACTCTACTCAGCATTTTATGCAGCACCCCGATGAATATCGGCGGTACTTCCTGTTCGCTATTCAGCACGTGAGACCTGAATCGTCAATCGACAGCTTGTCGTCTGACGTCTCACGATTCACGAACAATTCAGAACTCCCGACTCTAAACTCTTAACTCACAACTCCGCTCATCCGTGACCGTGACGATGCTTCCTTTTTTACAAACGCTATCACCTTCTCATCAAACTCATTCCCTTCGTCAAATAAAAAATAATGATGCACCGGCATCACGTACAAGGGCCAGTCCCTTATTTCCGCACCAAACTTTATCAGCCTGACCGCATCTTTTTCAGTCGTCAGTGTTATTTTATTAAATTCCTGTATCGCCTTAAAACGGTTTTTAATTTCTTTTAAGTGATCAACCGTAAAAATGAAATGGTCAGGGTAATGCAAAAAATGATACGCCTTCGTGTTATGTTCCGCCCATTCTTTTAAGGGACGGGGATTTGCAATTCCTGTTACGAGCAACACTTCCATCGCCTCCGTGACCTTAATCGTTTTTCTTATCTAAAATATGGTAGGGCTCGCCATAACTGATAGCCGTAAAGAAAATCGATTGATGCGGTTTTGGATTTATTTCTTTAATGATCCTTTGCTTTTCCTGTTCTGAAATAGCCGGGTCACATTTGGTAATTACAATTACCTGCGCTCTTTTATACTGCGACTTTAAATCACGAAGATCGCCAGTTGGCAAATAAAAATCCCTGGTAAATAAATTATTATAATCCGTCAGCAAAATATTCAATCCTGCTTTAATCGCCCTGTGTTGAAATGCATCATCCAGTATTATTGCTTCCGTCGCCGGTTTGTCCTGCAGCAATTGTGATATCGCATCTAGTCGTTCTTCTCCGACAGCCACGGGTACGTTTGGAAATTTTAAATGGAACTGCATCGGCTCATCCCCGATATCCAGCGCCGTGCTGTCATCATCCGCCAGCGCATAACCTTTTGTTTTTCTTTTATAGCCGCGGCTAAGCGTCGCTACACTGTATTTATCTTTCAGCAGTCTTAAGAGATATTCCACCATCGGCGATTTACCTGTACCACCTATCGAAAGATTTCCCACACATATCAATGGCAGCGCAAAGGATGAGGACTGAGAAATATTTTTATCATACAACCAATTGCGAATAACAAGCCCCAGCCAGTACAACAAAGCAAACGGCAGCAAAAGAATGCGGAAAGACCTGAGAAAGAAATTAGAAAACATAAACGTTTTGCGGCGTGATACAAAGGTCTAAAGGTACATCAAATTCATGGCGGTTATCAATAAGAGCAAGCGGCTCAAAATAACTGAACCCGCTTTGATGCAATCCTCCCGGCAACCGGCAAGGTATTTATCATAAAATCCTTTCCCGTAGCCCACACGATAACCTTCTTCATCAAATGCGAGTAAGGGAACAAACACAAGATCGATTTCATCCGCTGCAATCACCTGCCCGCCGGAAGGCTCATATATATTCAACTCTGTTTTTTCAAAAGGTGTGTCAATATCAGTAGCAACAGCATTCATAATACCAGTGGTAAAATCAGCAACAGGATAACAAATCTTCAGTTCCGGGTTGCGAAAACGCAAAAACTCTGTAAATAAATTGGTGTCCGGCTCATTGTTTTCTTCGATCGGCCAGTAAGAAAGCAATGCATGTATAAATGGGAGCGCCGCTGTTTGAAACTGGATGAGCAATAGATCGTTAAGTTTCATCCTTTCCACTTCAGAAAGCTCCATTCGTTTTTTGCGGTATAATTCTCTTGCTTCTTTTTTCTGCATATACTTTTTTTGAAGCTCATTCTTCTGTATCACCCGTTAAGCCCTCCTTTGGAGGGTTTGGGGATGCTACAAAGATCGAAAAGATAGTGGTACCGTAATTTTTTTCTGTTTTATAAAAAGGAAAATTTTTATAATCGTTCCTTGGCGTATGTTCTAAAACAAACCATCCGCCGGGATTTAATAATTGTTTTTCAAAAATACGTTTCGGAAGGTCATCAATGTTTTTTAAAGCATAAGGCGGGCCGGCAAAAATAAAATCAAATTTCTCTGCACATTGATCAATGAACTTAAATACATCCATTTTTATCGTCGTCAAATTTTCTATTCGCAACAAGTCAGCCGTTTTCTTAATGAACTCGTACATGGCGCTGTCTTTTTCCACGATCGTCAACTCTTTCGCACCGCGTGAAGCCAGTTCATAACTGATGCTGCCGGTGCCGCCGAAAAGGTCCAGGGTTTTTAATTCTTCGATATCGAGGCTATGCTGCAATACATTGAACAGGCCTTCTTTTGCAATATCGGTAGTCGGCCTGGTATAAGGCATTTTTGATGGCGGGTTAAATTTTCTTCCGCCATGTTCTCCCCCTACGATGCGCATAAGGCAAGATCATTAAAAGAAGTAAAGAAATGAGCAGGATATTGCTCTTCCGCATACGGCACACGCCAGTCGGCGTCGCGGAAACGAATGTTGAGAAAGTATTGGTACAATTCTTTATAAAGAGCGGATTGCTTTTCTATCAACCCGGATACGGCAAGTCTTACCGTTTCCTGTGACAACGAATATTCTTTGCAGGCTTTTAATAAATAATAAAGCACATCAGCCGGCGCTGTATAAGCGAAGGACTGCGCCAGCAATAATTTTCTTGCCTGGCTTACGATCAATAAAAAATTATCGGTGCCTATATCTATAATAAAACTTCCTTCAAAATCCGTCGCATTGATTTGTTTAATACCTATCGAATAAGTATGATGATATTCCGCTGAAGGAAAATGCCCTTTCATCCAATGCTCTATATCCGGCGATAAGGCATATACGTTTTTTAAACTCCATTCCTGCAGGCCTTCCGTAACAACGGTGCTGTTTGCAAGTTTACCATGCATTGATTCAATCAGCAATTTTGAATCGTCTTCATTCCTGTAATATTTATCAGGCACTAATACGCTGGCGGAATTATCGTAACAAACAATTGTCTTATAATAGGAATGATGCAACTCGGGGTGGATAATATATATTTCCCTTAGGACATTCTCATCAATACCTTCGGTTGTATAAAGCGATAAATGTAATAACTCGTCCGTATTGTAACGGCTGATGGAGAAACCAAAATGACGTTCGCCAATGCGGATAGATAAAACCTGCTGCGGCGTATCGTTGGCGTCAGTTGATGTTATATTAAAAATCTGCTTCACGTAGGCTATTGATTGCTGCAATAATAGGAAAAAATAATCACGGATAAATGGATTAAACGGATTTCGTGGAAATATCAATGAATAATTAGTTAGTAATCGTTGGGAAGATCGGTGTTATTCTACAGAGGAAATGCCAATAATTACTAATTATTAATTAGTAATTATTTGAAACAGCTTCATGCTGACCTAATAGCTATCGGAACTACCCCAAATGCTCAGTAGAATTACCGAACGATGAAGTGTGCGACGCAACAGGCGATGCTAGTAGCAATGCAGTTGGGTAAAAAATAATAATGGATTAAAGGATTATATCAGGATTTTATGGATTGACAGCATCCTCAATGATTAGTTGTAGGTTTGCAACCCTTTTCCCAATGGCAAACGCACCAGCATATAAAAATTTACAGGTGGAGATCAGCAACAGGCAGATCATTAAGATCGCCTTGCCCATCAGTTTCGCCATATTAGTGCCGCAGGTAAATTTTATTACTAATAATATTTTTCTCGGTCATTACAGTCAGCATGCATTGGCGGTGGCGAGCATTACCGGTGTTTATTACCTGATCTTCGCGATGATCGGTTTTGGATTGAATAATGGCTTACAAACACTCATCTCCCGCCGCGCCGGTGAAAACAGGCCGGAAGAAATTGGAAAAATTTTTGGACAGGGTGTTTTTATCTCGTTGATCATTGCGACCATTGGTATATTACTTACCTGTTTGTTGCGCCCCTGATATTGAAAAACGTATTGGATTCACCAGAAATAACCAGCGATGCGATTGAATATTTACGAATAAGAATTTGGGGGCTTCCTTTTTTATACATCTATCAAATGCGGAATGCATTATTGGTGGGAACCAACAATAGCCGCTATTTGATCAGCGGGACATTTGCAGAAACACTCGCTAATGTATTGTTCGATTATCTTTTCATCTTTGGCAATTTTGGATTTCCGCAAATGGGGATTAATGGCGCCGCTGTCGCTTCCATCATTGCGGAGTTCACCGGCATGTTCGTAATCTTCGCGGTTATACATTATAAAGGCATTACCAAACAATTCGCTTTATTCGATCATTTGAAATGGAATAAAGTGATTGCGAAAATGATTTTATCTATTTCATTGCCGCTTGTTTTCCAGTTGGCGATCAGTCTCATCAGTTGGGAATTCTTTTACATTCTTATCGAACATCACGGGCAAACTGCCTTAGCGGTTTCCAATGTAATGCGGAATATATTCGGGCTTATTGGTTGCATAACCTGGCGTTGGCCGCTACCACATCTTCCATGGTCAGCAACATCATCGGCCAGGGAAGAAAAGAAGAAGTGATGACACTGGTCTGGCGCATCATCCGGATCAGCATGGGACTATCATTGATCGTTGCGATCCTGCTCAATCTTTTTCCTGAAACATTATTGTCTATCTATGGCCAGGATGAAGCGTTCACTATGGCGGCGGTACCTGTTACAAGAATCGTAACAGCTGCGATGGTGCTCATGTCATTTTCGGTCGTGTTGATGAACTCCGTAACAGGTACAGGTAACAGCCGTGTCACTTTCCTGATCGAGCTCATCACCATCATCCTCTATTGCATTTATGTATACCTCGTAGTAGAAAAATATTTCCTCCCGATCACTTACGGATGGATGAGTGAATGGCTGTATTGGATCAGTATTTTTAGTCTTTCATTTCTTTATATGCGGAGCGGGAAGTGGAAGAATAAGGTAATTTGATTTATTAGCCCGGCTGCATTGCTACTTTCAGCTTCGTTGCGACGCTCCGTTCATCTTCCTGTTCTTTACTCAGCAATTTCGTAGCTTTCGATAGCTATCGGATCAGGAATAATAATTCACTATTTTTTCTTCTTATCCTCTTTCTTTTCATCCTTTTTCTTGCTATCATTTTTCTTCTTATCCTTGCCCACGTCACCGAATTGAATATCCTCATCCACCTGGTTTTGAAATGCTTTGATAAAACCATTCCTGAAAATATTACCGATAAGTTGCCAGATATTTATATTCGGATCGTTTAAATCCCCTTCAACAGGGATCTTGGTAGCGAAAGAATCTTTTCCTTTATTCTTTAATACAAATCCGAAAAATGTGACTACTCCTTCCCAGGCCCTCTTTAACAAAGAGCTTTTCTTTTTAAAACTATCCGGGATGGTAATATTATGAAACATCGGTTTTATATATCCTTTGAGGTGACCATTTGAAACAGCGGCTTCACTATATAATTCAAATTGTCCTTTTTCAAAATCAAACCCGGCGGTGGCCATTGTTAAATCATTGAGCGCAGTGGCATCCGATTTTTTCAGCGAAAGATTAATATCCATGTCCGGAATTTCTTTCAGCATATTCAAAGCGCCTTTTATTGTCAACTGTCCATTACCAAATGAAACAGCGCTCAGGTCGAGTTTAGAAGGGAGGGGTTGTGATTTATCAACAACACTGCGCAGGTTCGTCGCCGTCAATTCTATTTTCTTTAATGATAAATTGATATCAGGGCTTTCCACTACATCCGCATAAAGAAACTCTCCGTTATGAACGACAAAACGGTTGATCTTAATAGGTACGATTTTGTCCAATGCCTTTGTCCAATCACCGCCTGATGGTTTCTTTCCTGATTCATCCTTCACATCTTTGCCCGTCATCCACAGGTTGATTTTGGATTGTACATTTCTATTTCGCTGACTATTTCTCCTTTGAACAATGCCCGCCATTTGAATCGAGATATCCGTTACATCCAAATCAAGAAACTGTTTGTCCGAATTCTTTTCATATAAGTGCAGGCCATTTATAACATAAGCGCCGCGGTACAGTGAAATATCAATATCATCTACCCAGCCATAATAGCCCGGAATATTATTCAACGCTTTATTCACATATTTTTTTACAATAGCCGGAAGAAATAATCGAAATATAAATAGCGCTAAGAGGATAGAGAAAATAATGATGTTCCGTTTTTTGCCAAAGAAAGTCCTGATTTTTTGCTTATTAAATTTCATGCTCTCGCTTTTATTTATATTAATATCAGCTATAATTCAAAAAGACTGCCAAAAGCTAAGTCATTAATTATGAGAGCAAAAAGAAAGATGTCTGAAAAATTATTTGAGCAATTCCGTTCTTATCTAATAGCCTGAAATGCGAAAGAGAAAAACCTGTTTTATAAATTCAAATTGTATTTATAATTGCTGCCTCCTTGCTGCATATACTTGCATGTTCCTTTTTACCTGGATAGAAAATAAAAGCCAGCGTAACGGGAAACTGGTCACTACAAAATAATAGTTTATCTTGCTATTCCCCATGCGCCGGATTTTTTTCTGAAAAGGTAAATACAGCGCCAAATAATTTCAAAACAAAGACGTCTAACCCCCAAATTAAAAAATTCGTAAAGTACAGTGAAGCGCATTTCTAATTTTCAATACATATGAAAACAGAGACAAGCCCTGGTTCAACAAAATGGATCAAAATGGGAGGCCATTCCCCCGTCGCAACTTTTTTCCAACATGTTGCATCCATTACGCGAAGAAGTTTTCGCCTTAGCGGATAAAGAAACATTTCCACTAACGATACAAAAAGGAAAATACCTGATGAAGCCCGGGCAACCGGGAGACCATTTATATTTTGTATTAAGCGGCGTCATCAGGGGATTTATAAGAGAAGGCACGAAAGAAATAACTACCTGATCAATATAGAAAATGAATTGGTCGGTTCTATCCGCAGCCTCGGTCTTAATAAACCAAGCGAAGAATACCTGCACGCTATTGAAACATCGGATCTTATTGGTATTCCTTACAGTATGATCGAATATATGTATGAACATTACCCGGAAACAAATATCATCGGGCGAAAAGTATTAGAAGAAAGTTATCGCTATTCAGAAGAAAGGGCTTATATCGGCCGTATACCTTCCGCTTTAAAAAAAATACAACCGATTTATAGAAACGCATCCCGGTATTATTAACAGGGTGCCATAAAATATGTCGCTTCTTATCTCGGTATGACGATTGAGACACTGAGCCGTGTCCGTAGTAAAAAACAATAAAAAAAAGAACATCTCAGCAAGATGTCTTTTTTTTTAAGATAACGGTTTAATTAATTTCTTCAATCTTTTGTGGCAATCGCCTGTCCACGTATTTCGCCATCAGCATTCGCTGTCGTATGAATATTATAATAAATCTGGCCATTCAGCAAACGTTCTTCATCCGCATCAGAAAGGGTTACATTACCTTTTGCTTGTCCTGAAATTCCATTGGTAGTAAGGCTGATATCAGCAATAACCGCTGCATTCGAACCAGCTGCTGCAGGGCCATGAAAATGCGCTGCTGTAGAAAGTCCTGATAATCCTGTCCAGTTAATTGTATAATCAAGATTATTTGTTCGGGAATTGTATGTACCGGTTAATGAACCTGTAGCGGCTGTTGTAACTGCGGGACTTTCCTGTGCGCCTGATGCATCACCTGACAAAGTGTATGTTTGTTCATCATCTATATCATCGTCATCTTTATCACAGGAGGTAACTAATAATGCAGTTGATAATAACATACCGGCAAAGAATGCCCTGCTGAAAATACGTGTAGTTTTCATATTTGTTTGTTTTAATAGTTTAGGATATAAATTCTTTTTTACTCTTTCAAAAACATTACCAAGCTCAATAATTGTGGAAAACTGCCGGAAGAATTTTATCGTAGTGTATACGATATAATATAAGAGTGTAGCTATAATTACTGGATATGGGGAAATTGATTCTTAGAAATTGGAATCATCATTACTTAATGAAGTAAATCCCCAAGATATCGGTACCGGGCCATTAGATAATTACACTTATAGCAAAGAAAATTTTTATAAAAGAATTTTAGCGAATTTTTCCAATTCTGTTATTTCAGTTGCAGAAAGCGGTTCGTTGTTCTCGTATTTTGTTTTGAAAAATAATATTCTTTTATGCTGTGGGTATTTTTCCAATATAGAATTGATAACGCTGCCGGTCTTTTTCATTTTTCGTGTAAAGTGGCGTTGTTTCCGGCAGGGGCGGATTTATATTTTGTCGGCTTTCTTAATATAATCGCTTCCAATGTTGCCAGTTTCGTAGGAGGTATCGTTGTTGATTTGGAAGCCTTTGAATGCAAACCCTGTAATTGTTTTTTGCTAAGGCCGCCCCTTTCTTCGTATTGCCTGTTAAGGCTCTGGGATAAATTCCGATGCGGGAAAATCAATCAACGCCGCTTTTAATATATCTAATACAACATCTACATCCGGCTTTTTTCTTTCCATAACAATAGTTTCGATGGAGACAAAGATATAACTGCTGCAATACATCCGGCAAACAATGCCTTTTGTCAAACAAAATAGTTAGCCGGCCTCGCCGCTATTTTCTTTGTGGTATTAAAAACCTCTAAAATAAAATATATGCAAACAATCAAAAAATCCCTGGCAGTTACTATGCTGGCAGTTATACTGCGACATTATTTTCCTTTTCTTCACTTCCGGGTGGAGATGTTATTGAAATTTATATAAATAAAAAAATGGTCGTGCAGCAGTACCTCACGCAAATGAACGCCACCAAAAAACATTGAGCTGTCCCAAAGCAATTATAACGACAAGGTAGAAGTTTGGTATGGCCATTGCGGCGTGACTGGCAAAAGCAGAAAGATCATTATTAAAGATGCGAGATCATGTACTGAAGCAATTAACATTCGCTGATGTTGCAGAAAACACCAGGTCTGTGATGTCGTTTACAGTAAAAAACATTTTGGATTTAAAGAAAGACAATGGCAGCACGTTTAATCTCTATTATTCTTCAAAAGAATTAACGAAGGAAAAACTGTTGGCTTCCGTGAATGCGGTGAATTGATATATTATTAACATAAGTTGCAATGCCCTGGCAATTGCCGGGGCATTTTTTATGCGGTTATTCTATATACATTATATACCCAGCGACATTGCTACTATCATCTTCGTTGCGTCGCACTCTTGTACTGCATGAATTCTATTCAGCATTTTTGAAAAACATATTAATTATTGATCAAATCTCCATTTGAAGCATTATGCCACCCCTTTGGGGTTTTTATTTACCCTTCCTGGTAATTTTTCTATATTAACTCCACCCTTTCAGGATTAAAAATCCCGAAGGGATGATATTAAAATAGACACAGGTAAAATTGAATTCATCAAACCCCGAAGGGGTGACATTAAAATTAATACGAACGAAAAAATGTCTTTCAGGAAAATCAATTCAATTAAACCATTAAAAGGTTTGATGCCTTCGCCGGTGTTTGCAGCCCATATCTTAAGCCATGGGCTATAAATGTGAGATATATTTAAAATGGTTTTAACCATTTTTATTCCTGCCAATAAAACGACGATTCAATATTATCAGGATGTTCGCAATTGCTCAATAGAATTACAGAACGTTGAAGAGTGCGACGCAACGGAAGTTGATAGTAGCAATGCAGTTGGGTTAATAATGTGCCGTCCCGATTGCCTCGGGATTTCGCTTCGCCCAACAACAGGCGATGATAGTCCACAGGATGCTGCGCATAGCACTACAGCCGGGCTAAAATAAATTTCCTTTTACAAGCTGGCTTGAATCTTGTTTTATAAACTCCATGACAAACTATGATTTAAAACTGGAAGGGCCCTGGAATGAAACAAAGGAACGCCTCAAAGAAGTCAACAACGAATTGACGGATGCGGACCTTGTGTATACTCCCGGCAAGGAAAAAGAATTGCTGGAAAGGTTAGCCCAAAAAATGAAAAAAGATGTTGATGACATAAAGGCGTGGGTAGAAAGTGTTTCTTTCAACCGGGGAAAAGCTTCCTGAATAAGATGGCGGTTGCCATCACATTCTTTCTCTTAAAGAATGTTCGTTTGATATAGCTGTATGCTATGTCAGCAATTTTTCTTTGTATACTGGCGTCAAATACTGAAAATATAATACCTTTCAAAAAACAGTATATGTCGCCAAAAACCATTTCAGACAATTCCCGTAGAAAATTTATTCGTGATGCAGGCCTCACGGCATTGAGCATCCCTGCTATTTCTGCGCTGTCCGGATCTATTTTATCTAACGAAGAAAAAAATCAACAAATGCAAAATCAAAAAGTCCCCGGCAAGTTAGGTATCGCCATTGTTGGATTAGGAACCTATGGGGGTGGCCAGATAACTCCTGCTTTGCAGCAAACAGAAAATTGTTACCTCGCCGGTATCGTTACAGGTACACCTTCTAAAGCCGAGACATGGAAAACCAAGTATTCTATACCTGATAAAAATATTTATGATTATAAGAATTTTGATTCGATAAAAAACAATCCTGATATTGATGCGGTATATGTTGCGTTGCCAAACTCTATGCATAAGGAGTACGTGGTACGTGCCGCACAGGCAGGGAAGCATGTGATTTGTGAAAAGCCGATGGCGATAACTGTAGCTGATTGTGATACGATGATTGCCGCCTGCAAGAAAGCTAACAAAGCATTATTGGTCGGTTACCGTTTGCAATTTGAACCATACAATTTGCAAATGGCATGGCTGGGACAGAAAAAAATATATGGCAAAGTGAAAAAGATGACAGCAGGATTTGGATTTGTGATTGGTGACCCCACGCAATGGAGATTGAAAAAAGATTATGCAGGTGGTGGACCATTGATGGATTTGGGCATTTATTGCATCCAGGGATTTTGCTATACCACCGGCATGGAACCAATCGCTGTAACCGCACAGGAAGGGCCGAAAACCGATCCTGTAAAATTCAAAGAAGTGGAACAATCTATTAGTTGGCAATTTGAATTTCCTGACGGTGTCATTGCTGAAGGCCGGGCCAGTTATGGTGACAACGCCAACTTCATAAAAGCGGAAGCTGAAAAAGGCATGTTTGAATTGACTTCCGCATTTAATTACAGCGGGCAAAAAGGTGCGACAACAGATGGGCCGATGGCTTTACCAAAAGTAAACCAACAGGCAAGACAACTGGATGCTATGGCATTGTCGATCATGAATAAAACGCCAATAAATGTAACAGGCGAAATGGGAAAAAGAGATGTGAAATACCTGCAGGCGATATATGAAGCGATGCGCACCGGTAAACGGGTAGCGCTTAAATAATATAATAGCACTATTGTTTTTGGCCACAGATTACGCTGATTAACACAGAAATCAAGTATAGAATTGTACTAACCTGTGTAAATGCATGTAACCTGTGGCTTTCTTATTTATTAGAAAAAATTCAAGGTAAAAGGCGATTTTGTGGATATATTTCAAGAATTTTGCGCCTCGGTTATAAAATATAAAAATGAGCAAAGCCACTCCCGGCCAGCGGTATATAGAGATAATGGACACCACGCTCCGCGATGGTGAGCAAACCAGTGGCGTATCTTTTTCCGCATCGGAAAAATTGACTATAGCGCAACTTTTATTAACCGAAGTAAAAGTAGACCGCATAGAAGTTGCATCGGCCCGTGTGTCGGAAGGTGAACTCGATGCAGTGAAAGCCATTACCAAATGGGCAAAGGAGAATAACTTTTTAAATAAAGTAGAAGTCCTGACGTTCGTTGATGGCGATGTATCGATACAATGGATGCAAAAAGCAGGCGCCAAAGTAATGAACCTGCTGACGAAAGGTTCGCTGAATCATTTAACGCATCAATTAAAAAAGAAACCGGAACAGCATTTTGCAGAAATCGCAGCCGTAATAAAATTGGCGAAGAAAAAAGGCATTGAATGCAATGTATATCTTGAAGACTGGAGCAATGGCATGCGTCATTCAAAAGAATACGTTTTCCAATACCTGGATTTTTTGACAAAGCAACCGGTAAAACGTATTATGCTGCCCGATACGCTGGGCATTCTTATTCCATCTGAAGTGTACGAATTTGTTTCATCTATTGTTGAACGCTATCCAACTACGCATTTCGATTTTCACGGTCATAATGATTATGATCTTGGTACGGCCAATGTACTCGAAGGAGTAAAAGCGGGAGCCAAAGGCATTCATCTTACGGTAAATGGCATGGGAGAACGTGCCGGCAATGCACCGCTGGCCAGCGCTATTGCAGTGATGAATGATTTTATGCCGCATATAAAAACTTCAGTAGCAGAAAAAATCATTGTATGGCGTAAGTAAACTGGTGGAAACTTTTTCCGGTTTTCGTATACCGGCTAACAAACCTGTTGTTGGCGAAAATGTATTTACACAAACAGCCGGTATCCATGCGGACGGTGATAAAAAGAATAAACTTTACTTCAGCGATTTAATGCCGGAACGTTTTGGGCGGCAGCGCAATTATGCATTGGGTAAAACAAGCGGGAAAGCGAATATTGAAAATAATTTACAGCAGCTCGGTATACAATTGTCCGATGCTGATTTAAAGAAAGTAACACAACGCATTATAGAATTAGGGGACAGGAAAGAAGTAGTGACACAAGCCGATCTTCCTTATATCATTTCAGATATTTTAGACAGCAATACCATACAGGAAAAAGTGAAAATAGAAACTTATGTGCTCACCCATTCAAAAGAATTGAAACCAACCGCTGCTTTGAAAATTTCTATAGAAGGTGAATCCTTTGAGGAAAATGCGCAGGGCGATGGCCAATATGATGCGTTTATGAACGCATTAAAGAAAGTATATAAACAAAAGAAAAAAGAATTACCTGTATTAACAGACTACAATGTACGCATCCCTCCCGGTGGTAAAAGTGACGCCTTGTGCGAAACCATCATTACCTGGAGTTATAATAATAAAGAATTTAAAACAAGAGGTCTTGACAGCGATCAAACGGTGTCGGCGATAAAGGCGACACAGAAGATGTTGAATATAATTTGAGGGAAGGCAATAAGGCATTGAGGCAAAAGGCATAAAGATGGGAGACATAAAATCATATAGAGATCTTATAGTTTGGCAAAAGGCAATGAAACTTGTTACTGATATTTATTCTGCGACAAGATCATTTCCGAGTGAAGAATTATATGCCTTGACAAGTCAATTAAGAAAATGTGCCATTTCTATTCCAAGCAATATAGCTGAAGGTTATGGCAGAAACTCGACCGGCGACTATAAACGATTTTTACAGATTAGCGTCGGATCGGTATTTGAATTGCAAACACAGATTGAAATTGCGCTTAACCTGAAATATCTTTCCACTGAAATATTTACTAATTTATTCAACGCATCAAAGGAAATTGAATTGATGCTTATTTCTTTGATCAAAAAAATCAACTAATAGCACGCAAGCCTTGATGCCTTTTTGTCTCAATGCCTTGCTGCCTAAATTTTACAACATGGCAACCAAACACATCCTCATCGTTCCCGGCGATGGTATCGGGCAGGAAGTAACAGCAGTCGGTAAAAAAATATTGGACAAGATAGCTTCTAAGTTCGGGCATACATTTACGTATGACGAAGCATTGATCGGGCATGTGGCGATTGAAGCAACAGGCAATCCCCTCCCCGATGAGTCATTGGAAAAAATGCGGAAGTCGGATGCTGTTTTGTTTGGCGCTGTCGGTCATCCAAAATATGACAATGATCCTTCCGCTAAAGTAAGGCCTGAACAAGGTTTATTAAAAATGCGCAAAGAGCTTGGATTATATGCAAATCTTCGTCCTATCAAACTGTTTGACGAATTGCTGAGTGCATCAAGCATCAAGCCTGAAATATTAAAAGGCGCAGATATTTTATTCTTCCGTGAATTGACCGGGTGATATTTATTTTGGCGAAAAAGGAAGAAAGAACAATGGCGATACCGCTTATGATATTGCCGAATACAGCCGTTACGAAGTAGAACGCATTGCCCGCAAGGCATTCGATGCGGCAAGAACAAGAAGAAAAAAATTATGTTCGGTAGATAAAGCCAATGTACTTGAAACATCAAGGCTCTGGAGAGAAGTCGTATTGAAAGTTGCCGTCGAATACCCGGATATTGAACTGGAGCACCAGTTTGTAGATGCGGCCGCGATGTTATTAATAAAAGATCCGCGTCGTTTTGATGTAGTAGTAACAGCCAATTTATTTGGAGATATTCTTACAGACGAAGCTTCACAGATCGCCGGTTCTATGGGCATGCTCGCCTCCGCATCTATCGGCGATGGCACAGGAGTATATGAACCCATTCATGGTTCTGCGCATGATATCACCGGCAAAGGCGTAGCTAATCCATTAGCCTCGATATTATCGGCTGCATTATTATTAGATATTTCATTTGGGTTAAAAACAGAAGCAGAATCAGTGATCAATGCGGTTGACAACGTATTAAAAGCCGGTTTCCGCACAAGAGATATCGCAGATAAGCATACTCCCGCTGATAAACTATTAGGAACAGACGCAATGGGAGCAGAAGTATTAAAGCTTATTTAGTAATAGGGCAATACCTGCACATCGGGTTTCGTACAGCATCATTCCATTTGTGAAAAATACAAACTGAAACAACTACATTTATTGCCTGCAAACAGCAAGCAACCATATCATTTATCATAAATTTTTTTATCAAAAAGCATTTGCTTTGCGTGCCAGGTGGTTATTGCTTATTATTTCGCTTGTTTCTTATGTCAATACTTTTAGCCAGGCCCCTCAGCTTAAGTTCCTGCATTTAGATACTGAGCAAGGTTTAACGGATGGCGCTGTCAGGGCCATTACGCAGGATAAATACGGCTATATGTGGCTGGGAACCCAATACGGACTTTGCCGTTACGACAGTTACCATATAATACCCTATTTCCATAACGATACTGATTCTTTATCATTGGGTGGCAATTTTATCTGGAGTGCTTATACGGATAGTGATGGAGATGTGTGGGTCGGGGATGATTATTTTCTCAGTAAATACAATTACAACACTAACAATTTTACAAATTATACTTGTGGCTATGCTATTTCCATAAATAAAATAACGGAAGATGAAAAAGGATTTTTATGGCTGGCTACCTCACAGGGATTAATGAGATTTGATAAAAGAAAAGAAGCTTTCACTCTTTATAAAGATCATACTGATATTGAAGTTAAAAAAGCAGGCGCTATCCGTATCAACGACCTGTTCCTGGATAAAGAAAAAGGCTTTCTCTATTTAGCCACACAGGAAGGTTTTAAAATTTTTGATTATAATAAAGAAAAAATAGTTGCCCCTTTCCTTAAAAATAATAATGATCCCTACCTGCTCAATGAGACCATAATCTCTACCGTAACAAAAGATAAAAATGGCGCCATATGGTTTGGCTGCGGATTTATAAATAGCGTAATGGTGCGCTGGGACCCATCAACAAACACTACCAGGTACTATAACGATTTTACAGAAAAAAGTAAAGGCTGGTCAGAAAACCGCACCCTTTCTTTATTTACAGACAAGGAGGGAAATCTTTGGGCGGGTGGAGTTGTTTCTAACTTAAGTCTGTACCTGCCTGGAAAAGATGAATTTCATCATTATCAGAACGATGCATTATTAAAATCAAGCATTGAAGGCTCTGATATACTCACTATCTACCAGGACCGTGCAGGTATGATATGGGCGGGCACACAAGGTCATGGGGCGGAACGATTTTTTTTTAAAAATTTGTTTACTGCATTTCAACCGCAGGCATCCGTACAACCATCTTTATTGAATGACTGGGGCCGGGCCGCACTCGAAGACAGCCGGGGCGATATCTGGTTCGGGACCGCGAAAGGAATTTCCGTATATGATCCGGCAACTGGTTTATATAAAAATTATTTTAACGATGACCGTAACCCTGCCCTGATCTCCTTCAATACGATTCGCTCCCTTGCGGAAGATAAAAAAAGCAACATATGGATTGGCACGGGCAATGGGCTCACCCGTTTTGATCCGGTTACCGGTCGCTTCAGGTTATATGATTTTAATGATTCTATGAATATCGGGTTTGTCTGGAGCTTGCTGGTCACTCATACAGGAGATCTTTTTGCAAGTGGGACCGGTGGTCTTCAACGCTATAATCCAGCGACGGATAAGTTCACGACTATTGACTCCGATTCTTTGAACACTAAGAAGTTCCGTTTTAACATCCGTAATATGTTTGAGGACTCAAAACATGGCCTTTGGTTGGGTGTCTATGATGGCGGGCTTATTTATTATCATCCTGAAAAAAAGGAAATAAAACATTACCGCCATAATAAAAATGATTCTACTTCACTGTGTAACAATTTTGTCACTTCAGTTATAGAAGATAAAAATGGAATAATATGGATTGCGACAAGGGACGGATTAAGCAGCCTGGACACAAAAACAGGAATATTTACATCTTTTTCCACCGCAGATGGATTGCCTTCTAATAAAACTTCCGGGCTTCGGATAGATGCGGCCAACAGGTTATGGATAGCGACCGGCAACGGGTTAAGTATGCTGATGCATGACCGCAGGACCTTCCGCAACTTTGATGTAAGCGATGGCTTACCTACCAATCAATTCAATGACCAGGTGGCGAGTACTACGCATGATGGTAAATTTATTTATCCTACCCTGCGCGGCTTTTTCATGTTTAACCCGGAAGAAGTACATCAAAAAATATTATCCCCGCCCCTTGTGTACGCATCGGCTTTCAAAGTGTTTAACACCCCGGTAATTTTAGACAAGAATGCAGAAGAAATAAAAGAACTTAAGTTACGGTACAACCGGAATTTCTTTAGCATTGAACTCACTGCACTAAACTATGAAAGCCCTGGTAAAGTAGTCTATGCATATAAGCTCGAACCTTTTGACAAAGACTGGACCTATACAAAAGAAAAGACGATTACTTATACTAATGTGCCCGGGGGAAATTATATATTTTATTACAAAGCCACTGTTGATCCATCGGACTGGAACGTACCCGTACATGATATTCGTGTCACGATAGGCACTGTTTTTTATAAAACTACCTGGTTTATGTTATTGGCACTGGCGCTGTTGGCTGGATTAATATATGGGATTTATAAATATCGCCTTCGCCAGGCCCGAAAAGTACATCACCTGCAATTGCAGGCTGCACGGTTGGAAAAAGACAAAACGGAGATCCAGTACCAGCACCTCATTAACCAATTCAATCCGCATTTTTTATTTAATAGTCTTACATCATTGAACAGTCTTATTTATGAAAATAAAGAACTGGCATCGGAGTTCCTGGAACAGCTCAGCAAAGTCTATCGCTACCTGCTTACTCATAAAGAAACACAATTAGTAACACTGGAAACAGAAATTGATTTTGTAAAAAATTATATCGCACTTTTAAAAACAAGATTTGAAAATGGCCTGCAAATCGAAATGAATATACCCGAAGGCTTATTACAAAGAAAAGTAGTACCGGTAACATTTCAACTCATGATCGAAAATGCGATCAAGCATAATGTCATCGATGAAGGATCGCCACTTGTTATACATTTTTTTGCCGACGAAAAGTATTTGTATGTTTCTAATAATATACAGAAGAAAGGCTATGTAGAAACCAGCAACCGTAAAGGATTAAACAGCCTGCAGGTTTTATATAAATACTTATCCTCGCTGCCAATGACAATTAATGAAACCACAGAAAAATTCACCATCAGCATACCATTGTTGTAAGACAATCCTATCTGCGTCTTATTTATTATAGCCCGCTGCATCAATCATTGTTCCGGCTATTTGCTGATAACAAGCTTCCCACGATTCTTTTACTTCGCTGTTCCAGTCTTTACCCAACCCTTGCTCGAGCATCCATAGCAGTGCATCACCCACAACTTCATAATGTGCCGCTTTTACGCCATACTGCACATGCCTTATCGCTAATTGCCTGATATCTTCCGTAAGTTCATCCATCTTATCAAGCCTTCCAACAATCACGTTCAGCATTTCCACCAATTTTTTAGATTGCTCTTCCACAGAAATATTGAATAAATGGCGCAGCTTGGGAAAGGCCAGGAAAAGCCTGCTATAAAAAACATCGCCGACAAGCACAGGATTAATGTCCTGGAAAATATTCCAGCTATTTTTCACCGTTTGTATTTGTTGCGTGGTCATAGGGAACAATTTAGTATAAAAATGAATAAGCTATCGCTATTAAGAAGAATTAGAAGTTGAACAGTGGCAAAACACAAATGAACCGGAGGGCTTTTTAAATGAAGCGAAAGAAAATATAAACAGCATGCAAAACAACTGTCGGTAAAAAAATTTAGTGGCTTACACTTTGTTTATGTTTTTTAACTGCTTTACTTTAAAAAAGACATTAGTAAGTCTTTTATACTTGTAATGAGGGTGTGTTGATGCTCATCTTTGACCTGTCAAAAATCATTAATCAAATTTTATAATTCTTATCAATCATGCAAGTAAAAAAAATTCTCGTTGCCGGTTTGCTGGCAGTTATCACATTCATTTCATGCAGTAAAAAAAGTGATGACAAATTAACTCCTCCTGAAGTTTCTATCGATGGAGAATGGGCGGGCAAATCTTCCGTTCTGAGCGGCCCCTATAATTCTTATTACAGCTTTAAAATAAAACCAGGCGGCACGATGGAATTACTGGACGCTAACAAACAAAAGACTGGTGAAGGTACCTGGGAAATAGAACAAGGAAATATTTTCTCGGCAACATATTCTTTCTTACCGCCGGCCAGCGGCACCTTCTCCGTGATAGCGACTTTTGATAAAATAAAAGGCGAACTCGACGGAACCTGGGGTTCAGGACAGCAGATATATGGCGGCGGGTATTGGTATATGTCAAAGACAAAATAATACGCTGATGAGACGGATCAAACTATAACTAAAATAACGGGACGGTTGGGAGTTTTCTTAACGCTTCGCTTTGGCGGAGCGTTCTTTTTATACGCTTCATTATAATTTTAATGCGTCCCGCTATTTATTTGACACGAATGGCTTATTAATTCCAGAAGAAAGAAACAGATTTAGGTAACTTTAAATCCAAAGCATTTTTTATATGACCGCCATTATCATAGAGGACGAAGCCCTTGTAGCAAGGGAACTTGCGAAAAAAGTAGAATTGGTTGCCCCTGATATTAAAGTGCAGTCCGTTTTATCGAGTTTAAAAACGGCAAGAAGTTGGTTTAAAGAAAATGCGGAGCCCGATCTGATCTTCATGGACATTCAACTTAGTGATGGCATAAGCTTTGAATTATTTCAATCTTTTAATTTACAATGTCCCGTTATTTTTACAACAGCGTTTAATGAGTATGCCATCAAAGCATTTAAATCAAATGGTGTAGATTATTTACTGAAACCGGTTGATAAGGATGAATTAAAAATCGCTATAGAAAAATGCAGGCGTTTAGTCCGGAACAAACAACCAAACCTGCCGGATATATCCAGCCTTCTCGCCGCATTTCCCCCAGGCGCTTTTCAACAAATACCGCAAAAGGAAAAATTCATTGTCAACTTTCGCAACACATTGCTACCTGTAAAAACAAATGACATTGCGTATTTTGTAAGGGACCAGCTTATTTATCTCTGCACTTTTGATAACCAACGGCACATCCTCGACTATCCGACCCTCGAAGAAATAGAGGACCTGCTGAATAGCGGAAGATTTTATCGGGCTAACCGTCAATATATCATTAACGAAAATGCGATTAAAAGTGTGCATTCACATCCTACTGGTAAACTCACATTAAAACTTACCATACAACCCGCCGTGGAGATAGATATAAGCCGCGAAAAAGCGCCAGCGTTTAAAAAATGGCTGGATCGCTGATAATAATCTTTTTATTTTATCGCTGAAGGCAATCTTTAAAGTTTAAAACTTTGGGACGGCAAATTCCAAATAACCATGTGTACTCCTCACATGAAAATTAAAAAGAATGAATAGTAATTTTATAAATTTTGAATGGCTTTTTTAATTAGAAAGCATATTTTTACTCCTACCTAATTGATTTATTGCTAAAATATTTTTGCTACATGAACCTCAAGAAACTGCCATTTAAAATTGTCGGCGTCTTTGCCATTCTATTGTCTCTATTTATTTACGCAACGTTTATTAAAGGTCCCGGACCTTATAATCATTCGACATGGCAACAATATGGCGGCGGCCCTGACCAGTCAAAATATTTTGATGCATCCCAGATTAACAAAGAAAATGTGAACCAACTGCAGGTAGCATGGGTCTATCCCACAGTTGATTCAGGTCAAAATTTTTTCAGCCCGATCGTTGTAGATACCATCATGTATGTGATGGCGAAGAATTCTTCCCTCGTCGCGGTGAATGCACTAACAGGTAAAGAAATTTGGATACATGCCAACTTGCAGGGACTCACCCGCAGGGGTCTCAACTATTGGGAAAGCAAAGACAGGAAAGACAGGCGCTTGCTTTTTACACTCAATAATACATTGCAGGCGATAGATGCACTGACAGGAAAATCCATAATGACTTTTGGCAAAAATGGATATGTTGATATGCGGGAAGGATTGGACCGTCCTGTTACTTCTATCCGTAGAATGCAATCAATGATGCCCGGTGTTGTATTTGAAGACCTCATTATAATGGGATCTGCACCAGGCGAAGGATTTTTTTTCCCCTCCGGGTCATATAAGAGCTTATAATGTAGTAACTGGTAAAAAAGTTTGGACATTCCATACCATCCCACACCCGGGAGAATTTGGTTATAATACATGGCCTCCGAATGCTTATAAATATGTGGGCGGTGTAAATGTATGGAGCGAGATATCTGTTGATGAAAAAAGAGGCATTGCTTATTTACCTATTGGTTCACCCACTTTCGATTATTATGGTGCGGATCGCCTCGGAAGCAATCTCTTTGGAAATTCCCTGGTAGCACTCAATGCCCGCACAGGTAAACGCATCTGGCATTTCCAAACGGTACATCACGATCTTTGGGATTATGATCTTGCTTCTGCCCCGCAATTATTGACAGTGAACCGTGAAGGAAAACAGATCGATGCGGTTGCCGTTGCTACCAAGCATGGTTTTATGTTCGTATTCGATCGTGTAACAGGCAAACCTATATTCCCTATTCAAGAAAAACCTTTCCCCGCCAGCAAAATGCCCGGCGAAAAAGCGTGGCCCACACAACCCATTCCCACTTTTGTTCCCAGTTTTACAAGACATGAAGTGACAAAAGAAACACTCAATCCTTATTATTCCGAAGAAGAAAAGAAAAAATGGTATAAAAGAATTGATTCTGCGAAGTCAGGCCTGTTTGTTCCCCCATCTGATAAATATGAAACGATCATGATGCCAGGTGCATTGGGCGGTGTGAATTTTGGTAACACTGCAGCTGACCCCAACAAAGGAATGATGTATATATTAACGCAGGAATATCCTTCGGTTTACAAACTCGAAAGAATAAAATCACCGCGGGAATTAATGTCTGCTGACGATGTGGAAAAAGCAAAAACATTGTATGCCACTACATGTAAATCATGCCATGGTGAGAATATGACAGGAGCAGGTATAGCGCCTTCAATAGTAAATGCAGGGCAGCGCATCTCCATTGAAAATTTTAAAACCCTGTTAGCTGTTGGCCGCGGGCAAATGCCGGGCTTTGCGCATATCGATGAGCAGAGAGTTACAGCAATGTATAAATATTTAGGTGGCAGTATATCCCGGTTCGGCGCTTTCACTCAAAGGCGGGTTGATCCCAAAATGCCCGAAGGGCCCGTGGTCGCATCAGGTGGTGCGCCGGTTAAAGCGGATGTTAATCCAAGCCAGCCAATGGCGGATTATCCCGCAGGTGTTCCGCATCCTAAGAATCGTTATACAACAGATTATGGTACCACATGGCCGGATCTTTTAGGACCAACATGGGCATCGGTCATTGCGTATGACCTTAATACAGGAACGATCAAATGGAGACAACCGCTTGGCGAAGATCCAAAAGCCGTGGCCGCAGGAGATAAAAATGCCGGCGCACCAAATGGTTCACAGCGAAAAGGAATTGTTGTTACATCTACAGGAATATTATTTTGCAATGGCAAAGGAGGAAAACTCTATGCATACGATACGGATAATGGTAAACTTTTGTGGCAGACCACGCTGAGTTATGAATCAAATGCGCAACCCATGATGTATGAATTAAATGGTAAACAATACCTGGTCGTCAATGCGACTGCAAATTTTATGCGGGATAGTTATAACCACTCAAGAGAACCGGGAGCATTGCCACGAGGATACGTAGCATATGCGCTTCCTGGTAAATAATGGACGGCGGAACTCTGTTCCGTCGCTATACAAAATTATTATTGACCCAACTGCATTGCTACTAGCATCGCCTGTTGTGTCACTCACTTCATCGTTCGGTAATTCTACTGAGCACTGTCGAAGTATCAGCATTTTCGAAAAACACAATAACTTTTGGAGAGTTTCAAAACTCTCCAAAAGCTTTTACTCGCAACTCGGAGCTTCTTAACTCATAACTCTCAACTCACAACTCCTGGAACTCCCTCTTATACTCACTCGGCGTCTTATTCATTATCTTTTTAAAATATCTGTTGAAGTTGGAAAGATTATTAAAACCGCAGTCGTAGCACACTTCATAAATAGTCATATCTTTTTCCAGCAACAAGTTGCACGCATGCGCCACTCTAACCTCTAATAAAAAATCATAAAACGTTTTTCTCGTTTTTGATTTAAAGTAACGGCAAAAAGCTTTAGCGCTTAAGTTAGCAATCGAAGCTATTTCCGTTAAGGTGATCTTCTGTTGAAAGTTATCAGATACATATTGGAATACATTATTCAAGCGGGTAGCTTCTGCCTGCTCAACTTTTACTCCATAATATACCGGGCTGATGTATTGCTTTTCTTTGGAGACAGCCATTTTCTCAAGGATCGTCAGCAGCGTAGTAATTTTTTCCAATCCTTTCGCTTCTGGTAGTTTACTGATCAGCTCTCTTACCCAAATTTTTGTTTTACCTGTTATCTTGATTCCCTGCTTTGCTTTTTCCAACAACGATTCAATACTTTTTAATTCAGGGATATTAAAAAATTTATCGCCTAAAAAATCATGATGGAAGTAAATGATCGTTACCTCTGCTTTTAATTTAGAGCCTTCCCGGAAATATTCAGGATCGCAGCGCCACATATGCGCCAGGTTAGAACCAAATAAAAACATTTCGTCCGGTTCAAAACGATGAACATCCGTTCCTATAAATCTTGTGCCTCTTCCTTTATGTATATAAATAAGTTCTATCTCCGGGTGAAAATGCCATTGGTTGTAAAAATCAATCCCCTTCCTTTGAAGAATATTAAAGGATGATTCCGGGTGCAGGGAAACTTTTAATAAATGCGGCTTCATGTATAAAATCTACCTTAACAGGCCTTTTTTTTTCAAATTTAGGGTACTATAGTATCAATTCTTGCGAATTGGGTGTAAATAATTACTAAAAGAAAGAAAGAATTTTGAGAAGGCTCCTGGGAAAAGGCTTTAATAGCCTGCACAAGGGGAACAAAACGAACTGCTTAATTTCTTTTCTTATGCTGTATGGAACTCACTCTGCCGCTGCCTGTTCATTTTTTTTATACTTCTCATTGGCAGTTGATCACAATTACCTTCAGGGCAATGCTTTCATCAAAAGAAATGAAATAGCTTTTACGTGTACCCGTAACAAAGAAGTTATATCATTATTTAACCAATAAAAAACTACAACATGAAAGTCCCACTGATCCTTCTGATGATACTTATCGGGTTTGTCCTGACACTCCACCTGGCCATGAATTCACAAGTAGGCGTTATAGTAAAAAATCAAAAGATGGGTAATGCCATATTCTGGACCATTGGTGGCATTACCGCTATTCTTATCGGTCTTACCGGTTGGGACTCTTCAGTTTTTACAAGATTAAAAGAAGTACCGGTATGGTTATTAACCGCTGGTGTGATGGGAGCTGCATTAGTATTTGGTATCGCATGGGCAATGCCTCAACTCGGGGCCGGTACCGCCTTCGTATTAATGATCGCAGGTCAGGTGGTTTCAGGATTACTCTTTTCACATTTTGGATTACTCGGATCGCCTGTCGAACCCATCTCTATGATAAAGATCATTGGTGTAGTATTGTTAATTGCAGGGGCGGCGATTGTTACGCTTGCCAAGTAAATATTAAATTACATGTATGGAAAATACAAATTCATATAATCGCAGGGAGTTTGTAAAACTGGCCGGGATAGCTGGCGCCGCTGCGTTAATAGCTCCCAATTTTGCTTTCGAAGAAGCAAAAAAAAGAAAATTCAAAATAGGCTCTACGTTCATTCTTTGGGGATATAGTCCTACCAACCTGGAGCCGGCGTTGAAGGATATCTCAGCATTAGGTTATCATTCATTTGAAACCTTTGGAAATGTGATAGAAGATTGGGAAAAAAATCGCGGTGGGTTTGCTCAGGTTATTGAAAAATACAAAGTGCCGATCGTATCTGCATTTTGCATGACGGATGTACTCGATCCTTCCAAAAGAAAACCGGAACTCGAAAAACTGATCCGCTGGACGAAAATGCTAAAAGCGAATGGCGGAAAATTAGTAGAGTACTGCCCTTCTTCTATTAAGAGGGATGGATATGATTACAAAGAGCATAAGAAAGATCTTGTTGAATCAATGAATGAATATGCAAAAGCCGTGACGGACGAAGGTCTTGTTTGTGCATTGCACCCGCATACCGGTACGCCGATAGAAACAGAAGAAGAAATTCATTTCATCATGGATAATCTTGATACCCGCTATATGAAGTTTGGGCCTGATGTGGGCCAGATACAAAAAGGCGGAGGCGACCCGGTAAAGATTTGCAAGGAATATATGTCATTGATCGAGCATGTGCATTTAAAAGATTATGCAGGCGGTGAAACAGGTTATTTAGGTTATTCTCCAATTGGTAAAGGCAAAGTTAATATCACCGAGATATTAAAGATGCTGGAAAAAAGAAGAAAAAGCATGACCGGGATGATTATGTTTGAACTGGACTACGAGGCAAATGGCAAACCTCCTTATTCAAATTATGAAGCAGCTAAAATTTCCAGGGATTTCTTGGCCGGGCTCGATTATAAGTTTGAAGACAAAAAAGCGTAAAACAATAAAAAGTCAAAATTCAAAAGTCCAAAACCGGTAGCAACAGTCAGGCATATTTTTAATTTTCACTTTTGAATTTTTAATTAACAGTCATGGAAATATTGAGCAATTACATTAACAACAGTTGGGTAAAAAGTAAAGAAACAAACACATCAGATGTTATTAACCCCGCTACACAGGAAGTATTAGCAAAAGTTCCCAATGGAAAAGGCACGGCAACCGATGTAGCAAATGCAGTGGAAGCAGCGGCAGAAGCTTATAAAGCATGGGGCCAGGTGCCGGTAATGAAGAGGGTGCAGTCGTTGTATAAATTAAAACAACTGCTTGAAGAAAATGCGGAAGACATCGCAAGGACGATCACATTGGAATGCGGGAAAGCCTTAGCAGAATCAAGAGGCGAGCTTCAAAGGGCCATCGAAAATGTAGAAGTAGCGTGCGGAACGCCGATGCTGATGCAAAGTGAATTTTCCGAGAACATTGCCAGCGGTGTTGATGAATTTATGATTCGTCAGCCATTGGGTGTATGTGCATGTATCGCACCATTCAATTTTCCGGGAATGATTCCTTTCTGGTTCCTCCCCTACGCTATTGCCTGCGGAAATACTTTTATCCTGAAGCCTTCAGAGAAAGTTCCATTGACGATGATAAAAGTATTTAAACTGATTGAACAAATTGATTTACCTGCTGGTGTTATCAGTCTTGTGCATGGCGGTAAAGAAACGGTTGATGCATTATTGGATCATCCCGAAGTGAAAGCGATTAGTTTTGTTGGTTCTTCCAACATCGCTAAATATGTATACTCCCGCGGCGCTGCCAATGGAAAAAGAGTGCAGGCGCAGGGCGGTGCGAAAAACCCTGTTGTTATTCTTCCGGATGCGGATATAGAAATGTCGGTGCAAATTGTAACTGACAGTGTGTACGGTTGCGCAGGTCAGCGTTGTTTGGCTGCTTCCAATATCATAACAGTTGGCGATGATGGAAAGATCAAAGAAGCGTTATATGAATCAGCTAAAAAAAGAACAACAGGTTTTGGATTAGATGAGGCCATGGAAATGGGTCCGGTGATCACAAGAGAAAGTCAACTAAGGGTGGAAAGCCTGATAGAACAAGGTATAAGCGAAGGAGCAAAGGTTCTACTCGATGGAAGAAAGACATCCATCAGCGGTTATGAAAAAGGAAATTTTATCAAACCTACTATACTCGAAGGTTTACCTCTCGGAGGTGAACTCATACGCACAGAAATCTTCGGACCAGTCATGAGCCTTATTGAATTAAAAACTGTAGACGAGGCGTTGAACTTTATTAATAATGGTAAATATGGAAACATGGCCTGTTTGTTTACCAGTAGCGGTGCCAATGCAAGAAAATTCCGCAACCTGGCGAATGCAGGAAACATTGGTATTAATATAGGAGTGGCCGCACCGATGGCGCAATTTCCTTTCAGCGGATGGAAAGAAAGTTTTTTTGGTGACCTGCATGGACAGGGACGTCATGCTATTGAATTCTTCACCCAGACAAAAGTGGTGGTAGAAAGATGGCCCAAAGAATGGACACGTAAATTTTAAAAAAAGATCGTGTTGTTATTATAAATTAATTTTTAACTATAACCAGATAGTAATGCCCACGTTGAAAAAAACCTTTTGTCCTCCTTTTCAACTACAAACGAAAATGAATTTTCTCGGTATCGACTGTATCGTTACCGATCTCAGTCATACGATCACAACAGAAGATCCAACATTCATTGGTCACCAGCGAACATTGATATGGAATCATCTTACGCATGAAGAAACACAAAAGATGGGATTGACCAAACCACCTTATTCGTATAAAGTTGTTGGATTCACGATGTGCGATCATTCCAACACACATGTAGATGCGATCAATCACGTTGTGAACGAACCCGGCGCCCGTGCTATTAATGAATTGCCATTGGAATGGTTTATGTGCCCCGGTGTTTGGTTTGATTTTTCTCATAAAGAACCGAACAGCTATATCACCAAAGCAGATATTGAAGAAGCGATTGCGAAAACAGGTGTTACGATTAAACCACAATCTGTAGTTTTTTATTATACTGGTTGGTATAAAAAATGGAAATCACCTTTTGAGTATATCCGTAATTATCCCGGTGTTGATAGAAGTGCGATAGAATATCTTAATGACCTCGGTGCTATCTGTGTAGGTGCGGATGCACCAAGCATTGATAGTTATAATGAAGTAGCAGTTGTAAGGGAACAACCGGCGCATATTGTCTGCAGGGAAAGAGAAATGCTGAATACGGAAAACCTGGCGCAAGTAGATATGATACCAGCGCATGAATTCTGGTTTGTTGGTTTACCGTGGAAAATAAAAGGCGGATCAGGCTCACCATTCAGAGGTGTGGCGATTGTACCGGAAAAAGACATTAAATAAATTCAAAAGTCAAAATTAAAAAATCAAAATACGACCTTAACTATTGTAGTTAGCCTTTTGACTTTTTACTTTTGAATTTTTACTTAAAATATATTTATGGGTTTACCGAAAGAAATGGATGCATTGGTTTTAAAAGGCGTTCGTGATTTTTCTGTTCAAAAAGTTCCTGTTCCCCAACCCGATGCGGATGAAGTGATCTGTGAAGTGAACACCACTTTTATATGCGGCACCGATCCTCATATTATTAATGGAGATTTCCCCGGCTTCTGGCCTACTGGTTTTCCTTTTATTCCCGGTCACGAATGGTCGGGCACCGTTGTGCAGGCCGGGGCGAAAGCCACTCAATTAGGATGGAAAGAAGGTGATCGTGTTTGCGGCATCTCTCATTGCGGTTGTGGTTATTGCAAAATGTGTTTGAAAGGACGCTACAATGAATGCTTAAATTATGGCCATGAAGAAAGAGGACACCGTCAATACGGACATTATACTCCCGGCGCTTATGCGCAATACATGCGTACTTCTATAAAAAGTATTTATAAAATACCGGATTCCATGGACCTGGAATACGCAGCTTGTGTGGATCCGCTAAGTATCGCATTGTATACGGTGAAACGTTCCCGCATGCAACCCGGTGATGATATTCTTATACTCGGAACAGGGCCACAGGGCTTGATGGCTATTCTTTGTGCAAAAGCATTAGGAGCAGGCCGCATACTCGCAGCAGGCAGTGGCGAACGATTGAAAAAAGCAGAAGAGTTGGGTGCAATACCTATCAACTATAAAGAATGTGACGTGGTACAAAAAGTAAAAGAATTAACCAATGGACTTGGCGCTCCTGCTGTATTGGAATGTGCCGGCACGGCTGATTCTATTCGCCAGGCATGTTTGGCTGCGGCAAAAGGTGGCGTTGTTTCTTTAGTCGGCATTCCGCATTCAGATCCATCATTGCCCATGAAAAGAATTGTATTGGATGAAGTAGAATTAATTGGCAACAGGGCGAACCCGAACACAGCCCAGGAAGCGATCAATTTATTAATCAACAACCGTGTTGACCTGAAACCCTTGATGACACACCGTTTTCCGCTGAAAGAGTTTGCAACAGCATTGGACATTTTTGAGAAAAGAAAAGAAGGCGCTATTAAAGTAGCGACCAAACCAAACGGAATGAATTAGAAACACTAATTACACGAATTGCACAAATTAAATAAACATAAACACAATTATAAACACGAATTGCACGAATTAATAATCGAATTACATATAGTAGTAAGCTAATTCGTGTAATTCGCTTTAATTAGTGTTATTAAAAAAACAAGACAATATGAGCAACAAAGTAATGATTGTAAGCGGCGGCGCATCGGGATTAGGATTAGCGGCAGCAGAGAAGTTCGCCAAAAACGGGTACAACATTGTACTGATCGACATCAATGAAGAAAAAGGGAAAAAAGCGGAAGCGAAAATAAAAGGAATGGGTGTGGATGCTATTTTCTGCAAGTGTGATATTTCGAACAAAGAAGAAGTACAAAAAGCTGCAAAGCTTACGAAAGAAAAATTTGGAAGAGCTGATGTTCTGATCAATAATGCAGGCCTGGAAGTTCGCGGAAGTATTTTGCAATGCGATGAGGACGATTGGGTACGTTTATATGATATTAATCTAAAAGGAATCTTTTACATGTCGAACGCTTTTGTGCCGATGATGGTGGAACAAAAGAAAGGCGCCGTGGTGAACACGGGTTCTATCCTTGGTTATCGCACTGTACCGGAACGTGCGGCTTATTCTTCTTCCAAAGGAGCGATCGATACACTTAGCCGCACGATGGCTTTTGATTTAGCACAACATAATATCCGGGTGAATTGTGTAGTACCTGGTGCTATTGATACCCCATTATTAAGAGGTTCTATCAACGATTCACCTGATCCGGCGGAAACAGAAAAGATATTGGGATCGAAGAGTGTGTTTGGCCGTATGGGCACATCAGAAGAAGTAGCCAATGTGATGTACTTCCTTGCGTCAGATGAAGCATCGTTCGTGACAGGCGCCGCATATTTTGTTGATGGCGGCTGGTCTATCATGTAAGCATATTAGTTTTTATAAAAATAAAAAATATCGTTTTGGTTTATTTAGAAGATAAGAGATCGTTGATCAATAAAGGCATTGTTCATTTACTGCAGGTGAAAGACTCAGATATCAGGATAATGAATTTATATCAATGCCGGCATGCAGTGGATAGTTCTATTCATATTGGTGGCGCCTCTTCTGCTACAATACCGATGGTAAGTCTTTTTTATGGCGGCATCATCGACCTCAATGTAGAACAGCCTACAGCTACAGACCAGGATATGTTCGTGTTGAGCAAAGGTCATGCAGTTGCTACACTTGCATCCATCTATGCCGATCTTGGATATTTTGATCGTGCTGTTTTAAAAATTCACGTTCGGTTTCCAGTATATTAAATGGACATCCTGGCCCGTTATTGCCCGGCGTGCATGTTGCTACCGGCCCTATGGGACAAGGAATGGGAGTTGCGCAAGGTTTTGCTATTGCAGGACAACGTTCACCAAACTTTGATGTTTATTCCGTGACCGGCGATGGTGAACTACAGGAAGGTTCTATTTGGGAATCGGTGATGTATGCAGGTTATAAGCGTCTTGATAATTTATGCGTGCTGGTTGATAACAATGGCGGGCAATTAGATATCGTAACCACGCTTCATTTTCCTTATAATAGTTTAAGCAGCAGCTTTGCCAGTTTCGGATGGAAAGTGATCGAAGTGGACGCTACCAAATACCATACGGTATATAGCGCTTTACTTGAATTTAAATATGGTGAAAGAGATGGAAGACCAACCGTGATCATTTGTAAAACAACAAAAGGACATGGCGGACTTTCTGATTACATGAATACCCACAAGGCCACCATTTCAAATGACATTTTAGACCAGGAATATAAATTGCAGGTGAGTCAAAGGGGAGAAAGAGAAAAAGAGTTCTTCAAATTCTTTGATCAATTGGCAGGAGAAGAATTTACTGAAGTAAGAAATACGATACTTCAACATGCGGCAGCTATCAACCTTAAGATCGGGAAAGATAAAGTAACAGCTGTTGAAACAACTGTTAAAACAAAAAAAGCACCTGCAAGAGATAAGAAAATAAAATATGTTCCTGCACAACTACCAAAATTAGAAAAAGGAAAATCGTATGCCGTTAATAAAGTGATCGAACTATCGATGAAAGCCTTTGCGCAGGATGAAAGGGTTTTCTCTGTTGATTCAGACCTTGCATCTACGAGCGGCCTGCAATCAGGGATTGGTTCTGTTGATAAATACCGTGCATTGAATGCAGGGGTTGCCGAAGCAAATATGTTATTAATGGGCGAAGCATTTGCCATATTGGGTGGGAATGCATGGGTAAGCACCTTCTGCCCTTTCTTTGATTGGAAAGTTATGAGAAGGATCGCTGTTGGCCACCAGGAAAGATTGGAAGTAATTGCTGATAAAAAAGGCTGGCTTTCCGAAGGACATGGATTGGACCTGACCATGGTTGCCACTGCGGCTGACCTGGAAACACAATCGAACGGCGCTACGCATATGGGCAATGATGACGTGATGTTGTTTAACGAAGTAGCACAATTAAAGATCATCAACGTTTCTTGTCCGCAACAATTATTGAGCGTGTTGAAATGGATCATGGAAGGAAACAAAGGCATGATCTATATGCGGGTATTAAGGTCGCCCGCTAATGTGATCTACGATGCTGACCTTACGTTTGAATTTGGCAAGGCATATAAAGTAAAATATGCAGCAGAAGCACAAGCTACTATTGTAAGTTCCTGTCGTGGTGTGTACGAAGCATTGGATGCCGCAAAAAAATTAGAAGAAGAAGGAATTCTTGTGAATGTAATTGATATGCCGACAATTGATGCAGATGCTATCGTTGAATTATACCAATCAGGAAAACCTGTATTTATTGCGGAGCAAAACAATGGTTATCTCTGGTCACACTTCAGAAAAGTGTTGTTTGAAAAAGAAACAACGATCAATACACAAAAGCTGATCCCAATCAATACGACAACAAAAGACGGAATGCATTATATACATTCGGGCACTTATACGGAACTGGCGGCTCATTATGATTTGGATGCTGCGCATTTAAGTGAAAGGATACTAAAAACATTGAAAACAAAAAAAGCTAAAGCGGATACGATATGACCATTCTACACGAAACAGAAGTACCGGAAGTAGAGCATCCCGGCAGGTTTATGCGATGGCTGGCAAATGAAGATTCACTTCGTGCAAAAAATTTGTCTGCCTGTGTGATCCGTGTGATGCCCGGTGAGACCGTGCGCCCCGCACACTCCCATCCCGCCGGCGAAGAACTGATCTATATTATAACCGGTTCAGGAAAAGTGATGATCGAAGGAGAAGTGGGTGATGTGAGGGCAGGTTCCGCCATTTTATTTGAGCAGGGGAAAAGTGCATATGCTCCGCAATACAAGCGATATTGAAATGAAGGTGATCTGCTTTTTTGCACCGGCTACCAGCGTGGAGAACTATAAAACATTTGATGATATCTCATTCCCGGAATGAAGGTATGGGTGAAGAAAGACATCTAAGTAGTGGGCAAGTGGCGAGTGGGGAGTAGCAAGTAAGGAATCGGGAAGGGGACCTCGAGTAATTATTAATTAGTAATTATTGTTGCAGAGAGTTTATGCTGAGTAGCGAACAGAACCCTGAAGAGTGCGACCATTCGACTTCGCTCCCACGACTATCGTCGGGGCAGGCATGGTAATCCCGATAGTTATCGGGAGCGACGCCCCGACAAACATCGGGGTCTTCGACAATTGCTGAATAAAGAACAGAAAGATGAACGGAGCGTCGCAACAGGCGATGCTAGTAGCACTGCAGCCGGGCTAAAAATATTTTTTATTGGTGGAACTCTGTTCCGCCGTCCGATAATGATTAGCTATATAAACAATCCCTTAAACTTTAATTATGGGTAAACTCAATTATTGCCTGCATGTAATGATTTTTGTCGCCGCAACGGCGATTCTTTTTTCAAGTTGTAAAAACGATTCATCTAAAGGCACTTCATGGAAAGATTATGGAGGAGGCCCGGATCAATCCAAGTATGTCGTCGCGGAAGATATTAATAAAACTACCGTCAATCAATTACAAGTTGCCTGGACGTATTCCACCGAAGACAGCAGGATCTATCAATGGAATCCTATCATTATTGATACCATTATGTATGTATTGGCGAAGAACAGTTCACTTGTTGCATTGAATGCACTGACAGGTAAAGAAATCTGGATACATACTAATCTCCGCGGCATTACAGGAAGAGGTATTAACTATTGGGAAAGTAAGGACAGGAAAAACCGTCGCTTGCTTTTCCAAATGAATAATTACCTGCAGGCGATAGATGCGCTTACCGGTAAATCAATTTTGACATTTGGTGAAAAAGGATTGGTGGATTTAAAAGAAGGCATGGGCCCTGATCCAAAGTTGATTGGTAGAACGCAGGGAAGCACACCGGGAAAAATATTTGAAAATTTATTACTGCTCGGTTCATCACCCGGCGAAAATTATATTTCTACACCCGGTCATTGCCGTGCTTTTGATGTCATCACCGGTAAACTGGTTTGGATATTTCATACAATTCCCCAGCCCGGGGAATATGGTTACGATACCTGGCCGAAAGATGCATATAAATATATAGGTGGCGCTAACACCTGGGGCGAGATATCTGTTGATGAGAAAAGAGGTATCGCTTATTACCCGTTGGGTTCACCCACTTATGATTATTACGGTGCAGACAGGATAGGACAAAATTTATTTGGTAATTGCTTAGTAGCATTGGATGCCCGCACTGGTAAAAGAATATGGCATTATCAAACCGTGCATCATGATCTTTGGGATTATGACTTGGCTGCCGCACCGCAATTGATTACGGTTGATCATGATGGAAAGAAAGTAGATGCTGTTGCGGTTGCTGGTAAAAACGGTTTCTTATATGTATTCAATCGTGAAAATGGTGAGCCGCTCTGGCCTATTGAAGAAAGGCCTGTACTAAAAAGCGATTTACCAGGTGAGCAATCTTGGGCAACACAACCCTTCCCTACTATCGTTCCTCCATTTAACAGGCAGAAAATAACTTCGGCTGATCTTGATCCTTATTTTCTTTCCGATTCTGAACATATATCATGGAAAAACAGGTTGGATACTGTTCCTACCGGTTTGTTTGTTCCACTATCAATGAACAGGGAAACATTTTCTATACCAGGTGCAGTTGGTGGCGCCAGTTGGGGAAGCACGGCTGCTATACCGGAGAAAGGATTGGTATTCGTTCGCAGTATCGACTATCCTTCTGTTTATGGCAAGATGATTAAACGTACAAAACCAACTAAAGAAGAATTAGAAACATTCGAACAAGTAGCAAGCGGGCAAACGATTTATGCAAGCACCTGCCAGGCTTGTCATGGAGCCGATAGAAAAGGCGGGGCCGGCCCGGAATTATTAACACTAAAGAGCAAGTTTACTATAAAAGATTTTCAACACGTAGTAAATAATGGAAAGGGAGAAATGCCCGCCTTTGCAAGCCTCGGTGAAAATGATGTAAAGAATTTGTACAATTATATTACTACTGCACAGGGTGGCGGTGGCCCAAGGTTTGGTGGCCCTACTCCTTACGTGAAAATTACAGGACCAGTAGTTGATTCGGGTGGCGCACCGGGTGGATTAGCTCCACGTCCGGGTGGTGGTTTCGGAAGAACAGGTCCTTTTGGTCCTTTGTATCCCGAAGGTGTTGAAGCGCCGGCTGACCGTTATTTCATTCCACCGGGTTGGGGTTTATCATTCCCTTATATCATTACGCCGCCATGGTCAACTATTACGGCGTATGACCTGAACACGGGAGTAATAAAATGGCAAGTACCTGTTGGTACGGATGAAGAAGCGGCTAAACAGGGAAGAAAAAATACAGGCGTATTAAGAGCCCAACGCCAGGGAATGGTCGTTACCTCTTCCGGTGTTTTATTCTGCACAGGTAAAGATGGAAAGATCTATGCGTTTGATGTTGATAATGGTAAAGAACTTTGGTCGTATAAATTACCAACGGGTACGGAAGGCATCCCGGCCATTTATCAATTGAACGGGAAAAGTTATTTAGTGCTATGTTCAAGTACACCGCTCCGGTTTGGAAGACAGTCGGATGAAAATGCCGGGCCTCCCAATGGCGCCAGCACTCCTGCTGTACAACCGGCGGCTGCTAACACGAAAGGTTCTTATATTGTATTCGCATTACCGGATAAAAAATAAATATCTGGTCGCTGTAAAAAGAAAATATAATTTGCGATTGACTATATTCAAAAATACTGCTGTATGAAGTCATTCCTTTTTTCCTTAACGCTGAGTTGCTGCACGCTGTTAGCTAATTCGCAGCCTGCAACCGATGCACCTTTATCAGAGTTTGGTTTAACCTTTATGCCAGACTATACATTCAAAGGCTCCACTATAAAAGGCTGGCATGTGTGGGGTGATGCGCAATGGCAGGCAAACAACGGAGAGATTGTTGGTAAGGCAAAAGCAAATTCGAATGGAGGCTGGTTGGTATTGGATAATGGTTTCCAGGACATCGGCTTTCATGCTTTGTTTAAAGCAACAGGAAATAGTGAAACGGCGGTATTACTTCGTATGGAAAAAGTAAGTGAAGGTTATCGTGGCGTATTGCTTTCATTGAAAAAAGGTGATATCGCACCTTACAGTATTGTGCTGGATGCAAACGGGAAAGAAATCAAACGGGAAAAATTAAGATATGCGGGCGGCATCAATTACCGTGTAGCGCCACCACCTGATACAAGCCGCAGAACACCCGGTGGCGGTGGCCCCTTTACAGGACAACGTCCTGCTGTTCCGGCTGACTTACCATTAAGAGCGCCGAACACAGAATTTCGTGACAACGATTGGAATGAAATAGAAACATTTTTAGAAACAAATGTTATCCGTAGCTTTTTGAATAATGGAAGAGAAGTTGGCGGTGCGGTAGATGGCGAATCCGCTCTCTCCGGTTTTGGCCCGATCGCATTATATATTGGCGGGCCCGGTGAAGTTCGTTTTAAAGATGTGATGTATAAAGATGTTTCTATCCGTTTTACACCAAAAGAGCAATCTTCACCACGGTTCAGGGTGCAATGCATCAGTGACTTTTATTATTCATGGGGAACAGATGCGGCTGATTTTAATAAAGATGGCAACATTGATATTGTTTCAGGTCCTTATATTTATTTCGGTCCCGACTTTACAAGTTTCAAAGAAATTTATCCTGCTATCGCTGTAGGACCTTCAAAAGAATTTACTTCTATCAATCACCAGTTTACTTATGATGTAAACCAGGATGGATGGCCGGATGTGATTACCGGGTGGACAGCGCCAGGCGTTTATATTAACCCAAAAAATGAATCAAGACGCTGGGAAACTTATAAACCAATACCTGGCACACAAAGTGAGACCACACTTTTTACTGATATTGACAAAGATGGTAAACCCGAACTGGTGTATGCATCCGGAAGCCAGTTCCGTTATGCAAAACCCGAAGCCAATTCAAAAACCTGGACAGAGTATAATATATCCGAAAAGGGCTATGCGTTGTCGCATGGTATCGGCACAGGAGATATAAATAATGATGGACGCATTGACGTAGTGTCAGCCACCGGCTGGTTTGAACAACCCGCCACATTGAGCAAAGACAATACATGGAAATATCATCCTTATGCTTTTGGCCGGTACAGCAACAGGGCCAGCAATGTGGGTGGTTCTTTAATGGCCGTCTATGATGCGAACGGCGATGGCCTGAATGATGTAGTAAGTAGCCTGAATGCACATGGATTTGGGATGGCCTGGTTCGAACAAAAGAAAGACGCCGCAGGTAATATCAACTTTGTACGTCACATGATCAGCGATGATTATTCGCAAAAGAGTGCTGGCAATGTTACCTTATCCCAGGGGCATGCCGCTACTTTTGCTGATATCGATAAAGATGGTGTGATGGACTATATTGTGGGTAAACGTGTTTTTACACATCTCGACAATTTGTTTGACCCGGATGCGTATGGACCACCCGTAATATATTGGTACCGCACTGTTCGTAATAAAAACGCCCCCGGTGGCGCTGAATTTAAACCTGAACTGATACATAACCGTTCAGGCGCAGGTTCACAGATCACCGCGATTGATCTTAATAAAGATGGATTCGTTGATTTGATTACGGCCACCAACAGGGGAACATTTATTTTCTGGAATAAAGGAAAATAAACAACTTGTGTACTAAATAGAATAAGTATAAAAAATGAACTTACTTTTTTAAAAGCTATAGAAATGAAAATAATTAAATTCTCCCTCTTTCTTTTTTTACTGTTTGCCCTTTCAACAGGTATGAGCAGTTATACATTGCACAAGAAGCAAAAGAAAATTTTAGTGTTTAGTAAAACTGCCGGTTACCGCCATGCATCTTCGATTGATGCCGGGAAAAAATATATCATGGAACTGGGGACGAAAAACAAATTTGGTGTGGATACGACGGAAAAAGCGGATGCCTTCACCGCGGAAAATTTAAAACAATATTCCGCTGTTATTTTTTTATGCACGACAGGTAATGTACTGAATGACGCCCAGCAGGCGGCATTTGAACAATTCATCAAAGCCGGTGGCGGGTACATGGGGCTGCATTCCGCTGCGGATACGGAGTATGACTGGACATGGTTTGGTGAATTGAACGGCGCATATTTTAAAAACCACCCACGGCCACAGGAAGCTGTATTTAATATCGTAGACGGCAATAATATTGCTACGGCCCATCTTCCAAAAGTGTGGAAACGCATGGATGAATTATATAATTTTAAATGGATAGGCACTGACCTCCATGTACTGATTACTATTGACGAAAGCAGTTATACAGGTGGCGGTAATGGTGAAGACCACCCGATGGCATGGTACCATGAGTTTGATGGAGGAAGAGGTTTTTATACCGCTTTGGGCCACGACATTAAATCATGGGAAGACCCCTTGTACCTGCAACATGTATTAGGTGGCATCAAATATGCGATGGGCACCTGGACTGAATCAAAACAAATTGCATCCGCTAAATAATCATTCATTTATTTTTTACATGAAAAAGATATATTTTATTCTCAGTTTAGTGTTATTGTGTGTCATCGCATATAACTGTAGTCAACCAAAGAGCATGCAGAACCAGGCCGGTAACCCCTACCCTGTTCGCAGCTTTGATTCTACCCCATCGGTTGAATATTTGAGCCCCGCGGCAAGTATGAAAGGTTTTAATCTTCCTTCGGGTTATCACATGGAACTGGTAGCAAGTGAACCCATGATCAAAGAACCCGTGGCTATCGCATGGGATGGTAATGCAAGAATGTATGTAGCGGAAATGCTTACGTATATGCAGGATGCCGATGCAATTGGTGAACAAACCAATGTCAGCCGCATATCTTTATTAGAAGATACAGATAACGATGGTAAGATGGATAAGAGCACCATCTTCATCGATAGTTTATTATTACCACGAATGATTTTGTGTGTGAACCATGAGTTGCTGGTGAATGAAACAAATACGATCACCATCAATGCATACAAGGATACCAATGGTGATGGCAAAGCTGATCAGAAAAGAACGGTGTTTGAAAAAGAAGGTTACCGTTTGGCGGATGCCAATATGGAACACCAGCGCAGTGGCCTTGACTGGAACATCGATAACAATATCTATTTAACGTACGATCCTGTACGTTTCCGTTATAAGAATGGTATGCTGAGCGCAGACTCCCTGTATTCCGGGCCCGGTGGTCAATGGGGAGTAACGCATGATAACTATGGCCGTTTATTTTTATCCAGCGCCGGTAGTGAACAACCACTGGTACGTGTGCAGATCAATCCTTCTTATGGTTCACTCGATATCCCCGACCAGGCCAATAATGACTTTCAACAGGTATGGTCTATTGTCGCAACTCCCGATGTACAGGGTGGTCTGTTGCGTTTGCGTGCCGACAGTACATTAAACCATTTTACCGGCGCCTGCGGACAATCTATTTACAGGGGAAATACATTACCTGCGGACATGAAAGGTGATTATATTGTTTGCGAGCCTGTAGGAAGAATTATTCGCCGGGCGAAGGTTATCAACCTGAATGGAAAGATCATTGTGCAGAATGCTTATTATAAACAAGAGTTTATCGCCTCTACCGATATGAACTTTCGTCCTGTGAATTCTTATACAGGACCTGACGGTAACCTTTACATTGTTGATATGCACCGTGGTATTATTCAACAAGGTAACTGGACAAGACCGGGATCATTTCTCCGTAACAGAATAGATAGAATGGGAATGGCGAAGAATACAGGACATGGAAGAATTTACAGGTTAGTGTACGATGGATACAAACAAGGAGAAAAACCAAAAATGCTGGATGAAACCGCCGGCAAACTGGTTACCTATCTCGATCATCCAAACGGATGGTGGAGAGATAATGCGCAAAAGCAAATCATATTGCTGAATGATAAATCAGTAGTGCCCGCATTAAAACAAATCGTACACGGAGAGCAGGCTACATTGGCTGCAAAGCCTTCGCACCTCGCCCGTTTGCATGCACTGTGGACACTGGAAGGATTGGATGCAATAGATAAGGATATTTTATATACCGCATTAAAGGATGAGCATCCCCAGGTCAGGAAGGCCGCTGTTGTCATCAGCGAATCGTATCTTAAAAAAGCTGATGGTGATGTAGTGAGCAAGGTTACGCAATTAAAAAATGATCCTTCTTATGATGTGCGTTTGCAATTGCTTTTATCATTCTATAGCATCAGGCCTGCGGGAGATACAACCTTTGCACGGGAAATATTGAATGCGAATGCAGGCAATGAAATGTTTGTAGCTTCTCAAAGAGCAATAGACCGCAACCTGGATGTTAAAACTTATGGAAGCAGGCTGGCCGGTATTCCGGCCTGGGAAAGAACATCGATCTTAGCCGGTTCAGCTGTGTTTAACTCGCTTTGTGTTACCTGTCATGGACCCGGTGGAAAGGGAGTAATCGTTGCGGGAACAACAGCCCTCGCCGCACCTCCATTAGCGGAATCAAAAAGAATGAATGCGGATAAATCACTGCTTGCAAAAATCGTGATGCATGGATTGCAGGGGCCTGTTGATGGAAAAGAATACGCTTCGGTAATGCCAGCGCTGGGCGCCAATGACAACGAATGGGTAGCATCCGTAGTTAACTATATCCGCTACGAGTTTGGAAATGCATCCCGTCGCCAACGCAGGCCGGGAGATACCGTATCACCATTTATTTCAACTGTTGAGGTAAGTAAAGTAAGAGCGGAAAATGCAACAAGGACGGCACTGTGGACGCTGCAGGAACTGGAAACCGGTACACCCCGCTGTTGTTACGACTCCTGTTATAATGGATACGGTTGCTACTAAAACCGCCGCTAAAAAACCCGTTGCAAAAACAACAACAACCACCGCTGCAAAGAAACCGGCGTATAGTACAGTAGAACCTCTATTGAAAAAGAATACATGCCTTACCTGTCATAACCCGACAACGAAAGTGATAGGGCCATCTTATACGGAAATAGCGCAACGGAAATATTCCGTAGCGCAGATTGTTCAACTCATTCAACAACCCAACCCGTCTAACTGGCCGGGCTATGCTACAAAAATGCCGCCGATGGCGCATGTGCCGAAAGCTGAGTTAACGCAAATCGCTACGTGGATTAAATCATTAGAGAAAGGAAAATAAATTGCTATTGGAAAATATAAAGAAGCGCCGGGAGTTTTTTCCCGGCGCTTCTTTATATCTTACTCGCTAGCTCAGAAATCGATCTTTAAAACATAATCTTTTTTTGTCACTATTCTAATTCTTTCGCTTTTCTAATAATTCAATTTTTTTATTTAACTGAATTATATACAAAGTCAACTCTTCGATTTTCTCAAGGAGTTTCACATTCATATCGCCTAATTCAATTCCTTTATTTTCCTCCACATCTTTAGCAGATGGTATATTAGGAAGATGCTTATTCTGCTGTATAAATTTTTCAAGATTATTCAATGAGAGTAGTTTATATTTTTTGTCAAAAACATAGTCCGCAAAGCTAGCCAAGGTCACTTTTATTTCTCTTGCTGCTATTTTACCTTCTACTGCTAATTTATAAGAGCCAGGATCCGAAGTTCCTATTCCTACTTTTTGATCAATAGTGAAAGACATTAATGGAGTGCCCGCATTACTCGTTGCATACCAGATGCCCAACAAACTACTATTTGGTGCATATCCCATACCTGAAACATTATTTCCTTCTCTTATGAACGACAAATGAAACCTATTATCTCCTTGATTAGCTGGTCTTACTAGCTGAAGATTGCCATACGAAGTAGCATCAAATGCATCTCCTGTATTTACATTACCAGCAAAAATTGATCGTTCTGCATTAACATATAGATCTTCTAATGGCCCGCCACCTTCTACAGCAAATTGTAATTTTTTATAGCCGCTAACATTCGGTCTTGCTACGTACCCATAAGCCGTAGTTGTTCTTTTTAAAACAAGATCACCTCCATCAATAAATACGCTTCCCGTTGTATAAATATGACCTCTTACATCTAATTGCTGACTAGGAGATGTTGTTCCGATACCTACATTGCCTGATGATGGGAAAGTATTAGATTGTGCTGAGGTATATATAAAAGCTGCGCTTATCATAATAATAATTAAAATAATTCTTTTCATAATTAATAAGTTTTAAGGTGATTATTTAAGTTTTTGTATCTTTTTTACTGACACATTACCAGTTGCATCAACTACTTGAATAAGGTAAGTGCCATTGGGAAGATTCGTAATATCCAAATCAATTCGCTTCAAACTCTTTGCAGCAGAAAATGAATTTACTTCGCGGTAAAGAATACCTACGCTATTCAATATCCTGACTCTTATCTTCCCTTCTTTTTCAGAATAAAATTGTATGTTCAATTTATTGAATGCTGGATTTGGATAAATAAGTAAATCTCGCTTTTTAATTACTTCATCAGGAGTAGTCTTAGCTTGTTGCACAACTCCTCTTCGCCCAAATTCACTTTCATATTCATTTTCGAATCCTCCTGTAGCAGTATCTTCTTCAATAGGAAATTGGCTGATATCTATATCATTAGCAGTATCACTCGCCGGACGACGTGAAAGAACTGTTCCGGGACATGGATCAATCCGGGCTAAAAATGATCCTGTGCTAACAAGCGCATTAAATCCCGGGCCTATATTAATTTCATTCCCTGCCGTTATAGTAGTATTAGCTGTGGAAGAGACTGTTACTGTACCTGAGCCCCCATAACTACTACCCACATAGATATAGCCAGATCTTGGTTCTGTTGTTGGAAGCACGCCCTGGTTATAATAAATACTACCGGTACATTCATCTCTGCAAATAACTATCCAATCAACGTACAGATTATATTGATTCCACTCTGTAGCATATGCATAGATCCAAAACTGGTCATAATCATCATCAGCAATAAAAGTATAATCACTAATTTTCCATATTCCCGTTTTGTCCGGATTAGTAGCTATAACTTGATGCCTGTCAGAAGATGGAAGATGATTACCTTTTTTCCATGTAGTAGGTCGATGTATGTTCTGAGCGGCTAATAAAGCGAAATGAGAACCATTAGAATTGTCAGCAGATGTCAACTTAGCATTATACCTGATAGATACATTATATTTATAATTCCGCTTAAACGGATAAGCTGCGAGAATACCTTCACCACGAGTTCCTTCATCATATTTATCAGACCACATATAAGCAATTTTATTGGTGTTAGGCCAAGGCGCCTCCGAAAATATTTGTGGAGTACCATGAGACGGCATCCATGGCGGAGCACAATCATCGCAAAATGTATCCCCTCCATCTCTAACAATTATTTGTTCATTATAATTAGAAAAATTCTGATTTTCGTTGCACTGTGCATTTAAGTCTTGTTCAATTAAAAAAAATAGTGTCCCGATACAAAAAATGATTCGTTTCATAAAACCATATTTAATAATAAGAAGATAAAATAAGATTGGAAGAAGTTATTGAGCAGCAGATGAATTCTTAATGGAAGATATTTTTTGTACGTCTTTTTTTATTTGTTCGTTTTCTTTTTTTAACTCAATTACATACAAAGTGAGTTCTTCTATTTTCTGCAGGAGTTTTGCGTTCATTTCGCCCAGATCTATTCCATTTTTTCCCACTTCAGTCTCTGTAGGAATTTCAGGCAAATGATTATTAAGTTGGATATATTTCTCCAGATCCTTTAAAGGCAAAAGATTATAGCTTCTTTTAAAAACGAAATCTGGCCAGGAAGTATGTAATTCTACTTTCACCCTATTAAAAATGGCGTCGCCGTTTACTGCCAGTGAGTACGTACTGACCTTGGTCATATCTGTTGTACCAATAACAATTTTGCCATTACTGAAAATGTTTCCATTAACGTCTAGTTTGGCATTTGTATTTGGGCTGGTACCTATACCAACATTTCCGAATGAACTTATACGAACACCATTATTCCCATTACTCCATGGTGCTAAGACCAATCCCCCAGCATCAACATTATCTATAGTTGACCCTTTCCAAAGGAGTAAATTGTCGCCTGATTGAGACAAAGGATTCCAACTGCCTGTCCCTACATTATTTAGCAATGCAATATTAGTAGTCGCTGTGCCACTTAACCATATACCATCATTACTTGTACTAGCTACCACTGTGAGTTTTGCAGTCGGTCCTCCAGTGCCAATTCCTACTCTTCCACTGTTTGAATTATAGATATCACTTCCAGTAGTAGACCATTGGGGAAAAATGGAATTACTGAGAAGAATGAGAAAAAAGATAATAAGCAAATTTTTCATAAATAAATTTTAAGGTTAATGATCGTCTAAATTAATTAAACATTAGATGTATGTTTTTTTTTATACAACGAAATATTAACTTTTTATTCAGATAAGAAGATTCACTTAAAAATAGGAATTAAAGCTAACCTTTATTTATACTATCCAGATTTTTGCTTCCATAACTTTCCTCATAACATTATACAATTCTTTCAAAAGGTTATACAATTCGCATATTATATCCCCTTGCTTTGGATATTCTACCTCATTGACGCCATTTTCCAAATATGATCCTGCGTTCCCAGTATTATTAAGTTAGATTGCATATAACATCTCTGCCGCAAACCTCAACCACCTCAGTATGAAAGTTTACATTACCCTTTTGTCTTTATTAATTTGTTTTTCTATTGTCGCCCAAATACCTGTTACCGCTGTAAGTACTACAACGATCGTCACGCCTGTCAGCACTACTTATACCAATGCAGGTAATACCTACAACTGGGGAGTGAGCCCTAATAACTCTACTGTATTATTAACGGGGTTTACCGCAGGTGGATTAAGCTATGGTTTCTCATCAGGGTTATCCGGCACTGTAAAATTGAGAAGGGTAAATAATGCTTTGGTGACAGGAAACTTTTCCCTGATATGGGCTGAATACGTACTGGTCAGCACGAATGAATTTAATATGTTTCCCGGCTACCAGGATGATATGGAGCCCTTTTTTAATAACCATACTTACAACAAAGGCACCGACAATTTTTTCGATAATACATCCGCTAACTGCAATAACATTGAAAGACTGGACTGGCTATTGTCCGGCGGTTATTCTACACCTGTTCCCGGTAAAATAGGATTTGCGATATTCGACCGCGGCCCCGCAGCGGCGCATGACGCATTTTGCATAGCAGCTATCACTTCTCTTGACGGGTCGGGTAATCCCGCAACCTATGGCCCTATTGTAAGAGTGGTGACAGCCAACTATGGCGATCTTCCGGCTAGTGGTATCGTGTACAGAATTTTAAAAGGGCCTGCGGGAACGAATTTATTAGATGCTAATCCAGGTTCTCAAAACCGCGGCGGTGTTTTTATTTCATTGCAGAGTATGGGAATAGCCGCCAGCTCTACTATCTATGGTTATTCACTTTTCTCCAATGACCTGCCGGTAGGCGCAACGCCTGCTGACCTTGTTGATTATACCAATACCACTAATTTTCCTATTACAACAGCCACAGGGCCCGGTGGTGTCGACCTTATCGCCGTAACAGGTATTTATGTTGATCTCACTGTACTTCCTGTTCATTTTATTAGTTTCGGTGCGGTAGAGAATAATGATATCATTACGTTGAAATGGAAAGTGGAGAACGAAACTTCCGCTGACCGGTACAGCATTGAACGCAGCACGGATGGCATTCATTATTCTACCATAAAAGAGGTATATCCTCCCGCAAACAATACAGGCGCTAATAATTATTCTCTTGATGACAAAGTAGGTTCTCTCTCTTCTTCTATGCTTTATTACCGGATCAAACAATATGACCATGACGGTTCATTTTACTATAGTAAAGTGCTTGCTGTTAACAGGAACAAAAAGTCTTCCGCTATTGTTATTTATCCCAACCCCGTGGCTGATAACCTGTTTATAAATATTACCGCTGTTACCAACGATAAGGCTACAATTAAAGTAACTAATTCCACAGGCGCACAGGTGATTGTTCAACAAGTGCAACTGACCAATGGAAATAATTTCAATACGATCAATGGTATTGACAAACTGCCGGGTGGTGTTTACCAATTGTCTGTTATTTATGAACCGGGTGAGACTGTTGTAAGGCAGTTTATAAAGCAATAAGGAAATACAGGCTAAAGAAATTAAGTGATAGCATTCTTCACTTACAGGTTATTAAATTTCTTATCTTAGAATAAGGATCACCACCGTATGATTCTCTTTATTTACTACCTTCTTCCAAAATCATTCTTATGAGCCCATCATTTATTATAAGTGACAAACTAATCAGTTTAAAAAACACTCTCCGGTTTTTCAAAAAACATTTCCTGGTAATTACCGGGCTGGGATTGATCGCCGCATTTGGCAGGGTTATCCAGTTGGGAGGTTTTGGGGCTATTACCAGTTGGGCGAATATTCTTTTAGAAATAGTAATTGAAGGCTCACGGCTAGCATTGTTCTTATATGTATTGGGATTGGCGAACATAAAGAAAGGCATACTGCGCATCAAACATTTCTTTACGCAAAAAAGAAATAGAAGATTACGGTGGGCGATGGCTGTGCAAACAGTAAAGAAACAATGGCTGTCTATCTTATTAGACATCATTGGGTTTTTAATAATCGCCTGGGCTATCAATTACCTGATCGAGTTATTAGCTTATAAGACTTGTTTTTATCTATCCCTAAAAGACCATGGTGTACTTGCTGACTCCTCTTCGGAATGGACTGTTTTGCTATTTTTTAAAAACCTTTCGGTTATTCCTTTTACGTTGATATTTGAGACGTTGCTTGTTTTGTGGGTTACGAAAAAACTGACGAGCTATAAGAGCTTTTAAAGACTGCCTCAGCCTTGACCATCTTTTGAAGTATTTGAATTCTCTTCCTACCGTACTAGTTGATTATTAAGATTGTCCTGGCGTTTTTTCACAGTGTGTATATTGTACCTCACCTCTTATTTTATAGAGGATAAGCCAGGCGTTCTTCAACTTTTGTACTATTGCTGGCACCATAATTGAAAAAATATTTAACTTATAAAAAAAACATACATCCTATTATAGTTGACAGCATTTAACGGCTTACTGATAGCGAATGTTGGTACCCCCAATACCGTGTTAATACGGTATTTTAGAAAATATTGATTAACTAAATTGCCTGCTGGTGCAATATTCGGGAGTTAATGATTGTCAATGAAGGTGAAAAATCTTTTTCTTCCGGATATTAAACTGAATATTATGAAAAGAGTTGTTACTTACCTTCTAATCATTTCTATTTTTTGTAATGGCAATTGCCGCAAGAATAAAATTGAAAGTAATGGCTTACCTCCTGCAACACAGGAAGGGAAAAACACACTTGGGTTTCTATTGAATGGGGAGACCTGGGAGCCAAAAGGATCTAATGGTACTGCAAATTTGAGTATTGATTTTGATCCCGGTTTTAATAATGGGATACTTGGTATTGCAGCTTATAGGATTATTACCAGCAATAATCGTGAATATTTTGGCATTGGAATTAAAGAGAATTTAAATACTTATAATGCACCTGCTACATTTTCTCTATCAAACTCCGGCTTATTTCGACTTCGGTTCGAAAATAATGGCTGCTCTTATTTTTCTACTGATGCGGACACAAATGTTAGCGGTTCGCTTACACTTACAAAACTAGATCGCACCAACCATATTATTTCAGGAACATTTAATGCATCTGTGTCAAAAACAGGATGTGAAACCATAAACATCACAGAAGGCCGCTTCGATATGAAATATTAAAATCAAACCATTTTATTAACTAAATCTAAACTACCATGAAAAAGATTTCCTGGTCAATGACAAAACTCAGGTGCAACTGGGTTCCTGTTTTGTTATTTTTTAAAACCCTCTTGATTATTCCTTTAACATTGAGATTTGAGACGTTTCTTGTTGTAAGATGGTACTGAGTAGAAAATCTCGTTTGTTAATTTATTACAATTTCCTATCTTAGATTATTATAACCTTATCCATACCCCCCCCCCCACAATAGAAATTGTATTGTCGCAAATAGATAAAGCTTGCAAAAGTTGATCTAAAGAATTGTCAATTAGGCAAACAATACTTTAATTATTAGAAAATAACATTTAGTTATTCGACAATCTGTGAGTTGTAAGCAACCCTATTAGACACAATCTAATAATTTGAGTGTAACGAAGTAACAAATACAACAGACATGAGATTTAATAGCCTGCATATACTAAGAGACAATAGCCCACCTAATAAAAATTTTATGCATTCACAAAATTAAGACTACTAAACAAACTAAAATTATGCAAAAGGGAATCTTACTTTTCCTTACAATTATTATTATTTCTAACACTGTAAATTGCCAGATAACAAAAGATAACTGGATGCTTGGAGGTGTTATTAGTTATGCTTCTACGAACTATAACAGCACCAATTATGGCGAGCCACACACTACTTATAATTTGCAACGGAGCCCTAATATTGGTTATTTTTTCGTTAACAAGTTAGCTGGAGGTTTAAAAGTAGGTATTAGCAAAACTGGTGATAAAGACAAAAATCAAAGTTACACAAACTTCAATCTCGGTCCTTATTTTAGGTATTACCTCCTAGCCTCTGAAAAGCAAGTTAACGTGGTAACCGAAGCGGCATATATGTATGGTTTTGAAAAAGGCAGCACCCCTGATAAAACTTCCAAAAACACATTCAGTTTTTCAGCCGGTCCGGTTATCTACTTCAATAATGTTGTAGGACTGGAAATGCTGGTCAGCTACTCTACCTATAAGTTTTCGGATTTTGATGGCAGCAATAATACGATAAAGTTTGGCCTGGGTTTACAGGTACACCTTGAGAAATAAAATTAATCAATAAAAATTAAACATGAAACGGACTATTTACTTATTACTCGTTTTGTTTTCATTGAAAGCCACAGGCCAAAATGTAACAATTGACTATCAAGCATGGAACCCAATGCCCCGATGCGTGTCTTCACGCACCGGAACGAATATAAAGATGATGATGCGTGAAGACACGCATCATGGCGGGGGAGACGACAGCTCGTTTTCTTACTTTTTATATAATCACAATTAAAAATAAAATCCCAATGAAAAGAATGTCAATTTCAGCATTATTATTTCTCATATCTTTTAACTCTTATAGCCAAATAACTAAACATAACTGGTTAATAGGCGGAAGTGGGGCATTTTCTCACGACAAAACCACATTTTCAACCGGAGGAATTTCCTCTTCTCAAATCAATTTTAATCCTCGGATTGGTTATTTTCTCGCCGACCATTTTGCACTTGGATTAATTGGGGATTATGCCTGGGTCTCAACAAAGTCAAACAACATTAAATCTTCCTATACAAATTATGGAATTGGGCCCTTTCTAAGATATTATATTTTACCATCTGATTACAGAACTAATCTCATCATTGAAGCAAATGGAACTTACAATGAACAAAGTAATAATCTAATATCAGATAAGTCAAGTTTTTTTTCCTATGGCATCTCGGCCGGGCCAGTCATCTTCCTAAATTCAAGTGTTGGTCTTGAACTTTTACTTGGCTATAAAGGCTACAAAGTAATAGATGAAAGTACAAAGAATAACGGTATTCAAATAAATATTGGCATCCAATTTCACCTCGAAAGAGATAAATAAATCAACACATAAAATATTTTTTTATGAAACATTTTACTCACATATTTATTATACAGATATTCCTCTCAGGAATATTTAATTTTTCAAAAGCACAAACTTTAAATTATACGACTGTTAATTATTCAACATCCTTGTGCAATGTATTTAATGTAAGCCCAGCAAGAGTAGTTGGGGGTTTAACTCACTATCCAGTATCAGGGGGAGTTTCGTATAATGGAAGTGCTTTAGTGCTTGAAACGAAAGGTGGGCAGGGCCTTTCCACAACCTTGGGCACTGCTTATGCAATAGCGATTCCAATAAAGCAAGGCTATTCATACAATATTACAGTTAATGCGAGCAAACAATCATCAGACCCAGTGTCAGCTCCTACCTTTGAAATTGGAGCAATAAATACTTTGCCCAACCCCAACACAACAAACCCAACTGCTTGCGGAGCCGTTGATCAAAATAAATGGGCGGTGCTCCAATCTACAACAATAGGTTATTCCTACATTAACACTACAAGTGCACAAAATTATCCGATATTACAAAATTTTGTAGCAAATGCTAATCTTAGCTATTTTACCATTTTAGCCCACAGCGGTTCACAAAGTCAATCTTCAACTGTTCTTATTAATAGCATAACAATAACCGAAACTGCTCCAACACCTACATTTACCATTACACCATCTTCTACACCTATAGTTTGCGGCTCAACTACACCTGTAGGATTTACTGTTAATAACGGTTCTGGCACATCCGGTATTACAGATTATTCATGGAACTTAGGAGCAACACCTAATGGCTGGCTTTTACCTAATGGCACTGCTGCGCCTGCAACTTATTCAACAGGCACTACAAATACTTTGACCCTTACGCCGGTTTGTGGAGCAGTGCAAAAAAATGTGTCAGCTACAGTGACTGCCAATGGAAGTAGTTATAATACAAATGTAAGCACAGCATCTGTTACACAACCATCATTATCAATAAGTGGCAGCAGCGTTATTTGCAGTGGATCGAGCAACTATTCTGTTACTGGTTTACCATGCAATGCTTCAGTAGTATGGAGCATTATACCTGCAACTAGTGTTGCCAACCTCAGTTGTTCTTCCTGTGCAACAACATCTTTATCTTATATTAATAATGGCGCAGTTACCTTGACAGCAACTGTTTCAAATGTTTGCGGAGGAACGATTACGATCTCAAAAAGTAATATTATCATTGGCATTCCTACTATTCAAAGCGGCTTTTATACTTATACCAATTACCCTTATGGTTCTCCTATGGGACTTGTAGAAGGCCCCGAGGATAATGAAGTTTGTTACACGGAAAGGCCAACTGTTATGACTACTACCATGGATATACAAGGAGCCACCGATGTAGTTTGGGAAAAAAATAGTTCTACTCCTTCCACCTTGCTATGGGACCAGGTTGGCAATGATCTTTCTATTTCGTTCAGAGCCGTTAATCAGACCGGTAGTTTTAAGATCACAACCTCTAACACTTGTGGTAGTGTCTCTAAAGATTATATTTTTAAATCAGTCACCTGCGAGATGTTTAGGGTATCACCTAATCCTGCAAGTAGCAACTTCACCGTTTCTACGATTGAGGATAATAGCATAGCCGCATCAAAGGAATATACAAGCAATAGATCGTTTACAGAAATCAGGATATTTGATATGCAGAGCAATCTAAAAAAATATCAGCGTTTTAATAAAGCGAAACAAGCGACTATAAATATAAGTGACTTAAAATTGGGTATTTATATTGTTGAAGTAAGCAATGGAATATATAAAGAAAGGCATCAATTATCAGTGCAGAACTAAGACTAAATAAATTTTGCTGTAAAGGGTTTTGCCTAGCTGGCAAGACCCTTTTTTTAATATTAAATTATTCCCCGCTCAGCAAAACTCAGTTTCGAAATTTTTTTCTTTCACCTTTGGCGATATTAAATACTCATCTATATAATAGGGAAGACTCAAAAATGCTGAGTAGCGAACAGAACCCCGAAGAGTGCGACGCAACAGACGATCCTAGTAGCAATGCAGCCGGGCAAATAAAAAACTCCCGCTATAAAAGCAGGAGTTTGTTCATCATCGTTATTTCATCAAAGGCGATTAGTTATGTCCGTGCCCATGACCATGATCGTGATCATCCTTGTCATCAAATTTCTCTACACCTTCTACATTCATTTTTAATGAAGTGACCCTGTCTACCGTGCCGGTGATGAAGAGGAGTTTGTTATCCTTGCCGGCGAATACATTGTTGCTGGCGGAACCATTGCCTACAGGAACATTGAAAACTTTCTTTCCTTTTTTATCAAAGGCGGTTACCCCGGCGGCATGGCTTACATATACATTGCCACGTTCATCCATCGACATACCATCGCATCCTGTTAAATTGTCAACAAACACTTTGCGGTTGCTGAGTGTACCGTTGGAGTTGATATCAAACACCCAGATGGTGCCGGTGGCATCACCTGTCCATTCGTTTACGTAGAGTTTTTTTCCATCGGGGGTACCCGTCACACCGTTGGGCCATATATCAGCGTTCCATCCGGCTTGCGTGGTAACTCTTACTAACTTGTTGCTGCCGGGGGCGAGGTAATACACATGCCCCCCTTTACCTGTCGCGGCTTGTTCGGAATGTACAGGGGGCCAGGATGGATTGCCTGTTTTACGCGGATCGTTTGCATCCCAATAACCCCGTGGAAAAATGGGATCGGTGATATAAAGACCACCCGTCTTTGGATTGATCCATACATCGTTGGGCCCATTTAATAATTTACCATTGTAACCTTTCGCCAGTACGACGTGGCTGCCGTTGGGCGCTATCTTCCAGAGTTCGCCATGCATATCCGCACAGGCGATGAGAAAACCTTTTTTATCGAAGGCCATACCATTGGAGCGGCCGGTACCTGTTAAGAAAGTAGTGATGTGCCCGTTGCTTGCTTTCCATTTGTAAATTTTATCATTGGGCTGGTCTGTAAAAAATACATTGCCGTCTTCATCAACAGCGGGGCCTTCTGTAAAACCAAAACCTTTTTGAATGGTGTCGAGTTTTCCGTGTGAAGAAGCGGCGACAAGACAGTTGATGTCAAAAATATTACTGCCGCTGCCGGGTTCGCAACCGCAGTCGGATGATCGCCCCCTTGCGGAGGATTCAACCTGCTCGCCGGTTTGATCGACCAGCGCTTCTTCTGTAATGGATTTTTTTGTGCAGGAATAAAAACCAATGGAGCATGCGACTCCCAGGAAAAGGAAGATTTTCTTTTTCATAATGACAATCGTTTAGAGGTTTTAAAAAAATAGGAGATTAAAAAAACAATCATTTATGCAGATGGCAACCTGCAGTGTTATAAAAGTATTTAAAGTTGAAGACGTAAAACTTCCAATAGAAAACGGTGAAGGATATTGAACAAGTTGGGTGAGTTGCGAGTCGGGAGTTGAGAGTTGGGAGTTGGGAAGCTGCGAGATATGAGCTATGAGTTGCGAGTAAACACTTGAAGCCCCATCCCGACCTTCCCCTATCGGGGAAGGCCATCTACGCACAGCCCTCGCTCTTCGAAGGGTTTGATATAATATGACTCTTCTAAAATGTTGAACGAGATATAAAGTTGATTCCCGCAAGGGCGGGACAAGTTATGGTAGTTATATCGTTTGACATTGCAATGCAGTACCGTCCCTTCTCTGTAGGAGAAGGGAAAGAGGGATGAGGCTTACTCTCTCAATACTTCTCCACTCCTTTTACACTCATCTTTATTGCGCTTACCCTGTCTGTTGGCCCGGTAATAAATAATGTCTTTCCATCTTTGCCGCCAAAAACATTGTTGGTGGCGCCCCTTACAGGAATATTAAATATCCTTTTACCGGTGGAATCAACGGCGGTTATACCGAGGCCGTTGCTGATATAAATATTTCCTCTTTCATCCATGGACATACCATCGCCGCCCATCTCGAGAAATTTTTTCATGTTGGTGAGTGTGCCGTCTTTTTTAATATCGAATACCCAGGTACCGCCCATATTGTTAGCGGAGTATTTATTTACGTAGAGTTTTTTTCCATCACGGGTACCAACGATACCGTTGGGCCATGTGTCTGTTTCCCATTCGGCTTGGGTGGTCAACCGCACCAATTCTTTTTTGCCGGGGGCGAGGTAATACACATGACCGCCTTTACCGGTCTCCGCCTGCTCCGATTGTGTCGGGGGCCAGCGGGGGTTACGTGTTTTACGCGGATCGGTCGCATCCCAAAATGCCCTTGGAAATATCGGGTCGGTGATATAGATACCGCCGGTGACCGGGTTGATCCAAAGATCATTCGGGCCGTTTAATAATTTACCATTATATCCTTTTGCCAATACGGTATGGCTGCCGTCCGGGGCTATTTTCCAGATCTCCCCATACATTTCCGCGCAGGTGATGAGGTTACCTTTTTTATCAAAGGCCATTCCATTGGAGCGGCCGGTGGCAGTCATGAATGTTGTGACCTGGCCGGTGGTGGCATCCCATTTAAAAATTTTATCATTGGGCTGGTCGGAGAAAAATATATCGCCTTTTTTATCAACAGCAGGGCCTTCGGTAAATGAAAAACCTTTTTGTATGGTATCTAATCTTCCATGAGCAGCGGGAGAAAGAAGACCTGTGGGGTCGAAGATATTGCTGGTATCCGCAGGATCTGCTATTAACCCAATCGGTTCAGCATTAGCGCCAGCGATTTTTGTATATGAGTAACTGAAGAAGCATATAACAACCAGCGAAAGCAATAACTTAATTTTCATACCAGCAATAGAATTTAGGGTAATAAAGATAAGCAATTAATGCAGTTGAACATTGGCGGAATACATTCAACACGGATGACAAGAAAAATACAGGAACACGGATGATATGGATTAAAATGGATTTTGAGGGATTTGTATTATCTGTGTTATCCGTGTTCTTGTATTATCGGCTTTATAAAGTTTCGAATGCAATTGAACACGGATGTTCCGGATCAAAAAGGATTTTGCGGGATTCGTATTACCTGTGTTATCCGTGTTCTGAGATCCAAGATCATTCGTTATCTTCAGTCACGATAACAAACGACTGCTATGCCAAAGATTTTATCCTTCAGCTTTATCATACTTGCATTTATTTTCCCTGCTTTTACCAATACGGGTTTCACGGAAAAGTTTATAAAAGAAAGACAACCAGTAAATGCAACACTATCCGCACAATTCACTACAGCCAATATTATTATTGATGGTATCGAAGAAAAAGAATGGAGCAAGGCAAAGCCGGGTACGATCAATATTGCAATGACCAGTAATCTCTCAGGCCCTGCTACTGGTTGTACAACAGGAGGCGTTATTCGTTCCTTATGGGATGGCGCTTTGCTCTACCTGCTGATCGATGTTACAGATGCTGATATTACTACCGCGGCTACAAGACCAACAGATAAAGATGGTGTTGAAATTTATTTTGATTTGTGGAATGATAAATTTCCGAAGTATGAAGAAGACGATGGCATGATGCGCATCAGCGCTGCAGGTGAACTTACCGGTAGTGGCGTATATGCTGACAGGCTGAAAGCTTATGCCGCATCACCACGTTATAACAAAGAGAACACAAAGATTGGTTACACTGTTGAGCTGGCTATTCAAATTGGCGGCGTTGCAATGAAGAATGGATCATCGATGGGCATTGACATCGGTATTAATGATGCAGTGTCTCCAGCCAATACCACGAAATATAAAATATTCTGGAGTAACGGGAATAACAAAGGCATCAATGATAATTCCCAATGGGGAAATGTAGTGCTCAATGGCTATGATGGTAAAAGCGCAATGGCTATCGATACTTTTTTATTAAAAACAAATATTAAAAAGGCGGAAACACTTGTCCGTGGTATATGGATAAATAAAACAGTATTAGATAAAGCATTGGTGAATGCAAAGAATGAACTAACTGCAACCAATCAAACCAATATTAATGCGGCCAATGCATCACTCGACCATGCACTGAAAGCATTACGGAGAAAAGGGAAATACAAAGACCCTTTCGATCTGCCGGCGACAAACTATTTACCTGATCCCTTTACTTTTCTCAATGGTGAAAAAGTAAAAACTGTTGCGGATTGGAATGTACGCCGCGATGAGATCAAAGACCTTGTGCAATATTATGAATACGGATACATGCCGCAAGCGCCGGAAAAAGTAACAACTTCTATTAATGGAACAGCGCTTGCTGTTACGGTGAATGATAATGGAAAGACGGCAACGTTCAATGCAAAACTAACAGTACCTACTGTTGCGCAATGCGGGAAGAATGGACCCTACCCTGTTATCTTGAGCATTGATTTCTTTTCTGGTGATGCCAATCCCATTTTCCTCAATGCCGGTTACGCAGTGCTGAGTATTGTTTACTCCGCCATTGGCAGCGATAACTATGATCATAAAGGTGCATTCTATACATTATATCCTTATGATGTAGCAACTGGTCATGATGTGGGTACATTGCTTGCATGGGCATGGGGAGCCAGCCGTGGTGTAGATGCACTTAGTTATCTCGTCAACAATGATCCGGCTTTTAAAAATACACTTGATATCAATAAACTCGTCGTCACCGGTTTTTCCCGTTGTGGAAAAGCGGCGTTGGCTGCAGGCTTCTTCGATGATCGCTTTGATATAGTAAGTCCCGGCGCTTCGGGTTGCGGTGGCGCTGCGGTTTATAGATATGATGCATTTGGTAATACGCCTTTTCGTTCCGCACCATTTGGTAATGTATATACATGGGGCACTTCACCAGGTGGTGAGGTATTGGGTGATAAGACAAGACACCAGGGACATAATGCCAACGAAATGTTGCCACGTTTTTTAAACCCTGATCGTATCTATAAAACAAAAACACATGGTTACGGTGAACGATTGCCTTATGACCACCACGAGATCATTGCGGCTATTGCACCCCGTGCCGTTTTGATTACAACAGGTAATGATGACTATTCCAATAATGCAGAAGGTGATTGCATCGGCGCTGAAGCAGCGAAGCCTGTTTTTAATTTTTTAAATGCCAGTGAAAATATTGCGATCAATATCCGCACGACCGGTGAGGCTAATCCCCGGGGAGGTGGTGGCGGTGGTCATTGGTTAAGTGAGAAACAAGTAAAGAACCTGGTGGAATTCGCTGATAAAATATTTTTCGGAAAACCGTTATCAGCAGAATCACAAACAGCATTCTATTCGAATCCTTATATCCCCACATTTGATAAATATTATGGCGGGTTAGATAAAATGATGCCGTGGAGGAAGAGTGCGCCGGGCCGGTGACCTAATTTACATAAGAGTTAATTATTACAGTATACAACTAAGCGCCCAACAATTCTCACCTAGTTGATTATTAAAAATCTCTAGTGCCTTTCCCATAGTGTAGACATTGTGCCTCATGTCGTTTTTTATAGTAGATTTTCTAGTAGTTTAATGCGCTAACTATTGTACTATTGTTGGCACTATAATTGAAAATTCATATATCATT
>JBBCIG010000015.1:0-193629 GCA_037200685.1 Chitinophagaceae bacterium
ATGCAAAAGAAAATTGCTTTCCAGTTATTACTAGTACTATCTATCGCCTCTTTTTTCACGGCTTGCAAGCAGGGAAGTCCCGTTGATTTAAGAATCAAAGAAATGGATTCTGTACAAACGTCCAAACTCACTGCTTCTATTGAAGCGATGGTAAAACCGGAACTAGCGGAAGGATTAAGCCTTCGTTTATGGGGAACCGATTCAATGGTGATTTCTCCTATCGGTATTTCGATTGATAACTATGGTAAATTATATTACACGACGACCAACCGGCAGAAGCATTCGGAGTTTGATATCCGCGGGCACCGGGATTGGGAAATAGCATCCATTGCATTGCAGACGATCGATGATAAAAGGGCTTTTCTTCATAAAGAATTATCGCCGGAGAACAGTGACAGAAATAAATGGCTGGATGACCTGAACGGTGACAGCTCCCACGACTGGCGGGATATGACTGTTGAAAAAGAAAATATTTTTAGTTTAGAAGATACGAATGGTGATGGCATTGCGGATAAAAGCCAATTGATGGTCGATGACTTTAATGATGAAGTAACGGATGTGGCTGGTTCTGTATTTAAAGATGGTGATGATTTATACGTGGCTGTTGCGCCTGATCTCTGGAAGATGAAAGACAAAAACGGCGATGGTATTGTTGACGAAAAAACATCGTTGTCTTACGGCTATGGTATGCATATTGGTTTTGGCGGGCATGGTATGTCGGGTATCGAAATGGGGCCTGACGGAAGAATTTACTGGCAGATCGGCGATATAGGTTTCAATGGAAAAGGGCCTGATGGACAAAAATGGGAATACCCGAATTGCGGTGTCGTGGCAAGATGTAACCCTGATGGAAGTGATTTTGAAATTTTCGCATCGGGTATTCGTAACACACATGAATTTGCTTTTGATGAATATGGAAACCTTGTGAGCGAAGACAATGATGGTGATCATCCCGGTGAAAAAGAAAGACTGGTTTATATTGTAAATGGGTCCGATGCCGGCTGGAGAAGCAACTGGCAGTATGGAAAATACCGTGACCCTAAAAACAATACCTATAAAGTATGGATGGATGAAAAAATGTACTTGCCGAGATTTGAAGGACAAGCTGCATATATCACGCCGTGCATCAGTAATTATGAAAGCGGCCCTGCGGGATTTGTTTATAATCCCGGCACTGCATTAAGCCCGCAATACAAAAACACTTTTTTTGTCGCAAAATTTGTAGGCAATCCCAGCAGTTCAGGCATTTATGGTTTTAAGTTGAAACCGAAAGGCGCCAGTTTTGAATTAAGCGAAAGTAAAAAAATAATGAGCGGTGTACTCGCCACGGGAATTGATTTCGCCCCCGATGGTTCTTTATTTATAGCAGACTGGATTGATGGATGGGATACGCATAGCTATGGACGCATTTGGAAATTAGATGACCAGAGCGGCGCATCATCTCCTGAGCGTTTAGAAACTAAAAAATTACTCGCCGCAGATTTTGTAAATAAAAAAGAGGATGAGTTGGGAGAGATTTTGAAGAATGCGGACATGCGGGTACGAATGAAAGCGCAATTTGAATTAGCAAAACGTGGTGAAAAGGGTAGTGCTGTTTTTCAAAAAATGTTTTCACAAACTACTAATCAATTAGCAAGAGTAAATGCTATCTGGGGCATGAGCCAGTTGGCACGAAAGGATAAAAAATATGCGGAGAATTTATTGCCTCTGTTAAATGACAAAGACCCGGAGATAAGAGCGCAGGCGGCGAAATGGCTGGGTGATATAAAATATGCAGCCGCTGGTGATAAACTTATTCCTTTATTAAAAGATACAGCTAGCCGTGCCCGTTTCTTTGCAGCAGAAGCATTGGGCAGGATACAATACGCCGCTGCTGTCAACCCGCTTATTGAATTTTTAAAAATGAATGATGATGCGGATGCTTACCAGCGCCATGCAGGTTGTTTGGCATTGGCACGTATCGGTAAAGTGGAACCTATCATCGCATTATGGAATAATCCTTCCCGTGCTTTGCGTATTGCCGCAGTGGTAATACTGAGAAGAATAGGTGATGCGGGCATTGCAAAATTCCTGGATGATAAAGATGAGTTTATAGTGACGGAAGCGTCGAGGGGTATCAACGATGATCTTTCTATTAAAGATGCGATACCATCTTTAGCACAATTGCTGAACAGGACCGCATTTACCAATGAGGCATTGATACGCCGTGCCATTAATGCAAACCTGCGTACGGGTACAGCCATCGCTATGCAAAACTTAATTGATTATGCATCGAAAGAAACGGCGCCGGCAAAAATGAGGGCCGAAGCGATTGATGCTTTGAGTACATGGGCGAAGCCATCTGTATTGGATAGGGTGGATGGAAGGTACAGGGGCGTAATCGAAAGAGATCCCGCAGCATTAAAAAGCAAGATCACAGAACCTTTATTAAGCCTTTTAAAAAATAAAGAATTGCCGGTTCGCATCAGCGCAGCAAAAGCTGTTGCACTGTTAGATATTAAACAAAGTTCTACCATCCTATTTGCATTGGTTAAAACTGATCCGGCTCCGGAAATGCGGATTGAATCATTAAAATCATTGGTAGCACTTGGTGATGCGCAGGTAGGAGAGGCGGTGAGCCAGGCATTGTCGGATAAAGAAAGAAAAGTGAGAGTGGAAGGCCTCAGCCTGCTGACAAAAATGAATATCTCCAAAGACCTGATGGTATCGTTGCTATCAAATGTAATTGCTACAAAAACAATGGAAGAAAAGCAAGCGGCTATTCTAACATTGGGCAAACTTCCGGCAACCAATTCAGCAAAACCTCTAAATGAATTGCTGGATAAAATGGCAGCAGGCAAACTTTCTCCTGATCTATATTTAGAAGTGAGTGAAGCCATCGATAGCAGTCGTGCGGCAGACTTGCTTGCACGTTATAAAAGTATCAGCGAAAAATTATCACCAAATGAATTGATGGCCGCTTATGCGGGAAGTTTGCTCGGGGGTAATCCTGACATGGGAAAATATATTTTCATCAGCAATACAAATGCGCAATGTATGAAGTGCCATGCTTATGATGACAGGGGCGGTAATGCAGGTCCACGGTTAAATGGAATTGCTAACAGGATCAGCCGGCAACAGATACTGGAAGCCGTGATCACACCAAGTGCACGCCTTTCTCCCGGGTATGGTATGACGAATATTGAACTGAAGGATGGAAAGAAACTATTTGGTATACTTGAAAAAGAAACGCCAACCAGCGTGACAATCAAAATTGGTGGTCAACCAACGCAGGTGATAGAAAAAAGCCAGGTTGCAAAACGAACCGATTCCCCATCGAGCATGCCGGATATGAAACAAATACTCAGCAAACGGGAAATAAGGGATGTGGTGAGCTTCCTTGCAACATTAAAGGAGAATAATTGATCTATGGAGTAGTCATTGAATCTTTAGAAGAAAATTTCTTCACTGCATATCCTTTCGTTGGAACGCTAAAAACTTTTTTGTCAACAGGAAGCAGGGAAATATCCGAAGCGGTATAAGTAATTATATTCGACTTGTCTGCGGCGTATTCATATTTCAGTACTACGCCGGGGACATCCGCAAAAGAAGGTTCGGCAGCGGCAAAAGTTTCATTGTATATGTCAGCAGTATAATAAAGTGTCAGTTTTTTCCCGTTTGCCAGGCGCAGGATCGCCTTTTTGCAAGTATGTTCAAGAATAGTAGTACTGTCCTCCAGTAACTCAATCGAATCGTCATTGTATTTTATATTATACAGGTTCCATTGTGGTTGAGACAAGTCCACCCTGTATTTTTCTTTTCCTGATTCTTTTACAATTACAACCTTGTCTATCGAGCCCGTTTGCGCCCTGGTTAAAAAAATACTCTGGATACGCATCAGGCTTACTAAACGTATCCTTGCTTTATTATTATCAGCAAAAACTGTTTTAGTGCCGCCATTATAGGTTGCCGCGATTCCTGCTTCTCTTGACTTCGTTATTACAATATCATAAGATACTACAAGAGTGCTGACAGGGTTCTTTTTTTCTGCAACTACCGGTATACCCTTGTGAATAACCATTGAATCTCTCTGAAGAAGAGACGAGTCATTTTGTGATTGCATTCTTCCCGTAATAAAAGCGGGGCACAAAACCAATAGTAACTTATAATAAGAAAGGGGCATAAAATTTATTTATCAAGAATAAAATCACCGAGATCAAACGGGTCAACCGGGTTATTATCTATTTTTTTATCAAAGTGTGACTGGTCTTCCTTTTTCCATCGCTCCAGTTTTCTTCTTTCTCTTCTTGCCCTGGCCGTAGGTTTATGATTACGTCTCACCTCGTACATCCGCTTCATCATCGCTCTTATTTCCGGCGTCAGTGCGATAGCGGAATAGCTATCCACCCGGATATAAATATTTTCTTTTGATTCATCAAGCAGGAATGCGGGGGCTTTACCAGGAAGGTAACTGGCAAATGTGAAAAGAAGATCATTGTCAGTAACCGGTATCTTTTCATCATTTATCACCATCCATACCATATTTGACTGTGCCTGCTTTTTGGTAGTAATAGCGACATTTCTTACCACAACATTTTTCTTTTTATCATTAGCCGCTATTCCATTTGTTACTGTTGTATTTGTTTCTCCTGGCTGTTGCACTGCAAAATTATTATTGTCTTTTCTTTGCGGTGTTTTTGCAATAGTAGAATAAACAAGCCATCCCGACAGTATCACCAGCACACAGGCTGCTGCCGCCCAATAATGACGATTGATAGAAAAAACATTTTTATTCCTGGCAGGAAGGGTAGGTATTACCGGATCATTTGCTCCATTCAGTTTATCTGACTGAATTTTCTTTACCACCATATCAAAAAGATGTGGTGGCGGAAGGGTAGAATGGTCTTTCAGCTGCTCAAATATATCAGGAGTAGTTTTCATTTTGTTGCAGGTCTTCTTTTTCAATTAATTTTTTTAAATACCCTCTTGCTTTAAATAGCTGCGATTTGCTGCTGCCGGCGGTAATCCCGAGCATTGCTGCTATTTCAGCATGAGAATATCCTTCTATTACGTACAAGTTCATGATCGTTCTGTAACCATCAGGTAGCTTGCGAATTTTATTCATCAGGTCATCCACTGTTAAACTATCAAAGCCGGAAGAGATACTGGCTGCGGGTTCCTGTTCCTTTTCGATTTCCGAATAAATGATATTCTTTTTCTTCATGGCATCCAGGCAGATATTTACAAATATCTTCCTGGCCCATCCTTCAAAAGAACCCTCGTGCCTGAAATTTCCAAGGTTGCGGTACAATTTTATAAAACCTTCCTGGAAAAGATCATTCGCATCATTCATCCGCCCCGCATAACGTAAACATATGGTGTACATTTTGCCTGACAGTTTACTATATATTTCTTTAAAGGCAAGTTCATCGCCTTTACTTGCGCTTTCAATCAAGACTCTGGGAAAGTGAATAAGGTCGCCTGATGAGGTCATGAAAAATATTTTAAAGCATTTTCCCTTAGGAAAATCCCTTTCAAAAAAAATTCATGCTCAGGAAACTCTTTTTGTGGTGGATCGTCTTTATTTCAAGATATTAATAAAATAAAATCTTGAACAGAACCAAACCTTATGAAAAACGGGCTAAATAGTGGTGGTAAATGCCCGTATCTATTATTTTATGAAACAAACTTATTCTATTATCCTATAAAGTTCAATTGTCGGAAACAATAAGGGGGAACATCACTTCCTCTTATTGTCCGATAAAATTAAATCATTTAATTAATATTTTATAGTCAATCCGTACCCTATATTTTAAATGGCAGGAATTTTATCCTTTCACATACCTGAGTGAGATGGATTCGCCGGACGATTTATTTATCAAGCGAATAATATAAAAGCCAGCAGTTAGCGGAGGAAGCGGTACAACAACTGATGAAAGTTTGCTCGTATAGACAGTCCTTCCATCCTGCGCAGCCAGGATCAATTCCCATTTTGTCGCATCATTCAATCCTTTAATAGTTACAATATTTCCTGTATTGGGAATAGGATACATGCTTATCCTGTTTTTATTTAACTCTCTTTCGACGGGCCTTGTAAGAGAAACCGTACTGCGTCCGTCAATATCTGTTTGCCGTATCCGATAATAGGAAGTTCCTTCTAATGGTCGCTTATCTGTATATGAATAATCAATCCTGCCGGAAGAATTACCGGCGCCTTTTACCGTGCCGATGGCCATCCAATTATTTGCATCACCTGATCTTTCTATTGTAAAATAATCATTGTTGTCTTCGGATAAAGTTGTCCATCCCAGCTTTACTGTATTATCGGCAAATGGTATAGCCGAAAAATCAACCATGCTTACCGGCAACGCATTGTTTATTGTATACGTAAGCACCTGGTGATTGATCTGCGGACCGCTGATGGTAATATGAATAGTATTACAAGTGAGCGTTGCCAGTGTATTTGTGTTACAGTCAGCCGACCATTGTGTTGACTGACTTACTACAGTACCTACTCCGCCACTCAATGGCAATTGAAAGAAATGAGTATTGGCGCCGCAATCAAGTGTTCCCTGCAGGTTATACATTGCAGGCGGCGCATCGGGCCCGTTAATAGAAATACTATAATGCATTTCTACATTGTAATTAAATCCAAAAGGGCAATTGCTGTAAGTAGTAATAATTGATACGGGCTGCACATTGATAGTAACGCTGTAATTACTCGTGGCTGGTACTATCAACTGCGCTTTGCCCCGCAGTGATAGTAATAAAAGAGATGATAGAAGAATAAGTGAACAGGTAGTTTTCATAGAGAAAAGATTAATCCTGATTACGACTTAACATCAGAAAAAAATTCACGAGTAAAAAACAGCGTTTCTTCTATCATTCTCTCTTTCATGATGTAAATAGAATAAGAAACACTTTGGGGATCAATAGAAAACCATCGAATTTGAATAGAAGAATGTCCGTTTTTCTTTTAGTAACGATGACTAGTTAGTTCTAACTCTTGATGCAAAACACTAGCTATGAATAAAATAACTCAACCATTTATTGATAATAATCAAAAAGCGGCAGGAAGATAAAATTGGGTAAAGACGAAAAAATGCAGGCCTGGTTTGGAAAATAAGGAAATATTTTTTGTACCCGGCTTCGGTGCTACTAGCATCGTCCCTTGCGTCGCACTCTTCAGCTTTCTGTTCTCTACTCAACACTTGCGGAGTGCTCACTTGCTCTGAGGAAATCATACAGTGGCAAATTTAAAATGAAAATGTTCTTGCAGTATGTAAATAGATGGCTCGTTCCTCGCCATGACAAGCGAAAGGACTTAACATTCGAAACACTCCTGACAATGAAGATGCATAGCATAGTCATGCTTTTCTTTGTCACCCCGAGGCACGAGGGGTCTGCGATTAAAAGCAGTATGAAAAAATAGAAGTTTTCGAAAGTGCTCAGTAGAATTCATGCAGTAAAAGTGTGCTACGCAATACACGATGATAGTCCACAGGATGCTGCGCATAGCAATACAGTTAGGCAAATAATAAACTATCAGGCAAAAAATAAAAAATCAATCAAGCATTGCCGTAAACTTTTATCACCGGTTCTCGCAAAATAGAAGCGGCATCGCTGCAATAAAATGAAATTACTTCGGCGATCGCTTCAGGCTTTACCCAATTATCAAAATTGGCATCGGGCATAGACTTGCGGTTTTGCAGTGTATCAATCGTACTGGGCACCACCACACTCGTTACCACGTTATGTCCTTTTGCTTCATCATTCATTAATTCAGCCAGGCGAAAGATCAATGATTTCGCAAGACTATAGGCGATTACTCCTTTACCATTTTTTGCATCAAGCCCGGCTTTGGAGCCAATGATAAATATTCTTCCGCTGGTTTGTTTCATCATTTGAAGAAATGCAGGGCGGGCCGTATTATATGCAGTTTCAAAATTCAATTTATATTGTTTCGTAACATCCGCTGTTTTTGTTTCAGTGATCTTTCCCGCAGCGAAACCACCAACTGTAAGCACTGCCGCTTCAATACTTCCATGTTTTGCGATAACAGAATCAACAAATTGCTGCGAATTTTCTTCATCCAGTAGACTTACATTTACTTTTTCAAACTTCGGATCATCGATTTCGATGGGAACAGGATCGTTGGGGATAACAGTTCCAATAACAGTATAACCTTCGGATAAAAATTTTTTGATAACTGCCTGTCCTAAATTTCCCGAAGCGCCGGTAACGATGATAGTTTTGCCCATTGAATTAAATTATGGGTACAAAGTTAGTTAACTAAAGCTATTGTTGTTCTTATGAAACTTGAAGGATGGAGTGAAAAATTAGCAGCGATTCAATTTACTTATTCAAATCTTTAAGGAACTGCGAAGGTGTTTTGCCAAATTCTTTTTTAAACGCTTTGGTAAAATAAGATTGCGTTTGGATGCCCACGCTGTACATCACTTCTGTAAGTGATATATCCTGGTGGGTCATTATCTGCACCGCTTTTTTCAAGCGTATCGTCCTGATAAATTCGCCTATTGACTGCCCGGTTATGCTTTTGATTTTTTGATACAACTTCGTCCTGCTCATACCCATTTGCATACAGATATAATCAACATCCATGTCCGGATTAGTTAAATGCGATTCAATAATGGAGATCAGCTGATCTACAAATTGTTTGTCCTTGGTAGAATGAACAAGGTCTTTCGCTTCGGCATGATGGTTTTTAAAATATCTTTCTTTCAGCTTCAGCTTCTGGCTTAAAATATTCCGGATCGTTAGTTCAAGCAATTGAATGCTCAGCGGTTTTGCGAAATAAAAGTCCGCACCCGATTCTACGCCTTCGATTCTTGATTCTAATGCGTCTTTAGCGGTTAGCATTAAGAAGGGAATGTGGCTGGTTTCAATATCTTCTTTTATTAATTTGCAAAATTCAATGCCATCCATTCCCGGCATCATAATATCACTGATGATAAGATCGGGAAATTCTTCTTTTGCTTTCTCCAACCCCGAACGACCATCTGTCGCTTCGAGAATATGGTAACGAGGGCTCAGGCTTTCTTTTAAAAAATTTCTCAGTTCTTCATTGTCATCTACTACCAATATATGAGGTATGTGATTAGATGGCATTGTCTCTGCGGGATGAGAAATGTTTTCTTCAAGAGAAGAAAAATCCTGTTCATATTTAGATTGAATACTTTCCAATCGCGGGCCGCCTTCTTTATTATCTTTTATCCATCTTTCTTTCTTTTCGTAATCATCTTTACTGACCGGAATGCCAATAATTATTTCTGTCCCTTTATTTCTTTCGCTGTAAACATAGAGTGAGCCTTTGTGAAGTAAGGTCAGGCTCTTTACGAAAGCCAATCCAATACCGGAACCAAGATGCGATTCTGTTATTTTATAATATCGCTCAAAAAGATGTGCGATGGATTCTTTGGAAATACCAATGCCATTATCGGCCACACGCAGGTAAATATATTTTTTACCCTGGTAGTCATTTTTCAGCACAAGGTCGTTTTCAAAAGATGGCCTGAAGTTATCTAATGATTCCAGTATTTCAACGCTGATAGTACCACCATCCGCTGTGTATTTAAAAGAATTGCCTATCAGGTTAATAGCGATTTTTTCCATCACCTGGCGGTCGAACCAGACTTCTTTAATACCTTCTGCAGCACTGATGGTGAATTTTATATTTTTCTGTAGCGCCATCTCGCTGAACTCTTCATATATCTCATTTAAAAATAAGCCTACATTTCCCGGCATTACATGCAGCTTTAATACACCCGATTCTGATTTCCTGAAATCCATTAATTCATTAATCAGGTTCATCAGGCGATTGGCATTACGGTAAATAACTTTATAAGATTGTTTGTGTACTGATTGCGTGTCTTCCTTCTGTAATTTTTCAAGAGGACCGAGTATTAGTGATAAGGGCGTACGAAATTCATGGGAAATATTAGTGAAGAATTGTAATTGCACCTGGTGCATTTCTTCTCTCTTACTTTCTTCCAATTTTCTCAATTCCAGTCTTCTGTTAAAGCGATAAAATGCGATACTGCCTGCAACGATACCTATAACAACAAGTGTTCTGAACCACCATGTTTCCCAGAATGGGGGAGTGATAACCATAGTTATGGTAGGCCCTTCTTCATTCCATACGCCGTCATTGTTCGAAGCTTTTACATGAAAAATATATGTATCCGGACTTAAGTTGGTATAAGAAGCTTTGCGTTCGTTACCTGCATAATTCCAGTCTTTGTCCCATCCTTCCAGCTTGTAAGCATATTGATTATTCTCCAGGGCTGTGTAGTTTAAAGCTGCAAAACCAAATGAGAAGGTAGATTGCTTATAAGAAAGCCTGATATTTTTTGCAAAGCTAATATCACTTTCAAGCGGTGAATTTTTCTCGCCGGAAACTATCTTTTTATTGAATATTTGAAAGTCTGTAATGTATACAGGAGGAATAAATGTATTGATCTTAATGTTTTCCGGGTAAAAGGAATTGAAACCATTTACACCACCAAAAAATATTTCTCCGTCCTTTGTTTTTAAATAAGCGTTCGCCTCAAACTCAAGCCCCTGCAATCCATCGGCTGTATTATATTTTTTAAACGAAAGACTTTCAGGGTTGAACTGCGTAATTCCATTTGAAGTAGCAATCCAAAAATTGCCAAGGTCGTCTTCTGCCATTCCTTTAATAAACTCAGTAGAGAGACCGCCTTTATCAGTATAAAGTGAAAAAGTGTTGGTTTTTGAATTAAACAGGTAAAGCCCTGTCTGGCCTATCCATACCCTTCCTTTACTATCAATAAATATAACCCGCAAGTCAGGCGTTTTCTCTTCATTATCGAAATAATGGGAAAACCTTTTAGTTGATGCATGAAGGCAATTTAGTCCTCCATTATCTGTACCAACCCAGATGTTACCAGCCTTGTCTTCGTTTATCGATACAATATTATTACCCTGCAAACGGGTATTTTGCAGAAAGTCATAAATAACACGGGTAAATTTTTTTGTTTTTCGGTCAAAGAGATTAAGCCCGCCAAAATAAGTAGCTATCCATAAATTTTTTTTGCTGTCTTCGAATATTTTTTGAATGTAGTTAGAGCTGATAGAGTTCTTATCAGCCGGATCATTAAGGTAACGTATAAAATTACCACTGGTCTTATTAAACAAACTAAGGCCGCCTCCCCATGTACCTACCCATAAATTACCTTCGCTGTCTTCCATGATGTCGAGTACTTCATTGGAGCCAATACTTTTTATATTATAAGGATCGTATTTATAATGAAGGAACGTATTGATTTGCCTGTTAAATAAATTCAGGCCGCCTCCATCAGTTCCTATCCAAATATTACCAAACCTATCCTCGCAAAAAGCTTTTACGTCATTATAACTTAGACTGTTTGCGTCGGGTTCCTGTCGGTAAAGTGTAAATTTTTCTGTATTGGGCATGTATAAATTAACTCCTCCGCGGTGAGTGCCCACCCACAAGTTTCCCTGGTTATCTTCAAACAAAGCGGAGGCGGTCCTTTGCGATAAGCTGAACATATTATCCGGTTCATTCTGGTAATGAAAGAATGAACCGGAAGAGACATGAAACAAATTAAGTCCTGCGTTAACCCCGCCCACCCATATATTTCCTTTTTTATCAACCAATAAACTTCTTACAAGATTGCTGGCAAGGGATGATGGCTCTTTTTCGTTGTGTTTGTAGTGCTTGAACGTTTTCTCTTTATAGTCAAATACAAGTAATCCGTTGTCTTCGGTGCCCAGCAATAAGTTACCAAGCCGGTCTTCTTTTATTATCCGGATGACATTATTAGCCTTATTATTTCCGAACTCAGGTAAATCCTGATAGGTTTTAAAACTAGCGGTTTCCCGGCTGAAAAGGTTCAGCCCGTTTTCTGTTCCCACCCAGAAATTTCCTTGCGAATCCTCATATAAATAATTTACATGATCGTCACTGAGGCTCCTCGGCTTTTTCGGGTCATGCTGAAAATGAACAAAGGCATTTTCCTTAGGTTTAAAAAGATTTATCCCGCCTCCAAAAGTGCTTATCCATAAATCTCCTTTTTTATCTTCATAAATGCAATTGACAACATTGTTACTCAGACTTTTATCATTTCCGGCAATATGTTTATACCGGGTAAAATGATTGCTCGCCGGGTCAAACCTGTTTAATCCGTTGATGGTGCCGATCCAAAGCTCCTGGTTGCGATCTTCATATATATAACGTATATAATTATCGCTGATGCTGGCGCTGTCCTTCGGATCATAACGGTAAACAGTCATCTGGTAACCATCAAACCGGTTCAGTCCATCCCGGGTACCGAACCAGATAAACCCTCTTTTGTCCTGGAAAATAGTTTCGATGGTGCTGTTTGAAAGACCTTGTTCGGTAGAAATATGTTTGAATTTAAGCTTCGGAGCCTGGGAAAAAGACAGGAACGGAAGCGTAAGGAATAGCTGAAAAAGAAGGGCGAAGCAATATTTGGAACTGAAACCCATGCAAAAGATAAATACTGTTTTTTGAAAAGCTGCGGTAAAAATAAATGAAAGATTAAGGTGAAATCGGTTTAAAATTCAAATTAGTCCAATAGAACCAAAATAAAGAACATAGAGATAAGTGCATGAGCAGCAACAAATTTACATTTGGAATCTTAAGTACGGTTAAGACTTAACAATCAAAACAAAAACTGCCAAAATGAAAATGAAAAAACGATTGCGCCATCTGACGCTCAGTGCTATTGCTTTGTTCATGAGCATGGCCATCCTGGCCCAGCAACGAACCATTACCGGGAAAGTGCTCGGTGCAGACAACCAACCCTTGCCGGCGGTGACAGTTTCTGTCAAAGGCAAAACGACTTCCACCATCACAAATGAAAACGGGACTTACAGCATTGCTGCAGCTACCGGGGATGTTCTGGTTTTTAGTTCCGCGGAATTTACTGAATATGAAAGGTCGGTAGGAAGCGGGAACAGCTTAGATGTAACCCTGACTGGCCGGGTAACAGAAATTGAAGAAGTAGTGATGGTCGGCTATGGCTCTCAAAAAAGAAAGGAGATAACATCGTCTATTGTCTCGATAAAAACAGATGCTATCCCCAAATCTGCAATTACCTCCATTAATAATGTAATACAGGGCAGGGCTGCCGGTGTGAACCTGGACGTAAGAAGTGCACAGCCTGGTGGCAGATTAAATGTAAGCATTCGTGGGAGAGGCACTCCTCTATATGTAATTGATGGCGTTCCTCTCTTTAATTATAATTCTTCCGAACCCGGAATTGTTTCTTTTGGTTCAGCAGTTGAAACCGGTTTTAACGGTGGTATAGACAGAGATCCCTTGAGCTCTATGAATCCTTCGGATATTGAATCAGTAGATATCCTGAAAGATGCGAGTGCTACAGCCATTTATGGATCGGCTGCTTCCAATGGTGTTATTTTAATAACTACTAAGAAAGGAAAATCAGCTGGCGGAAACGTAACAACTGAATACAGGGCAAGCTATACGGTACAAACACCAAAAAAATATTTTGACCTGCTCAATGCACAGGAATTTATGCAACAGCAAGTTCGTTTGGACAGGGACAGGGCATTTTATTCTGCAGGCGCAGCGCCATATGGCACCAATCCAGCGCCTGCATTTACTCCTCTTTTTTCTCAAGCGCAAATTGATGCCGCTGGTGAAGGAACAGACTGGCTCGGTTTATTAATGAAAAATGGTACCATACAGGATCATAACATTTCAGTAAGCGGGGGTACAGACAGGACAAGAGTCTACTCATCGTTTAATTTTTATGATAACAACGCCATTGTTGAAAATTCTGATTTTACCCGTTTTTCCGGCAGGGTGAACCTGGATCAAAAATTAAGTAACAGGATCACTCTTTCCGTGCAAATGCAAATGAGCCAGATCAACAGTAATAACCAATCAACAGGTAATGGGGGTAATTCTGAAAAATTTAATTCATTGCAAACAGCTTATGCTTTTGCTCCTTACCTGACTGTATTTGATGCCAGTGGGAAATATACAAAAACATTGAACACACAAATTACAAACCCGGCCGCGTTTTTAATTATCGAGGACAAGCTGCGTACCAAACGATTTTTTGCAGCTCCAAGCATAGAAGTTAAAATCTTAAAAGGTTTGACAGCTAAAGTAACAGGTGGTATAGATAAGACAACATCTGATCGCAGGTTTTTCCTTCCTGCAAAAGCGCAGAATTATCTTTTCCCTGCAGGACTTGCACAGTTGTCTACAGCAACAAATCATAATTACACGGTAGAAGGACAACTTAATTACAATAAGTCATTTGGAAATCATGCTATAACAGCGATGGCCGGTACAGGTTATTATAACTATTTCAGTGAAACTTTCTCGATGCAAGGCGCAGATTTTTTTACAGATGCCCTGGGATATAATAATATCGGGTTGGCAACAAACAGGGATAAAACGTTGATGATGTCTAACAGGACTCCAACTATTAATAAATATTCATGGTTCTCAAGAATCACTTATTCTTATAAATCAAAATATAGTTTAGCAATACTGGGCCGTGTAGATGCTTCCAGCAACTTTGCTGAAAATAAAAAATATGGATTCTTCCCAGGTATTTCTGGTGCATGGCAAATAAGCCAGGAAGACTTCATGGCTAACTCCAGGGTCCTCACCAGCCTTAAATTAAGAGCTGGTTATGGAGAAGTAGGTACCGATCCGGGCCTGACTGCTTTGTCACTCTATGGATCAGGCGGAGGAACTTTTCTTATAGGTTCTACTACTTATCCAAGTGTGGCGCTTACACAATTGGCTAATCCTGATTATTCATGGGAGACACTCCGAAATATCAATATTGGTATTGACTATGAATTATGGAAAGGAAGGATCAGCGGCGCCATTGAGTTTTTCAGAAATGACCGTGTGGATATAGCAAGAAATGTTCAGCTTCCATACAACAACACTGTTTTGAATTACGCTACTAACAAAGGAGGTTCTCAGCGTACGCAGGGATTTGAATTCACCATCAATTCTAAAAATTTCACAGGAAAGAATTTCAACTGGGAAACTTCATTTAATATTTCTACCTATTCTAACCGCTGGTTAGAAAGGAGTCCTTATGATGCATTGAATGCGTTTCAAAAAGTTGATGACCGCACTGATATCGTTTACGGTTGGGAAACAAACGGCATCCTTCAAAACATAGCCAACAAGCCTTCATATATGCCAAATGCAAGGTTGGGCAATGTTATCTATGTAGATCAAAATAAAGACAATATACTGGATATAAAAGATGTTGTTGTTTTAGGATACTCTACTCCGAAATGGGCGTTCGGACTTGATAACAGGTTTTCTTACATGAATTTTGACCTCGATTTATTTGTCTATGGAAGATTAAAGCAAAACATGACGGACAATTTATCAGGTTTTTATGCTGCTGATCGTCTTGGAATAGCTGCCGGTCAGAATACATTGGTTGATATCAAAAACGTATGGACCGCTGATAATACAACAGGTACATTGCCTGGGATCGCTGGTAACGTTTATGCAGTTCCTACAGGAGCATCTTCCAATTTTTATCGCCAGGATGTAAATTATTTACGCTTCGGCAGGATTACATTGGGATATAGTTTTAAAGTTAAAAAGATCTTCCGTTCAGTGAGGGTATTTGCGGATCTTCAGAACGTGGGTATATGGACGAATTATAAAGGGTTCGATCCTGAACTTGCTGCAGGTAACGAAGGAAATCCATATCCACAAACATTGTCGACAACTTTCGGTCTTAGCATAGGTTTTTAATCAAAAATTTTAAATCAATCAATTTTCAAACAACATGAAAAAGATTCAAAAAGTAAGCTGGCCGTTATTCTTCTTTATAGCAGGCTGCTTCATGCTATTTACAAGCTGTAAAAAGCAATTGGAAACAAAAGTGTATTCCAGTTTAACACCCGATAATTTTTACCAATCGGAAGGCGATGCCAATGCTGCATTGATGACACTCTATATACCGTTTACTTCTTATTGGGGAAATCCGGATCCCGGAACAGGTACGGCCCAAACATGGTATGCTGCGCTCTACAATGCGGATATTAAAAGTTATCTCTCTAAATCGCTGATCAGCACCGATGAAATTTACAACGAAGGCGGCGGCGCCAACACAGCTGATTTATTCAATTTCACGTTTGGTCCTGATACATGGCAGGGTACCAATGATGCCGTTTATTACAAAATCAGTTATGTAGCAAAAGCAACTGAAGTAATAGCAGCTATTGGAAAATCTGCTGTATTAAGTGATGCGATAAAGAAAAGCTATATAGCGCAGGCAAAAGCATTAAGAGCATGGACGATGTTTGTGTTATATGACTTTTATGGTCCTTTAAATCCCAAAACGGATTTTGCTACACTAACAGATACTGCTGCGATGCCCAGGCTGGCCAAAGCGGATTATATCGCACTAATAGAAAAAGATGTGAATGAAGCTTTACCGGATTTAACAGATAAGTATAATTCAGATGCAGCAAATTGGGGAAGAGTTGGAAAAGGCCTTGCCCGCATGGTGTTATTAAAATTATACATGCAGGAAAAGCAATGGGTAAAAGCCGAAGCAATAGCAAGACAGTTAATGACAATGGGCTATTCTTTAATGACAGGTCCCCTGGGATACAGAGATGTCTTTAGGGCAAAAGCTAATAAAGAATTAATTTATGCAGTTCCGGCAAATGCCGCTTCTGCTAATTGGTGGTCACAGGAAGTATTCCCTCTTGACTTTAAAGCGGCACCCGATTTCACCTATGCATCAGATGTTCCGGGTACAGGTATTGCAAACCGTGCAAGCGGTTGGCTAACGCAATACATGCCCTGGGCTTATTATGATAAGTATGATGCCGCAGATATAAGAAGGAATACTACTATTCTTGATCATTATACAAACACTGCAAATGCAGTTAAAAACAGGGGTAATGGTATGAAAGGAGCTGTGCCTTTGAAGTATACTTTAATTCCTTTGGCCGGCGATGCACAACCGATTGATGTGGTAGTTTATCGTTATGCTGATGTGTTGTTATCTCTCGCGGAAGCAATTAATGAACAAGGCACTCCTACGGCCGAAGCTTATTCATTAGTCAACCAGGTACGTGCAAGAGCAGGTGTTCCTGATTTTACAGCAGGGATGACACAGGCACAATTCAGAACTGCTTTACTAGATGAAAGAGGGCGTGAATTTTATGGTGAAGGTGTTCGCAGGCAAGACTTAATTCGTAACGGCACTTATATTTCTAATGCTGTGGCGAGAGGTAAAACTGCTGCACAACCTCACATGATATTATATCCGATTCCCCGTGCTGTTCTTACACAAAGCAGGGGAGTAATAACGCAGAATCCAGGCTATCCTCAGTAAGGAAAGCTGATATATAATGTTTGAAAATATTGCTTGCTTGTTTATACTATAATAGATAAGCATTAAACTCGACTCATGTAGCTAAGCAGTCGATTAGGTGGGGCTGCCTTAAGCCGGCAGCCCTTTTTTTAATCTCTCAGTTAACCAATAGAATCAACATGAAAAGAATCCTGTGCTTTCTTTTTATTGTTATCATTATTTTTTCTTGTAAAAAATCAAAGTCAGGGGATGATATACCCAATCCTCCGGTACCTCCGCCACCTCCCAGTGCTGATTTTGTAAAAGGTGCGGATGTCAGCTGGATAACACAAATGGAAGCTTCCGGCAAAAAGTTTTATAACAGTGCGGGAACAGAAAAAGAATGTACACAGTTGATGAAAGATCTCGGCATGAATGCAATCCGGCTGCGAGTTTGGGTTGATCCCGTAGGTGGTTGGAATAATACAGCGGATGTTTTAGCCAAAGCATTGCGTGCAAAAAATCTCGGTATGAAAATCATGATCGATTTTCATTACAGCGACTCATGGGCTGACCCGGGAAAACAAACAAAACCCGCTGCATGGCTGGGCCAGGATTTTACAACATTGAAGCAATCATTGGCCAGTCATACCACTTCAGTATTAAATACATTAAAGAACAGTGGCATTGTCCCCAATTGGGTGCAGGTAGGGAATGAAACAAATGATGGAATGTTATGGCCTGATGGCAAAGCTTCTACTAATATGAACAATTTCGCTCAACTGGTACTTGCAGGTTATAATGCAGTGAAAGCAGTTGACGCTTCTATAAAAGTGATCGTGCATGTATCCAATGGATATGATAATAATTTATTCAGGTGGATGTTTGATGGTTTAAAAAATAATGGCGCCCAATGGGACATTATCGGCATGTCTTTGTACCCAACGTCGTCTAATTGGTCAACATTGAACAGTCAATGTTTAACTAACATGAATGATATGGTTTCAAGATATAATAAAGATATAATGGTATTGGAAGTGGGAATGAGTTGGGACCAGGCCTCAGCCTGTAATTCTTTTCTCTCAGATTTAATAACAAAAGTAAAATCTGTCAGCAATGGAAAAGGGCTGGGCGTTTTATACTGGGAACCGCAAGCATATAATGGCTGGCAGGGATATTCGCTTGGCGCATTTGACAACAGCGGTAAACCCACAACAGCATTGAATGCATTTAATTAATGAATATAAATTTCTTGTGAAAAATTGTAAATAATAACATTTATGAGATCGACTTTCAGGTTACTGGCATTAGTAGTAATATTTATTAGCAGCAATAAACTCACCGCACAAAAAACCACTCCCAAAATAAATAATCTTGTGTATGTTGATAAGCAAGGTACATTGCGATATACAAAAGGCAATGCCGAAGCTTCTTTCTTCGGAGTGAATTATACAACTCCTTTTGCGTATGCATACCGTGCTCATAAAGCATTAAATATTGACCTGGAAAAAGCGATCGGGCAGGATGTATATCATATGGCCCGCCTGGGCCTTGATGCCTTTCGTGTGCATGTATGGGATACTGAAATATCTGATACGTTGGGTAATCTTTTAGAAAATGAGCACTTACGCCTGTTTGATTTTTTATTAGCCGAATTAAAAAAGAGAAATATTAAAGCGATCATCACCCCCATTGCATTTTGGGGTAATGGCTACCCGGAAAGAGATGAAGCTACACCGGGTTTCTCAAGAAGATATGGCAAAGGGAGAGCGACTGTAAACGATACGGCTATCCGGGCACAGGAAAAATACATGGTACAATTTTTTACGCATAAAAACCCATATACCAATCTTACCTATGTAGAAGATCCCGATGTGATCGCTTGTGAATTGAATAATGAACCCAGCCACAGCGGTCCGAAAGAAGGTGCGACCAATTATATTAACCGAATTGCTGCTGCTGTAAGAAGCACCGGCTTTACAAAACCTATTTTTTATAATGTAAGCCAGACAACTTTTTATGCGGATGCATTTGCAAAAGCTAATATTGACGGTGTGAGTTTTCAGTGGTACCCGACAGGCCTTGTCGCTAACCAGGAAAACAAAGGGAACTTTTTGCCCAATGTAGATAATTATAATATCAGGCCTTATGATAGTTTCCCTTCTTACAACAATAAAGCACGGATTGTTTATGAATTTGATGCGGCGGATGTATTGCAATCGTCTATTTATCCTGCGGTAGCAAGAAGCTTTAAAGAAGCCGGGTTTCAGTGGGTCACGCAATTTGCTTATGATCCAATGGCATTAGCGTATGCCAATACTGAATACCAGACACATTATTTAAACCTTGCTTACACGCCTTCAAAAGCAATAAGTATATTGATAGCTTCTGAAGCATTTCATAAACTTCCAAGAAAAAAGAATTACGGCACTTATCCTGCTGATAGTTTATTCGATGTTTTCCGGGTTAGTTACAGGAATAACCTGAGTGAAATGAATACGGAGAATAAATTTCTTTATTCTAACACGACATCAACAAAGCCCGTTAATGCAACCAAATTAACAACGATCGCAGGTGTTGGTAGTTCTCCTGTAGTCAACTACAGTGGCAACGGCGCTTATTTCTTAGACAAAGTAGAAGATGGCGTATGGCGATTGGAAGTAATGCCTGATGCTGTTCATGTTCGTGATCCTTTTGAACGAGCTTCTCCCAGTAAGGAAGTGACCCGTGTAGTGTGGCAAAACAATTTCATGCAAATAACATTGGCTGATCTTGGTTCCGGTTTCAGCATTAAAGGATTGAATAGCGGTAATAATTTTTCCGGTACGGCTTCGTCCGAAAATTTTCAAATTCAACCAGGAACATATTTATTGACAAGAACAGGAAAAACGATTTCTGCAGGTAAAATCAGTGTAGGTGTAATCGGTCTGAATGAATTTGTCGCACCACAGCCTGTATTTACAGATATGTTTTTACGTCATGAACCTTTCGCAGAAGTATCGGCAGGAAAGTCTTTTACTATTACTGCAAAAATTGTTGGTGTTGATACTGGCAGGGTAACATTACAAATAAACCGATTTGGTGGCGGTGGAGGTCAGGGAGGAAGTGGTGGTCAAAGAACTATTCTTATGACAAAGAAAGCAGGTTCGGAATATACAGCAGAAGTCCCTGCGGATTTAGTAACACCCGGTATATTGAACTATAGAATACTCCTTCAAAAAGGAAATGAGTTTGCCACATTCCCCGGCGATTTTAAAACGAACCCATTTGCATGGGATACTTATACAAATGAAACATGGAAAACATTTGTAGTTCCTGAAAATGCAAGATTGGAAATATTTAATCCCACTGCAGACAGGGCCCGTATTTACCCGGGCGGCAGGAGAGGTTTTCAATCAGGATATACAACTGGTGAAAACCCCGGGCAGTTGCTATTAAGATTAACTGCTACTGAACTTTCCGGTGATCATTTAATAGGTTTCCAATGGTTCTTTGCTGATAAATTAAAAGGAAGAGCAAGTGAAGCTGGCTCATTAAATAAATTAGTGATCAGGGCAAGAACAGCGGAAACCCGCCCTGTACAGGCGAAAGTTATTCTAACGAATGCTGATGCTACTTCTGTTTCAACATTTATTACACTCACCAATAGTTTCCAGGATATCGAAGTGCCGTTGACAAACCTTATTGCTGATTCTGCATTAGTGTTGCCAAGGCCATATCCTCCATACCTGCCTTCGAAGTTTAAAGGAGGCGGTTCCATTGGGGGCTTTAAATTATCAGATGCTGAAAAAATAGAAATAACAATCGGCTCAGAATTACTTCCGGCGGAATTTAGTAAGCCTTATAGTATAGAAGTGGAATCAATATGGCTTCAAAAAAAGTAAATAAATTTTAAAAATCATTTTCAGATGAATTGTATAGTAGCTGCGGCCCGTGTTTGTTTTCTTATAGCAATTCTTTTTATTAGTGCTGTTAGCAATGGACAGACTTCCATACGTAAAAAGATTAGTCTTGATGAAAATTGGAAATTTCGTTTTGGGCATGCTGCCAATCCTGAAAAAGATTTTAATTATAGTATCGCTACTATTTTTTCAAAATCAGGCGGCGCTGCAAGAACTGCGGCGGATACACGTTTCAACGACAGTTCATGGAGAACATTGAGCATTCCCCATGATTGGGCGGTTGAGTTGCCTTTTGTAAATGTTCAAAGCAATGATGTAGAATCGCATGGATATAAACCTGTCGGTGGACTTTTCCCTGAAACAAGTATTGGCTGGTATAGAAAACATTTCACAGTAGCAAGTGCCGATTCAGGCACCCGTTTCCAAATTCAATTTGATGGGATTTTTAGGAATGCGAATATCTGGCTTAATGGTTTTTTTGTAGGTAATAATTTAAGTGGATATATAGACGCTTCGTATGACGTAACTGATTTTGTAAGATTCGACCGTGATAACGTTTTAGTAGTACGGGTTGATGCCACACAATATGAAGGATGGTTTTATGAAGGCGCAGGTATTTACCGTCATGTATGGCTAAACCAATATGACAACTTGCACATTCCCGATGGTGGCCTTTTTGCTTATGCCGATGTACAAAATAAAGATGCAACCGTTAATATCGAAACGTCGGTAGAGAACCTTAATTTTTCCGCTGCTAACTGTACAGTTTATTCTTATATAACAGACCGGAATGGAAAACAAGTAGGCCAGGGCAAAGAGCAACCGCTTTCATTGGCTATAAATGCAAAAGGAACTATCAAACAAAAAATTACAGTAAGCAATCCAAGATTGTGGTCACTGGATGATCCTTATTTATATAGGATAGTTTCTGTTGTAAAATCAGGAAATAAAATTGTTGATCTTGTAGGTGATAAATTTGGCATCAGGACATTGCGGTTCGATGCTACGGAAGGTTTTTTCTTGAATGGAAAACATGTAAAGATTTTTGGGACCAACAATCACCAGGACCATGCGGGAGTAGGGAGCGCCTTACCGGATTACTTACAATATTACAGGGTAAGATTATTGAAAAATATGGGTGTGAATGCATATCGCACCAGTCACAATCCTCCAACGCCTGAATTATTAGAAGCATGTGATAGTCTCGGTATGCTGGTAATAGATGAGAACCGTTTGTTAAGCAGCAGCGCTGAGAACATAAGCCAGTTTGAACGAATGATCCTGCGTGATAGAAATCATCCATCTATTTTCTTATGGTCGATTGGTAATGAAGAAGGGTGGATACATACCAATAGTTTTGGAAAGCGTATTGCACAAACATTACTTATCAAACAAAAAGAACTAGACCCAAGCCGGACAAGTACATATGCCGCTGATCTTGCTAATGTATATAATGGCGTCAATGAAGTGATTCCTGTTCGCGGATTCAATTACCGTCAATTCGGTGTTGCGGATTATCATCGTGATCATCCAAATCAACCTATTCTTGGAACTGAAATGGGAAGTACCGTTACGACGAGGGGCATTTATACAAAAGATAGTATCCGTGGATATCTTCCTGACCAGGACATTACTGCTCCATGGTGGGCCAGTACCGCAGAAACATGGTGGTCACTCGCCGGGCCAAATCCTTTCTGGATGGGAGGATTTGTATGGACGGGTTTTGATTACCGCGGTGAACCTACACCATACAGGTGGCCGAATATCAATTCTCATTTTGGCATCATGGATATGTGCGGCTTTCCTAAAAGTATTTATTATTACTATCAAAGTTGGTGGACGGATAAAGATGTGTTACATATTTCACCCCATTGGAACTGGCGGGATAAAAGAAACCAACCCATTGATGTTTGGGTAAATACCAATGCTGATAATGTGGAACTGTTTCTGAATGGGAGAAGCCTGGGTAAAAAAGATATGCCCCGCAACAGCCATTTACAATGGACGGTAAATTACCAGCCGGGAACATTGGAAGCGGTGGCATATAAAAAAGGTAAGAAGCTAACAACAAAAGTAGAAACTACCGGTACGCCTGTTGAAGTAGTGATGACCCCGTATAAAACAACCATGCTTGCTGATAAGAAAGATGTATGCGTGGTAAACCTGAGTGTTGTTGACCAGCAGGGCCGTGAAGTGCCTGATGCCGATAATATGATCAAGTTTGTTATTTCAGGACCGGGAAAAATTATCGGTGTTGGAAATGGTGACCCCAGCAGTCATGAACCTGATAAATATGTTGACGGCACATGGCAAAGAAGTTTATTTTCTGGTAAATGCCAGGTGCTGGTTCAATCAACCGGTGAAGCCGGCATTATACATTTTGAAGCGAAAGCTGCTGGCTTGTCAACCGGTTCAACAGATATTGTTACCGTGCTTCCGGGAAGTGTTGCTACTGTTATGATTGATAAAAATTATGAATTGAAAGGAGAAGCTGCTAAACCGAGGGAGACTACAAAAATGATCGGTGCTGATATTTCTTTTTTACCACAACTGGAAGACCGGGGATTAAAATTCACCGACAATGGCGTACAGAAAGACGCTATTTCAATAATGAAAGACCATGGATTTAATTATATAAGATTAAGAATTTTTAATAACCCTGCAAGGGACAGCGGCGGCTATTCCCCTAAAAGAGGTTTTTGCGATTTAGAACACACCAAACAAATGGCGAAAAGAGTGAAAGCGGCGGGGATGAAATTTTTGCTTGATTTTCATTACAGCGATACATGGGCCGATCCCGGTAAACAATACAAACCGGCAGCTTGGCGCAATTTATCATTCGAAGAATTAAAGAAAGCATTGTATGAGTATACAGTAAATGTAATGCAGGAATTAAAAGCACAGGGTACTATACCGGATATGGTGCAGGTAGGCAATGAAATCAATCATGGAATGGTTTGGCCCGAAGGAAATGTAAGTAATGTAGATAGTATGTCGCAGTTAATTGCTGCGGGTGTTGCCGCTGTAAAAGCAGTTGACCCAACGGTTATTATTATGCTGCATGTTGCATTAGGCGGACAGAATGACGAAACAGTTTTCTTCATGGACCAAATGATGAAAAGAAAAATTCATTTTGATGTAATAGGACTTTCTTATTACCCGAAATGGCATGGAACACTCGATGACCTGCGGGATAACATGCATGATCTTTTAAGAAGGTACAATAAAGACATAATTGTGGTAGAATACTCGGCGAAGAAAGAAGAAGTGAACAAACTCGTATTTGAATTACCGGGTGAAAAAGGAAAAGGCAGCTGCATCTGGGAACCCTTGAGTACATGGGAGAAATTTTTTGACACCGATGGAAAATCAAATGATTTTATGAAAATGTATGATGAAATAACGAAGAAATACATCGCAGCAAATTGATCAGTTAAGATAACTCGTTCTATAAATCTTTTTCATAGCAATACATTGGAAACTCACTTAGAGACAGTGAAACTCTGTTCAGTTCATATTGAAGTAATAGATATAAAATTGACTATTAATTTTTTTATCAATGCGAAAATTAATTCTTTTATTAACGGCTGCTTTTTTTATCCAGTTATTTAATTATGTAAATGCACAGAATAACGATCGTCAAAGGTTACTGATGGATTTTAATTGGAAGTTTTTACAAACAGATACTATCAGTGCGGATAAAACTTCATTCAATGACAGCAAATGGCGAACATTGAATCTTCCGCACGACTGGAGCATTGAAAATGAATTTATTCAAAACACACCAACAGGTGGGGGTGGCGGTTACTTACCAACAGGAATAGGCTGGTATCGTAAGCATTTTGTTTTGCCAAAGTCAGCTTTATCAAAGAGTGTATGGATAGAATTTGACGGTGTGTATCAAAACAGCGATGTATGGATCAATGGAAATCATTTAGGCCATTATCCAAACGGCTACATGAGTTTTTGCTATAATCTAACTCCTTACATAAAATCAGGCGAGAATATTATTTCCGTTCGTGTTGACAATTCTTTGCAGCCAAATACAAGATGGTATTCAGGTTCGGGTATTTATCGTCACGTATGGTTAAGCATTGCTAATTCTTTACATGTAGCGCAATGGGGTACTTATATAACTACACCACAGGCTGACTCAGCTTCCGCTACGGTTGTTATCAAAACAAAACTTGCTAATAGCGGGACCACTCAACGGGATGGTGTTCTTCGCTCTGTTATTGTTGATGCAAAGGGAAATGAAGTAGCAAGAAATGAATCTTCCTTTCTGGTTCGCTCAAAGGATAGTTTGGAAGTAGAACAAAAGATCACGGTAGCTATACCTGCTTTGTGGTCAGTGGAAACACCGAATTTGTATAGTATGCGTTCAACAATTGTAGATAAAGGAAAAACAGTAGTTGATGAAACCGTATCACCATTTGGAATAAGAGATATTAAGTACGATATAAACAAAGGATTTCTTTTAAACGGAAAACAAATAAAACTGAATGGCGTTTGTTTACACCATGATGCAGGAAGCGTGGGCGCCGCCGTGCCGGAAGCGATGTGGGTGCGCCGTTTGCAGGTTTTAAAAGAAATGGGATGTAATGCTATACGTACTTCACACAATCCGGTTGCACCTGAGTTTCTCGATCTCTGCGATAAGATGGGATTTTTAGTGCAGGATGAAATATTCGATGTATGGAAATCGCATAAAGTGGCACATGACTATGCGAGTTATTTTGATCAATGGTCACAACACGATTTGGTAAAATTCATTCATCGTGACCGTAATCATCCATCTGTCGTCATGTGGAGCGCTGGTAACGAGATTGGTGAACAAAAACAACCAAAAGGGTATGAAGTGCTACGCCCGTTAATTGAAACTTTTCATCGGGAAGATCCTACACGCCTTGTTACAACAGGCAATGATAATATAGCAGCCGACGGTGGCTCTACTACATTACCTTTTATGGAAATGCTGGATATAGTAGGTTATAACTACGTTGACCGCTGGCATGAGCGCAGGGAATTATTTTACAGTATTGACCGGCATGATCATCCCAATTGGAAAATGACAGGAACGGAAAGTGTTTCTATTTCAGGTGTTCGCGGTAATTATTATGGCGGAGGTTTTGGCGGCGTTGATTCATCTGTTGTAAGGCCGGCTACGATGTCAAGTGTTATCCGTGCGGAGCAACTTTGGAAATTTGTTTCATTGCATGATTATGTGATTGGTGATTTTATGTGGACGGGCATTGATTATTTAGGTGAAGCAAGATGGCCGGCGAAGAATGCGAGTTCCGGTGTGATTGATCTCTGCGGCTTTCCAAAAGACGCTTATTATTTCTATCAAAGCCAATGGACGGAAAAGCCGATGATCCATTTGGCGCCGCATTGGAACTGGCGGGGAAAAGAAGGAAAAGTGATACAAGTCCTTGCCTACACAAATTGCGATAGCGTAGAACTTTTTGTAAATGGAAAATCTTTCGGCATAAAAGCATTGGAGTTTCCACGACAGGGAAATTCAGGAGGATGGAATCGCTATGACCGCCCATTAGTAAATACAACCACCAGCGATTTACATTTATTATGGGACGTTCCTTACGAACCGGGAATATTAAAAGCAGTGGGAAGAAAAAATGGAAAAATTGTTGTGCAGGAAGAAATAAAAACGACAGGTGCGCCTGCTGCCATACGTTTATCAGTTGACCGCACTACTATCACTGATCAAAGAGATGTTGCACATGTGAAAGTTGAAATTCTTGATGAAAATGGAAATGCGATTCCCGATGCAAACGAATTAATAAAATTAACAGTAGACGGAGCAGGAACGTTGATTGGTCTTGACAATGGCAATCCTGCTGATCACACATCAATGAAAAGCAACGAACGGAAAACGTTTAATGGATGGGCGCTTGGTGTGGTTCAGTCGGATAAGCCGGGAACGATTCGCATACAGGCCAGCTCTCCCGGTATTAAAAGTGCATCTATTGAAGTAAATGTTCAAAAGGCCGATGATGCCAGGTTCGTAACAATTGAGAACATAAAGAAGTAATTTTTACAAAATTTAAAACTCGTTTTATGAAGATCACATCGTTTAAAAAATTGCTTACGCTTCTATTATTAATAAGCATCACGGCAACCGCGCAACAAAAAGAAATTCTTTTATGGCCAAATGGCGCTCCGGGGTCGGAAGGAAAAACAAGTAAAGAGAAAGTAAGAGTTGTAGAAGGCGACCAGGTGGTGAACAATATTAATTTCCCTTCGATAACACTTTATATCCCTGCAAAAGAAAAAGCAACGGGCGCCGCAGTCATCATCGCACCAGGCGGGGGGCACCGTGAACTTTGGATCACGCATGAAGGGTACAACGAGGCAAAATGGTTAAGCGACAGGGGAGTGGCTGCATTTGTATTGAAATATCGTTTGGCAAAAGATTCCAATTCAACTTATACCATTGATAAAGATGAACTGGCGGATATACAGCGGGCCATTCGTTTGGTGCGCAGCCGTGCAAAAGAGTGGGGAGTGGATACTGCTAAAATAGGGGTGATGGGTTTTTCCGCAGGGGGTGAAGTAGCTGCATTGGCTGCGATGCGGTTTGACTATGGTAATAACAGTGCAACTGATGCGATAGATCGTGAAAGTTCAAGACCTGCTTTCCAGGCATTGATTTATCCCGGTAGTTCAGACAGGTTTGAAGTAGCCACGAATGCGCCACCGGCATTTCTCGTTGGAGGTTATGGTGACCGTAACGATATCGCAATTGGAATCGCGGAAGTTTATATAAAATATAAAAAAGCAAACGTTCCGGCGGAGTTACATATTTATTCAAATGCGGCGCATGGCTTTGGAATGCGTGAAAGAAATAAAGGGGCTGTAGCGGATTGGATAAACCGTTTTGAAGATTGGTTAAATGATCGTGGGTTCCTGAAAAAATAAAATTATTTACATCATCAAGTACTTGTTATGAGAAATAAAGTGATAGCGGTTTTGTTAGTAATGACAGTAAGTGTTTTTTTAAGTGCTTTTGGCTTTCATCGTAAACCAGCGGATGATTTAAAAGCAGAGTTAGTACTGGATGCAAAAGCAATGCTCGGTGAAGGCTCTATCTGGCACCCGAAAGAAAATAAATTATACTGGGTAGATATTGAGGGCAAGCTATTACATGTATATGATCCTGCTACTAACCAGGATAAATCATTTTCGGTTGGTTCAAGAATAGGCACGGTTGTACCCATACAGGATGGCGGCGCATTAATCGCTATGCAAAGCGGTATTCAAAAGATAGATACAAAAACTGGAAAGATCACGTGGATTAATAACCCGTTGCCTGATACAGTAGGCCTTCGGTTCAATGATGGTAAATGTGATCCTTCAGGTCGATTTTGGGTTGGCACACTGGCGATGGATTCAAGAAGAAGGGGCGCTGTGCTTTGGCGCATTGATAAAGATAAAAGTGTACACCTGATGCTGGACAGTGTCAGCATATCCAATGGTATCGTTTGGACGAAGGATAAAAAAACAATGTATTATAATGATACACCGACAGGCACGGTGCAGGGTTTTGATTACAATGATAAAACCGGCGAAATAACAAATAGGAAAGTGGTGATCCGTATTCCAAGAGGTGGTGGCGGCCCCGATGGTATGACAATCGATGCGGATGATAATCTTTGGGTAGCGCTTTGGGGCTCGGGCACTGTATGTAAGTTCAACCCGCTTACCGGTGAATTATTACAAAAAGTGATTGTGCCCGCACCAAATGTTTCTTCCTGTGCATTCGGTGGCAAAAATTTGGAAACACTTTATATCACCACCGCCCGTGCATGGGTGAATGAAGATAAATTAAAAGAATTTCCATTGAGCGGTGGGTTGTTTTCTGTTAAGCCCGGCGCCCGTGGCGTACCTACAGCATTTTACAAAGGAAAATTATAACCAGGGGATACTATAAATCAAGTAAGAGGAATTAATTATTACAACATGCTGAAAAGATTTTTCATTATTCAGGCCTTTGTTTCCGTATTCATTACAGGGTATGCACAAAAGCAATCGTTCAATCAAAGCTGGGAATTTGTTAAAGATATTGATACTGTTTTTTCTCAAAATTTACTGGCAAAGAATAATATTATCAAATGGGAAAGAATTTCATTACCGCATACAGCCAGCATTGAACCCATTGAAAAGGTAGCACAACATTGGCAGGGCATTTGTTTTTATAGGAAATTTTTTGTTGTTCCAGTTTCTTATAAAGGAAAACATGTCGCTGTACAATTTGATGCGGCTATGCAGGAAGCAGATGTTTACCTGAACGGTCAGCACATTTTCAATCACCAGGGAGGATACTTACCTTTTTATATTGACATTTCCGATAAAATAAAACCGGGTGTTGAAAATAGTATCGTGGTCAGGTTGGATAATCGGGACAATCGCTTTATTCCGCCTGGCAAGCCGTTGAAGACCCTTGATTTTAATTATTACAGTGGCATATATAGAAATGGATGGCTGATTACAAAAGATAAATTACATATATCTGATCCGGTTGCTGCAAACAAAACAGCAGGCGGGGGTGTATTTATTCATTACGAAGATGTAAGCGATAAGTCGGCGGCGTTGATTGTTAAAACCGAAATACAAAATGACGCTGCTATTACAAACAATGCACAGGTTAAAATCGTATTAAAAGATAAATCGGGGAAGGTCATTGCGCAATCCTTATCAAAAGTTGAAACAATTGATAAAGATGAATCAAAAACAGTGGATCAAAATATTTCAATCCTCAATCCAAAATTATGGTCACCGGAAACGCCTTACCTATACCAGCTTTCAGCGGAACTATTACAAAATGGAAAAGTAATCGATAAAGAAATAATCAGGACAGGTATAAAAATCGTTAAGCTGGAAGGCGGTGCATTTTACCTGAACGGAAAGAAAATAAAAATACGAGGGACTAATCGTCACCAGGAATATCCTTATATCGGGAATGCATTATCTGATAATGCGCAATACAGGGACGTATGGAAAATGAAAGAAGCCGGTTTCAATTTTGTTCGCTCTTCTCATTACCCGCAATCACCGGCTTATCTTGATGCATGTGATGAATTAGGACTGATGGTAATGGACGCTATTCCCGGATGGCAATATGCAGGCAATGATTCTGTTTTCCTGAAAAATAGTTTCCAGGATATAAAAGATATGATACACCGCGACCGCAACCATGCTTCTATCGTATTATGGGAAGCATCGTTGAATGAATCAGGAATGAGAAGGGAGTATATGGAAAAGGCGCATGCGCTTGTTCATGAAGAATTAGCTTTCCCCGGTATTTATTCAGCCGGCTGGAGAAATATGGTATTCGATGTGTTCCTTCCGGCACGCCAGCATGGAAAAGCTCCCGATTACTGGAAAAAATATGATAAACCGATGCCGTTGCTGATTGCTGAATACGGTGACTGGGAATATTATGCACAAAATGCGGGTTTTAATCAAACTGCTTACCAGGATTTGAAAGCGGAAGAAAGAAGTTCGAGACAATTAATTGGCTGGGGTGAAAAACGTTTACTACAGCAAGCGCTGAATTACCAGGAAGCGCATAATGATAATTTATACGGTCCTGATTTAGGTGATGCGAACTGGCTGATGTTTGATTACAATCGTGGTTACGCTATGGATATCGAATCTTCTGGAATTATGGATATGGTAAGGTTACCTAAGTTTGCCTTTTATTTTTATCAAAGCCAGGTTGATCCTGTTTTAACGAATGCAAATCCTTTTAATAAACCGATGTTATTTATTGCTAATTACTGTCAAAGCGGCTCGGATACTGCGGTAAGAATTTTTAGTAATTGTGATGAAGTTGAACTTTTTCTCAATGGTAAATCACTGGGCAGGCAAAAGCCGGATAAGGACCAATTCTCGACTAACCTAAAACATCCACCTTTTACTTTTCATCCCAGAATGTTCGAAGCAGGTTCTCTAACCGCAGTTGGTTATATTAATAATAAAAAAGCAGCTGAACATACCCGGAAGACGCCCGGCGCTGCGGCGAAGATCAATATCCGTATTGACTACAGCGGTAAAGAACTGCAGACAGGCCAGAACGATATTGTATTTATTTACGCCGATATTGTGGATAATAATGGCACTGTTATTTATAATGCTAATGATAAAGTGGAATTTAAAGTGACCGGGGATGCGGAAATAGTTGGTGAAAACCCAAGAGCGGCCGAAGCCGGCACAGCATCCATTCTCTTAAATGCTGGAAGGAAACCGGGAGCAATAAAAATAACAGCCGTTGCCGGCGGATTAAAAAGCATGGAAAAAATTATTTATTCAAAATAAAAATTAAAGCCTGGTTTTAAGTTATCCTATGAATTATAATTAATGTTGTGGAATGGAAAAATTAATAAGAGACATTTTCTTTAAAAAATTTAGTGTTGAACCTATTATCGTTCGTTCGCCGGGACGATTTAATATTATCGGCGAACATACAGACTATAATGAAGGCTTTGTTCTTCCCGCAGCGATCGACAAGTTCACTTATGTGGGTGTAAGCAAGCGGGACGATGATAAAATAATGTTGTATTCAAGAAATTTTGACGAGGATCTCGAAAGCAACATCAATACTGTTTCGAAGAACGATACGAGGTGGACGAATTATATACTGGGCGTCGTTGATCAATTGCAGCGCCATGGCCATAAGCCCGGTGGTTTTAATTTGGTGTTTGATGGCAATATTCCTGTAGGTGCAGGTCTTTCTTCTTCTGCAGGATTAGAATGTGCCAGCATTTTTGCGTTGAATGAATTATTTGCTTTAAACGTGGACAGATTATCGCTGGTAAAAATGGCGCAGCTTGCTGAGCATACATTCGTCGGGGTGAAATGCGGGATCATGGATCAGTTTGCCAGTATGTTTGGTAAAAAAGGTCATGCGATAAAATTGGATTGCCGTTCCCTCGAATTTGAATATGTACCCGTGCAACTGGAAGGATACAAGATCGTATTACTAAATACCAATGTCAAACATGAACTTGTTTCCAGCGGTTATAATACGAGACGGGCACAATGTGAACAAGGCGTTGCCTGGGTGAAAGAACATATACCGGCTGTAAAAACCTTACGGGATGTTACTATCGAGATGCTGGACAAATATGTTTTGAAAAAAGATCCGTTCATTTATAAAAGGTGCCGCTATGTTATTGAGGAAAATGCAAGATTGCTCCGGGCATGTGAAGATTTAAAAACCGGGAATTTAAAAGCATTGGGTCAAAAAATATTTGAAACGCATAGGGGCTTGTCTGAAGAGTATGAAGTAAGCTGCAAAGAATTGGATTTTTTAGTAAATGCAGTGAAGAGCAACCCGGCCGTACTCGGCGCCAGGATGGTTGGCGGTGGCTTTGGCGGATGTACCATTAATATAGTAAAAGAAGAAGCAGTCGATAATCTTATAGAACAACTGACAAGCATCTATAAAAAAGAAATGGGCCTTGATTTGAGCACTTATATCGCTGGTATCGAACAAGGGACCGAATTGATCAGCGATAAAAGCCATGTCACGATTGTTTAAAATGATATTAATAATTATAAAAAATGATTGCTATGCTTAAAAGAAAATCCAGCCAGTATTTTTCATTCTTGATTGCATTGACACTGGTGATTACAAGTTGCGGCACTGAAAATAAACCGGGTGATAAGAGTACAGAAGAATGGACTTCATTATTTAATGGCAAAGACCTCACAGGGTGGGACATCAAGATTAAAGACCATGCATTGAATGAGAACTATAAAAATACTTTTCGCATCAAAGACAGTATCCTCAGCGTTTCTTACGGCGATTATGAAAAATTCGATATGCAATTCGGGCATCTTTATACACAAACACCTTATTCTTATTATAAATTAAAACTTCAGTACCGCTTTGTTGGCGATCATGTTGCTGATGCGCCTATTTGGGCGGATAGAAATAGCGGTGTAATGCTGCATTCTCAATCCGGGAAAAGTATGGAACTGCACCAGGATTTCCCGGTGTCCCTCGAATTTCAATTTCTTTGCGGCAACGGAAAGGATACCGTTGAGACAGGTAATGTTTGCACACCAGGTACGTATATAACATTTGATGGCAAACCTTTTCTTGGACATATAAAACAATCCAACAGTAAAACTTATTTGAAAAATGAATGGATAACAGCGGAAGCAGATGTTTATGGCGATTCATTAATACACCATATTATTAATGGTGATACAGTTTTAACGTACACCAACACGATGATAGGCGAGGGCTTTGTAGGCGGTGATCATGGCTGGACAGCCGGCAACATTATGGATTCAGCTATTTGGATAAACAAAGCAAATACACCACTCAAAGAAGGGCATATTGCTTTGCAGGCCGAAAGTCAGCCTGTTGACTTCAGGAATATAGAAATACTTAATTTGGTTGGTTGCATGGACCCGAAGGCGAAAAACTATAAAGATTATTATATTAAGTCCGATAACAGCCAATGCAAGTATTAAGAAAATTGTTTGAAAAATGAAATGACAGTATTATCCCAGATATTAGAACATAAAATAGTTGCTATCATCCGCGGCGCTCACCCGGCTGATGTTTTGAAAATAGCCAGGGCCTTGCATGAAGGCGGTGTCAGGATATTAGAAGTAACTTTCAATTCTCCCAATGCATTAGATGTGCTCGAAGAACTTTCAACAAAACTGGGGAATGAATTACTGATTGGCATGGGTACGGTTTTAGATGCGCCTACAGTAAAGGCGGCGGTTGATGCCGGTGCGAAATTTATCATATCTCCTTCATTTAATATTGAAATAATACAAGAAACAAAAAAACTCGGTGCGATAAGTATTCCCGGTGCATTTACCCCAACTGAAATTGTAAATGCGTTCAGTGCTGGCGGCGATATTATCAAAGTTTTTCCCGCTTCATCGAATGTCAACTATATAAAAGAATTACGTGCCCCTTTATCACACATACCCTTGATGCCAACAGGCGGAATAACATTGGAGAATATAAAAGAATTTCAACATGCTGGGGCCGTTGCATTTGGTATTGGAACAGCGCTGGTGAATACAAAAGAAAAAGTGACGGATGACTATTTAAAACGGTTGACGGAAAAAGCAGCCCATTTTGCGCAGGCGATAACTAACCATCAATAATATATAATGAAGATCAAAGGATATGAATTATTCCTTGTGCCGCCCCGCTGGTTGTTTCTCAAAATAGAAACGGATGAAGGTATTACCGGCTGGGGCGAGCCCGTGATCGAAGGAAAAGCCGCGACGGTAAAAGCGGCTGTTGATGAATTAATGCAATATTTAATGGGAAAAGACCCGATGAACATCGAAGATCATTGGAATGTAATGTACCGTGGTGGCTTTTACAGGGGTGGGCCGATTTTAATGAGCGCCATTGCCGGTATCGACCAGGCCTTATGGGATATAAAGGGTAAAGCATATAATGCTCCTGTTTATCAATTATTAGGCGGTAAATGCCGTGATACAATAAAAGTCTATTCATGGATTGGTGGTGACCGGCCGGCTGATGTGGGTAACGCCGCGAAAGAAATGACAGCAAAAGGATTTACCGCCGTAAAAATGAACGCTACCGAAGAATTGCAATATGTAGATTCATATGAAAAAATAGATGAAGCGATAAAAAGAATTGCAACAGTACGTGAAGCGGTTGGCCCTGCAGTTGGTATTGGTGTGGATTTTCATGGAAGGGTTCATAAACCGATGGCTAAAATTTTAGCAAAAGAGCTGGAACCATTCCGGCCGATGTTTATCGAAGAACCGGTGTTACCGGAAAATAATGAAGCATTAAAAGAAATAGCGCAACATACATCGATACCTATCGCTACAGGAGAAAGAATGTTTTCAAGATGGCAGTTTAAAAATTTATTAATCGATGGTTATGTAGATATCATTCAGCCGGACCTCTCACATGCAGGTGGAATTACGGAATGTAAAAAGATCATTTCGATGGCTGAAGCCTTTGACGTAGCTGCGGCGCCGCATTGTCCGCTTGGCCCTATTTCATTGGCGGCATGTTTACAGGTGGACGCAACTTGTCATAATGTTTTTATACAAGAACAAAGTCTCGGTATTCATTATAATAAAGACAGCGACCTGCTGGATTATATAATGGACAAGGATGTATTTAAGTATGAAAATGGTTCTGTAAAAATTCCGGATAAACCGGGATTAGGTATTGAAATGAATGAAGAACATGTAAGGAAAATGGCGAAGATCGGTCACAACTGGAAAAACCCCTTGTGGCGGCATGGTGATGGCAGTGTGGCGGAATGGTGATATTGAGTTTATAACATTATTGAACCCCAAGCTTGCATATGAAACCAGTGATCATATTTCTACAATCTGCTGTAATTGCATCACTGATGTTTATGGCTGGATGCACTGCATCGAAAAATAAAAAATCTGCAACTGCTCAGCCCATTACCGGCAAATCATGGAGCATACCATTGCAAGGCAATACATTTATTACTATGGAATGGGTGCCTCCCGGAACTTTTACCATGGGAAGCCCTGATGCTGAAGCAGGAAGAAAAAATGATGAAAGCCCGCAAACAGAAGTAACACTAACCAAAGGATATTGGCTGGGAAAAACAGAGTTAACAGCACGCCAATGGAAAGCAGTGATGGGAGAAAGTTTACGTGAGCATGTAATAAAAATGCTGCAGGATGAAACAGTATATGATTTCGGCGGTGGTCAGAAAAAGAAAATTCGTGAGTTCATGAATTTTAATCCCAACGATCCTGATAGGATCATGGCGAATGAAAACGATAGTATTCCTATGTATTTCGTGAGTTGGGATGATGCGATGGAATTTTGTAAAAAATTGACAGCGCAGGAAAAAGCCAGTGGAAGAATTCCCGAAGGCTATCAATATATTTTGCCAACTGAAGCGCAATGGGAATATGCGTGCAGGGCCGGAACAACTACGGTAACATTTGCAGGCCCAATAGTCATCGAAGGAAGAAATGCACCGGTATTGAATGATATCGCCTGGTATGGCGCTAATAATTCTATTAATTATTATGGAAAGAAATTAGGCAACTCAGGCGCAGGCCCACGCAATGCAGGTGAGAAAAAGCCAAATGCATGGGGCTTACAGGATATGCCGGGAAATATTTGGGAATGGTGCCGCGATGTCTATGCGCCTTATCCCGGTGGAAAAGTTACTGATTATATAAGTGCTGCTACAGGAATTGGCCGTGTCAATCGTGGCGGCAGTTGGGGCAGTGGCGCTTCAGCGGAACGTTCCGCAGGAAGGGCTTCTAACCCGCAACCTGAAAAAAGTGCTTACCGTGGTTTCCGTGTTGCATTGAGCGCTATTTAATAGTATGATCAAATTTAAATAATGGGTAAAATAGCTTTTTCATTAGTATTAATAATGTGTATGAAAGTTTCTCATGCACAAAACTTCGATACCGTTCAAATCAGGACGACAAAGCTTACACAAACCGTTTACCTGTTGGAAGGAAGCGGTGGCGGAAATATTGCAGTTTGCATTGGAAAAGACGGCGTATTTATGATTGATGATCACTATGCACCTTTAACGGGAAAAATAAAAGCCGCCATTGCTAAACTCACGGATAAACCGGTACAATTTATTATTAACTCACACTGGCACGGAGATCACAGCGGTGGAAATGAAAATTTTGGAAACGAAGGTGCTATTATCGTTTCCCAGGAAAATAGTCGCAAGCGATTGGAAGCAAACCAGTTTTTTGGATTGCCACCTCATACGCAGGCTGCTTATTCTTCAGCGGCGCTACCCAAAATTACTTTCACGCAATCCATGACGTTTCATTACAACGGTGAAACAATCCAGGTCTTTCATATCTCCGATGCCCATACCGATGGCGATGCGATTATTTATTTTAATGAATCTGATATACTGCACATGGGTGACGTTTTTGTTCGTTATGGCTTCCCGTTTATTGATGAACCGAATGGCGGCAATGTAAATGGTATGATCCAAACAATAGATTCAGTTATTAATAAGATCAGCGATAAAACAAAAATCATTCCCGGCCACGGCCAGATGTCTGTAAAGAAAGACCTTGTTGATTATAATAATATGCTCAAAGGGATCAGGGATATTATAAAAAAATTAATGGACGAAGGCAAGACAATAGAACAAATTATTGCTGCTGATCCTTTAGCGCCATACGTAAGAAAGGGGACGAATATTACTGACATAGTCAAAGTAGTTTATAATAGTATTTTAAAATCGAAAAAATGATATTGCCAGAATATCTAGAATATAATTTAGAAACCAGCGACATTAACACAGATGATCGTCTGTTGTTGAGCGAAGCGAAATCCCGCAGTATTGCGGGACGACACTTTCCCGATAGCTATCGGGATCATCGTTCCGTTCTTTGGGCATCAATTTCCTTATAGGTAAGCAACATTATAATGACTGCAATAAAAGAAAATATAAGACCGGGATTTATTCGCTACAGGATACTTGTATTCCTTTTTATCAACGTGGTTATTAATTATATGGACCGTAGCAATATTTCTGTCGCTGCTACATCATTGACCGAAGAATTTAATTTATCCTCTGTACAAATGGGCCTTATCTTTTCCGCTTTTGGATGGACGTATGCAGCGCTGCAAATTCCCGGGGGGATACTGACTGATTATCTCGGGTCAAGGCTACTGTATGCACTTAGTTTAATAGGCTGGTCCATCGTTACATTATTGCAGGGATTTGCAAATGGTTTTGCCATGTTGTTCGGCCTTCGCCTGGCAACAGGGGCTTTAGAAGCTCCTGCTTATCCTATTAATAATCGTGTTGTAACAGGGTGGTTCCCGGATAATGAACGGGCTTCAGCTATTGCCGTTTATACATCAGGCCAGTATTTAGGATTGGCAGTATTGACACCATTGATGGCGACAATCCAATATTATTTAGACTGGAGAGGATTATTTATCGTTACCGGCGCCGTGGGAATTATATGGGGATTACTATGGTATTTATTTTATCGTGACCCGTTAAAACATAAAAAAGTTAGCCGTGCTGAGCTTGATCATATTGAAAAAGGAGGAGGAATAATAAATTACGAAGCTGTTAAAGGAAGTGCTGAAAAATCAAAATTCACATGGGCGAACCTTAAAGAGGTTTTTTCGCACAGGAAATTATGGGGAATTTATCTCGGGCAGTTTGCCATCAATTCAACCCTCTGGTTTTTCCTGACATGGTTTCCTACTTACCTGGTTAAATACCGGGGGTTCGATTTTATCAAGACAGGGTTTCTCGCCTCTGTACCATTTCTTGCTGCATTCGCCGGCATTCTATTATCCGGCTTTTTCTCTGATTTTTTAGTGAAGAAAAATGTCTCTCCGAGTATCGCAAGAAAAATGCCGGTGATAACCGGGCTGCTACTGACAACATCTATTATCGGTGCGAACTATGTCGATAGCCCTGCGCTTATCATTTTATTTATGTCAATTGCTTTCTTTGGAAATGGCATGGCTTCGATCACTTGGGTGCTTGTTTCCCTGCTTTCTCCAAAACACCTGATTGGTGTAACAGGTGGGGCATTTAATTTCATTGGCAATCTTGCTTCTGTTACTGTTCCTTTTGTCATTGGCTACCTGGTGAGAAACGGCGATTTTGAACCAGCGCTGATTTTCATAAGTGTGATGGGAGTGCTGGGTATTTGCTGTTATGTCTTTATGGTTGGTAAAATTGAAAGAGTAAAAAGCTCACCACCGGTTATTTAAACTTTATGCAAAAATTCATCAGTTGTGATTGGGGGTACTTCCGTTTTGAGACTACGTCTTATTGATGCTGATACAGAAACTGTATTGGCCGAAACGGAAAGCCCGTATGGTATTGCAGCTACATTTGAATTGTGGAAAAAGAACGGGATAATCGAAAAAGGAAAATTATCTTTTTATACATCTGTTTTAACAGAGCACCTGCAATTACTTGAAAAAAAGTCAGGCACATCATTGGAAAATGTTCCATTTATTATTTCAGGTATGGCTTCTTCCAATATAGGAATGACGGAACTACCTTATAAAGAAATTCCCTTTTCTGCAAATGCGGAAAACCTGCAGGTTAAGATAATTGAAGCGGCAAACGATTTCGATCATACAATCGTTTTAATATCAGGTGTAAGAACAACCGACGATATAATGCGTGGTGAAGAAACACAATTACTCGGCAGCATCAATGAAAAAGATAAAGAAGAACAGGTTTTCATTTTTCCCGGTACACATTCCAAACATGTAAGGGTAAAAGATGGAAAAGTTGTTGATTTTAAAACATACATGACAGGAGAGTTCTTTGAACTTTTATCTACCAAAAGTATCCTGTCCAGTTCTGTTAAAGAACAACCTGATTTATTATACGGTGATTTTTTAAAAAATTTTGAAAAGGGAGTTCATGAAGGAGCACATTCCAATCTTTTACACAGTGCTTTCAGTACAAGGACAAATGATGTGTTTGGAAAATTAACGAAAGAAGAAAATTACTATTATCTCAGCGGCCTTTTGATTGGAACGGAATTAAAAGAACTTGTTAATGAAAAAACAACAATAACAATTGTCGGTAACGAAACCATTAGTAAATATTATATTGCCGGCTTGAAAAAACTGGGATTAGCTGAAATTAAATATTGTAATGCCGCGAATGCTGTAAAACAAGGCCATTGTAAAATATATAAACTATATCAATCAAACTTAAAAACTAAATCAATTATATGAATTATAAACGCAGGGATTTTATCAAATTGGGCGGCGGTATCGCTGCCGGGCTGGCCATCGCACCTTTTGCAGGCGACTTTATGAATGATCTTGCAAAAAAGAAAAAAGTATATGGCCTGCAATTATATTCCTTACGGGATGATATGCCAAAAGACCCGAAAGGAGTTTTAAGACAAGTTGCTTCTTTTGGATACAAGCAAGTAGAAGGTTTTGAAGGTTCGCAGGGAATATTTTGGGGAATGACCCATACCGATTTTAAAAAATATATGGATGACCTCGGCATGTCGTTTGTAGCAACGCATTGCAACATTGATAAAGACTTTGAGCAAAAAGCGGCGCAGGCATCAGAAATAGGAATGAAGTATTTGATTTGCCCTTCAAGAGGCGGCGGAAAAACAGTGGATGATTTTAAAAAGATCGCAGATGACTTTAATAAGAAAGGAGAGATATGTAAAAAGGCGGGGATCAAGTTCGCTTATCATAATCATGAGTACGGTTTTAAAGCAATCGATGGACAGTTCCCGCAGGATATTATGATGCAAAACACCGATCCTTCACTCGTAGATTTTGAAATGGATATTTATTGGGTAGTGACCGGCAAACAGGATCCTATTGATTGGTTAAAGAAATATCCCAATCGTTTTAAGCTCGGGCATTTTAAAGATAGGATAAAAGGGGCGACGGCACGTGATGAGACCTGTACATTGGGCACTGGCTCGATTGATTTTCCCGCTATTTTAAAAGTGGCTAAGAAAAACGGGATGAAATGGTTTATTGTAGAGCAAGAGAAGTATGAAGGGACTACGCCGCTGCAGGCTGCGGCTGATGATGCGAAGTATATGGCGAAATTGAATCTCTGATGTAATTTTTATTATTAGGCAACTTAGTTGAATATAATATTTACTCAGCTAAGTTGCCTTTTATATAGTTGCACTGCATTTTCCAACCCTAAATAAATAGCATCGCAAATCAATGCATGCCCAATGCTTACTTCATCGAGCCACGGAATGTTTTGTTTAAAGAATTTAAGATTATGCAAATCGAGGTCGTGGCCGGCATTTAAACCTAATCCCAACTCTTTTGCTTTTTTAGCGGCGCCGACATAGGAAACGATGGCCATATCCCTGTTTCCTTTTGCGTATTGCTTTGCGTAACCTTCAGTATATAATTCGATCCTGTCCGTACCGGTTTGTGCGGCTCCCTGCACCATTTCAACTATCGGATCAACAAAGATGGAAACACGGATGCCTGCTTTTTTAAAAACACTGATTATGTCACGCAGGTAATCACGGTTTTTTATCGTATCCCAGCCATGGTCTGAAGTAAGTTGTCCTAGTGTATCTGGAACTAATGTTACCTGGTTGGGTTTTGTTTCAAGAACAAGGTCAACAAATTTTTGTTCGGTGCAGTTGCCTTCAATATTGAATTCGGTAGTAACTATTTTTTTGACTTCTCTTACATCGTTGTAACGGATATGGCGTTCATCAGGCCGGGGATGAACGGTGATGCCATCCGCACCGAAACGCTGAATGTCGATGGCCGTTTTTACGACGTCAGGATTATTGCCGCCCCTGGAATTCCGGAGCGTTGCGATTTTGTTGATGTTGACGGAAAGTTTTGTCATTTTAAATTATCAGTCATTTGAATTCACAAAGTTATATACAATAGCATTCAAAAGGAGTACGCCCCAAACAGATAGTTGTCAGATGTCCGAACTCTAATGCAATTACAATTAACAGACTGTTGTCGTACCGGGCTTGACCCGGTATCTTTTTCTATTGTTATTATTTAAGAGAAAGGCCCCGGGGCTAGCCCGGGGTGACTTCGAAAAGTGTTTATTGATTTCGAAAAGTTATTTAAATGTCAAGCAAAGAATTATTGCTAATACTTTGTCTTCGAAAAGCATTAAACTAAAACACTATCCTCGACATTTCGAAAATGCTGAATAGAATTACCGAACGCTGAAGAGTGCGACGCAACAGACGATGATAGTAGCAATGCAGCCGGGCAAAAAATAAAAAAGCTTTCTCCATGAGGCATAAAGAAAGCTTTGGGTGTATCAATTATTTTTTTTACTTCGAACTAAATATCAACTGGGCTGCGCCGCCTGCGAGCTTGGGCACTTTTGATTTGAAAACGAAATAAAGTTTGTGCAATTTGTTATCGCTGGTAACAGGTAAGCCAATGCGTACTTCACCTATGGTAGCATCTTTCTTCGGCGGGGGAATGCTTCCGCTGCCGATTATTTTTCCATCTACCGCATCAAGATGCACTTCGTAACCAAATCCTGATTCCGGTGGCGTTCTCCAGCGATGTATAACTTTCACGGAGCGGACACCCGTAAGATCAATACTGTCTACCGCAAACCAACCGGTAGAGTCGGGGAAGCGCAGGAATACAATACCATTTTGCGTACCTGGTACGAAGCCACTCACCTGGTCGCTACTGGTAAAGGAACGGGTGTTGCTGGGGAGTATTAATATATTATGTCCCGTTAACGCTTTGCTGTTATTGGTTCCTTTGTCTGTGTAGCTGGCCGAAAGCACCAATACGTTAGTTGGCTGCTTTTGATCTGCTGCCGGTGTATAATTTCCCGACGGAACTAGCGATTTTTTAATTGCATCCTTATTCGCCAGCGATACGATCCACGATACGATTTGCTGAATATCGTTTACCGGAACGGTTGGATGCGCCGCCATCACGGCTTCGCCCCAAACGCCTTTACTTCCGTTGATGACTTTTTGGCTGAGATAATTTATTACATCAGGGTTCTTATAATATTTCTGCGCTACCTGCGTGAAGGATGGCCCGATAGATTTCTCTGCTTCCTTATGACAGGTTTTGCAATCGAAAGATAACATAAGGCTTCGTCCGCTGACAGCAGCCGACGCTTCCTGGTGACCCATTGTAGAAGCGGCCTGGTCAAAGCCCGGCGCTTTGTAATCAACCGATACAAAGAAGTTAGCAGGATCGGTGGTCGCATCATCATCTTTTACATTTACTGCATAACTGAATGGAGTGCCGGGCAAATAGAACGATTTATTACCACCGGTTAATTGAATGCTCACCGAAGGTTGTGCATTACCCGCATAAACATCGGCGACATCTTTTTTAGTAGAGCCGCCCTGGCCATCTTTTACTTCAACAGAAATTTTATAATCACCTGCTTTATTAAATGTATAATCAATTTCGGGTGTTGCTGTTTCTTTTGTTGTTCCATCACCTAAACTCCACACATAAGAAAGTTTTCCATTATCAGGATCGCGGGCTTCAACAGATGCTTTAACGGTAAATGGTAAAACGTCTGATGTTTTATCAACGACCGCATTCACTACCTGCGGAGAAATATTACCTGCATTATAATCAATACGGAATAAACCCGCATCAGGATTTTTGCTGAACCAACCGGAACCATATTCTAATAAATATAATCTTCCGTCGGGGCCTACTTCCATGTCTATACAGGAATTTAATTTAGCAGATTCAAAGAAAGGTTCCATTTTATCGAAGTCACCATTTGGCAACATGGTTACTGCTTTCATCCAGCCACGTATCCAATCATAAATGATCAATTTACCGTTGTAATAATCAGGCAGCCGTGTTTCTTTTGGATATAAATCTGTATAATAAACAGGCCCGGCCATGGCGTTACGTCCGCCGGCGCCTAACTGTGGAAAATCGTTTGATACGAGATAAGGGTACCATATAAATGCAGGGCTGACTGCAGGCAGGTCTTTTAATCCCGTATTATTTCTTGATTCATTAACGGGGTGTTGCGGATCAAATAAAGGGCCGCTGGTACCGGTTGTATAATCATAAGAATGGTACGGGAAATTATTACCAACAAATAAAGGCCAACCGAAGTAGCCTGCTTTGCGTGCCTGGTTCACCTCATCATATCCGCGGGGGCCACGGGTATCGAGGCTATCCGCATTTGCATCAGGGCCTACTTCGCCCCAATAGAGAAAACTATTTTTCTGATCAATAGAAATTCTATAAGGGTTACGGTTACCCATTACATAAATTTCGGGTCTTGTATTCGCTGTTCCTTTCGGGAAAAGATTGCCATCAGGTATTTCGTAAGTGCCATTATCTTTCACCCGTATACGCATAATTTTTCCACGCAGGTCATTCGTATTGCCGGATGATCTTCTTGCGTCGTATTGCATGTGACCGGGTGCATCATTTAATGGTGCAAAGCCCCTGTTTGCAAATGTCTGTCCTGGTTCATCAAAAGGAGTGGAGTTATCCCCCGCTGAGAGGTATAATAATCCATCCGGGCCGAAAGCGATAGAACCACCGGTATGACAGCATATCTGGCGCTGCGACCAAACATCAAGAATTTTTATTTCGGTAGAAAGATCAAGCGTATCATTTTTAAATGTGAACCTTGATAAACGGTTTACCGAACTATCTTTTGGACTATAATAAATGTATATCCAATTATTTTTTGCATAGTTGGGATCTTTTGCAAGACCGAGCACACCTTCTTCAGCATTCACACCCTTGGCATCGGTTTTCCAATACACATTTAAGAAACCAACCTGTTTTACTTTTTTTGTTTCTTCTTTATATAAAAGAAGTTCGCCACGGCGTTGTGCAACCAAAATATCAAAGTTGGGAAGGATGGTCATCTCCGTTGGTTCGAAAAATTCACCATACGACAGTGTTGTTTTAGTGAAACGTTCATCTTCCGGCGGGTATTCTGATTTCGCATTTGAATAGTTTAGTTTGCTGTTCTTACCAATAGCATATTGAATGCCCCCCAGTAAATGCTTTAGGAAATTTTCTTCTTTATAACTTTCTTCCGTATGCCCTAAGCCTGTATAAAATGCACGGCCACCGTCGTAATCATGATACCAGCTTATCGGGTGAACAGCGCCATTGGTACCACCTTTATAAGATGTTTCATCAATAGTGATTAGTACATGTGCATCCGGGTTAAGCTTTTTATAATTGTAAAGTTCATCGGTATGTTCCCAAACAGTATCCGTAAAAAATTTAGTAGCGCCGAATTCTTTGTCTTTAATAATAAATTTTGCGGACTGTGTGCCCGGCGGGTGACCGTTGAAATAACCGCCTACCAATCTGCCGTACCAGCCCCAATCATATTCGGTATCTGTTGCGGAGTGAACACCGACAAATCCGCCGCCAGCCTGGATATATCTTTCAAAAGCTATTTCCTGTCTTGTATTCAGCACATTGCCGGTAGTACTTAAAAAAATAACTGCTGAATATTTTTCTAATGAATCGTCATTAAAATAATCAGCGTTACTGGTGGTATCCACTTCAAAATCATTTTCTGTTGCTAGCTTTTGAATAGCCGCGACACCGGCAGGAATGGAAGCATGTACATAACCCGAGGTTTTTGTAAACGCCAGTACACGGGCTTTGCCGCTGCGTTTATTATTGCACGAAATAACAATAATGCTGATGAGAATTGCCGCACAAAAAACAGAAAGGAGTCTTTTTTTCATATAGCGAATTAAATTAGATAAAGAGCAAATCAGATAAATTTTAAATCAAACCCTTGCTTACCGACAAGGTATTTTTCACAATGATAATATATCTGGGTTTAAAAAAAGTGAATTTTAATGATAAACAACGTTGTTTTTAGACGATTTTTAACTTAGCACCCTTCGCAAACAGTCTCCTTGCTTTAACTTCGCCCAAATTTTCACTTGAAGCACCTTAAAGCCCTTAATAAATATTTCTGGAAATACCGTGTCCGGCTTGGTGCAGGTATCTTGTTTGTTTTTCTATCTAACTACTTTAACGTGCTGGCGCCGCAGGTGACTGGATTTGTTATTGAGTTTGTACAAAAATCATTACCCGGTTATCAGCCCAAAACCACAACACCTGATTACGATCCGCTGGTTGATAAATTTATTGTAGGCGTTAGTACCGGTGACCTGGGCTGGAAAAAAGTTGTGGCCTTATCCGGCATCGTCATTTTATTCCTCGCTTTGCTTCGTGGATTTTTTCTTTTCCTGATGCGCCAAACCATTATTGTAATGAGCCGGCATATCGAATATGAACAGAAGAATGAAATATACGGGCATTACCAGCAATTGGATATGGCTTTTTATAAACGCCACAGCACCGGCGACCTGATGAACCGCATCGCGGAAGATGTAAGCCGTGTGAGAATGTACAGCGGTCCTGCATTAATGTATTTTGTCAATCTTGTAGCGGTAATTGCACTGGCTGTGTTTTTTATGATAAAAAGGGATCCGCTATTGACGCTATATACGCTGGCGCCATTGCCGATACTCGCCGTTGCGATTTACTTTGTAAATAACATGATCCATAAAAGAAGCGAAAAGATACAGGAGTCGCTTTCTGACCTTACTACCAATGCACAGGAATCATATTCAGGTATCCGGGTCATCAAATCCTTTGTACAAGAAAAAGCGATGCTTGGTTTTTTTCAAAAGAACAGCGAAGAATACAGGAAGAATGCGATCGGGCTGGCAAAAGTGGAAGCTATTTATTTTCCTTCTATTACTTTATTAATAGGCATCAGTACGCTGCTTACGATCATGATCGGCGGTTTATATTATATACATGGGAGCCATAATATAGGTATTGATACTATTGTTGAGTTTGTCATGTATATCAACATGCTTACATTCCCGGTAAGCGCCATTGGTTTAACCGCAAGTATGATACAGCGGGCCGCCGCTTCGCAAAAACGGATCAATGAATTTTTACAAACCGAACCAACCATCAGGGAACCAGGGAAACCATCTAAAGTAAAACTGGAAGGCAGTTTCAATTTTAAAAATGTTGATTTTGTTTATACAGACACAGGCATAAAAGCATTATCGAACTTCAACCTGGAAGTAAAAAAAGGGGAGAAGATCGCCATCGTCGGCAGAACCGGCAGCGGTAAAACAACGGTTGCGCAACTGCTGTTGCGAATGTATGATGTGACAAAAGGAAAAATAGAAGTGGATGGCATTGATATTAAGCAGGTAGGCCTGCATGCATTGCGGGAACAGGTAAGCTATGTGCCGCAGGATGTTTTTTTATTCAGCGAAACGGTTGAAAATAATATCCGCTTTGGTTTAAAAAATTCGGAACGGGCTGCGGTTGAAAAAGCCGCCTTGCAGGCAAGCGTTCATAAAGAGATTATGGGTTTCTCCGGCGGGTATGAAACGATGATAGGCGAGAGGGGCGTGACCCTCAGTGGCGGGCAAAAACAACGGATATCCATCGCAAGGGCGTTGGTAAAAGACCCGGCCATCGTGATTTTTGATGATTGCCTCAGCGCCGTGGACGCCAAAACAGAAAAAGAAATTATTGGCAACCTGAACGAATACCTGCAGGATAAAACCGCTATAATCATTACCCATCGTATATTTTCCCTGCTGAATTTTGATAAGATCGTTGTGCTGGAAGACGGTGAAATCGTAGAGCAGGGAACGCACCGCCAGCTGATGGGGCAGGATGGTTATTACGCCGCCTTATACAACCGCCAGCAGGCGCAGGAAAGTTCGGTGGAGCCCTGAACCTAACGCCCATTTATCCCGTATTCTTTGAATTTGGCCGTTTCAAAAACATCTATATATTTGTAACTTCCGTTCAGAAATTTTTTTAAACTGCAAAATCAACTAACGTGGCGTACGAGAATAATGACAAGAAAATGGAAAGCATTTACAGCAAAAGAATTCGTGCTGGAAAAAGAAGAACTTATTTTTTTGATGTAAGGGCTACCAGGGGAAATGATTATTACCTGACCATTACCGAAAGCCGCAAGCGCTTTGATGATAATGGTTACGACAGGCATAAGGTCTTTTTATACAAAGAAGACTTTAATAAATTCATCAAGGCTTTAAACGAAGCGGTGGATTATGTAAAAACCGAGCTGATGCCTGATTTCAACTTCGATGCTTATAACCACGATGAAGTGGCGGAAAATGAAGGAGAGGGTATGAACACTTCAAACGGTGAAACTGTTTCAAGAGAAGAAGCTGCTGTTCCCGATGCGATAGCTGTTCCTTCCGAAGAAGTGGTAGAAGTTAGCAATTCAGGAACTCCTGCAGGGAATACTGAAGAAGTTGACAAATGGTAAACGATTGCGATTGTTTCCTGTAAACTAATTTGATGCTCCGGAGCCGGGGCATTTTTTATTTAAAGCCCTTCCTTGTCCAGTTCTATTGGTGTGGCAGGGTTAGGGATTGCTGCAGGCCCGCTATTTTTATTTGACTTAATAACCATTTTATTATTATACTGGCTAATGTCCGGAACGATACACGGCATATGATCCTGCGCAAGGGCATATATCCTGTTACCATTGGGAAGTGTATAATAGTTTTGCCTGAGTTGCTCTGGAATAGTAATTGGGGGGAGTTCTATTAACGCAGTAGTATTTGTTTCCGGTTTCCAGTTTTGTTTCATCAACTCGGAGTAAGTACTTTTCTTTTTCTGCAGCAGGTTGGGGTATTTATTTTCCTGTGCGGATGCAAAACTGAATGTTGCAATAGCTATGGTAAAAAGTATAAATTTCATAAGCGGTCGTTTAAGTGCTATAAAGCTAAAACTATTTTCTCATTTTCTTATACGCATTGATCAGGCTGTTCGTAGAGGAATCATGCCCGGTAACCGCATCTTCATTCTGCAATTCCGGCAATATTTTATTCGCTAACTGTTTGCCCAGTTCCACGCCCCATTGATCAAAACTGAAAATATTCCAGATAACACCCTGCACGAATATTTTATGTTCATACAAAGCAGTGAGCTGGCCAAGTACGAAAGGCGTTATTTTTTTTATTAAAAATGAATTGGTCGGCCTGTTCCCTTCAAACATTTTATACGGAAGAAGTTTTGCTATTTGTTCAAGCGGCAATCCTTGCTTCTCTAATTCTTTTTGCGCTTCTTCATGTGATTTGCCATTCATCAATGCTTCTGTTTGAGCGAAGAAGTTAGAAAGCAATTTTTGATGATGATCGCCAATGCGGTTATGCGTTTGCGCCGGTGCGATAAAATCACAAGGTATTATCGGTGTTCCCTGGTGAATGAGCTGGTAAAAGGCATGCTGTCCATTGGTACCGGGCTCTCCCCAGATAACAGGGCCGGTGGAATATTCCACTTTTTCTCCATTCCTGTCAATCGTCTTTCCATTACTTTCCATATTTCCCTGCTGGAAATAAGCGGCGAAGCGGTGCATATATTGATCGTAGGGGAGAATAGCTTCTGTTTGTGAACCAAAGAAATTGGTGTACCACAAACCAACCAGCCCCATCAGCACGGGAATGTTTTTATCAAACGCGGTATTTTGAAAATGTTCGTCCGTACTATGAGCGCCTTTTAGTAATTGTTCAAAATTCCGGTAACCGATCGTCAGTGCGATAGACAGACCGATAGCGCTCCACAGTGAATAACGGCCACCGACCCAATCCCAGAATTCGAACATATTATTCTTATCAATACCAAATTTTACCACATCCGTTTCGTTCGTTGATAATGCCACGAAATGTTTGGCGATATGTTTTTCATCTTTCGCTTTTTTCAAAAACCAGCTTCTCGCCGTATGCGCATTCGTCATCGTTTCCTGCGTGGTAAATGTTTTTGAAGCGATCAAAAACAATGTACGTTCAGGCTTTACTTTTTTTAATGTCTCGGCGATATGCGTTCCATCCACGTTGGAAACAAAAAACGTTTCGATTCCTTCTACCCAATAAGGCTTCAGCGCTTCAGTTACCATCAATGGCCCGAGGTCGCTGCCGCCGATGCCGATATTGACGATATAACGGATTCGTTTACCTGTATAACCCCTGTGTTCGCCACTATGCACCGCTTCACAAAAATTTTTCATTTTGCGAAGCGCTTTTTTCACTTCCGGCATCACATTATTTCCTTCAGCATAAACAGGGCGTTTTGAAAAATTGCGCAACGCAATATGCAGCACAGAACGTTTTTCCGTTTCATTAATCGTATCACCGTTATACATGGCTTCGATAGCGGTTTTCACCTTACACTCTTCCGCCAGTTGCAGCAGCAACTGCACGGTTTGTTCCGTGATAATATTTTTTGAGTAATCAAATAAAATAGTATCCAGTTGCAGGTTGAACCGATCGAACCGTCCGCCATCAGACGCAAATAATTCTTTCACCTTTACCGTACTCATCGCCGCGAAATGCTCTTTCAGCAATTGCCATGCTGGCGTGGAAGTGGGGTTGACTTTAGGAAGCATATTTAAACCTGATTTTAGGTAAAAATAAATGAATAAGTCCAACAAACCTGTTCCGGCGAAATTGTAAGCACCTCAGTTCATTTGTCATAGTTTATCCCGCTTGCGGGACTGAAAAGCGAAACATCTTATCAGGTCGCTCAGCTTTTACGAAGCTTTCATTTTTACTTGTCAAAGTCTGGAATATATTTCATCACATCTTCAAATAAAATTTTATACTCTTATCATTTGTCAAACAATAGTTAGTGAATCGTATATTTCATTAACAAGTCGAGTAGTTTTTCTCTTGTCATGCGTTGGCGCATGCCTTATGTTTGCATCAGAAGTTGGTTGATATATCAATCAAATAATCCAATATCAACTGAAAAGACCTGAAATCAAATCCTTTTAAAACCAAGTCCCGGTAATTCGGGAGAAATCCAATATCAGTCAACTTCTTTTTACCATTAACAATTTTTAATAGGCCCTGCTTTTATAAGCGGGGCTACTTTTTTATACCCCTTTCAAAGTAATTATCCGCAGGATGCCGTGCATTAGCCCGGCTGCATTGCTACTATCATCGCCTGTTGCGACGCTCCGTTCATCTTTCTGTTCTCTATTGAGCAAATATCGAAGTATCAGCAATGCGTCGCTCCCGATAGCTATCGGGATTACCCTGCTTGCCCCGACGAATGTCGTGGGAGCGAAGCCGAAGGGTCGCACTCTTCAACGTTCGGTTCGTTATTCAGCATTTTTGTCGAAGATCCCGACGTTTGTCGGGAAAGAGTTCTATCTATAGTACTCTTTGAAAAGCGTGGCTTGTGCATGGATGGCTTCCCCCTTGGGGGAAGTCGGAAGGGGGCTACTACTCGCTACTCGCCTTTAACAAACCCATAGCAACTTGTTTATTATTATCATTTACCTTCATGGCATCATGAGACTGCTTTTGATTATATTCTTCTGCGGTATCCATTTACTCTCATCGTCGCAGGATTTTATCACTGTAAAAAAGAAGAACGGCGTTACCATAAAAACGTTCATGACAGGCACACGCATTGTTTTTGAAACCTTTTCCGCTGAATATGTAAACGGCCCGATAGAAATCATGAGAAATGATAGCTTATTCGTCATGATTTATGTTGCAAGAACATACGGTACAATTTGGGGCACTACCATTACTGATACTATCCGCACCTATTTAGCGGGCTTTCATTACAAAGACATTAAAAAAATACAACTTTTTAGCGGTCGCCGGCCGAGGGAGCCGATCATCCCGAAAGCATTAATTGTTGGCGGAGCTGGCTATTTTGTTTTAAATCTTGCTAACGGTGCTTATTTCAACAGCTCAATTACTAATAAGAAAAATCTAAAGAGATTAGGCATTTCAGTTGGTGCGGTAGGGGCAGGGTTGCTGATCAATAAATTATTAAAACCAAAGAGTTTTTCCGGCAGGAAAGAAAAGATTGAATATGTAAGTATGAAAAGATAGTTACTTAATCAACCGTTAATACCGCCGCTTACTTCTATCCGCTGCCCGTTAATCCACTCGGCATCCTGCGTACAAAGAAAAGCGACAACACCACCAATATCATTTGCATCACCCACACGGTTAAGAGGCGATAAAGAACTGAGCCTGTTTTTCATTTCAGGATTATTTCGGATCGCTCCATTATTAAAATCCGTTTCGATAGGACCGGGGGCCACTACATTTGCGCCAATTCCTTTTGCACCCAATTCTTTCGCAAGGTATTTTGTAAAAACTTCGATAGCGCCTTTCATAGATGCATAAACAGAATAACCAGGATTACTAAAGCGGGTCGTGCCCGTAGAGATATTGATGATACGACCGCCTTTATTAATATATGGTACGAATTTCTGTGTCAAAAAATAAATGCCTTTGAAATGAACATTCAAAAATTCAGTGAATAGTTCTTCCGTTACTTGCTCGAACGGGACGGTAGCACCCATACCTGCGTTATTTACAAGAAAGTCAAATGAATCAGCATTCCAAATTGATTGCAGCGTTGATTTTACTTCTGCTACGAATGCATCCAATGAATTAAAATTGCTCATGTCCAGGGGAAGCGTTGCTGCTTTTTGCCCCATGCTTTCAATTTCCTTTACCACGTTCCGGGCTTCCGTTTCATTACTCCTGTAAGTAACGATAACATCAATTCCTTTCTTGGCTATATTGATGGCCATGCCTTTTCCTAATCCGCGACTGCCGCCCGTAATTAATGCGATCTTAGTTGTTATGCTCATACAAAATTCTTTACGTAAATAATCAAGATTATGAAAGTATAACCAACTCGCATGAACATTGTTGCAAAATTTAATCTTATTTTCGCCGTGAGCACAAAATTTAATATCACCAAAATCACCACCCCATGCAACGAGTTCTTCGACTTCTTGTCATTTCTTTTTTTTGTTTTCTATTTCATTCAGCAAAAGCCCAGAATACTGCCGTCAGCTTTGATGGCATCAATGATTATATTGATTGCAGCAACAGCGCTTCTTTAAATCCGCTTACGATCCGGACAATGGAATGCTGGGCCAAGTTCAACAATTTTACGGGCGACCAGGAAATATTAAGCCGGTCTACTGGTGGATTAGGAATAGAATTATTAATGTACAGTAACAACCTTGCTTTTTATTGCATGTACGATGTCAGTAATTACAGCTATATGTTATACCCGACAGCCAGCCTTTCAGCAGGAGTATGGTATCATCTTGCTGTGACATGGGATGGCACGAGGGAAAATATGCGTTTGTATGTAAATGGCGTCTCCGTTGGTACAAGAACAGATGCAGGTAATATCAACATAACCGGGCTCGCCAACCCGGCAATCAGTTTTAAAATAGGAACATGGTCTGGAGGAGGAAGATATTTTAACGGGTATATTGATGAGACAAGGGTATGGAGCGTAAACCGGACTGCCGGTCAGATAAAAGATGGTATGTATGGCACAGTGGCGGTAAATACTGCCGGATTGATAGCATATTATAAAATGAATGAAGGAAGCGGTACTACTGCTGCAAACGTCACAGCTACTTCAGGAATAAATGGTACGCTGACCAATGGGCCTACATGGTTAAACCCATCACCCGTGCAGCAAGGCAGTAATGCGTTAAATTTTGATGGTGTTGACGACAAGGTTATCGTACCGACCAATGCGGCTTATGAATTTGGATCAGGAACTGTTGAATGCTGGGTACGGCCGGGCAATCTTGTTGGAAATGCAACTATTGTCGGCAATCGGGGGGGCGCCGGCTCCCGCTGGAGTTTTCATATGTCAACAGCGACGAACACGATTGGATTATTTAATAATACTATTTATACTTCGCTTCCTTTTACTTTCACCCAGGGACAGTTGTACCATCTTGCATTTGTTTATAATGGTTCCAATGTCGTTGTATATGTAGATGGAAATAATATCGGCACGATCAATCAAACATTCAGCGCCCTTGCAGGTCAACCACTTATTATAGGCATAGCGAACAATGGTGCAAGTGATGCCGAACCTTTTTTGGGTGACATTGATGAAGTCCGTATCTGGAACATGATACGTACACAATCGGAAATACAAGCCAATAAAAATCTGACATTGACAGGTGCTGAAGCGGGATTAGTGGGACTGTTTAGTTTTGACCAGGGAATTAATGGCGGAAACAATGCAGGTTTAGTAATAGCAGTTGATAAATCTTCTACTAATAATCACGGCCGGCTTACAAATTTTGCGATGATCACCAGTACATCCAATTGGGTCGCTCATTCATTAATAACATTGCCTGTCGTCTTATCACAGTTTACCGCAACAAAAAAACAAGATGTTGTACAATTGCAATGGAAAACCGACCAGGAACAAAATAGCCGTGAATTTATTATTGAAAGAAGCGCTGATGGAAATAATTACAGTGCTATCGGTGCTGTTGCGGCCGTGGGTAACAGCAATTCAGCTCAATACTATTCCTTTACAGATAATGTTCCGCAAAAAGGCAATAATTATTACAGGTTGAAATTCGTTGACAATGATGATAAGTTTAATTATAGCCTTATAAGAACTATCAATTTTTCGCTGTTATCAAAACTAATATGGAGGCCCGTGGCAAATGGAATCATCGAAGTGCAATGGCAGCAGGGCAATACGGAAAACTATACTGTTACAGATATGCGTGGCCAGAAAGTAAAACAAGGAAAACTTTCGAATGGCAAAGTATTTTTATCACAATTGGCGGCGGGAACATATAATATCTCTGTAGAAACAGGAGCGGGCAAAGAAAGTATACTTTTTATAGTACGATAATACACTACGATTAAAAATATAAATAGCGGCAGTATCATTTGATACTGCTGCTATTCTTTTTATACAGTAGGAATTATTTCTTCCAAAATCGTTCCCCCGTTTTTATCATAATAAGTACAAGTCATCTCTTTTGTATCCACCGTCCATTTTTCTATACCAGTTTCTGCAGATTGCTGGCAAAAGGTGGGATAATCAGATTCGCCTTGTTGATGTTTTTTGAGATAATCTTTAAATTTTTCTGCATTGCTGTTGCCGGCTATTTCTTTTACTTCATACCTGGCAGCGGACACTGCAGTATACTTATCTTTTCCTGCGTATTCAGTATGACCATCGCTTACATACGTACTATATTTAGTAACTCCCAGCCTAATTATATCCTGGATATACCGGGGGAAATCTGCGCCACTTTTCACTTTTGAGTGTGCTTGTTTAATTTGATCAATCGTAAACATTCTTTGTTATTTTAAAATTTCAGCAAAGAAATGATTTCTCACAGATAAATTCTATCATTTATTTGTCACGATAATTAATTTCTTTTGTATTTTCTTTTAATAAAAAAGGGCTGACAACTTTTAACAGTTATCAGCCCTGGAAGGATGGTGGTTGATTTATTTTCTTATTGTATTACGATCGTCGCTACTTTGTCATCGGCTTGTATACGGTAGATACCTTTCGCAAGGCGGGCCAGGTTCAATTCCTCCCTGCCTGCGGATAATTGTTTTTCCATCACCAATTTACCCGCACTGCTGTAGACCCTTACCGTTGATTTTTGCTGCAATTCGATCGTCACCTTTCCATTGACAACAGGGTTAGGGTAAACGATCATAGTAGTATTGGCAGAATATGATATACTTACCACTTTACTATAACTGTAACGTCCATCTTTATCCTGTTGCAAAATGCGGTAGTAGTGCATTCCTTCTCCGGGATTACTATGCGTGAAAGAATAAGATTGAGTGATTGCGCTATTACCGGCAGCAGGCAAAGAACCGATATCGTTCCAGGTGTTACCATCAGCGCTATGCTGCATCGTAAAGTCTTTCGTATTCTCTTCAGTTGCTGTCGACCAATCTAATTGTACATCATCATTTTTCTTTTGCGCTGTAAAGCTTAGCCATGTAAGAGGAAGTGTCATTGTATTATCTCCTATAGCAAAAGGAGAGAACGTTCCGGCATAGCCTGTATACGTTAAGCTTGTTGAGGTAGAAGAAGTAGTTCCTGTTTGTTTTACCCAACTGCTGCTCTGGTAATGAAACAATCGTGGATTAGAAATAGTAGTACTTGTTTCACCGCCATTCCAGTTAAATACAAAGCTCACTCCACTGCCGCCATTAGCGTTTGTTTTTGCAATATCCCATGTACGTTTTACTCTTGGCGAAGTGGATGTCGTTCCACTGCTACCGTTCCGGTACACTTCATCCAAAACAAATACAGAGAAATCATCAGCGCTACCACTATTGTTGGTGATGGTCACAGGGTTATAAGCGCTGTTTCCAATAGGATATATTTTTGAAATACCATTACTAACTGTCATTTTTAATTTACCGCTGCCGGTTGTCTTAACATAATTATTGCTGTTAGCTCCTGTAAAGCTGTTAGCTGTCAATGTATAACTGCCCAGGACTATTTTGCGATTGGAGGCTGAAAAATCAATATTACCAAACGTATAATTCTGATCGAGTACCAGGTCATTAGAAGCACTACTGCTGATCACCACATCTGCGCCGGCACTGGAAGGAACAGTATTGCATTTCCAGTTGGTCATTGTGGAAGAAGCGGTGTTTGTTGTTCCCAGCCATTGATACTGTGCGGAGCCATAAATGTATACGGTACCGGTAGAACTATAAGTTGTTCCGCAGGCCCCATTAGTTACAACAGCTCTGTAAAGTCGTGTACCAGGAACATTTGTGTAAGGTTGCGATGCAGTAGTGTTCACAATATCTATCCAGATTATTCCATTATCATCTGAATATTGCCATTTAGTGATACTGCCTGTATAGCTGGATAAAGTAAGTGTTCCTGAGTTAGTGCTGGTGCAATAGTCAGCACTGCTAACAGATCCGCCAACCGGGGCTGTACCTGCTGTAATTGTTATGAGTAAACCAGGCGTAAATACAGGACTACCACATCCATTATTTTGTACCTGTGCCCTGAAGTAACGGGAAGCGGTCAATACATAAGAAAGATTGTTCGTGGTATTGCTGATATCAATAGCACCGGAGAAATCACTCGCAGCGCTTACCTGCCACTTAAGGATATTACCTGAATTTCCAAATAATGTTAACACGGCGGATGATCCTGAACATATCGTAGTGTTATCTGAGAAAATATTACCTGCAATAGTAGGAGTTACGTACACGGCGACACTGGATGTAGTAAGGTTTGTACAAACAGCCGGGCTGGTCGTATTTACTATCGCACGGTAATAGGTCGTTTGAGAAATATTAGAAACGGTATATGTAGCAGAAGCCGAAGAAGGAATACTTACGCCGGCTGTAAGGAAGTTATCCAACGAATATTCCCATCCCTGTACAGAACCCGTAAAACCACTTGCTGTAAGAGCAGTACTGTTGGTACCTGAACAAACCGATACACCACCACCTGTGATGCTACCACTCGGAGCGCCGTTCACATAGATAGTGCGGGTCGATATCACCGTACTCGTAACAAGATCGTTTGGCATGCCCCCATATTCTATCAGTGCACCTAAAGTGCTGCTGATTGGAAGGTCATTCCAGCGGCCCAGGTTACCTGAATATAATTGTGTGTAATATTCATTACCGGAGTTATTAGGCTCGCCGGTATTCCAGTTCATATAACTTCCATTTTGAGCTGCCGGTGTACCAAGGCCGGAAGAAACAAATGTTCCCTTTTCAGGTCCCGTTACCCAATATACGTTTCCAATGGCCGCTGTCTGGTCAGCATAAGCAGTAATACCTGAAGCCAATAACATGTTGCGATCATAACTTGAACCAACCCAGCAATCCGCTGTCATGATCTTCCAAACGAAATTATTTTCGGCCGCGGAAGTGATGGTAGCAAGATATCCTTCCCTTCCAAAATAAGATTGGGTGGAAGCATATGTTTTTGCATTGAGCCAGTTTTGTCCCGTACCGTAATATTGATAATAATGGCCGGTCAGTGTATTATAATATTTATTGCCTACTGTGAATGTAACACCCCTTCTTTCCGGGAAACAAGTTGCCGAAGTGGTTTGCAGGGTTACTGTTCTCAACAACGCTTGCCAGTTCGCAGCAGTCGTCGTGCCTGTAAATACAAGGCTGCGTGTAGTAGCATTGAATGCAGTGGCGCTAACACCGGAAGGCAAACCGCCGGTATAAGAAAGCACATCACCGGATGTATAACTATCAGTGATAGACACGATGAAGTCGGTGAGATTGCCGTTAGCCGTGATGACAAGGCCCGCATCTACAGCGGTAGCGACATTGTTTGTAATTGTGTTAGTCGATGAAGTTCCTGCAAGGGCAACTTGGGTTGCGGTTTGTGCATTAGCATTTATAAAAATGCATAGCACAAGAAGGGGGAGTAATAATTTTTTCATTGGACGTGATTGGATTTTAATAATTAAATCATCAATGCGATGATTTTTTTTCGATTTTAAAAGTAGTGTTCAAACGATAAAAAATCGAATTACATCTATTAGGAATCAATTATTTGATATTTATCAAATATGTTTTATTGTATAATAAGAATAAACACTTAATTATTGAAGAATAGCATCGTTGTGTATGTGCATAGTGCATTGATGATATCCATCGCCTAATGAGTAACCTGGCTCAGTTACAATGGTTTTTGGTTTTTGTTTTACAACTACTTCTTCAAGATTAGAATCAAAAATCCATAATAATAATGGTTTCTGCCTACTGTCAATAATTTTACTTAGTGCAGTAAGAAATTTCACTGATACTGCGGGGCATCCCTCACTGATACAAGCGCCCATAATATCTTCTTCATCAGGAATACATCCCATTGGGTGCAATACAACGTTGCGATCATAAGCATTCTCGTTTGATGTATCAAGGCCTGCCAGGCGATAAGATTCACCATATTCTCCCCGGTATTTACTCATTATTTTATATCGCCCTAATGAAGTGCACCGGCTTCCTTTCTGATCAGAGTATTGTTTATCGTATCTCGATTTTCCCATACCACGGCCCTGTGCCACTAAACCAGAATGCTCAATCTGCATGCTGGTAAGGTTTATTATAAAGAACCTTTTCTTATCCGAAGCGATTGCCATGTTACTTAAGAATACATAAGAAGTATCAAAACCTTTTTCTATTGCGTATTGCTTCAGGGCTTTTGCATATAATATAACCTGCGCCGTGGAATAATTATCTATTCCAACATCCGCTTTGCAGTTTGAAGGATAAGTAAATGAAGTAGGCTTGAAACTTATATCAAGATCATATTCATTTAAAGAATTACTATTCAATAATGCGGGTAAATCATTACTTGAAAGCTTTGCTGCATTATCAATGCTCTTTGATTCAGTGGCCCCCAAAGAAGTTGGCAAGACAACAGCACTGTATTGTTTTGCGGTTGGTTCTACTGCTGAATAAGAAGAAACAAAGTTGGTGGTAAATACTTTGTAGGGACTGTTGCGGGCAACGTCTCTTTGAGAAGCAAAGTCCAACTGTGCAGAAGCGGGAATTACCGCTAAAAATGAAAGAATGGATAAAGCGTTCTTTGCACGGGCAAAGAGAATGCCTTTCGTTTTCATGTTACGAATTAATAGGGTGACGGAAAGGGTGATATGAGCCGTGGTTAACGCAGGTAAAGAATAATATCCTAAGAGGTATTACACAGGAAAGAAATCAACAGTAATCAGGGATATCTTTTGGCTTATAAACAGGAGAGGAAGAATAAAAATAATATGTGGGAACGATTTGTGCAAGCTTTTCTACAAATTTTTACGGTCTGGAGTGATCGTGTCTTTACGATCTGATCTATAAAATCTTCAGTTCATACAAGTTAACCAACAGCCCATTCATTTTCATGCCGGAATAGGGGTAAGCGGCCATTCAGTTGTTATATTAAAAATTACTTTTGGCCGCAGCATTATTATTATCAGAAACAGGATACTGCTCCATCAGAATGGAATTACAGGATCAACCGATAGGCTTATTGCTGGCCCAAAAGGACGGGACGGCTTTTGAACAGGTTTTTAAATCACATTTTAAAGGCCTGCATGCTTATGCCTTCACTATCCTGAAAAATGAAGAGGAGGCGGAAGAAATGGTGCAGCAGGTTTTTTTTAAGTTATGGGAACGATCGGAAAATCTTTCTTTCACTGGTTCCGTCACTGCATATTTATACCGTGCGGTGCATAATGAAAGCCTGAACTTCATCAAGCATCAAAAAGTAAAAGCATCACATCAATTACATGTTGCATACAGCATGAAAAATCAATCAGAACATGCGCAGGGCAAAATGATCAGCAAGGAGCTGGAAAATAAATTCAGGGAAGCGCTGAATGAATTGCCTGAACAATGCCGTACTGTTTTTCAGCTCAGCCGTTTTGAAGACATGAAATACAGGGAGATCGCCGATAAACTTGATATTTCCGTGAAGACAGTCGAGAACCACATGGGTAAAGCATTGAAACTATTAAGAACAAAGCTGGTTGACTTCTTACCACTATTATTAATATTATTAAATCTATAATTCTGGATAAATTCTACCATATTGATGATGACTTGCTGGTAAAATACTTACTGGACGAAGCGACTACTGAAGAGCAGCAACAGGTGAAGCAATGGCTGAGTGAGGATAATGCAAACCTTGCTTACTATAATCAATTTAAAAAAGTATGGGAAAGCAGCCAGCAACTAGCGTTAACCTCTACCGCGGATGAAAATAAAGCATGGGAAAAATTTCAGCGGCGGATAAAAAGAAAAGAAACGCCTGTACACCGTGCCCGTTTTGGCTGGATGAAAATCGCCGCTGCTGTAATTTTCTTATTAGGAATTGGAATATTGGGGTATTGGCTATCAAATGATCCGGTAAAAGAAATGATAGTACAGGCGCAGCAAGTGGTATTAAATGATACGTTGCCGGATGGTTCTGTTGTTACGGTGAATAAAGGTTCTTCCATTTCTTATCCATCTAAATTTAAAAATGAAACAAGACCTGTTACATTAAAAGGAGAGGCTTTCTTTAATGTGTCACCCGACAAAAAGAAACCATTTGTTATTTCTGTAAATGATGTGCAGATTACGGTAGTAGGTACTTCTTTTAATGTAAAAAGTAGTAATGGTAACACAGAAGTGATAGTGGAAACAGGAATCGTGAAAGTGACAAAGGCGGGAAAAACTGTTGAACTTAAAGCAAAAGAAAAACTACTGGCAGAAACAAAGGATTCAGCATTGATAAAAGATTCAGTAAACGATCAATTGTATAAATATTACCGCACCAGGGAATTTGTATGTGATAATACGCCCTTGTGGAAACTGGTGGAAGTGGTAAATGAAGCTTATCAAGCTAATATCGTGATTGCAGATCCTGCATTAAAAGACCTGAAACTGACGACCACTTTTTATAATGAATCGCTTGAACAGGTGCTGAATGTCATCATTATCACATTTGATATCAAAGCCAGTAAAGAAGGAAATACGATCATTTTACAACCATAGATTTATCCGGAGATGAAAAAGAGTGTCAGTGCCATTATTTTAATTTTATTTATCAGTAATGCTTCCGCACAAAATCTTTTATCAAAAAATATATCGCTGGATGTAACACGGCAGCGACTGGATAATGTGCTGGAGATACTGAGCAACAAAGGTGATTTTTATTTTTCCTATAATTCAAGAATTGTTAAGAAAGACAGTCTTGTAACATTGAATATCCGCAATAAAACGGTAAACGAGATATTGGCCATTTTATTTAACGGCACGTATGAATTCAGGGAAAGCGGTAACTATGTGATCATCCGCAAAGCGCCGATCCGCATGACGATCGTTACAAATAAAGGGGCGTTAGAAGAAAAAGTTTATTCCGTCAGTGGTTATGTGTTTGATGAACTGTCGGGCATGGCGATAAATGAAGCAAGCGTATACGAAAAAAAGTTACTAGCCTCATCCATGACGGACGGCGCCGGCTTTTTTAAATTGAAATTAAAAAGCAGTAAATCCAGCACCGCAACATTAACGGTTAGTAAAGAATTTTATGAAGATACGTCAGTGATCATTGAACCAAGGTTCAGCCAGCAATTAACGATTACAATGTTGCCCGTTGAAAGACTGGAAGAAAATACCATTATTACCCCCGAAGATTATTTGATTCGGGATTCAATCAAAACGGAACCGGTAATTGATACTACTGTAAATTTTATATCGGCCGCAGATTCAGCAAAAGTTGAACGAACAGGCATGGGAAGGTTCTTGCTTTCTACCAAACAAAAAATGCAAAGCATCAACCTGAGAAAGTTTTTTACAACTCGTCCGTTCCAGGCTTCTTTAATTCCGGGTCTGGGTTCGCATGGCAAAATGAGTGGACAAGTCATAAATAATTTTTCATTGAATATTTTCGGCGGCTATACTGCGGGCACAAATGGCATGGAGATCGGTGGTTTATTTAACATTGATAAAAAAGAGGTGAAATATTTCCAGGCTGCTGGGCTGTTCAATGTAGTGGGAGGACAAGTACGAGGTTTCCAGGTAGCGGGCATTAATAATACAGTATTGGATACAACAAAAGCATTCCAGGCCGCAGGTATAAGCAATGTGGTAAAAGGAAAATTCGTCGGCTTCCAGTTAAGCGGCGTTTATAATCATGTTACCGATAGTATGAAAGGCATGCAGGTGGGCGGAGTAGCGAACTTTGCCCGGAAAAAAGTAAGCGGTGTACAAATAGCCGGAGTCATTAATTTCAGTAACAAAGAAACAGACGGCGTACAAATATCCGGGGTCTTTAATTACTCAAAAAAATTAAAAGGGTTACAATTTGGGTTGATCAATATCGCCGACACTTCAGAGGGTTTTAGTATTGGCTTAATCAATATCGTTTTAAAAGGATATCATAAACTCAGCTTTTCTACCAATGAGATATTAAATGTAAACGCCGCATTTAAAACAGGCCATTCAAAATTCTACAGTATCCTGCAGGGAGGATTGAATACGGGAAATGAAAAAGCATATTCGTTCGGCTATGGCCTTGGCAGTGAATTCAATTTGAATAAAAAGAAAAACCTTTCCCTGAACCCTGAGTTATCATCCCAATATCTTTATCTCGGATCATGGGATTATACTAATATATTGAACAAGTTTCATCTTAACCTGAATGTGAAATTCAATAAATATGTTTCGCTTTTTGCAGGCCCTTCATTCGCCGTATTTATTTCTGATCAAAAAACAGGAATAACGGGTTATCGTTTTCCTGTTCCTCCTTCCGGATACAAAACAATTTCTTTCAGCGATAAGGTTACTGGTTGGTTTGGCTGGAATGCTGGTATCAATTTTTTCTAAAATTTTGTTAACGGGTAGGGGTATCATCTTCTTTGGTTGTTTTATAAATAAAATTATAACCAACGACACAAAAGAAGATGAACATGAAGACGAAATTAATTATCGCCTTATCCTTTTTATGCATGGCTGCGCAGGCGCAATACAAGCAGCAACTTCGCGGAACTGTTTCTGATTATTTATTACAAAAACCCTTAGCTGGAGCTACAGTTATTATAGCTGCTGTTAACCAATCGGTGGTTACGGATGAAGAAGGTGTTTTCCGATTTAAAGATCTGCCGATCGGTTCTTATCGCATTACGATTTCTTATTCCGGGTTTAAAGATATAACGCTGGAAAATATCGCTGTTAATTCCGGGAAGGAAACCGTATTGAATATTCCTTTGGAAGCACTGGTGAAAGTAGAAAATGAAGTACTGATCAAAGCGAACAGCAAAAAGAACAAACCGCTTAATGATATGAGTATAGTGAGTGCAAGGGCATTTACCGTAGAAGAAACTCAGAAATATGCAGCCGCGGTAAATGACCCTTTACGCATGGCTACCGCTTTTCCCGGTGTGATGACAAATGATGATGGCAATAACAATATTATCATCCGTGGTAATTCGCCAACGGGATTGTTATGGAAAATGGAAGGAATGGATATTCCCAACCCGAATCATTTCAGTAACGCCGGCGGTAGTGGTGGTGGAATTTCAATTCTTAGTTCTCAATTGTTATCGAATTCCGATTTTATTACGGCTGCATTCGCTGCTGAATACGGAAATGCCTTAAGCGGCGTATTTGATCTGAAATTGCGCAAAGGGAATAATGAAAAGAGAGAATATACATTACAGGCTGGTGTGTTGGGATTAAATGCCGCTATTGAAGGTCCATTTTCAAAATCTTACAAAGGTTCATATCTCATCAACTACCGTTATTCAACATTGGAGTTATTAAATAAAGTCGGCGTCTTACCAAACAATGCCTCTACCAACTTCCAGGATCTTTCTTATAACATCTATCTGCCCGCCAATAAATTGGGAAGCTTTACCTTTTTTGGTTTTGGCGGATTGAGCAGTGATGTAAAGAAGGCGGAAATGAATCCTTCTAATTGGGAAAACAAAGACGACAGGCGGCCTTATGATTTTATCGCCAATACCAGCATGAATGGCTTAACGCATACTATTTTACTTGGTGACAGAATTAACCTGAAAACAGGCGTCGGTTATTCTTATACAAATAATGGATATGATGAAAATGAAGTACAAGATGATCTCTCCATCGAAAAAAATTACAAGGATACCTATAAAACAAAAAAATGGTTATTCAATTCTACGATGAATTATAAATTCAGTAACCGCTTGTCGTTGAGGGCCGGCGTAATTGGCAACCTGGTCAACTTTAGTTATTACCAGCAATCAAGGGAACATGATAATGAACCCCTGCGGGAAATGATCAATGCGAAAGGGAATACTTCCACGCAGCAGGGTTTTGCACAATGGCAATATAAGCCTTCAAACAATTTTACGGTCAATGCGGGCTTGCATTACCTCCATTTATCATTAAATAATACATCTTCCTTTGAGCCACGCCTTTCTGCGAAATGGAATATCAATAACAAAAGCAGCCTGGCCATCGGTTATGGATTACACAGCCAGTTGCAGGCGATGGGTGTTTATTTTGCGCAGCAAAAAAATGCGGATAACAGTTATAGCTTCCCGAATAAAAAACTTGGATTTACAAAATCCCATCATTATGTGGTATCCTTCAACCAGCGGTTGTCAACAAACCTGTTGCTGAAAACCGAAATATATTACCAGCAGTTATTTAATGTGCCGGTAAATGTAAAAGACGGCAGCACGTTCTCCACGCTGAATATACAGGATGATTATATACTTGATCCTTTGGTAAATAAAGGGAAAGGAAAAAATTATGGCGTTGAGATATCAATCGAAAGATACCTGCAGAATAATTTCTACCTGATACTGAGTAATTCTTTTTACCAGTCAAAATACACGGCGGCGGATGGCTTGGAAAGAAATACACGTTTTAACGGAAATCATATCAGCACGCTGATCGCAGGAAAAGATTTTGTTTCAGCAAGCAAAAAGAAAAAGTTTGGCATCAACATCAAGACTATTTACGCAGGCGGATTAAGAACAACACCCATCGATCTTGTTGCATCAGCAGATAAAGGATATACGGTATTCAAAGAAAAAGAAGCTTACAGTTTGCAAAACCCGGATTACTTCCGTACCGATCTGCGTGTAAGCATGACATGGAACCGTAAAAAAATTACCAGTACGTTATCGCTGGATATACAAAATATCAGCAACCGGCTGAATGTATACAACCAATGGTATGATGAAGATGAAAACAAAATAGTAACTAACTACCAGTCTGGATTAATACCTATACTCAATTACAAAATTGAATTTTAATTAATAAACAATATAAAGCTGGTACAATCCATACTGATATCATACCAATTCAAACAGCGTGGCATTGTTAAACCGCACTTTGTTTTAGAAATTTGCAACATGAAAGAACAAATAATTAACCTTAACCAAAAACAAATGAAAATGAAGAACGTAATTGCTATTTTATTAGCCGCAATAGGAATGATATCCTTTACCTCCTGCGAAAAAGTGACAGGCGAAGGGCCTGTCGTAATTGAAACAAGATCAGTATCAAATTTCAAAACTGTATCCGTGAGCATCAGCGGGAAAGTAAATTATAAAATCGACCCCGTTTATAAAGTGGAAATACAGGGACAGCGTAACATCCTTGATGTTTTACAAACGAATAAAGTAGGTGATGAATTGGTGATTAAATTCCAGGATGGTAAAAGAATAAAAAGCCACGATGATATTATTGTTACCATCAGCGCACCATTTGCGGAAAGTGTGAACCTGAGTGGTTCCGCCGAATTCAACCTCACAGGCAATGTTGTCTCAGATGATATGCGCCTTCGCATCAGCGGCTCCGGGAATATCAATGTAGCGCAGGTGACGTTGTCAGATGAACTGAATGCAACAGTGAGCGGCTCCGGGAACATTACGGTTTCAAATGGTGGGGCGAAAAACGCCAGCCTGAAAGTAAGTGGTAGCGGAAATATTCGTGCAGCAAACGTTCAGGTTGAAAAAGCAACAGCGGAGATAAGTGGTTCCGGCGATATGCAGGTAAATGTTTCGCAACGGCTGGATGCTTCTATTTCCGGCAGTGGTTCTGTACGTTATAAAGGCAACCCAATAATATCTTCTCATGTTTCGGGATCGGGAAGGGTGATACCGTTTTAAAACATGATTTTTCACTACCTCCGATAATATTTTATCAGGTTAGTTATGGCGCAGGCACGGGTGTTTGTCTTTCATGGCAGATGGCTCGTGCCTCGCCATAACAAGGAAAGCCTCACCTAACCTCTCCTAAAGGAGAGGAACAGCGCACAGCCCTTGCTTTTAGAAGAGTATAATATAATATAACTTTTCTAAAATGCTCAGTAGAATTACCGAACGCTGAAGATTCTGTGTTAAATACCAAAGGATATTTTATATTTTTGTTCTTTAGGCGGCTTAAGCCAGCCTGTTTAGAGAGTGGCTTAGGCTGCTCTCTAATTTTTTAAAATATTCTTTGTCATAGGCGATTTTGCTTTTATAAATTGTAAAGATCATTTCCAGTAGTTTTCGTTGTATGGCTACAGCAGCCTTCATTTTTATTCCGTGTTTTGCTACCATCCGTGCAAATATGGCTTTAAACCTTTCATCGTGACGGATGGCTGTGAGTGCCGGGAAATGCATGGCTTTTCTTAAATATCTATTCCCTTTTTTGGATATTTTGGGTTTGCCTTTTACAGAGGTACCCGACTGCTTTTCTCTTACATCCAGACCTGCGTAGCTGGTTAATTGTTTTTTATTACGTATCAGGTCAAAGCCATTGGTTTCCGCCAGCACTGTTACAGCTGTTAATAACCCCACGCCTGGAATAGAACAGATAATTATTAAGAGCTTTTTCATTTCTTCATCTTGGCCGACCAATTCACGTAACTCTTCTTTAATTTCTGCTTCTTGTTTATCCAGAAAAGCAATACGTTTTTTTGTTCTTGCTACGCTTGTTTTGTTGGGTTGGGCTTCGGCAGTCTCTGCATGTAATTGATTTTTGACCGCTGTTCTGCTTTCCACCAGCTGGTCTCTTTCCCTGGTTAATTGCCTTAATTTCTTATAAATACCCTTTGGCGGATGCCAGCTGTCAAGATTTCTTTCCAATCCAAATTGAGTGATCGCTTCAGAAGCTGTTTTGTCTGTTATCGTTTTAACAGATAATGTTCTTACATAATTACTGATCTTATTGGGCAATACCACGCTTACATCCATTTGCCTTTCCGCTAAAAAATAAGCCAGTGATTCATGATAAACGCCCGTTGCTTCCATTACAAAACGAACAGCTATTTCTCCTTGCTTTTTTGTCGCCCATTCTATAAGAGAGACAAACCCTTTTGCTGTATTTGGAAAGATTTTGTGAGCATACAGCTCACAGGATAAATCCTCATATAAACGACCTGAGCAAACGACTAATTCATCCTGGGCTACATCTATGCCCACTACTTGTTTTAAGATTCTTTTCATACCAATTGTTTTTATGATATAAAGTGAAAATCTCCCTTCGTTTTGTCTCCTTACGGTTATCCTGGATGTGCGGCAAGGCGGCACTCCTTACATTCTGTTCAAACTCGAAGAGATAAAAAAGAGCGAGGCTATTTCTTCAGCTCAACATGCCTATAGGCTGTTTATGTGCGATTGGCTCTCACCCTTTTTCACTTTATGAAAATCAAATCTATTGGTATCTTAACTTTCTCTGAAGGAACTATTACTGTTTATTTTGTAAACATAGGAGAGTGCGACGCAACGAAGCCGATAGTAGTAATACAGTTGGGCCCAAAATAATTTATTCCTAAAGCAATCATTAACTTTGCGGTGTAATAAATAATCGTTCAAGTGAGAAGAGTATATATCGTCGCCGCAGCAAGAACACCCATAGGAAGCCTCGGGGGAGCATTGGCTTCAGTAACTGCACCGCAGTTGGGGGCTATCGCTATCAAAGAAGCATTGAGAAAAGCAGGAATAAAACCCGAACAAGTACAGGAAGTATTTATGGGCAACGTGGTGAGTGCGGGCATCGGCCAGGCGCCGGCGCAACAAGCCAGCATCTATGCGGGCATTCCCACGAATGTGCCGTGCACAACGATCAATAAAGTTTGCGCCAGCGGAATGAAGAGCATCATGGTAGGTGCGCAATCGATTATGAACGGCGATAACGATATTGTTGTTGCCGGCGGCATGGAAAGCATGAGCAATATTCCTTATTATCTCGACAAAGCCCGCAATGGCTACAGGTTGGGCAATGGAACGATCACCGATGGAATTTTGAAAGATGGATTGTGGGATCCCTATAAAGATTATCACATGGGCAACGCCGGTGAATTATGCAGCGTTACATATAATATAACAAGAGAAGACCAGGATAATTTTGCGAAAGAAAGTTATACCCGTGCGGCGAATGCATGGAAGAATAATTTTTATGCGAATGAAATAGCGGCGGTGGAAATAGCAGGCAAAACGCCTGTGACCGTAAAAGAAGATGAAGAATATAAGAAAGCGAATTTTGAAAAAATGCCGACGTTGAAACCGGCATTTCAAAAAGACGGAACGATCACCGCGGCGAATGCTTCTAAAATAAATGATGGAGCGGCGGCGGTTGTTTTAATGAGTGAAGAAAAAGTAAAAGAGCTCGGTATTAAACCTTTGGCATTGATACGTTCGTTTGCTGATGCATCTCAGGCGCCGGAATGGTTTACCACTACGCCAATCCTTGCGATGAAGAAAGCATTAGATAAAGCAGGGTTGAAAGCAAGTGATATGGATTTCGCCGAAGTGAATGAAGCGTTTAGTTGTGTAGCGATCGTTAACGCCAAGGAAGTAGGAATATCTATGGAAAAATTAAATGTTTGGGGCGGGGCAGTTGCGCTGGGACATCCTATCGGATGCAGTGGTGCAAGAATTACGATCACGCTGGCGAATATTTTGCAAACGAACAAAGCGAAGTATGGTATAGCGGGAATTTGCAATGGTGGTGGCGGAGCAAGTGCGATAGTGATCGAGAATGTTGGCAGATGAAAAAATGAATATTGATTGGATCAATGACTTTATAAAGACCAGCCTGGAGAATTCAGAATAGTTTTAATTATTGAAAGGATATAAAAACAGTTGAATTTATGACGTCGCGTATTATTAAAGTACGCATCGCTGCAAAAGAAGATGCAAAATTGATAGCTGACCTCAGCCGCGAAACTTTTTATGACACTTTCGCTGCGTCCAACTCCAAAGAGAACATGGATAAGTTCATGACCGAAAAGTTTACCAGTAAAAATTTGAGGGCGGAAGTAGGGGCGGATGGTAATACTTTCCTATTGGCTTATTACGGCGAAGAGCCCGTGGGCTATGCAAGACTGAGAGATAATAACAACCCTCCTGCGTTGAAAGGAACATCCTCTCTCGAGATCGCAAGAATATATTCGATAAAAAAAATGATCGGCAAAGGCGTGGGAAAAGCATTGATGCTGAAAAGCATCGCCATCGCAAAGGAAAAAAACAAAGAAGTAATATGGCTGGGCGTCTGGGAAAAAAATGAAACGGCTTTTGCTTTTTATAAAAAATGGGGCTTTGAAAAATTTGCCGAACATGACTTTGTTTTAGGAAATGATGTGCAAAGGGATTGGTTGTTAAAAAAGGAACTATAGAGTTTGACAGGAATTAAAGCGAACCTGCCTGCCCGCAGGCAGGTTACACGAATTATTGTTGCCAATTGTTTATTGTTGTTGGTGAGACGTGGGTAAACGCTTCTGGGTGGAATTCTCTTTTTTGACTTATCTGACTTTAATGACTCTCATGCACACCCGCATTAAAATATGTTGCATCGCTTCTTCCGACGAAGCGAAAATGGCGATCGATCATGGCGCCGATGCCATTGGTTTAGTTGGTAAAATGCCCAGCGGCCCCGGACCGATTCCTGACTGGCTCATTTCTGAAATAGCACGGAGTGTACATCCTCCCATCGCCTCTTTTTTGCTTACCAGTGAACAATCTTCGGAAGCTATTATTCATCATGTAAAACGTGCCGATACTAATACCGTGCAGATCGTTGATGAACTCAGCAGTGGTACTTACAATGATATTCATGTCTCGTTACCTTATTTAAAAATTGTGCAGGTCATTCACGTCACTGGTGAAGAAAGCATAGAAGAAGCGATAAGAATTTCCCAGGAAACAGATGCATTGCTGCTGGACAGTGGTAATCTCAAAGCAGCAATAAAAACACTGGGCGGAACAGGCAATATACACAACTGGGAAATCAGCAGGGAAATTGTAAAGAATGTAAAGAAACCTGTGTTCTTAGCAGGTGGATTGAATGCTTTAAATGTTGGCCATGCCATTGAAACCGTCCGGCCATTTGCTGTTGATGTTTGCAGTGGAGTGAGGACGAATGGAAAACTTGATCCTGCAAAATTGAAACAGTTTATAAAAGCCGTTCGTTCATTTTCGCTTTGAGGCGGCAATCACTACCAGGCATACGATCAACAATAAGCTGTACCATGTATTGCTGCCGTAGTATCCCAGCGTATAGGTATTGCTCATAGCGAAAATCAGCATCCACAATATTATTTCGATAATGAAAAGAAGCGTAATCAATGGTATAAAATAACCCAGCGCTAATAACACGCCGCCTGTGATTTCAAATAAAGCAAATACCCACCTGAAAAAAGAACCGAGTACAGTGTCGATGTTATTTCCAAAGCCAATATAACCGCCACCGGTATTATAACGTAACTGCGCTACGCCATCCAAAACGAATATGATGGCAATTACCATCCGTAAAAGCGTTAATGATTGTTTAGAGTTAATAAAAGGAAAGCCTTTCATACTACTTTATTTATTTTCTTTTGCAGGATGGAAGCTATAATTTTTTCCGCATGCTCCCTCGAGTTTTCAATAAAAAGACGGTGCGTATTCATGCCGCCGCAGATCACACCGGCAAGATAAATTCCTTTTACATTGGTTTCGTAGGTTTCTTCATTTATAAAGGGTTTCAGCACTTCATCATCTGATAACTCAATATTCATCTTGCGGAGAAAATCCAGGTTGGGTTTGTAACCAGTCATCGCCAGCACCCAATCATTTTCGATGGTAACGACACCATCCGGTGTTTGGATAACCACTTCTTTTTCCCGTATTTCTTTTATGGTTGAATTAAAATAGGCTTTAATGGAATTTTCTTTGATGCGGTTTTCAATATCCGGCTTCACCCAATATTTTACCCGCTTGCCGATTTCCGGGCCACGGACTACCATGGTTACTTCAGCTCCTTTGCGCCATGTTTCCAATGCAGCATCCACGGCGGAATTGCTGGAGCCGGTTACGATCACTTTTTGAAAAGCGTAATAATGCGGATCATCATAATAATGTTTCACTTTTGGAAGGTCTTCACCCGGTACATTTAATAAATAAGGAATATCATAAAAGCCGGTAGCGATGATGATGTACGAAGCAGTATATTTTCCCTTGCTGGTAATCACATCAAACAAAGTTCCAGGTTCCAGGTTGCCGGTAACAGGCAACCTGGAACTGATGCTTATTGCTTCTTCAAACAATTTCACATTTAAATGATAATCCTTTGCCACCCTACGATAATATTCCAAGGCCTCTGGCCTTGTCGGTTTGGGGTTATTGGAAACAAAAGGCACCGCACCGATCTCCAATCTTTCCGATGTGGAAAAAAAATGCATATTGACCGGGTAGTTATAAATTGAATTAACAAGGCACCCTTTTTCTAAAATAAGATAATCGATCCCGGCCTTTTTTACTTCGATAGCGCAGGCAAGGCCAATTGGGCCGCCGCCAATAATAATAACAGGATAATGTGGAAAAGACATCAGCAAATATAAGTCTACTTAAAATTGAGTATTTGCATGCGTGGGGGAAATCTCTTAATTTGGTGATTAATAAAAAAACCCTGCAGTTTATGAAGCGAATACTTATCGTTTTTCTTTCCATTAGTCTCCTGACAGCGTGTAATAACAGTCCGTTGGTAAAAAAAGATAAAACAGAAAAAGAGGACAGGGACAAGGGAGATGAAGACGAGGATGATGATGGTGATTACAAGAAAAAGAAGAAGTATGAAGAAGATGAAGATGAGGATTACACCAAAAAGAAAAAACATGAAGAGGATGAGGATGACGACAAGGACAATGGTGGCTGGACAATCGCAACAAGAGAAAAATATATTGATGAATGTGCGGGTGCAGCTATGAAAAAGATATCCCGTTCGCAGGCACAATCTTATTGTGAATGTATGCAAGAGAAAATTGAAAAAAAATATGAAATGACCTTGGCTGAAGCAAATAATGCTACAACTATGCAGGAAAAATTGGAAGAACCAGCGGTTAAAGCAGATGTCGTAAAATGCAGGGATAATTAATTTCAGAGGTTTATATCCACCTCTGCGCATATTTTTGCACCCAAAAGTTGATATACTAAATAATATTGTAAAATCAATCGCAATTACAAAGACCGATCTTAACACCAGAAGCGCAGGCAAAGATTGAAGATTGTAAGAGCGGTTGGTAAAATAATTAGTCAATAATAAAAAACCCCATAGTTATGAAACGAATATTTATTGTTCTTCTTTCCATTAGTCTGCTGACGGCTTGCAATAACAATCCGTTGGTTAAAAAAGATAAAACCGAAAAAGAGGACAGGGACAAGGAAGATGAAGACGAGGATGATGATTACAAGAAAAAAAAGAAATATGACGATGACGAAGATGATGAGGATTATAAGAAAAAGAAAAAAATTGAGGACGATGATGACGACGACCGCAGCAAATGGTCTGCTGCAGATGAACAAGCATTTCTCAGCACCTGTTTAACGAATGCAAGAAATGCCGGGGCTGACGAGCAAACTTCACAAAACCATTGTAATTGCATCCTGGAAAAGATAGAGAAGAAATATAGCGACCTTGATGAGGCAAACCGGAAAGCGACTAAACCGGAACTTGATGCTATAGAACAAAAATGCTTAAAGGAAGCAAAATCCGAATAATCAATACTGATAGCGATTTCTAAAAATTGCATAGAAAAACCCGGACATCAAATCCGGGTTTTTCATTTTAGGTTTTATCCACCTTCTCGCTTATTTTTGCGCACCAAAAAAGCTGGTAACAACATGGCAAGATCAATCGCATTTCGTGAAGCCCTTCGTGAAGCATTGAACGAGGAAATGAGAAGAGATGAAAGGGTTTTTTTAATGGGAGAAGAAGTAGCGGAATACAATGGCGCTTACAAAGTGAGCCAGGGTATGCTTGCTGAATTCGGCGCCAAGCGTGTTATCGATACGCCTATTTCTGAATTAGGTTTTGCCGGTGTGGCCGTTGGTGCGGCGCAAAAAGGCCTTCGCCCCGTGGTGGAGTTCATGACATGGAACTTCGCTGTTTTAGCTTTAGATCAAATTCTCAATACAGCTTCTAAAATGCTGGCAATGAGTGGCGGACAAATTTCCTGTCCCATTGTTTTTAGAGGCCCCGGCGGTTCAGCCGGCCAGCTTGGCGCCCAGCACTCCACAGCCTTTGAAGCATTGTATGCAAATATTCCCGGCCTTAAAGTTATTTCGCCCAGCAATGGTTATGATGCCAAAGGTTTACTGAAACAGGCCATCCGGTATGAAGAAGATCCCATCATGTTCATGGAAAGTGAAGTGATGTATGGCGATAAAAGCGATGTGCCCGACGAAGAATATTATATTGAAATCGGCAAGGCAGATGTAAAAAAACAAGGCCGCGATGTCACCATCGTTTCTTTTAATAAAATGATGAAAGTGGCATTAGGCGCCGCCGCCGAACTGGAAAAAGAAAATATCAGCGCCGAAGTGATTGACCTTCGCAGCATCCGCCCGCTGGATTTGAATACCATACTTGAAAGCGTAAAGAAAACCAACCGCCTCGTCATCGTGGAAGAGCAATGGCCATTCGCCTCTGTATCTTCGGAAATCGCTTACCAGGTGCAGAAAGAAGGTTTTGATTATCTCGATGCGCCCATTCGCCGCATCACCGCCGCAGATGCGCCCCTGCATTATGCGCCCAATCTTGTCGCCGCCGCGTTGCCCGATGTTCCCCGCACCGTGAAGCTGGTAAAAGAAGTGATGTACATGAAGAAATAATTAAGCTGCGTTAATTTTTATCCGCAGGATGTTGTGCATTAGCCCGGCTGCATTACTACTATCATCTTCGTTGCGTCGCACTCTTGTACTGCATGAATTCTATTCAGCATTTTCGAAGAATCCTTAAAAAATAAATTCTTTCTGAATTACAGACCCCCCTCGTACCTCGGGGTGACAAGGAAAAGGCTGACTGATACTACTTTCATTTAAATAATATTCCCAATAAAAGTTCCTTTTCCTTGTCATAGTTTATCCCGCTTGCGGGAGCGAGGAACGAGCCATCTAACATTAATAAAGCAGAATAATTTTTTTAGTAGGGTGCAGCGTTTTGGCCCGGTAAATGCATCTATAGGGTGGTTTTTCATAGGATATTGGATTTTTAAACGAGGCTGGATTTCTATCCGGCCTCTATTTTTTTGCCCTATCGGAAAAATACCTGCAAAATATCCGGCTTACTGCAGAAGTCATGAACAAATAATGATAGAAACTTCGTAATTGCTGAATAATGGACAGAACGTACGGCAGGACACCGGAACTCTGTTCCGGTACTCATTATTATTTTTGCCGGAACAGAGTTCCGGCCTCCAATGCTGAGTAATGAACAGGAAGATGAACGGAGCGTCGCAACGAAGATGATCGGGGAACCGCAGTTCGGCTCCTCTCACTACTGGTTACATAAATCTCTTTTTCTTCTTTTCTCTTTAATCTCTTAGCTCAAACTCAATTAATAAGGATGGATGTTTTCATTTAATTTTGCGCCAAATCTTTTTGAATGCCTGATATATTGATTATTGATGATGAGAAAGCGATCCGTAAAACGTTAAGCGAAATATTGTCGTTTGAAGGGTATAAGATTTTTGAAGCCGTGGATGGGGAAGAAGGATTGAAAGTATTTAAAGAAAAATCTTTTGACGTTGTTTTATGCGATATAAAAATGCCGAAGCTTGATGGCATTGAATTCCTGCAAAAGGCCGGCGAAATCAACCCGGACGTTCCTATCATTATGATCTCCGGTCATGGTAATATAGAAACAGCGGTGGAAGCCGTAAAAAAAGGCGCTTACGATTATATTTCCAAACCGCCCGACCTGAACCGCCTGCTGATCACCATCCGCAATGCGATGGATAAGAGCAGCCTGGTGACGGAAACAAAAGTGCTGAAAAGAAAAGTGAGCCGTGTGCAGGAAATGATTGGCGGATCTGCTCCGATACAAAAGATAAAAGACACGATTGAAAAAGTAGCGCCTACAGAAGCAAGAATACTCATTACAGGCGATAACGGCGTGGGTAAAGAACTAGTAGCACGTTGGGTGCATGAAAAAAGCAACCGTGTTACGGGGCCATTGGTTGAAGTAAACTGCGCAGCAATTCCAACCGAGTTGATCGAAAGTGAATTATTTGGTCATGAAAAAGGGTCGTTCACTTCTGCGATCAAACAACGTATTGGCAAATTTGAGCAGGCGAGCGGTGGCACTTTATTTTTAGATGAGATTGGCGATATGAGCCTGAATGCGCAGGCAAAAGTGCTGCGTGCCTTACAGGAAGGAAAGATAACAAGGGTAGGCGCTGATAAAGATATTAATGTGGATGTACGTGTGATCGCTGCTACGAATAAAGACCTTTTGAAAGAAGTGGATGAAAAGAATTTTCGTCTCGATTTATATCACCGTATCAGCGTTATTCTTATTCATGTTCCTTCGCTGAATGAAAGAAGGGATGATATCCCGATGCTGGTGGAGCAGTTCCTCGATGATATTTGCTCCGATTATGGTATTGCAAGAAAAACTATTGATGAAGATGCCATCAAGCTGTTGCAGGAATATGACTGGACGGGTAATATACGTGAGCTTAGAAACGTGGTGGAAAGGCTGGTGATACTTTCAGCCAAAACAATTACTACGGAGGATGTGAAGAGTTATGTGATGCCGAGATAAGAAGTATAAGAAACAAGGTGCAAGCCGTTTGTCCTCTTTAGCAAAACTTTGAGGGGTATAATTTTGATAAACAGAATATTAGAATATTTTTGATCTCAATTTAAAATCAGGCTCATGCCTTTACAACATTTACTTGTCATTTATCTTGTCGGCACTTTACTTGTTTTCCTGCCGTCGTTTGGCTTTGCTAAACTTTTTCCAAAAGCAGGCCATGAAGCGTGGAAAGCTTATGTACCTTTTTACAATACATGGATCATCCAGGAAATTACCTCAACGGCCGAAGCATTGGGTGTTCTGGCAATTTATCCCTGTGGTGGGTTGGTTTATTTCACCCGGTATTTTTATTGAGTTTGCAAAAGTGTTTGGCAAATTTTCTTTGCGGTCACATACTATGGCGGCGTTGTTCGCACCATTTTATTTCCTATGGCTGGCCAGTCAAAAAGATACCAAATTTATAGGCGCTGAAGCGGTGAGAAAACATAAGAAAAAAGCGTGGAGAGAATGGGTGGATGCCGGCATTTTCGCTGTTGTTGCCGCCACGTTGATCCGCACATTATTTTTGAAGCTTATGTAATTCCTTCGGGCTCGATGGAAAAAACATTGCTGATAAAAGATTTTCTTTTTGTAAGCAAACTAAGTTACGGGCCAAGGATTCCGAATACACCTTTATCGGTTCCTTTTGTTCATAATTACCTGCCTGTTACCAATGGCAAATCTTATTCAACGCTTATTAAGTTGCCATATATCCGCTGGTTCGCATCTTCACCAAAAAGAGGTGATGTAGTGGTATTTAATTTTCCTGCGGGTGATACGGTAATCCATCACCCGGATTTTGAATCCGCAGTGCCATATTATGATATTAAACGAAGAGCAGAAGCCGGAAGCCCTTCCGATAGAATGATATTGGCTGATCCTGTTAACTATCCTGTTGTAACACATCCGGTAGATAAAACGGATAACTATGTTAAAAGATGTGTGGGCGTTGCCGGTGATATGATAGAAATAAAAGATGATGTAGTGTTTATAAATGGGGCGAGGCAGGAACCACCGCCAAATTCACAAATCAGTTATTTCGTGACGCTTAACGTTCCTTCTCTTGACCAGGATGTGATGAAGGATGAATATGATCTTGATTTTGATAAGGGCGACTACAACATGACCGGTAAACCGGGAGAATATAAAATGTTACTGACGATAAAGGCAAAAGATAAGATGACGAAGAATGGGTTGATTAAAACAATCGTTCCTGATAATATCAGCCCTGGTGGAGATGTATTTCCTTACGACAGCTTTGCGGTACATAAAAGTTGGACACGAGACAATTTCGGTCCAGTATGGATTCCTAAAAAAGGGGCGCCTATAAAATTAACTCCGGAGAATTATGCTATTTATCAAAGAGCAATCAGCTTTTATGAAGGCAATGACTTTACGCAACGGGACGGCAAATTCTTCCTGAATGGAAAAGAAATAGCCGAGTACACATTTAAAATGGATTATTACTGGATGATGGGTGATAACCGCCAGGGATCGCAGGATAGCCGCTATTGGGGGTTTGTTCCGGAAGACAGGATCGTGGGTAAGGCATCAATTATCTGGTTTAGCTGGGATGGCGGGCCACGATGGAAAAGATTATTCAGGTTTGTAAAATAATTTAACTTTAAATGCCCTGTCCGATCAGGGCATTTTTTCTTAACAGAGTTATCATGAAAGAAAACAAATTCGAATTCCACTACGAAGTGTATGATGACCTCAGCCAATTGAATGCGGAGGATGCTGACCTGCTGATACAGGCAAGGTCATTCACTAAGTTGGCTTATGCACCTTATTCCCGTTTTCTTGTAGGCGCTGTTGCCAAACTAAGTAATGGTGAAACCGTCGCCGGTACAAACCAGGAAAACGCTTCTTACCCGGTTGGTATCTGTGCAGAAAGGGTTTTATTGGGCAACGCCGCTACTTTATATCCGGGCGTCAGTATTAACACCCTTGCCATCAGTTATGACAGTGAAGATAAAAACGTAAAAAGCGATCACCCGATTTCTCCCTGCGGTATGTGCCGGCAGGCATTGCTGGAATATGAAACAAGAACCCTCGAACCGATAAGATTAATATTGGGAGGACAGAGCGGAAAGATTTACATTATAAAAACGGCTAGTCTTTTATTGCCGTTTGCGTTTACAAATTCTGAATTAGGATAGCATAATAAGTCATAAAAGTCAAAGCAATCTATATAATATAAAAAAAGTCAAATAAGTCATATACAAAGCTGCCGCGTCTGACTTATTTGACCCTTTGTCTCATTTGACTTTTTTGACTTTTTCGTTTACGCTTACTAGAATAAAGTCTGCACTCCATAAGCCACTTTCAACTCATGTTCGAGTAACCATTTCTTTCTCCACAATCCACCCATATAGCCGACTAAGTCTTTATTAGAGCCGATCACACGGTGGCAGGGAACAATAATGGCAATATTGTTTTTTCCATTTGCATTGGCGACAGCCCTTGTAGCTTTCAGGTCGCCTGTTTTCCTGGCGAGATCAAGATAGCTGATGGTTTTTCCGTAGGGTATAGACATGAGATGGTTCCATACTCCCTGCTGGAAAGGGAGTGCCCGGTTGGTTAAGCGGTAGTTCAAAAATTCTTCTTTCGCCATGAAAATATTGAATGAGCTGTTCGATGCATTGAATCACTAAAGAAGGCATATCTTTTTTATTGGCAACAGCTTTTTGTGTTGTATCATGAAAGGTGACTTCATTGATATAATCTTCGGTCCCGCTGATCTTCAACAAGCCGACAGGCGAGTGATAATATGTAATGTATGTCTCAGCCAATTTTCAATCCGTTTGATACCGGTTTACCCGGTTGTAATAAAAGTACGTCTTTGTTGTCATCATAAACACCGAGCACCAGGCATTCACTAATAAAATCGGCAATTTGTTTTGGTGGAAAATTGACAACAGCAATTACCTGGCGGTTTATTAATTCTTCTTTTTGATAATGAACCGTGATTTGGGCGGAAGATTTTTTAATACCGATCTCGTTTCCAAAATCAATTGTTAACTGGTAAGCGGGTTTCCTGGCTTTGGGGAAAATCGTTTACTTCGGTAATAGTGCCTGTTCTTATATCAATTTTTTCAAATCAGCCCAGGTGATAGTCATGCTTTCAATTTTTGTGAAACTAAAGATTTGTTGGCAACTTCGAAAATGCTGGAGAACCTCACCTAACCTCTCCTAAAGGAGAGGAACAGCACACAGCCCTTGCTTTTAGAATAGGATGATATAATAGAACTCTTCTAAATGCTGAATAGCGAACAGAACGTACAAGAGTGCGACTATTCGACTTCGCTCCCACGACATTCGTCGGGGCAAGCAGGGTAATCCCGATAGCTATCGGGAGCGACGCCCCGACAAACATCGGGGTCTTCGACAAATGCTGAGTAAAGAACAGGAAGATGAACGGAGCGTCGCAACGAAGTTGATAGTAGCAATGCCGCTGGGCTAATAATATTTTTTGATGATCTATCAAGTTCTTTTAACTTGAAGAAAATTTCGCCATTATGAATTCTATTGAGAAAAATAACAATCAATCGAGAAGAAAATTCATCCGCAATTCCGCCATTATCGGCGGAAGTTTTTTTTATTGTTCCCCGCCATGTATTAGGCCGCGGCTTTATTGCGCCAAGTGATAAACTGAATATCGCCGGTATCGGAGTGGGCGGGAAAGGCCAGGGCGATCTTAGTGAATTCGCCAAAAGCCCGCATGTGAATATTGTTGCACTGTGCGATGTTGATGACAGGCAATCAAAAAAATCAAGAGAAAGTTTTCCGAAGGCGAAATATTATAAAGATTTCCGGGAAATGCTGCAAAATGAAAAGAACAACATTGATGCTTGCTCTGTTTCCACACCGGATAATACACATACCGTCGCCGCACTCGCTGCGATGCAATTGGGCAAGCATGTGTATGTACAAAAGCCAATGACGCATGATATTTACGAAGCAAGATTGCTGACCGAATCTGCAAGAAAATATAAAGTGGTTACGCAGATGGGTAACCAGGGAGCATCGGGTGATGGCGTGCGACAAATGCAGGAATGGTATAATGCCGGCATCATCGGTGATGCGCATACGATATATGTATGGACAAACCGGCCTGTATGGCCGCAAGGATTTGGCAAGCCAAAGACGACGGCGGCGGGTACCTCCTGAACTGAATTGGGACCTCTGGCTCGGCCCGGCTAAATGGGAAGAATACCGTGATGGCTTTTTGCCATTTAACTGGAGAGGTTATTGGGATTTTGGAACCGGTGCATTGGGTGATATGGGATGTCATTTAATTGATCCCGCTTTTAAAACGGTTGGACTTGGTTATCCTTCGGAAGTGGAATGCAGCGTTGCCGCTATTTATGAAGAAATGTGGAATGCATCTTATTATCCCGATAGTTGCCCTGCCGCATCGTCTATTAAATTAAAATTTCCCGGTGCCAATGGCAAACAGGATGTGACCCTGCACTGGATGGATGGCGGTATAAGACCAGACCGGCCGGAAGAGTTAGGCCCGGATGAAGCAATGGGAGAGAAAGATGGAAGTAACGGCGTGATAATAGAAGGCACGAAAGGAAAGATGATGTGCGGCACTTACGGTATTGATCCGAAATTGCTTCCTAGTTCCCGGATGAAAGAAGTGAAAACTACAAAAACATTGGCCCGTGTACCAGAAGGACATTATTTGCAATGGGTGAATGCCTGCATGGCAGGTTATGGTAAAAATGAGTTGAGCTCTTCATTTGACTATGCGGGACCATTAACGGAAACGGTAATTATGGGCAACCTTGCCCTGAGAAGCTGGAATATAAAAACTTCAAAAGGAAATTTTCCCGGCCGCAAAAAATTATTGTGGGATGCAAAGAATATGAAGATCACCAACTTTGATGAGGCGAACCAGTTTGTGAAGAGGGAGTATAGGAAAGGGTGGGAATTGAGTTAACAATTATGAGTTATGAATTAAGAATGGGTGTATAATTATTGACATTAATTCTTAATTCATAACTCTACATTCATAATTCTTTAATTTACCTCAAATAACTTCTCAGCATCCACGCCATCTTTTCGTGTTGCTTTAATAAGCCGGTAACAAAATCGCTGCTGCCGATGTCTTTATATTTTTCATCAAAATCTTTGATGAGTTTGCGCAGTTTCATGATAAGTATTTCATGATCACCGTCGAGATTCCTTATTTGTGATGGCTGATCAGTAGGAGCCGCCGGTTCATCCAACGTAGCCAATTTCAATAATTCCTTCAGCCTGCCTTCCGCGAAATGACCGATGGTGCGGATACGTTCAGCGATCTGGTCGATAATTTCCGCAAGGTCACCATATTGTGCTTCATATAACTTATGAAACTCCATGAAGCTCGGCCCTTCCACGCTCCAGTGATAGTTGCGTGTTTTATTATAAAGAACATGTTCATCAGCCAATAGCTGGTTTAACGCCAGCGCAACCGCCTGGCGGTTCTTTTCAGAAATACCAATATTAACTTTCATATTAGTTGTTTAAAGTAAAAGGTGATAGATGATCACCAAAGTTAGTCCAAAAGTGTCGCCAGCTCAATTAATTCTCTTTGCTTGTATATATCTTTGTCGCTGCTGAAACATTTACTAAAATTTTCCAGCAGTTGCTGGATCACTTTTTTATTCTTTTGAGGTTTGAAAAAGGAGCCTGATGGTTGAATAGAAATTCGCTTAAAGAAATTTTCTACATCCTGGTAAGTAAATACCTGGCCGGAAGAAGGATCAATAAAGAATTCAATTTTATCAACGGGATTCGTAAGGTTTTCATCCGAATACCCGGGCTTGAAATATGCAATAACAAACTGATGGGGAATATTAATTGCTCTTACAGGAATATCCAGCAATTCGCACAAATGAAGATACAGTAGCCCGTTGCACATTTGGTTTCCCCGCTTTGCTTCCAGCGTTTTGTTCAGGAGGAATTCGTTTGGCTCAGCATAGTTGATCTCGCCGCCTTTTAATCCGTAATAACTATATAATATGCTGGTAACGATTTTTATTTGCTCTAACGGTGTCAGGTAGTTATTCAGCTCCAGCCAGATGTTGCGGCGGATCTTTTCTATTTCCTGTAAAACAGGCGTAGTCGCCAGGTCAGGATATTGAAATTTACTCACCAGCAAACCGCCCAGCATCAGGTCGTGATGACCGGATACATTCCATTGACGAAAATCTTCTACTAGATCGGTGTAATGTAATTTGTGAATGACTAGTTCAATACGTCCCTGCATTTGTTCATCAGGACTTGTTTCCCAAAGATGTTCAAGGTTAGGGATAACAGGCTTCCCGTAATCAACGATCTTTTGCGAGACAACGCTGAACACTTCTTCATCGGGATCATCGAGAAGTTGAAAGAGAGCGAATAATTCTTTGTTCGTTTCGATAGGTGGTAATTGTTTGCACAAGTTCTTTATTGCAGATCAAACAAAAGCGTTAAACTTTTCCACAGGTGGGGAGAAGAGCTAAGAGATCAAAAGAGAAAAGGAGAATATTATTCAATTGGCAATAAGCAATGAGCAATAGGCAAAGAATGTATCGTTACAAATGTTGTAAACCATAAAGTTTATTCTGATTTAATACTGTCCTCTTTTTCTCCTTTTCTCTTTTGAACTCTTAGCTACCTCTTAGCTACACATAACCAATCCCAGGGCCGCGGCTCCTTCAACCACTTCGGTGGCTTTATAAATTCTGTTGTCCAATCGTATTCGATTTTCTGAAAGTCTTCAATCATAAATCCTTCCTGTGATAAAAGCAATTGTAATTCTTCCCGGAGGTAATGTTTGGTAGGTACATTATCAATATCCGCATTTCCCTGTTGCAGGTCATTGTATTTCTGTTGCGCCTGTTTACCGGAAATTTTATCATTGAATAAACTATTATCAATCTTCCATTTCTTTTGAATAATCCTTGTCATCATCCACGATTCCAGGGAAGGAACAACTAAAACAAGATGACCACCTTTCTTTACACAAGAAGAAATGTTTTTAAAGAAAGTATTTCTTTTCTTTAATGAATCAGTGAGTATTGCATTGATGCAAACGGCAACATCAACTTTAGTTAGCTTCACCGCAGCCGAAGACATATCCATCCGTTTATACTGAACATTGTTAAAGCCGGGATAGGTTTTTTCAGCAATCAGCAAATTTTTCGCTGAAATATCAATCGCAATCACCTTTTGAAAGGCGGGTGACAGCACTGGCAGCCATTTGCCTACAGCGCAACCGATATCCATCACCGTCTTTGAAACGGAAGCGTATTTCAAAATAGCTGCACGGATAATGGCCTTTTTATCATTCTTTAATACATCAAAAATCTCTTCATTATAGCCCGGTGCAATCTTTTCCCAGTATTTTCTATCCATAAACTCACTATTTGTCCACAAAATACAGTTTGGTGTGCTTTATGCAATGAGCGGGAAGATTATCATGAAAATTCGTCAAAATAACCGGGGTATAAGCTGATGCTATTATAGCCGTTGGGCTCATTCCAACCGCATCAATTTTTTACCCTTGAAAACAATCTGCTCCTCACGAAAGTGAGGGGCTTTTCGATGTATAGTAATATCCGCATCGTTCATTGCGACAAGCTGTAAAATAGTTTATATTTTTTTAAACATTCCTTGCTGAATAAATTTTTGGCTTACTTTCTGCTAAAGCTTTGTCAGAATTCCAAGCCAACATTTTTTCCTCCGCAGGGTATGAGCCGCTGGCGCAATGCCGCATCCACTATTTTTTATTCTTCATTTTTAAAAGTGCAAATGAAACAGCTTCTGCGTGTATGTTTATTCGCCGGTATCGCCGCATTTTTATTATCTCCATTTTCCTGCAAGAAAGAAGGAAGTTTGAATGATGGTAAAGTTCCTGAAGGACAGCAACGGGTAAAAATTTATTTAACAGATAACCCGGTAAACTACGATGCAGTTTATGTGGATATTCAGCAGATCGTAGTACAGGTTATTCCTGACAGTTGCCAGGGACGTGATGATAACCGCAACGATTGCTTTGATGATAATGAATATCGCTGCTCCGTATGGGACACGTTGGATATAAGAACGGGAGTTTATAATCTTCTGAATCTTTCCAATGGTGTTGATACGGTATTAGCCAATGGCCTGACAATTAGCGGCCGTGTAAATAAATTAAAACTTGTTTTAGGTAATAACAATTCAGTTATTATTGATGGCGCATCCTATCCATTAAGTTTATGGGGCAACAGTAATTCGATTACTATACAAGTGAAAGGCGCAGACGTGGATGACTTACACCTGAAGAATTACAGTTCTGGCTCGACTTTGATGCAGGTGGCTCCGTAGTAAAAGTGAGCAATAACCGATTCGTGCTGAAACCAAAGATTAAATTGTTTGTACCCGCGACGACAGCAAGTATCAAAGGAAAGTATTACCCAAAGAAGCGAAAGCTGTTGTGTCCGCTGTATCAAATGGCGATACATTAATCGCTATTCCTTATTCGCATAATGGCGAATTTATGATAAGAGGATTACGTGGCACATCCGCTAGCATATTTATTAATGCCACCGCCGGCAACTATCGTGATACCACTCTCACAAATGTCGCTATCAGCAGGGGAGACAAAAAAGATATCGGAACAATACAATTAAGACGATAACCTTTCATGAAAACAAATAAAGCCCTGTTTCATTTAGAAACGGGGCTTTATAATTTTATATTTGCTAATTTTTTTTGCCCGGCTGCATTGCTACTAGCATCGTCTGTTGCGTCGCACTCTTCATCGTTCGGTAATTCTATTGAGCATTTTAGAAAAGTCTTATACTATTATACTTTTCTAAAAGCGAGGGCTGTGCGTAGTTCCTTTCCTTTAGGAGAGGCTAGGCGAGGTTTCCATAACTCTTCACAAACTCTTCCACCGTCATTGCCTCTTCCAACTTGAATTCGCCAATTCTTGTTCTGCACAAACTACTGAGGTGAGCCCCGCAACCTAATGCCTGTCCAAAATCATTGGCAAGGCTGCGTATATAAGTACCGGTTGAGCAAACTACTTTGAAATAAACAACAGGCATTTCTATTTTAGTTATTTCAAATTCATTGATAACAAGTTTGCGTGGTTCAAGTTTCACTTCTATTCCCTGTCTCGCTAATTCATATACTCTTTTACCATTTACTTTAATAGCGGAATGCGCTGGCGGCACTTGCATTATCTCCCCGGTAAATAGTTTTGTCGCTGATCTTATATTTTCTTCAGTCAAATGCTCAACAGGTTTAAAATTTTGTAATTCGCCTTCAAGGTCATAAGTAGGAGTGGTGGCGCCTAATGTAAATGTTCCTGTATATTCTTTTTCCCTTGCCATGTACTCATTGATCTTCTTGGTAAACTTGCCAGTACAGATAATAAGCAACCCGGTTGCCAAAGGATCGAGTGTACCTGCATGGCCAACTTTCTTTATGCCAATGAGATTGCGGATTTTTCTTACCGCATCAAAAGATGTCCATCGCAGCGGCTTATTAATCAGTAATACCTTTCCTTCTTCAAAAGAATTCATGCCGCAATATAACACTCAAAGGCATAAGTTGAAGACAATGACCGGCCATCAAAACTTGCCGAAGAAATTTGTTATATCAAAAAAGATTTGTTTTTCTTTTCCATCGCTGGTTTTAATTTTTAAATATCATAATGCTTACTGCCTTTAGAGCCGAGTGATTGGCCCATCACAGTAGAACCAGGGTAATTTTCACGCACCCACTTATATTCGGCCGCTACGCCTTTGCTTTCTCCCGATTCATTTATTACAATAGCTTTTTCAAAACTGGAGCCATCATTCCCGGAATTATCTGATGTCGTTGCAGACGTTGTGTTACCATCGCCAGATGTAGATTTTTTAGAGGGAGAGCAGGAGATAATGAATACGGTAAAGGCAAGCAGCAGGCTGATTGTTCTCATAAAATGATTTTAATGATAGAAGAGGTTTCACTTACAAGATAACTGTATCCGGCATTTTACATAAAATGCAAGGTGGTATTTCGTGAAAGTCTGTAGCATGAGAGGTTCACGTCACATAAAATGACTTATTCAAACAAAAGAAAGGAAACAATCAGTAAACGTTGGTCGGGCAACCGGTCCTGCTTCTTCTGCCGCCACCGCCGCCGCTATTATTGAATTTTAACCGGTAAGTAAGGTGTACACCGGTAAAATAATAGAAATCTTTTTGTTCCGCCCCTCCACGTTGATAGCCTTTGCTAGGGTAAGTTGGGTCACCACCGGGAACTTCATCACCACGATAAGACATATCAACCGCAAGCTGCCCTTTTGCAGCTAGCAAGTCAGCAGGATCAACATAAGAAGTGCTGACGTCATCGAGGTAATCAGTAAATAATTTACGCAGCCCAACTTCAACTCCCAAATGAAGATCCTCGGTGATGGCGAATTTTACACCACCGCCAAAAGGAATAGCCATTTGCGTAAGGGCATAAGGTTTACGACCGGGATAGCTGGAAAGTCCCTGGCCTTCCGTACTTAAAGGCTTGAGAAACGTTTTTTGCCTGGAGCCGGGAACAAAAGCATAAGGATCGAAATGATAAACTGCAAGGCCCGCAAATGCATAAGGTGAAATGCGATTATCATAAAGATTGAGTAAATAATATTCACCAACAACGCTGAATTCTTTGATGGAAGTTTCAAAAGCGAGATTACGTTTTGCTAGTTCAGGATCTTTATTAAAACGGTCTGCACCGCCAACGATACTATAGGTAAAGCCACCGCGAAGCATAATATTATCCGTAAGCTCATAATTACCAGTAATACCAATAGCGCCATTGGTCACTTTCGCCGGGAATATTTTATCCGTAAGATCGCCGTTGTAAGCGGAAACTCCGCCGAAGACGCCGACATGAAATCGTTGCGCTAATGCGGTAATGGAAAAAAAAGTTAAGATTATCAAGCAAAAATATCTGGACATAGTTCTAGATTAATTCGATGCTAACGCAAAATTAAGGCCGGATAATATGTTTTTCGTTTATATTCTAAAGTTAAAGGCGAAAAAAGAATTTAGGTTACAAAAATAATATGCATCCGCATATTACCAGCGGATTCATGTTAAAAGTTGGAAACAATTTTACAACCTAATTAACTTTCACATGAAAAAGACCAATCCAACAACCAAATGGTTGACGCTCCTTTGTTTATTAGCAACAATAATTTTTAACAGTTGCCAAAAAGAAATGAAGAATCAACCCGCTGACAACTCCGACATTCAAAAGTCCCGTATTAAATTACCTGAAACAACAAATCCTTTTTCACTTAGAAATGTAGAAAAAGCTAAGGCAACACTTGGCGGTAATAATTATGCTAAAGGTTTCAAAGGCGAGGAAAAACAGTTTATTTATTTTAAATTTAATGAGGATGATTAACCACTAAACAAGTTAAAGCGCTTGAAAACGACAGTACTGTTCATCTCATGGAAATTCCTTTTGCAAACGTGAATATTTATAACGATGAATTCGCTTTGGATGAAAAAAAAGCTGAAGAGCTGAAAGACGGCAATATTTACGGTGTGACACCAATTGAAAACAAGAGCTTCTTTTCAAATTTTTCAGGAGATAACAGGGTACACGTGGTGGGTTAACTTTATCGCAAAAACTATAAACGCTGACCCAATTACTGGAAATCCTTACGGAGGATGGTCTGATTATATAGAAGTAGGTGAATCATGGGCTGAATTCCTGGGAACTAATTTTGCTATGCGGAGATATCCGGGTACAACTGGCATAAAAGATGCTTCGAATCGTATTGGCTCAATTATTCCCGGCAGGTATTATAGAATGGATAATTTAATTGAAAACGAATTCTGGTTTTTTAGCGGACAATCTATTCCTTATGGTTTATACCATGACTTGATGGACAATACAAATGTCTTGCCTAATAATCCACTGGAAGACTGGGACGTAATTCAAGGAGTTACTATCCGACAAATGTATAATGCACAGGGATCCAATGTAAAAAATATGTGTGAATACTGGCCTAGCTTTATTAATCAAAATCCATTACTCAATCAGGCAGATCTAGATAAAATATTTATTCGTCACAATGCAATTTGCCGTTAAACAAGATTTTATGAGAAAGCTATTATTTATACTTCCAATTATATTTCTTAATTGGAGATGTGATCCCCGCCCTGATATATTTCAGCCTTCAATAGAAATAAAAGCTCAAGTAATTAACCCTAAAACGGATATTCAATTGGGCGATAGTGTTGCTTTTTATTTTGAAGTTCCAGACTCAATCGAGTTAGATGGAAAGAAAATTAAGGCGACTGCTATAAACAGAGATGGCGCCAATATTGGGTTCTTTGCAAATAAAATCATACCGTCATCAACAGGAGGATTTTCTGGGGGATTCTCGGAAAACACATGCAATGTGTATGCAAATCCGGGGAATATATCATATAATACTTTTACACTTGCTAATCAAAATGGGAAGCTATGGGGAAAATATTATATGATCCCTCAACAAAAAGGAGTTTATTTTTTTGAACAAACACAAGACGGGTATATTGACCTTAACAACGGAGGTTTAAAGCTTAGATTCACTTTCAACTTCGGCAACATCAATAGAAATCATCAGATACTGATTGATAGCGCCGGAACGACTTATAATTTTGCATCATTTCTTCAGGGCAAACTAAACGATGGCCTTGAGGTCTATGGTTTTAGGGTAAAATAAATAATAATGATCTCAAGTATTGAGTAAACTAATAAAGAGCTGGGCGCCGTAGTAGTCCCAGCTCTTTATTTTTTATTTTCGGTAAACTCTATCCCCAGTCCGGGTTTATCCGAATACGTAACTCTCCCAAATTCATAGCCAATACCCGTCGCCACATCTTCTTCCAATAATAAAGGCCCATCCATATCCGCATGATCAATCAACGGAAGTAAATGGGCGATAGCTGCGGAGCCAATCGTGGACTCGTTCATGCAACCGACCATTACCTGCAGGTGAAGCTCTCTTGCTTTTTTGATCATGCGTAGGGCAGGAGTGATGCCGCTGCATTTGGTAAGCTTAATATTAATACCATGAAAATGATCCTTGCATTTCTCCACATCGTTTTCAAAAACACAGGCCTCATCAGCGAATAAAGGCAATGAAGATTCTTTATATAATATTTTCATTCCTTCCCAATTATCTTTTGCCAATGGCTGTTCAATAAATTCTACGCCCAGTTCTTTTAATTGCGGAATAATTTTCAATGCAGTCTCCACATCCCATGCCGCATTAGCATCCACCCTGAATACCGCATCTGTATTTTCTCTTAATGCTTTCACGTTAGCAATGTCATCAGCCGTTCCAACTTTTATTTTATAAATAGGCCAGGGCTTTTCTTTCACCTTGGCAATCATTTTCTCCGTGCTATCTATACCAATCGTATAATCCGTGACAGGGTTTTTTGTAATATCTCCATTCCACAATTCATACAATTTTTTCTTTTTCAATTTGCCAAACATGTCCCACGCAGCCATATCCAATGCACAAACGAGAAAAGGATTTTGAGGAAGCAGGTGATGCAGGTAATGCCAGTACCGTTCCGGCTCGGTAAAAGCGAATTTTTCAACAAAGACCTTTTTTCTTTCCAGGTCTTCTATCATTTTTTCTACCGTAATGTTGTAGTATGCGATGGCCGGGGCTTCGCCATATCCTTTTACACCAAAATGTTCCAGTTCAACAATAAGCGTTGGCTGATGCGTTTTTGTTCCTTTGGAAATAGTAAAGGGGTGACGGAATTTGAGATTGTATGGAAAATAGTTGACTTTCATTTTAACACGAATGGTTGACTTTTATTTTGACGCGAATTAAAGCGAATTACACGAATCACATATTGCTATGTAGAAGTAATCAATAAATATCGTTGAACTTAGGATAAAAAATTCGTGTAATTCGTCTCAATTCGTGTTTATTAGCGTTCTTATCTTCCACTATCTCCACATACCCCTTCAACTCTTCATTGAATTCTTTTTGCTTAATCAACTCTTCAAGATTAAGGTGCATGCGGTAGCGCCAGTAATTTTTTGGATTCGCAGGATCATTTATTCTTTCTTCATGCGGGTTTTCGCGGCGAAGTGTTTCACTCATGCCTAATATATCCTGCAATTGAAAAATGCTCCACATCGCCGGTGAGTATAAATGTTGCAATACAATCGCACGGTTCACCCACGATTCGCAGAAATAAGGCGCATCGCCCCATTGGCCAAGTGTGGTGTTATAAAAACGCTGTGTCCGTTCCCGGTTTTCTTCCCACCACGCACGGATAGTGCTCATGTCATGCGTGGAAGGAGTAATGACAGATAAATAAGGCGCATCATTAGGATGAAAGAATTCTTTCTGAATATCTTTCGGCATGCGTTGTATTTCCAAACTTAATATTCCAAGGCTTTTCATCACTTCGGGTACACAATGAGGGACCATTCCCAAATCTTCGCCGCAAATAAGCATGCGGGTCGCTTCTTTTAATTGCGGCAACTTGTGCAATGCTTCTTTTTTCCAAAAATCATCCTGCCGGCGAAAGAAATAATTTATGTAAAGTGGCCGCAGCTTATCCTGTATATGCGGTATCAAATATTTAAATGACAAGGTATCTTCCATCGAAATGCGGAAATGAAACTCTAAGCCATTTGAATCTTCCTGCTTGAAAAAAATAACATTCGAGATAAGGTCATATAAGCCTGATCTTAATTTATTGTTTTCCGCTGTATTTCCCAGCGCATCAAAATGCTTTTCTACTTTTTTCTGCGTGTCAAACTCAGGCTTTAAATCATAGCCGCCTGTATCGTTGTGTTTCAAAAAATCAGCCTTCACTTTATCGCCCAGTTCATGAAATACCTGGTAAACGATATCATCATTGATAAAAGGATTACAAAAACGCTGTTCATCAAACCATATTCCGTTTTCACCAAATTCTACATAATGCACGGGAATGCACGGAACGAACCGGCCCATCACTCCTTGCACGGCGTGGGCAGGCACACTCCATATCCGGAAAAAACCAAGAATATGATCAATCCGGAATGCATCGAAGTAATAACTCATCTGTTCAAAACGCTGCTTCCACCAGCGAAAGCCATCTTCCTGCATGCGTTTCCAGTTGTAAGTTGGAAATCCCCAGTTTTGCCCGATAGCGGTAAAATCATCCGGCGGCGCACCGGCCTGTTCGTCCATATTATATAACTCAGGTTCCACCCATGCATCGCAGCCATGACGATAAATGCCGATAGGAATATCGCCTTTCAAAACAATTCCTTTTTTATGCGCATAATCCGCAGCCTCCTGCAGTTGACAATGCAAATGATATTGTACGAAATAATAAAATGCTATTTCTTTTTCCGCACCGGATTTCTGTAGCCTTTCTATTTCTTTTTTACTGTAAACTTTATTTGTTTCCCATTCTTCGTAATGAGATGTGCCGTACTTATCACGGAAATAAGAAAATGCGGCGTAAGGTTGCAGCCAATGTTTATTGTCTTCAAAGAATTTGTTATAATCATCCGATTCAAAACAATCTTTTGCGGTGAGTTCGTAAAGTTCTTTCAACACCGCCAGTTTAAACCGCATCACTTCTTCATAATCCACTTCCGGCAATTCATTCAGTTGCTTTTGTTTCTTTTTTATACCTCCAATAATATCTTCCTGTTTTTTACCAGCTACTTTAGCCAGGCAGATGTATAAAGGATGTAATGCGAAAGCTGAGATTGTTGCATATGGATAAGAATCGAGCCAGGTATTCGTAGCGATCGTATCATTTACAGGAAGTAGTTGCACCAATTTTAATCCCGCTTCTTTCGCCCAATCCACCAATAATTTAATATCAGCAAATTCGCCAACACCAAAACTATTTTTACTGCGCAAGCTGAAAACAGGTATCGCCACACCAGCGCCTTTCCATGTATTGTTAGGTAAATGAACAAAGCCATCATGAAGAACCGTTATCCTCGATGGCTCAGCGCCACTATACAATAAACGGTTATCGCCACTTTCATAACTGGTAAATTTATTTTCCTTCGTATTATAAATACCATATTTATATGCTACGGGAAAATCATGTCCCTGCATTTCCATGTTCACTGACCACCAACCATCTTCTGCAGATAAAAGAATGGGGTTCGTAATATCCCAATTGCAAAAAGATTCATTGTTGCCCAGCAGGCAAACCACTTCATTCTTTTTCAGTAACGGGGCCTGCACTTTAAAAATATGCGTATAATGTTTCGCCGGTTTCCCGTTATTATTCTTCGTTTCATTTTGCGGCAGCAACACATCCGTAAAAGGCGTGGTAAAAAAAGCATTTTCGTATTCACCCGCATGGTGCCATGTATCCAGCAATTGTATTTGCTCAATGCTTTTATGCAGGTCGGAAGGAATTACCCGGCCATGTCCCCATTCACCGCCAAATTCCCCATCCTTGTTTTTAAGAAGATATTTATAACTGATATCATTCTTCAGCGTTTTCTTTTTATTAATGTCGATGGACACATGCCACAATTCATTGTCGAGGTAATTCATCGCAACGGCGTTGGCGGCGTCATCCATTCCCAGTTCATCGGTGTTGCCACTCAGCCACAAACTTTGCCCGAATTGTGTATGAAAGCGAAGAAAAAATTGAAGGTTCATTTTTGTTGGTTCTATCTTGTTCCTGAACTGTTTTTATTTACCAGTAGTGAGCGGAGCCGAACTGCGGTTCCCTGATCAGCTTCGTTGCGTCGCACTCTTGTGCTGCATGAATTCTACTCATCATTTTTGCAGCACCCCGATGAATATCGGCGGTACTTCCTATTCGCTATTCAGCAATCGTGAGACGTCAAACGTGAGGCGTGAATCGTAAGAGAAATTTTTAATTCAACCGTTCCCGTCGTTTCACGCCTCACGTCTCACGGTCATGCGTTACGAAAATAAAATAAAACGCTCAGGGCTCGTATATTTATTACAAACAATGCACCAAACCAGTTGCGGATGACCTGCTTATAATTGTTTGGTGCAGAAATAAACTTTCAAAAGCATTTCTTCGTTTAGCTTTCCGCACTTATTTTTGCAGAAATATACCTTTCATGGAACAAAAGAAGAAATACAAAGGACTTTACTGGTTATTATTCTTTGCATCTACAGCAGCCCTTCTTTTTGCCATCTACAGCCATTGGGAATGGCTCACACTGATACTTCCTTTTATGGCGACTTCTTTTGTAAAGGCGTTGGATATAATGTAAGAGGAAAGAGGTAATGCCCCAGCCTTATGGCCGAATTCTGAATTTTTTATTGGTTTAGTGTTCATGTTGTTGAACAGATTTTTAATATACTGGCTAAACCGGGTATTGGATAAACTCTTGGAGGGTTTCAAGCCCTCCAAGAGTTATTTGTAATGTTCCTACTGAACAAAGAATAGTTGAATAGAGCAGACACTTCGCCCCGACAAACATCGGGGTCTTCGACAAATGATCAATAGAACCTCACCTGCTCGCGACTTTATCGGGACAGGCTTCTCCTAAAGGAAAGGAACAACACACAGCCCTTGCTTTTAGAAGAGTATGATACAATAGAGCTCTTCTAAAGTGCTGAATAGAGAACAGGAAGATGAACGGTGCGACCCTTCGGCTTCGCTCAGGGTAAACTGCGACGCAATTGTTGAACAATGGACAGAACGATGAATGGAGCGTCGCAACGAAGATGATAGTAGCAATGCAGCTGGCTAAAAAAACCAGGAAACTATTTTACACCCTTTCCAAACCAGAAAAGAAAAAGTCGCCTTCGATCTTTGCATTATCGTCGCTATCGCTGCCGTGTACGGCATTTTCACCAACGGACGCCGCATATAATTTGCGGATCGTTCCTTCGGCAGCCTGCGCAGGATTGGTAGCGCCGATCAGCTCACGAAAACTGGCAACAGCATTCTCTTTTTCAAGAATCGCGGCGATGATAGGGCCACTGCTCATAAACTCCACCAGCTCACCGTAAAAAGGCCTTGCCTTATGCACGGCGTAAAATTCACCGGCTTTGTCTGCGGAAAGCTTTGTCATTTTTAACGCCACCACACGGTACCCTTCTTTAATAATCCTGTCGAGGATAAGTCCGGCATGCCCGCTTTTCATAGCATCGGGCTTGATCATCGTAAATGTTCTGTTGCTCATTATTTCTATTGCTTTTGGGTCGCAAAACTAAGAAAGTTCAGGGTTTTAAGTACAGGATTCGCAGTTATTTCGGAAAATCAATATACTATCTTCAGAACCGCGGCGGCAAACACAGCAGCGAAGACTACAAACCCTTATCTTCGCAAACTCTTAAATGAAGCCAATACAGGAAATATTTCCACTCTTATCACAGCCCCGTAAAGTTGTCATCACGATGCATCAAAAACCTGATGCGGATGCGATGGGTTCATCGCTGGGGCTTGCACATTTTCTCCGTCAATTCGGCCATACGGTTACGCTGGTATCACCTACCAATTGGTCGAGGTGGCTTGACTGGATGCGGGCTGTAATGCGGTGATCGATTATGAAGCACATAAAGACAAAGCGGAGGCCGTTTTAAATGAAGCGGAATGGCTGTTTTGTCTTGACTTCAATATATTTCACCGTACCAAAACACTGGCGCCTAAACTGCAGGAAATGAAGTGCGTTAAAATATTGATTGATCACCACGAAGAGCCGGATGTGGCTTCTTTTGATTATGGCGTCAGCGATAAATTAAAAAGTTCTACGAGTGAAATGATTTATGATTTTATCGCGGAGTCCGGCAACAGCGATAAGATAACTGAAACAATAGGCGAGTGCATTTATGCCGGGAGTGATCTCGGATACAGGTTCTTTCCGTTTTCCTTCCGCAAGGGCGGATGTACATCATCTTGTCGCCGTTCTTAAATCAAAAGGATTGAAGCATTCCAAAGTGCATGAAAACCTTTTTGATAATTTCCTGGAAAATAAATTACGTTTACGGGCCATGTGCTTTTGCACCGGATGGAAGTGATGTATGAATATAATACGGCGCTGGTGGCTATTTCAAAAAACGACCTGCTGCGCTTTCATGTAAAAACCGGCGATACGGAAGGGCTGGTGAATTTTCCGCAATCCATACAGGGAATAAAACTGGTTGGACTGGTAATAGACAGGGATGAGGAAAGAAAATGGAGTTTTCGCAGCAAAGGCGATTTTGATTGCAATACATTTGCACGCAAATATTTTAATGGCGGCGGCCATTACAATGCGTCCGGCGGACATACCAATGATTCATTAGATGCGACTGTTCAAAAATTTAAAGAAGCCATAAAAGAAAATAAATCTTTATTACAATAATTAAACAATGAAACAATTTTTTTATTCATTACTAACGATTTCGGTGGTTGCCTTCGCAACATCATGCAATAACATCAGCTATGAAAGGACGAAGAGCGGAATGCTGTACAAAATAATCCCTTCGAATAGCAAAGATTCAATAGCGAAACCCGGTAACTGGGCCAAACTTTATTACATTCAAAAACTGAATGATTCTGTTTTACAAAACAGCTATGGAAAAATGCCAGCGTATGTGAACGTTGCTGTAGACGGAGGTAACAATCAATATAACCCGACTGAAATATTTTCACTATTAAAAAAAGGGGACAGCGCTGTTACGATTATGCTGGTTGATTCCATGCTAAGAAAAGGAATGATGCAGGAACTACCGCCTTTTATGAAAAAAGGGGACAGGATGATCACCAGTTTCAAGATCGTCGAAGTATTCAGAACTGATAGCGCCTACCAGGCGGATGTAGCTATGGAGACCGAAAGAGATGCACCAAGGGCGAAAAAAGAACAGGAAGAGCAAGCTGCCAAAATGGAAAAGCAAATGAAGGAAGAAAGGGCAAAAGTGCTGGCGGAGGATGAAAAATCCGGCGAAGCGGAAAAACAAAGAAAAGTAGTGATGGATTACCTTGCTGCGAAAAAGATCAATGCGCAAAAGACCGGAAGTGGAACTTATGTGTTGATCAACCAACAGGGTAGTGGTCAGCAAGTAACAACAGGAAAATATGTAGAAGTAAAATACAGTGGCAGATTATTGGCAACTGACAGCGTATTCCAAGCAAACGTTTATTCGTTCCAGATAGACCTGGGCAGTGCCATAGATGGCTGGCATGAAGGACTAAAATTATTTAAAGAAGGCGGCAAAGGCACATTGTTTATTCCGGGTTTCCTGGCATATGGAAGAAGTCCCGGCCCGGGCAATACACCCAATGAAGCTTTGATATTTGATATAGAAGTGCTTAAAGTTTCAGACACACCGATAGAACACTAAGATTTTTTTTATAATAAACTGCACGGATTTTCACAGTTTGCTTTTTAGCCTGTGAAAATCCGTTTTGTTTTTGCAACATATAAGAAGATTAAACAATCTCTAAGAAAAAAATAACAGTTTCTGATGAAGTGAAGCATTGCAGAATGAAAAGAATGTTGCAACTTCGTGTTATCGCTTAAGGCGGAACGGTTTTCGTGAATTTGCGTGATTGGCCCCGTTTTTAGTCCAAGATTCCAATCCGCCTATCCCTTTGAATGCTTACACACTATCCCGATTTACCCTGGTTTTGATGAATACTTACTCTGTTCCTTTGAATAAAATATGCTGACAAACATCGCATTAAGACCTGAGCAAAATCGTCTTGATGAATAAAAGGATCCCGCTTGTGGCGGGATTTTTTTATGTTATGAAGGGAACATGCAAGCACTTACTAATTTGACTGCTTCTTTTGCTTCTTTCACATCATGCACCCTGAGAATGGACGCCCCGTTCATGAGTCCGATTGTATTTAGAACAGTGGTTCCATTCAATGCGTCACTGGCTGTTATCTCTAATGTTTTATAAATGGTTGATTTGCGGGAAATGCCGAACAGTAAAGGACAGTCAATCATTTTAAAAACTTGCAGATTTTTTTGCAACTCAAAATTGTGCTGAATAGTTTTTCCAAAACCAAATCCCGGATCAATGATAATATCGTTGATACCATCTTTACGGAGCATTGGAATTTTATGAATAAAAAAATCCAATACTTCTTTGGTTACATTTTCATAGTGAGCCTCTTGTTGCATGGTTTGCGGCGTCCCTTTCATGTGCATTAATATGTAAGGCACATGCAATCCGGCAACAGTGCTAATCATACCGCATCCATACTACCTGCACTGATATCATTTATTATAGAAGCCCCGGCTGCGACAGATTCTTTTGCAACTTTGGAATAATACGTATCAACTGAAATAAATATTTGAGGAAAATTTTTGTGAATGGCTGCTATATTTTCAATCACTCTTTTTAATTCTTCATCAGCGGTTATTTGTACACTTCCGGGCCTTGTGCTTTGCCCGCCGATGTCAATAATGTCCGCTCCTTCAGTGATCATTTTTTCGCATTGAACAAGTATAGCATCAACGCCGCTGAACCGGCTGTCTGCATAAAACGAATCCGGTGTAGCATTGATAATGCCCATCACCAATGGCTTATCAGCGACCAACAATCTTCCATTACAATTCAGCGTGAACATTAGCGGTTGTTTCGTTATTTTTGAGCGAAGATAAAGAAGGCATAGGGTCAAAGAAGTCCAAGGGTCAAAAAAGTCAGTGCCTGTTTGGCAATTTGACTAAATATGCCTGCAATGACTGACATAACTACAATGACTGATATAACTATAATGACGGATACAAACAGGCAATACGACGAAGCGATTTCATCCTGCAAAGAAATTTTTTTAAAGAAAACAAAGATTACGGAACGGCATGGCGGGTGCTGAGAACCATTTCAATCGTTGACCAGGTATTTATAAAGGCGCAACGTATCCGTACGATCCAGGAGAAAGGGCTGCAAAAAGTAATAGATGACACGGCGGGTGAATTCAAAGGAATTATTAATTATGCCGTGATCGGGTTGATACAGCTTGAATTGCCGGAAGGAACGCCGGAAGAAATGGATTTATCCAAAACAACTGCTTTATACGATCACTACGTTGCCGCAAGCAAACGGTTGATGGAGGATAAAAATCATGATTATGGCGAAGCATGGCGCAGTATGAGCCAGGAAAGTTTTGTTGACCTGGTATTAATGAAGTTGCAGCGCATCCGCCAGATATTGACGAACGAAGGAAAAACATTGATCAGTGAAGGTATAGATGCCAATTATTATGATATCATCAACTATGGCGTTTTTGCATTGATATTAATGCCGGGGAAATGAGAACTTTCACTTTGTAAAATAAATTCTCCCGTATCCTAATTTAAATACAAAACTATGAAGCCATCTGTTACGATAGCACGACTCATTGTTGGGATACTGTTTATTTTCTCCGGTTTAATAAAAGCCAATGACCCCCTCAGCCTCAGCTATAAAATGCAGGAATTTTTTGAAATCTGGAATACCGGGTTGGCGAGTAGTTCTTTCTTTTTAAAAAATGGGTTGATCTCGGTTTTTGATTTGCTGCATGAGCATTCTTTATTCTTATCTATTGTAATGATCGCTTTTGAGATCATCGCAGGAGTCGCCTTACTCTTAGGTTGGAGAATGAAATTATTCAGCTGGCTGCTATTATTGCTGATTATCTTTTTTACATTCCTCACGGGCTACGCTTATTTATCCGGCAAGTTTAAAAACTGCGGATGCTTTGGCGATTGTATTCCTATTACCGTGGGCCGCAGGAACAAGCCGGCTATTGCGTGGTTTTCCTTCCTTTCAAGGATAGTATGCCCAGCGGTGATTATGAAATTTTTGCAAATGGATTTGCAGGAGCGACTAAAACTCCTAATGGTGCGGCACACCGTCCTTGTGGTTTAACGCAAGGCAGTGACGGCGCTTTGTATATTTCGGATGATCAGAACGGCAGGATATGGAAGGTTACTTATAAAGTGAAATAAAAGGTTTGATAATAGACAGGCGTTGAAAGAAAAAATATAATGATGAAATGAAAAGGGTTTTATTCATAGACAGGGATGGCACATTGATCAATGAAGCTCCGCCAACTTACCAGCTTGATTCATTTGATAAGTTGGTTTTTTATCCGCATATGTTTGAATACATGGGCAGGATAGCCCGTGAGTTGGATTATGAGTTGGTGATGGTGACCAATCAGGATGGATTAGGAACAAAAAGTTTTCCTGAAGATACTTTCTGGCCATTACACAATCTTGTTATGAAAACATGGAGGGCGAAGGAATCGTTTTTTCAAAAGTATTAAATGACAAAACATTCGCCGCTGATAATGTACCTACAAGAAAAACCGGGAATTGGAATGTTTCCTGAATATCTTAATAATGCAGCGTACGATATTCCTAACTCTTATGTTATCGGTGACAGGATCACTGATATTCAATTAGCGAAAAATTTAGGATGTAAAGGAATCTGGTTGAATAATGATGCTGCTCTTGGTGGAAGTGAAATAAAGATAAAGCGGAAGAATTAAGAAAAACGACGGTTGCCTTAGAAACAACGGCATGGAGTGATATTTATTCCTTTCTTAAACTGGGATTAAGACAAGTAAAGCATGAACGCAACACCAATGAAACAAAGATCAGCATTGAATTAAATCTTGATGGAAGCGGTAAGGCTGCTATTTCGACCGGTATTGGTTTTTTTGATCATATGCTTGAGCAGATAGCAAGACATGGCAAGCTGGATTTAAATATTCAATGTAAAGGAGACCTGCATATTGATGAGCATCATACGATTGAAGATACGGGAATTTGCATTGGGAGAAGCCATTCGCAAAAGGCTTGGTTGATAAGAAAGGAATGGAGCGATACGGTTTTGCATTACCCATGGATGAAGCGGAAGCAAAAGTGCTGATTGATTTCGGCGGAAGAAACTGGCTGGTATGGAATACAGAGTTTAAAAGAGAAAAAGTAGGGGAAATGCCAACGGAAATGTTCTTTCATTTTTTTAAATCATTCAGCGATGCCGCGAAGTGTAATTTAAATATAGAATGCAAAGGGGAAAACGAACATCATAAAATAGAAGCCATCTTTAAAGCATTTGCCAAAGCCATTCGCATGGCGGTAAAAAAAGATCCATTCAGTAATTATTTGCCAAGTACGAAAGGAGTTTTGTAGGAATGAATGTTGTGTTGATAAAATATAATGCCGGAAATATTCAATCTGTTTTATACGCATTGGAAAGAATTGGTATTTCAGCAACTGTCACAGATAATCATGAGCTGATCCGGTCGGCGGATAAAGTTTTATTTCCAGGAGTTGGCGAAGCCTTCAGTGCTATGCAAAGCTTGAAAGAAAAAAATCTCGATCAGCTTATTAAAGAATTAAAACAGCCGGTATTGGGTATTTGTGTTGGATTGCAGTTGATGTGTTCGCATTCTGAAGAAAGAGATACAAAAGGCATTGGGATTTTTGATGTGAAAGTGAAAAAATTTCCTACTGACTGCTTTAAAGTGCCACAGATTGGTTGGAATGATATTTATAATTTAAAATCTGATTTATTCCAGGGCGTAAAAGAAAACAGCTATGTTTATTTTGTACATAGTTATTATGCGGAAATGAGCGACGATACAATCGCAGTGGCAGATTATATACTAGAATACAGTGCAGCTTTACATAAAGATAATTTTTACGGGGTCCAGTTTCACACAGAGAAAAGTGCGGATATCGGTGAAAAGATCCTTAGAAATTTTATTGCTTTAAAATAAATAGTGTGGATATTATTCCTGCGATTGATATTATAGATGGTAAATGCGTAAGGTTGACGCAGGGTGATTATTCCCAGAAGAAAATTTACAATGAACATCCGCTGGAAGTCGCTAAGGAATTTGAAGATGCGGGATTGAAGCGATTACATCTTGTGGATCTCGATGGCGCAAAGGCCGGCGCTGTGAAGAATTGGAAAGTATTGGAAACAATTGCTGGCAAAACATCTTTAGTTATTGATTTTGGCGGCGGAATAAAAACCGAAAAAGATGTGCATGTCGTTTTTAATTCAGGGGCGACTCTTGCTACAGTAGGAAGTATTGCAGTAAAAGATGAAAATGAATTTGTGAAATGGCTTTCATCATTCGGCGCTGATAAATTTTTATTGGGCGCTGATGTAAAAAACGAAAAGATAGCAGTCGCCGGCTGGCAGGAAACAACGGATATATGGATCTATGATTTTATTGAGAAATATATTCAGCATGGAATAAGCCAATTGTTCTGTACGGATGTAAGTAAAGATGGAAAATTGGAAGGCCCGGCGGTTGATTTATATAAAAGTATTGTTGAAAAATTTAAGGGGTTATATTTTGTAGCCAGCGGCGGAGTGAGTTCGATGAAGGATTTGGATGAATTGCAAAACGCCGGTTGCAAAGGGGCGATAGTTGGTAAGGCCATTTACGAAAACAGGATCAGACTCGGAGAAATTAAAAAATTCATTGAATAATGCTGACGAAACGGATCATACCCTGTCTCGACATTAAAGATGGCCGTACCGTAAAGGGAACCAACTTTATTGATCTGCGTGATGCGGGTGATCCCGTAGAGCTGGGTGCATTGTATGCCCAGGAAGGAGCGGATGAACTGGTTTTTTTAGATATCACGGCGACTGTAGAGAAAAGAAAAACCTTAAGTGAATTAGCAAAAAGTATTGCGAGAAATGTAAATATCCCTTTTACTGTTGGCGGTGGCGTTAGTTCTGTTGAAGATGCCTCTGTATTATTAAGTAGCGGCGCTGATAAAGTTTCAATTAATACAGCTGCCTTCAAAAGGCCTCAATTGATCACTGAACTTGCAAAAGAATTTGGTAACCAGTTTGTCGTACTGGCGATTGACACCAAAATGGAAGAGGACGGTGAATGGTATGTGTATCTGAATGGTGGCCGCACCAAAACTGATTTTAAATGTTTCGATTGGGCGAAGCAGGCTGTTAATGCAGGAGCGGGAGAAATCCTGCTGACATCCATGAATAATGATGGTACAAAGGCCGGGTTTGCATTAAGCATTACAAAAAAATTAGCTGAGAATTTATCTGTGCCGGTAATTGCCAGTGGTGGCGGGGGCACGATGCAACATTTTGTCGATGTATTCAGAGAAGCTAATGCAGATGGGCTTTAGCAGCCAGTATTTTTCATTTTAAAGAAATCGACATACCAAATTTAAAAAGATATTTGAAGAAAAAATCTATTGCTGTAAGAAATTAATGAATAATGACTATTGATTTTTCTAAATATACTGATGGGCTTGTTCCCGCTATCATCCAGGATGTAGTCACGGGAAAAGTGCTCATGCTGGGTTTTATGAATGAAGAGGCGTTAAAGAAAACACAGGAAATTAAGCAAGTGACTTTTTACAGCCGCAGTAAAAAAAGATTATGGACAAAAGGAGAGGAATCCGGTAATTTTTTAGAATTAAGAAGCATACTGGTTGATTGCGATAACGATACCTTATTAATAAAAGCCCATCCGGTGGGCCCGGTTTGTCATACAGGAGCTGATACTTGCTTTAATGAAGAAAATATAGCAGGAGACTTTCTTTTAGCATTACAGAAAATAATTCAACAACGCCAGTCCGAGCCTTCCGATCAATCCTATACCTCCGGTCTTTTTAAAAAAGGAATGAATGCTATTGCGCAAAAAGTAGGAGAGGAAGCTATCGAATTGGTGATTGAATCAAAAGACAACAATAACGAACGTTTCTTAAATGAGGCGGCCGATTTGTTATTTCATTATTTTATATTATTGCAGGCAAAAGGTTTTTCATTAACTGATGTAACCAAAATATTGGAACAGCGGCATAAAAAATAAGTTCGGTAAAATTAGTGACCAAGTCAGGTTTCTTTTCTTCATATTTGCGCTATGAAAAAGTTACTAACTGCTTTTATCATTTTGCTTTCATTATATACATCGGCGCAGCAGCAGGAAGAAACTGTCTTAGATCCTGTTACTGTCAGCGCTTCATTAATAGCAAAACCAGTTTCCCAAACAGGAAGAAATATTGTTACGATTAAAGGGAATGAATTTTCAAATTTACCTGTTAACTCAGTTGATGAATTATTGCGTTACCTGCCGGGAGTAGAAGTACAGATGCGCGGGCCCATGGGTTCACAAAGTGATATTGTTATCCGCGGCGGCACTTTTCAGCAGGTATTGGTGATTATGGATGGAGTTAGGTTGAATGATCCCAATACCGGTCATTTTAGCAGCTATATACCAATCGTACCATCAGAGATTGAACGTATCGAAATATTGAAAGGTGCGTCCTCTGCAATTTATGGTTCAGATGCTGTCGGAGGGGTTATTAATATTATTACAAAAACATTTACAGCGAAACCCTTTCAGCATAAACTACAGTTATCTGCTGAGGGAGCGATCGGTCAGTATAAATTAGCGAATGCGAATGCCGGCGCTTTTTGGCAGGACAACAAGTCAGCCGTAGCAGCAGGATTTCTTAGCAACAATACAAATGGACAATTGCAAAGAGGCGCAAGAGGATTTGCATATAACAATACAGCTTCCTTATCGTTCAGCCATTATTTCAGCGATAATTTACAACTGGCTATTCGTACCAGTTATGATAGCCGTGATTTTTCAGCACAAAATTTTTATACCACTTTCGCAAGTGATACAGCTACTGAAAAAGTAAAAACATTCTGGAGCCAGGCAAGATTAAGCTATACGAAAGACAAACATCATGTTTCTATAGATGCTGGTTGGAAAAATGCAAAGGATAATTATCTTTTCAATAAACCATCTATTGAAAACGAAAATAAAAGTTCACTGCTGCAAACAACCGTTTCCGACGAATGGAAAATAAATAATCAAACAATACTTGTTAGCGGTATACAACTGATCAACAAAAGCATCCGTTCTAATGACAGGGGCGACCATCAACTTTTTCAGACGGCGGCTTTTCTTATTTTAAATAAAACTATAAAGGACTTTACTTTCAACCCGGCCTTGCGTATTGACTGGAACGAAAAAAGAGGAGCGGAGCTGGTGCCGCAGGTAAATCTTTCCTGGAAAAAGAATAAAGTGCAATTGCGGGGAAGCGCCGGAAAAACAATCCGTGATGCTGATTTCACCGAACGGTACAATAATTATAATAAACCTATTGTTACAGGTGGAAGTATTGGTGATCCTGACCTGGAAGCCGAACGATCATTCAGTTACGAGGCTGGCATAGATTATTTCGCCTCAAAAAGCATAAAGATAGCAGGCACTTTTTTCCAGCGCTTTCAAAAACGATTGATTGATTATGTATCTACTCCTTATGCCAGTATGCCCAGAAAAGATAATCTGGTTCCTGGTAATACTTACGCACTGGCGAAAAATATTTCGAAGGTGAATACATCCGGCGGGGAATTGGATATTCAATTCAATACAAATATCAGTACCACTAATAAGATATACGCTGGCCTGGGAATTGTGTGGCTTTACAGCAGTAGCAGCAATGCAACACCATCTTTTTATATTTCTTCGCATGCACGCTTTATGACCAATTTCTTTTTTGAATATGCCAGTGGCCCCTTTTCAATTGCCTTCAACGGAATCTATAAGCAACACCCCGTGCGGCAAGTGCTATTAATACAAGCATTTCAAAAGATTATTTCTTGTTAAATACAAAAGCGGCCGTAGCAGTATGGCGAAAATTGAAACTATTTATCCAGGTAAATAATGTGTTTGATGAGAAATATAGTGATCTGCTCGGCGCAGTTATGCCTGGCCAATGGCTTTTAACTGGAGTAAACTATAGTTTTACGAGATAATATCCGGACATTTACTATCAGCTCTTTTTAATTATAGTAATCATGTGAAATAAATTAAGTGGAATCTCTTACAAAATGTGATTAGTGGAAGAAATCTTTTGATAAAAATGTCTTTATTCATTTCTTTTGCATAAATTATATGTTATTGAGCCTTATCATTTAACGCACAAGCCCCAAGTCCACATGGAAAAAATTACAATTTTACTCGTAGACGACCACAAGCTGATCAGGGATTCTTGGGCGTTTATTCTTAATAGCGATCCAAGGTTTAACGTCGTTGCCGAAACAGATTCCGGGGAAGAGGCGATTACACTTGCCCAGGAAAAAAAACCGCAGATCATTCTGATGGATGTGAATATGACCCCGCTCAACGGGTTTGATGCTACCAAGCAAATCCAAAGAGTATCGCCAGATTCAAAGGTCATTGGTGTTTCAATGCATTCCATGCCGGCCTATGCAAAACGAATGTTGCAGTTAGGTGCGATGGGTTATGTTACCAAAAATTCTTCCAAACAGGAAATGATCAATGCGATAGTAGAAGTAAATAATGGTAAAAAATATATCTGCGAAGAAGTAAAAAATATTCTTGCACAACAGGAACTAGATGAGGATTCTGGCGTAGCGGATATGAACTCTTTATCACGCCGGGAAATTGATATTGTAAAACTCCTCAAAGAAGGATTGTCCTCAAAAGAAATCGCATTACAATTGGATATCTCTCTCAAAACAGTGGAAGTACATCGTTACAATATTCTTAAGAAATTAAAATTGAAGAATACGGCAGCGCTTGTAAATTTCATCAATACAAAAGGCCTTTAAAAAGAAAAGGAAATAGATTTTATCCCCTGAACCTATAATTCGATTGTGGATTAGCCGGGCAACCGGATTTCCTGCTGGAATAACAGGATGAAGCAATAATTGCTATTACGACGAGCATCAGTGCAAAGAGGGGCATTTTTTTCATTTCTGAGATAGGTTTGACTTTGATTTGAAACGAAAAATTACTCCATTTATTTCACATATGCAAGCTCCACAAACCAGCTTTAACAGTTATTAACTGATAATCAGGCAGGCACACGCATCTCATCCGTTCATTTTAATAAAAACTGCTATCTTTATTTCTAATTATAAAGAATTCAGATCCGATGTTGAAGTTGACCAAACCGATTGCCTTTATTGACCTGGAAACTACCGGCACTAACCTGGGCACAGACCGTATCGTTGAGATAGCTATAGTGAAAATTCTTCCCGACGGAAATAAAAGTGTGAAGCGAAAGCTCATTAACCCGGAAATGCCCATTCCCAAACCATCAAGCGATATTCATGGCATTACCGATGAAATGGTAAAAGACGCACCTACTTTTAGACAGGTTGCGAATGAATTCAAACAGGTATTGGATAGTTGTGATATTGGTGGTTACAACAGTAACCGTTTTGATATCCCCATGTTGATGGAAGAATTCCTGAGAGTGGAAGTGGAGTTTGATATGAAAGGCAGAAGGCTGGTGGATGTACAGAAAATATTTCACCAGATGGAGCCGCGTACACTCAGCGCTGCGTATAAATTTTATTGCAGCAAAAACCTCGAAGGGGCTCACAGTGCGGAAGTCGATGCTTCTGCTACTTATGAAATATTAGAGGCGCAATTGGAAAAGTATACGGCGCTTGGAGAAACGGTTGATTCTATAATAAAGACGATTGGTGAAGATATCATCGTTGATTTTGCCAGGAGATTTATTATGGAAAATGGGGTAGAAGTTTTCAATTTTGGCAAGTTCAAAGGCCGGTCTGTAGCTTCGGTATTAAAGTCCGAGCCGCAATACTACGATTGGATGATGAAAGGCGATTTTCCCCAGCACACCAAACTAAAGCTTACAGAAATATACACCCGGACGATGCTGAAAAAGGCCTGACCTTCCGATGGTCCTTTTCTGGATATTTTTTAACAAACATCTTCGGTGTTTTTCGTAAATTCGTAGGCTATAGGAAGTAATACATTTTGGAAAAACTTGTCATAATACCAACATACAACGAGGCGGGGAATATTAAAAATATCCTACACGCTATATTCAATTTGAATGACGGGTTTCATGTGCTCGTGATTGATGATGGTTCTCCCGATGGTACTGCGCAAATAGTAAAAGATCTCCAGCTAAAATTTGAAGGACAATTATTTCTACGTGAACGAAAAGGGAAACTGGGATTAGGTACAGCTTACATCTATGGATTTAAATGGGCCATTACAAATAACTACGATTTCATTTTTGAAATGGATGCGGATTTTTCGCACAATCCCAATGACCTTTCCCGCTTATACCATGCATGCAAACATGAAGGAGTTGATTTAGCGATCGGTTCCCGTTATGTCAAAGAAGGCGGCGTTATTAACTGGCCGGCCAATCGTGTGTTTTTATCCAAAGGAGCTTCGCTCTATACAAGGATCATTACCTGGATGCCGGTCAAAGATCCTACTGCCGGGTTTGTTTGTTATATAAAAGAAGTGCTTGAAGCTATCAATCTTGATGAAATCCGTTTTACAGGATACGCCTTCCAGATCGAAATGAAATTCGCCGCCTGGAAACTTCGCTTTCGCTTAAAAGAAATTCCTATCATTTTCCAGGACAGAGCAAATGGCGTATCTAAAATGAACAAGGGTATTGTAAAAGAAGGAATTCTTGGCGTACTTAAACTCCGTTGGCACAGCTTGTTTAAAAACTACCGTAAACGGGTAAAAAAAAATCCATCCGTTGAAATGAGGCATGTGCACAGCAAAGAAATGCTGGCCGAAGGAAAATAATTTTTTACATTTTTAGGGGTGTTTGAAATAAATAATAGGAGACAAGCTTCGGTACTGAGCGAAGTCGAAGTATCATGGCATCAACTATTGCGACGCTCCGTTCATCTTTCTGTTTCCATGGCATCTTTGTCGTTTAAACGGGAAGCGAACAATCTAGTTCGAACAATTTCATAGTCGTTCATATTATCGGTTCTTATGTTTTGGGTTCTCCTCATTGCCTGGGCTATTGCCTGCATGTTCTATGCAGTGAAGCTTTTTCGTGTATTGCGGGAAAGAGGAATTTCATTGTTTGCACTCTTCGGAAAATCATATAAAGACAGCTATTCACGTAAAAAAGCGATGAAGCTTTTTTTTAATATTGTTATTGCTACATTTATCTTTATAGTTACAATCCTAATCGCTTACTTTGTCAGGTCATCTTCCTGAATTGCATGAAAAAAAGCGTTTTTCCAGTTACATATTGCTGTTTTCTTAGCGGGCTTCACCGGCATATTGGGTAAGCTAATTACTTTAAATGAAGGAATGATCGTTTGGTACAGGCTATTGCTCACGGCTGTAACTATTTGGATATTATTTGCATTGCTTAAAAAATTGCAAAGAATATCCTTAAAAGACATTTTGAAAATTGGTGGAGTAGGGGCGATTGCAGCGTTGCATTGGGTTACGTTTTATGCATCTATCAAATATGCCAATGTATCAGTGGCGTTGGTTTGTTTTTCCTCTATTGGTTTTTTTACCGCTCTTTTCGAGCCAATCATTCTTCGTAAAAAACTAAACTGGATTGAGCTGTTGCTCGGTTGCTTTACCATTTGTGGTATAGCGCTGATTTTTCATTTCGACACGCAATACAAAACAGGAATTATCATTGGACTTATATCCGCTGTATTCGCTTCTTTATTTCCCATATACAACCGGGAATTTTTAAAAAAGATAAATGTGGAAACCATGCTGGCCTGGCAGCAAACCGGCGGCCTTATCTTTTTATCGGCATTATTACCTTTTTATTTACAACGTTATCCCGAGCCTGCGGCCTTTTCTCCCGGCTGGGGAAATATCGGCTGGCTGTTATTTTTATCATGGTTATGTTCCGTGATCGCTTTCCAGTTTTCTTCCAATGCATTGAAAAAACTATCCGCTTTCACTGTTAACCTCACCTACAACCTCGAACCGGTCTACGGAATTTTGCTGGCTTTCATGATATTTAAAGAAAATCAATACCTGAGCAAGTGGTTTTATTATGGGTTTGCTATCATTGCCATTGCATTAATCGTTCATGTTATTTTATTATTTAAGGAAGAGAGAAGGCTTATAGCAAATGCAGACAACAGACTATCATAAAAACATAGTTGACTATTATAACTCCACGGAGCATGCCTACAAAGATTCGTGGGATCTCAATAATTCCCTGGCGATTCACTACGGCTATTGGGATGAAAAAGTAAAATCTTTTCCGCAATCATTATTACGCATGAATGAAGTGATGATGGAAGCCGCTAACATGACAAGCTCTGATATTGTTTTGGATGCCGGTTGTGGCGTAGGTGGCAGCAGCATTTTTCTTGCTGCGCAAAAAGGTTCTAGAGTTACTGGCATTACGTTAAGTGAAAGACAAGTAAACCAGGCAACATCAAATGCAAATAAGAAAAATGTCCAAAGCATGGTCGATTTTAAAGTCATGAACTATTGTGCCACTTCTTTTCCGGATCAAAGCTTTGACGTGGTTTGGGGATGCGAAAGTATTTGCTACGCAGATAATAAAGAACAATTTATAAAAGAAGCGTTCCGCTTATTAAAACCCGGCGGCAGGTTGGTCGTCGCCGATGGATTTGTCACTGCATTTGAAAACAATGAACACCCTGTTATCCGCAAATGGCTTGATGGCTGGCAGGTAAATTATTTGGAAACATCAGCAAGATTTGCTTCATCCATGAAGCACGCAGGATTTGATACTATTAATTATAAAAATATTTCGCCATATACCGCCCGTTCCGCCAAAAGACTTTTACGTTTTTATTATTTCGCCAATTTATATTTACTCTGGAAGAAAATCAGTTTTTCCAAACCCGCCACCGCTATGCAAAAGGGAAATATCACCGCCTGCAAATACCAGTTCCTCGGGTTGAAAAAGAATTTGTGGGAATATGGTTTAATAACAGGAGTGAAACCATAATCAGGAATAATTATTTCCATTTATCTTAGTGGCAAACTGACACTCATGCCGGGAAAATCCCTCATTTTTCTGCTATTTCTTTTTATTTCTGTTATAGCTGCTGCGCAAAAAAAACCCTTGGACCATTCTGTCTACGATAGCTGGCAGAGTATTGGTGAAAAAATAATCAGCAATGATGGCAAATGGGTCGTGTACACCATTGAACCGCAGGAAGGCGATAATGATTTAATAATTCAATCGTCCGAAACAAACTATAAAAAAACAATTGCAAGAGGTTACAAAGCGCTGATCACAGAAGACAGCCGTTTCGTTATTTTTAAAATCAAGCCTTTTTATAAAGAAACCCGTGAAGCAAGGATCAAAAAGAAAAGAAGGGATGATATACCCAAAGATTCATTAGGCATAATAGAATTAGGAAAAGAAACGGTTTGGAAAACACCAGCAATAAGAGAATATAAAATACCAAAATTTTCTTCTGGCTGGCTTGCTTATAATCTTGAAAAAAAACCGGAATCACCAACTAGAACAGACAGGACAGATACAAAACGCCTCACCGATAGTTTATTAAATGTTGTTGATTCATTACAGGAAGTAATTGAATCAATGGCAAAACAAATGGCACCACGACCGCCGAAAAAAGCAAACCAAAATGAAGGTGACGATTATGGAGATGATGCTGGTCTTTCAGATGCCGATGATGATGACACATCAACAGCCAACCGCATAGTAATTGCCGATCTTGGTTTAAAAAATTTAAACTCAGGCGAAGAGAAAATATTTCCTAACGTCTCCGCTTATTATTTCAATGAAAAAGGAACGAAGCTGTTGTTAAAACAATTCGGCTCAAAAGATTCAATCGGCAAACAATTCGTATTGCTGTATGATCTAAATAAAAAAATCACCGATACATTGAGCCGGGGAGGAAATTCACTTGGCAACGTAGCGATTTCAGAAAATGGGTCACAGGTCGCATTTATCGCAGACAAAGATTCAACGCCCCGGATAAAAGGCCAGTCCCGGACATATAAGCTTTGGTATTACAAAGAAGGCATGGACAGTGCTGTTGTATTAGCTGAGAAAAACTCAATTGGCATGCAGTTGGGAATGACAGTAAGCGAATTCAGCACACCTGAATTCAGTAAAAGCGGTAAACGTTTATTCTTTGGAACTGCGCCGATACAATTACCCGAAGACACCACCATCGCGGATATTGATAAAGCCAGACTGGATATCTGGCATTACAACGATGATGAAATTCAAACGGTACAGTTACTCAATTTAAGAAGCGATTTACAAAAAAACTATCTCGCTGTTTATGATTTTGAAAAAAGTGGGGTGAAACAATTAGGCTCATTGGATATCCCCGTTGTATATAAAACAAATGAAGGCGATGGTGACATATTTGTCGGTGTGACCGATGTGGGAAGAAGAATAGAAAGCCAATGGACGGGCGCTACCATAAAAGATATCTATGCTATCAATGTGAAAGACGGATCTCAGAAACTGGTAAAGAAAGATTTATCAGGCGTTCTGAATTCAACTTACCTGTCTTCAACGGTAAATACATTATGTGGTATGATAATAAAGTGAAAAATTATTTTGTATGGGATGGAAGCTCCACAAAAAATATTACGGCAAAAATAAAATTCCCATTATGGAATGAAAAAAATGACACACCTGAGGATCCAAATCCTTACGGCGTAATGGGATGGCATGAAGGTGATTCTGCCGTGTATGTATATGACAAATACGATGTATGGCGCATACCATTAGCAAATACTGCTGATCCCTCTACCATCACTTCAGGAAGAAAATTAATAAATAGTTCCTTCCGGTATATAAAAGTTGACCCGGAAGAAAAGTTTATCAGTCATAAAACATGGCTTCATTTCAGGACATTTAATGAAGAAAAAAAGTTAAGTTCAGTTGTAAAATACCTGGGATCTGATCTCATTGGTGAAACGATCGCTGCTACCGGCCCTTATGTATACAGTTCCTTTATAAAAGCAAAGGATGCCAACGTATATGTTTTTTCGAAAGAAGATTACATAAGCTCTCCTAACCTGTACATTACTTCCGCTAATTCAACATCTACTGTTAATGGTGGCTGGTCTTACACACAACTATCTGCCCTCAACCCGCAACAAAAAGAGCATAACTGGATGACCGCCGAACTTTTCAAATGGAAAGCATACGATGGAAAAGAATCCGAAGGCATTGTATATAAGCCCGAAGATTTTGATCCAAAGAAAAAGTACCCGCTGATCTGTTATTTCTATGAAACATTGAGTGATGGCCTATATAATTATCTTCCACCTGCACCCACACCAAGCCGGCTGAACATTCCATTCTTTGTAAGCCGCGGTTACATCGTCTTTGCACCCGACATACATTATGGCACAGGTCATCCCGGTAAGGATGCATACGATTATGTAGTGAGCGGTACAAGGGCGTTGGTGAAAAAAGGATTTATTGACAGCACACGTATGGGTTTGCAGGGACAAAGCTGGGGCGGTTACCAGGTCGCTTACATCATTACGATGACGAACCTTTATAAAGCCGCATGGGCCGGCGCACCAGTTGTGAATATGACCAGCGCATACGGAGGTATAAGATGGGAGAATGGAAAGAACCGCCAGTTTCAATATGAAAAAAACACAAAGCCGCATCGGCGCCACCCTTTGGGAAAAGCCAGAGTTATATATTGAAAGTTCACCATTGTTTCGTTTACAAAAGTGAATACGCCATTGGTGATTATGTCAAACGATAAGGATGGAGCTGTACCCTGGTACCAGGGAATTGAATTTTATACAGCCATGCGAAGGCTGGGCAAAAAAGTATGGATGCTCAGTTACAATGGTGAAGCGCATAACCTTGTCGAAAGAAGAAACAAGAAAGATATTTCCATCCGTGAGCAGCAATATTTTGATTGGCTATTAAAAGGCGAAACACCGGCGAAATGGATTACAGATGGTGTGCCTGCGGTGAGAAAAGGAAAAGACTGGGGGCTGAATTATTAATAATGATTAATTAATAATACTACAGGTAATACCACGGATTTCTCTTCGCCGCCCATACATATTTTCGCATGTTTCTCCAAAAAGCGAGCACCATGTAAATAATGATCGGCGATCCCATCGTAAGGACGGACGCATAAATAAAATACTGGCGGATGCGGCTGGTAGCGATTCCCATCCGGTTGCCAATGGCGGCGCAAACGCCGAAAGCGTTCCATTCCACAAAATGTCTGAACCGTTTCATAACTCTAAAGTAATAAAAAGTTTGAAGGAAAGAAATAGCAAAATTGAACCACGAAGGCACAAGGGCGCCAAGAATCACAAAGAAAAAACTTAGTGCCTTACTGTCTTCATGATTCAATAATTCAAACAAAACATTACCAAATACCAGAAGTCCGGGAGTTTTGAGTTGCTGTTTCTAAACAGTTGCAGCTATTTATGAACTCAACTGCATTGCTACTATCATCGCCTGTTGCGTCGCACTCTTGTACTTCCTGTTCTTTACTCAGCAATTGCGAAGTGGTTTTAATAATCAAATATTCTCTTGTCCCGTAGGGACATCTTATGGGTAGAATCATGAATCAATACGGTTAACGTTACATCGGAACGTTTTATGCAATCTTTTTCAATGCAAGCATAAAGCGTTCCTACGGAACGCAGGTATTGACGGATCATTATGCTACCCATAATGTGTTCCGCTGGAACACAGTTTCCTTCTCAAAAAAGAGCTTCCAGGTTTGGTAATATGTTGCCATAATTGCTGAGAAGAATTCATGCATTGAAAAAAAACCTTTGAGCGTTTCAAATGCTCCTAGGGTTATGATCGCCAATTATAAGATGTTTCGAAAATGCCCAATAGAATTACCGAAGCTGAAGAGTGCGACGCAACAGGCGATGCCATGAAAAACCGAAGCCGGGCAAATAAAAAATACCTTGATTATTTATTGAATAACGCATACTACTAAGGTCATGTTTTTGTAAATTTGCATTGCTTTCCGGTTTGTAGTTTGAAGGCGCCGCCCACACGGATTCAGCTTTAAACGTCAAACCATCACCTCAAATTGAAAAGAATGGCTTTTGACCTCGACCTCATCAAACAAGTTTACGCCTCGATGCCCGCCAAAATAGATGCTGCCCGGAAACTGACCGGCAAGCCGCTAACGATGACGGAGAAAATATTGTACGCCCATTTACATGGCGCTTTGCCTGCAAGGCCGTACAGCCGCGGAAAAGATTATGTGGATTTCGCACCAGACCGTGTAGCGATGCAGGATGCGACGGCGCAGATGGCGTTGCTGCAGTTCATGACCTGCGGCCGTGATAAAGTGGCGGTCCCTTCTACCGTGCATTGCGATCACCTGATACAGGCGAAAGTGGGAGCGAAAAAAGATTTGCAACTGGCGATTGAAACCAATCGTGAAGTATATGATTTCTTGTCGAGCATTTCCAATAAATACGGTATCGGGTTTTGGAAACCCGGCGCTGGTATCATTCACCAGGTGGTGTTAGAAAATTATGCATTCCCAGGTGGTATGATGATCGGGACGGATTCTCATACACCGAATGCGGGTGGTTTAGGAATGGTAGCTATTGGGGTTGGTGGCGCTGATGCGGTAGATGTAATGGCGGGCCTGGCATGGGAATTAAAAATGCCGAAAGTGATTGGTGTAAAACTGACTGGTAAAATGAGTGGATGGACATCAGCGAAAGATGTGATCCTTTGGGTAGCTGGTCAATTGACTGTAAAAGGCGGAACCGGTGCGATCGTAGAATACTTTGGTGATGGGGCTGACAGCATGAGTGCGACAGGTAAAGGAACCGTATGCAACATGGGCGCTGAAATAGGAGCGACCTGCTCTTTGTTTGCGTATGATGAAAAGATGAGCGGCTATTTGAAATCAACCGGCCGTGAAGAGATAGCAGCGATGGCGGATAAAATAAAAGAACACCTGCGCCCCGATGCGGAAGTGTATGCTGATCCTGCGAAATATTATGACCAGTTACTGGAACTCGATTTAAATACACTTGAACCTTATATCAACGGGCCGTTTACGCCAGACTTAGCAACGCCAATTTCTAAAATGGCCGAAGCGGTAAAAGAAAATGGCTGGCCAGATAAACTGGAAGTAGCGTTGATCGGAAGCTGCACCAATTCTTCTTATGAAGACATCAGTCGCAGCGCTTCTATTGTAAAAGATGCGGTGAGTAAAGGTATTAAAACGAAATCTGAATTTACTATTACACCCGGCTCTGAATTAGTGAGATATACCATCGAAAGAGATGGATTTATTAAAGAATTTGAAGATGCCGGTGGGGGTAGTATTGGCCAATGCCTGCGGCCCTTGTATTGGTCAATGGTCAAGGCATATTGACGACCCGAATCGCAAGAATACTATCATCACTTCCTTCAACAGGAACTTCGCCAAAAGAAATGACGGGCTTGCATCTACCCATGCATTTGTGGCTTCGCCGGAAATTGTAACAGCGCTGGCGATGGCCGGAACTATTTCGTTCAATCCGTTAACAGATAAACTGAAAAACAGCAAAGGTGAGGATGTGTTGCTGAAAGAACCAAGCGGTTTTGAATTGCCACCAAAAGGTTTTGCCGTAGAAGATGCGGGTTACCAGGAACCGGCTGCGGATGGCAGCACGGTGAAAGTTGCGGTTGATCCTACAAGCCAGCGTTTGCAATTGTTAACTGCTTTTCCGGGTGGGAAGGATATGACCTGCAGGGCCTGCAATTATTAATCAAAGCAAGAGGCAAATGCACGACCGATCATATCAGTATGGCGGGGCCCTGGTTAAAGTTCCGCGGGCATTTGGATAATATCAGCAATAACATGCTGATCGGCGCTTTGAATTATTATAATAACGAAACAGATAAAGTAAAGAACCAGATTACAGGTGAGTATGGCCCCGTACCAGCAACAGCCCGTGCTTATAAAGCGGCGAATGTGGGCAGTGTAGTAGTTGGTGATGAAAACTATGGTGAAGGTTCATCCCGTGAACATGCGGCGATGGAGCCAAGACATTTGGGTGTTCGTGCTATTTTAGTAAGAAGCTTTGCCCGTATACATGAAACGAATTTGAAGAAGCAGGGAATGCTGGCACTGACTTTCGCTAATAAAGAAGATTATGATAAAGTGCAGGAGGATGATAATATTGATATCAATGGTTTGACCAGCTTTGCACCCGGCCAGCCATTAACAGTTGACCTGAACCATAAAGATGGAACGGTGGATACGATCACCGTTAATCATACATATAATGAACCACAGATTGCATGGTTTAAAGCCGGTGGGGCGTTGAATGTGATAAGGTCTGAGATTGGGAAGAAATAAATTGTTTAAGCATTATACGACAAAAGGGTGGTAAGATTCTTCTTGCATAAAAAGATGCAATAAATCTTAATGTTGCTTAAGCCCTTATATCTTTTTCAATAATAATTTCTGCTGGTTAAAATCTAGCGCTTTGTCAAGGAAGCTAAGTAACATAGGCCAGTTTGCCGCAGGCTCAAAAGAATGCGCATAGTGTTTATTGATATTTACTATTACTTTATTCCCTTCCTGTTTTGCAGTAGCGATAAAAGCCCCTGTTTTATTTTCAACAGATGAATTAAGTTTATCCATGCCATCTACTGTATAGCCATCAGGAACAATAAATTCAACCTGGTAAGAAAACCCGCGGGGAAAAGGCATATAAACATCTTTCGTTCTTTCCGCTGATCTTTTTCAATAGCAATCTGGCTGGAAATGAATTTGCCCATATCAATAATATAATTATTACCGGCTTTTTTCACCCATCCTTCCATGATAAATTCCTGTTCATATTCAAAAGGAGAGGGGCCTGCGCCGAGGTTCAATATTTTATATTGTTTCAGCTCCTTTGCTTTCACATCATAATTGCGTTCGATCTCATTTTCAAAATCTTCTTTATGCTTTGTTCTTGCTTTTTCCAATAGTGTTTGTAAATCAGCTTCGTTTTCTCTCGCTGATTTGCTCCGGTCTTTATTTCTTTTAATCAGATCATCAGGATAACCTGCGCCTTCACCTGCCTGCAACGCCATTTCTTCAAAAATAGTAAGTGCGGCCTGTTCATCTTTTTTCAAACTACCTTTTACACTTACTTTCCTGCTTACATGTAATACCTGGAGATCACTTACATCGGTTTTCACCGTAATAACTTCAGATTTGAAGTTGTTTTTATAATCCGTTGCCGGCAATGTCATAATGCTGCTTTCTTTTTCATCAACATGCAACATTTTTATTCCGAACATTCCTTTCATGTCAAAAGGAAAAACTTTTGCGGTTGCACCCTGTAATTGATAAGGAATTGTATTTTGGTAATCCAGGTTGTCAGCAAAAGAAAAATATTTTGTATGATATTCGTTCACTCTCACCAGGATTGAAAGGTCTGCGACACTAAATATATCATTGCGGTCATAACTATCGTTTCCCGATACCACAAGCAGGTCGACATCTGTTTTAAATTCCTGTTTCATAATGTTGCAAAACCTGATAATACGGTATAGCTGGGTTTCCAGGCCCACATTATAATACGCATTATTATAGTTTGTTCTTAAAGTAAAATCATTAAAGAAATCCGTCCATGTCTGGTACCTGAATACAAATGAGGCGATCGAATCAGGATCATTTGCTTTCGGGTTTTTCTTAATATAATTTTCCCATGCATCTTGTGCCGCTGAGCGTTCCGCTTTATATGATCTTGTTGTCCTGGCCCCGTATTCAGAAGCCGCGTTTACATAGAAGGCCATCGTTCCTTCCATTATTTCTGCATAAACACTTGTAGCTTTTTCAACTTTTCCTTGTTTGATATTACCAAGGCCACGTCGTTCAATGTCCCCTAATTTATAATGAAGGCGTACAACAGGTAGCTGTCTTGGTAAGGACGACCAGATTAATCCTTTGATTTTCGGAACATCCCGCACAGCCATATTTAACACATTGCCACTCCATCTTCATCCGGAGAAATTTTAAAATCAGGGCGCCGTTGATAGACTGATATTCTACAGCTATCCCGTGCATCGAATTGCAAAGAAATAACATAATTAAGAATAGGATAATCATCACCCAGTACATACAACAGTGGGGTAGAGCCACCACCTACTACAGTTCCTTCCTGGTAATAATTAGCGATATAATAATCGATAATATCTCCTACTCCCAGGTCAGGTATGGCGATCTTATTTTGCTTTTCATTTTTTCATCTTTTAATACGACAGCGCTTTCATCAATATTCACTGTTTTAATCGTACCGTTCGGTTTAATAACACGTATATTGATAAATGTGTAATTTCTTTCTTTGCCTAATATTCCCCTGCCTTTCGATTGCAGTTTGGTAAAATTTAGTTGCGAATATTCTTCCAGTGCGGGTTGGTCATTGATCAGCATCTTCCTTCTGAAAATATCAAAGAAATTATATTTAACACCACTCCTGGAGAAAAGGCCGATTTTCATCTTGAACTTTGAATCCGACTCCAGCGAATGTTTCCTGCGCCAGCACCACGATGGACTCATTTTTATATTTCTCCGGAATTTCAGTTGTCTTAAAATAACTATCGGTTGAACCAAATATTTTCTCTGATAATTCAACTTTCATTTTTGCATATTCCTTGCTCTCATCCCCTTGCGCAACCAGGGAAGCGGTTACAGCAATACATAAAATAAATGAGACTACATGTTTCATGAATATAGTTTGGATAGTTTGTTATTGTTTTTCAAAAATGATCTGCTCGTGATACTGATTGTTCAGTTCTTTCATGATCCTATTCCATTCCACGAATGATTTTTTCTTTAGCGTGATATCAGGTATCCTGATCTGTTTTTTATATTCAATGGTATTCCCTTTCATTGTGTAGTTTACACTCACCTGTATATTTGGATGTTTCCATTCCTTATTAGCAGGCAGTTGATTCACCTTGTACCCGGCAGGAATTGTAATCGAGGTTTCTGTCAGGAGGTTCATTTTATAAGGAAGCACCATATCCAGTTCCCGTTTAGCTGTATCAATGGTAAAATTTCCTAACTCTTTCCTGAAATCAGGCTCGAAATAAATTTCTTTACCGAAAGCGGAAGCAGCCCCTTTTTGCGAAAAATTATATTTAATATTTAAGAGAGAATCCGTTCCCAGTAAAGCTGCTGTATTCAATCCTTCAATCTCATAGTTATGATTGGCTTCTGATAAATAATTCGTCAGCGTTTTTTGAAGGTTATCTTTCCGTGTGGCGGTTATTCTATTCAGCAGGTCAGTTCTTGATTCTCCTTTATAGTTTATGTTCACATTCCCTTTTATATTTTCAGTGCCATCAAATGTAAGTGTCAGTTTTTCCGTCATCGTATTTTGTTCAGGCGCTACAAGGCGGCACTCTTTCCAGCATATAGCTGTCACCATTTTCTATTAATACCTGCCGGCCTTGTATACGTTCCGCATATTCATCAAAACCGATATTGGTTTCAGTAGCGTCAAGAAAATATTTTTTTCCCATTATAAATTAAAGCGCAGATCATATGATTGTCCACCGCCATCGATGGCGTTGAATAATCATAAGCGATATAATTCGTACCGATCCAGCAAAGACGGGCGTCAAAACCCAGCGCCTGCAGCAATCCACGGGTGAGGTTCGCCATACCTTTACAGTCACCGTATTTTTTATTCAGTACATCATTAGCTTTCGCTGGTTTAAAGCCGGCGATACCATCTTCAAAAGCGATGTAGCGGATATTGTGCTGCACCCAATTAAAAAACCGCTTTGATCTTTTCTTTGTCATTAGTGATATTGGCTGTTAATTCTTTCGCTTTTTCCAGCAACACCGTTTTATCATCATTCACATTCAGGACGAGATGACGATACCAACTGTATTGATCAGCCAGCGTATTAAAGAATACGACTTTACCGCCGTTTACATTCGCTTCTTTACACATTACCAGCAGGTGCGGGTACACATAGGAACGTCCCGGCGCCGCCGCTTCTTTTTTATAAGCGGTTACATTTTGAATAGTATAAGTGATTACGTCAGCGTCAGCTTTCGCATCATACAGCGTAGATTTCTTGATACCGTGGTCTTCAAAATTATATTCCTTTAACTCCACCTTCATCCACCGGGGAATAGTGAAAATAATTGTTTTGTCTTCGGTGAAATAACCTTCATTAAAGTAAACGCTGGTAAAATACCGCGGATCTTTATACGTTTTTGTAAGTGTCACTTCACCATGACTGGCCTTAGCCAGCGGCATACTGAAATAACACACACGGGCATCTGAATAGAAAAATTTTCAACGGAATAATAATCGTTCCGTGGCGTTATCCATTTCGCTTTCTTTTTATCAATCTTAATATCTACATCATCAATCGTTTCATTTTCGTTGTACAATTCAGAAAACAGCACGGAAGTTTGAAGATCGTTGCTACGATAGAGTTCTGAATATTTTTCAGTAATCAGCACAGGGTTCTCACCGCTACCTTTTGAAAAGCTAAATTCCTGCACTTTATTTTCAATAACGATCTTGCGGTCTTCTTCATCCTGGGAATGGCATAGAAAAGGAAGAAAAAAACTAATCAGCAAAACACGAAAAGAATGAGACATAAGGAAAATTGTTATTAACGATGGTTCAGATGTAGAAATGGCTTAATTACTTCTCTATTAACGCAGCAAAATAAAAAGATTTTCCGTTGAAAGAAAAAGTGACCGCAAACAATAACTCAATTTTTACTACTTTTATAGAAGTCTATATAAAAATCAGCTCTATTAGACCAAAAGCTTTGAAAAGCAACGGATTATAGGCAAAATTCATATAGCCATATTATCTCATTTTTCGAATATACCCGTCCGCCTCTTTGATGACATTTCACTTTCCGCCCGATATATAATCATCAAAGACCACCGTATGTTTTTTTTCAATGTTTATCACAAGGAAGATCCCTGCGTTTCTGTCATCATGGCCACTTACAATCGTTCTTCCTATTTGCACCGCAGCATTGCTTCATTTATAAATCAAACCTATAAAGCTGCGAGCTCATCGTGGTGGACGATGGGAGCGAGGATGACACGTTCCATGTAGTGAACAGCTATATGAAAAATCATGAAAACATTCGTTATCTCAAGCATACTAACCGCAAACTTTCACTTTCCAAGAATGCGGGCATCAAGGCGGCGATAGGTAAGTTCATCGCCTTTCTCGACAGCGATGATGAATACAAACCTGATTACATCGAAAAAAGAGTAGCGTTCATGGAAAATTTTCCAACAGTCGATCTTATCCAGGGGTGGGGCAATCGTTATCGGTGATGAATATGTAAAAGACAAGAACGACTTGTCAAAGAAGATTCATTTATCCGAATGCAATATCGGTCCCACTTTTTTTGGTAAGGCGGAGATATTTTTTGCACTTGGCGGATTTGATAAAAACATCACCTACAGCGAAGACAGCATCTTTTGGGAAAAAGCGGAGAAGATTTATAGCGTAAAAAAAATTGATCATCCTGGTTACATTTATTACCGCGACACCCCGGGAAGTATTTGTAATTCTATTTAAGCTGCGATAACTATTATTAGCCGGCTCCGGTTCCCTGATCAACTTCGTTGCGACGCTCCGTTCATCTTCCTGTTCTTTACTCAGCATAATGGGAGTGTCATTATTTTTGGTAAAAAAAGCACTCTCGAAAAAGTTTAGTATTTTGTCCTATCTCTCATCCTGTTAATTCCCCTTTTAATAATCCCTAATCACTGTAAGGCCAAATAGAGTAGAGTGGAATGCCTCCAATCTTTACTTATTTAAATTCAGCAAAATTCATACAACATGTCCATTTTTATTCAACGCTCAAAGCAATTTTTATTGATAGCCATATTGTTCCTATTTCAAAATGAACTAAAGGCTCAAAGTGATTCTTATGTAGAGGGCATGCCTGCACCCGAAGAGGTGCTTAATAAGATAGATGACCTTAACCCGGTAGATGCAGCCGCCAAAAAAGTGGCGGCCTTGCAAGACCATCTCCCGCTTATCCTGGAAACGATAGCAACCAATGGACTGATGAATGAAAAAGAGCGTAACCTTATGAATGCATACAAACAGGCGGCGGGGGATTTCAAAAATAAATATGAAAGCGATCCTGCACTCACAAAAAAAGACAAGAGGGATTTTAATTTGCTTTGCAGTAAATATGCAAACAGCGGCAACCTGCAGGATGATATTCTTAGAGGCCTTGTATCTGCTGACGTGAGAAAGCGATTTAATGATACAGTGAATGAATCCATAGAGAAGGCAAAGCCACAGGGAAAAGGCAATAAACCAGTGCTTATTATGATCCTTGGCGTAGCGCTTATAGTGGTAGCCTATATAATGAAACATAAACTAAACCGCTATGAATTCAATCACCGCAATTCCAGCGGCGCCATTGAGTTTGCAACCTACGAGGACAGTATGTGGCACCGTCGCAAGCATGGCATTGCAAAAGTTTTATATAGCCTCGGCCTTATTGTTTTAGTTATCGGTATTATTATGTATTTCGCTTAACTAAACCCGGAGATAAATTAATTCTCCGCCACCATTTTATTTTAATCCTTTTGATTACTTAGGTAAATCAGTTGTCCTAAATGATAACTGGTATGTCCTGTCCTGTTGATAATAATATTTAACTTATTGCGGTGTGGCTCTTTGGCGAAATCCGCTTCCGATACGTTGTTGTGCCTGGTGAACCAATCATCTGCCGGCATCTTGCTGATGTGTTCATCAAGTTTAGTGTTTACATTTTTCCAATATTCTTTTAGTTCGCTTATCGATGGCATCTCAGCGCCTGATTTATCAGGTGCTTCTAAAAATATCTTGTCTAAAGCCGGGTATAGCCTTTCTCCAAAACCTAATATCGGAAAGAGCCCGTCACTTACTGCTATCAAATGACCAATAAGATAAATACCAGTGTTCCTGCCCGGTGCGGTTTCGGCCATCAATTGCACATCGGAAAGGGTGTTTAGCAATTTATTTACCCTTGCGTTATAGCTATCCCAGGCGCTGGTAGCCATTTTTATAAAAACTTTTTTATCGGCTATACTTTCGTTGCTCGTTGTTTGGCTTTGCATATTATAATTTTTGTTTTATAAACAATTTAAATCGGTTAAGGTTGCAATTTGTATGTTTATTTTAAATGCTATTTAATTGGAAAATTGACTGTATACAAAAATACACTATCTTTCTTCCCTGTTTTTTCCGGCGCTTTGATTACTTACCTGTAATTCTGGTTACACATTTTGCTTCCCATTTTGTCTTTCATTTCACTCTACGGAGATTATAAATATTTCTTTAAACTAAAATCACGCACATGAAAAAATTGTTTTTATTCTTTTGCGCATCCGCATTTATCCTTAGCTGTAACAGTAAAACTGACTCAGCAACCGGTGAGACCAAAGACGATAGCACTGGTACAGGAGAAAAAATAGATTACGCTTACTTGCCCGAGAATCATCCGCCGGACAATTGGGTACCGGGCGACCAGAAGAATGTTGCCATCGCACTTAATTCAATAAAAGGTTGGGAGACTGGCAATGTTGACCAGGCAGTAGCCGCATTCGCCGATAGCGTACATTGGAGCTTTGATGGAATTGATGAAAAAGTATCAAAAGATACTTTGCGTGCCTGGCTTACCGATTTTTGGAGCAAAACAACGAGTGTAAGCGTTAAAATGGGTGATTATGAATCCGTCATTTCTAAGGATAAAAAACAAGAATGGGTGACGCTGTGGTATAAACAAGTGGTCACTGATAAGTCAGGGAAGATAGATTCTGCTTCAGTTGTCGATGACATTAAAATCGAAAACGGTAAAATCACCGTACTGGACGAAAAACAAAGGAAGTTCCCCGCAGCAAAGAAATAAAAGGAATTATAATTTTAAATAGCGCCGATAAGTCATTGTCAAAAGGTAATGTCAACCACGTTGAACATTACCTTTTTTAATTAAAATTTGTTCACTCCGGATATTTTTCTTAGCTCTGTTAAAAATATTTTCAACCTTTAATCATCAAGTCTATGGAAGGCAACATCATTATTATTATAGTTATGGTTTTATTTTCATGGCTGATTATTTATAAACTTTATTCAGAAAAACTTGACGTAGCCAGTAGCAGGATACGGTCAAAAGGTTTAAGGGTTACTGTCAGGGCTTTATTAAAAATAACCTATGTACTATCCCTGGTATTGACAATATTTTGGTTTATTTCACAAATAGCCAGCTTGTTTAATAAAAATAAAAACTAACCAATATCAGTCCCGCAGCAAACATTTATACCCAAGCCTTAGAAAATATAATTAAAGGACCATTATTAACTACAGAATAGTTTTTTTCCTACTACAAATTAGGTATTGAGATAACAAACATTTCATATCATTTTTGAGATATAATTCCTTCTTCCGAAAAATCGTTTCGTTATTCTAACCTTTTAAGAACCCTGTTTATTTACGGCGTATTTATTGTTCACGAATTAAAGCTACACAATGAAGTATATAGTTTTATGCCTCTCCATTTTTGCTTTTTCACAACATGCTTTTAGCCAAAACAAACAGAAGGGGATAAACCTGGAAAATTTTACCATGGATATTTCTCTTAATACCGGATTACCTGTTATGAAAATGAAAGGCTCCAGCATCGGTATTGGCCCGGCCTATCATTTAGGTTACATACTAAATGAAAAAATTGCAGTGTCCGGAAATATCGGTTATAACAGGTTTGGCAAAAAAGGAAAAAATGGATCGCCGGCTAACTATTTTTACCTGCTGGGGGGTGGTCATTATTTTGTGCAACCTGCTATACATATAGATGTTTTTGCAGGGTATGCTTCTTTTAAAGGCACAGCCGCTGCAACACCCTTTTACTCCAAATGGATTAGATTTTAATAATAATGGTCCCGCTGTTGCCGTGGGGGCCGGTTATCGTCTCACCAAAATATGGGACGTATCCGCAAGGTTTCAAAAATCGAAGACAGTTTCTTATATAGGATTAAGCCTCGCACTGCGCTTCGATCGATAGTTTAATCATTATAACAATCTATTATTATTTAAAAAGCAAGATATGCTCCCGAAATTAAAACCCATCGTGCTGGCAATTCTTTTCTTGTGTGGCTATACTGTTCAATTAGAAGCGCAGAATTATAATTTATTCAAGGATTATCTTGAAACTTTTGAAACACAACCCGCCAGTGCAAGGGCCGCTGCGATGGGATATGCGCAGGTAGCTAACGGTGGCACAATAGCTGAAGCAAGAATTAATCCTGCAACATTAAGCAGGATGCCGCAAAAACTTCAAACGGAATTAAGCACCGCCTGGCCTTCCTTTATCGATAAAAAAAGCCGTTCTGCCTTTATCGGCGCTGCCTACAGGATCAATGACAAATTAACTGTTGGTCTTTCCAGGTTTGGCTATAATGTAAAAAAACCGAAGTTTGGTTTTAACAGCGGAAATAATCCAACTTATTATGCCAATAAAGTTAACGAGGCATTTTATACAGGGACGGCTTCTTATCAAGTAAAAAAAGGCCTGTATGCGGGAGTCAATCTCAGCTATTTTACTTATGCAATAAAACCGGGTGGTACAGCCGGAAGTTTTACAGGAGACCTGGGGGTGCTGTATGAAAAGCCGCTTGCAAAATAAAATCCACTAACACTGAAAAAACAGTACGGTTGGCTGCAAGTTTTACGAATGTTAACATGGCAAAAACAAAATGGAAATTTCCAAGTGGAGTAGAAGATGATGTTACCATCACTAGTCATGTGTATGCAGGCGCCAGCTATACTACAGCTATCGATGCTAATAAATTTGTTTATGGCAAATCAAAGCTAATAGATAAAGATAGCAGGAGTATTGACTTCTTATTCCAATTCCAGTATATCAATTTTGTTAACATGCGTTTGACCGAAGATGATCATGTGCCGCATAATAAACAAAACATAAGATGGGGAGGAAGTGCGGGAGCGGAAATTTTATTTTTAAAATTCGTCGCCCTGCGATTTGGCTATCGTTATGAAAAAAGAGGAGGGGAGGGCGGGGCTTTTGGCTCTTCAAACAGCGGGTCTTATCCTTACGTAAAGGGGTTTACTTTTGGAACAGGACTGAATGTGCCCTTACGTCGCCTGACTGATTCTAAATTACCATTTGACCTTTCCGTCGATTATGTTCACCGGAATAAACCGTTTAAATGGCTTAAAGAAAATAATGTGATTGAAGAATTGCCAACCAGCAATATTAACCTGCGTATGAACTGGTATTTAAAATAATAGCGTTTTGCTTCATCAAATTTGCAGAAAACTGCTTAGTACATTCGTAAAACTCCGAAAGCCCGTCACGGTTACTACGGATAAAAAGGGGTATTCAACCCCTTTATCTTTAATAAAGAGTTTACAAGATTTGCAGATTAACTATATTTAGACCTATTAAAATCCAGCTTCATGAAAACTACAAAATCTATTATTGATCTTTCCCAGCTTCCCGATGCAACATTGAAAACAATCGCTAACGAGATTGTAACCGAAATGGCCATCAAAAACAGCTCCGCTTCCTTTTCTTTAAAAGATGCAACGAAGGCTATCAGTAATTTCAGCAGGGCGATAGCAAATGCAAAAAGAAGTAATAATAAAACAGCCGTTGATATCAGGAACCTTACAAAGGAAGCGCTGATTGCTGTATTAAATAATATCCGTGGCTATAGTGGTTATGCGATGAAGTGAAAAGGAAGCGCCAGGTAATTAAGCTGATAACCTCCGTGATTTAATTGGTGACAAGTTTGAATAAGCGTATGCGTTTTCAACCACCGGGATAGTTACTCTCCTGTTTCGTGTAGTGAGAAAAGTAAGGGCGATGGCCGTTCCATTCATGGTGCTGTTGCTGACATACAAGCAGCCGCCTATTTGTTCAGCCATTGTATCAGCGTCTTTTAAACTGTTTTGAATGCAGGATTCTTCACGTTTATCATTATACTTTACATGGATCACCGTAAGATCATGAAATTGTTTCGCCCAAAGTTTTATGGATTTGTCAGCATTATGCTGTGAAGCTTCTACCAGCATTTGATTGATAACGCCGCTCAGCATTTTTTCCTCCGCATTTGTTTAAAGCAAGGGTCGATATTGTTGATGATATCTAAATGCTTTTGATCAACGGAAATACTTCTTGCTAACTGCGCAACTAACTCACGGATATTCATACAGGGTCGGATTTTATCAACGATAAATTTTCGATAGGTACTTGGCAAAAGTAGGAAGAAGAATTGCTTTAAAAAATTCGGACAAACCCCTAATTTATAATAGTTATTTCGCTTACTGTCAATCTGGCAATAAAGTGCATTTTGGAACAACCCTTGTATATTGCGGGTTAATTAAAAGCACAATTCATTATGGTACAGGAGAAAGGAACCATTTCCATCAATACGGAGAACATTTTCCCCATCATTAAAAAATTTTTATACTCTGATCACGAGATTTTTTTACGGGAACTGGTGAGCAATGCGGTGGATGCTACACAAAAGATGAAACGCCTCGGTTCGCTGGGCCATTTTAATAAAGATATCGGCGACCTGCGTGTAAAAGTATCGGTGGATGAAAAAGCAAAAACGCTTACTATTTCTGATAATGGAATCGGTATGACAGCCGATGAGATTAAAAAATATATCAACCAGATCGCTTTTTCCGGCGCTACTGAGTTTATGGAAAAGTTTAAAGAAGCCAAAGATGCCAATGAAATTATTGGCCGCTTCGGTCTTGGTTTTTATTCCGCATTTATGGTAGCCGACCAGGTGGAGATACAAACGCTTTCTTACCAGGATGGTGCAGAGCCTGCAAGGTGGATTTGTGATGGCAGCACGACTTTTGAAATTACAGAAGGTAGCCGCACGGAACGGGGAACGGATGTGATACTGCATATTAATGAAGGCGAAGAAGATTTTTTGCAGGAAAACCGCATCAGTGAAATATTAAATAAGTATGCAAAGTTCCTGCCCGTACCTGTACAGTTCGGCACAAAAGAAGAGTCAGAGCCGGATGGGGAAGATGAAGAAGGTAAGCCAAAATACAAAACAGTTGAAGTTGATAATATTATTAATAATACAAACCCTATCTGGACAAAAGCGCCTGCCGATCTTAAGGATGAGGATTATCTCGATTTTTACCGTGAGTTGTATCCTTTTTCTGAAGAGCCTTTGTTCTGGATACACCTCAATGTTGATTATCCATTTCACCTCACAGGTGTTTTGTATTTCCCAAAACTGAAGAATGATTTTGAAATACAAAAGAATAAGATCAAACTTTTCAGCCGCCAGGTATTTATTACGGATGAAGTGAAAGACATCGTGCCGGAATTTTTAATGCTGCTACATGGCGTGATTGATTCTCCTGATATCCCGTTAAATGTAAGCCGTTCCTTCCTGCAGGCTGACAGCAATGTAAAAAAGATCAACAGTTATATTTCCCGTAAAGTGGCGGACAAGCTGCAGGAGTTATTCAAAAAAGACCGAAAGGCGTATGAGGAGAAATGGAATGATATCGGCTTGTTTGTAAAATTCGGCGCCATCTCCGATGAAAAATTTTATGAAAAAGCAAAAGACTTTTTATTGCTTACTAATACAAAGAATGAGCATTATACACTGGATGAATACAATGCGAAAGTAAAAGATTTCCAAACGAATAAAGACGGCACCGTCGTCTATGTCTATACTTTTGATGCGGAACGGCAGCATAGTTATGTGCAGGCTGCGAATAGAAAAGATTACGATGTACTATTAATGAATTCGCCTATTGACAACCATTTCATCCAGCAACTGGAAACGAAACTGGAAAAAACTTCATTGAAAAGGGTAGATGCGGATGTAGTGGATAAACTGATCGCAAAAGAAGATGCGGCGAAACACACATTAAGCGATGACGAAATCTCCAAACTGAAAACGGTTTTCGATAAAGCGATTAATAACCCCATGATGAAAGTGGAAATTGAAAACCAGCCTGCGGAAGGAATGCCTGTGACCATCACGATGGAAGAATGGATGCGCCGTATGAAAGACATGTCGAAGATGGGCGGCGGCGGAGGTATGAATTTTTATGGGTCGATGCCTGACACGTATAAAGTGTCTGTAAACGCTAACCACAAAATCGTTTCGAAAATATTGCAATCGGATGAAAGCAAACAAACAGAAATAGCAAAACAGGTATTTGACCTTGCGTTATTGGCCCAGGGATTGTTGAAGGGAGCTGATCTTACAGCATTTGTAGAAAGAAGCGTGGAAGTGATCTGACCTTCTTGTTGATTACAAGCTTGCCTTTTTAGCAACTTCGGCTTTCGGCGGAGGCATCTGCGCCACTATTTCAGTAACTAAAAACTCAGGCGAAACCTGGTGTTGCTGTATCAGCTCTTCATATTTTACTTTCAGGCTGCGTTTGAATTTACCAAGGTATCCTGGTATGCGAACGTCTTTTTCGTCTACGGGAACTGATTCAATCAGGTCGTTTCCCAGGTACATCATTAGTTTCATATAGGGGGAAATTATTACGATACAAAGCAAATTAATTTCCAGGCAGGCCGCAATATCACTAGTACTCGATTTTAAAAGTAAGTTTACGTATCAGGTTGCGGTTTTGTTCTTCCTTACTTTTCTCTTTGCAACGAGGTCAAAAGATTCGAAATCCTTGTGGATCGAATTCATGATCCTGTCCATAATGAACTCACGCAAAACGAAATACAACGGTATGCCGCCAATCAGCAGGAATGGTAAAAGCAGCAGAACGGCTAGGAAAAGTCCGAACGCCCTGAGTACTTTCATACCGAAGCCGGTATTGCTAAACGTAATTTTTATCCGGTGGGTAATTACGTAACGGATGATAAGCCATATCCGTTTCCATATCTTTTTGCGCAGTCCCGGTGATTTTTTGTTCCAGTCGTAGGTAGGAAACTTCCCCCTCTCAATCGTGTTGGCGGATTGTATTTTACCCGTTTCTTCATGCCACCCGATAATATTCATATCAGGTATGATCGGCACATAATATTCCGTCACCCCGTTCACTTCTTTTTTATACTTAAAGCGGTCAATCGCTTCTTTCGACCATTTGCCTTTGAATACTTCATTTTTTTCAATAGCATTTACTGGTATGCCGAAACGGTTTTGTAAAAACTTTTGGCAATTGCGGCGGCCCAATTCAAAATCATGCGTACGAAAATTGCGATCAAAGAATCCGCCAAAGCCACCCAACGAAGCGGATGCAATCGCTGGCTTTTCATTCCTGTCACTACGGGATGGTATTACTAAAAAGCGGCTATAAATACCATCGTTCTTCGCCAGCTCAATATCTTCCAGTTTAAAAAGCGGCTGGCTCATCATGGTATTAAACAGCACGGGGAACATATCAAAAATATCTTCCGGCTCTTTGTATTCTTTTTCTTTTGTGTAAGGATTATGATTGGGAAAAGGATCAATCATGATCACACAGCGGTCCGCTTTCTCCGGCGTACGTGGAATATTATTTTGCTCGGGATCTTTTCGTAACAATAATTCACGGGTGATTTCAAAAGGTTCATTGTTCGTCATGCCACCGTCCACGCAGGAAAAAGTATAATGCTCCGAAATATCATCCATCCAGTCCGGCGTTACTGTTGATGGTGTTAGATAACGGCAAAGAAAATTTTCTGTTTTGATAAGCTCATTATGCGGTTTTATCGGTACAGCATGTTCGGTCACTTCCCGCACATCACTTAACGGGAAATGAATACTCTCAATTTGTTTCCGTGGGACTTTAATAGTTCGTGGCCGCAAACCAATCGGGAAAGCGCCGGTAGCCTTCGCCGCTTCCTGCATATAAAATATATTCGACGGATCATTCTCTTCTTCACCATCACCCGCTTTCGAAAAATCTATTTTGATAAAACTCGCATCGTTTGCCGCCAGTTCATCATCGGTAGTAAATTTCATCAGGTGTTTAAAATTCGTCATCGAATGTTTTTCGTTCGGGCCGGAGCCTGCGAATTGAATAGAGTAGGGGATGCCACGGGTATTACTAACGGTAACCACCACTTCCAGTTTCTCAGAAAGCCAGGGCCGTGAACCTTTCGGCCGCACATTTTCTTTTTCGATGCTAAAAGTTTTTTCAGCGACATGATCAATAAAAGTTGAATCCAGTAACGAAAGTATCTTTCCTTCTTTTTTCAAATCATCCGCATCCAGCATTTGCTCCAGCGTTTGCGGTTTGCCATCGCTGTCATTCAGATCAACCCATGCTTTATATAACCGTGATTCACGTCCGCTTTTATATTTTCCTTTTTCCTGCAGCATAATGGTAGAAATAATAGCACACATACCACCGCCCGATGATCCATTCAATACATCTAATAATACGTCGTGTGTTGGAATGTTCGTTTCTTGCTTGCCGCTTGCTTTCAGTTTATCTTTTTCTTCCTGCCAATTTTCCAATGCTTCAAAAAGATAATCGAGCACACCTGCAGTATATGCACCGGCGGAGATAGATCCGGCCATACAAAGTCCGAGGTGAAATTTATGATCGTTCATAGTGGGGTTAGTTTAAGGACGGCCGGTGTGAAGATAATAGCGTTATCGCATATTGAGAAGTGTAAGAAGGAAATACATTTTGAGACCAGCTTCGGTTTTTTATGGCATCGCCTGTTGCGTCGCACTCTTCATCTTCCTGTTCGCTATTCAGCAAGCCTCATCCCTCTTTCCCTTCTCCTTCAGAGAAGGGACGGTGCTGTATTGCAAATCCAAACTTTATAACTACCACATCGGCTTCGTATCTCTATTCAACATTATTGAAGAGTTCTATTAAATAATACTCGTTCCTCGGGTATAAGGAAAGGTTTACTATTTGAACTATTGCGTAAAATGAAATTACGAAACCAATCATTCTTTTCCTTGTCACCCCGAGGAACGAGGGGTCTGCGATTATAAAACAGGAACATGAATTACAAGATGATTCATAAATGTTCAATAGAATTACCGAACGCTGAAGAGTGCGACGCAACAGACGATGATAGTAGTAATACAGCCGGGCTAACAAAATCATTTCATTTCCCAAACCAATGCACTTGCGCCAAGTATAGCCGCATCAGATTCACGAAGATGACTGATCAGGATTTTTACTTTGTTTTGAAACACCTGTATCAGGTTCGCTTCCATGTGATCTCTTGTAGGTTTCAATATAAGATCACCGGCTTTGGTTAATCCGCCGAATAAAATGATTGCTTCGGGACTGGAGAACATCACCGCATTGGCAAGCGCCAATCCCAATATTCTTCCGGTGAATTCATAAATTTCTTTCGCCAGCGCATCGCCTTTTATCGCGGCTTCATATACTTTTTTAGAATCAAGATCTGATTCTGGTATTTTGCGAAGCATACTATCGGTGCCGCCTTGTTGTAAAAGCTCCAATGCGGTATAACGAACGCCGGTAGCCGACGCATAACTTTCCAACGAACCTTTTTTGCCTGTGCCCGGGTGCAATCTTCCATCAGGAATAACGATGGTATGTCCCAGCTCACCCGCAAAACCATCGTGTCCGTATATTAATTGTCCATTGGCAACAATGCCGCTTCCGACGCCGGTGCCCAATGTGATCATGATGAAATCTTTCATTCCTTTAGCAGCGCCGTACATCATTTCACCAATCGCCGCCGCATTCGCATCGTTGGTCAGCGTGACGGGAAGTTTAAATTTATCCTGGATTAATTTGGCCAATGGAATAATTCCTTTCCACGGAAGGTTCGGTGCATATTCAACATTGCCGGTATAAAAATTACCGTTGGGTGCGCCTGCGCCAATGCCTTTCATCCGGCCGATACCGCCGGCTTTTTCTATAATTTCTGAAACGGCCGTGTAAAGTTCATCAATAAAAGAGTTCACTTCATCATGGTCCTTTGTAGAAATTTGTCCATTGAAAAGCACATTACCATCACGGTCTACAATACCAAACTTGGTACCGGTACCGCCTATATCTATACCTATTGCCAGTTGTTGCCCTGCTGCTGATTTCGCCATCGGAGATATTTTTAAAATAAGCCCCGCTGCTGGTAAGCAACGGGGCGATAAATGTACGAATGAAATTAGATTAGTGGGCTGTATTCGATTTACTTATGGCATCTAAGTCAATACCTTGTTTTTTAAGAGCAACCCTTGCCTTATAACCATAATAGGCCAAAAATAAAAAACAACCAATACCTACAATATAAGAATAAGCAATGCCCAGCAAATGGTCAGCGGCGAGATAACCTTGCAGCACACTTATAAATCCGCCACCCATAATCATAAAAATCAGGAAATTCGATCCTTCACTTGTATGTTTGCCGAGCCCTGAAATTGATAATGTAAAAATGCATGGCCAAAGTGTAGAACAAAAAAGACCAACACTACAGAATGCAAATACGCTGACATGCGGATTATTGGAGAAAATACCTACCAGTAATGCTATTATGCCAAAGCCACTAAAGATGATAAGCTGTCTTGCAGGGTTTCCCATGCTGAGAAGATTCGCAATAATTAAAACTATAATTACTAATCCATAAACCAGGAAATGCTGTACATCATGATTGGTAATCGCATTTACGAATAGAAAAACCCCGAAAGCCAGGTAGGGCATTACAAACTGTAGTATTTTTCTTGTGCTTGCAGAAAAACCGAATGCTTCAGCTGAAGATGTCCATCTCCCAATCATCAGGCTGGCCCAGAAGAGAGAAATATAAGGGGCCGTCTCACCTGCTGTTGTTCCTAATTTTTGCTTCATATACTCGGGAAGATTTGCGCCTGTACTTACTTCCACGCCTACATATACAAAAATGGCGATCATTCCCAACCATAATTGCGGATAGTTAAAAGGGGAGCCCCTATCAACCCAGGATGATTTTGCTTCAGCAAGTTCTTCCGTATTACTGATTAATTTATTGGGAATGGAAGAAAAATAAATAATAATAGCTACTAATAGAAATGCAGCACCCAATATCAGGTAGGGAACTTTTACTACATTTAATGAAGCCACCATCACAGTAGAAACGGAACCGAAAATAGCAAGCTTAATAAGTAACGGGCCAATGGTAGTACCAAAGTTGTTTACACCACCAGCCATGCTTAACCGTTGTGAACCAGTACTAACACTTCCCATATTAATTGCCATCGGATTTGCAGCTGTCTGCTGAAGAGAAAAACCAAGACCGATAGTAAAGTAACCGGAAATAAATAATGGGAAAGATTCTGCGCTTGCTGCCGGAATAAATAATAAAGTTCCTATAGCGGAAATGATAAGGCCTATGCTGATACCATTTTTAAATCCAATTTTGTTTAATAAATCTTGTTTAAGCACCTTGCTTATAAAAAAATAGATAAGTGCACCAACAGAATACGCTACATAAAAGGCAAACGAAACCATTTGGGCCTGTACTTGCGTAAGGTGTAATTTTTCTTTAAAAACGGTATTAATACATCATTGCTGGCTGCAACAAAACCCCAGAAAAAGAAGACACTGACTAATACTCCAAACTGTGACCATTTTGTTTGTTGGTTCATATATCCGTTGTTTAAGTTTACAAGCTGAAAAGTAAAACTAAAAACGATAGTGAAAAATTTTAATTATCTGTTGGGTATCAACTGAAAACAACTTAATTTGAAAGCGATTCCCTCAATAAATTGATTAGAATGGAGATTGTTCATGTAGCAGCAGAATGTTATCCCGTAGCAAAAGCCGGCGGGCTTGGTGATGTGGTAGGTTCTTTACCAAAATACCAGGCTGAGTTAGGTCATAACGCCAAAGTGGTAATGCCCATGTACCGCACTAAATTTTATATGGAAATGATTGGGAACTGGTGCATGAAGGCGGACAAAGTCTCGGTCCGCACTGGTTTCATTACAGCGTGATAAAAGAAAAGACAAACAAGCTTGGTTTTGATCTTTATTTAGTTGATATAAATGGTTTGCTCGATCGGGAAAAGATTTATGGTTATGATGACGACAATGAACGTTTCGTTTCTTTCCAGATCGCCGTATGCGACTGGCTGAGTAAATGGCAGCATAAACCTGATGTTATTCATTGTCATGATCATCAAAGCGGCCTTATTCCTTTTATGGTGAAGCATTGCTACGCATTTCGCAATGAGCTTGCCACTGTTCCTACTGTTTTTACTGTTCATAATGGTCAATACCAGGGATGGATTGGTTGGGACAAGTATTATTATATACCTCCGTACGATAGCTGGAACTGGGGTATGCTTGACTGGAATAATACCATCAACCCGATGGCATCAGCCGTTAAATGTGCATGGAAAGTGACAACGGTGAGCCATAGTTATATGGATGAATTAAAATATTCCGCTAATGGCCTTGAAAACCTGTTTGAATATGAAAAAGGAAAAAGCACCGGCATATTAAACGGGATAGATACCGATGTGTGGGACCCGCAAACCGACAATTTTCTAATTAAAAACTACGATAAAGAGTTAGTCGAAAAAGGAAAGCAGAAGAATAAAAGAGAGATATGCGGCCAGTTTGGGTTGGATGAAGACAAGCCGTTGATTGCATTTATCGGCCGGTTGGTGGGAGAGAAGGCTGCTGACCTTTTACCCGATGCGATCAGTCAATCCATTTACCAGCATCATGGCAAAGCGAATTTTTTGGTGCTGGGCTCAGGAGATCCAAACCTTGAAGACAGGCTCGATAATATGAAGAATCAATTTCGTGGGTATTTTAATTCTTACATTGGGTATAGTGAACCCCTTAGTCATATGTTGTATGCAGGTTCCGATTTTTTATTAATGCCCAGTAGGGTGGAACCTTGTGGCCTCAATCAAATGTATGCATTACGCTATGGCACCGTGCCGATGGTAAGAAGTGTTGGCGGGTTAAAGGATACGATTACAGATTATGGTGATCCGCAGGGATTCGGTATTCGTTTCGACCAGGCAAGCATTGGGGACATTACTTATTCAGTTGGCAGGGCTATTGATCTTTATATTAATAAGCCGGATTTGTATAGCTGGATGCGTGGCCACATGATGACGATTGATCATTCCTGGGATTCATCCGCACAACAGTACATAGATATTTACCAGTCATTAAAGGTTAAGTTCCCGGAATAATTTTTCTGGTATCATTTTTAACTATAAATTGGTGGTCAGCTTTTTTAAACGATATCCCTCTAAATTGTTTTTGCTATGTCGATTGCCAAAGAAATACTCTGCATTATATTAGGTGGTGGTGCCGGCTCGAGATTATACCCATTAACAGCAAGCCGTTCCAAACCCGCTGTTCCGATAGCTGGTAAATACCGCCTTGTTGATATACCGATTTCCAATTGTATGAACTCAAACATCAACCGGATGTTTGTGCTTACACAATTTAATTCAGCCTCGTTGAACAGGCATATCAAGAATACATATCATTTCAGTGCATTCAGTACGGCGTTTGTTGATATACTTGCCGCAGAACAAACACCGGATAATCCTACCTGGTACCAGGGAACCGCCGATGCGGTACGACAAAGCCTGCGGCATATCGCCCCGTTTGAGAGTGAATACATTCTTATATTATCCGGCGACCAATTATACCAAATGGATTTCCAGGAAATGCTGGACAATCATAAAAAATCAGGCGCTGATATTTCTATCGCCACTATACCGGTTGGCGACAGGGATGCGCCGGAATTCGGCATTATGAAAAATAATGAGGAAGGCTTTATTACTTCTTTTATCGAAAAACCGAAAAAAGAAGTATTAGGCGAGTGGGTGAGTGATACCGGCGATGAAATGCAAAAAGCAGGAAGGCATTACCTGGCCTCGATGGGTATATATATATTCAACAGGCAATTGCTGTTTGATTTTTTACAGAATAAATTTTTTGAAGCGGCGGATTTCGGGAAAGAAATTATTCCACAGTCCATCGGCAATTGTAAAGTTGCCAGTTACCAGTATGATGGTTATTGGACGGATATAGGAAATATCCATTCTTTCTTTGAAGCCAATCTCGGTCTTACAGATGATATTCCTGATTTTAATTTATTTGATAATACAAGGGCGATATTTACCCGTGCCCGCATGCTGCCGCCGGCAAAGGTCAGCGCTACATTAGAAAAATCGGTCATCGCTGAAGGAACGATTATCAATGCTTCCCGGATGGAAAGATCTGTGGTAGGTATACGTACAAGGATCGGGCATGGTTCTACGATTGTCAATACCTATATTATGGGTAGTGATTATTACGAAACACTTGCCGATATCAGCGCAGCCGCTGAAAAAGGAATTCCTCTACTCGGTATTGGTAACCGCACTTATATTAAAAACGCCATTCTTGATAAGAACTGCCGCATCGGTGACGATGTTCGCATTAACGGCGGACCGCACCTGGAGAATACAGATCAACCGCTTTATACCATTAAAGATGGGATAGTGGTGATAAAGAAGGGTGCGATTCTTCCAAATGGTTTTGTAATATAAATCTTATTCGAGGCTATAGGCTAGCAATGCCACTATGTTCAGATTCCATTGGAAATACTTTATCCTGTTCATCATTATCTTTTGCATTGAAATTCTTATTGCCGCATACGTTAATGACCAGGTAATTCGTCCCTACATCGGCGATTTCTTAGTTGTCATTATGCTGTATTGTTTTGTAAGGGCTTTCGTGAACGTATCACCTGTTAAAGCTGCGATTGCAGTACTGCTCTTTTCATACGCAATAGAAATTTCGCAATATTATCGTTTAGTTTATCGGCTTGGCCTTGGTCATTCCAAAATTGCTGTTATAGTTATGGGCAGTTCGTTTGAATGGATTGATTTGGTTGCGTACACGGCGGGGATTGCGGTTGTATTATTTGCAGAGATGATTATCCGGAGACGCCATGCTGAATAGCGGACAGGAAGATGAATGGAGCGTCGCAACAGACGATGATAGGAGTAATGCAGCCGGTTAACTACTTATAAAAAATTTATATTTGGTAAACGAGTAACATTTTGGAACCCCAGTTTCCCCAATTTTTCATGGCCGTGTTAATAGAATTAAGCATTTTAGCCCTGTTTGTTTTCTTTCCTTTTGTGACAGGAGTGAGTGTTTTTAATTCTGCGTCGGTGGCAATATTCACTTTGGTGGCAAACCAGGTGACATGCAAACGTGGTATACCTACACCTAGTATCATTCCTGGCAGGCCATTTATTCCCTCAGGCCCGCCATTCACCATGATTTCATCCGTATAAAATGCAAACACGGCGACAGTGTCGAATAAAATGCCAACAGCTTTTCGGCATTCAAAGCCAGCAATATTGCGGGTGTCGGCTGTAATCTTCCATTTAATATTCAGCAAACTGTCCTGTATGAGATAAGTCTCTTCGAATACCGGTTTTTGCGTAACAGTAGTGTTTGTTGTATAGTCATTGTACACAGTATTTTCATCTGCAAATGAAGGGATGCCAAAATTCCTTGGCATAACCGCTTCCTTGGTGCGTTTATATAATGATTTTTTCCCGTCGCTGGAAAAATTATAATAACCAACCATTTCTTTCGGCAGCCGGTCTTTGGCCTCTTCATACCATTCCGGTTCGACTTCTTTTATTAATGGGCCGAGAGAAAGGGTTTTGGCATACTCAATACTTACTTTGTCAAAAAAAAATTTGCTGTGCATTTATTTTGCTGATAAACAAAAAGAAAGGAGCGATAAAGAAGATTTTCTTTTTCATATTAATTAGTTTTTCCTGGCATTTTATTAAATGTCCATGATACACGGAATAAAAAATAACGTGCAATCCTGTCAAACCGTTCTTCACTGATGTAATTACTATTGATCGTTCTGTTAAAACCAAGGTTCTGGTTTAATAAATCATGAGCGATGATACCAATGTCCAGTACTTTATCTTTAAGGAATTTGCGGTGCAGTTCAGCGTTCCAAACAATAATGGTAGTGCCGTCGGGAAATGCGTTGGTTTTTTCCTGCAGGTTAAGATCAATATCAGAACTGAGGTCCAAATTCAGTGGTAATTTTATATACCCGTTGGCCTGTCCGCCATAGGTCCAGTAATTGTTATTTGTAGCGGGAGTAAGCGATGACTTGGATATATTCCTTGAAATTCTTGGACGAATATTAAAATTGTATTTATCAACAATGGAATAACGTATGCCGTAACTCAAAGAGAAAGTAGTGTATGTATTTATATTTTGACTGTTGTTCCAAAAATTCACTGAGCGGCCACCGTTTGCACTAGGTTGTATTTCATGTATCAATTTTTTATCTCCTTCACCGGAGAACCAGCCAGCATAAAAGTTCCAATTATTATTACCTTTTACATTGACCGGCTTGTAAGTTGTTTTGCCCGTAATTAAATCAAAAGTACCCTGGTTAACAATTGCATTATTTGTAAAAGAAATACCGCCATTTCCATAAATATATCGTCCTTTTAAAACTTTGTAATCGTTGAAAGATAAATTTAAACTATGCCTGAAGCCAACTTTCAAATCAGGATTGCCCTCATAAATGACAAGGTTGTCGTTATTGTTGCGAAGCGGTTGAAGTTGCGTGATAGAAGGTTGTACAGTATTTCCGCGATATGAAATTGAAACACCTGTTTGTGGCTTAAACCTGTACGCAACCTGTGCCTGTGGGGTAAAACCCGTGAAATTATATGTTGTTTTCTTAGCCAGGTCAAGATTATTAAGATTAAGACGGATAGCAGAAAGACCTGCTCCAAAAGCAGTCCTCAATTTTTTGCCAACATATCTTGCGGTAACAGTCCCGCTGTTCGACAAAGCATCCAGGTCGAAGTTATTGCTAAACTCAACGTTACGCTTTGAATACACACTCGCAACTTTATCATAACTATTCCGGTGAGAAATAGAATTATTACTATTAAGGCTGTACTCAGTCACAATGTTCCATTGGGCATTCAGTGGTTCACTATAGGTAATTCTTGCACCAAGGGTTGTAGAATTGCCGGCATTAATTTTTAATTGATCGGTAAGAGCAGTTGAATCAAGCATACCGTTCTTATAAAAGCGGGCAGTTGCAATCAGGTTTCCTTCCTGGTCATCTTCCAGCAGCCCCAGGCGGAGCGTGGTCAGCAATTGGCGGTCTTTTTTCCTGAACAATTGTTTATAGGTAAGTACATTATCCAACTGCTTCTTCGTGCTTTTAATATCGTTGATCCTGTCATTGGTATTTACAAGTTCCTTGTCTTCACTTAATGTTTCGGTATGGGTATCTGTATAGCTATCTTTCATCTTATAAGTCCCCACGGCCGTATATTTAATGGAAGCAAAAGAATCTATTTTCCATTCATATTTTGCATTTAATACATGTCGTTGGGAGAGGGCTTTACTTCTTGCAATCGAATTGCTAAAAAAGCTTGTATCCTTTAACAGCGTTTGAGAAATACTGCGGGATGTATTTGTAGTGCCCAGCCTATTATACAGGTAAGAAAGGTTTAGTTTATTTTTGTCCTCATTCCATTTATTGCCGAATAAAGCCCCAACAGTGGCAGCAGTCGGTATGCCTTTGAGATTGTAGTCATTAAAATCATTATCCTGGTCACCATAACTGTAATAGTATCCATTAATCTCGTCATACTCATAATCGTCTTCAATACCCAGCTTATTTCTTTCTTCCCATCCCAATTCACCTGTATTGAAATTACTTCTTGTTCCATACACCGAAAACTTCTTATTGCCCTGGAATATATTGTACATCATTTTTGCGTTCAGCATCTTCTTAAAATCGGTGCTGCCCACCAGGTTGCCAAAGTATCCTTTCTTTGCGCTTTCTTTTAATTTAATATTAATCGTTTTTCCATCCCCCGAAGCGCCAATGCCTTTCAATTGGTCCTGCTCTGTCTTTGTATCAAATACCTGTACTTTATCTACTGCTTTCGCACCGATATTTTGCGTCGCGATGGTGGGATCTTCTCCGAAAAATTCTTCGCCATCCACCAATACTTTATCGACTCTTTTTCCCTGCGATGTTATTTCACCTTTACTGTTTACCTGCATGCCGGGTATTTGTTTCAGCAAGTCTTCTACTGTAGCGCCTTCCCTTACTTTAAAACTATCGGCCGTAAACTCCGTGGTATCACCCATGATCCTTATCGCCCTGTTATTTCTTATTACCACTTCCTGTAACAATACGCTTTTCTGAGTGAGGGGAACAGCACCAATATCCAATACCTGAGAAGGAACTAACGTTATTTTATCGCCGTAATCAGCAAATTTGGGATACGTAATCAGCAACACATATTCACCTGAAGCAATATTGCTGATATTAAAATTTCCCTGGTTATCAGAACGACTGTATTTTACCAATAAAGAATCGGAACTGCGCAAAAGGGAAATGACTGCATGTGGAAGATTTTTTTTATCGAGGGTATCCCGTATGGATCCTTTTATGGACGAAGATTGGCTTATTGCTGCGAAAGACATGCAGGTAAAGCAGATAACATAGAAAAGTTGTTTCATGGCTTTGGTTTGGCTTACTTAAATGTTATGCTATCTGAATCAGACCTGAAAAGAATGCTATATAGGCGCAGCAAAAATATGATTCCAGGCCTATTTTTATAATTACTTAGCTTATAATGCTGTTAATGTTTCAATAAAAATCCGTAAGTTGTATGAGACGCCGAAAAAATAAAATTCCATACGAATGAACGAAAAAAAAGATATCGAACAGGAAAAGCAAGTTTTAAAGTATGAGGAAACGCATTACATCGACACCTCCAATCCTGTATGGAATTATTCATTGCTTACTGATACTGATGTAAAAAACTACCAGCAGGGAACGCATTATTCTTTATATAAAAAATTCGGCCCGCATTCTATACAAGTCAACGATGTATGGGGCATGTATTTCTGCGTATGGGCGCCGAATGCAACAGATGTATCCGTAATGGGACATTTTAATAAATGGAAACCGCAGGAATATAATTTGTTTCCACGTTGGGATAAAAGTGGCATTTGGGAAGGATTCATTCCTTTATTTAAATTAGGCGAAGCATATAAATACCATATTGTCGGTTACGAAGGAAGAGAGACGGATAAAGGAGATCCGTTCGCACATTTTTGGGAGATGCGGCCATTCACTGCTTCCATCACATGGGATATGCATTATGAATGGAAGGATGCGGAATGGATGAAGAAAAGAAAAAAACATAATGCATTGAACGCTCCATGGAGTGTGTATGAAGTTCACCTGGCCAGTTGGCAACGGCCCGATAAAAACGATGAAGAAACATATAATACGTACGACCAGATAACAGAGCGGCTTGTTCCTTATGTAAAAGAAATGGGGTTCACACATGTGGAGCTGATGCCGGTGATGGAACATCCGTTTGATGGAAGCTGGGGTTATCAATGCACGGGTTTTTTTGCACCTACGTCGCGGTTTGGTGATCCGCAGGGATTGATGCGGTTGGTAGATGCATTTCATGCCGCAGGTATTGGTGTTATTCTTGACTGGGTGCCTTCCCATTTTCCATATGATGCACACGGCCTTTATATGTTTGATGGTACGCATACTTATGAATATGCGGATATGCGCAAAGGATTTCATCCCGATTGGAACAGCTATATATTTAATTATAAAAGAGGAGAGGTAAAATCATTCCTGATCAGCAGCGCACGATTTTGGTTCGACCTGTTTCATATCGATGGCATGCGGGTGGATGCAGTAAGCTCGATGCTGAAATTAAATTATTCAAGGGAAGAAGGAGAGTGGGAACCGAACGAATTTGGAGGCGATGGTAATTTGGAAGCGATCGCATTTATCAAAGATTTGAATGAAACGATTTACCGTGATTTTCCCGACACTCAAACTATCGCTGAAGAAGCGACCGACTGGCCTGGTATATCAAGACCAACAACGAATGATGGTTTGGGATTTGGTATGAAATGGATGATGGGATGGATGCATGATACATTGGATTATTTCAAACTCGATCCGATAGAACGGCAATCTTATCAGAATAAGTTTTCATTCAGCATGATGTATTATTATGATGAAAACTTCATGCTTCCATTAAGCCATGATGAAGTAGTGCATGGCAAAAGCCCGATGATCTATAAAATGCCCGGCGATGAATGGCAAAAATTCGCTAATCTCCGTTTGCTTTATACCTACATGTGGACACATCCGGGGGCAAGGCTTTTATTTATGGGAAATGAGTTCGGCCAAACAACTGAATGGAATTATAAATCAGAATTGAACTGGGCTTTATTGGAGCATGATCCGCATAAATTACTTAAGAATTGTGTAACCGGTTTAAATGAACTTTTACAAAATGAGCCGGCTTTATATGAAAACCAGTTTAGTGAAGAAGGATTCGAATGGATTGACCTGAATCACAGGGACGAATCAGTGATCGTCTATCGCCGGAAAGGAAAGAAAGAGAAGGACGATTTATTGGTAATTCTTAATATGACTCCCGTGGTACGTATTGATTGGGATATTTACATAAGGGGAAAGTATTACGAGAAAGAAATATTCAACAGTGACAGCAAAACCTATTGGGGAACTGGTGACGTATTTAACCCTGATATACGATGGGAGCTTGTCGATAAGGACCAGGAAATGTATCGCATTAGGATAAATTTACCAGCCCTTGCTGGGATAATTCTTAAATAAAAAGTAGCTTTGTATTGACAAAACCGCAGGGAAATACAGTGATGGACTTATGAAAGTCAATACTGAATTTACTTGTAGAAAAGCCTCAGTAACAAACAATACCTTATGACCAACCGAATTCTTTTCTTGTTGTGTATGCTCAGCAGTTCGCTGGCATTCTCGCAAACACAAAGCGTCAATCAACCCATCAAAATTGCTGATAGTTCCGATTATTTTTTCCAAAAAGGATTACAGGAAAAAAAGGCGGGTCGCAAATTAGAGTCAGTAAAGAATTTTGAAAAAGCAAAAAATTTCGATTCAACGAATAAAGAGATTGTTGCAGAGTTAGCATCGGCTTATTATGATATGAGACGGTATAACCAGGCGATCAGCAATTATAAAAAGCTGGTGGAATTGGGTGATGTATCCGCTGCTACTTACAAACAATTACTCCTACTATCTTTTAATTTCAAAAAATATGATGAGGTGAAATTGTATGCCGAAAAATTAAAGAAAGCGGATGCGAACGAAAAAATAAATTTCTATCTCGGTAAAGCAAATTACGAAGAGGAGAATTATGGCGATGCCATTAAATACCTGGAACTGGCTGCTAAAGAGGAACCACAGAATGCAGAAATTCCTTACATGGTTGCCCGCAGCTATGCCGATATGCAAAACTACAAACTATCGATTCCTTTCTTTCAAAAAGCTATCACATTAGACACAACAAAAAATTACTGGGTATATGAAATGAGCCTGATGTATTATGCCCTGCATGATGATAAGAACTCGTTGAAATATATGTTGCAGGCAGGGGAGAGGGGATATAAAAGAGATAACGATTACTTAGAGAATCTTGGTATTGCTTACCTGAACGTTGGCCAGTTTGACGAAGGAGTTAAAATACTGGAAGAGTTATTAAAGAAAAGGCCCAGCGATATGAATATTTTAAATATGGTGGCCGAAGCTTACTATAATAAAGGTAAATATCAACCAGCGATTGATTATTGGGACCAGGTACTTTCCATTGACAAACAAAATGCTTCTGCTTTATATATGATCGGGATGAGTTACCAGAAAAAAGGAGAGAAGGAAAAAGGTATCCGGCTTTGTGATAAAGCGATTGAAATGGACCCAACACTTTCTTCTTTGAAACAGAAACAAATGACGATGGGGATGTAAAAATTGGAGATCTACGGTTAACAAACCCTGGTTGTCTAATATTTTTGGCGGGTTTTGAAAGTCTGTTAAATTGTGTAATTTCATAAAGTAATAAATAAACAATGGCAGAACCGATAGCTGATAATCAAAATAAACTTACCAATCTTCAGTTGGAATTTCTAAAAAGCCTGAAATACCTGGCTACAGAAAAACAATTGGCGGATATCAAATCGCTGATAAGATTTTATTTTTCCCAAAAGTTAGATGAAGCCATTGAAAAAACTGAAAAGAATAAAGAGTATACTGCTCTGATTTATGAAAGCTGGTTGACGAATAATACAGGTATCAACCCTGCCGGCAAGTAATGAAAATTGTAATTGATACAAACTGTCTGTTAAGTTGTATCGGCAAAAAATCTCCTTACCGGAATGTGTTTGATGCTTTTCTTGAAGACAGGATCATTATTTGCGCCAACACTGAAATTCTGTTAGAGTATGAAGAAACATTTAATCGCTTTTGGGGCCCGGAAGTAACTAATAATTTATTGGCCTTGTTTGAAGCAAGCGATAATTTTGAACAAATAACGGTTTACTATAATTGGCAGTTAATCAGTAAAGATAAAGACGATAATAAATTTATTGATACTTATATCGCTTCAAAAGCGGATTTACTAGTTTCAAATGATTCGGCTGTTACTGCATTGGTTGACAATAGCTTTCCGCCATTAAACATTATAACTTTACAGGAATTCAGTAACATGCTGAAGCCGCAATAATATAATTTAGATTCATTACATTCTTTCCGGCACCCTGATTCCTAAAAGGTTCATCGCAGCTGCAATAGTACCCGCTGTCAATGCACATATTTGTAAACGTAATTGCTTTTTTTCTTCAGATTCCGCATTCATTACCGAATGTTCTGTATAAAACGTATTGAACTTTTTCGCCACATCAAAAATATAAATTGCAAGAATAGAAGGATTATGCTCAGTTAGCGCCTGTTCTAAAATCGTTTCATATTGTTCTAATAAAACGATCAGTTCTTTTTCAAGTTTTAAAAGTGAGTAAGAGTTTTGCTTATCTCCAATTATAGATTTGCCGTTACTATCTGCTTCTTTCTTCAATATAGACTTGATCCTCGCATGCGTGTATTGTACAAAAGGCCCGGTAAACCCATGAAAATCTATCGATTCTTCCGGGTTAAAAATCATTTTCTTTTTAGGATCCACCCGCAGCAGGAAAAATTTCAATGCACCTAATGCAATGGTATCATACAACTCTTTTAATTCCATTTCGGTAAAGTCTTTTACCTTACCCAGTTCTTCCGTTTTATTCTTTGCCACATTTACCATTTCTTCCACCATCTCATCCGCATCGACTACAGTGCCTTCCCGGCTTTTCATTCTGCCACTTGGCAATTCCACCATGCCATAGCTCAAATGATAAATACCATCCGCATAGGGCTTGCCTAATTTTTGTAAGATCAGCTTCAGCACTTTCATGTGATAGTTCTGTTCATCAGCTATCACATAAATGCTCTGATCATATTTAAACTCTTCGTATTTCTGTTGAGCTAATCCAAGGTCTTGTGTCATATAAACCGAAGTGCCATCTTTTCTCAACACCAGTTTTTCATCAAGCCCTTCTTTGGTAAGGTCTATCCAAACGCTGCCATCTTCTCTTTTATAAAAAACCCCTTTCTGCAATCCTTCTTCTACAAATTCTTTTCCTAATAAGTAAGTATTGCTTTCGTAATACATTTTTTGAAAGTCGGCGCCGATTCGTTTATACGTTACATCAAAACCTTCGTACACCCAACTATTCATTTTTTCCCAAAGCGCTATCACTTCAGGTTTCCCATTTTCCCAATCAAGCAGCATCTGCTGCGTTCCTTTCATGATCGGCGCTTCTTTTTCAGCATCTTCTTTTTTCATTCCGCCTGCTATCAATTCTTCTACCTGCCTTTTATATTCATCGTTGAACTTTACATAATACTCACCCACAAAATGATCACCCTTTGTATGCGTTGATTGCGGCGTCGCCCCATCAGCAAACAATTGCCATGCGATCATACTTTTACAGATATGAATACCCCGGTCATTAACGATGCAACTCTTGATCACATCATATCCCGAAGCTTTCAGCATTTGCGCCACACTCCATCCCAAAAAAATATTTCTTAAATGGCCAAGGTGTAAAGGTTTATTCGTGTTGGGTGAAGAATACTCCACCATTACTTTTTTCCCGTTTGGCGGTTGCTGGCCCAATTGTTTATTAGCAGATGATGATTCCAGGAAATTGACCCAGTAACTGTCAGTGATAGTGAGGTTCAAAAAACCTTTGATAATATTATGACCGGAAATGAGATCAGCATTGTTCCGGCTGAGATAATCGCCTATTTCATTTCCCAGTTTCTCCGGCGACAACTTCAGTTGTTTTACAAAAGAAAAAAGCACCAGCGTATAATCGCCTTCAAACTCCGGCTTGGTGATATTAATAGTAAGATCGGCCGGCTTTACATCCTGTTTGTACAATTCCTGCAGCGCCGTTACCACCTTTGCTTTCAACTCGTTGACAATGCTCATCTAAGCTTTTGATTTTGTGCAAAATTACGAGAAACTGTTTTGTCAAAAGGTTTATGGACCGGCTTTAATTAAATACAGGAACACGGCTGGCACGGATATCCGTCGGGGTGCCGCCACAATGCTGAGTAGAGAACAGAAAGTACAAGAGTGCGACGCAACGAAGCTGATAGTAGCAATGCAGCGGGTTAACAATGCGCCGTCCCGATATACATCGGGATTTCGCTTCGCTCAACAACGAAGCTGATAGTAGTAATGCAGTTGGGTTAATAATGCGCCGTCCCGATTTCCATCGCAATTTCGCTTCGCTCAAGGACAAGCGAAGCCATGTGCACAGCAGTCAGTGACAAAAACTACAGCCCGGAACACAATAAATCATTTTTCGCAGTCACTTAGAGATTCAAAAAATGGACATTACCTTTGCTCCCGAACATGAGCCGTCATATAAATAATGTAAGGGGTTTCCTTCTCCCCGTTATTGATTTTTTTTATCCGCCCTTCCGGAGAATCTTCAACCTCCAGACGTACAGGTATGCCGTGTGCGGCGGTATCAATGCCCTGATCGGGTACATTATATATTATATCACTTTTAAGTATATTTTGCAGGAAAAGGATCTCGATCTTGGGTTTTATGCTTTTAAGTCGCATATCGCGGCTTTGCTGCTTGCTTTTTGTGTCAGTTTTCCCTGCGGATTTATGTTGCTGAAATACCTGGTATTTAATGACTCGAACATTCGCACCCGTGTGCAATTGTTCCGCTACTTTATGGTGTGCCTCTTTAACCTGGCGCTTAATTATATTTTATTAAAAATCCTGGTAGAGCGGTTTAATATTTATCCTACCATTGCGCAAATACTCACCATGAGTGTGGTGATCGTTCTCAGTTATCTCGCCCAACGGCATTTTTCTTTCAAAGCCACTCCCGAAGAAGAAGCGGAAGCTGAGTTATAAGCTGAAGTCAATCGACTCTACTTTTACAGAAAGGTCGCCGGTACAATTACTGCGGATCACCAGCGATTTATCAAGCGGGTAAACGCCGATCAATTGTATATCTTTTATACTGCCAAGGCTGCTGATACCTTTCACCCATTCGTGGTTGAGTTGTTTATTTATATTGATCTTGGCGCTGTCAATATAAGAAGTGAGATCGAATTTTGTATAACTGCTGATTTCATTTATAATTCTGCGGCTGAACAACCAATCAGCGGTTTTCAATAACGCATCTTTTGATTTTATATCAAAGTCAACATTCTTCAGTTCAAGAATTCTTGTCGCTTTATCATACACCGGTTTGCCGGTTAAATACATCGTGCCGTCATCAGTGCCACTGAAATTTATTTTAACGATCAGTTTTTCATTTCCTGATCCATACAATTTGCAACTCTTTATTACAAAATGTTTTTTAACCGGGCCTTTGCGAAAATCAAATGCTTTCTCAGCCAATTGACGGTTCATGATATTACTCAGTGAATCATAATCAAGCATCGCATCTACGAAAACAGAAAAGCCCTGCATACGGTTGAAGCTACTCATCGTTGGGATCACCGCATTTTTATCCTGTGGTTTTTCAAAACTGATTGCGGGCCTTACAGATAAACCCAGGTATACATACAGCGAATCATCTTTTGCATACAAGTTATTGATGCGCATGCGCTGCGGGTTAATTTGCAGCCAGCCCATATCATATACATTATAGGCTTTACTGAGTTGGCTCCATAGTTGTTGAAACTGCGGTTTCAAATCCACCGTTCCATAATTTTTATCCATCTCCGTTTTAGAAGCATCCAGTTCTTCTTTCAATCCTTTCAGCACGTCATTAGTAATATTCTGTCCCCAAAAACATACTTCGCATTTATCAAGCGGTTGCGGTTCATTTCTTTTAATATTCAGTTTCACTTTATAATCCGGCTGTATGCTCACCGAGTTGGTGAACGATACATTCACTCTTCTTGGCGCTTCATCAAAGCCACATTTGCAGGGCGGCGTCCATGGGGAAATAGCAGCGCCGGCCACACAAACTCTTGTCGATCCAATAATTTTATAATAACCAGTAAAGCCAAGATTCAACGTCGTACCCGTTGCTTTCATTTGCAAAGGCCCGCGGCGAAACTCATACTTATACCGGCTGTCGCATCCTTCCTGCACCCAATTATCAGGATAGCCCGGAGAAGTATAAAGGGTATCTACTTTTCCTTCGGCCAATGAATAAATGGGCTTCAGGTTTATTTGTATGGGAATATTAATTTCAGAATCAGGAAGTGAATCCAATTTAAAATCTGTAGCAGTCAGCGACGGTTTTTCAGGAGTTATTTTATGCGAACACGATACGAATAAAGAAGTGATAACGGATAAAATAAGAATTACTTTTCTCTGGATATTTTTCATTGCACTAAAAATAATAAAAGAAAAGAAAAAGAAACAGTTAACAAATTATCTCTTTAAGAAATAGTTTTTATTCGAGGAAGAATAGGCAGGAGCCCGGCTGTACCTGCCTGCCGGCAGGCAGGTTACTACTATCATCGCCAGTTGTTGAGCGAAGCGAAATCCCGATGCAATCGGGACGGCGCATTATTAGCCCAACTGCATTACTATGCGCAGCATCCCGTGGACTATCATCGTCTGTTGCGTCGCACTCTTCAGCTTTCTGTAATTCTATTCAACATTTTTGAAAGCACTAATAAATATGAACGTCTCTAAAAGCCGGGGCTGTGTTTCGATGGTCTCGCTAATGCGGTATCGGAATCGGCCTTCAACGGATCCTTATATATATATAATAAGCCCCAAACAGAAGTAAACAACGTAATCAGGTAAAAGAGGATGCTGATCACCACCGAATTTTCCTGGATCAGTCCGAAATATTTGGAACCTTCCAGGAAAACGACTTCCCTTGCCCCAAGACCACCAATCGTCAATGGCAACACCGCAACAACTGAGGATACAAGAAAAATAAAAATATATTCCGTCACATGAGCTGGAATACCCAATGCGGCCATAATCAAATAAGCGCAAACTACCTGCGAAGCCTGTACAAGAAAACCGAGGAAAAGGGTAGAGATAAAGCTCGATATAAAATCTTTAAACCAATTCCTGATAATAAAATACAATCCTGCAACTGCAACAATCGCCCCGCTAATGATGCCAGCGACATATAAACGATTATCAAGAACGATCACGCTATAAACAGCCAGTATCAATCCTAATCCTAATAAACCACTAAAACGGTCCAGCAAAACAGCTGCCGCCGTTTTCTTATAAGGCACATTGAATTTCTTTGTCAATACAATCACTTTATAAGCATCCCCGCTGATAGAACCCGGCAGGAATAAATTATAAAACATGCCCAGCCAGTATAGTTTTATATTCTGCCATTCAGGCAAACGGATATTTATATTCCTGAAATAAATATTCAGCCGGAATGAGGAAATCAGTTTAGAAATAATAAAAAGCAGCAAGGCGAGCAACAGGTAAAGCCAGTTCGCATTTTTCAATGCAATTCCGGCTTTAGCAAAATCAATTTTACCCGAAACATACCAAAGGCAGGCTACCGTTACAGCAATCTTCAAAAATAATTGAACCGGTTTGGGGATTTTTTTCATTTTAGTTCGTCCCTGCAAGTAAACTCAAAATGGTGATAATCCGGACAGCGAAATTCCATTTTCGCTCCTTAACACGCACCTCACGGCAGTATCCAAAAACACAACCAGGCTGATTCTCTTACAGTTGAACTCTTACTTCAGTCACAAAATGGATGCAACAACGGTCACAAACAGTTTTCATCTCGCCTGATAATAAATACTCCGTAAACAAGGTGATATATTGATACCCAACAAGATTTACACCGACAGGGGATAAAAAATATTTCTAAAACTTTGCCCGTTTAATCTCAGTCCCTTACCTTTGCACTCCCAAAAGAAAATTGGGTTTTCACACATGTCTCAGCGAATCAGGATCAAATTACAGTCTTACGATCACAACCTGGTAGATAAATCTGCCGAAAAGATCGTAAAAACAGTACGCAGCACAGGCGCTGTAGTAACAGGGCCAATTCCTCTGCCTACACGTAGAAAAATTTTTACTGTATTGCGTTCACCACACGTAAACAAGAAGAGCCGTGAGCAATTCCAGTTAGCTACTCACAAGAGGTTGCTGGATATTTACACGTCTTCAAGCCGTACGGTAGATGCATTGAGCAAGCTGGATTTACCCAGCGGTGTGGAAGTTGAAATCAAAGCATAAACCCCAAACCCCCTAAAGGGGCTTTGGAAGAGTTCTTATAAATTATTTTAGTTATCTCTCAATTCGTCTATCAACGGAGAAAAGAGCTCTGACAAGTTAATACGCCTTAAGCCCCTTTAGGGGTTTGGGGTTAACATAAAACAAGCCATTCAAGGTTTGTTTACTGCCGGTACTTCCGACCTTCGACTCCGCTCAGGAGATTCAAGGAACAAAGGAAAAGGTCGGTGGCAAACGGGGATTGACCCTTCGATTCACTGTGGTGACATAGTTACCCGTCTCGAAGGATGTCCCAATAACCTTGCAGGCATAAATTAAATGACCATGAAAGGTATTATTGGGAAAAAAGTTGGAATGACCAGCATCTTCGATCCCGCAGGTAAACAAACAGCCTGCACTATCATTGAAGCAGGCCCCTGTGTAGTTACCCAGGTAAAGACCAAAGAGACTGATGGGTACAGTGCTCTCCAACTCTCCTTCGGCGACAAAAAAGACAAGCACACGACCGGCGCAGAAAAAAATCACTTTGCAAAAGCGCAAACCTCTCCCAAAAAATTCTCTAAAGAATTCCGCGACTTTTCCCTCGAAAAAAATATTGGTGAAGTAATTACTGTTGACATTTTCACAGAAGGTGAAAGTGTGAATGTTGTTGGTACTACAAAAGGTAAAGGCTTCCAGGGTGTTGTAAAACGCCATGGCTTTTCCGGTGTAGGCCAGCAATCTCACGGTCAGCATGATCGCCAGAGAGCACCAGGTTCATTGGGTAACTCATCCGATGCAGCACGTGTAATGAAAAACATGAAAATGGCAGGCCGTATGGGTTCTGATCGTGTAAAACTGAAAGGATTGAAAGTTGTAAAAATATTTGCTGAGAAAAATTATATCCTGATCAGCGGATCTGTACCAGGATATAACGGATCAATTGTATTAATACAGAAATAATGATCGTAGAGACGTGGCATGCCACGTCTTGCTAAAACAAATAAAATGCAAATCGAAGTTTTAAATACAAAAGGTAAAAAGACAGGCAGGTCAGTTGAATTGCCCGACGAAATATTTGGTGTTGAACCCAATGACCATGTCATTTACCTCGCTGTAAAACAATACCTCGCTGCACAGCGCCAGGGCACTCACAAAGTGAAGACCCGTGCTGAAGTGCAGGGTGCCAGCCGCAAGCTGCATCGCCAGAAAGGAACAGGCGGTAGCCGTAAAGGGAATATCCGTAACCCATTATATAAAGGTGGCGGTACTATTTTCGGGCCTAAGCCGCACAGCTATGATATCAAGCTGAACCGTAAAGTAAAAGACCTTGCAAGAATATCCGCTCTTTCTTATAAAGCGAAAGAAAATAAGATTGTTATTATAGAGGACATCAAAATGGATGCGCCAAAAACAAAAGGGTTGATGGATATTTTGGGCAGTCTTAAAATTGCGGATAAAAAATTGATGTTTGTTTTACCGGAAAATAACGCCAACATTCAATTGTCTGCACGCAATGCTCCATCTGTATTAGATGTATTGTACAAAGACATGAATGTATATGATATCGTTAACTCCGATGTGTTGGTGTTAACAGAAAGCGCAGCGAAAGTTTTCGCGGAAGCGGAGAAAGCGGAAGCTTAATTGTAAACTAATTAAATAGAGAAGGATGAACCTTTCTGAAGTATTAATAAAACCGATCTTGACCGAAAAAGCAAATGCACAGCAGGAAAAACTGCATCGCTATGCTTTCAAAGTAGCAAGAAAAGCAAACAAGCTGGAAATAAAAAAAGCAGTAGAAGCTTTCTATGGTGTTACAGTTACGAATGTAAATACCAGTATATCTCCTGCTAAAGATAAAAGCCGCTTTACAAAAACCGGTGTCCTTAAAGGCCGCAAGCCTGGATACAAAAAAGCTTTTGTAACAGTAGGCGAGGGTGAAACGATTGATTTGTATTCAAATATTTAATCTGTACAGACAAGGCACGCCTTGTCTCACGAATGGCAATCAACCGCCGCGAAGTGTTGGAATTTGAGATTTTAATTTTGGAATTTAAACCATGGCATTAAGAAAATTTAAACCAGTAACAGCCGGCACCCGTTGGAGAATTGGTAATGCGTATGCAGAAATTACCACCAATGTTCCTGAGCATACACTGGTAGAAGCGAAAAAAAGAACGGGCGGACGTAACTCTTCCGGTCATTTATCCATGCGCTACAGAGGCGGTGGTCATAAAAAGAAGTACCGTATCATTGATTTCAAGAGAAATAAGCAAGGTGTTGAAGCTACTGTACTGAGCATCGAGTATGATCCAAACCGTACATCATTCATCGCATTGGTTGAATATGGTGACGGCGAAAAAAGATACATCATTGCACCGCAGGGTTTAGTGGTAGGTCATAAAGTTATCAGTGGTAACGATGTGGCTCCTGAAATTGGCAATGCGTTGCAAATGAAAAATATGCCATTAGGTACTAATGTGCATAATATAGAAATGCAACCCGGGCAAGGTGGCAAGCTGGCCCGCAGTGCAGGTTCATCCGCGCAGTTGACCAACAAGGAAGACAAGTATGCGATATTGAAAATGCCTTCCGGTGAGTTGAGAAAAGTGTTGATCAATTGTTATGCGACGGTAGGTGTGGTAAGCAATAGTGACCACTTCCTGCAGAGCATGGGTAAAGCCGGCCGTAACAGGTGGAAAGGTATCAAACCAAGAAACCGTGGTGTTGCGATGAACCCTGTAGATCACCCGATGGGTGGTGGTGAAGGTAAGGCTTCAGGAGGTCAGCCACGCAGCAGGAACGGACAGTACTCAAGAGGTTTGAAAACACGTACAAAAGGAAAAGGAAGTGATAAGCTGATCATTCAACGTAAGAATGGAAGCAAGATCTCAACGAAATAATAATTGAATTAATAATAAACTAAACGTTTATAAATGGCTCGTTCGATTAAAAAAGGCCCTTATGTAGCATCTCACCTCGAAAAGAAGGTGGTCGCTATCAATGATGGCAAAAATAAAAAAAGTGTTATCAAAACATGGAGCCGTCGTTCTACGATCACTCCGGATTTTGTAGGTCACACTTTTGCGGTGCACAATGGCAACAAATTCATTCCTGTATATGTAACGGAATTTATGGTAGGCCATAAGCTGGGAGAATTTGCGCCGACACGCCAGTTCAAAGGACACTCAAGTAAGAAAGTAGATTAAATAGTCTGGAGTTAAGAGTTCAAAGACCGGAGTTCCGGCTTAGAACTTTAAATCCGGAACACAAAACTGAAAAAATGGAAGCAGTAGCAAAACTGAGAAATTATCCAACATCGCCCCGCAAAATGCGGTTGCTTGCTGACCTTATTCGTGGTGAAAAGGTAGAGACGGTGTTAGCTCAATTGGAGCATCATCCAAAACACCCGGCTGTGCCTTTGCGCAAACTGGTGTTGAGCGCTATCAACAACTGGAAACAGAAAAATGATGGCGGTGATGAAAGCGGATTGTATATAAAAACAATTTTTGTAGACGGCGCCAGGACATTGAAGCGTATGCGCCCCGCCCCGCAAGGCCGCGGTTACCGTGTTCGCAAACGCAGCAACCATGTAACGGTGATTGTTGATGTAAAAGAATCTAAAAACTAAACGAATTAATAAACCAATAACATGGGTCAAAAAGCAAATCCGATTGGTAACAGGTTAGGTATCATCCGTGGTTGGGAATCCAACTGGTATGCAGATAAAAAAACATTTGCAATAAGGCTGATCGAAGACAACAGGATCAGAACTTACCTGAATGCCCGTATCAACAAAGGCGGTATCTCTAAAATTGTTATTGAGAGAACGCTGGGCAAACTGATCATTACGATCCACACTTCCAAACCCGGTATCATTATCGGTAAGGGTGGTGGCGAAGTGGACCGCATTAAAGAAGAATTGAAGAAGCTGACTGGTAAAGATGATGTACAGATAAACATACTGGAGATACGTCGCCCGGAACTTGATGCGATGATCGTGGGTGATACCATTGCCCGCCAGATCGAGAACCGTATCAATTTCAAAAGGGCAACAAAGATGTCAATCGCTTCTGCGTTGCGTATGGGTGCGGAAGGTATCAAAGTGAAATTGAGCGGACGTTTGGGTGGATCGGAAATTGCACGTAGCGAAGAATTCAAACAGGGCCGTGTGCCATTGCATACGTTCCGTATGGATATTGATTATGCCAACGTATTTGCACAAACAGTATATGGCAAAATTGGTATCAAAGTATGGATATGTAAAGGTGAAGTATTAGCGAAGAGAGATTTGAATCCAAACTTTGTTGGTGGTAAGAGTGATGTAAGCGACAGAAGAGGTGGACCTGGAGAAAGAAGAGATGACCGTCCTGATCGCCGTGATGACAGAAGAGGCGGCGGCGGAGGTGGTGACAGAAGAGGCGGCCCTGGTGGTGGCGGTGGAGATAGAAGAGGTGGTGGAGGCGGCGGCCAGAGAGGTGGCGGCGGAGGTGGAAGAAGATGATAAAAAATTTCTGGTTACCAGTTACTGGTTGCCGGATAATTTAAAATTGAAGTTTCACTACTGGTTACGGGAAACTTGTAACCAGTAACAAATAGACAAGTTATGTTACAACCGAAAAGATCGAAGCACAGGAAAATGCAGAAGGGTCGCATGAAAGGCGATGCGAAAAGAGGTACAACCATTGCATTTGGTACTTATGGTTTAAAAGCGTTGGACCAGCATTGGCTGACTGACCGCCAGATAGAAGCTGCCCGCCAGGCATTGACCCGTGAAATGAAACGTGAAGGTAATGTTTGGATCCGCGTATTTCCTGATAAGCCAATTACCCGGAAACCCGCTGAGGTGAGAATGGGTAAGGGTAAAGGTAACCTGGAGTTCTGGGCTGCCGTAGTGAAACCCGGACGTATCCTTTTTGAAGTAGATGGTGTTGATGAAAAAGTGGCCCGTGCATCTTTATCGTTAGCGGCTGGTAAGTTACCGATCAAAACAAAGTTTATTAAAAGAAGAGATTTAGAAACTGCATAAAGAATTTGATCATTTTCAAATTCACAAAATTTCAAATTAATAGTGATGTCAAAGAAAGCAGATTTTGTAAAAAGTATTCACGGAATGAACGAGCAGGATTTACAGGCCCGTTTAAATGAGGACAAACTTCGCTTGAAAAAATTGGAGTTCGCTCATGCTATTTCTCCGCTGGAAAACCCGATGACGATCCGCGGACTGCGCCGTGATATTGCCCGTTTGAAAACAGAAATACAGTTGAAGCAACAGAAAGCTTAAAATAACAAAAATCAAATTCCATATCCCAAAGGGGAGATATGCAAATGGAATTTGGGATTTTTAAAATTGGAATTTTTTCAATTATGGAAGAAAGAAATTTAAGAAAAACAAGAATAGGTGTTGTTACCAGCAACAAAATGGCCAAGACCATTACGGTAGCTGTAGAAAGAAAAGTGAAACACCCCATCTATGGTAAGTTCGTAAAGAAAACTACCAAATTCCATGCACATGATGATAAAGATGAGTGTAGCATTGGTGATGTAGTAAGGATCATGGAAACACGTCCATTGAGCAAGACAAAGAGATGGAGATTGGTGGAAGTGGTAGAAAAAGTAAAATAAGAAAGCTACGAGCCTCGAGCCATGAGCTACGAGCCGTAAGAGATAAAAAGATAGTAACATGCTAAAGGCTCGCAACTCGCAGCTGATAGCTCAAAGCTTAAAAGTATGATTCAGCAAGAAAGCCGGTTAAATGTGGCGGATAACAGTGGAGCGAAAGAAGTGCTTTGTATCCGTGTACTCGGTAATAGCGGACAGCGCTATGCCAGGATCGGTGATAAAATAGTGGTGACTGTAAAAGATGCGATACCACAAGGCGGTATTAAAAAAGGAACAGTTGCAAAAGCGGTTATCGTTCGTACCACTAACAAACTGCGCCGTAAAGATGGTTCTTATATCCGCTTTGATGATAACGCAGTAGTGATATTGAACCAGTCTGATGAGCCACGCGGCACCCGCATCTTCGGGCCTGTTGCCAGGGAATTGCGTGATAAGGGATATATGAAGATCGTTTCATTGGCGCCGGAGGTTCTATAAAAACGACGTACGTAGAGACGATGCATGCATCGTCTTAGGATGATGATTAGCGGACAGGAAGATGAAGAGTGCGACGCAACGAAGATGACCAGGGAACTGAAGTTGATAACAAAAATAAAATCTGCTAAACGCAGAAAAGACAGATAAAATGAAAACAAGATTCAAACCAAAGTATAACATCCGCAAAGGGGATAGCGTAGTGGTTATCACCGGCGATGATAAAGACTTGTCGAAACCGCGTACTGTTAAACAAGTACTGGTGGAGCAGGCGAAAGTGATCATCGAAGGCGTGAACATTATAACCAAACACTCAAAGCCTTCCGCTAAGAATACCAAAGGTGGTATCCTGAAACTGGAAGCCCCGATCCACATCAGCAATGTGATGCTTTGGGACCCTGCTCAAAAAGCAGGTGCGAAAATAACGAGAGTGAGAAAAGAAGGTAAGACGGAGAGAGTTTTTAAAACAAAAAAATCTCAGGGAGGTAAGAAATAATGAGTACTAAAACATATGCGCCAAGATTGGCCGATAAGTATAAGAAAGATGTAGTGCCTGCATTGGTAAAAAAATTCAGCTACACATCTGTTATGCAAGCTCCGAAACTGGAGAAAATTTGTTTGAACCGTGGTGTGAACGGCGCTGTAACCGATAAGAAATTAATTGACATTGCGCTGGAAGAATTGTCAACGATCACGGGACAGAAAGCTGTATCTACAAAGTCAAAAAAGGATATCTCCAACTTTAAGTTGCGTAAGGATATGCCGATCGGTGCGAGGGTTACGCTGCGTGGCGATAAAATGTATGAATTTTTAGACAGGCTGATCGCTGTTGCATTGCCCCGTGTACGTGACTTTAAAGGTGTGAATGAAAAATCGTTTGACGGCCGTGGCAATTATACCATGGGTGTAACAGAGCAGATCATTTTCCCTGAAATAGATATTGATAAAGTAAATAAAATTACCGGTTTCGATATCACTTTCGTAACAACAGCTAACACGGATGAAGAAGCGTACGAGTTGTTGAGAGAATTGGGGATGCCTTTTAAAAATGCGGTAAAAAATACTAACGACTAAATAATCCCTGTCGTTTCGAAGGGGATTTAAAAAATTGAAATTAAATAAACATGGCAAAAAAATCAGTAATAGCCAGGCAACACAAAAGAGAGAGAATGGTCGTGCAATTTGCGGCCAAGCGTGAAGAATTGAAGAAAGCAGGTGATTGGAAAGCTCTTGATGAATTGCCGAGGAATTCTTCAAAAGTTCGTTTGAAGAACCGTTGCCAGCTTACAGGCCGTCCGAAAGGTTATGTACGTTACTTTGGTTTATCCAGGGTAATGCTGAGAGATATGGCATTGAATGGTAAAATACCAGGATTGAAAAAAGCGAGCTGGTAAAGAAAAACAGGAGTCGTGAATCGTGGGTACGGCTCTTCTAACTGACGATTGACGTCTCACGAAACAAATTAAAAACTGATAATAGTTATAAAATGGTAACAGATCCTATAGCAGATTTCCTGACAAGAATCCGTAATGCGCAGATGGCAGGCCACCGCGTGGTTGATATTCCTGCATCTAATTTGAAAAAACGCATGACCGAGATCCTGTATAACCAGGGCTATATTCTGAAATATAAATTTGAAGATGACAGCAAGCAAGGCGTGATCAAGATCGCTTTGAAGTATGATGCATCTACCAAACAACCTGCTATCCAGAGTTTGGAAAGAATTAGTCGTCCGGGTTTGCGCCAGTATTCAAGGCCTGCGGAATTTCGCCGTGTGAAAAATGGTTTGGGAGTAGCGATCGTTTCTACTTCTAAAGGAGTAATGACGGACAAAGAAGCGAAAGCCCAGAATGTAGGTGGTGAAGTTCTTTGCTATATATATTAAACCCCCATCCCCTAAAGGGGAGTAAGGGAAAAGATAAAAGTTGTTAGATACATTAAGCTGAAACTATACTAAGCTGACCCGGTCAACAACAAACTATAAATAACAAACAATAAACTGATTTAAAATGTCTCGTATAGGTAAAAAACCGGTAGCTCTTCCCAGTGGCGTAACGATTACAGTAGGCAGCGACAACGTGATGACTGTAAAAGGGCCAAAAGGCGAATTGAAACAAGCCGTTGACCGTGATATCAAAGTAGAAGTGAAAGACGGGAATGTCAACTTTATACGCCCTACTGACCAGATACGTCACAAGGCTTTGCATGGTTTATACCGTTCTCTTGCATCTAATCTTGTAAAAGGTGTAACGGACGGCTATATAAAAAAACTGGAACTGATTGGTGTAGGTTTTAAAGCGGCTAACCAGGGTAATGTGCTCGATCTTACATTAGGTTATTCTCATAATATCATTTTTGAAATACCTAAAGAACTGAAAGTAGCGACGGCCCAGGAAAAAGGTCAGAATCCTATCATCACTTTAGAAGGTATTGACAAGCAATTGATCGGCCAGGTAGCTGCGAAGTTGCGTGGTCTGCGTAAGCCTGAGCCTTACAAAGGAAAAGGTGTTCGCTATGTAGGTGAAATAGTAAGGAAGAAAGCTGGTAAAGCTGCTGGTAAATAAACCTCTGTCCCCTAAAGGGGGACCTAGGTGGTATAGTTCTTAATATTTGAAAAGGTTTTTTATAAAAAGTTTCTGGCAGTATCAGAGACGTCAAAACTCCCCTTTAGGGGATGGGGGTATCAATTATGAATCCGAAGGTTAAAACAACAAGAAGACAAAACATCCGCTATCGCATTCGCCGCAAGATCGGTGAAGGATCAGCTCAGAAGCCACGTTTATCTGTGTTCAGAAGCAACACGGAAATCTATGTGCAGCTGATTGATGATATAAATGGACAGACGCTGGCGTCTGCTTCATCAAAAGATAAAGAAATCAAAGCGCAGAAAGCGAATAAGGTCGATCAAAGCAAAATGGTTGGCACTGCCATTGCAAGAAAAGCGACAGAGTTAGGAATTAAAGATGTCACTTTTGACCGCGGCGGTTATTTATACCACGGTCGTGTAAAGTCAGTAGCTGACGGCGCAAGAGAAGGCGGATTGAAATTTTAAGTTTTCAAATTATCAAATCGAAATAATGTCAAAGTTTATCGTAAACAAAGTTAAAGCCGGAGACCTGGAACTGAAAGACAAAGTAGTTGCCATCAACCGTGTGGTGAAAACTACCAAGGGTGGCCGTGCTTTTAGTTTCTCCGCATTGGTAGTTGTTGGTAATGAGAATGGCGTAGTCGGTCATGGTTTGGGAAAAGCCAAAGAAGTGCAGGAAGCCATTGTAAAAGGAATCGAAGATGCGAAGAAGAACCTGATCAAAGTTCCGATTATGCATGGCACTATTCCTCACGATCAATGGGCCAAAGAAGGCGCTGCGAAAGTATTGATCAAACCAGCCGCTCATGGTACAGGTGTGATCGCCGGAGGTTCCATGCGTGCTGTATTAGAAAGCGCAGGTGTAACAGACGTATTGGCGAAATCACTCGGATCAGCTAACCCGCACAATGTGGTAAAAGCAACTTTCAAAGCATTGGCTTTATTGCGTGAACCGATACAGGTTGCCAAGACAAGATCATTAGGGTTGAAGAAAGTATTTAACGGGTAGAAGCCATAAGTATTAAGTTCTAAGTCATAAGTTCGATTCGGTACTTACAACTTATAAACTTATAACATACAACTTATAAGAAATGAAAAAGATAAAAATAACATTAGTAAAAAGCCCGATTGACAGGCCGAACCGTCAAAAACTGACGATCCAGGCATTGGGCTTAAATAAAATGAACTCCAGTACAGAACTGGAGGCTACGCCACAAGTATTGGGTATGGTTCGTAAAGTAGAACACCTGGTGAAAGTGGAAGATGCCAAATAAAATCAAAATGCAAAATTCAAAACAGTTGTTCTGTTTTTGAATTTTTACTTTTGACTTTTTAATTAACAAGCGAGCCCCGAATGCTTTCGGGGCGTAAGTGAAAAATAAAAGCAAAATGAAATTACACGAATTAAGACCTGCAAAAGGCGCAACGCACAAAGTAAAAAGAGTTGGACGTGGTGATGGTTCAGGACATGGTGGTACAGCTACAAAAGGTACCAAAGGTGGACAGAGCCGCGCCGGTTACAAAAGAAAAATGGCGCATGAAGGCGGACAGATGCCTATCCAACGCCGTGTACCTAAACGCGGTTTCAATAACATCCACCGTGTAGAATACAAGGTATTTAATGTTGGTCAACTGGAACAACTGGCGGAAAAATACGACATCAAAGAATTTTCATTTGATACACTTTTTGAGAATAACCTGGTAAGCCGCAACGATAAAGTAAAGATCTTAGGTAACGGCGAACTGAAGAAGAAGTTCTCATTTAAGGTAAGTGCGATCAGCGAAAAGGCCAAAACTGCGATTGAAGCAGCCGGCGGCTCAGTTGAGATAGTAAAGTAAATTCAGTAAATTGCACGACTGCACTAACGATGCATCTTGTTTTAAAGGCCCATAAACTTTTCAAACACCCGTGAAGAAATTAATTCAGACTTTAAAGAATATCTGGAGTATCGAAGAACTGAAGAGTAAAATACTTTTCACTTTGCTGCTCGTTCTTGTTTACCGTGTTGGTTCGCACATCGTGCTTCCGGGTATCAATCCTGTGCAACTTGAGCTTGGTAAAGCTGGTGGTGGTAATGGTATTCTTGATCTCATCAATACGTTTGCAGGTGGAGCTTTCAACATGGCTTCCATTTTCGCATTAGGTATCATGCCTTATATCTCTGCATCTATCTTTATGCAGTTGATGACGGTATTGGTTCCCAAGTTTCAAAAAATGCAGAAGGAAGGGGATAGCGGCAGGAAGAAGATCAATCAATATACCAGGTATCTTACTGTTGCGGTTACGTTTGTACAAGCTTCGGCTTATGTGGCGTATCTCAAACAAACTTCTGGCCCTGCTATTATTACTTCTTTCGAGCCTTATTTCTGGCTTACTACAGTAATCGTTCTTACCGCAGGCACTTTGTTTGTGATGTGGATGGGCGAAAAAATTACTGATAAGGGATTAGGCAATGGTACATCACTCATCATCATGGTGGGTATTCTTGCACGTTTGCCACAAGCATTCACGCAAGAGTTGGTAGCCAAATCAACACGTACAGGTAACATCTTAATATTTATAGTTGAAATAGTTATTTTGATAGCAATTATACTCGGTTGTATATTATTAGTTCAAGGCGTAAGGAAAGTGCCGGTGAATTATGCCAAGCAGATTGTTGGTAACAGGCAGTTCGGTGGCGCACGTCAATTTTTGCCATTGAAGGTGAACAGCTCTGGTGTTATGCCGATCATCTTCGCACAAGCTATTATGTTCCTGCCTACATTGGCGACCCTGGGTAGTAAAGGCCCCAATCAACTTTCATTGATTTTCACTGACCATAAGAATTTATGGTACATGCTGATCTATTCAGTCGTGGTAATCGGTTTTACATTTTTATATACGGCGTTAATATTTAATCCTAAACAAATCGCAGATAACCTGAAGCAGAACAATGGTTTTATACCAGGTGTGAAGCCAGGTCAGCCAACTGCGGATTATATCGGTAATGTGATGGACAAGATCACTTTCCCGGGTGCGATATTATTGGCGATTGTTGGTATTTTACCGGGTATTGCAAACCGCCTCGGAGTAACACAAGGCTTCTCCACTTTCTTTGGAGGAACTTCTTTGCTCATCATGGTAGGTGTAATCCTCGATACATTGCAACAGATAGAAACGCAGTTATTAATGCGCCAGTATGATGGATTGATGAAGAGTGGCCGCATACAGGGAAGACAAACTACATCTGCAGTACAATATTGAGTAAATGATGATGATATTGGAAAAATATTCCAAAACCTGGTAAGCATAACTTGCCGGGTTTTGTTTTTAGAAAAAATTTTGGAAAATGCTGATCATTAAAACAAATGAACAAGTTGAGTTGATGCGGCAAAGCGCTATGCTGGTAAGTAAAACCTTAACAGAAATAGCGAAGGTGCTAAAACCCGGCATTGCTACAATAACGCTTGACAAAATGATTGGCGAGTTCATCCGCGATCATCATGCAATTCCTTCCTTTTTAAATTATCATGGCTATCCTTACAATTCTTGCTTATCGGTAAATGATGTGGTGGTACATGGGTTCCCGGGTAAAAATGAATTAAAAGAAGGCGATATTATTTCTGTTGACATCGGGGTGATATTAAATGAATGGCATGGTGATCATGCTTATACATTTGCTATCGGCGATCCCGGTGAAGAAGTGATGCAGCTGATAAAAGTCACCAAAGAATCATTATACCTCGGCATTGAAAAAGCGGTTGAAGGAAACAGGGTAGGAGATATTTCTTTTGCAATACAGGACTATACTGAGAAGCAAAATGGCTATGGTGTGGTAAGGGAACTAGTAGGCCATGGTATTGGTAAAAAATTGCACGAAGACCCGCAGGTGCCTAATTATGGTAAAAGAGGTACGCTGAATAAATTAAAAGAAGGAATGGTGCTGGCCATTGAGCCGATGATCAACCTTGGTAAAAAAGAAGTTTTTACAGAAAGCGACAAATGGACGGTACGAACAAAAGATGCTAAACCTTCCGTACATTTTGAACACGATGTATGTGTAAGAAAAAATAAAGCTGATATACTTTCTGATTACAGCATTATCGAAAAAGCGGAAGCGGAAAACCCGGAGCTCTTCACTTTTCAAAAAGCATTGCAATCTCCTGCATAGTTGCTTCTAAAGTATCCTGCATTGAAATTCTATCTTTGAATCCTTCCATATTTCCTGCGGACTGATGTAGGTATCGTTGCGCCGGAATATAACACCGGCTTTGGAAAAAGCATCTCTTACTAATTCCGAGCAGATATAATTTTTATTTCTTTCCCGTTTCCCGATTTTAAAAAGAATACGTGTCATAATGCGGAGGATCTCCCAGTTATCATAAGGCCTTGTCAATTCATCAAGGCCAAAACTAATAGCCTTGTTCAATCTTTCCTGTTCAAGATCGAAATTAAGTTTAGCGATTACCACCTGCCCTTTATAAGGACGCCTGGTTCCTTTGTAATCCTTTAAATATTTTGATAGTGGTATTAATCGTATGCCAATCTTAGGTTCAGCTTCCAATACCATTACACGTTGCAACTCCGCATCCCTGTAAATTATCGCCACATGGCTCCATACACTTTTTGTAAGACGCTGAATGATGCCGGAAAAAGCATAGCTGCCGGAACTAAAAAAAATATGTCCTGTCGTTAATTGTCCACGGATATCATCATACCTGCAAACAGGAAGTTTCTTCAGTTGCTTTTTTGTAAGTGGATCTGCCATTGGTGTCAAGGTTGTTGCTGACGAACTTAATAAAATTTCAGCTTTCTTTGTTTAAAATTATTTTGATGTCCAAAAAGCTGGTAGTGATTGGCGGGGGAGCGGCGGGTGTTTTCTGTGCCGTAAATGCAGCCCGTATGCATCCGGGCCTGGAAGTAATTATACTCGAGAAAACCAATAAGCTGTTATCTAAAGTAAAAGTAAGTGGTGGAGGCCGGTGCAATGTTGCGCATGCTTGTTTTGATATTTTGGAAATGAGTAAAAGATACCCGCGGGGAAACAATTTTGTTAAGAAGACTTTTCATCAATTTTTCACTACGGATACCATTCAATGGTTTGAAGAAAGAGGAGTGAAGCTAAAAGCGGAAGCCGATGGAAGAATGTTTCCTGTAACTGATTCTTCGCAAACCATCATTGATTGTTTAATGAAGGAAGTGAATAAGTATAGAGTTGAAATAAGAATGATGTCTGAGGTGAGAAGTGTGAAACCTGAAAGTGACAAATTAAAAGTTGAATTGTCAGAAGGCAGACACCTGGTTGCTGATTTTGTTTGCATTGCTTGCGGTGGTTATCCGAAGATGTCAATGTTTGAGTGGCTGACATCATTAGGACATAGTATTGAAGAACCCGTACCTTCTTTATTTACGTTTAACCTACCGAAGCATCCTATTGTTGAATTGATGGGTGTGAGTGTCGAGAAAGCAAGAGTAAAAATCATTGGAACAAAACTGGAGCAGGAAGGGCCATTATTAATTACGCATTGGGGATTAAGCGGGCCTGCGGTTTTAAAATTGAGTGCATGGGGAGCTAAAGAGTTATCAGTTAAGAGTTATGAGTTCAGCATCACAGTGAATTGGTTGCCGGAGTTTTCTGAGCAAAATTTAGCTGAACAATTCCAGACATTTCGTTTTTCTATTGCTTCGCAAAAAATTACAAGTAAAAATCCACTTGGTCTGCCGCAACGACTATGGGAATTTTTAGTGAATTATTCAGACATTAATAAAGACACCCGCTGGGCGGATTTGCCGGCAAAAAATCAAAACAGGCTGATCAGGAATTTATGCGCCTGCGAATTTGATGTAAAAGGAAAAACAACATTTAAAGAAGAATTTGTTACCGCCGGGGGTATTAAATTAAATGAAGTGGATGCGAATATAATGATGAGTAAGAAAGTTCCCAATCTATTTTTCGCCGGGGAGATTTTGGATGTTGATGGTATTACAGGGGGATTTAATTTTCAACATGCGTGGACGAGTAGTTTTATTGCAGCGAAAGCTATTAGTAATTTTTAGCCACAGATTACACGGATTAACACAGATCGCATTTATTAAGTTTGAGAGAAGAGAATTGTATAATTGTTTCGAAAATTATTTATCGAGTTGCGGTTTTAGTTGTGTATACGACCATGCAGTAAAAGGAAGAAGGATTAAAAGAAAAATAACCCACCAGGATTTGATAATAAACCATAGAACAGTAATAATTAATAAAAGATAGATGGGGTAAAAGAAAAGAAGAATGCCCGTAGTCACTGAATCATAATGATCATTATGCGCCGTTCTTTTCCAGGTGAACTTTTTTACGGGAATAAACAAAGGAATATGCGTTAGTAAACCGACAATGGCGGGAATAAAAAGAATAATTTTTTTGAATAGCGATGGTCTTATTTCCAGCATCTTTTTCTGTTTTTGTTTATCTGTCTTAGGTATTTCATAAATCAGTTTTTCCAATTGTTTTCTCAGGTCTTTGTTGAAGGACTGGTATTTTACCCCATCTGGTTCATCGAGATTAAATTCCTCTTTTGATATAATCTCTCCGAAGTTGATAAACATATTTTTTCCAAAACGATGATAGGAGCTATAGTTAATTCCAACCGGCAATATTTTTAATGGAATATTTTCTTCCCAGGCCTTTATGGCCAATCTTGCTGTTCCTTTTTTTAAGGGCCGAAGATGCCATTCGTTGATACACTTGCCTTCGCTGAAGATCATTACTATTTTATTTTCTTTAAATAGGTCAATACAATCATCGAATGTTTTATAATTAGCTGATAAATTTTCCGCTCCTTCGCTGGTACGGTATACCGGCAAAATTTTCATGGCGGTAAGAATGCGGATAATGAATTTCTTTTTAAAAACATCGCCGCGGGCTAAAGACCATATTGATTCTTTAAACAGTGTGTCAAGAATAACAGAATCGAGAAAAGAGTTGGGATGATTGCAGGCGAGGAGAAGGGGCCCATTCATTTTCAGGTGTTCCGGTTTATTGATGATCACCTTGCGGCAAAAGATAAGCATAGCAATACGAACGGTGATTTTGAGGAACCGGTAGAGCAAGTGGGGGAGTTTTGGTGAATATAGTAAGGAATTCCGAAAGTGGTGAGTAGCGAACAGGAAGTACAAGAGTGCGACGCAACAGAAGCTAAATCAGGGTGTTGAAGCTGGGTTCATGGTCAAAAAAACCTGCCGCCGGAAGCCTGAAACCCGGAATATTTCGCCTATCTTTGCAGCCCCGATTTAAAAAACCTTCGGGATTTATTTATGTTTGAAAACATTTTTAGAAAACAATTAAACGCTGATGCACAGGAGAATGCGGCTGCTGATATAGCAGAAGCACCTACAGCGACAAAAACTGCACCTGTGGTAGTGGAGACCGCCCACGATGATTTTGACTGGAGCGTGGACAAACGCAACATTACCTCTTACACAAAAGAAGAAAAAGAAAAGTACGACCAGGTGTATGACAACACTTTCGTGCAATTGAGCGACAGTGAACTGATCAAAGGAACTGTTGTAGGATTGACAAAAACTGATGTGGTATTGAACATTGGTTTTAAAAGTGATGGTTTGATCTCTTTGAATGAATTCCGCGATTTACCTAACCTGCAAATCGGCGATGAAGTGGAAGTGATGGTGGTTGAGAAAGAAGACCGTGATGGTCATCTGAACCTGAGCCGCAAACAAGCCCGTATCACCCGTGCATGGGAAAGAATTGTGGAAGTACATAAGACTGGCGAAGTAATTACCGGAACTGTTACCTCCAAAACCAAAGGTGGATTGATCGTTGATGTTTTCGGAATGGAAACATTTTTACCGGGTTCACAAATTGATGTGAAGCCTGTAACTGATTACGATCAGTTTGTTGGTAAAACAATGGAATTTAAAGTTGTGAAGATCAACGAAGCAATTAAGAATGCAGTTGTATCTCATAAAGCCCTTATCGAAAGCGATATCGAAGCACAACGTGCAGAGATCATGAGCAAGCTGGAGAAAGGACAGGTATTGGAAGGAACAGTGAAGAACATTACTGACTTCGGCGCCTTTATGGATTTGGGTGGATTGGACGGATTATTATATATCACCGATATTTCATGGGGACGTATTTCTCATCCGAGTGAAGTGCTGAAGATGGATCAGAAGATCCGTGTGGTGGTACTTGATTTTGATGATGAGAAAAAACGTATCAGCCTTGGCCTGAAACAATTGACGCCGCATCCTTGGGATGTATTAACTGAAAACATCAGTGAAGGAAATATTGTGAAAGGTAAAGTGGTGAACATTGAAGATTATGGTGCGTTCCTTGAGATCATGCCAGGTGTAGAAGGCCTTGTTCACGTAAGTGAGATAACATGGGCGAATACACCGATCAATGCTAAAGAATTCTTTAAGCTTGGTGATGAGCATGAAGCAAAGATTGTAACGTTAGATAAAGCAAATCGTAAGATGAGCTTATCTATCAAACAACTTTCGCCTGATCCATGGAATGATATTGAAACAAAATTCGCGGAAAGCAGCCGTCATACCGGTTTAGTGAAGAACATTACTAATTATGGTGTGTTCGTTGAATTGGCCCCGGGCATCGGTGGTATGATCCATATCAGCGACCTGAGCTGGCTGAAACGTTTCAATCATCCAAGCGAATACATAAAAGTTGGTGCGAATATCGATGTAGTGATCATGGGCATTGATAAAGAAAACCGCAAACTTCAATTAGGACATAAACAACTGGAAGAAGATCCATGGAATACATTGCAGGATACATTCGCTATCGGCAGTGTGCATGAAGGAACAGTTCTACGCCGCGATGATAAAGGCGCTGTTGTTCAGTTGCCTTATGGTTTAGAAGGTTTCGCCCCTAACCGTCATCTTGCGAAAGAAGATGGAAAGGCCATCGGCGCTGATGAAACCGCACAGTTCATGGTGATCGAATTCGACCGTAACGAAAAACGTATTGTTCTTTCTCATACACGTATATGGGAACAGGGACAAGTACAGGAAAAAGAAACGATCAAGAAAGAAGCAAGAACTGAAGCTGAAAAAACAAAGAAAGCAGTTAAGAATATCCAGAGTAAAGTAGAAAAAGCGACATTAGGTGACCTGGGTGTATTAGCTGATCTGAAAAAGAAAATGGAAAGTGGTGAAGGCGAGGCTTCCGCTGCTGCTCCTGAAGAAACAAAATCAGAAGAATAATTTTTGTTTTATAAAATTTTCCAAGGCTGCCTGTTTTCAGGCAGCCTTTTTGTTATGATAAAGGTGTTTTAAGTAGATTGCAAAGAATTGCTATAAATAGAATTTGCCAGAAAAAAGACGCACATGGCTTCGCTGAGTGAACGGTTAAGGAATTTTAAATTAGTAAGAAAAATAGTATATGCTATTGTCGGCGCCTTTTCTTATCCGGGGCTGGCGATTATCAATAAATTAAAAATATCCGGCACTGAACATCTCAAAAATCTTCCAAGGGAAAATGTTTTATTCGTCAGTAATCACCAAACTTATTTCGCCGATGTAATTACTTTCCTGCATATTTTTTGTGCGGTGAAATGGGGAAAGAAAAACAGGTTGGGGGTGCCTTATTATTTATTGAACCCTTTTACAAGAGTAAATTATGTAGCGGCCGAACAAACAATGAAAGGAAGCTGGATCAGCCGGTTGTTTACTCTTGCTGGTGCGCTAACCGTGCGAAGAACATGGAATGCTGAATCGAAAGAAAAGCTCAAAGGCCTTGATCCATCCGATACACGAAAAATAACCAGGGCATTAAGCAAGAATTGGGTGATCACATTTCCGCAAGGAACTACCAAACCATTCGCACCGGGAAGAAAAGGAACGGCACTTATCATTAAACAAAATAAACCGATCGTGATACCGGTTGTAATAAACGGTTTCTGGCGGGCTTTTAATAAAAAAGGATTGAAATTTCGGAAAAAAGGAACACTGCTTTCAGTACGCTTTAAAGAACCTTTAGTGATAGATTATGATGCCCGGACGGAGGATATTCTTGCCCAGTTGATGGATGCCATTGAGCAAAGTAAAGAGTATATGATGAAGGGAAAGCATCATCGTATGGCGAATGCAGCTGCTCCGGAAAAACTCGTATAAAATATTATTGCTGAACTAGTAAAATCATTTTGCCATTATACCCGGCGAGGTTATTTTTTGCCGCGGTCCACAGGATGCTGCGCAAGAGATGGCAGAGCGGTCGTCCTGCGGAAATGTGGCGGTCTTGTCCGCAGGATCCCGTGGAAAAACCGTTGACTGTAACAGGTCCGGGTTCTATAAATGATGTTTATTTAATTGTCTTACTTCGCATATATCATTCAAAGTGTTCCAACAAATTCTTATTATTTTGGGCATTTCGAAGATATCTCAATTCGTCTAAGAATCCACAACGCCGGAAAGGTTCGCTCTACAAAAGGGAAACGACCCTGGGCCATTCATTATAAAGAAGAATTTTCTACAAGGTCTGAAGCATATAAAAGGGAATTATTTTTTAAATCTCTCGAAGGAAGAATGTGGTTAACAGATCAGGGTATTATTTCTCCCAGATAATTTTTTTACCAAGGCTTCATCTCTTATTTTTGTGCCGGAGAGATGGCAGAGCGGTCGAATGCGGCGGTCTTGAAAACCGTTGACTGTAACAGGTCCGGGGGTTCGAATCCCTCTCTCTCCGCTTTTAGCTGTTTGTCTAAGTAAACTCTTGTAAAGAAAGCCTTCAAATAAATGTTTTTGAAGGCTTTCTTATTTTTAAGTATACGTCACTTTACGCCAGTAATATTATCCTGTCAAGTAAACTGCAAATTGAAATAACCTAATTTTTAATTTAGTGACCAGTATGTGATTTATGCTCTAAATTTCAGTTTCGATCTTTTGATATTGCACCTGTCAATTGATTACTCCGTTTCAATCAATAGCTGGTTAGGATCAAATCCTTTGTCTTCCAAACTTTCTGTAATATCGCAAAACATTTTCTGCAGGATAGGCATATCTTTGTTTTCTTATGGGACAACATCGAAAAACGGGAGGAAAACACCCTGCAGCCATGAGTAAATAATTCACTAACCTTAAATTTAAATGTATGCCGAAAAAAAACGCCGGATCCAGGAAGAATAAGCCAACAAAAAAGAAAAGTTCAGCACAGAAGAAAGCGAATCCAAAGAAAAAAGCACGCTAAGATTAAAACGCACAGAGCCCGGTTAATAGCCGGGCTTCTTATATAAAGCAACTCACCAATAGTAGTGAAAATCGCAGATGCGAAAAACGAACCGAACCTTATTGAATAGTCATCATAAGAGAGATACATTGAGATTGATCTGAAAGAAACAAGTCAAATTGCTTATGATGAGTTTGTGAAAAGTCATAGTTAAGCAGTGGATTTTATTTTGTTATAGTATATTTTTCTTCTTATTTTTTATGTCAAGTTCTTCAATTAAACTAATTCTCTTTCTCTATACTACTTCATTTATATCATTGTTGATGTAAACTGATTTTCCAAATTTGATCTAGTTATCTGGCGATTTTTTCTAGCCAATAGAAAAACAATCTCGATTTATATCTAAAGATAATTCGAGTGCAGAATTGTTAAATTCTATCTTCTATTTTGCATTACCATTAACAAAAACCTAACCTATTCTATGAAACCAAAATTGCACAGCCTGTACGGTATCATTTACCGTTATCCTTCCGGCATTAAGTGCTTCAGTATTTACCAAATAAGTAAAAGAGTAACCTGGTAGATTATTAGATAAATAAACTACCTCAAATTCATTTCATTTTTTAATAAAACAAAACCCATGAAACGATCAAAACTGATGATCTTATGCATGCTGATAATTTCAGCAAGTTCGAATGCCCAGTTTCAATACCCGGGCTATCGGAGTGGAAACTACACTGGTGTAAACGGTGTATTTTTTTAATCCCGCTAATGTCGCGGACAGCCGTTATCGCTGGGATGTAAACCTTGTCAGCTTAAATGGCGGCATTGGCAATAACAATGCATCTTTCAAATTAAAAAATATCGATGATGCATTTAGCGGTGATGTAGACAGCCTGCTTTTTGGCACCTCTGCAAAAAATACAAATGCCCTGGCTCTTGTAGATGTATTCGGGCCTTCCGTTATGTTTAACACAAGTTCTAAATTAAGCTTTGCTATCACGACGAGGGTAAGGGCACAGGCGAATGCTAATAACATTGATGGTAAATTCATTCAATCTATTGATGCTTCATTGAATCAAAGCACGCCATTTTCATTAAGCAGTAATGCAAAGCAAAAATTAGCGCTCAATGGATGGACGGACCTTGGCGCTACAGTAGGCGCAGTATTATTTGACAAAGGAAAACATTTTTTAAAAGGTGGGGTAACGCTTAAATATGTAGCAGGTGCGGCAAATAGTTTCGCTAACATTAATAATTTCCAGGGCACTGTCAATAAAGATTTGGCCGGTGATTATTATTTGACTAATTCTTCAGGCGTTATCGCATTAGGTTACAGCGGATATGATTTCGATGATTTTGAAGCATCAGATGTATTTAAATTCAACGGGCATGGTTATGGCGCTGACATCGGCCTTGTTTATGAATACCGCCCTGATGAAAATAAAACAGGAAAATATGAGAATAAGTATAAATTCAAAGTGGGTGTTTCTTTATTAGATGCAGGAAGGATCAAATATAAGCCACGGACCAATGAATACGGGAGCTATACAGTTAGCATTTCAGGAGCTGAAACATGGTACACCAAAGACCTGGACGGAAAATCTTTACGTGAAATAAAAACTTATCTTGATAGCAAGCCAGCTTTATTTACTAATAATGGTCTTTCACTTTCTTCATACAATGTAAAATTGCCTACTACTTTACAAGGAAATGTAGACTGGAACATTCACAAAGATTTCTTTGTGGATTTGGGCGGACAATTTAACCTTACAAAGAAAAGCAGCACTTATAATTCTTTCTATTACAACAGCGTTACGCTTACGCCACGTTATGAAGGAAGAACATTTGGTGTATACATACCGCTTAATTATAACCCGCTTACTGATTTCAATGCAGGTGTTTCACTTCGTGCCGGTCCATTCTTCGTAGGATCAGGAAGTGTCTTGACTGCCCTGGTTGATAAATCAAAGCAGGCTGATATTCATTTTGGAATTCGCTTCGGCAGCTTGCAGAAAAAAGAGAAAAAACAAAAAGAAACATTTGTTGATAAAGTAATCACCACACCCGTTGATACGGATAACGATGGTGTATATGACGCAAATGATAAATGCCCAACAGTAGCAGGTCTTGCAAAATACCAGGGTTGTCCCGTACCAGATACGGATAGAGACGGTATTAATGATGAAGATGATCAATGCCCTACTATTACAGGTTTGATAAAGTACAAAGGATGCCCTGTTCCTGACACGGATAATGATGGCGTGAATGATGAGTATGACAAATGTCCTTCTGTTCCGGGTTCTGCAAGATATGCAGGTTGCCCTATACCAGATACTGATGGAGATGGAATCAATGATGAAGAAGACAGGTGCCCTTCACTCGCTGGTACTACAGCTAATCACGGATGTCCTGAAATAAAAGCGGAAGTAGAGAAGAAAGTAAATACGGTTGCTAAAAAAATCCTGTTCCAAACAGGTAAAAGTATTCTGCTAACTTCTTCAGTGAAACAACTGGACCAGTTGATCGCTGTACTGAAACAGGATACAGACCTGAAATTATCTGTAGAAGGACATACGGATAATACAGGCAATGCGGATAAGAATTTACTGTTATCACAAAAAAGAGCGGATGCGGTAAAAGCTTATTTGCTGAAAAAAGGAATCAGCGAAACAAGGATTAGCACGGAGGGATTTGGTGTTACTATGCCAATAGCTGATAATAAAACAGCTTTAGGAAGAACTAAAAACAGGCGAGTAGAATTAAAACTTAATTATTAATAAAAGAATAGTTTAAATAAAAATCCCTTGTTGTATGACAAGGGATTTTTTATTTATAAGATGCCGCAATCAAAGCCCCATACTCCGCGCCGTAGTAATAAGCGAGCTAACATTGGTAACATTCAGTTTGCGAAAAATATTATGCCGGTGTATATTGATTGTTCTAGGAGAGAGAAATAGTTTTTCCCCGATTTGGTTGGAAGTAAGGCCGTCCATTATCAATTGAAGGATTTCAATTTCCCTGCTCGTAAGTGCCGGGTAACCTTCTTTCTTATCAGGATACATTTTTTTTTCCACCTGGATTATCTTTTGGATCTGTTCACACAAATAAAAATTCCCTTTACTGACTTCAAGTATAGCCGAAAATAATTCATCAGCGGGAGAGTCTTTTGTAACGTAGCCCATTGCGCCCAATGCTTTCATTCTTTTCGCATAGGCGGGAAAAATAAATTTAGAGACCGCAATGATTTTAGATGAAGGAGAGAATTGACGGATCAGCCTTGTAACTTCAAACCCGTCTATTGGCCCCATGCTAATATCGAGCAAAACAATGTCCGGCTTTTTCGTCTTCGCCATTTCCACGGCGATAGTACCCGTCACGGCTTTACCGCATATATCATAGCGGTCATCTTTGCAAAAAATAGAATGCCATAAATCAAGAAGCATTTGGTGATCGTCTGCGAGAAGAATAGAAATCTTCTTCGTTTTGGTGGAGGAGACATTCATAGATAAGGTGGCTTTGGTATGTCAAGATAAGTAAGACGAAATAATTAAACAAAAATTGATTCTGAGGTTGCTTTAGCATGACAATTGTCAAATGTTTCGATGTGCCAATATCGAACGAATGTTATTTCGATAACATTTTCTTGTTATATGTATAGGTATTTATCTCTATTTTTTGAAAATAAATGGATGATTTTGTTTAACTAAATAAAAAACCCAATATTTTTTCAGTGTTGATTTTTTTTGATCAATGATCGTTACCAGTTTTCATGACAGGTATATAAAACAGGATCGTTATAAAAAAAATCAATAAGAAATTATGTAAAACAGGAAAACCAACATCTTAAAAGCCATCAACCACCATTAACCATTTACCTTGCTTATGAACCAGCCACAACGTTCATGCAGTATACCTGCACACTTTCATCTTTCCTTTTTATCCCAATCCTTAGACGGTATTTTTTCGAAAATACAGATTTGAAAGAGTTGCAATACAATTATTTCAACTTTTAATATCATTAATTAAAATTCCTACACTCAAAAAATAATGCTAATGCGTAGAATATCCTTCCTAATAATAAGTGCAATTATTTTATTTATTGGGCGATTGCAAGCTCAAACTCCACCAGTTTCGAATATCCCCGGTACAGTAGAAGCTGAAGATTTTGCCTCTGTTGCAGGGGGAATATTTTCTTCATCTACCAACGATGTAGGTGGAGGGTTAAGATTACAAGGAATTGCGCCGGCATCTGGTTCAACGGTTGTAGGTTGGATGGAATACAATGTGAAAATAAACCAAACAGGAAGTTACACACTTACATTCAGAGTAGGGACTCCACAAAGTGGTGCCCAATTTCGTGTAAAACTTGGAGGCACCACATTAGCAACTGTAAATATGGTCAATACCGGTGATTGGGGTGTTTGGGGCGATGCTGTTCATGATCAAACTATATCTCTGACTGCATCAACTAACACCCAAACACTGCGTATAGAATCAACTGGAGGAGGAACTTGTGATCTTAACTGGATTAAATTTATTTTAACAGGCAATCAACCTCCGACAGTCAGTGCAGGAACAAACCAGGAAATTATTTCTCCGGCTTCGTCAGTCACTTTGACTGGAACAGCCAGTGACCAGGGCGGGTCAATTAGCGGTGTGCAATGGACACAATACAGTGGCCCCACTGAATCAGTAACTATTGTTAGTCCAACTTCACTGACAACGAATGTTACAGGATTAACAACAGGTGTAAGAGGTTTTAGGTTAACCGCTACAGATAATCAGGGTGCTACAGCCTTCAGTGATGTAACAGTAACAGTGAATGCATCAACTGCCCCTACGGCTGATGCAGGCTCTCCACAAACGATTACCGGAACCCAAGTAACTTTAACCGGTAGCGGTCAAGCAAATAATGGCGGTTCCATCAGTTCATATGCATGGAGTAAAATCGAGGGTAATTCTGTTACCATAACATCTCCTAATGAATCTACAACAACCGTTACTGGACTCTCTGTCGGTACTTATAAATTCAGGTTGACCGTTAAACAAAATGACAATCAAGAAAAAACAAGTGATGTAATCATCACAGTTACAACGGCTGGAACATTAGCTGTTTCCGCAGGTGGTACAGGGCAAGGCACATTTACTGCAGGTTATCTTAAATCTCCCGGAGGCACATCGGCCTTTACAACTTCTGCTACCATACCAACTACTGACATTACAGGTGTCTTGACTGTTGCAAAAGGAGGGACAAATGCAACAACTAAAGAAGATGCACTTGCTAGCTTGTTACCCGCTTTCGTTAGTGGAAAATATTTAAAAGTTGACGGATCAACTGTTATTTGGGCGGATGCACCAACTTCCGGGGGAGGGTCTTCAACTTACATATTTAATTCTCCCTTAAGTCACTCCGAGGGAAATGTAACTATTACCCAGGCAACTTCCGGTACGCCTGGCTATTTGTCCAGCACAGATTGGAATACGTTTAATAATAAGTTATCGTCTCAATGGATAACAGGTGCTAATAATACCATTTATTATAACACAGCAAATGTTGGAATTGGTGTAACAAACCCGGCATATAAATTAACCGTTGGTGGCACAATTGGCGCCAGGAAAGTAAAGGTAACCTCGGAAACATGGGCCGATTATGTCTTTGAAAAAAATTACAAGCTTCCCACACTTGCAGAAGTAGAAAAATATATAGAGGAGCACAAGCATCTCCCTGAAATCCCATCAGCGAAAGAAGTAGAAAAAAATGGGGTAGATGTTGGTGATAACCAGGTATTGCTCCTGAAAAAGATTGAAGAGTTGACACTTTATCTTATTGAACAGAATAAGAAAATTGAAAAACTTCAGCAAGAAATAAATACCATTAAAAATAAATGAGTTTTCGCAGTACGATATTATTTATGCTGGCGATGACTGCCGTGCTGTTTGTACAAGCGCAAACTGATTCTACAAATAGAGAGAATATAGTTTCAATAAAATACCTGGAACAAATCTCCTCTAAGTCAAATCAGCTAGAGCAAAAACTGGACAAGCAATCTGATAAAGCAATACAGCAATTGCAAAAACAAGAACAACGCATTTTAAAGAAGCTTTCAAAAATTGACTCATTAAAAGCAAAACAACTTTTGAGTAATGCTACAGAACAGTATAAAAACCTGGAAGAGAAATTAAACAATAAAGTTTCAGGACTTAAACAATATATCCCATCGCTTGATACTTTAGGTACATCATTAAAATTTTTACGTCAAAATCCTGAACTGCTATCTAAAACAAAACAGGCAAAACAAAAACTGGATGATGCATTAAGTAAAGTAAAAGGCTTGGAAGGTAAATTTCAAAAAGCCGAAGACATAAAGAAGTTTTTAAAGGAAAGAAGGCAATACTTAAAGGAACAATTGCAGCAATTAGGGTTCGCTAGAGAATTAAAAAAGCTGAACAAACAAGTGTACTACTACAGTGAACAATTGAATGAATACAAGACATTATTGAAAGACCATAAAAAGGCTGAACAAAAAGCAATAGAGCTTTTAAGCAAAACAAAATTGTTTAAAGATTTTATGCGAAAGAACAGCCAGTTGGCTTCTTTGTTCCGTTTGCCCGGCGGCGACCCCTCCTCCTTTGGAGGAGCCGGAGGAGGTTTTGCAAGCCTCGCAGGTTTACAAACAAGGGCGCAAGTAAATAACCTTATTCAGCAACAGGTCGCTGCAGGCGGACCGAATGCGCAGGCGCAATTCCAGCAAAACTTAAAAGATGCACAAAGCCAGTTAAACGAACTAAAAAATAAAATACTTAATTCTCCTTTGGCGAAGGGTGGTAGCAGTGACGACATCATGCCGGAAGGATTTAAGCCCAACAATCAAAAAACAAAAAACTTTTGGAACAGGCTGGAATACGGAACGAATATCCAGTCACAAAAACCCAACGGTTATTTTCCCGTAACAAGCGATATCGGATTATCACTCGGCTATAAAATAAATGATAAAAGTGTAATAGGAGTGGGAGCGAGTTACAAATTGGGATGGGGGCAGAATATCCGCCACATCAATATCACACACCAGGGAGCGGGGCTTAGAAGTTTTGTTGACTGGAAGATAAAAGGTTCATTCTGGATCAGTGGTGGATATGAAATGAATTATCAAAATGAATTTAACCGGATCAATGAATTAAAAAGTCTGAATGCCTGGCAACAAAGCGGACTAGTTGGATTGAGCAAAGTTGTTTCATTGAAAACAAAATTTTTCAAGAAAACAAAACTACAGTTGCTCTGGGATTTATTGAGTTACCAGCAGGTACCGAGAACGCAGCCCATCGTATTCAGGCTGGGATATACATTTAAGTGAGAGGTGAATAGTGCGAAATAAAAATCGATACAATCAAAACGATATAAAAAAACGTATGATGAAAAGAACTTTTTTGTTTTTCAACCTTGTGCTGGCAATGTACAATGGCTACGGACAACATTATGCAAGCCCCACTTATTTGCCGCCTTCCCCCATAGCCCAGGCGTTTAAACTATACGGTGATATACCTGTTTCATACAGTACTGGTGTGCCGGATATATCTATTCCAATTTATACCATACAGGCGGGAGAATTTTCCTTTCCCATCACCTTGCGCTATCACCTTAAATCATTAAAACCCTCCGGTTGCAGAAGCAATGTAGCCCTTGGCTGGACACTGGACTACGGGGGCATGCTGTCCCGGACTATATATGACCTGGCGGATAATGGAACTATTGAGACTTATTCTGACAATAGTGCTGGTGGAACTGGCAGCAGTGAAGAGTTGAAGGATCTTGCAAAAGTGGTTGATGGCCCCGATTCAGAATATGATATTTTTAATTATAACCTGAATAGCGGTGAAGGGGGAGAGTTTATTATTACTGGTTATAACTACGTTCAAAACGCCTACACTCAATTAGGCAGGAAACCTGTAAAAATAACCAATGGTACTGGTCCTGGTAATTATGGCAGTTACGATATCAGTACCGATAAGGGAGTTGTATACAAGTTTGGTTATAACCAGGTGATCAAATCTTATAGCCCCCAGAATTACGGCTATCCTTCGTCCTGGCTTTTATCGCAGGTTGTTTTTCCAAATAACAAGAACATAGACTTTACTTATGAAGATGGTAGCATGTTCCTGGCCCGAAATACACAAAATCAGCTTACCATATATTATGACAACAGGCAGCAGGTTTACCAATCCGGTGGGGAACTCATTGGTCCCGGACCTTGCTTTCCAGAAACTTCCCCTCAATATTCTCCAGTTCCATCTTCCTATGACGTTCAGTATGATGAAAAAAATATAAAAGAGATCAATTTTCCCAACGGAAAGATTGTATTCACTTTAAGCAGCGATAAAAAAATTATTACAGGGGTAAAGGTGTACGATCTGGTGCAGCTGATACAGGAATACCAGTTTATACTTTCCTCCAACGTTGCTATGGGAGAAATGAAATTCCTGGATAAGATTGTGGTGAAAGATAAAAATGCCAGTACGGTGAATGAGTATAATTTTCAGTATACGAATCCGACTTACTTTATTGATGAAAACGCTACTGTTGACTATTGGGGCTATTACAATAACTCAGTCAATATATACAGAGGTTTTCCAGATGGTCAATATACGTATACGCTGAATACCTCGGTAAATTCACAAACAGGTACATGGACCATCGGGGGAGGGCAATCCAAGAATGCCACGAGTGACTGCATGACTAATACACTAAAGAAGATCATTTATCCTACAGGGGGAGAGACAGAATTTGTATATGAATTGAATCAATTAACCCCTCCTGTTTTTGGAGATGGGCCAAGAATAAAACAAATCATTAACCGGGACGGTAATAATAATACCATTACTAAATCTTTTTTATATGAAATTCCCCCAGATCAATATATCCCCCAACAGGCGGATTTTAGTAGTACAAATTTTGACATAACACTTTGTACCTATGGCCACGAGGCAGGAACGGTCAGAACTACTACAAGGGTTTATAGCGCTGATATTACCAGCAGGATTGCTGCCAGTCTTGCTGAATGTCATTATAATAAGGTAACAGAAATTATAGGTGGTTTCAGTAATATCGGCATGAATGTTTATTATTTTATGCATCATCAGCATACGAAGGTTACTCAATATAATCCTTCCGGTGGGCCAAAGTATGTTCTTTACAAATACAAAGGATGGGGTAGTGATCTCTTATACAAAAAAGAAAGTTATAAAAAAAATGAGCTTACTACCCCGTTAACTATAGATAACTATACTTACGCATACCATGAGGATGGGCAGAATTACAAAAATTCTGTTATTAACAAAATGACGGAATATCCATTTGTTGTTCAGGTAGGAGATCCGGATTTTAATGCAGACAATGATATATATCAGCGGGAGTATTTATTAAATTCTAATTATACCACAAACCCAGACATGTTAACAGACGTCTATGCCTTTTATAACTATGATATTGTTCCGGGCTGGATAGAGTTGCAAAATGAATCACACCTGGAGAATACGCCCAATGGAACAATAGTTACCTCTACCGAATACGCATACGAAGGTGCACAACCGTATTTTCCTTCCAAGATTATGACCACTAAAAGCGATGGCAGTAAAAGCGTGGTAGATAAAACCTATCCTTACGATTATGGCGCTACCGAACCATACCATACCATGACCACCAGGAACATCATCGCCCCCACCATTCAGCAAACCTTAAGTAAGCAGGCAGTGGGCAGCAGCCCTGTTTTGCTCAAAGCAAATAAAACCAATTACCAGGACTGGGGTAATAATATCATCCAGCCCGTGACTATACAGGAAGCAACTGGCACCAGCGCCATAAGCAACCTGGAAACCCGCATTCAGTTTGATAGTTATGATGATAAGGGAAACGTAACAGCAGCGGCCAAAGCCCACGATGTACAGAAAGTATTTCTCTGGGGATATAACAAAAGCTATTTGATGGCCGAAATAACAGGCGCTTCGTTCAGCAATATTCTGGCTACACCAGGATTGAACACAACCATCATTGAAAACGCTGCCGGTATTTATACCGATGCGCAGGTACGAACAGAGCTTAATAAAATACGCAGCTATTGGTCTTCCGCCCAGGTGCTCACTTATACATATAATCCTTTAATAGGTATTACCTCCCAAACAGATATCAATGGCCGTACTATTTATTACGAGTATGATGATGCTGGCAGGCTTAAATTGATAAGAGATCAAAATGATAAAATAATAAAAAAGATAGATTATAAATACCAAAGCACTATTTCAGAATAACCACAAATTGGTTCAATGAAAAGAAACCTGTATATACTATATATTATTGCGCTGTGTGCAACCAGTAAAGCAATAGCCCAAAGGCCGGTACCGGCTGCGTACAACAATGATATTAAGATCAACTATGTTCGTACATGGGATGCCATAGCGCCTGAAAGTGATCCCAATAATTTTACAATAACCTCTGCGGTTACACATTCAAGAATGACCACCCAATATGTTGATGGATTGGGCAGGCCAATTCAAACAGTTATTAAAAAGGGTTCATTAGAGACCTCCTCGGGTGCGTATGCTGATGTAGTAAGCCCGATAGTATATGATGAGTTTGGCAGGGAGCAATTTAAATATTTACCTTTTGTTTCCACCACTAATAATGGCTTTTTCAAAATCAATCCTTTCCAACAGCAGGCTACTTTTATGAATGCACAATACAGTGCACAGGGCGAAACCTATTTCTATGGGAAAACTGTTTTTGAGGAATCACCTTTAAACCGGGTATTAAAAACATTTGCGCCAGGTAATAATTGGATAGGGCAGGAAGGAACAGATGCACAAACATGCCAGACATGGACGATAGGTGGGCTCAACTATAATGCCTGCGAGCCATTGGACCATTCTATCAAAATAAAGTATGAAATAAACAGGGCGAGCGATGATGTGAAAATATGGAATGTTACAAATGTAACTGGAGGCTTTGGAAACTATGTGATAACTGGGGCATATCCTGCCGGGGAACTTTATAAAACTATTACCATGGATGAGCACAACAAACAGGTAATAGAGTTTAAAGACAAGGAAGGGAAAATTATTTTAAAGAAAGTGCAGCTGACTGCCAATATGGATTTGGGAGATGGAAGTAGCACCAGCTATGATAAATGGCTTTGCACCTATTATATCTATGATGATTTCAACAATCTTCGATGCGTAGTTCAGCCGGAAGGGGTAAAACTGCTTATTCAAAATAGTTGGAACATTGCAGCGCTGAATAATAATATCCTAAATGAACAATGCTTTCGCTATGAGTATGATCATCGCAACAGGATGATCGTAAAAAAAGTGCCCGGTGCTGGTGAAGTTTATATGGTTTATGATGTAAGGGACAGGTTAGTGTTTACGCAGGACGCTAAGATGCGCAGCAGCAATAAATGGTTAGCTACGATTTATGATTTGCTGAACAGGCCTGTACTGACCGGCATGCTGACCTATACGGGTACTATAACCCAACTGCGGGACTTTGCGGCCGATCCTAGTAATCTAAACAATAGCACGACTATCACAGTACAGGGTTCAGCGATACCAACTGATCTTGGATTTAGTGTAAGGGAGCCAGGAAGGCCGGATTATTATGCTTCGCAAAGCATCGAGTTCAGGGATGGTTTTGAAAGTGAATCAGGGGCCAACTTCATTGCGGAAATAATCACCGGCACTTCAACTCCTTCTTCCTTTGTTGTTAATGGAAACCCTTTTCCTCCCGGCGCAAACTTTATTGCTCTTACCCTTTCTTATTTTGATAATTATACGGCTACGCAAAAAGTCTACGATAATGCGGATAACTCTAAGCTGACATCAGGCGACCCCTATCCGGAAACGCTGCCGGGCACTGCTTCTTCGTTAACAAAAGGAATGATGACATCCACAAAAGTGTGGGCCATGGAAGATGCAGGTGATTTAACCAAAGGAAGATGGCTGGAAACAGTAAGTTATTATGATGATAAGGCAAGAGTAGTGCAGGTGCAAAGTGATAACATCACCGGCGGTAAGGAACAGGTGACAAACAGGTATGATTTTTCAGGAAGAGTGCTGTGCAGTTACCAGGTGCACAATAACCCATTAGGCACTGCAGCAACAGTACGTATCAAGACCAATATGGAATACGATGCGCTGGGAAGATTGCTGTCTGTGAAAAAACAATTGAATGATGCAGGCGATACAAAACCCATTTTGCAAAACGAATACGATGTATTGGGACAGTTAAAGAAAAAGACATTAGGAAACTCATTGGAGTCCCTTACGTATGATTACAATATCCGTGGTTGGATGCTGGGTGCCAATCGTAGTTATTTATCAACACAGGGACAGTCAGGCACAACAAGATTCGGGTTTGAATTAGGGTATGATAAAACAACAAATAGTTCAGGCCGGAACTTTTTAGGATCAGGCATGTTCAATGGAAATATAACAGGCATGGTATGGAAAAGTGATGGAGATGATATTAAGAGAAAATATGATTTTGCTTATGATGCGGCTAATAGATTATTGCAAGGCTTGTTTGAACAGGATGATGCATCCGGTAGCTGGAACCACAGTACTATGGATTATACGATGAAGATGGGGGATGGATCGGATCCCGACAAAGCCTATGATTATAATGGTAATATCAAAGCCATGAAGCAATATGGCTGGAAACTGGGGGCGCCTGCGTCATTGATAGATGACCTGGCTTATACTTATATACTTAATACAAATAAGCTCAAAAATGTAGTCGATTTTACAAACGATGCCCAGACAAAACTTGGTGATTTCAGGACGGCGGCGACACATTCACAAGCTTCGGCAAAATCTGCCCTCACTGCCAATAGTACTTACTCTCAATTTAATGCTATCACAGATTATAGCTACGACGACAATGGTAATTTAATGATGGATGAAAACAAAGCTATCGCTTCCATTACCTATAACCATCTCAACCTTCCGGCAGTGATAACAATTGCAGGCAAAGGCACAATAACTTATGTGTATGATGCAGCGGGAAATAAGTTGAAAAAAACGGTGGCAGAGGCAGGACAAGCCCCAAAAACAACATTTTATATTGGCGGCACTGTTTATGAAAATGATGCATTGCAGTTTATAGCGCACGAGGAAGGAAGAATAAGACCAACGCCGCAAAGTCCAACAGCACCATTTGCATTTGATTATTTCTTAAAAGATCATTTAGGAAATGTAAGAATGGTGCTGACAGAAGAGCAGAAGCAAGATAAATATCCAGTAGCTAGCCTGGAAACAGCCAAAATAAGTACAGAAGAAAGCTATTATACAATTGATCAGTCAAAAATCGTAGATGCAAGCGCTGTAACAGGCTTGCCAACTTATACCAATGATAACGGCATTGGTAACAATCCATCTGATCCATCTTTTGAAGCAGCAAATAGTGCAAAACTGTATAAGTTGAATAGTGCTACCAATAAGACAGGTTTAGGTATTACTTTAAAAGTAATGGCCGGTGACCGGATAGATATACATGGTAAGAGCTATTATTTTGAAAATAATACGGGTGGTAGCGGTATGAATACTGCTATTCCTATTTTGGATATCTTAAGCGGCTTTTTAGGAAATCCCGGTGGTACGGTGGCCGCATCAGGTAAGCAGGTGACAGCCTCACAATTAAATGGTCTGCCAACCACCACAGGAGGAATACAAAACCTATTAAATAACCAAACTACAGACAATAACCAGCAAACCCAGGTACCGAAAGCCTATATTAATTACCTGTTTTTTGATGAGCAGTTTAAATGTGTAGGCAGTGGGTTTAGCAAAGTGGGAGGCAACAGTTCTTTAAAAGACCATTTCAGCGAGCTACAAAATTTAACAGCTAGTAAAAACGGATTTATTTATATTTATTGCAGTAATGAAAGCCCGGTAAATGTGTTCTTTGACAATTTGCAAGTAGTGCATACCCGTAGTCCTATTTTGGAGGAAACGCACTACTACCCATTCGGGTTGACCATGAATGGAATTAGTTCTAAAGCCTTAGCATTCGGAAAAGATAATAAGTATGAGTATAATGGAAAAGAAAAACAGGAAAAAGAATTTAGTGATGCAACGGGGTTAGATCTATATGATTTTGGTACTAGATATTATGACCCGCAAATTGGCATGTGGCATAATCCTGATCCATTAGCAGACTTGAGCAGAAGATGGAGTGTTTATGTTTATGCATATAACAATCCTGTTCGTTATATTGATCCAGATGGAATGCTTAACGCAGATGCTATTGATAGGAAAAGAGATAAGGAGGGTGGGGATGATGAACTAGGGTATGATCCCTGGCATACAGCTCCAAAATCAGATTATGATTTTATGGACCCAGATGAGCGACGCCATAAGGATGAGGACGATTTTTTAGACAGAGAGTCGGGACCACAATATTGGGCGGGAAAAACCGGAGAAGATGATCCGAAAAAGAAAGAAGGGTCTACATTGCTTGATAAAGGAGGTGTTCTTATAACAACTGGACAAGCAGTATATGAGGTTGCTAGTACAATATATGGTTCTAATGTCGATGATTTAGCTGCAAACATTGCCAAACAAACAGGAGCACCTCTCGCAGAAATAAAAAAGACTATAACAGGTCTGGGATTGGAGAAATATTTTAAAGGTGGAGGAAAGATTTTAATGGGAGTAGGAATTGTTATTAGTGTTACACAGCTTGGAAATGCGATATCGAGCGGCGATACTAAAGGAGTTGTTAAATCCTCTGCTGATTTAGCTATGGCTTATGTCGGAACTCTAGGACCAATTGGGTTTGGTATTAGCTTAATTTATTTTGTCGGTAGTGAATCAGGCGCATTTAAGTGGATTGGAGACAAGGTGACGCAAACATATAATTATGTAAATGAAAAATCTTCTAACTGGTTCGATGGATTTGTTCGACAAATTACTGAGTTTCAAAAACCGAGTAGATGGATAAGATAATAAATATATGAAGATTAATATTTACGATAAATTTTTTATAATTATATACAGGTTTTATCTAAAGAAATTTGGGAAAAAGGAGCTCCCACTTTTGACGAGTATAGTCGTGTTGGGTGCTACTTCTTTTGTGCAATTAATGACTATATTTTTAGGTCTTTCTTTATTCTTTAATATCAATTCATATATACAAATACTTAAAAGAAAAGATATAATCTTTTTTATAATATTTATTATTTCATTTTTTCAAATTTTATATTTTTTTCTAGGCAGGAGATATTTTAAAATAATATTAAAACTTAGGAATAGTAAATTTTCTAAAGAGCATTATTTCTATCGATATATTTTCATTACATTTTTATGTTTGGTTTCTATCATTCTACTATTGCTATATAAAAACCAAAAGGTATAATTTTTATTCGGTAATGTATCAGATTAGCAGGTATTAGGATTACAGCTTAAAAGATTGATTTCCCCGGTTGTCCGTAGTGTTCTAACTCTTCTGTTTCGTAATAAAAATAAAAATTATAGGATGCTATGCTTTGTTTGCAACGAAGCATAGGCTTTGAAAAAGCCTTCAAACTTTCTATTTTAGCATAAGATATGAGTGAAGGAGGTTATAAAATAAGAAACCAGGCAGCTGTGTATTTCATAACATTTGCAGTGGTGGAGTGGGCAGATGTATTTACAAGAAAGGAATATAGAGATATAGTTTTGGAAAGTATAAAACATTGCCAGGAAAAGAAAGGATTGCTGCTGCATGCGTGGTGTATTATGAGTAATCATCTGCATTTAATTATATCAGCCAGGGATAACAACTTGAGTGATTTATTAAGAGACTTCAAAAAATTTACCAGCAAACAGGTTATTAAAGCTATTGCAGAAAACAAGCAGGAAAGCAGGAGAGAATGGCTGCTGAGTATTTTTAAAAAAGCTGGCGAAGAAAACAGCAGGAATACAACTTATCAATTCTGGCGGCAGGATAATCAGCCAAAAGAGCTATTCAGCCCTGCCTTTATATTTCAAAAATTGAACTATATTCATAACAATCCGGTCGAAGCAGGAATAGTAGATAACCCGGAAGAATATTTATATAGTAGTGCAAGAGATTACAAACAGACAAGAAAATGCGGATTATTAGATGTGGCATTTATCTGATGACAAAGTATGTCAACAGTTAGTTTGACAGTTCTTTCAGAACTGATGCTTAGTCGCAGACATAAGCATAGCATCTTATAATTTGTATATTTATTACTGATCGGAAGATGAGGAAGACTAAGGAGAACAGGGGCCACCAAAATCATTGGAAAAACACTGTATACCAATCTGGCTACGGGAAGAGGTGAAAGAAAACAAAATACTACTCGATTTACTTTTTAAAACAAACGCATGAGATTAGCGTCAATTTTAGCGTTATGCTGTTTACTCTTATCTTGTAATAGCACCAGTCCGAATAAGAAATTCAATGTTCAAGATACAGCCAGGTTTAAAAGCTGGCTATCTGATACGATCGCCATGCTCAAATCTGGCAAAGACTTAAATGACTTTAATGTCTCTGAAGATTCGTTGTATTTGGAAATCAAGTCTACTTACAGCCAAGAAATAGACTCTAGTTATGAGGGCAATAACGCCGATTTAATTTATGCAATGGATTTGCTAACCAGAAATAACTGCATACCGAAAAGCAAAGTTGGAATGGATTTGAAGATTCTTCATTTTTATACAGCCTCGTTTGTTCCTGAATTAGTTTACGACTTTGACAGTAAAATTTCAACATTTAACTTAAATTATCCCGATAGCATTATCCAATTTAGTTTCGTGAAAGGAAACATGACGGATAAAAAAATAGTCAGGAGAAATCAAGGTGGTGCGCTGGGTAAATGATGACTTTTCGTCCTTGCGGGGTCTTCCACAATTTTCAATAATCAGCCAGTGTCCCCAGTTGTCCGTAGTCCCCCCCGTTGTCCGTAGTGTTCTAACTCTTCTGTTTCGTAAAAAAAATAAAAATTATAGGATGCTATGCTTCGTTTGCAACGAAGCATAGGCTTTGAAAAAGCCTTCAAACTTTCTATTTTAGCATAAGATATGAGTGAAGGAGGTTATAAAATACGGAACCAGGCGGCTGTGTATTTCATAACATTTGCAGTGGTGGAGTGGGCAGATGTATTTACAAGAAAGGAATATAGAGATATAGTTTTGGAAAGTATAAAACATTGCCAGGAAAAGAAAGGATTGCTGCTACATGCGTGGTGCATTATGAGTAATCATGTGCATTTAATTATTTCAGCAAGGGATAACAACCTGAGTGATATATTAAGAGACTTCAAAAAATTTACCAGCAAACAGGTTATTAAAGCTATTGCAGAAAACAAGCAGGAAAGCAGGAGAGAATGGCTGCTGAGTATTTTTAAAAAAGCTGGCGAAGAAAACAGCAGGAATACAACTTATCAATTCTGGCGGCAGGATAATCAGCCAAAAGAGCTATTCAGCCCTGCCTTTATATTTCAAAAATTGAACTATATTCATAACAATCCGGTCGAAGCAGGAATAGTAGATAACCCGGAAGAATATTTATATAGTAGTGCAAGAGATTACAAACAGACAAGAAAATGCGGATTATTAGATGTGGCATTTATCTGATGACAAAGTATGTCAACAGTTAGTTTGACAGTTCTTTCAGAACTGATGCTTAGTCGCAGACATAAGCATAGCATCTTATAATTTGTATATTTATTACTGATCGGAAGATGAGGAAGACTAAGGAGAACAGGGGAATAGTAGATAACCCGGAAGAATATTTATATAGTAGTGCAAGAGATTACAAACAGACAAGGAAATGCGGATTATTAGATGTGGCATTTATCTGATGACAAAGTATGTCAACAGTTAATTTGACAGTTCTTTCAGAACTGATGCTTAGTCGCAGACATAAGCATAGCATCTTATAATTTGTATATTTATTACTGATCGGAAAATGAGGAAGACTAAGGAGAACCTTTAGTTTCATATCTGTTAATCAGAATTACTTTTTCGTCCTTGCGGGGTCTTCTCTAAACTTCAATAATCAACCAGTGTCCCGCCGGGGTTTGGCCCAAGCCAACCCCGGCGTATAGGAAATCTTCTTACATTTATTAATGGCTATAAAATGGAAACACGATGATAGCTGTACCATGTATTATTGCACTTTCACTTGTTATAAGTGGCTGCAACTATTTGAAATGACTAACGGCTATGACATGGTATACAAATGGTTTGATCATTTGAAAACGCAGGAGCATTACAGCGTAGCTTTTGTAATCATGCCCAATCATATTCATGCAATACTTTACTTTCCTAAAGCAGGGTTTGATCTGAATAAAATCATTGGCAATGCCAAACGTTTTATGGCTTATGAAATAATAAAGCGATTGGAAGAGGCAAACAAACAGGACATATTAAATTATCTTGCAGATGGAGTGTCAGACAGGGAAAGGAAGAAGGGCCAGTTGCATAAAGTGTTTACAGATTCATTTGATGCAAAAGGAATTTATACTGAAAAATTTTTCAATCAGAAGCTGGATTATATACATTTAAATCCTGTAAGCGGTAAATGGCAATTGGCAAAAGACTTTACCGAATATGCACACAGCAGCGCTTCTTTTTATGAAACAGGAGAAGTAAAAATTATGAACCATTTGATTTCCGGTTGTTGTAAATTACTCAAGCATCGGGGTCGGCAAGCCAGACCCCGATGAGACCGTTTCCGATCTTACAAGAACAAAAAGATTTCGCCATAACGAAAAGCATCTTCTCAAATGCCGAATAGAATTACCGAACGTACCGCCGATATTCATCGGGGTGCTGCCATAATGCTGAGTAGAATTCATGCAGCACAAGAGTGCGACCATTCGACTTCGCTCATGGTAAACTGCGACGCCCCGACAAACATCGGGGTCTTCGACAATTGTTGAGTAAAGAACAGAACGATGAACGGAGCGTCGCAACGGAAGTTGATAGTAGCAATGCAGTTGGAAACCTAAATACAACCTCCATTCTGATTTCCTCCTCGAAATAGCCTACCTTCATCGGGATTCGAATATTAATTCATCATTCAGTCAGGATCAGCATCGATTCTTACTCTTAGCGCCAGTAACAGTCTTTCTTCTTTTTCTTCTTGTACTGTCTTTCATTAGTGCCTGTTTATTCTTCAGTTGACTTTTTAATGAAATGGAAATGCAATTGAAAAACGGTACGCTTTAAATTAAATATTGTATGTCTACTATTTTACAGATTGCTAATAATGACAGGAACCTTGGCCTATTTACCAAAGGACTAAAGCTCTCCGGGCTGGAAGCTAAGCTGAATGAAATGGGGCCGTTTACGATACTCGGGCCTGTTAACCTTGCGTTGGGAAAGTTATTGGCTTTGACATACGAACAGCTCTTAGATCCATCCAATACCAGCAAACTGGTCGCTTTTTTATCCGGCTATATACTTGTCGGCAAAAAGATGTTTTCTGACTTTAGGAACGACCAGCAACTCGCTGCGCTTGATGGTACCATGGTGCTGGTTTCCAACAAAAACAGTGAAATTCATCTCAATGGCGCCAAAGTATTGGCCCACGACAGGCAGGGGTCAAACGGGGTTGTTCACTTACTGAATACTACTTACGCCAATAAATAATACCGGGTTTCCCGGAAAATAGTCTACCTTTAGTGTCTTGTATGTTACTCCCCACTGAGTTTGTCTAGATTTCTTCTTTCAAATGCTGTGATGGCTTAACGTAAGGCAGGTAAAGTATCATCTCTCAAAGTTGGTAGCCTTACCGAATTTTTTTATCAAACTTTTTTTTCAATTGTCATTTAACAATCTGCAGCTCATTGAGCCTTTATTAAAGGCCCTGAGCGACGAAGGGTACACAACGCCTACACCCGTACAACAACAAGCAATTCCTGTCATTTTAGATCATAAAGACCTGCTCGGCTGCGCACAGACCGGCACTGGTAAAACGGCGGCTTTTTCGCTCCCGTTATTACAGTTAATGCACCAGCAACAACTGCTTGATGGAAAGGAACAACGCCGTAATATTAAAACATTGATCTTAACGCCAACAAGAGAGCTGGCGATACAGATAGGTGAAAGCATTAAAGCGTATGGAAAATATGTAGACCTGAGACATCTCGTCATTTTTGGCGGCGTATCTCAATTTAACCAGGTAGGTTCATTACGCCGTGGCGTGGACATACTTATCGCTACACCGGGCCGTTTACTCGACCTGATGAACCAGCAACATGTATCACTTCAAAATATACAATTCTTTGTATTGGATGAAGCTGACCGTATGCTGGATATGGGCTTTGTACAGGATGTACGAAGGATCATTTCTAAATTACCGGCGCAAAGACAAACGTTGTTTTTCTCCGCGACGATGCCACCGGAAATTCAGCAGCTGGCGAATATATTATTAAAGCAACCGGTGAAAATAGAAGTGACACCACCAGCTACTACCGTTGATTTGATACAGCAGTCATTGTATTATACTGAAAAGCATAATAAGCAATCAATGCTGGCGTATCTGCTGAGAGATGAAAGCATTAAAACAGCATTGGTTTTTGCAAGAACAAAACACGGCGCTGATAAGATTGCAAAGAACCTCAATAAATCAGGTATCAGGGCGGAAGCTATTCATGGTAATAAATCACAGAACAGCAGGCAGTCTGCTTTGCAAAATTTTAAAACAAGAAGAACGAGGGTATTGGTGGCTACGGATATTGCAGCCCGTGGTATTGATATTGATGAGCTGACGCATGTCATCAATTATGAATTACCGAATATACCTGAGACGTATGTACACCGAATCGGTCGTACCGGCAGGGCAGGGGCAAGCGGTACCGCTATTTCTTTTTGCGATTACGAAGAGAAAATGTTTTTGAAAGACATTCAGAAACTGATCAATAAAGTTATTCCTGTAGTGAAAGGACATCCGTTTGATGCACCGTTGATGCATGGCAGTGAACAATTACCTTCAAGTACTTCTTCAAGCAACTTTAGAAGTAGCAGTGCCGGCAATAGCAGGAGGGGAAGAAGAAATTTTCTCCAGCAAAGAGCTTAAGAATATTTAGTACTGTATCAATTCACGCAAAGACACAAAGATCTCAAAATGTATTTGTTGATTATTAGTGTCTTTGTGGCTTAGTGAGAAAAATATTTTCCTACTGAGATGAGATACTACGAATATTTATTCAGGACTGAAGGACGGGACATTCCCGGTACACAGTAGCTTCGATGCCGGTCCTTGTTTTCAATTGTTCGAGCAAGGCCGGCGCATCCTGTTCTGGTAAGAAGTATTCCATTACATAACTATAAGCACAACTCTCATAGTACGCCTGGTAGATGTTCAGGTGGCGGTACGTTTGTTTATTATAGAAGTCGATGTCTGTTTCACTGTGATCGATAAAAGCGATCACCTTCACATCATTTTTCATTTCAATGTTCTGGCGTTGTACCTGTATGGCGGTATAACCACCGGCCTGCACTATTCTTGCCCTGTGTTCGGGGAAATTTTCCTGGTTTTTACCTTTTATAAAAGCAAACTTGAAATCCTTAGTGCCGCATTCATGCTGTAGTACAAATTTAAATTTGTTTTTGCCTTTCAGCGGCGCTGCTTCCTGCAACATACTATCACCATCAGATACTATTTGTTTTGAAATGGGCTCCCACCTTTTTACAAACTCTTCGAATTCAAGATTGGTAACAAAGCAAATAAACTGTACGATAGTATCTTTTTTCATAACTGTAAATTTAAAAGCGGGGAAAGAGGCGTGCCTGTTATTAATCTTATTAAGGAAGGATAAAAGGCGTGTGATGCGAAGTGTGCAAGGTAACCTTTTCTTTGCTCTTGGGCAGGTTTATTATGTGATGGCTTCATAGCGGGTTGTTAAAATAAATTCGCTTTATTAGGAGGTTTACGAAGCATGATTCAATAGTAAGTGTTAAGTGATGCGGGACAATAGATTTCCCACTAAGTCACTAAGAAATGTAACGAAATGCGAATGTAAACCTCACCTAGCCTCTCCTGAAGGAGAGGAACTGCACACAGCCCTTGCTTTTAGGAGTATATGATATAATAGAGCTTTTCTAAAATGATGAACAACGATCAAAAGTTGAAGTGGTAGTTATATCGTTTGGATCAGCAATGAAGCGCCGTCCCTTCTCTGAAGGAGAAGGGATAAGAGGGATGAGGCTTAAAATGTCCAAAATGCAGCCGAACGGATATTTTTATTACATGATATATACCTCTTAATTCTCCAAAATGTATATTTACAGGATAAGCTGCATGTAAGAGACATAATTTAGAATCTCAACACACATTT
>JBBCIG010000016.1:0-808715 GCA_037200685.1 Chitinophagaceae bacterium
ATGGTGATCAACTTAAGCGAAAAACATAGCCTCATCAGCAACTGGGTAAGCGAGCTGCGGGATGTGACCATACAAACTGACCGCATGCTGTTTCGACGCAACCTGGAAAGGATTGGTGAAGCAGCCGCTTATGAGATCAGCAAAATTTTACCTTTTATAGAAAAAGAAGTAGAAACTCCCTTAGGAACGGCAAAAGCGAAAGTGCTGCAGCAGCAACCGGTATTGGCTACCATCCTTCGTGCAGGATTGCCATTGCACCAGGGTTTATTGAATTATTTTGATAAAGCCGACAATGCTTTCATCTCCGCTTACCGCAAGCATAATAAAGATGGAACTTTCGAGATCAGCCTCGATTATATTTCTTGCCCTGAATTAGAAAACAGGGTCGTTATTATATCAGATCCCATGCTCGCTACTGGTTCCTCCCTCGTAAAAACCATTCATTTTCTCAAAGAAGAAGGCCACCCAAAAGAAATTCATATCGTTACGGCTATTGCCTGTACTGTGGGCATTGAGTATGTAAAAAGAGAAGAGCCATCCGTTACCGTTTGGTGCGGCGATATTGATGACGAACTTACTGCCAAAGGCTATATCGTTCCCGGCCTCGGCGATGCCGGAGACCTCGCATTTGGGGTAAAAGTTCAGATGTAAGTGGCTGGCCGTCTTTAATTTAACAATCCGGGACTTCCTTACTTTGAAATTTTTTGTATTTTACCGTATCGTACATGGACAGCGTCATGTTTACCCATGATAACTAAACAATTTGCAGGAAGGAAATACGTTATAAAAAAGGCGGCATTTGGCAAATTATCCCTGTCTTGAACCGATGAAAAAACTTAATTGCTGTGAGATGAAAAAACTTCTTTTAACCTTGACTGTGTGTGTGGGCCTGGTAAGTGTTTCGGTTGCACAGGATCCTAATTTCTCACAGTTTTTCGCTTCTCCCCTTACATTAAACCCGGCGCTTACAGGAAAATTTGATGGCGTTTACCGCATAGCCGGCAATTACCGTAATCAATGGCCTTCTATTAATAATGCATTCACTACCGCTACTGTTTCCGCTGATTTTGGCATTATGAAAAACAAAATACCTGACTACGACCAGTTTGGTATAGGCATCATGGGCTTTACGGACAGGGCGGGCAATGGCGCATTGGTAAATAATTATGTGGGGTTGTCCCTTGCTTACCACAAAGCCCTGGATGAAAACGGCTATCACCAGATCGGCGCCGGTTTCCAGGGAAGCTATACCAATAAAAGATTAGATGTAAATAGCCTGAAGTTCGGCGACCAGTTAACCGCCAATGGTTTTACCGGTATAAGCCAGGAAAATTTTTCCAGCTTCAACATGAACCAATCTTACTTTGATATGAATGCCGGTTTATTTTATAACGGTACCACCAATGGTTACAACAACTATTACGCAGGTGTTTCCATGTACCACCTCAACAGGCATAAAGAAGTATTCAGTGATACCGGTTATTATAATTTAGCCATACGCACTACTTTCCAGGCCGGTGGCAAGATACCAGTAGGAACCTATAACTATCTCCATATTTCCGCCAATCACAGCATGCAGGCCAATGCAAAAAACACGATGATCGGCGCTGCTTATTCATTGAACGTAAATAACGACGAAGAAAATCCCACGAATGTTTATCTCGGCAGCTGGTATCGTTTTAAAGATGCATTGATACCTTACATGGGTCTCGAATTCGGCGAATGGCATTTCGGCGCTTCTTACGACATTAATATTTCTTCTTTAAAAGCAGCTTCTAATGCAAGAGGCGGTGTTGAAATTTCTCTTATTTATATTAAGAAATACACTGATCCTAATATGAAGAAGCTGAACTGTCCCAAGTTCTAGGCTAAGAGATTGAAAGAGAAAAGAAGGAAAAGAGTACTTCGAAAAGTATATGTTTCTTGAACTTTTCCTTATGTAGCACTTCTTTTATTCATTAATCTCAAAAAATATCTTTTCCAATCTTACTCGAGATTTTCGCATATCTCTTTTTCTCCTTTTCCTCTTAGCATCCCAACTGTATTACTACTATCAGCTTCGTTGCGTCGCACTCTTGTACTTCCTGTTCTTTATTCAGCAATTGCGAAGAGTTCTTAGTTGATTGTACATTGACCCACTCGGCACTAACCATTCACCACTTGCCTATTGCCGATTGTTTTTAACAACTAGTCTCTGGAAAATGCTATTTTCAAATTCTAATTAAAATTTCGTATAACTCTTTTTCTCTTTTTCCTCTTAGCATGAAAAGACTTTTTACCAATCTCACTTTCTGGGTACTCCTCGCCATAACAGCAGGAGTAGTTGTGGGACATTATTTTCCTTCATTCGCTAAGTACCCTGTGCTGGATGAAATATACAGGACAAGATTATTGGGTCAGGAAGTAAAATTTGGAACTACACTCAGCGAATTTTTGGGAGATTGTTTTATCAATGTCGTCAAGCAGTTCATCAATCCCATCATTTTTCTCACCATTACACTTGGCATTGTCAGCATGGGCAACCTGAAAAAAGTTGGGCGTGTAGGCGGCAAAGCGTTATTATATTTCGAGATCGTCACCACCTTTGCTTTATTGGTCGGTGTAGTGGCAGCCCTTGTTATACTGCCCGGAAGCGGCGTCGATGCAACAGCTGTAAAGGGTGCGGATATTTCAAAATACACCCAAAGTAGCAAGTCATTTAATTTATGGCATTTTTTTCTCGATAATTCTACCCTGCAGGTATTGCTTGCGGCCATTATCATTGGCATATTGCTTAACTCTTATTCAGGAAAAGAAGCCGTCATTTCTTTTTTAAAAAAATTATCGAAATATATTTTTAAAGCGTTGCATAAAGTAATGCTGCTGGCGCCTATCGGCGCTTTCGGGGGCATGGCCTTTACAATTAGTAAATATGGCATTGAAACACTTTATCCTTTAGCCAAACTTTTGGGAACGGTATATGTCACGATGATCATTTTCATTTTTGTTATTCTGTATTTTATACTTCGGGTGTACAAAGTGAGTATTATAAAATTCCTGAAGTATATCCGTGAAGAGCTGCTTATCGTACTCGGCACATCTTCTTCCGAACCTGCGTTACCATCATTGATGGAAAAACTGGAACGAATGGGTTGTTCCAAGTCAGTTGTCGGGTTAGTCGTTCCTGCAGGCTATTCCTTCAATCTTGATGGCACCACCATTTACCTTTCGCTTTGTATGATATTCCTTGCACAGGTTTTCCATGTACACCTGAGCTTTGCACAAATCGCTTCGATTATAGGAATTCTTATGTTAACATCAAAAGGTGCGGCGGGAGTTACGGGAAGCGGCTTTGTGGTATTAGCTTCAACGATTACAAGTATAAAAGTAATCCCGGTCGAAGGACTTGCTTTATTAGTGGGGATTGACAGGTTCATGTCAGAAGCAAGGGCCATCACCAACTTTATTGGCAACGGTGTCGCCACTATCTGGATAGCGAATAATGAAAAAGAATTTGACAGGGATAAAATGGAAAAAGCATTTTCGAATGTCAATGTTACCGAGGATATTATCTCGGATAATCTCACTGATGCCAACATCGAAAATTAATTATCGCTCAGAGTTATAAGAGAAAGGGAGATTTAAAGATTTTCTCTTATAGCTCCTTTTCTCTGTGCGGTTGCTTTACCGGGGTTTGCCGCTCACAAACCGGTTTCCTTTTATATAAAATCGAAAGGGCAATAATGCATCCTGCCCGGCATAGTCTACTCCTATTCTTGGTGAAGTATGAATTTCTTTTTTAGAAAAAACAAATCCATCATCAGCCAGGAACAATTCTTTACTTTTTAATGATGTGCCGGTTTGCGTTGTATGAATCCCAAGTGCTTTAGATACATTGCCGGGGCCACGGGTTAACGTATTGTCTAATTTTTCTTTTCCCGTACGTTCCAGCATTTGATCAATGCCCTCAACAGGTTCCAGTGCCCGGATCAATATGGCATGAGGTGTATCATGAACATTCGTCACCACATTAAACAAATGATGAATACCATAACATAAATAAACATACGCCACGCCGCCATCCGCATACATTATTTCATTACGTTCCGTTCTTCTGCCACCATAAGCATGCGATGCACGGTCTATTACACCGGCATACGCTTCCACCTCTACGATGCGTCCGGATGTGGTAATATCATTCCGTTTTGTTACCAACAATTTGCCCATTAACTCCCGGCTGATCTGCCGCACGTCGGGCCTTTGATAAAAAGTCAATGGTAATTTTTTCATTCAGTAGTTAGTATTCTGCTATCAGTAATCAGATATTCATAATTCATAATTCTAAACTCTTAATTTATATTTACCATCTCAAAACTACGTTTTGCTGAAAGAAATTGTAATAACTATCCAATCCTGGGGGCAAGCCCACCGTTTTATCATTGAGCATAAGCTCTGGAAATGGGTGATCATTCCCGGTCTTATCTATACAGCGCTGTTTGTAACGGGCATGTATTTTTTTGCAAAATCGGCGACCGCTGTTATTGATTACATTACTCATTTTTTACATTTGGGCGACTGGGCGCAAAAAGTAAGGAATAGTTTCCTGGGATTTCTTTTTGCTTTTGAAGGGGTGATGTTATGGCTGACCCTATTACTTTTCTATTTTTCTTTTTTTAAATATATATGCCTCATTATCGGCTCACCTGTTTTTGCATATTTAAGCAGGAAAACGGAACTCATTATTGAAGGCAGCAACGAAGCTCCCGCATGGGCGGAAATAAAAAAAGAAATGAAAAGAGGAATACAGATTGCAATCCGCAATTGTGGCAGGCAAACACTTTATCTCGTTTTCCTGATATTGCTTTCCCTTATCCCCGTTATCGGTTGGGTCACACCATTGATAGTTGTATTCCTGGAATGCTTTTACTATGGCTTTTCCATGCTGGATTACAGTTTTGAAAGAAATAATTACTCCGTACAAAAGAGCATTCATTTTATCGGTCGTCATAAAGGCTTTGCCATTGGCAATGGAATTTTATTTTATTTAATGCATCTCGTAATTATTGTCGCCCCCGCTTACGCCATTGTTGCCGGAACGCTGACTGTTCATAAAGTAAAAAATTGACATGCCTGCATCAACCGTTTATTTAATCCCTTCTTTATTGGATGAAAATGGAACAGATGCAATTCCCCCATATATTATTGATGCTGTAAAAAGCTGCCATGTATTTTTCGTAGAGAATGAAAGAACAGCAAGACGTTTCTTTAAAAAAATATGGAAAGAAATGGTGATTGATAATTACGAATGGCATACTATTTCTGATACTTCTGAACTGACTGATATCTTTAAAAAAAGAATAGAAGAAGGAAAAAATATCGGCATCGTCAGCGAAGCAGGTTGCCCTGGTGTTGCCGATCCCGGCCAGAAATTGGTAGCTATAGCACAGCAAATGAAGGTGACGGTAAGACCACTGGTAGGCCCTAACTCTATATTATTAGCATTAATGGCCAGCGGGATGAACGGGCAGCAATTTCAATTCGTGGGTTATTTACCTATAGATAACCAGCAAAAAATAAAAACAATCAAAGACCTGGAAGCTGAATCGCAAAAGAAAAACTGTACGCAAATATTTATCGAAACACCTTATCGCAACAACCAGCTTATCGAAGTTTTATTAAAAAATTGTAAATCCACCACCAGGCTTTGTATCGCTGCTGATATTACTGGCAAAGACGAATGGATCAAAACAAAAACAATCGCCCAGTGGAATGAAGAAAAAATTGACCTGCACAAACGTCCGGTAATATTTTTGCTCCACGCTCCCTATTGACTGGGTTGTTGAATAGGAGTTACACCCGTTACTATATATTTATTATCGCCGCGCCACGGCAAAGTAGCTCGATATTGCGCATATGTCACCTGCACACACTCATCCTGCAGGTTTTTCAGCACGTTCGCAATGCTGTCGTTCGTAACTGAAAAATAAAATTTCTCCGGGTTCATTGTCTGGCGGCAGCTAAGCCACATTTCTCCTTCATCGGTTTTAAAAACATTTCCTTTATGAGTAATCTTGATCAATGTTCCCTTCCTTTCACCATTACCGTATTTATTAAAATAGAACCAGTAAACAGCGAATGCGGCAACCAGTAAAATAATGATAAATACTTTTGTGAAAAACCGGCTTGCCTTTTTTTGAAAACTGCCTGTTTTCCCGGGAGTTAGTGTTTGTTTGGATTCTTCCATAGTTAGTATATTATAACAAAAAATTTGTGCCAATAAATAAATTAATATTATACATTTGTACTCAATTTACAATTTGTTAGTAAACGTGAACAATATTCTCACACATACCAAACAGTTTGCCTTTCATTCATCGGATGCAGGTAAAGTGTATTTAGTCGGCTATGATGTATTTACCTTCTCCCGTCCACGACGCCGCCCTGAATGCTGACAGGACGAACCCCTCACCCTGGTCCCTGTCAGTGAAACATCCTTCAAAAAATTATTCCAGGACTGGTGATCCACAATCATTAATTAGTAATCAAATTGGACAATCAGGAAATTATCGTTAGGGTAGCTATACCGGATGATAAAAAATATTCCACCATCATCACTGATGAAATGGAAGCTTCCGCCGCTGCGCGGGGCACTGGTATTGCCAAACGAAGCCCCGAATACATCGAACAAAAGATAGATGAAGGCAAGGCGGTGATCGCAATTACCAAAGACGGCACATGGGTTGGCTTTTGCTATATCGAAACATGGAGCCATGGTGAATATGTTGCCAACAGCGGCCTTATCGTAACACCTGCTTTCCGAAAAAGCGGTATTGCAAAATCTATCAAGCAAACCATATTTGCTCTTTCCCGTCAAAAATATCCGGAAGCAAAAATATTCGGGTTAACGACTGGCCTCGCCGTGATGAAAATAAATTCTGATCTCGGTTATGAACCTGTCACTTATTCCGAACTGACGCAAGATGAAGCTTTCTGGGCCGGTTGTAAAAGCTGTGTGAACTATGACATCTTGATGAGCAAGGAAAGAAAAAATTGTATGTGCACGGCGATGCTCTACGATCCGAAAGATCATTACAAACCAGAAGAGACAAAACAATATTTTAAAGAAAATGTGAAAGGCTTTGAACGGTTGCTGCGTTTTAAGAAATGGAAATTGCTAAAACCATTCCTGAGAAAAGAAAAAGACGGCAACGGTGGGGGTAAGCCCAAATCCTTTTTATACTCTCTCTTTCATTCATAAAAACCAACCCATAAAATGACAAAAAAAGTTGTTTTAGGTTTCAGCGGCGGATTGGATACTTCTTTCTGTGTGAAATATCTCAGTGAGGACAAAGGTTATGAAGTGCACAGCATTATCGTCAATACTGGCGGCTTTTCACAGGAAGAATTAAAAGAAATAGAAGCGCATGCTTATAAGCTGGGGGTGAAGACGCATAAAGCGGTAGATGCAGTAAAAAGTTATTATGACAGCATTATAAGGTTTCTTGTTTTTGGAAATGTTTTAAAAAATAATACTTACCCGTTGAGTGTATCGGCGGAAAGATTAGTTCAGGCATTACACATATCAGATCATGTTAAAGAATTGAATGCAGATGCGGTAGCCCACGGTAGCACCGGCGCTGGTAATGACCAGGTGCGGTTTGATATGATCTTTCATATTATGATCCCCGGCGTAGAGATCATTACGCCTATCCGTGATTTAAAACTGAGCCGTGAACAGGAGATCGTTTACCTGAAAGAAAAAGGTGTGGGGATGAATTTTGAAAAAGCAGCTTACTCAATTAATAAAGGTTTGTGGGGAACAAGCGTTGGTGGAAGAGAAACTTTATCATCTAAAGGCATGTTGCCGGAAGAAGCGTGGCCAACACAAGTGAGTGAGACAGGAAGCCAGGAAGTTAAATTAGGATTTGAAAAGGGAGAACTTAAAACTGTAAATGATAAATCGTTTAAGCATCCTTCAGAAGCTATACAATTTTTGCAAACAATCGCCGGGCCTTACGGCATAGGAAGAGATATTCATGTCGGCGATACCATCATCGGTATCAAAGGACGTGTAGGTTTTGAAGCGGCGGCGCCGATGGTGATTTTGAAAGCGCATCATGCATTGGAAAAACATGTATTGACCAAATGGCAATTGAACTGGAAAGACCAGTTATCACAATTTTATGGCAACTGGCTGCATGAAGGACAGATATTGGATCCGGTGATGAGAGATATCGAAAGCTATTTGGAAACCAGCCAGCGAAATGTAACAGGCGATGTGTTTGTGCAATTACAACCCTATCGTTTCAGCATCATCGGTATTGAAAGTAAATACGACCTGATGAACAGCAAGTTTGGCAAATATGGTGAAATGAACAGCGGTTTTACTGGCGAAGATGTAAGAGGGTTCAGCCGAATATTCGGCAACCAGACGATGATGTATCATCTTGTAAAGAATGACAATACCCCCATCCCCTAAAGGGGTATTATGAAACTTTCCTAATAAGATAAAATGGTTGAACTGAATTAATAGAATGGCAAAAATTTCAAATAACAAAAAACATCAAAGCTCCCCTTTAGGGGATGGGGGTATTAAAATAGGTATCATTGGAGGAGCAGGTTATACGGGTGGCGAACTCATACGTTTGTTGATTCACCATCCGGATGTAGCTGTTTCTTTTATTCATAGCCGCAGCAATGCGGGTAAGCCTGTTTCTGCTGTGCACCAGGATTTATTAGGAGACACAGATTTAAAATTCACCGATGATCTCACCCCTTTAGGGGATGGGGGTATTGATGTTTTGTTTCTTTGCCTCGGTCACGGAGAATCAAAAAAATTTTTATCAGAAAATAAAATTGCTGATAAAATAAAGATCATTGACCTCGCAAATGATTTCAGGCTAAACAAGAATGCAAATTTCAAGTTACCAGTTACAAGTAACCAGGAACCCGCAACCAGGAACTTTGTCTATGGTCTGCCTGAATTGAATAAAGAAAAAATCAAATTAGCTCATAACGTTGCTAATCCCGGCTGTTTCGCCACGACAATTCAATTAGGATTATTACCGCTGGCAAAAGAAGGATTATTAAAAGAAGTATATACAACAGGTATTACCGGCTCAACAGGTGCGGGGCAATCATTGACATCTACTTCTCATTTCAGCTGGAGATCAAATAATATACAAGCATATAAAACACTAACGCACCAGCATCTGGATGAAATTCACCAAAGCCTGCATCAATTACAGGAAAGCTTCCCGGGCACCCCTTCAGGGGATGGGGGTTTGAGTTTTGTTCCGTGGAGAGGTGATTTTACAAGAGGAATTTTTGTTAGCTCCACACTGCATTGTGATCTGAGCATTGAAGAAGTAAGCAAGATTTACACAGATTTTTATAAAGGACAGCCCTTTACGCATGTAAGCAAGGATGCTATTTTCTTAAAACAAGTAGTGAATACGAATAAAGTGGTGATACAACTGGAAAAAGCGGGAAGCAAATTGGTTGTTCATTCTGCATTGGATAATTTATTAAAAGGAGCAAGCGGACAGGCGGTGCAGAATATGAATTTGATGTTTGGATTAAACGAAGCTGCCGGCCTGAAATTGAAAGCAAATTATTTTTAACTGCCACGGAAACACGGAATACATTTCTTGTGTCTTTGTGGGAAAACCAACATGATGAATCTATTCGACGTTTACCCGATCAATGATGTAACTATTGTAAAAGCAAAAGGCTCCTATGTGTGGGATGACAAAGGCGAGCAATACCTCGACCTTTATGGTGGGCATGCCGTGATCAGTATCGGGCACACACACCCACATTGGGTAAAGCGAATTGAGGAACAATTAGAAAAGATCGCCTTTTATTCTAATTCAATAAAAATTCCTTTGCAACAGCAGCTTGCTGATAAGCTGGGCAAAATATCCGGTAAAAAAGATTACCAGTTATTTCTTTGCAACAGTGGCGCCGAAGCAAATGAGAATGCTTTGAAACTCGCCTCTTTTCATAATGGCAGGAAAAAAATTATTGCTTTCAGTAAATCCTTTCATGGAAGAACGTCGCTGGCGGTGGCTGTAACTGATAATAAAAATTATATAGCGCCTGTCAATGAAAATGAAAATGTAATATTTCTTCCATTTAATGATGAAGACGCATTGGAAGAATGCTTTAAAGAAAATGGAAAAGAAATTTCATCTGTCATTATCGAAGGCATACAAGGTGTAGGCGGGATCAATGTAGCGGATGAATCATTTCTGAAGAAGATTCGTTCGTTATGTGATGAATATGGCGCTGTATATATTGCTGACAGCATACAATGTGGTTTTGGCAGAAGCGGTAAATTCTTCAGTCATGATTTTGGCGGTGTGAATGCGGATATTTATACGATGGCGAAAGGCATGGGTAATGGCTTTCCTGTTGCAGGAATTATTGTAGCGCCTTTCTTCAAATCTAAACACTTCATGCTCGGTACTACTTTCGGCGGTAATCATCTTGCCTGTACCGCTGCATTGGCTGTACTCGAAATAATCGAAGAAGAAAAATTGATGGGCAATGCAGTGATGGTAGGTAAATACCTGAGAGACGAACTGGAAGCTATTCCCCAATTAAAAAATGTAAGAGGCCGCGGATTAATGATTGGCTTTGATGTGCCGGAAGAAATAAAGGACCTGAAAAAGAATTTGCTCTGGAACCAGAAGATTTTCACCGGTGAATCCAAGCCCAATACAATAAGATTGCTGCCTTCGTTGGCATTGAAGAAAAGAGATGCGGAAGATTTTATTGAAGCGTTGAAAGAAGAGATTGCGGTGCTGGAACCAGCGAGTTAATTTCTGAACCATGATTTGGGTAGATTTTAGGATTATGAAGAAATGAGAAAGCATTTTAGTTCTGTACACTTTTAATCCGACTAAAAAGAAGGTTCTGACAAATGCTCAATAGAATTCATGCAGTACAAGTGTGCGACCCTTCGGCTTCGCTCAGGGTAAACTGCGACGCAATTGTTGAAGAGAGAACAGAAAGATGAACGGAGCGTCGCAACGAAGATGATAGTAGCAATACACCCGGGTAAAAAATTAAACTCTCAATATTGAAAAACTTCGTTTCTGTTAATGATGTAACAAACATTGATGCGCTGGTGCAAAAAGCGCTAACGTGTAAAGCTGATCCTTTAAAAGAAAAAGGGTTGGGCGCTAATAAACGCATTGGTTGTCTTTTTTTAAATCCAAGCATGCGGACAAGATTGAGTACGCAGATCGCAGCGCAGAACCTCGGCATGGACGCTATTGTATTTAATGTAGGCAGTGAAGGCTGGGCGCTGGAGTTTGAAGAAGAAGCGATCATGAGCGGCAATACTGTTGAACATGTGAAAGATGCGGCGCCGATCTTTGGGAAATATTTTGATATACTTGCTATACGAACTTTTCCGTCTTTAAAAAATCGTGAAGATGATTACAGTGAATTGTACATCAAACAATTTATTAAATATGCAGGCATACCGGTACTGAGTTTGGAAAGCGCAACGTTGCATCCCCTACAATCATTAACGGATGTGATTACCATAGAAGAAGAAAATCAAAAATCAATCCTTCGGCAAGCTCAGGACAAAAGTAAAAAGCCGAAAATCGTACTTACATGGGCGCCGCATGTGAAACCATTACCACAATGTGTGGCCAATAGTTTTTCTCAATGGATCAATGCATGGGGAAAAGCGGACTTCGTCATTACACACCCGGAAGATTATGAATTAAGCGAAGAGTTTACGAAAGGAGCGACAATTATTCAAAACCAGGATGAAGCCTTGAAAGATGCGGACTTTGTATATGTAAAAAACTGGAGTACGTATAATGATTATGGTAGGATTTATTGTAACGATCCTGCGTGGATGCTGACGACTGAAAAATTAAAGCAGACGAATAATGCGAAAGTAATGCATTGTCTGCCTGTAAGAAGAAATGTGGAACTGAGTGATGAGATATTAGATGGTGCGAATAGCCTGGTAACGCAGCAGGCGGCGAATAGAGTTTGGGCGGCGCAGGCAGTGTTGAGTGAAATTTTAAGAAGCCCCCATCCCCTAAAGGGGGATTGAGGAAGACTCTAATAATAATATTATTATTGGAAAAATGAGAATCAATTCATATATAATGCTTAATTACTCCCCTTTAGGGGATGGGGGCAAGAATTTGTTTGTCATAAAGATCGGGGGCAATATCATTGATGACGAAGTAAAACTTTCTTCATTTTTGAAATCATTTGCTCTACTGAAGGCCAAAAAGATTTTAGTTCATGGTGGCGGCAAACTGGCGACCAAATTGGGTGAAACATTGGGCATTGAACAAAAGTTGGTTGATGGCAGACGAATTACCGATATAGAAACATTGAAAGTAGTGACAATGGTGTATGCCGGTTATATTAATAAGAATATTGTTGCACAGTTACAATCCAATAATTGCAACGCCATTGGAATCAGCGGCGCGGATGGAAATGCAATACTGGCGCATAAAAGAATGAATGCGACAATTGATTATGGCTTTGTTGGTGATATAGACGAAGTGAATTCAGACTTTGTTGGTTCTTTATTGGCGCAGAGTCTGGCTGTTGTCATCGCTCCTGTTACACATGATAAGAAAGGGCAATTATTAAATACCAATGCGGATACGATAGCGCAGGAGGTAGCGAAAGCGTTGAGTAAAGATCACGAAGTGCAATTGATTTATTCTTTTGAAAAAAGCGGTGTATTGCTGGATGCCAATGACGACACAACAACAATTCCGGCGATCAAACCATCACACTACCAGCAATTAAAAACCGAAGGAAAAATATTCGCCGGGATGATACCGAAATTAGACAATGCTTTTACTGCATTAAACAACGGAGTGAAAAAAGTGATCATCGGCAAAGCGGAAGAACTGAACGAATTAATAAATGGAACCAAAGGAACCAGCCTGACCAATGAGTAAAGATATCAATACACTAAGCAGCAAGGCGATTGACCTGCTGAAAGAACTGATTGCCACGCCTTCTTTTTCGAAAGAAGAGAATGAAACTGCGGAAATCATCTGTAATTTTTTTGCATCGCTTGATGTGGAATTTGCAAGGGTTGGAAATAATGTATATGCGAAAAGTAAATATTACGATGTATCGAAGCCAAGTGTATTATTAAATTCTCACCACGATACCGTAAAACCGAATGCGAAGTATACAAAAGATCCTTTTGAACCCATAGCAGAAGATGGAAAATTGTTTGGCCTTGGCAGTAATGATGCCGGTGGTTGCCTGGTGAGTTTGATGGCGGTGTTTCTTTATTATTATGACAGAAAAGATTTAAACCACAATGTTGTATTTGCGGCGAGTGCCGAAGAAGAAATCAGCGGTGTGAATGGCATTGAACTGGTGCTTCCTTATTTAGGCAATATTGATTTCGGCATTGTTGGCGAACCTACCAAAATGGAAATGGCTGTCGCCGAAAGAGGATTGATGGTAATTGATTGCATCGCACAGGGAAAAGCGGGGCACGCAGCAAGGAATGAAGGAGAAAATGCATTGTATATTGCTTTGGATGATATCAACTGGATACGTCATTGCAAATTTGATAAAGTAAGCCCGTTGCTGGGCGAATCGAAAATGACTGTTACGGTTATTGGTACAGATAACCAGCAACACAATGTAGTACCACCGCAATGTAAATTTGTGATTGATGTACGGGTAAATGAGCTATATACATTTGAAGAAATGCTAAGTTTATTGAAAGCAAATATTAAAAGCCAGTTTAAGCCGAGAACAACAAGGATGAAACCAACATCCATTTCTTTAGAACATCCATTAGTAAAAGCAGGAATTGATTTGAAAAGAGGTTATTATGGTTCGCCTACCACTTCAGATAAAGCATTGATGCCTTTCCCCGCATTAAAGATGGGCCCAGGCGACAGTGCAAGGAGTCATACCGCTGATGAATATATTTACATTGATGAAATAAAGAATGGAATTGATCTGTATATTCAGCTACTTAATAGAGTGATTTAGTTGCTGGTTACAAGTTACTGGTCACTTGTTCCCTGTAAACTCAAACTGACCACATGAAAAGCTACCGTGATCTTGAAGTTTATAAAGAGTCAAAACGCCTTGCAGTAGAAATTCATCAAATGAGTTTAAAGCTTCCTAAATTCGAGTTGTATGAAGAAGGCGCCCAGATACGCCGTTCTTCCAAATCTGTAACTTCCATGATCGTAGAAGGTTACGGAAGAAAAAGATATAAGGCTGATTTTATTAAGCATCTGGTTTATGCTCAATCAGAATGTGATGAAACAATAATACATCTTGATTTTCTTTTTCAAACAGAGTCGCTTAGTGATAAAAATTTATATGAAAAATTGCATGCGGAATATAGTGTGCTAAGCAGAAAAATAAATAAGTTCATTCAATGGGTAGAAGCAAATTGGAATGAATTTCCTGATTCACCGGAAACCAGTAACAAGTAACCTGAAACATGTATTTATGAAGCTGTGGCAAAAAGATAAAGCATCATTAAAGGAAGTAGAACAATTTACTGTCGGCAACGACCGTGAGTTTGATCTTCAATTAGCCCCTTTTGATGTTTTAGGATCTATTGCCCATGTTACGATGCTGGAAACAGTTGGATTATTACAGAAAGAGGAGAAAGATCAGCTTGTAAAAGAGCTTCAAACTATCCACGAAACAATTCAAAATTCAAAATTCAAAATTGAGAATGATGTTGAAGACGTTCATTCCCAGGTAGAGCTCTTGCTCACCCAGAAGCTGGGTGATATTGGCAAAAAAATTCACAGTGCAAGGAGCAGGAATGACCAGGTGCTGGTGGATGTTAAGTTGTTCTTGAGAAATGAAATTGAAGAACTGGTAAAAGCTATTCAGCCATTTTTTGAATTACTGCAAACGCAAAGTGAGAAATACAAAGATCATTTACTGCCCGGCTATACACATTTGCAATTAGCCATGCCATCTTCTTTTGGACTGTGGTTTGGCGCCTATGCAGAAAGTTTGGTGGATGATATTATTACATTAAAAGCATCGTATGATATCGTCAATAAAAACCCATTGGGTTCTGCGGCAGGTTATGGTTCCTCATTTCCCATCAACAGGGCATTGACAACAAAACTACTCGGCTTTGATGATCTCAATTATAATGTAGTGTATGCACAAATGGGAAGAGGAAAAGCGGAAAGAATTGTTGCGCAATCATTATCGAATGTAGCAGATACACTTGCCAAACTCAGCATGGATGCCTGTTTATACTTAAATCAAAATTTTGGCTTTATCAGTTTTCCTGCGGAATTGACAACAGGCTCCAGCATCATGCCGCATAAAAAGAACCCGGATGTTTTTGAATTAATAAGAAGTCATTGCAACCGCATCAAAGCATTACCGAACGAGATCATGCTGATGACGACCAATCTTCCTTCGGGCTATCATCGTGACCTGCAGTTATTAAAAGAACATTTATTTCCCGCATTCAAAACATTGAAAGATTGTATTGAAATGGCGGGGCTGATGTTATCAAACATTGAAATAAAGAAAGATATCCTGGCTGATGAAAAATACAAATACCTGTTCAGCGTAGAAGAAGTGAATAAATTAGTGAATGGCGGGATGCCTTTTAGGGATGCGTACAAAAAAGTAGGAATGGATATTGAAGCCGGTAAGTTTGTTTATGATACAAACATCAATCACACGCATGAAGGAAGTGCCGGTAATCTTTGCACTGAAGAAATAAAGAAGCAAATGGAAAAAATGATTGGGTCCTTTCCATTTATCTCCGTTCAATCTGCTATAAAAAAATTGCTTGACAAATAAGATCTTCGAAGAGCTTGCTTTGTGCGTTTCTCCCCTTCAGGGGAGGTTAGGTGGGGTTTACAATCCGTACTTATCAACCAAATAAATCAACGCCGCCATATTTACTGCTCCCAACTCTAATTCCCTCTTATTTACATTTTCAAATACATCATTACCCGCATGATGATAATCAAAATAACGTTGCGAATCAGGTGACAACCCGGCAACAGGCGCTCCTAATTTTGTATTTATAGGGCCCACATCAGAACCACCACCGCTGGAAGTAAATTCCCCGCCACCATAAGGGGCGATAAATTCCTTCCATTGAAGCGCTTTTTGAAATTGCTGATCTGTTGCTGTAAAACCAAATCCTCTTGGTGAAAAACCACCCGCATCACTTTCCAATGCGAAAATGTGTTTTTCATTTTTTGCTTTCGCTTCGTCTGCATACTTGTTAGCGCCACGCAAACCATTTTCTTCATTGGCAAATAAAACAAACCGAATGGTATGCTTTGGTTGATATCCTAATGCTTTTAATGCCCTTAATATTTCCATCGTTTGCACACAGCCTGCGCCATCATCATGCGCACCTTCAGCCGGGTCCCATGAATCTAAATGACCGCCAACTGTTATTATTTCATTGGGAAATTCAGTTCCCTTTAATTCACCAATCACATTATGCCCTATCGTATCCGGAAGAAAGTGTCCATTCGTATAGATCCACGCCGTCACTTTTGCTTTCTTTAGTTGCTCACTTAACAAATCCGCATCTTTTAAACCAACAGCCACCGCCGGAATTTTTGAATACAGCGAATCATAATTGGTAGATCCTGTATGCGGATAATTATCTGCGCTATGGCTCATGCTTCTTACCATTACTCCCACCGCTCCGTATTTCGCCGCTCTTGATGGGCCGCTTCCACGGTATTTATTGGCATCGCCATACGATTGAAATGTCCTGACAAAAGTTGGATTGAATTTATAATTATAAAAAACGATTTTTCCTTTTACCTGGTCTTTCTTCGCTTCGAGTTCATCAAATGAATTAACCAACAGCACTTCTCCAAAAACACCTTTCGGGCCGGAACCAATTGAATTGCCCAACGCAAGCACATTTAATTTATCATACGCCTTTTTTCCAAATACATTAAATGACGCCCTGTCCTCACCGCCCCTCACCCAATGCGGAACTATGCATTCCTGTAACCATACTTTATCGGCGCCGCTTTCCTGCATTGCTTTCAATCCCCATTTTTCCGCTTTCACCATTCCCGGTGAGCCTGCTAATCTTGCACCAACTTGCTTGGTAAGCGTACGGAGATTTTCATATGCTTTACTGTTCGTCAATACTTCATCTGAAATACGTTTAATAAAAACTGAGTCGGCATTTTGCGCTACCAGAGCCGACGGTACATAAAAAACAAAAACAACTAATAGTATTTTTCTCATTGAGTGAATGAATTTGAATGGCTAAGAGGGAAAGGAGAAAAAGAGTGAGCTTTGTATTGATTTCTTAATCTCTTCTAAAAAAAGTATAATAAAAAGGAATACACATTAATTCTTTTCTCTTTTTCCTCTTAGTTAAAGATTTTGAATAAAGATAAACGGAAATCGTGAGACATCATTCGGGCAATAGCAATATTGCAGATGACTCGTACCTCGCCATGAAAAGGAAAAGAACTACTGCTATGTAACTTTTTAAACGAACATTCAGACCCATTATACTCTTCCTTGTCACCCCGAGGAACGAGGGGTCTGCCTTAACCGGTAATTTAATAATAGTAAAGACCATTCGAATATGCTGAATAGCGGACAGGAAGTGCAAGTGTGCGACGCAACAGGCGATGATCAGGGAACCGAAGCTGGTTACAAAAAAATTTAAACAGATTATAAGACAAACGGTAAACCTTCCTGCCGCAAAACTGTTACCTTAGGGTCGTCATATGAAGTGACGCTTTAGTTTTATGAGAATTGGAATAGTTTGTTACCCTACTTTCGGCGGTTCCGGTGTACTCGCAACAGAGTTGGGAAAAGCATTGGCGCAAAAAGGCCACATGGTGCATTTCATTACCTACCAGCAACCGGTACGATTGAATGGTTTTATTCCTAATATTTTCTACCACGAAGTACAGGTTCCCAAATACCCGCTGTTTGATTACCCGCCATACGAAACGGCCCTGGCAAGTACGATGGTGGATGTAATAAAAAATAATAAGCTCGATCTGTTGCATGTGCATTATGCGATTCCGCATGCTTCGGCGGCGTATATGGCGAAAAAAATACTGGAACCGGAAGGAATGAAAATTCCTGTTATCACGACGTTGCACGGCACGGATATTACACTGGTGGGAAGAGATAAAATGTATGCGCCTGTCGTTGCGTTTTCTATTAATCAAAGTGATGCCATCACAGCTGTTTCCAATAACCTGCGTGATGAAACGTATAAAACTTTCCCTATCGAAAAAGAGATAGAAGTTATCTACAACTTTGTGGACGTAAGCCGGTTTAACCGCAAGCCTATTGATGCTTTTCGAAAAGTAATCGCACCGAACGGTGAAAGAATTTTGATACATGCTTCTAACTTCAGGAAAATAAAAAGGGTGCAGGATGTGGTGAAGATATTTTACGAAGTACAAAAAGAAATTCCGAGCAAACTTTTATTCGTAGGTGACGGGCCGGAGCGGCAGACGGCTGAGGAACTGGGCCGCACATTGGGTATTGGCGATGAAATGCGTTTCGTGGGCAAGCAGGAACAAATGGAAGACATACTCGCTATCGCAGATCTCTTCCTGCTGACGTCGGAATATGAAAGTTTTGGATTGGCCGCACTGGAAGCGATGGCTGCTGGTGTGCCCGTAGTTTCAACCAATGCCGGCGGATTGGGTGAAATTAATATTGATGGCAAGACCGGTTTTATGGCGGATGTCGGCGATGTAAAAACAATGAGCCAAAAAGCGCTGCAGATTTTAAAAGATGATGAAACGCTGAAAGGATTTAAAGAAAGAGCGGCCAAACATGCTACTAAATATGATATCCAGCACATAGTGCCGTTGTATGAAAAATTGTATGAACGTTTTCTTGTAAGTGAAGAGCTTCCTGTGTAAAGGAATCTAAATTTTACTTGCCGGGCTGCATTGCTACTATCATCGCCTGTTGCGTCGCACTCTTCATCTTCCGTAATTCTATTCAGCATTTTTGAAAATACTGCGCATCATCGACGTAACCATTGAGCAGGGTTCACATTATTCGATTCTATCATCAGCATAAAATCAACCATTCCACCTGAACCATCATCTGCATCACCGGCTTTGCCGATTACCTGTCCTCTTTTCACAGTCGTTCCCTTAGTTACACTCACGCCGGAGAGGTTGCTGTAAGAAGTGAAATATTTTCCATGGCGTATTATAATTGCGATTCCATCTCCATAATTATATATGGCGGAAACTACTCCATCAAAAACAGCTTTTACTGGAGCTCCTGGCTGTGATGTTCCAATGGTAATCCCGGGGTTATAACCTATTATACCATCAATAGTATATTTTCCAAAAGGCACTTGTATAAAACTATTATCCACGGGCCAGGGTAGCTTGCCCTTATTATTTTCAAAATTTTCTTCTAGTCTTATTTCCGCTTCTTTTAATTCCGGGTAACTTCCTGGTTTTTTTGTCCGTGTGGTTTTGGTTGTAATGTTTACATTGTTTTTTGTAACAGCACTAGAATTTACAGTTGTGCTTTTTTCAGTTTTAGGTTTCGTCGGATTTAATTCTTTTAGGATAATAGCTGAAATTGCTTTTTGAAGATCTTTGTCACGTTTTTTCTTCGCTACTATTTGTTTTTGCAGATCACTTTCCCTTGCTTTCAGCTTTGACACCACTACGTCTTTTTCTTTTCGCTGCTCGTCAAGCTCAATTCTTTCTTTCGCCTGGTCTTCCAGTACATCGTTTTTTTCCTTCTTCATCAACAACTGCTGTTGTTGACGTTTTGCAATGATATCTTGTGTTTCATTGATTGTAGCCACTTGCTTTTCCCGGTAAGTCCTGTAATTTCTAAGATAAGTAATACGGCGGAGCACATCATTAAAACTGCCAGCGGAAAAAATAAAATTCACATAATCGAAATTGCTGCGGTTCTTGTAAGTGTACACGACAGTGTTGGCATACTCGGCTTTTAAAGCGTCCAATTGTCGTTCAAGGTGATATATTTCTTGGTTACCCCGGTAAACATCATTATCTATGAATTGGAGTTCTTTGTTAACAGTAATAATATATTTTTCCTGCAAGGCCATTTTTCTTTTCAATATATTCAATTGGTTCAGTGAATGAGTTTTCTCAGCTTTCACTTTCGCATAAACTCCCTGGATTTCTTTCAACTCGTTTTGTATTTGCTTTTTTTCTCTTTCCAATTGAATTTTATTAGAAGGAGGCTGAGCGGCAACTGATGTGACTAATCCGCTAAAAAAAACAACTATGAGCAAATGTCTTTTCATGAATATACAGGTTTTGAAAATTACAATGTGATCAATGGTTGGTCCACACGACAATACTCGGGTAATCTCACCCGGCATTTCAAGATAACAACAGCTATGTAAATTATAGAGAAGATCAACGCCTCAACCAAGGCGCAGGATTTACATTATTAGATTCAATCAATAACATAAAGTCAACCATTCCTCCCGAGTTATCATCAGCTTCACCTGCTTTACCAATGACTTGTCCTCTTTTTACAGTAGCGCCTTTTGAAACACTCACGCCGGAAAGATTGCTGTAAGAAGTAAAAAATTTACCGTGACGTATTACCACCGCGGCGCCGTCACCATAATTATGTACAGCGGAAACAACTCCATCAAATACAGATTTCACGGCACTACCTGTTTGTGTCCCGATAGTAAGGCCGGGATTGTTATCTCTTAAATTAGTTCCTTCGATGGTGTAAGGGCCAAATGGAACTTTTACAAAACCATTGTCCACGGGCCAGGGCAGTTTGCCTTTATTGTCATTAAAGTTTGCTCCCAATGCCACGTCTGTTGCATTTAGCTCCAAATAACTTTCAGGTTTCTTTGCAGGGGTTGTAGCTGGCGCAGTAACATTCGTGTTATTTCTTGTAGGCGTTGTAGTAACGGCAACATTTCTTGACGCCTCCGCTTTTTTCGCCGCCTCTATTTCCCTCCTGATAATTGCCGCAATCGCATTTTGAATTTCCCTGTCACGTTTCTTTTTTGTCGCTATTTGTTTTTGCAGATCGCTTTCCTGCGTTTTAAGCTTCGATACCACCGCATCTTTTTCTTTTCGTTGTTCATCCAGTTCAGTCCTTTGTTTTGTTTGCCCGGTCAACGCTTCATTTTTTTGCTTCTTTCTCGTCAATTGCTGTTCCTGGCGTTTAGCGATCAGGTCCTGTGTTTCATTAATTGTTGTCACCTGTTTTTCCCTGTAGGTGCGGTAGCTTTTTAAATAAGCGATGCGGCGAAGCGCATCATTGAAACTGGTAGCGGAAAAAATAAAATTTACATAATCAAAATTGCTGCGGTTCTTGTAAGCATACACAATAGTACGGGCATATTCCGATTTCAATGTATCCAATTGTCTTTCCAAACGGTATATTTCCAAATTGCTGAGATAGATATCATCATCTATCATTCGTAATTCTTTGCTGATGCTGTTGATGTATTTTTCCTGCAAGGCCATTTTCCTTTTCAGCATGTTCAGCTGGCTGAGCGATTGGGTCTTTTGCCCTTTTACCTTGTCATATACTCCCTGTATTTCTTTTAATTCATCCTGTATCGCTTTGCGTTCCTTTTCCAGGTCACTCTTGTCTGAAACAGGCTGTGCGGAAGCCAATGTAGCGGCCCCGAAAAAAAGAAAGGCTATGAGCAAATATTTTTTCATGTTGCACTGTAGGTTTTGGAATTGATAATAACAAGGATAAAGAAACAGAAAAATATAACGGCGTTCCGGCGAATAAATTTTACCCGCTAATTCCTTTGATAGTTTTTATTCACTGAAAATGGGAAACTTAACGTTTCATTAAAATCATACTGCTTGAAATCAAGCTTTATATCTAATGTCGTTTTTTCAGTTACCGTAATTCTCCGTTTCGTGGAGAAATTTACGCCTTTTTTGTTTTCATAGTCCTCGTAGACCAGGTTGCAGGTGCGGCTTCTTGATACATCCACATCATCCAGCTTACTATTTTCTATTCGTGCATTCTTGTTCAGCGTAAAAAGATTTTTGAAAAAATCGCCAAGACTTAACAGCGTAACATTATTATCCGTTTTGGAATAAGACACGATATTGCTGTCTACAAAAACAGGATTGCCAATGAGAATATCCTGCAATGAATACAGGTCAAGCGGTAAAGCCGTTATCTCCTGTAAATACGCTACGCTTCTCGCTGTATATGTTTTATCCTGCTTATTTATCAGCTTTACAGAATCTTTTGTGATGTAAGCCCGCAACCCTTCAATACCAAAAATTGCCGTTATGGAAATCCATATTACACTGTCTTTGTACATTCTCAGGTTAGCGTTTACATTATATTTCTTATCATCCGCCCCTTTATAATCGACATCTATTTTCGCAGAAAAGGTGGTGAAGCTGATTCTTTCTTTCTGCATACGGCCGAGTGATTCTTTAATAAAAGCTGATGAATCTTCGTGATGCTGAACTACTACGGGTTCTGTTACCACCACTGTATCTTTCTTCGCTATGGCTGTTTGTATTTTTCTTGTAGAGCGGCAGGATGCTGCAAGGCAGGCTATCGTTATTATAAAAAAAAGTACCCTCATGATTGCTATTCTTTTTATTGTTTGCCTGTATGGCCGAAGCCGCCGGCATTTCTTTCAGTTATTTCCAATTCCTCTGTAACGTTCCATGTTGCTTTCTCTACTTTCTGTATTACCATCTGTGCGATACGGTCGCCGTGATTAATGACCTGCTCTTCCCGGGAAAGGTTGATTAAAACAATCTTAATTTCTCCTCTATAATCCGCATCAATCGTACCCGGCGAGTTTAAACAAGTAATTCCCTGCTTGATGGCCAGTCCGCTTCTCGGTCTCACCTGCGCCTCATGCCCTTCAGGTAATTCAATAAACAGGCCAGTTGGTATTAAAGCCCTTTCAAAAGGTTGTAATGTTTTGGGAAGAACAAGGTCAGCTCTGAGATCCATACCTGATGAGCCGGACGTAGCGTATCCGGGCAATGGATTGGACGATTTATTGATGATTTTTATTTCGATAGGCATGCAGGCAAAGATAAGAGTGATTGTTTGATGGTTGAATTGCTATTATTTAAAAACCGACGGTCTAAAACCATTGAACCATATAGCCATTCAACCCTGTATAATTTTAATTACTTTCCAATAAAACCGTAGCATAAGCCACCAACCCTTCTTCTCTTCCAACAAAACCCAACTGCTCGGTAGTGGTTGCTTTTATTGAAACATCTTTCACGGTAAGGCCTGCAATACCGGCTATCGCTTTTTGCATTTGTTCCGTGTAGGGCTTGATCTTTGGTGATTGCAAACAAAGCGTGGTGTCTATATTCACTACTTTGTATCCTTCTTTTTTTATCAGCTCTATGGTTTTTTGTAAAAGTATTTTGCTGTCAATATTTTTATAAGAAGCATCAGTATCCGGAAAATGAACGCCGATATCGCCTAAACAAACCGCTCCCAGCAATGCATCGCAAATGGCATGCAATAATACATCGGCATCGCTGTGGCCTACAGCGCCTTTATGATGTGGGATTTTAACGCCCCCGATCCAAAGATCACGGCCTTCCGCTAATTTATGAAAGTCAACACCTGAACCAATCCTGTACGCCATGTGGTTATTTTAATTGCAAATATCCTGAAAGCTGGTTGATATCTTGCTAAGAGGTAAAAAGAGAAAATGAGGGAAAGAGAGGATTCTATAGTAGAAGAGCCTAGACGCATACAGTCCATGACTTCCTGATAACAAACCTGTTTGTAGTCACAATTATTTTTGGAACACGGATGACATGGATTGCGATAGATTTTCACGGATTTTTTAATACTCAAAATGGATTTTTAAGAATTTGGAAAAGACCTATCAGTGAACCATCCTTTTTATCCATCACAATCCATGTCATCCGTGTTCCCATCTTCAAATTAAAAGATATGGCACCGAGCAGGATAACAATCGAAACGAATGCTATTGCTGAATAGCGAACAGGAAGATGAAGTGTGCGTCGCCCCGATATACATCGGGGTTTCGCTTCGCTCAACAAGAAGATGATCAGGGAACCGAAGCTGGTATCCAAAATTATAACCCAGCGTTTAAAACTGTACTTCGTAAAAATAAAAAACGTCTACCCGGGGCAGACGTTTTTCATTTATTACTTAAACGAATATTATATTATTCATCACTACTTGTGGTGCCAGTGCTACCACCCAAATCAAACAACACAGAGAAACGAAGTGTATTTGATAAAGGATTTTGTGTAACACCGCTGCCTGAAGGAGCGAGGTAAGAAAAGTTCAATCCAAATACATTGTATTTAAGACCAAGGCCTGCTGTGAAATAACGGCGGTTGCCCCTTGTTTTATCTTCCCAGAAATAACCTGCACGGAATGCAAATTGGTTGTTGTACCAATATTCAGCACCGACGGATACACTGGCCTGACCGGGGAAATCGCTGAAAGAACTGCCCCAGCTGGATGCTAATCCTTTACTTCTATATGCCGCAATAGCGTTAGGGTCACTAGAATTTCCTTTAAATGCAGGAACTAACAATTTATTAAAATCAATACCAAACATCAATTTATTCTGTTCATCAATAGCTTTATTCCAGGTAACTCCTAAACCAAGATTTGCTGGGATAAAATCTTTTTGATCCGCATTATCGGTATAAGCGATCTTGGCCCCAAGGTTGGAAAGCGTTGCGCCGAAAGTGAACCCATCACCGGCTTCACTTTTACTATCATAATATAAACCAATATCACCCGCTACTGAAGTACCTACTTTATAAGTATTTCCTGAAGTATTTCCGGCACCAGAGGCAAGATCAGAATTAATATATCGTAAAGTCACCCCCAATCCAAGTTTATCAGAAAGTTTGCGTGAATACCCAAAATCTATTCCGAATTCACGGGGCTTACCATTGCCAGTTAAATTACCATTGCCATCGGTAAACTGAATGCTACCTAAGCTAAAATAACGAAGTCCGACATTTATCGCCTGTACGTCATCAAATTTATAATAGCCGGACAAAGAGGCGAGGTAAACATCGTTCACCAAATTTTTTAACCAGGGAGTATAAGTAGCAGCAATGCCTCCCGGCGATTCATTAAAAGCAACTTTACCGATGTTCCAAAAACCGGAACTTGCATCCGGTGAAGTGGCGACGCCTAAATCACCCATACCACCGGCACGGGCATCTGGCGAAATTCTAAGAAAAGGAACAGCAGTTGTTACAACCTGGGTTTCATTTTGCTGCGCTTTTACCGCAGATAATAAGAAAGATGAAAAAAAGATTACAGCAGTTAGCTTTAAAACAGTTGGTCTCATTGTGAGTTGTATTTAGTAATTGAATTTTAGTTTTTTTAGGGTTGGTTTAAAGAAAGGGGCTAAAATATTGAATTTTAACGGTATCTAAAAAATAACCAGTTTTTCGATTTTCTCTTTTTTTAACCTGCCGGGAGCGATCACTGAGAGTTTATAAAAATAGACCCCTTTAGCAACTCTGTCACCGTATTCATCCCGACCGTCCCATTCCAGTTCACTTGAACGGTTTCCGGGGGTGTTTATTGTCTTTTGAAACATTTTTATTACCCGTCCGGACAAGGTAAATATCTGTAAACGAACCTGTAAGTCCTGGCCCGGCTTGTTGTGCTCGAACCAAAACTGTGTATGGGTGGTAAACGGATTGGGATAGTTGAGAACATGGCTCAGTTCCAGCTTCTCATCTTTGGCTATGGTGAATTCCAAAATAACTTCGTTGGAATTGTTGAGAACATCCCAGGCCTTGATTTTCAATGTGTGAAACCCTGCTTCCAGTTCCGGCAATTGAAACCGCACCTGCCCTTTCTGGTAATCATTTAATTCGCCCTGGAAAAAATCGTTGAGTATAAAAAAACGGTTGTTATCATTATCCAGCGTAGCTACGATATCATGGCCAATGCCCGTACCTGCTGTGTTGATGCCGGAAGAATCAGCCAGCTTGACAAGCAATACAGGATTTTCATTGGCGATACCGCCATTTACAAATTTATCATCATTCAGGTAAGGTTTTATTTCCGGCCCGGCTTTATCATTGTCAATGGTTGCTGAAGAACCACCAACTATAAACCCGGTGAAAGAACCGCTGCCATCCTGTGTACCGTTTTCAGAATACAAACTAAGTTTGCCATTGCCGTATTGGTAATTGATGTCCTTCGGCACTTTGAAAGAAAAAGAAAATTTTCCATTCGTTACTGTCGCCTTTCCTTTAAAAAGAATATTGGTTTGCGTGGTGAATGTTGTTTGCGGGCTGGTGGGATCATTGGCTAATGTGGTTACGGTTTGGGGCTTATCAAAAACAGTAGGATATACATTTCCATTAAACCCTGTCAATACATTTCCCTGCACATCGGTTACTTCTCCCTCGATGACTATTTTTTCCGCGGCGCTTAGTGTATCTGTTTGTGCTGATGGTTTGCCATTTACGGATGTTATTCTTGTTTTTAATACAGGAAATGCGATGGTCAATGAAGGATCACCGAGGAGTGTAAACTTCCGGTTGTTAACAATATCCGCTGATGTTTGATACGTATAATTCTTCGCATCTTTTACAGCATCACCAAGGCTCCTGTATTTTCCATTCACATCGGGTTGCAATGCAAACTGCATGTAGTTATTGTTCATAATGCGGTTGCTGAATGCAAACACCACTCTTGTCGTAGTCATTAAAGCAATGGCGCCGGTTTTTGGCCGTACTAAAATATTTTCCCCGAGAGAATTAAGAAGCGGGTTATCATAAGGGGCGAAATCACAAGTAGCAGTAATGAACAATGGAAGTTTGTCCGGGTTGTTCCAGTTGTTGACAATGTCCTGGTCAAGAATTGTTTCTTCCGCCAATCGCCGCGGGCCGCCGTGACCTGTGAAATTCCAAAACAACGTGCCGTTATAAATTTGATTGTTGATCGCCTGGTTGGCTTGCGGATAACGGCTTCCACCCGAACCGCTTTCCTGTTTGTATGCATCAAGATATATTTTCTGAAGATCAAAAACAGGAGCAGTTGTAGTCGCCGTGTTCGTTATTATTTCCGCATCCTGCAAATGCAAATTCTGGTCTTCATCATCCGCGATGAATGTGAGGTTATTTCTCCAGGGGCCAAAACTTTCGGGCTTAAAATAATTTTCAACTTTGTCAACAAAATTCTTTGCTTCCCCTGCATTCTTTGCAGGAACCCTGCCAATGCCGATATCAAGATTATTAATCACAACGCCGGAGTTGATATCTTCATTATCATCTAAAAAACCAAAAAAATCATCGGAAGTGTAAGTGGAAAGTACATCGAGAGAAACAGCACTTTCATAAACCGGAACGTAATTGGTATTGTTATTCAACCTGTCCCTGTAATCATAAGATGCATCGCCAAAGAGCAAAAGATATTTCAATTTATTCGCCGGGTCATTGCGATAGGTATCATGATACATTTTTACAAAATCACGGATGGCTGTGGGATCGGGTGAACCACTGCTGAATTCATTATACACCTGCTCTGTTGTAACAACCAGGGAACGCAATCCATTTTGTTGCTGATGAAACTGCGCTAATCGTTGCGCTTGCGCTAAAAAAGGCGGATGAACGATAATGATGTGATCTTTTGGAGAAATGTTATGAAGGTTTTGGTTAGAAACCCTGCCGGCTGAAAGAGGTGTAAGAAAGTTTGTTGCGTTAAATGCTACATATTCCCTTAGCCGTGAACAGTTATTTACAAACCGAAACTGGTTGCCCGCAAAAGTTCCCTGCATATTTACAGGAGTTAATGGATCTGTTACATCCCAAACCTGCGTGGTTGATGTGGCATTGCTGATAACAAATTCACCGGTGTTATTACCCACACTTGACCAATCACGAAAAGGAAGTTGATTGATACCATTCAATGATAATTGTTGCCGGGGAAATAATTCAAACCAATTAATCCATCCCTGTGCATTATATGTTCCGGAATTGTAAGTATAGTTAACGGTTATATCATTTTGCAATGCTGTCGTAGCAGCAGTGATCGTTCCTTCTCTTGCAAACAAATCGTATGGGCCCGTACCTGTTGGCGGAATTGTTATTTGCCCAATAGTATTGTTATTAATTTTTACATCAAAAGCTCCACCACTTCCCGTAGACCGGGAAATGCATTGACTTTGCAGTGTAAGCGATAATCCATTTACAATATTGGGAATTGTTACATTAAAACTTCTTGTCAACGACCTGCCGGGAGTATTGGAAAGTTCTTCACCATACCATTCTTTACCGCTTGCTAAAAAATTCACTGTGTCCAGTTCGTGAAAAAATCTTCCTGAAAAGCTGTTGATGGTAAGAGCAGGCGAAGATGCGTTTGCTAATAATTGCACCCTTTTGCCATTTCCCCCGACGGACAAAAAATAAAAAGCTTTATTGCTGTACAGGTTTTTTTTATGGGTGAACCGCTGGTTGGCTGAATCTTTCAGCCATTGGTCCGGTCCGTTGGCGTAAAACAAAACATAATCGCTGCCGTTGATGATGCCATCCCCCCCGTCCACTACCATGATTGCATTTTCCTGCAAATCATCTGTCCATACTCCTGCATTTGATTCAGCCAGCATCTGCCCGCCGTTTCCAAAAAGCCGGAGAGAAGAGGAAGCAAGATTGGATGTATTCACGCCGAGGCTGTTCAGGAAGGAAATATCCATGCGATAAATGCCGGTATTTTCAACGGAAATCTTATACCAAACGCCTGTTGCCAACACCGAATTTGGCGTATAACTCCTTTGGGCTGTTGCGATTACAACGACCAGCATCATCATACCCGTCAATTGGCATTTTTTTCTCATCAGCTTCTGCCAGTGAAATTATTCAGAAAAATCACTAGTTAAAAAAGGTAATTGTCCTACAGAACATTTTATTTAAACGAACTATATTCGCAGTTGGCAATTATAAAATCCATTTCCCGAACAATAATTTTAGCCCAACCAGCGTTAAATTTATTCCAATTCAAAGGTTTATGCAAAAAACAATGAGAGTGAAAAACTTAGTACTTCTTTTCTCCTGTATGGTGCTGATGGCATCCTGTAAAAACGGTGGCCTTTTCAAAAAGAAAAGCTCGAAATCCGACGTAACCGGATGGAACTACAATGACAAAAAAATGGGTGGTTACCAGGTAGCCCAATCAAAAGATCAGGGCCTCGGGCCAGGTTTGATATTTGTACAGGGTGGTACCTTCACCATGGGCCAGACAGATGAAGATGTAATGGGCGACTGGAACAATATTCCACGCCGTGTATCTGTTCCGTCATTTTATATCGATCGTACCGAAGTAGCCAATGTTCACTATCGTGAATATTTATATTGGTTAACGAGGGTATTTGATCCTACAGATCCCGCAAACGTTCCGATCATCGAAGGCGCTTTACCAGACACACTGGTTTGGAGAAGCGAACTAAGTTATAATGAACCATTGGTTGAATATTATTTCCGCCACCCTGGTTTCAATTATTATCCTGTAGTAGGCGTTTCCTGGAGACAGGCGACTGACTTTTGTCTTTGGAGAAGCGACAGGGTAAACGAAAGTGTACTTTTAGATAAAGGCTATATTAATCAACAAGGGTTACAAGGACAGCAGGGTAGTAATAATTTTACTACTAAATCTTATTTACTTGACTTGTACCAGACAGCTCCGGGCAAAGGAGCTACTTCAAAAAAGAATCCTTTGAAGACAGCACAAGGCCAGCCAAGAACAAAAGTTTCTATGGAAGATGGTTTGCTGCTGCCTGACTATCGCCTTCCTTTTGAAGCAGAGTGGGAATATGCAGCTTATGGTTTGATTGAGCAAAACCCACGTCCCAGCCGCAAAGAAGGAAAACGCGGTGAAGAATTACAACAGAACAAACAAATATATCCATGGTCTCAAAATGTTAGCGGGCTCCGCGATACACGTCATGGAAGCTGGCAGGGACAATTCCTGGCTAACTTTAAACGTGGTAACGGTGACAACGCCGGTGTGGCCGGTGGTCTGAATGACCGTGCATTTTATACTGCTGAAGTACAATCTTTTTATCCAAACGGTTTCGGCTTATTTAATATGGCAGGTAATGTAAGCGAATGGGTACAGGATGTGTACAGGCCAATGACAGCAATGGACTTTGATGATATGCCTGCTCCTTTCCGTGGTAACAAATACCAGAAGTTGTATAAAAACGCAAATGGCGAATACGAGATCAATGATACTACCGGTAAAGTAAGAATGGCGGATGTGACAGATGCTGAAAGCAAAAACCGCCGCAACTATCAGCGTGGTAATGTCATCAACTATCTTGATGGTGATACATTATCGGGTGTAAGCTATGGTTATGGTGTTACTACATTGATCAGTGATAAATCAAGAGTATATAAAGGTGGTAGCTGGAATGACCGTGCCTATTGGCTCAGCCCGGGTGCACGCCGCTTCTTAGAAGAAGACCAGGCATTGAGCACACTTGGTTTCCGTTGTGCGATGGACCGCATGGGCAGCCCTGAAGGTAACAAACGCAAAACAGGACAGTTCTTCCCAACTAAAAGACAAAAAAGATAATTCACTTTTCATAATATTTAAAACCCTTCGTTATACGGAGGGTTTTTTATTTAGAGTACTTTGAAACTCCTGAAAGGTTTTGAACCTTTCAGGAGTTATTAATATTTAATTTTGCCGCATGCCGATTGAAGAACTTTACAAGTTATATAAACAACATCCTTCCGTACAGACTGATACCCGGAAGTTAAAGACGGGTGATATTTTCTTTGCACTGAAAGGAGATAATTTTAATGGCAATGCATTTGCAAAGCAAGCTATTGAGGCCGGTGCGGTTTATGCAGTGATTGATGAAAACGCATTTGAAATCCCCGGCAAAACTATTTTGGTTGAAAATGTATTGACCACATTACAGGAACTTGCGAAATATCACCGGCAGCAATTCTCTGTTCCTTTTATAGCCATCACAGGCAGTAATGGTAAAACAACTACCAAAGAACTGATACATGCCGTTCTCTCTACTTCTTTTAAAACTTCTACAACAGAAGGTAATCTCAATAACCATATCGGCATACCATTAACTATTTTAAAAATAAAAACGGATTCTGAAATAGCTGTAATCGAAATGGGCGCCAATCATATCGGGGAAATAGCAAGCTATTGCAAATACACATTGCCGACACATGGCTTGATAACGAATTGCGGTAAAGCACACCTCGAAGGATTTGGTGGCATTGAAGGCGTTAAAAAAGGAAAAGGGGAATTGTTTGATTACTTACGGACATTGACGCATGGCTTTGCTTTTGTTAACTGGGATTACGATTACCTGCATGAAATGAGTAAAGGCATCAGCGGTATTATTAAATATGGAACGGTAAGCGATGCACATGTAGTTGGCAAGGTTTTCAAAAATGATCCTTTCCTGCAGGTTGAAATGGTATTGGGGCTGGATGAAAAAAATATCACCACGCAATTAGTAGGAGAATATAATTTACCGAATGTATTAGCGGCTGTAACCGTTGGCAAGTTTTTTAAAGTGTCTGAACAAAAAATAAAAGCAGCGATTGAAAATTATGTTCCTTCCAACAGCCGCTCGCAATTGATGGAAAAAGGAAGTAATAAAATTATACTTGATGCGTATAATGCGAACCCCAGCAGTATGAAGCTGGCGATTGAAAATTTTTCTAAATTAAAAAGCGATAATAAAGTATTGATGCTTGGCGCTATGGCGGAGCTTGGCGAAGAAAGCCTCGACGAACACCAGGCGATTGTTGACCTGATAAAACAATATAACTGGAAGCAGGTAGCACTGGTAGGCGGCGATTTTTTGAAAATCAAACATCCTTATTTACAATTTGAAAATGCTACGCAAACAAAAGAATGGTTGCAGCAACAGCATTTTGAAAATGCGCATTTACTAATTAAGGGAAGCAGGAGTATGCAAATGGAAAAAGTGCTGTAGGATTACCAGATGATTAGCGAACAGAAAGATGAACGGAGCGTCGCAACGAAGATGATCAGGGAACCGCAGTTCGGCTCCGCTCACTACTGGTAAATAAAAAAACATCCGTTAACAATGGAAATCCTGGGTTATATCGCGGCTATCTTTATCGGAATTTCCCTGGGAATGGTGGGCAGCGGTGGTTCTATTCTTACCGTGCCGGTGCTGGTGTATTTAATGAATATAAACCCATTGCTTGCAACTGCCAGTTCACTTTTTATTGTTGGCGCTACCAGTTTTGTCGGCGGTGTGAGGGCTTATTCAAAAAAGCAAGTTGACTTCCGGGCTATTACTGAATTTGGTATTCCTTCTATCTTTTCGATTTTTATTACAAGGCATTATGTATTGCCCGCTATACCTGATCATTTATTCAGCATCGGCGGTATGGACGTTTCCAAAGAAATGTTTTTGATGGTGACCTTTGCTGTTTTAATGCTGATCGCTTCTTTTTCTATTATGCAAAGCCGGGAACATGAAGAAGGAATGACGGAAACCGAAGAACGCAAACACAAGGCGTTACCACTTATCTTATTGGGTTTAGGCATTGGTTGTATTACTGGCTTGCTGGGCGCAGGCGGTGGTTTTTTAATTATTCCTGCACTGGTGCTTTTCTTAAAACTGCCAATGAAAACCGCTGTCGGCACTTCATTACTGATCATTGCTATTAATTCCCTGTTTGGTTTTTTATTCAGCCTGAAACAATTTGAATACGATTGGGTTATTATATTATCATTCACCGCACTGGCTATTGCAGGTATATTTATTGGAAGTAAACTGGCGGAAAAAATTCCGGGTAAATCATTGAAGAAAGGTTTTGGCTGGTTTGTATTAATTATGGCCATTTGGATTATCGTAAAAGAATTGTTTATTAAATAAAACAATGACCGATGAATATTATTGATTGGTTGAAGCAGCCCTGGCCCTGGTATATTGCCGGGCCTTTGATCGGTTTAATGGTGCCGCTGCTTCTGATCAGCGGTAATAAATCGTTTGGTATTTCTTCTTCGTTGCGGCATATCTGCGCCGCCTGTTTGCCTGCTAAGATTCCTTTCTTTCAATATGACTGGAAAAAAGAAATATGGAATTTATTTTTTGTAACAGGCGTTTTATTGGGCGGACTGGTCGTGTTTTTGTTTTTAACCAACCCGCAACCCGTGCAAATGAACCCGAAACTAATCACGGAATTATCTCAATACGGTGTAAAAGATTTCAGTGGTTTAATGCCAACAGATCTTTTTAATTGGAATAGTTTATTATCTGTAAAAGGAATGCTGCTCACTGTAGCCGGAGGTTTTCTTGTTGGTTTTGGAACAAGGTATGCAGGTGGTTGCACATCCGGGCATTCGATCATGGGCTTATCCACGCTGCAATTTCCTTCGTTAGTCGCTACCATTTGTTTTATGGCCGGTGGATTTTTTGTCGCCAATCTTATTCTTCCTTTTATTTTAAAATTATAACCGATGAGTGAAATAAAAGAAGCCATGCATAAACAGGAAAAACTTTCCGGGAATACGGATTTCGAAGTCCGTTCCCTGGATAACGTGGGTTATAATGAATCGGAACTCAAACATCCCGTTTGGTACAACATTAAATATTTATTCGCAGGTATTTTATTCGGGATTATTCTTGTAAAATCAGAAGTGATTTCATGGTTTCGCATACAGGAGATGTTTCGCCTGCAAAGTTTTCATATGTATGGTGTAATAGGTTCCGCAGTTGTAGTTGGAATGATATCAGTTTTGCTGATTAAAAAATTCAACATAAAAACCATTTACGGGGAGCCGATCGTTTTTGTTTCCCGGAAATTCAATAAAGGAAATATTTACGGAGGTTTGCTGTTCGGTTGCGGTTGGGCCATCACCGGCGCCTGTCCCGGGCCTTTGTTTGCGCAGATCGGCGCTGGCTTTACCATAGTGATTGTTACCTTATTCAGCGCAATCGCCGGTACATGGGTGTATGGAAAAATTAGGGAGTCACTTCCTCATTGATTTTAATCAGTTGTTATCAATTAATATTAACCGACCTTTGCGCCGGAAAATCATAAAAGATGGGAGAAAAAAAAGCAAGGCGTGGTTACACCGTAGCCACTTTCGGTTGCCGGTGCCCGCGGTGCAGGGAAGGAAAATTATTTCAGCATCCTGTCAGCATTAATTTTAAAAAAAATATGCTGATGAATAAAACTTGCCCTGTTTGCGGGCAGGCCACTGAAATAGAAGTAGGTTTTTATTATGGTACCAGTTATGTAAGTTATGTGTTGACGGTGGCCTTGAGTGTAGCCAGTCTTATTGCGTGGTGGGTCATCATTGGCTTATCTATTCATGATAATCGCTTTTTTTACTGGCTCGGGTTCAATGCAATTTTATTGATAATACTGCAGCCATGGTTAATGCGGGTAAGCCGCAGCCTCTGGATATCCTGGTTTGTAAAATATGATCCTGATTGGAAAGAACACCAACCCGAAGACGTTTCTGAAAGAATTAATCCTGACCAGGCAAATAATTGGTAATGTAAATATTCTTTGTTCCTACTGTTTTAATTCTTTCAATTTTTGTCTTGTAGCCGCAGTTAATCCTTTCTCGTCGGTTACTTCCCAGATAGCTGATTGTATCGTTGCATAGTTTGTTATTTTAGTATTATCAATCGTTCCGTCAGGTTTTAAAATATCATTCATCGTGATATGTTCTGACTCAACTATGTCCAACACTTCTTTTAATGCAGGCAGAACTTTAGATGGGCCAAAGGAATAGCCGAGTAAATTTTCCGTATCATCTTCAAATGTGGAAGGCGGCGTTCTTCCTTTATTTAAACAAAAGCCTTGTGCCACGATTGTTTTAGTAACACCTGCACGAACTTCTACCATTCCCAAATCTATAATCACTGTATTCTGATGTTTAGGAGAAGAACTTACCAGTACAAGCTCCGGTGGAAATTGTATGATGATGGGTTGACTACCCGTATTTCTTAATGAAATACAAAAAGGAAAACCAACAGGTACTCCTCGCCAATCTTTTTGCTTCACCTGTGTATATGGTGGAAACGCCCAACAATAAGAATATTCATGAATAGAATCCGCCAGTTGCACGCCTGACGGCAATTGCCATGCAGGATCTTTAAACGGTTTGGTTGACGGGCCATAACCGGGTTCTGAAAAAATGGTCTTCTCATTACTCCAGGCAATAGCTATTATAGCAATCAGCAAAATTATTTTTTTCATATTTTATTATTTCGCTGTAAAAATATCTGCGTCCTGCATTTATAATAATTCCTTACCGAATGAACAGGTAATAATAAAGAATGAATTGAAAAACGTTTAAGCAAATAGATTTTTATGTACCCGGCTTCAGTGCTACTATCATCGTCCCTTGCGTCGCACTCTTCATCTTCCTGTTCTTTATTCAGCAATTGTCGAAGCCCCCGATCTTGTCAGAAAAGTATCAACAATTTCGTTCGTCCGGTTGTTACCTGGGTGAAGCCAAAGGGGCGCACTCTTGCACTATAGAAGTTCTCTCTTTCCCTCATTTTCCCTGCCTGCCGGCAGGCAGGTCTTTTAACTCTTAGTTTTTTAAAAAATTCATTCCCATCCCAAACCTTTCTCTCCCCCATTCGTTAACTACCTAAACACGGTTCACAAAAAAATCAATCAACATGCAGGTAGATATTTGGTCGGACACACGTTGCCCTTTTTGCTACATCGGCAAAAGAAAATTTGAAAAGGCGCTGGCAAAATTCCCGTACAGCGATAAAATAAATGTAGAGTGGCACAGTTTTGAGCTGGACCCGAACATCAGCACACAAAAAGGCGTGAGTATACATGATTACCTTTCGGAAATAAAAGGCATCAGCCGCGAATCTTCAATAGATATGCACGACCGTGTGAAAGAAGCAGCCGGGCAGGTCGGCCTCAATTATAATTTTGATACAACTGTTGTAGCGAATTCATTTGATGCACATCGTTTGATCCAACTGGCGAAACAAAAAGGCCTGGGCGACGCCGCAGAAGAAAGATTATTCAAAGCTTATTTCACAGAAGGAAAAGATATCAGCGATCATCTTACACTTATTATACTTGGTAATGAAATCGGTTTAGATGGAAAATTGATAAAGCAAATGCTGGATAGCGACGATTATGCCTTTGAAGTACGCCAGGATGAAAAAATGGCGCAGACAGCAGGCATAAGAGGTGTTCCTTATTTTGTTTTCAATAACCGTTATGCTGTTTCAGGCGCACAAGAGCCAGAGGTTTTTTTAAAAGCAATGGAAAAAGCCTGGACGGAGTATGAACAGTCTTCGGTATCAGTCTAATCAATTAAAGTAATTTATATTTAATCGGTTGCATTGTTATGCGTGCATCCTATAGATCATCAACTTTTTTTGCGTCCCCCGGCTGGCGGATCATTTTCCTGTTTCTCACTGAGCATGAATACCCGGAATGCTGCTGCCTATTAGATTATTAGCTTTCTTAACCTGATCCACTCCTTTTTGCTGCTCCTTCTCTCCAATTTCTCAGCCAGCTTAACCATTTGCTCATTAGTTCATCCACTTTCCTTCTACTGTCCATATTTTAGCAGCTGACGATAAAATATCTTAATTTAAATTTCATTTCTCCAGGCCGGTGCTGGAATATTAAAATAGTTTATGAGCTGGAGATATGTTCCTTTTGCCGGGTTTTTTCTTTTTACGCTTCTTGTAAGTATTATACGTTATATTTTCGCACCACAATTATCTTTTACTGTTCATGTTCTATGGTTTTTCGGGCAGTATGGTTTGTTACTTTTTTTTTGGTTTACTATCAGGACTATTGCGAGGCTACTGGACAAAAGATTATCCTATAATAAAAAATTTTCCCGCCGTGTTTTTTTTCAAATTATAATTTCTCTGTTAGTTTTAGTACCACCCACGCTGCTCATATATTTCTTCGGAAGGCCATACTTCCCTTCTTTTTTCTCTAAACAATTTATTGGATTGGCATGGATATTATTCTTTGTAATTATCGTCTTAATGAATACAGGGTTAGCAGCAGGTATTTTTTTCCGGAACTGGCAAAAGTCAACGGAAGAAAAACTAAAGGCGGAAGAGGATAAGCGAAATGCGGAAATTGAACTTCTCCAGGTGAAACAAAAGACGGCGGAAATAGAAATGAAGGCCTTACGGGCACAGATGAACCCTCATTTCATTTTTAATTCGCTTAATTCTATCAATAAGTATATCCTGAAAAATGATCATGTTAACGCATCCCGGTACCTCACCCGTTTCGCAAAACTGATAAGATTGATACTGGACAATTCTAACAGTAAAGAGGTGGCTTTATCGAGTGAACTGGAAGCATTGAAACTTTATATTGATATGGAAATGCTGCGATTTACAAACAAGTTTACTTACCAGGTCTTTGTCGATGAAAATGTAAGCGCCGATACTTTACAGGTACCGCCACTGATCATTCAGCCATATGTGGAAAATGCAATCTGGCATGGTTTACTTCACAAAGAAAGTAGTGGCTGGCTGGCTATTTCAGTAATGAAGTCTAATGACAATATGCTTCAATGCACTATTGAAGACAATGGCATCGGCCGGAAGAAGGCTAAAGAAATGAAAAGCAAATCCGCCAATGCGAATAAATCATTGGGCATGAAGCTAACCCAGGAAAGGATCAGTATGCTGAACCAGCATACTTCACTGAATGCAAGTATACAAATCATCGACCTGGCAGATAGTAACGGCGAGCCAACCGGCACAAAAGTCATTTTAAAAATTCCTATCTAAATTTTAAATAAATAATTATGATACGTTGCGTATTAGTCGATGATGAAGCCGATAGCCTGGAAGTGATGGAAATGTTGCTGAAAACCTATTGCCCGCAGGTAAAAATAGAAGCGATTTGCAATACCGCCGAAAAAGGAATAACTGCCATCAACCAGTTTCGCCCCGATGTAGTATTCCTGGATATTGAAATGCCAAATATGAACGGCTTTGACATGCTGGAAAAATTTGAAGAACTTTTTTTTGATGTTGTATTCATTACAGCTTATCACCAGTTCGCCATTAAGGCTTTTCGCTATAGCGCACTTAATTATTTATTAAAACCGGTCGATCCGGATGATCTCGAAGAAACGATAAGGCGCATCGAACGAAAAAAAACTTCACCTTTAAAAGAACAAATGGAGCTATTGATGCAGGCTGTTAAAAGCGGAACGCATCAAACTACTTCCCGGATCGCACTTACTACTTCAGATGGGTTATTATTTGTAAATACAGCGGATATTATTTTTTGCGAATCCGACAGTAACTATACAAAAGTGGTATTAAAAGATGGAAAAAAAATATTGGTTTCAAAACCGCTCAAAGAAATTGATGATACGCTGTCAGGAAATGATTTTTATCGTATTCATAATTCGTTTTTGATAAATCTTAACCAGGTCAATAAATATGTGCGCAGCGATGGCGGTTATGTTGTAATGAATGATGGCACACCAGTAAGCATTTCCCGTACCAGGAAGCAAGAGTTCGTTGAGTTGTTTTCAAAGTTTTAAACTAGGGGACATCGTAATAAATTACTGATGATAGAAAAATATTTATGGATAGCAGGTTCATTGCCTTTTATAATACTAGGGACTATTCATTTGGCTTATACCTTTTTTACAAATAAATTTTCTTCAAGAAATAAATCACTCGATGAGGAGATGAAAAAATCCTCTCCGGTACTCACGAAAGCAACTACGATGTGGAAGGCATGGATAGGGTTTAATGCCAGTCATAGTTCAGGAGCAATATATATAGGCCTTATCAATTTAATGTTGGCGATTCAGTTTTTTCCCATTCTTCAAAATTCAATATTTCTATTCATAAATATTACTACTGTTATATTCTATCTGTGGCTGGCGAAAAAATTCTGGTTCAGTATTCCTTTCACAGGAATATTAATTTCCACTTGCTGCTATATATCCGCCGCTGTAATTATTCTTTCTAAATAGAATAGCATTTCAATTCTCTCACCCACATTTACCATTTACTCATTATCGCTTCTCAAGGCCTGGAGCCGGCTCTATTTTTACATCGTAATCAAAAATTATTAATTATTAAATTATTTGAAATGAAACTTGTAAAAAATTATGTTACGATGATGGCTAAAACTTTTGCATTAACATTATTAACTGTTGCAGTTTTTACTTCTTGCAAAAAAGACAAAGACGTTAGTGCTGATCAACCATCTTCTATTGAAGGAAAGTGGACCGGGATGAGGGGCGATGGCAATGAAACACCCGATTATGACTTTCGCTTTACTATTAAAAAAGGCGGTTCTATTGACGCAACAAATGCCAACGGCGCTGTAAAAGGCAGTGGAAGCTGGACCCTTAATGGAACTGAATTTATTGCACAGTACCAGTTTGTCGCCCCCCTATTAACAAAATATATGATTAAAGGAACGTATGATAAAACAAGCGGAAAATTAACCGGCGTATGGGGTTTTGATGACGGGTTTTATGATGAAGGGACATGGTACTTAAACAAACAACTTTAATAGCTAGTGCACATAGACAAAAGATTAGCAGCAGCTTTTTAATTCACTTTTACGCTGCAAAGCCTTCCTGTAACAAACAGGAAGGCTTTATTAAAAAGAAATAAATGAATTTTATTTATTACCTCATACCTCCGCTTACACTTATTTTTTCTCCATTTATCCATTGCGCATCGTCTGAAGCGAGAAACACCGCAACTTTTGCAATATCATTTGGCTGGCCGATCCTGCCCAGCGGTGTATCCGATATAATTTGTTTTTCAAGATCGCCCCCGATCATACCCATACTACGTGAGCCTTCTGTTTCCACGCCGCCGGGAGCAATAGTATTCACCCTGATATTTCTACCACCAAGTTCTTTTGATAAAGCAACGGCAATAGTATCAACAGCTCCTTTCGTTGCAGAATATACAACAGAGTTAGCAAGTGGATTTCCACTTATAACAGAGCTGACATTGATCACGCTGCCACCCGCCCCGTTGAAATGCTGAATAGCTTCCTGCGTAGCGAGAATAGTTCCAAGAACATTAGTGTTAAACTGGCGATGGAACTCTTCTTCCGTTATGGCTTCCAATGGATCGAATTTGAAAACACCTGCATTGTTCACGAGAATGTCCACTTTACCAAAAGCTTTCTTTGTTTCTGCAAATAATCTTTTTACATCCGCTGCAATACTTACGCTTGCATGCACCGCTACTGCTTTACCACCACCCGCGATGATCTCACCGACGATACGGTCCGCTCCTTCTTTATCTGAAGAATAATTTACTACTACTGAAGCGCCTTCGGCGCCATACGCTTTTGCAATACCAGCGCCTATTCCTTTAGAAGCACCTGTTACTATAGCTACTTTGTTATTTAATTTTGACATGTTTTATTGTTTTTATAAATAAATAATTGTTTTTCTGTTTTATTATTTCCAACCCCCACCCAATGAACGATAGAGTTCCACTACTGCACTTAGTTGTTCTTTTTTTAATACTACCAGTTCGAGTTCACCCTGTAGTACATTACCCTGTGCTGTGATCACTTCGATATAATTCGCCATTCCATTCTTAAAAAGCAGGTCGGCATTACCGATAGCCAGTTGCAACGTATTTACTCTTGCTGCAGCAATAGTCTGCTGTTTTTCCAGCTTATCCACTCTTATCAATGCATCAGATACTTCACCCACGGCTATTAAAACTGACTGACGGAATAGAATTACCGCTGTTTCTCTTTGCACTTTTGACAACTCATATTGCGTTTTTAATTGCTTGCGTTGAAAGAGTGGTTGGGTAATTCCACCGGCTGCAGCTGCAAAGAGCGAAGCAGGAATATTAAACCAGTTACTGGCGACAAATGAATTGATACCGCCCGCTGCTGTGATCGTTAAGGACGGATACATGTTTGCTTTCGCAATGCCCGTATTAGCATTTGCAATAGTAAGTTCCAGTTCTTTTGATCTTACATCAGGCCTGTTTTGCAGTAATGCTGAAGGTACGCCTGCTGATACAGTATTTGTAAACATAACGTCATTAATAGTTCCGTTGCGTTGAATGGTGGCAGGCGACACGCCAGCTATAACACTCAATGCATTTTCCTGTATAACAATATCCTGTTCGATACGTGGAACAAGTTGTGCTGCTACCAATCGTTGTGCCTCTGCCTGCTGTACGGCCAAAGCTGTCACCTGTCCTGCATTGTATTGCAACCGGATAATGTTTAATGTACTATCATTCAATAACAGGTTTTTCTTTGCTATTGTAACCTGTGCATCCAGCATTAGCAAATTGTAATATCCTTTGGCAACAAAAGAAACGAGATTGGTTTGAACGGCTTTTTTTGCTTCGCCTGTTTGCAGGTATGAAGCCAATGCTTTTGCTTTTTGATTTTTTATTTTGCCCCATATATCCGCTTCCCAACTTAATGATGCACTCAACGTGTAATCTTCCACATAAGATCTGCCAAGGAACTGGCTTAAGCTTAACCCGTTCAAACTATTGTCCGAAGGACGATTGATGGCTCCAGTGGCCTGCAATTTTGCTTCGGGTAAATTGCCGAGCTTACTTTGCTTCAGGATAAGTTGTGCCGCTTCTATATTCTTTATCGCTGTTTGCATATCATAATTTTTAGCGATAGCGCTGTCTATTAATTGCTGCAGACCTGCGTTAGTGAAGAATTGTTTCCACTGAATGTCAGCAATGCCTGAACTGTCTGTTGTATTGACATTCCTGTATGCTTCCGGCAATGGCGCTACTGGCATAGTGATATCCTTTGATACTTTACATGCGCTCAAAAACAAAAGCATGAATGCGATGACATATGTTATAATTCCTGTTTTCATAATTTTATTTTTTATACTACTAATTCCAATTTGCCTGTTACCTGCTCATTCGTTTCCTCAACTTTTTTGCTGCTCACTTTTTCCTGTAAGTATTGGAAGATGACGAACAATACCGGTATGATAAAGATCCCCAGCAACACTCCTGTCAGCATACCACCTACCGCACCAGTACCGATCGAGCGGTTGCCCATGGCCGAAGCGCCTGTTGCAGTTAATAATGGTATCAATCCTGCAATGAATGCAAAAGAGGTCATGAGGATCGGACGAAGACGTAACATCGCTGCTTCGATCGCGGCATCACGGATGGAAAGCCCGGCCCTTCTTCGTTGCACGGCATACTCAACGATCAGGATAGCATTCTTTGCTAACAAACCTATGAGCATGATCAGACCAACCTGTACATAGATATTATTTTCAATACCAACAATGTTGATGACGGCAAATACACCCAGCAACCCTGTTGGAACAGAAAGGATGACAGCGAAAGGAAGAAGATAACTTTCATATTGCGCTGCTAACAAGAAATAGACGAAGATGAGTGACATCACAAATATCCAGGTGGTTTGGGAGCCGGCATTTTGTTCTTCCCTTGTAAGGCCGCCCCATTCGTATGCATAGCCTCTTGGTAAATAAGCGGCCGCTACTTCCTGCACTGCTTTCAAAGCTTCACCGGAACTATACCCTGGTTTTGGTATGCCATTGATCGTAACAGCATTGAATAAATTATTCCTTGTCACGGTCTCAGGTCCGTACATTTTTTCCAGGCTGATCATTGATCTTACCGGTACCATTTGCCCGAGGTTATTTTTTACCTGTACATCATTGAGCGTGGAAGGATCGATACGTGCAGCAATATCTGATTGCAGTATTACTTTATACTGTTTACCGAAACGATTAAAGTCGCTTGCCTGGTAGCTGCCATAATATACCTGTAATGTTTGTAACAGTTCACTGATAGAAATCCCTAATTGTTTTGTCCTTACTTCGTCGATGTTCAATCTAAACTGGGGATTGCCTGTATTGAAAGTAGTAAAGGCGTACATGATCTCGGGACGTTTCATCAGCTCCCCGATAAATCCATACGCAGTTGCACTGAGGTCTTGTAACTTCCCTCCTGCCCTGTCCTGTAATATTACTTCAAAGCCATTCGTGTTACCAAAACCCTGTACGGTCGGTAATGTAAAAGTGAACAGGTCGGCCGCTGAGATCGCCGAAAGCTTCTGGTTTACTTCACCCAATATCTTATTGATATCTTCAGTATGTCCCCTGGTACCAGGTTTTTTTAATTTCACAAAAGCCAACGCACTGATAGGGCTGGTGGCATTGGTAATGATGTTCATACCTGCCACGCTGTATGATCTTTCTACTGCTTCCACGGTGGCAATAATGCTGTCTGCTTCCGCCACTACTTTTTTAGTACGCTCCAGTGATGCACCGGCGGGCATAGTAAGTGAATACAAAAAGATACTCTGATCTTCTGTTGGAATAAAACCAGTAGGTGTTTTATTCACCATCACGACCGTACCGATAGTAATGGCTACCAAACCGGTCAATGCTATCCATTTTGTTTTGATCAGGAACTTCAGGCTGCTGCCGTAACGGTTGGTGAGATTTTCAAACCCCGCATTGAATGCATGAGCGAATCTTTTCTTCAACCCTGCAGGTTTTTGATCTGTTGAATAATGTTTGTTCTTTAAGAACAATGCGGCCAATGCAGGGCTTAATGTCAAAGCATTGACGGCGGATATTAAAATGGCGATGGCCAGTGTAAAGGCGAATTGTTTATAAAATATACCAGCGGGCCCCTGCATAAAACCAACAGGAACGAATACCGCAGCCATTACCAGTGTAATAGAAATAATAGCGCCGGATATCTCGCTCATACTTTTGATCGTTGCTGCCCTTGCGGGCAATCGTTCTTTTGCCATTTTTGTATGTACCGCTTCTACCACTACGATCGCATCATCCACCACGATACCAATAGCGAGGATCAATGCAAAAAGTGTAAGCAGGTTGATCGTAAAACCAAACAACTGCATAAAAAAGAAAGTACCAAGTATTGCTACGGGTACTGCGATCGCTGGTATAAGTGTTGAACGGAAGTCCTGTAAAAAAAGAAGCACAACAATGAATACTAATATAAAAGCTTCCACCAGCGTCCATTTCACTTTATCGATAGAAGCATCTAAAAATTCTTTCGCTGAATAGGGTACAAAAGTTTGAATGCCTTTGGGCAGGTCTTTATTCACCCGCTCCATGATCTTATTTACTTCTGTAAGAATATCATTCGCATTTGACCCAGCCGTTTGGTAAATAAGGATACCGGTTGACGGGCCTTTATCCACTTTAGCATCGGCACTGTAGTTGAATGATCCAAGGTCAACCCTTGCTACATCTTTCAATCTTATCGTTGATCCATCATTGTTGGCTTTTAAAATGATGTTCTCATAATCTTCATTCCTGCTTAATTTGCCTTTATAGGTGATCACATATTCGAATGACTCTTTACTTCCCTCACCAAACTTACCGGGTGCAGCTTCCAGGTTTTGTTCTTTTATTGCTGCGAGAACATCCTGCGCAGAAAGATCGTAGGCGGTAAGCCTGTCGGGTTTCAGCCATATTCGCATCGCATAGTCCTTTGATCCAAAAATGGTAGCCTGCCCTACTCCATGTACACGTTGTATCTCCGGTACGATATTGATCTTGGCGTAGTTCTGCAAAAATGTTTCATCATAACTGCTGTCCTTTGTAAAAACCGCAATGGCCATGATGATACTGTTCTGTTGCTTTTGTGTAGTGATGCCCGATCGCAAAACTTCCTCGGGTACCAGGCTGCTGGCTTTTGCTACACGGTTCTGCACGTTCACTGACGCTATATCGGGATCCGTACCGGCTTTGAAAAAAACACTTAGCGTCATCGTACCATCATTGTTGGAGTTGGATGTCATGTACGTCATGTTCTCCACGCCATTGATAGCTTCTTCCAATGGTGTTGCAACGGAACGTGCAACTACTTCCGCACTTGCGCCGGGATAAGCAGCAGTTACCAATACTGCTGGCGGTGCGATATCCGGGAACTGCGTAATAGGTAAAGAGGTCAATGATACGATCCCCGCTAATACCAACAGTATTGAAATAACAGTGGACAATACGGGTCGTTCTATAAATTTCCTGAACATAAAAAATTGTTTTATTGTTGATGGTCTTAGCTTCTTTGGTTTTTTATAGGGCAAAAGATCCCTTACCAGCACAAGTGCTGAAAAAAATAAACTCAGTTTTGTTTGGATGAATTAAATACTGGTGCTCTTCAACATTTTTATTTAGTAATGGGCGCTCGCTGTAGTATTAAGAACACTGTCCAATGAAATATTATTCGGTGCGATGACAACCCCATCTCTTAACCGCTGCAGCCCGCTGTACACGATGGTCTCACCATTGTTCACCCCTTTCTCTACTATATAGTTGTCGCCACTTTTCCCTTTAATATAAATTTGTTTACTCGTTACTTTGTTACTGTCACTAACAGAGAACACATACACTTTATCTTGTAATTCATACGTGGCCTGTTGTGGCACCATCAATTTATTTTGCTGGGCGAAAGGGATACGTATCTTACCAGTGATACCGGAGCGAAGTAGTTTCTCTTTATTATTAAATACAGCCCTGAAACTGATACTGCCTGAACTGCGGTCGAACTGGCCCTGCACTAATTCCACTTTTCCCTTTACATTATAAATACTATTATCAGCCAGCTCCAGTTCCACTGCAGGGATATTCTTAATTTTTTCTTCCGCTGTATTACCATTTACGCTGGCGAAAAAACTGTAGAAGTCTGATTCACTCATCGAAAAATAAGCATGTACATTATTCACTTCGCTTAACACAGTGAGTGGCACTTGCTCGCCTTTACCAATAAGACTGCCTTGTTTAAAATTGATATGACCTACATAACCGCTCACCGGCGCAGTGATCAATGTGTAACCAAGTGTGATGTCCGCACTATTCTTGCCTGATACAGCTTGCGCATAGGTAGCCTGTGCTTCATGCAAATTTGCCTGGGCCGTCCTTAATTGCACATCAGCAATTACTTTATTAGCTACCAGTGGTTGCAACCTATCCACTTCCACCTGCGCTTTTTCTATCGCTGCAACAGCAGACTGTTTGGTCGCAGCAGCGCTGTTGCTGTATTGACTATATTCCTTACCATTGATACGGAACAGTGGCTGACCTTGTTTTACCCAGGCGCCATCTTCCACATAAATTTTTTCCAGGTAGCCGCTTACTTGCGGACGGATCTCAACATTCACTGTTCCTTGTACCGTTGCAGGATATTCCTGCCATGTGGTGAAAGAACCGGTATCAAGTGTTACAACGGGTAATGATTGAGGTGGCGGCGCCTGCATATTGTTTTGTTTACCTGCACATGCAGCCAAAAAAAGCAAAGAGACATAAATAAAATACTTTCCCATAACGTAATTAAGTTGTTTAACAGTGTTAAGTAATTGTGTCAAAAAAAACAGTTTTGCAACTGTTGATACCTGACTGGCTTTCCAGGCACTTCTTTTTATATTTCCTATCTTGATAACGTAATTAAATGATCTAACAACGTTAACTAACAGGCGAAAAAAAAATTAGTTCTTTATCGAAGAAATAATTCCACTGATCGCATCCTTCAATACCTGTTTGTTGATCTCTTCCGATGTTAATTGTCTTGTCATATTTATCGATATCAATCCATGCACTACCGACCAGAATGTATAATATTTTGTATCCACATATTCTTCTGTTCTTTTCTCCACCGGTACGATCTCTTCGATTTTATCCCAGAGCATCGTCGAAGGGCCTTTGATATCCGAACATGCATTTTCCATTACGCAACAGTTCACTTCCACACCATACATCACCTGGTACAACTCTTTCTCAGCAAAAGCAAAATTCCAGTAGGCCAGCCACATAGCTTCAAGCTGTTCGGCCGGGTCAGTAAACTTCGCTTTAGCTTCTTCCATTTGTTTGCCCAATTTCACATAGCCCATACGGGTAAGCTCCTGTAAAATGGCGTCTTTATTATTGAAATATTCATAAATGATCGGGGCTGTATATTCTATCTTATCAGCGATCTTCCGCATACTAAGCGCAGGCCATCCTTCTTCCTTCACTATCTCTAGTGAAGCGCCCAGTATATTACACCGGGTATCGTCCTTTAATCTTTGTATGCGGTCTTTACTTGCCATCGTTAAGTGGTGTAAAATAATTTAACACCGTTAGACAAAGATAATAGTAAGTTTTTGATGACGCCAAATTTTTTTTTAAAACTAGTGTTAAAGTAAAGCCCGTACTACCTATCCGGATTAATGCATTCCCTTAAATAAAAAAGAAAAATCCTTCATGCTCTGAAGGATGTAAAAAGAATTTTTCCGGGTCTATGCGGAGACTGAGGGATTCGAACCCTCGATACGGTTTCCGGTATACACACTTTCCAGGCGTGCTCCTTCAAACACTCGGACAAGTCTCCATAAATTTATTTTCTATGTTCCCAACTGCGGTTCCCTGATCATCTTCGTTGCGACGCTCCGTTCATCTTTCTGTTCTCTATTGAGCAATAGCGTCGCAGTTTACCATGAGCGAAGTCGAATGGTCGCACTCTTGTACTTCCTGTTCTTTACTCAGCAATTGTCGAATATCCCGATCTTGTCAGAAAAGTCAACAGTTTCGTTTGTCCGGGTTGTTATCTGGATTGAATATTAAAAGTCTTTGGTATCTGTTTAACAAGCAACCTTAATGTTAATGCAGATTGACAAAAAATTAGCAGCGGCTTTATTATTATAACAGGCCGCTTTTTTTGTAATCGTTCCCCGCCGTGTCTCCGTACGAAGATAGGTGTGGGACAGTTCTACGACGTTACATAGTACGGTTACTTAATTCGTTTATTAATGTTGCCTGGCAGCACAAAATAAACGCCGTCAAAAATTTCGGAATTCAACATTGCTGAAAAATTAGCGTGAACGTCGCGATTGCTGAATAATGAACAAGAAGATGAACAGGAGCGTCGCAACAGGCGATGATAGTAGTAATGCAGCCGGGTAAATGCACAGCATCCTACGGATAATAAAACTTCCCCCATCACCTGGCAATCTTACTTTCCCGAACTCAAACCTTTCTTCTGCGTTATATTTTTTCCAAAATTTTCGAATATTTTTTTGCCCGTTCAAAAAGATATATTATTTTAGTAGTCTACAAAATCAGTAGACTAATAGAATTAGATGAAAATCACTCAAATTTTCTTTCTTAAAATTTACTGCTGCAACAACAGGTGTTGTTGTTGAAATATCTTTCGCAAGGCCCTCATGCCATTCTAGCATTCTGAATAATTCATTCCCATTCGTCAACATAAATTAACAAGTATGAAAAAAATAACACAACCAGCCTTTCAACTCGAACAAGCCGTTACCGAAGAACATACAGCCTTTTTTCACAAGCATGGAGTTATCCAGTTCAAAAATTTTATAAGCCGTGAAACCGTCAACGATTTTCTTAACGAGATAAAAAGCGTTGAGTCATTTTTATTTAAGAATAATATTCAAAAGGTCAATGGTGTGCCACTTAAATTTGGAAAGGATACGGATGGATCAACTATTATCCAGCGCCTCGCCTTCACATCGCAGTACAGCGAAGAGCTCAGTAAATTCCTTCAAAGTAAACGCCTGAAATCATTGACTAAGTTATTAGATCCCTATGAAGGAAGGATCAGCGAGAATGAAAAAGATGGACTGGTCGTGAACCATTATATCAACACAACTACAAGCGGGTTCTCGCAACTGGGCTGGCACACCGACAGCCCGAGAGATCTTTTTTTGGGTTCACGCATCATGCCTATGCTGAATGTAGGTTTGCATTTAGATGATTGCCCCACTAGCAATGGCGGGCTTCGTGTATTAGCCGGCACGCATAATAAAGGACTGTTTACCCTTTTCTTTAAAAAGAAATATTTTATCGATAACAAACCTGATAAAAATGAAACAGGCCTGGAGATTGAAGCTGGCGACCTGACGATACATGATGGACGTATCTGGCACCGGGTGCAGCAATCCCCGTATGTTGGTGAGTTAAGCCGCAGAAGGGTAATGTATATCCCTATTATAACAGGAGCATACAAACCAAAACATGCTAACAGCTCTACTCCTTTTTATCATCGGTTAGCCCAATTGAAACTAAACCCTTATGGAGGAAGATCAGCAAGAAAAGAAGAGCAAAAGCAGGAAGCAGGAAATTTTATCCCGGAACTTAATTTGAACTCATGATCTTTCTTCTTCTCTATTTTTTTAAAAAAGCGATTAAACATAAATCTTTTAAACTATAGATATGTCTTATGCATTAGTTACCGGCGCCGCCAAAGGAATAGGAAGCGCTATTGCCGAAGAACTGGCAAAGAAGGGCTACAAATTATTACTGCTGGATATTGACCAAGAAGGATTGGCGCATACGGCCCATCATATCAGCACGGTTTATCAATTGCCTGTATATACATTACACCAGGATTTGTCCTATCCCGGCGCCATCCGAAACATCACAGACTGGAGCAAACCTTTTCATCACGATCTGACTGTCGTGGTGAACAATGCTGGCTATGGTCTGAATGGTGCGTTTGAACAGATACCTATTAACGAACAGCTTAATATTGTTGATGTGAATATAAAAGCGCAGTTGCAAATCGCCCATGCATTCATACCGGTCTTAAATAAATTCAATAAATCCTATTTACTCAATGTCGGCAGCACCACTTGCTACCAGTCCGTTCCCTATCTTTCTATATATGCCGCATCAAAGGCTTTTGTTATTTCTTTCACCCGCAGTCTTCGGTATGAATTAAAAAGATCGCCTGTTTCTGTAAGTTGTCTTATTCCCGGCAGCACGGATACAGACTTCGTCAACAGGGCGGGAATGGGCGAACACGTTCGTCGCACTGCAGATCGTTTCAATATGACCGCGGAAAGTGTTGGGAAGATTGCTGTAAAAGGTTTGTTTAAAGGCAAGGCTGAAATTATTCCCGGCTTTATTAATAAGCTAAATGCATTTCTTCCTAAATTTTTTCCCAAATCATTGACAGAAAAGATTGCAGGCAATATATATAAGCCAAGAGAAATTGAAACAATACCATCAATAGTCCCGCAATAAATTATATTAAATTTAAGACCCCATAAATAAATGTTTATGGGGTCTTAAAAAATCTAATCTGTCTGCTAGCAGCGGAGACTGAGGGATTCGAACCCTCGATACGGTTTCCCGTATACACACTTTCCAGGCGTGCTCCTTCAACCACTCGGACAAGTCTCCATAAATTTATTTTCTATGTTCCCAACTGCGGTTCCCTGATCATCTTCGTTGCGACGCTCCGTTCATCTTTCTGTTCTCTATTGAGCAATAGCGTCGCAGTTTACCATGAGCGAAGTCGAATGGTCGCACTCTTCATCTTCCTGTCTGCTACTCAGCAATAAAGCATCACTCTGTTACTCCTGAACGTTCCGATTTTCGGACGGCAAAAATACAGTTTCGTACCTCAGAAACTGAATAATTTTTGGGCATTGCTTGTAGTAATGGCAGCCACTTCTTCGATCGTTATTTCTTTTATATCAGCCAGCTTTTGCGCAACTATTTTTGTATAGCTACATTCATTCCTTTTTCCGCGAAAAGGTACCGGCGCCAGGTAAGGAGCATCTGTTTCCAAAACAATACGGTCGAGGTTGATTTCCTTCATCACTTTATCCAATCCTGAATTTTTAAAGGTGAGTACGCCACCGATTCCCAAATAAAAACCAAGACCAATGATTTGTTGCGCTTGCTGGCTGTTCCCATTGAAGCAATGAAAAACACCCTTCAATTTTCCCTGTTGGTGTTCAGCGACTACTTTAATACATTCATCCATCGCTTCACGGGAGTGAATGGCGATAGGTATATCATAATGCAGCGCCCATTCTATTTGCCGATGGAAGGCATCGTACTGTTCTTCCTTATAAGTTAGGTCCCAATAAAAGTCAAGGCCAATTTCCCCGACTGCGATAAACTGCCTTTTTAAAAAATAATCCTGTGCGTTTTTTAATTCATCCAGGTAGTTTTCCTTCACCGAACAAGGATGAATACCCATCATGCTGCGGCAAAATTCGGGGTAGTTTTCTTCCAATTTCAGCATTTTTTCATGCGTTCCTGAGTCAATAGCAGGCATCAAAATGGAAGTGATTCCCGCATCTTTCGCCCTGATTATCATTTCATTCAGATCAGGATTAAACTCATCCGAGTAGATATGAGCATGGGTATCAACTAACATCATAATCTTGCAAATGAATGGTTAAGGCAAAAAATTTATTCTTATAATTCATTATAAAACAGTTTGAATTTAGTTTGGATTAATTAAAAATTATTTTACCTTTAATCCAGTTTTCATAGGGTACGGATTAAAAACGGGCCAGGGTTTCTACCCAGGCCCTAAATTTTTGTATGAATACCAACACTTTATACATTTTTCCCGTCTAGTAATCATTCTAGGTGATTGTCCGAAGCCCATTTAGTTATTCTACAATTCTGTTAAATTTAAATCCACTCTCTTTAAAAAATTCAAGCACACGGGGCAAACTGTAGGTCAGCCGTTCAAGCGCTTTCTCACTGTCATGAAAAACGACAATAGAGCCTTTCCGGGCATTCAGGATAACATTTTGCAGGCAGCGTTCATTACTGACATTCATATCAAAATCTGCGCTTAAAACATCCCACATTACGATTTTAGCGGTAGCCCTTTTTAAAGCTTTGGGGATATGCTTTGCCTGGAAAGATTTGATCCTGCCATAAGGTGGCCGGAACAAGGAAGAATCAATATAATTGCCCGCCTCACTGACATTGGCCAGGTAAATTTCATCTTTCGTTTTCCACCCATTCAAATGATTTTGGGTGTGATTGCCCACCGAATGCCCTTCATCGAGAATACGTTTATAAACCTCCGGTTGCCCCAGCACATTTTTACCAATACAAAAAAAAGTGGCTTTGGCATCATGCTTTTTCAATTCATCCAGTACAAATGGCGTAGCAACAGGGTGTGGCCCGTCATCAAAGCTGAGGTAAATGGCTTTTTCTTTTGTATCGATACTCCATACATAAGATGAGTAAATTTTTTTTAGCCACCAGGGAGTTTTTATAAAATAGCGCATACAAGCGCAAGGTACAAGAATACAAGAGACAAGCGACAGGGGTTATCTTTGCAGCTATGAGTAAAAAAGTTCGTGTTCGTTTTGCACCAAGTCCCACCGGCGGTTTGCATTTGGGTGGCATGAGAACGGTTTTGTATAATTATTTATTTGCCAAAAAAAATGGTGGTGATTTTATTGTAAGAATTGAAGATACCGATCAAACCCGCTTTGTTGCCGGAGCGGAAGAATACATATTTAATTGTTTGGAATGGGCGGGATTAACACCTGATGAAAGTCCATTGCATGGCGGCGCTTACGGCCCTTATCGCCAAAGTGAAAGAAAACCGAGCTACAGGCAATATGCAGAACAATTAATTAAAGATGACTATGCCTACTATGCATTTGATACGCCTGAAGACCTGGAAAAAATGCGACAGGATTTTAAAACAGAACAAAATCCTTCACCACAATACGATCACAGTATTCGTATGAAGATGCGGAACTCATTAACATTGGATGATGCGGAAGTAAAAAAGTTATTGAATGAAAATGTGAAGCATGTGGTGCGTATTAAAATGCCAACCGATGAAACCGTTTCTTTTACCGATATCATCCGCGGCGAAGTAAACTTTGATACCAATCTTGTAGACGATAAAGTATTGTTGAAAGCAGACGGCATGCCTACTTATCACCTGGCTGTAGTAGTTGATGATTATCTCATGAAGATCACGCATGCGTTTCGAGGCGAAGAATGGTTGTCCTCCGCCCCTGTTCATGTTTTACTTTGGAAATATTTATTCGGTTTAGAAAATATGCCTCAATGGGCACACTTACCACTGATACTTGGCCCTAATGGAAAATTGAGCAAAAGAGATGGCGCCAAATATGGCTTTCCTGTTTTTGCAATGAACTGGCTGGATGCTAAAACAGGTGAACTGATAGAAGGCTTTAAAGAAAAAGGATTTTTACCCGAAGCATTTATCAACCTGCTCGCCTTATTAGGATGGAACGATGGCACCGACCAGGAAATTTTTACCAAAGAAGAACTGGTTGAAAAATTTTCTATGGAAAGAGTGCATAGTGGGGGTGCAAAATTTGATTATGAAAAGGCGAAGTGGTTCAATCATGAATGGATAAAGAGAAAAGAGGTACGAAGTATGATGTCCGATATCCGGCTTCTGCTGCAGGAAAAAGGAATAGTTATTGAAAATGATATTTTTTTAGAAAAAGTAATTGCGCTGGTAAAAGACCGCTGCAATTTGCTTACTGATTTTTATGAACAATCCTCTTTCTTTTTTAAATCCCCGGAGCAATATGACCTGGGTGCGGTAAAACCGAAATGGAACGACGCCAAGCAACTATTTTTTGCTGAAGTGATCCGCAATTTTGAATTATCCATTGACTGGAAAGCGCATACACTGGAAACAAATTTTAAAGAAATCGCCGCTGTTAATGATTTAAAGCCGGGGGAACTAATGCTGCCACTTCGTATTATGCTGGTAGGAGGTAAGTTTGGGCCGGGTGTGTTTGACATTGCCGAAGTATTGGGTAAAAAAGAAACGCTTTCACGTATCACCAACGGATTGAATGCATTAACGAAATGATTGATAAAATTTACAGGTATAATATTAACTTTGAAGGGTGGAAAGAGAAATAAAAATATTCAAATCGTTTGAAGAGCAGGAAAAATATCAAAAAGAACAAACGCTTCAGACCACTCCTTTACAGCGATTCAGGAATCTGTACAGGATGCAACAACTTACTAAACTCTTTCATCCTGTAACTGACACATCCCGAAAGATAATCATCTGCAATGGACGTCCTGAATGAAGAATTCATACTTTTTTTGAAATGCGCCCTGCAAAATCATCTTCGCTATATGCTTATCGGAGGTTATGCAGTAAACTACTATGGATATAACAGGAATACGGACGATATGGATGTATGGTTAGCTCCCACCAATGAAAACAAAGAGGCATTCATCAATACGCTTCTTTGCATGAACTATTCAAAAAGTGAAGTAGCTGCGTTACACGATGAGGATTTTACAAATTATTTTGTTGGAAACATTGGATCAGGAGAAGCAAGAATTGATGTTTTGACAATTGTACATCGTAGCATTTCCTATGAAGATGCTGAAAAAGCAAAGCAGGTTTTTGAAATTGCCCCTGGCATTATTCTAAATCTTGTTCCTTATGATATACTCAAAGACATAAAACTCAGATCAGCAAGACCAAAGGATTTGTGGGATGTCGCCCGCCTGGAAGAATTACGAAATCTTAAAAACAACTCCTGAACCTTTATACATTCTGTACTTTCGTACTGTAAATTATTACTTCGTGAACAGACCTATCAGGGTATTGGTGGCAAAAGTTGGACTCGACGGTCATGATCGCGGGGCTAAAGTGATTGCTACGGCCCTGCGTGATGCAGGTATGGAAGTCATCTATACAGGCCTGCGGCAGACTGCTGAAATGGTTGTCACTACTGCCTTACAGGAAGACGTCGATGCTATCGGTATCAGCATACTCAGCGGGGCACACATGACCGTATTTCCAAAAGTGATAGAAATAATGAAACAAAAAGGAATGGATGATGTTTTACTTACCGGGGGCGGCATCATTCCTGAAGATGATATGAAAGAATTGCTGCGTTCAGGCGTGGGGAAATTATTCGCACCCGGCACGCCGACAGCTGAGATCAGCGGGTATATTACTGAATGGGTAAAAACTCACAGGGATTTTTAAAATAATAATTCAGGTATGACTTTTGAAGCGTTAGCCTGGTCACTTTAACACAAATAAAATATCATGAAAAAGAAATTAGTTTTTTTAGTAGCACCGGCGATAGTTTTATCCGCCATCGTCCTACTTGCATTTAACAAAAAGGAAAACCCGGTCACTAAAGATAAATCCGCTGTAGCAAAAATCACAGGTACCAAAACAGATACATCTGTAAACGGTACGGCGAAATTTACGGAGACAAAAAACGGTACGGTAAAATTGCAACTCACGATTACGATTCCTTTTATGGCCGGCCGCAGTGTGGCTGTCCATATTCATGAACACGGGGATTGTGGCGATGCTGGAAAAAATACTCACGGGCACTGGAACCCCACTAATAAAAAACATGGTAAATGGGGATCAGCAGAATATCATTCCGGTGATATAGGAAATATAATGCTTGATGCAAAAGGCAAAGGAACATTCTCACTTGAAACCGACTTGTGGAGTATTGGCGGAAATATCCTGACAGATGTTCTCGGCAAAGCCATCATTGTACATAGTGGCGTGGACGATTATACTTCACAACCCGCGGGAAATGCTGGCTCAAGAATTGGCTGCGGCCAGATTGTGAAAAAATAATTTACAGCTTTAAATAGTTGTTGACTGTCTGTACTTACTTACAGGCAGTTTGCTTTTATAACGATTTCATCAATTGATTACTTTTGAAAAAATAAATTGATCATGTACGGCACATTACTCACTTCGCTGGAAGATGGGATTTTTATTATCACCATCAACCGGCCTGATAAATTAAATGCATTGAACAAATCAGTTTTTAATGATTTGGAAAAAGCATTGGAAGAAATCAGGTCGGACGATAAAATAAAATCCGTGATCATTACCGGATCCGGCAATAAAGCTTTTGTGGCCGGCGCCGATATCAGTGAGTTTTCCAGCCTGGATGGCGAAACAGGAAGCGCATTGGCAAAAAGAGGGCAGGTAATTTTTGATAATATAGAAAGTTCCGCCAAACCAATTGTTGCTGCTGTAAATGGTTTCGCATTAGGAGGCGGTTGCGAGTTGGCCTTAGCTTGCCACTTTATATATGCAAGTGAAAATGCAAAGTTTGGTCAACCGGAAGTGAACCTCGGTTTAATTCCTGGCTATGGCGGTACACAGCGCTTAACACAATTGATCGGCAAAAACAGGAGCATGGAATTATTAATGTCCGGCAACATGCTCACTGCGAAAGAAGCGATGGAATATGGAATGGTAAATAAAGTCACAACTGCGGAAGAGCTTTTACCAAAAACAAAAGAAATTTTGCAGACGATACAATCAAAAGGCCCGGTTGCTGTTGCAAAAGTGATTGAATGCGTCAACAATTTCGATCATACACAACAGGGTTATGATTTTGAGATAAAGAAATTCGGGGAATGCTTTACGACAGATGATGCAAAAGAAGGAGCAGCTGCTTTTTTGGAAAAAAGAAAAGCGAATTTCAAAGGGAAATAGTTATTATTCAAAAAAGCTATCCGGAAATATCCTGATAACTTTTACAAAGCGGCCCTGGTAATAGTTTCCGAATGGAGTAATCATAACGCCTTTTCCTTTACCCGAAGTAGAATGAATAAAATACAATGAATCATTCCGGGTACTTTCTACTATGCCCATATGCCCTACAATTCTTACCGTGCTATCAGTTCCGGTAAATAAGATCAGGTCCCCTGGTTTTGCTTCCTGCATACTTATATCCTTTCCATAATCAGTAAAATCAACCGAAGAACGGGGCACCTGCATACCAAAATGATTGAACACATAAGTAATGAAACCGGAGCAATCAAATCCTTTTAAAGGGTCTGTTGAAGCATAGAAATAGGGAGTTCCTATTAACGTTTTTGAAAAATCAACAACCGAACCCGGGTCAATATGGCTATTCAACGGCTTTACTATAGGTAATATAGTAAGCGTGGTATCTGCACCAAGCGGCGATGAACTGGCAGCAGGCGGGTCTTCTAGGTTCTTTTGTTCTTTGGGTTTGCAGGATACTGAAAAAGCAATAGCGCAACAAATTACACTCGCTAATGAGGAAAATATCTTCATATCGTTATTTTCTCATTTTAAAAATATATAAAACAGGATCCGCTATAGGATGGTCCGCTTTAAAAGTATATCCCATTAAGTTTGCAATTGACTGTGCAAATTGCTGCTGGTATAATTGCATATCACTATTTAATTCTCCACGCACAGGTGTATCCGGCCCCATTACGGCCATCCAGATTTCGTGTGCATCCACTATGCTGCTACCATGGCTTGTCCACTCGTCTTTATTGGCATCTCCCCTGCCGTGATCAACTGTTATGAATAAACTTGTTTTGTTTTTATATTGCGGATCGCTTTGCACAAAATCCCAGATTTCTTTTATCCATTTATCTACCTGGTGCGCCGCTTCTAAATAGGAATGATATTCTCCGCGATGCGCCCATTCATCTGTTTCGCCGTAACCGATATAAAGCACTCTCGGTTTTTTTGTTTTTAAATATTCCATCGCCGCATAGTGTGTAAACACATCGAGGCATTCTCCTTCACCAAAGGGACGATATGAGTCCTTATTCATTTTATTGATCAGCTTTTCATTGGCAGTCGGAGCTTTACCGCCGATATCATCAAAAGCCGCTATTACGGGAAAACCGCTTCTTTCTTCATTCAATATCCTATTGAATGTTTCCCATGCGCCAAAGGCCGCCACCTTACCTTTTAGTTTCGGTTGCTTGTTTAAAAACTCCAGCACATTTGTATGCGGATTATTCGGGTATCCGTTGCTATTAACTGCGGTATCGGGATAGCCCGTCATGATTTCATTATAGCCAGGGTAACTGAACCAATAACGGTTTGCATTATCTACTTTACTGCCTAATGACCTGTTGCCAAATATTTGTCCATTTACCGCGATCGTATTCCACAAAAAAGGAAGTAATTTTTTTCTTCTTTCCTGCGCATTATCGCTCCAATATTTTTTATAAATGTCCAGGCTATCACCCTGGTTGTACTTGTTTTTGTTCGCAATGGCGGAATCCATTCCTTTAAATACTTCCTGCCAGCGAAATCCGTCAGTAGTGATGATGATGATATTTTGTGTTTGTCGTTGCGCTTCTGCATTTGTAAAACAGAGCAGGAAAATAACCAGGATTGTGTTTTTCATGGGAGCAATTTAGCGATGTGTGATGAATTTGAGCAGTATAGAGGTTATTTATTCTTTATTACTGAGGATCAAGAGGCAATGATACTTCGAAAGGCTAATTACCACACGATGAAGGCACAATAACATCGGGGCCGTCGACAATTGTTGAGTAGAGAACAGGAAGATGAAGAGTGCGTCGCAACGAAGATGATCAGGGAACCGAAGCTGGTATTCAAAATATATTTTGCATACTAAAAATGGTTTCCTGTTAACTGGTTTGACCTACTTTTGCAGCGCCGATTAATTATAATTTTTATAATAAAAAGATAATGGAATACAGGATTGAAAAAGATACCATGGGCGAAGTGAAAGTGCCCGCTGATGCGTATTACGGGGCGCAGACACAACGCAGCATTGATAATTTTAAAATCGCACAGGACATTAATAAAATGCCGAAAGAAATCATTCGTGCATTTGCGTATTTGAAAAAAGCCGCGGCGATTACTAATGCGGAAGCCGGTGTTTTAGCAAAAAACAAATCCGTGCTTATTGGAAAGGTATGTGATGAAATATTAAAAGGACAGTTGGATGAATATTTTCCGCTGGTGGTGTGGCAAACCGGTTCCGGTACGCAATCGAATATGAATGCCAATGAAGTGATCGCTTACCGCGGGCATGTACTGAAAGGCGGCAAGCTGACGGATAAAGAAAAGTTTTTGCACCCCAATGATGACGTGAATAAATCACAATCATCTAATGATACGTTTCCTACAGCAATGCATATTGCAGCGTATAAGATATTAATTGAAGTGACGATTCCCGGCATTAAAAAATTACGGGATACGCTGGCAAAGAAGAGCAAGCAATTTATGAAAGTGGTGAAGATCGGGAGAACGCATTTTATGGATGCAACACCGCTCACCGTAGGACAGGAATTCAGTGGTTATGTTTCTCAATTAGATCATGGATTAAAAGCGATTAAAAATAGTTTAGCGCATTTAAGTGAGTTGGCTTTGGGAGGAACAGCGGTGGGTACAGGTATTAACACACCTCCCGGTTATTCAGAGAAAGTAGCAAAGCATATCGCGGCCTTAACAAAATTGCCATTTGTTACTGCTGAAAATAAATTTGAAGCATTGGCTGCGCATGATGCGATCGTAGAAGCGCATGGCGCATTGAAAACAGTTGCGGTGAGCCTGATGAAAATCGCCAACGATATCCGTATGCTATCATCGGGGCCGAGAAGCGGCATTGGTGAATTATTTATTCCTGATAATGAACCGGGTTCTTCCATCATGCCGGGCAAAGTAAACCCTACGCAATGTGAAGCGCTGACGATGATCGCCGCACAGGTATTAGGAAACGATGTAGCGATAAATGTTGGTGGTGCGATGGGACATTTTGAGTTGAATGTATTTAAACCAGTGATGATTTATAATTTCCTGCACAGCGCAAGACTGATTGGCGATGGATGTGTTTCGTTTAATGATAAATGCGCTGTTGGCCTGGAACCCATCGAAGCAAATATTAAAAAACACGTCGACAATTCATTGATGCTGGTAACGGCTTTAAATACAAAAATCGGTTATTACAAAGCCGCTGAGATCGCACAAAAAGCACATAAACAGGGAACCACTTTGAAAGAAATGGCTATTAAACTCGGCTATCTCACCTCGAAAGAATTTGATGAATGGGTAGACCCGGCGAAGATGGTGGGAAAGATCAGGTAAGGGTTATACGTAAATGCACGAATAGTCAAAGTATTTTCACTGCGCAGGCTTCATTTATTTTTTATAAACTATGTTATTTGAAGGACTGTATCTAATTTGACATCTCAATATCTTATTAGCTAACCGACACCAAATCCGTACTATGAACGTTGATACAAAAGCATTTTTTCGCCTTTCCGCATATCGTTTAAAAACGTTTGACCAGGCTGTTTCTTCATCAAAAGAAACAAATCAATCTCCGTATTTAAAAGCTGTTCTCTCGGGAAAAGTAACTACACCGAGCCGTATAAGAGTTTCGCCCATGATGAACCCTTATGCAAAAAACCATACAGTTGCTACTGATGCGCAGAAAGAAAAAAGTTTATAGAAGACCTTAAGCATGTCTGATCTACCGGCCCTGTATAATGCGGGGCTTTTTTATTGACAGGAATCCCTGTTTATGCAGTTATGAAATTTTACAGTACCTGTACATTATCACTTATCTCTGCATTGGTTTCCGCAACAGCAGGTTGTGTCTCTTCATTATGTTTTTTGAAAAACTTCTTCTGAAAAACAAAAAGTGTGATAACGCCAACGGAAATAGAAGCATCGGCTATATTAAAGATGGGACTGAAGAATTCAAAATCATCGCCGCCAACAAATGGAAACCAGGATGGGAAATGAGATTTTACCATCGGGAAATAAAGCATATCCACCACCCTTCCGTGAAGAAAGCCGGCATAACCATGTCCCACAGCAACTGTTTTAGCAACCTGGGAATAGGTGCTCTCTTCAAATATCAACCCGTAAAACATACTATCGATCAGGTTGCCTAATGCGCCTGCATAGATCAGTGATGCGCATACAATAAATCCTTTGCTGTATTTCTGCTTAACAATTCGGGCTAAATACCATGTACCAAAAATGACGGCGGCCAAACGAAATAATGTCAGCAGCATTTTACCCCAATTGCCGCCAATCTCCCAACCCCAGGCCATGCCTTTGTTTTCGATGAAATAAAGTTGGAACCAATTTAAACCCATAACGTTGGTAACCGGGCCAAAATGATAATTTGTTTTTATCCAAACTTTCAAAGCCTGGTCGGCTATGATGATCAACGCAATAATAATAACAGCATTCCTTAGCTTCACGAGTGAGTTTTAGAGAGCAAATATAAGTTAAATGGGGAAAGGGAGAGGGTCAAAGAAGTCATAAAAATCGATGGGTCATAATAGTCAATGAGTCATAGAAATCAGGCAGCCAGGTAAGTCAAATAAGACAACCGGGGCCATAAATATCGTTTGCTATATGACTTATTTGACTTTATGCCCTTTTACTTATTCCTCAAAATAAACCCTTTTCACTCTTTGAGAAATGCCGGTCATCACTTCATATGGAATAGTATCGGCCCAGGCGGCCAGTTGTTGTATCGGTAATTCTTTTCCAAAAATGATCACTTCATCACCTTCTTTTACATTTTTAATTCCGGTGATATCAATCATCGTCATATCCATGCACACGATTCCTACAACAGGCGCCAGTTGTTTATTTACATATATTTTACCGGCGCCATTGCCCAATCGTCTTGAAAAACCGTCAGCATAACCAATTCTTACGGTTGCGATGACTGAATCTTTTTGCATAATTCCTTTTCGGTCATAGCTCACTGATTCGCCTGCTTTCACCTGCTTAATTTGTGCAATCGTAGACCGCAAGGTTGCAACAGGCGATAACAGCGATTGATTATTAAGAGAACTGTCCACGCCATATAACCCGATTCCTAACCGGACCATATCTAACTGCAATTCAGGAAGGCGAAAAATAGCGGCTGAGTTAGCGATATGTTCCAGGAAGGAATAATTCAATTTTTCTTTCAAATGAGCTACTGATTTTTTAAACCGCTCGAATTGTTCCAATGTAAAATCATCCTGCTTTGGATCTTCACTGGATGCAAGATGTGAGAATACGCTTTGCACTTTAAGCAAAGAATTTCCGGCAAGTTGCTGAGCGAGTTGTTCTGTTTCATTGGCAGCAAATCCTAACCGGTTCATTCCAGTTTCTAATTCAATATGAACAGGATATTGCTGTAACCCTTCTTTTTCAAGGAATGAAGTGAATGATTGTAATAATTCAAATGAATAAATATCAGGTTCGAGGTTATTATCTACCAATGATTCAAATGCTGTTTCTTCGGAGTTCAATACCATGATCGGTAACGTAATACCTGATTTTCGCAATTCCACTCCTTCATCCGCATATGCTACACCTAAATAATCCGCTTTGTGGTATTGAAGAATGCCCGCAATCTCCGAACCGCCACTACCATAAGCGAACGCTTTCACCATTGCCATTACTTTGGTGGACGGCTTTAATTGTTTTTGATAAACTTTTAAATTATGGACGATCGCATTTAAATTAATTTCTAAAATTGTCTGGTGAACTTTTTGTTCGAGCAAGGCTACAATTTCTTCAAAACCGAAAACTCTTGCGCCTTTTATTAATATCGTTTCTTCTTTGAATTGCGAGGAACGGAATTGTTTTACAAAAGCCGTTGTTGAATAAAAAAGCTCAACGGTTAAACTCTCACTCGTTTTGGCCTTAGCAAACTCATTTGATATTTTTTCTCCAATGCCAATCAGTCTTGTTACATTATACTTCTTCAATTCTGCAAGAATAAAAGCATAAAGTTGTTCATCGGGCATACCGGTCTGAACAAAATCAGAAAGAATAACCGTTTGCTTATTATTTCTTGATTGATGAGATAAAAAGCTCAATGCAATTTCCAGCGAACTGAGGTCCGCACTGTAACTGTCATTGATAATCGTGCAATGATTAATTCCTTTTTTCAACTCCAGCCGCATATTTACCGGCTGCAACCGCATCATCCGCTCACTGATTTTATTCGCAGGTAACCCAAATTGCAAAAGAACACAACAACAAGTGATCGCATTCTCAGCGGAAGCATCGTCTGTAAATGGAATAGCGAATTGAAAATCCTCCGAATGATAGCGAAGTGTTATAGTTGTTTCGATCTCCTTCTTCTCTATACTTTCAACAACGATATTGCTTTCGTTAGAAGGGCCCCATGTAAGGAGTTGTTGTTTTTTATTAAATGAAGCGGCATGGCCGCGGATATCTTCTTCTTTGGCAATAATCGTTTCGCAATTCTTAAACAGTTTCAGTTTATCCGTTAATTTTTGTTCTTTATCAACAAACCCTTCACTATGCGCTTCACCTATATTTGTCAGTATCCCTATCGTTGGTTGAATAATTTTTTCGAGATTATCCATTTCTCCCGGTTGAGAAATACCAGCTTCAAAAATCGCCAGCGTATTTTGCTCATTCATTTGCCACACACTCAGCGGCACACCGATCTGCGAATTATAACTTTTAGGGCTGCGAACAATAGCATAATCTTCATGCAGCAACTGGTACAGCCACTCTTTCACTATCGTTTTACCATTACTACCTGTTATCCCGATTACAGGAACAGTAAATTGATGGCGATGCGAGGCAGCGAGTTGTTGCAATGCCAGCGTTGTATCTTTTACAAAAAGAAAATTTCCTTCAGGAAAATCAGTGGTTGCAATATCCTCGCTCACCACAAAATTCCTGACCCCTTTTTTATATAGTTCCGGTATAAATTGATGGCCGTCCCTTCGTGCCCCTTTCAACGCAAAGAAGAGTGAAGTAGCTGGTGAGTACACTTTGCGGCTGTCGAGTAATAAATTTTCAATTGTTATATCCGCAGTAGAAAACGATCCAATGACTTTCGCAATATGGTTGAGTGTATATTTCAATCAACAGGAAATTTATAAAATATGTTATGGATATAGTTATGATAATTTTATCCGCAGGATGCTATGCATTTGCCCGGCTATATTGCTACTAGCATCGCCTGTTGCGACGCTCCGTTCATCTTCCTGTTCTCTACTCAGCATATCCGCACCTGTCAATATATATCATCCTCTTTTGTATCCGGGGCTGCCGTTTTCCTGCTCATAAAAATGGAATAAAAGATAGAGCCGAAAATACAGGTAATGATCACCCCGAGTGAAATAACCACCTGGATCGTTTTATCCACCCAATCATTGATCCAATGTTCCGCCAGCATTTTAAGACCGATAAAAACAAGTATGATAGCAATGCCTTGTTGCAGGTAATCAAATTTACTAACAGCTCCGCGCAGGAGAAAAAATAAAGACCGCAATCCCAGTACCGCGAAAATGTTAGAGGTATAAATAACCGTTTTATCCCTGGATATACCGAGTACAGCAGGAATAGAATCAAGGGCGAATACAATATCTATTGCGGCCAGCATAATAACCGTTACAAAAAGAATGGTGTAAAACTTCTTCCCGTTTTCCCTGACAGAAAATTTTCCATCGCCGTCATGTGGCACGAGCGGAATAATGCGTTTGATAAATTTATAGACTTTTGATTTTTTCGGATCAAATCCTTCATCAACGCCGGCCCTGAACATTTTGAAACCCGTATAGATAAGAAAAGCGCCGAAAATATAAAGCACCCATTCAAACTTATCTACCAGCGCCACCCCAATCGTAATAAATATTACACGGAAAACAATGGCCATCATAATACCGATGAGCAATACACGGCCGTAATTTTTTTCTTTAACACTGAAAGAAGCAAAAATGAGGATAAACACAAAAATATTATCAATGCTCAGGCTCCATTCCATCAGGTAAGCGCTGAGGTATTCAAGCGCTACTGTCTGGCCATTTTCCAGCCACATAAAAATGAAAAAAGCCAATGCAAGTCCCACCCAAAAAAAAGTTTGGTAAAGCGCCTGCTTGATCGATACTTTATGGTTCTTCCTGCTCAGCAGCCCAAGATCAAAGATCAATGCTATTATTAAAACCGCCCCGAATACGATGTAAGTGATCTGGTCTGTTGTCATCCTGAAGTTGATAAATTGAATGCAAAGATAACTGAAAGCGGCAAGGGACAAGAAGCAAGTCAGGCCATGTACTTTCTTTTTCGTACTTGCTGGTAGATAAACCCGGCGAGGATAATTAATAAAATAGGCAAAGCGATATTGATCAGTTGCCATTTCATCTTTTGTTCTCTTACTTTTTTAGAATCGAGCAGGCGCAATACGATGTCTTTATTGCGTGTTTCACTAATCGCAGGATCACTGACCAGGTATTCTACACAATTCAATAAAAATTCACGGTTGGCGACCGGTATAAAAAGCTTTCCGTATTCTGATTGTTTCTGGTATTCTGAATAAGTATATTTATTCCACCCCATCGGTAATGGCATTGGCGCAGAATTGGGTTCATCGGCAGGAATAAAATCATTGAATAAAATATCACCATCCGCGACTACAATTATTTTATTGTTTTCAGCAGTGCCTTTAAAAGGTAATCCATGCGCAGAAAGGCTATCCATCTGAGCCCTTGATGCCCTGTTTTTATACAAAGAATTAAATTTTCCTTCCAGCAACATTGCTACTGGTATCGCATTGCGTTTAAATTTAGCATCTTCAGGAACATTTTTATTTTCATTTAAACTTATCAATGCGGGTGTACTGATAATTCTTGAATTGGAAGACGTAACAAGAAGTGGTGTTTTTTTAACATCCGCTACTTTTATTGTATCAATAGAGTTGGCAAACTTTGAAGCAACGTATCCCAAATTTTTACTGAGGTTCTGGTTTTCCGCAGGTGACAACAAAGGAAAATAATTCCAATGTAAAAACTCATACTGCGGGTTTTCTGAATTGCCACCAACGACGAATGGTATCATGTCGCATTGAAGGTCCATCACCAGGTCGGTATTAATCCGAAGCCCATAACGAAAAAGAAGATCAGTGAGATTAAGGTTCCTGTCGTAAGCAATCGTTTCGGGCTTAAACGCAAGACTATCCTGCTCTGCATACAAGTTGTCAATAAAACAAAGCAGCTTACCGCCATTCATTACAAACTGGTCTATTTTCAACTTCTCTTCCTCTGTAAAACTCAATGAAGGCTTTACAATAAGTAATACATCCACGCCATCCGGAACCCGTTGTTCTTTTTGTAGATCAACTATACCAAATTGATAATCTTTTTGCAGGGTTTGCACCATGTCGTAGGTACGGCCATCTTTGGGTTCACCATTGCCTGCATGATAAGCTATTCCAGGTTTTTGAGTATGTGACAAGTTATCCAATGCTTTAGCAAACTGGTATTCCATCAATGCTTCAGCACTATTAATTTCTTCCTGTGAAATTCTTCCGCTTGCACCCGGGTATAAGCTCACCAAGGATTGCTGTCCTTTATAATGAAGAACCGCCACGGGAAAAATAATATTACTGCTTTCACCCGCCTGCTTCTGCACGGTAAGATTAATCGGCACAGCTCCCATACCACTTAATGAATCACCATACACTGTTTCCGTTCCGGGTATTTTATCGAGAGGAGAAATAAACCTGTACTGAATCTTTGAGCCATTGCCATCTTTCAATAATTGTAAAAACTCACCAGTGCTGTTGGCCAATTTCCTAAACCCGGCAGGAAAATCACCTTTCAGGAAAACATCTATCTGAACTTTATCATCTAAATTCCGTAAAAGGCTTTTGGTGACTTTGCTTAATGTATATCTTTTCTCTTTGGTCAGGTCAAAGCGTGTATGCAAAGAAGATGCAAGAAAATTTACAACAACTAAAATCACCAGCAGCGCCAGCCACCAGAATTTTGAAGCGAATATTTTCTGCAATCCTTTCATTTATCGTTTTAATAAATTCCTGTTCGTGATAGTGAGGAATAAAAATATTACACTCAGGAAATAAATTACATCTCTTGTATCAATCACACCGCGGCTGATGCTTCGGTAATGAAAATCTATTCCCGCCATTTCTATATAATAATCAGCGCCGCCTTCCAAACCGGGCAAATGGCTGATAGCACTGAAACCATAGTACAATAAAGCACAGGCGATGAGGCTTACAATAAACGCCACCACTGCATTATTCGTAAAGCTACTGGTGCAAATCCCAATAGATGTAAACACAGCGGAAAGAAAAAACAACCCGATATAAGAACCGATCGTTGCGCCGGTGTCAATTCCTTCGTTGGAAGAAAGCGCCTGCACGGAGAAATAATAAATGATCGTTGGTATCAAAGCGATAATAACGACGATAAGGCTACCCAGGTATTTACCGCCTGTTATTTGCCAATGGCTAAGGGGCCTTGTTTGTAAAATTTCAAATGTTCCCGTTTTAAATTCTTCCGCAAAGCTGCGCATCGTAATAGCGGGGATCAGCAATAATAATATCCATGGCGCTAATTCAAAAAACCTGTCCAGCGTGGCATAGCCAAAATCGAGGATATTATTTTCGAAAATAAATAAGGCCAACCCGTTCACTAACAGGAAAACAATGATGGCGATATAGCCCGTTAAGCTGCTGAAAAATTGGCGAAGTTCCTTTTTGCAGATAGACCACATAGATAGGGCTGCAAAATACTAAGGAAACCGGAACTCTGTTCCGGTAATTTAAAAACCGAAAGCTGTCCAAAGTAAAAGGCGGAACTAATTAGCTCCGTCCTTTCAAATATGTTTTGCTTGTTTGTTTGTTAGCATTACTGCCGGAACAGAGTTCCGGTATCCTATACGGCAAAGCTCTCACCGCAACCGCATGTTCTGCTGGCATTAGGATTACTGAAATAAAATCCTTTACCATTCAATCCATCAGAAAAATCAAGTGTTGTATTAACGAGATATAGAAAGCTCTTCAGATCAGTCACCACTTTTATTCCGTTATCTTCAAAAGGCTGATCCATGGGTTTTTGCTCGTTGTCAAAATCGAGCTTATAACTTAAGCCCGAACAGCCACCGCCCACTACACTTACACGAAGGAAATAGGAAGAATCACCAACAACACCTGCATCTTTCATCAGCTGTTCCACTTTGGCTTTCGCCTTATCGCTTACATATATTGCGTTATCTAATGCTACACTCATTTTACTTGCTAGTGGCTAGTGGAGAATGGCTAGTGGGAAATCCTACTTGCCACTTGCTACTCCCTACTTGCCTTTATTAATGAACAACACTCTCCTCAAATTTTAGTTCAGGCAAACCCTTCTTTTTCCTGTAATCATTTACCGCGGCTTTAATAGCATCTTCCGCTAATACAGAGCAGTGAATTTTTACCGGCGGAAGGTTTAGTTCTTCCACGATCGTCATATTGTCGATCTTTATCGCCTCGTCTACAGATTTGCCTTTCAGCCATTCTGTAGCCAGGGAAGAAGAAGCAATTGCTGATCCGCAGCCAAATGTTTTGAACTTGGCATCTTTGATCATGCCTGTTTCTTCGTCTACTTCAATCTGCAGGCGCATTACGTCGCCGCACTCAGGTGCGCCAACCAGGCCTGTTCCTACATTTGATTTGCTTTTATCCAGCGTACCCACATTCTTTGGGTTCTGGTAGTGATCGATTACTTTTTCTGAATATGCCATTTTGTAGAGTTTTAAGTTTTAAGTAATAAGTGGTAAGTTCCGGTTGCAAGCATTTCTTAATACTTACAACTTATAACTTACTACCTTAATGGTGCGCCCATTCAATGCTGTTCATATCAATACCTTCTTTAAACATTTCCCACAGCGGGCTCATTTCTCTTAATTTGTTTACCGTATCAGTCACCTGTTCTATTGTATAATCAATTTGTTCTTCTGTAGTAAAGCGTCCCAGTCCAAAACGCAGCGAACTGTGTGCCAGGTCATCGCCCAATCCCAATGCTTTTAATACATAAGAAGGTTCGAGAGAGGCCGACGTACAAGCCGAACCTGATGATACCGCAATGTTTTTATTGAAGCCCATCATCAACCCTTCACCTTCTACATACTTGAAAGAGATATTGGTAACGTGAGGCAGTTTGTACTTTTCATCGCCGTTCAAATAAGATTCTTCCACCTTCAGCAATTCCGTCTGCAGTTTATCTCTCAGCTTGCTTACTCTTGCTATTTCTTCTTCCATTTCATTGATGCAGATCTCGCAGGCTTTTCCAAAACCAACAATGCCGGGCACATTCAATGTACCGCTTCTCATTCCTCTTTCATGACCACCGCCGTCTATCTGCGCTGTTACTTTTACACGGGGATTTTTCCTGCGTACATACAAGGCGCCAACGCCTTTCGGGCCGTACATTTTATGTGCGGTAAACGCCATCAGGTCAATGCCATCTTTATTTACATCCACCGGCACTTTACCAACAGCTTGTGTCGCATCGCTGAAAACAAGAATGCCTTTTTTCTTTGCGATAGCGCTGATCTCTTTCATCGGCATGATGGTACCAATTTCATTATTGGCATACATGATCGCAATAAGGATCGTATTCGGTTTGATAGCAGCTTCCAGTTCAGCCAGGTCAATCAATCCATTGTCTTGCACTTTCAGGTAAGTAACTTCGCCGCCTTCTTTTTCAACGTGCTTACAAGTATCCAGCACCGCTTTGTGCTCAATATTACAAGTGATGATATGATTGCCTTTGCTGGCATACATTTCAAACACACCTTTGATAGCAAGGTTATCCGCTTCAGTCGCTCCTGATGTAAAAATGATTTCTTTGGGATCAGCGCCGATCAGTTTCGCCACTTGCTCACGGGCATAATCCACTGCTTCTTCGGCCTGCCATCCAAACTGGTGGTTACGGCTCGCCGCATTACCAAATGAATTTGTAAAATAAGGTATCATCGCATCCACCACCCGCGGGTCGCAGGGAGTAGTCGCATTATGATCGAGGTAAATAGGAAATTTCAACATACTCAGCAATTATTAATTTTCGTTCGAATAAATATAATTTTTATCACCCCAGCTTCAGTTCCCTGATCATCTTCGTTGCGACGCTCCGTTCATCTTCCTGTTCTCTATTCATCAATTGCGTCGCTCCCGATAGCTATCGGGATTTCATCTTCCTATTCTCTACTGAGTACTGTCGTCGAAGATTCCGATGTTTGTCGGAAAAGTATCAGCGTTGCGTCGCTCCCGTTTTTTATTGGGTCTGTTTGGCACTACGCTTGTCGAAGTGCTTTTGAGGGATGAAGGTCTTTTATAAACACAAAATTAGCTCAAAAGGTTCTATTTTAAGGAGCTATTTTCCTCCTAACCCCTAATTTTACCTAAATAGAAAAAAGGACTGAGATTTGGAGGCATTAAGGCGAAAAAACAGGCCTTTCGGGAGTTCAGAGTTTGGAGTTAAGAGTCGTTATAGCCTGGAATTATGGGCAATATTGCTGAATAGCGATATAGAAGCACAAGAGTGCGACGCAAGGGACGATGATAGTAGCAATGCAGCTGGGTTAATAAAATAATTAAATAACTCTCTATTTTCGAATCCACCTTCTGACCTCCGGCCTCTGATCTCTCACCCCAATCACTCGCTTATGCAAAAAGTAGAACATATCGGGATCGCTGTTAAGAGCCTCGCTACATCCGTACCGTTGTTCGAAAAACTGCTGAACGCTGCCAGTTACAAAACAGAAACGGTGGAAAGCGAACGGGTGAACACCGCTTTTTTAAAAGCCGGCGATACCAAGATCGAGCTGCTGGAAAGCATGGATTCCGAAGGCGTGATCGCCCATTTTATTGAGAAACGGGGCGAAGGGCTGCACCATATCGCTTTTGAAGTGGATGATTTAACCGCCGAAATAGAAAGGTTAAAAAAAGAAGGTTTCATTTTTATTAATGAAACACCCAAAGCCGGCGCCGATAATAAACTCATTTGTTTTCTGCATCCCAAACATACCAATGGCGTATTGATTGAATTGTGCCAGGAGAAGAAGTGAAAGCGCTAAGAAGAAATAATTCTTGTTCTTTAGTGGCCGCTTTTTCTAGGATTTAAAATTATTCTCCGGTTCTTCTTTGCCGATTCCTAATTTATCAACGGCGATATGCGCAGCGAGCTGGCTCGCATCTTTTTTATTAAAGGCTTTTGCTTCGGCAATCACAGTGCCATCCACCACTGCGGCAATCGTGAACAGGCGGCGGCCATTCTCCAATTTTTCATCGAGTGTTTCAAACTCCAGCACTTTACCATTTTTATTCGCCCAGCCGTACAGTTTATTTTTATGGTTGATCTCCAAAAGCTCGAGGTCATCCATGAACATGTGCGGAAGAATAACGTATTGCTGCACCCACTTACTTGTTTTCTTATAACCAAAATCAAGGTAAATAGCGCCGACCAGTGCTTCCAGTGTATTACCAAATATCTGGCTGATCTTTAGCGAGCCATCCATTTTATTATACAACGTCACTTTCTTCAATCCCATCCGCAGCGCAATTTCATTCAGTTGCTGGCGGTTTACCATCTTGCTGCGCATTTCGGTGAGAAAGCCTTCTTCTTTGTAAGGATAACGTTTGAAAAGATAATCTGCGATCAATGCGCTGAGTATCGCATCGCCTAAATATTCGAGCCGCTCATTATTTTCATCAGCATTTTCCCTGACGGAACGGTGTGTTAACGCAGTCTTGTAAAGAGAAATATTCTTGGGGTCAAAGCCTAAAAGGTTCTTCAACTCTTTTTTAAAAGATGAACCGGCATGTTTTTTAAAAAGATTGGTAATAAAATCCACAGAATTCAAGCTACGAAAAAAAGTTGAAAATTGATCGATTGTTTGATTGTTAATGCAGTTGGTTTGTGATAATCATTAAACCATCCAGCCATCAACCATTCATTTTATCCCTGGAATTTCTTCACGATCACACATGCATTGTGCCCGCCGAAACCGAATGTATTACTCAATGCGGCGTTCACTGTTCTCTTTTGCGCTTTATTAAAAGTGAAGTTCAATTTCGGATCCAGTTCCGGATCATCCGTGAAGTGATTAATAGTAGGGGGAATAATATCATACACCACAGCCTGCACACAGGCAATCGCTTCTATCACACCAGCAGCGCCGAGGCAATGGCCTGTCATACTTTTGGTGGAGCTTATATTCATGTTATAGGCATGCTCTCCAAATACATTTACAATCGCTTTTACTTCGGCGATATCACCGAGCGGTGTAGAGGTACCATGTGTATTAATATAATCAATATCCTCTTTTTTCATTCCCGCATCTTCAAGCGCCACCAGCATTACGTTCCTCGCACCGAGCCCTTCAGGATGCGGCGCAGTAATATGATATGCATCGGCAGTAGCTCCGGTGCCGGCGATCTCGCAATATATTTTCGCACCACGGGCTTTTGCATGTTCCAGTTCTTCCAATACCAGCATACCTGCAGCCTCTCCCATTACAAAACCATCGCGGTCTTTATCATAAGGTCGGCTCGCTGTTTTCGGATCATCGTTTCTTTCGCTCATCGCTTTCATCGCATTGAAACCGCCAACGCCTGCTTCGCTGATCACCGCTTCGCTTCCACCGCTGAGAATAATATCCGCTTTACCCAAACGTAATAAATTATACGCTTCCATTATTGCATTGGTGCTGCTGGCGCATGCACTAACTACGGCGAAGTTGGGCCCGCGCAAATTATGCCGCATCGAAATCTGTCCCGCAGCAATATCCAATATCATTTTAGGAATAAAGAAAGGATTGAACCGTGGCGTTCCTTCACCTTTTGCAAAGTCTGTTACTTCGTGCTGGAAAGTGATCAACCCGCCGATACCGCTGGCAAATACAACACCGATCCTGTCAGGGTTAATATTTTCTTTATTCAATCCTGCATCCAGCATGGCCTCATCACTTGCCACCAACGCAAATTGTGTGAAGCGGTCAATCTTCCGGGCTTCTTTTTTATCGAGGTACTTAGTCGGTTCAAAACTTTTTACCTCGCAGGCAAACTTCGTACGAAACTTTGAAGCATCGAACAGCGTAATCATATCAGCGCCGGACACGCCGTTGATCAATGCATCCCAATATTCGTTGATTGTATTACCCATGGGAGTGATTGCCCCCATGCCTGTTACAACTACTCTTTTAAGTTCCATAACTTTCTATTGTAGTCTTTAGAGCCTGTTAGATTTTTTTGAACCCAGCTTAAGCGCCCTGATCATCTTCCCTGCCTGCCGGCAGGCAGGGTTGCGACGCTCCGTTCATCTTCCTGTTCGCTACTCAGCATGAAGTCTCTTCCTAATCAATTACTAATTATTAATTAGTAATTATTCAGCCTTTCACTTGTAGCTACTTCTTATAAAATCATCTCACACTTTGATCAAGATGAAAACCGCCTTCTCTGCAAAGACAGTGAGAAGGCGGAGTCAATTTATTTTCCCGCCCGCAGGCAGGACATCTTTCCAATTTTATTTGGCATGCTCTTCCAGGTAAGCAACTGCCTGGCCAACTGTAGTGATGGTTTCAGCCTGCTCATCAGGAATGGAGATGTTGAATTCTTTTTCGAATTCCATGATCAGTTCTACGGTATCCAGTGAATCGGCACCGAGATCATTGGTAAAGGAAGCTTCGTTTGTAACCTCTGCTTCTTCTACTCCTAATTTGTCAACAATGATCTTTTTAACTCTTGAAGCGATGTCTGACATGTCGTATAAGTTTAGTTTATAGGGTGCAAAAATATACTTTTTGGGTAAACCAGCATCGGAAACCTCATTTTTTCCAATTTGGCCCCAATTTGCTGACAAAGAGCCCATAATAACCATAATACCCTTATTCGCTTTTTAAATTAATAAAGGACTTCTGTTGGCTGTATAACAAGTTCTTTGTAATTTGAAAATCTACAGTTTATCTTTTACGCATGGCACTGAAGATTATAGACCACGGCACGGTTGAATACAAGCAAATGGTAAAGCTCCGGGATGACCTCCTGCGCAAGCCATTGGGCCTTGGTTTTACCGAAGCGGAACTGGAAAATGAAAAAGAAAATGTATTGATCGCCGCTTTTGAAGAAGAGCGGATACTTGGTTGCTGCATGCTGGTAGAAGAAAGGGCCGATGCTGTCCGTTTACGCCAGATGGCTGTATTAAATGACCTGCAGGGAAAAGGCGTAGGCAGGGCATTAATGAACTTTGCTGAAAACATCGCCCGCGACCGTGGTTATAAATTCATCACGATGCATGCCCGCAAAAATGCCGTGGGCTTTTATGAAAAATTGGAGTACCGGGTGACGGGGGATGAATTTGTGGAGATAACGATACCGCATTTTAGGATGGAGAAGAAGTTGTGATGTGGTCAGTAGAGAATAGCTAGTGGTAAGTGGGACTGAACATTAAAAATTTTATCGTGCAATAATAAAAGAAATCCACGCCATGTTTATTTAGAGGTTCGTTCCCTACTCACCTCTCGCCACTTCCCACTCACTCCTTGTTCACTTCTTCTTCACCTTCTCTTTCAACAGCTTTCTCATTTCATACACTTCATCTTTATCCCTGAAACCGCTTTTGGGAACAAGAAAAAAAGAACGGGCGCCGAAATACAAATGAAAAAAATGCGGGCTTTCTAAAAAAGTGGTGAGCTCTTTCCAATCCCAGGAACGGGAACCTCTTTCATGCTCCAGCGAAAAACCATCCTGCTCAAAATGCATATTGAATTCATGCTGGAATGTTTCAGCTCTTTTGTAGACCATCATAGGCATAACGAACCAAAAGCTGATCATAAAAAGTATCCATAAAAGCGCACCGATTAAAAAAGCCATCGGCGTGATCTTATTTAATATATATAAGGTGAGGGAAACGATGGCAAACACATTCACCAGTATAAGCATGATACGGTTTTCCGAACGGCTGATAAAATGATAACGCAACGCCTGCATCACCAGCCCTTTTTCGTATTTGAAATGAATCGTCATTTGATGTGAAAAATTATGATTTGAATGGAGCAAACCTACATTAAAATTTTAATGGAATATTTAGCTGTTTGATTTAATTATTCGATTTAAAATAAGCAATAAAAGGAGATGATGCTTCGACAACGCCCAGTAAAGAACAGAAAGTTGAAGTGTGCGACGCAACAGGCGATGCCATGAAAAACCGAAGCCGGTATCAAAAATAGCTAACTCAATATTTTGTCTGGCCCAATAATTTGGTTTGGTAACCAACTATTATAAAATAAAAACCGGCCTTGCATGTAAGCAAAGCCGGTTTAAATATATTATCAGTAAATGATTAGCGAATATTCGTACCGTCAGCAGGAAGGTTAAATATTTTTGCTACCTGGTCGTAAGACATAGTTTTTAATTCGTTAGCAGTATAACCTTCATAAGTAGTAGTAATACTATTTACACCCCTGCCTCCTGCTATGCTTCCCGGAATAACTACATAACGAATGGGTGCTGAAAATGTAATGCCAGTCGCATCCGGGAAAATAAGATCTGCAAGATAAAATATCAATTTTGAAGGCGCAGCTACAAAACCGAATTGTAAGGTCTCCCCTGAAAAGAAAGGATTAGTAATATTAAGAGGTAGTGGATATACTCCGGGATTCAGGTTTACATACGCTAATACAATTCCCTGGTCAATTACAGTCTGAGTGACTGCGGGAGCAGATTTTATCGCACGGCTGATATCTCCAAAATAGGGTGTCGTAGAATCTTTCCAATCGGCTGAAGCAAAAGAAAACCATGCAGAATAAGTGACATTGGTAGTACCTGTTGCACCTTGCGGGCCAGTAGGACCAGCAGGGCCAGCAGTTCCACCAGGACCTTGGGCACCAGTAGCTCCTACCGGACCTTCAGGACCTTCTTTTGTACAACTGGAAATTATAAATACAATCGCTAGTGTTAGGAGAGGAAGAAGCTTAAACTTTCTCATAATGTGTGTTTTGGCTGTTAAGAGTTTCTTTTTTAAGCGTGAAAAGCAGTGACGTCTTTTCCAAGCAGTTAAAGATAAAGGAAAAAGTTTCAATAGGCACAAGCCTAAAAAAATATTTCCGCTTAGTCGTTTTTGGGAACAGGTGCGGGAAAAACTACATTTGCTGACATTCAAATGCTGTATTTATGAACCGTATTTCGTTTTGTTTTTTAGTCCTTGCCGGTGTTTTTTCTACTTTTTGCTCAGCACAATTCAGTAAGGGGACAAAAATGGTGGGGGCTAATATCGGCAATGTATTTTTTAATTCCGGCACGAGTGATTACACCGTGCCCGCACCCACGAATGGTTATAGCGTTACTAACAATTCGTTGGGCGTTAATTTTTCACCGAATATCGGTTGGTTCATTTCTGATAAAATAGTGGCAGGTGGACAACTTTCCCCCGGATATAAATATGAAAAAAAACTACAAGCAGACGCCAATAATGTTACTTATTATAAAAATGAAACTAAGAGTTTTAACCTAAGTATAGGCGTCTTCGCCCGAAACTATTTTTCAACAAATGGCAATTTTATTCCTTTCGTACAGGTGAATGTTGCCGGCGGTTTTGGCTCTTCCAATCATGAAGGTTTTTACTATAATAATTCACCGCTTTATAAAGATGTATTCAGCGGAAAATCTTCCGGGGATTTTTTAATGAACGGAGGCATTTCTTTTGGCGCAACGAAAATGCTGAATGATCATGTTGGCATTGATTTTATGGCGGGCTATACTTATTCTTATAATAAAAACAAGTATAAAACCAATACCGCAAGAGATGTGGGGATTAACGGATCAATTGATGAAAGACCGGAAAGTGATCTAACAACTAAATCAACTAATCACAATTTCTTATTGGCTGTTGGCTTGCAGGTATTTCTTGATAAAAAATAAAAGTTCAATAATTAGTGTTCGGTTTGTCTTGTTATACTGGTGTGAAGCATCTGCATCAGATTCCTCACTTGTCCCCGATAACTATCGGGGCAGGCGGAATGACAAACTGAGGTATTCTCCTTATGTACTATAAAAAAATAAACCCTTTCATTGCTGAAAGGGTTTTATCATTGAGCCGAAGGGCTTATTATTTATTCATCATTTGCTTGGCCTCGATGCTCAATGTAGCATGAGGTACCGCACGAAGACGGGCTTTGTCAATGAGTTTTCCTGTAACGCGGCAGATACCGTATGTTTTATTTTCAATACGCATCAGCGCCTTTTCCAGGTGATCGATGAAAGTGATCTGGCGGCTGGCCATCTGGCTGAGTTGTTCTCTTTCCATGCTCACACTGCCATCTTCCATGGTCATATATCTTGCTTCATCCATATCACCACCTTCATCTTTACGGGTGATAAGTCCTTGCAAATACGCTAACTCTTTTTTCGCGGCATCGAGTTTTTTGTTGATGATCTCTCTGAATTCGGTCAGATCACCATCTGAATATCTCATCGTAGGTCCTGAATGTTCGTACATAGGGGTATCTAATACAGATTTAGTGAATTCGGGTTCATATTTAACGGCGCTTTTGATCGACGTTTTCGGAATAACAACCTTTGACGGTTTAGGGGGTTCTTTTTTAATCACAGGTTTTGCTGTGGGTTTTATAGAAACCAACGATTTCGGATCAAATGCTCCCTTCTTTTTTACAGGAAGAGGGGGTGGCGGAGGCGGAGGCGGTGCAACAGCAGCAGGCTTCGCTGCCACTTTCGGGGCAGGGGCAGCAACTTTTGCGGATACTTTGGGTACTGGTTTTGCCATGGGTTTTTTCACAACTACCGTTTTTTTAGCTACAGGTTTTGCGACTGCCTTTTTAGGAGCCGGTTTTGCCGCTTTTTTCGGAGTTGGTTTTTTTACAACCGTTTTCTTGGCTGCTGGCTTGGCTGCTTTTTTAGCAGCCGGCTTTTTAGGAGCCGGTTTCTTCTTGATAGCCATACATTTAGCCTTTTTTTGAAACAATTACTTTTAGCGAAACATCGTTAATTTCTATCTCGGTTCCGTGGGGTATTTCGGACACTATTTCCAGCTTATCCGCTAGAATTTCGGCGCAAATATAGGCTTTAAACTGTGCCAAAGATTCTTTTAATCCATTATTTGCAGCCACCTGTACAATGATCCTGTCTGTCAGCTCAAAGCCGCTGTCCTTCCGGATTTTCTGGATACGGTTTACAAACTCACGGGCATTGCCTTCGGCCTCCAGTTCAGGGCTTAGTGTGATGTCCAAAGCCACGGTTAATGCCCCTTTGCCCGCCACTGTCCATCCCGGAATATCCTCGCTGCTGATTTCTACTTCGGTAACTTGCAGGGTTACAGTTTCGCCATCTACCTGCAACTCGTATTGTCCTTCTTTTTCCAAGCGGATAATATCCTCCTGGGTGAACTTTGCCAGTGCCGCTGAGACTGCTTTCATCTTCGGGCCCAGCTTTTTCCCCAAAGCCACAAAGTTTGGTTTGATCTTTTTGCTGATAAATGTATTGTCCGGGTCCAGGTACTTGATCTCCTTTACATTTACTTCCGCTTTGATCAGGTCTTCGATTTTTTGCAATTGCGTTTTCATCGCAGCGCTCAAAGCGGGGATCAGCACCTTCTGTAACGGTTGACGGACCTTAATGTTCACTTTTTTTCTTAAAGAAAGTATAAGAGAGGAAGCGTCCTGTGCCAATTGCATCCTTTCTTCCAGTAATTCATCAATTACCGATTCATCCGTTGTTGGAAAATTCGCATGATGCACCGACTGCACTTTAAAGCGGTTGGTGATCGCATTTAAATTCTGGAAAACAGCATCACTGAAAAATGGCGAGATCGGTGCGATCAACCTTACAATAGTTTCGAGGCATTCATATAATGTCTGGTAAGCGCAAATTTTGTCCTGCTCATATTCCCCTTTCCAGAAACGGCGCCTGCACAACCGAACGTACCAATTACTCAAATGTTCATCTACAAAATCTTCAATGACACGACCTGCCTGCGTGGGCTCGTAATCATCCATGTATTCATTCACCTTCTTCACCAATGTATTTAATGAAGAAAGTATCCACCTGTCGATTTCGGGCCTTTCCGCTAACGGAATATATTTTTCTTTAAAAGAAAAACCATCCACATTAGCATAGAGTGCAAAGAACTGGTAGGTATTATATAGTGTACCGAAGAATTTCCGTTGTACTTCTTTGATGCCTTCGAGGTCAAACTTCATGTTTTCCCAAGGTGATGCGTTGGTAACCAGATACCATCTTGTGGCATCAGCGCCAAACGTTTCAATTGTTTTAAATGGATCTACGACATTACCAAGGCGCTTGCTCATCTTATTGCCATTCTTATCCAGCACTAGGCCGTTTGACACACAAGTTTTATAAGCCACACTGTCAAATAACATGGCAGCGAGGGCATGTAATGTATAGAACCATCCTCTTGTCTGGTCAACACCTTCACAAATAAAATCAGCAGGGAAGTTCTGCTTAAATATTTCTTTATTTTCAAAAGGGAAATGCCATTGGGCGTAGGGCATAGCGCCACTATCAAACCAAACATCAATCAGGTCAGGAACCCGTTTCATCGGTTTTCCAGATTTACTGACCAATATTATTTCATCAACGTAGGGCTTATGTAAATCAAGAATTCCTCCGTGCAAATAGTTTTTATTTACATCTCCGCCCAACACTTTATTCGCTTCTTTTATTCCTTTATTCAGTTCTTCTATCGAACCGATGCAAACTTCTTCTTCCCCGTCTTCCGTTCTCCACACAGGTAATGGCGTTCCCCAAAATCTGCTCCTGCTTAAATTCCAATCCACCATATTTTCGAGCCAGTTACCGAACCTTCCTTCCCCGGTTGATTTAGGTTTCCAATTGATGGTTTTATTGAGTTCGACCATTCTTTCCTTTACAGCCGTGGTTTTTATGAACCATGCATCCAATGGGTAATAAAGAATAGGTTTATCTGTTCTCCAGCAATGCGGATAACTGTGCTCGTATTTTTCAACTTTAAACGCCCTGTTTTCTTTTTTTAATTTAACCGATATATCAATGTTAACATCAACATAGTTCGGATCCTCTTTGTAATTCTTTACATAACGGTTGCTGAATTCGCCTAAACCGTCGACAAATTTTCCCTGTTTGTCAACCATTGTAAGGATACCGATGTTGTATTTCTTTCCCACTTTATAGTCATCCGCGCCGAATGCAGGAGCGGTGTGTACGATACCTGTACCGTCTTCTGTTGTGACGAACGTATCAACCAAAACCCTGAATGGATCACCGGTTGCGATCTCAGGAGTGTTTGCTTCATAAGGTAGCAATTGCTCGTAACGGGACCCTTCTATTTGTGAGCCTTTAAATTCGGTTAATATTTTCCACGGCAATATTTTCGCCTTCTCATTATAATTTTCAAAGTCACCATCCTTGCCTTCTTCTTTGAAATACTTACCTAATAAAGCTTTTGCTAAAATAACATTGACAGGATTATGTAAATAAGGATTGAATGTTTTTACAAGAACATAATCGATATTGGCACCAACGGTTAATCCAAGGTTTGAAGGTAATGTCCATGGAGTGGTCGTCCATGCTAGGAAAAAAACCTCATCCCCCAACCCCTTCTCTGCAAGCGGAGAAGGGGAGGCTTTCGAAACCTCCGCAAAAAGAAATTCGCTTTTCTCATTCCGAATTGCTTTGAACATTGCCACCGCACTTGTATCCTTTACATCTTTATATGTTCCCGGTTGATTTAATTCATGTGAACTCAATCCTGTTCCTGCTGCGGGTGAGTATGGTTGAATGCTGACACTTTCGTACAGCAATCCTTTTTTATATAACTCGCTTAATATCCACCAAAGTGTTTCAATATATTCATTCTTGAAAGTGATATAAGGATCGTTGAGATCAACCCAATAACCCATTTTGCGGGTGATATCATCCCATTTGTCTTTATACCTTAATACCGCTTCGCGGCATTTTTGGTTGTATTCTTCAACCGATATTTTTTTACCGATGTCTTCTTTGGTGATCCCAAGTTCTTTTTCTACACCTAATTCGATGGGTAATCCATGGGTATCCCAGCCACCTTTTCTTTTTACCTGGAAACCTTTCATGGTTTTGTAGCGGCACACGAGGTCCTTTAACGTCCGGGAAATGACATGGTGTATGCCGGGCATGCCGTTGGCGCTGGGCGGGCCTTCATAAAATACAAAAGGAGCGGCGCCTTCCCGTAAAGAGATGCTTTTTTCAAAGGCCTGATTTTCAGACCATTTTGATAAAATTTCCTGCTCAAAAGCTGGCAGGTTTAACCCTGAAAATTCCCGGTATTTGGTGCTTGTTGCCATTATAAAAAGTCTGCGAAGTTAAGGAAATACTGCGGTGTTGGAGGGGCAATGAAGGAAGTATTTAGCGCACAGAGCCCGCAGAGAGAAAGAGGTAAAAGAAAATTTTTGAGTGTTGGATTTTGAGATGCGAATGATAAAATCTCTTTTTCTCTTTTAGCTCTGTGCGATTTTTAATTGATGCCATGAAAACGAAACGTACCACCGATATTCATCGGGGTGCTGCCATAATGCTGAGTAGAATTCATGCAGCACAAGTGTGCGACGCAACAGGCGATGCTATGAAAAACTGAAGTTGGGCAAAAAAATAAAATCCCCGCATTACGGGGACTTTACATGAGCCTGCCTACCGGCAGGCAGGTACGCTGGAAAAATTATTTTTGCTGGGCCACTGATTTGGTATCATCGTGCCCGATAAATTTTGTTATCTCTCCTTTTATTTTCGCATCGATATCCGCATCGCTTACTTTCTTCGATACATAATCATTCGATAAATTGATCAGGTATTCGTGCAGCAACTTGCCATCTACTTTTGTTTTCAACGAGATGGTATTTTGCGTGCTGATGTAATCAGCCCATGCCTTCCGCACTTTACCCCAATATCCTTTATATCTTTCCCAATAATATTTCGCAGGATCGCACATATTATCTTCTACCTTCTTATAACTGTTGATACCTTTTTCCTGTACTAATAATTTATCGGCGACGCCGTCTTTCCTGATTATTTTATCATTGTCCTGCTCATGTATATATCCATTATCAGAAATGTTCAGCCGGTTAGTCCTCTTTAAAATATTATAATCACTACGAACAGAATATTCCCTTCTTGGTAATGGCGCATCCGTAGTGTTTTGCCAGATTAATTTTCCATCCAAATTCACAAACTGGCTAAGCCCCTGGTAACGCGGCTCATCACTTACTTCCCAGACGGTTTGCGTCCATTTTCCTTTTACCTGGTCAGCGCTTAATTTTTCTTTTACCCATGTCTTGTCGCCTTTATATACCCATATATCCTGGTTCTCATACGTCCATTCTTCTCTCCAATGTTTTACAATGATGGAATCTGTGATGACCAGCAAATGCTGAATGATGATTTTTCTATCACTTACTTCAATGGGTAATGAAAGCTCTATCCCTCCATTGATTTCTTCCCTGTCATGGAATTTATAATCTTCGTTGGGAGAAAATGTTTCCGCATATTTGAACTCTACTTCAAAACAACCGCAGAGTTTGTTGACGATCTGTTTATCCTGTGGGGCCTGTGCCTGTATAGATATCACTAGTCCAATCGCCGCCACCAATCCAATAACCTTCTTCATAACGTTTTACAATTTGCTGACAAAACAACAACAATCGGGTCACAAAGGTTTACGGAATGCGTAAAACCGGGTTGCGCAAAAAGAAAAAGCCATCCCGCTAAGCGGGATGGCTCATTTATATAAGAACATCTGTTAGCCTCTTTTTACCAAAGCATACTCTATGCTTGGATTACCACGGATACCACCATCTGCCACCGCCGTGAATTTCAGTTTGTAATAATTATTGTTACCATCTTTTATTATATAGTACTGAGTTGTTTTTACTGCAGGTCCTGAACTTGGACCGCCACCACTTCTCCAGTCAGAACCAATGGCAGTTTGCAAAAAAGTAAAAGTTTGCCCGGCAATATCGGCTTCTGCAAAATCTGCATAGGCCTTAGAGGACGTCAGCATTTTTGCCACCTGTACATTCCTGTTTTGAAATACTACATCCTGGAAAAGAAAAGGAAATTCACTAGCACCACTTCCGGAAACATATGTTGAATGTGTCCAGGCAATATCCCATTTTGTTTTTTCGGGTTCCACTGTTACAGCGCCGGTTTCAAAAGAAATATATTTAAAGAAATATTTATCATCTTTAGGAATATCGATCGATGTAAAAGTAGTGGAAGCAATATCCGCATGTTGCAGCGTATAACCGCCGCTGGCATTGCGCAGTACCCGGATTTTTTTCCATCCTCTTTCAGGTAGAGGGCTGCCTACACCTTTGCCACGATAAATGATAAATACTTTATTGTCGGCAGCAGTGGCAGCTATCAAACCTATGGCCGTTTTGCTCATATCACCACTTGGATAATCTACTAAAGGCAGTTGGGCCGGTGAACCAAAAAGCGATCCCATCGCATCAAAAAAACCAACAGTGTCGGTAGCCGTTACCTGCGTGAGATCATTTTTGGTGATCTGTTTTGCTGTCATTCCGTTAGAAGAATTGAGGATCACTTTAAAATCTGAAGCATCGGTATAAAAACCCAGGTCCCAGTTGGTACGCAATACCGCAGTTTGCCTGTTGGCGCTCAGATCAATGAACACTTTATTCGGATAAGTAGGGCCGCCACCATTCAGCACCGCGGTAGAATTAGTAGCTACCAATTCCGCAAAACTCAATGTCAATTGTTTGGTAGTGCCTATTAAAAGCGGTGAACCTGAACTATAAAGATCGAATACCAGTTTCTCCGTACCATCGAATAAAACACCCGGTACTTTATTTATTGTAAATGACGCTTCATTATTGCCGGAAGGAGCCGTAAGGTTAATAGTACCCGCTGTCGCGGCAGGTATTGTTGTATATTTTACCCCGTATGCCGCACCTTGTTCAGTAATTTTTATAACAACAGGAATATCATTATCTACTCCTCTTACCAGTTTTAATTTTATAGTAATGGAAGTTTCCGCTTCCGAAATGCCCTGCGCATTGGAAGTAAATACAATATAATTATCCGCCAGTGAAAAGCCTTCTCTTTTGCGGCAACCGCCCAGGAGAATAAAAGCAGCGAGTGAAAATACAGTCAGTTTTAAAATGTGTCCTCTTAACATCGTTCGTAGTTTTATCGATTATTGATAATTTTTTTATTTAGTGTCCCAGTTAAAAATGAGACCGGCGAAATAGGAGCGGCCATAAGCAATCAATCTCGTGCTGCCGCCACCTGTATGCGTGCCGCCTGAAGCAGCACTGTTGATTACATCCAGGTCAAACAGGTTTTTGATACCCGCACTGATTGAAAAATATTTGAAAAGTTTTTGGTTCAATGTAAAATCAGCCCAATGATATCCTTCTGTATGCGCCAGTTGGATAACATCTTGTCCATTCACAGTAGCAAGTTGATAAAATGGCAACCTGCCGGTGAATTTGTAAAAGAGATTCGCACTGAGACCTATTTTTGAAAAGTTATAGCCGATGATGGAAGTTATTTCCGGGGACCAGTTGAATTTAGCCAGTGATTTATCTTCTTCTGTAAACTGGTTGTAACGGCCGGTATAGCCGAATCCTAATGAAATGTTCAGGTCTTTATGATTGAACGTACCTGTCAGGTTCGTACCAGCGCTTTTAAAATTTTCTACATTCTGGTATTCAAATACAGTCGCCCCGCCGGCAGACTGGGCAAAGTCAATCAGGTTTTTAACATCATTATAAAAACCATTCAGTGTAGCAGTGAATATTTTTTTATCTACCCGTTTATTCCATGCAAGTGAGCCGGTAAAGCTATTGGAAGTTTCCGCTTTCAGGTTTGGATTGCCCATAATCTGGTGATTGGCATCGAAGAAACTATAATACAATTCCCTCAACGAAGGAGAACGGAAACCCCTTGCATACGCCAGGCGCAGGTCAAGGTTGTTGGTTAATGCATATTTTGTATTAATAGAAGGTATCACCGGTGGTGCGTCGTATACCGAGTTATGAATAAAACGCAAACCGGGCCTTATATTAATCTTACTGGTAGGCGTAATCTCTGATGTGATAAAGAAAGCGTAATCTTCAATATGATTGGTGCCTGCTACCAATCGCTGGCCGCTTCCGTGCTCAACATTTATATCTACACCGGGTTGCAAACTGAATACAGAAGAAATTTTATACAAAGCAAGTGCCCGGGCAGTAAGCCCGTTAAACTTATCCGTACTTTGGGTAGAAGCATCAGGGTTCAGGCTGAACTTACCTGTATTCTGACTAAGCACTGATGAAAACACCTGGCGGCTGAACCGGGAATAAGAAGATTGTAGCTGGAATGATAATTTATTATTTACAAAATAGCCTGCCTGCAATTGCTGCATCACCCTGCGGGAAAGATATTCCTGGTCGAATGCTAGTGAATCGCCTGATTCATTTTGCTTTTGTGTGAAATTACCGGGATTAGTAATAATCTCATCCAGTCCTTCGATGCGGTAACGAACATTAAATTTACCTGAGGTATAACCCACATAACCATTGGCAGTAACCTGGTCTTTCCAATGCCACGTCAATTCACGGTTGGTGCTGTCACCTTTCCATCCGCCAAAATAATAGTAACCAAATCCAGCACCGATATCCCATCCCTTGTAACGAAACGAAGCATTAACCGATTGGCTGTGGACACCTTTTGTATCCCAGTCATATTCATCGCCTACTGTTTCTTCCTGCACTCTTGCAGTGATAGAAAATTTAGAAGACCCGGTTTTTTTTGTAATAATGTTTATTACGCCTGCCAGCGCATCGGCGCCATAGATAACCGACATTGGGCCTTCAACGATTTCAATCCGTTCAATGCTATTAACATCAATCTGGTTAATGTTGATCTCGTTCGAAGTTCCCTGCCTGCCGATCATTGGTAATCCGTCCACCAATATTTTTACATTCTGTCCTGATAAGCCCATCATGGAAATATCCGAACCGCCAGTAGCAGGGTCTTGTGAAAAACGGATGTTCATTTCACTGTTCAAGACATCCTGCAGTTTAGTGGCGCCTTGCTTTTGTATTCTTTCTTTGCTGATAACTCTTACCTGCTGAACGGAATTCTTTACAGATTGCGGCCTGTATTGGCCTGTGATAACAATTTCTTCCAAATCCTTTGGTTTCGAAGTATCCTCTTGCGCAAAAGCACTGCCTGCGAGGAAGCAGGCGCTAACGATTAAATAAATCTTCTTCATAACTGTTTTGATTGCGGTTGCAAATGTCTTTCAGCAGCGATCATTATTTATCATGCAATTGTCATCACTAAGCAGTTCTGAAAAAAGATGACATTCATATGGCTTGAGAAAAACGCTTGCACGTTTTTAATGAGCTGCAAAAGTGCAGGCATTACTATTACTGATCGTTACGGAAAAAGGAAAAGCTGTTGCGGGAAGAGGAAAGTGACTTTCATATGACAATTCGTTGTTGTCATTAACAAACTATCACTTGTTTATTTATTATGAACCCGGCTGCAGTGCTACTATCATCGCCTGTTGCGTCGCACACTTGTACGTTCGGTAATTCTACTCAGCAAGGCCTCATCCCTCTTTCCCTTCTCCTTCAGAGAAGGGACGGCGCTGCATTGCTGATCCAAACAATATAACTACCACATCAACTTTAGTTTTTTGTTCAACATTTGCGAAGAGTTTTATGGTATCATACTTTTCTAAAAGCAAGGGCTGTGTGCTGTTCCTCTCCTTCAGGAGAGAGCTTATCGCGATGAAGTCGGGACCAGGTGATGTTCTATTGTGGATGATACAATGTAAAATCCAATCGATGCCGCAGCGTTTCATATTTCTTTTGTTTGAATATTCCCGGTATTTTATCAATCCATTCCACTACGATAAGATATAAAGCCGGGCCGGCAGGTGTGAAAGAAGCAATGCCTTTTGTATCGGTAAAAATTGTTTTTATCCATCCATCGGGATGCATCACGGTAATCTTCATATCAGTAAAAGCTGTATCATTTTTAAAAAGATGCAACTGGTAATTATTTTTTGCTGGTGAAATAGCTTCTATATCCAGGTAAGCGTTATGATGCTGCGCCGTTGCGTTTGTTCCAATATGATAAGTTGTTTTTAAATATTGAACCGGTCGTACAATACCGAGATTGTGCGCTGTCCAGTCCTGCACTTGTCTTTCATCATTGATACCGGTTATCTCATAAACACCTTCAGCATCCGGCGTAAAACTTCCCTGCCAGTAATCCGCAAGTTGTTTCATCGTGATTTGTTGTTTAGTAGTGCCAAACAACACGAATACTTTTATTTCACCCATTTTATCCAGGTAAGTGCCGGATAATCTTTCCCCGCTTTCATATTCGCCATAAAATAATTTTATTGTTACAGCTTCTTTCGTTTTATGTGTGCCTTCCACTTCTATCCAGTATCCATGTGCGAATGCGGATAACGGGAATAGTGTTATAATAATTGACAGAATTTTTATTATTGCTTTTTTCATTTCTTATTTCTTTTGAAATTACTTTATTGATTTTAATTCAATTTGAATCACGAAGGCACGAAGTTGCTAAGAAAACTGGTAATGTATTGATAATAAAAAAGCGGTTCTGTCATAGAACCGCCATATTAAATATTATTCTTTGTGTTGTACTTCGTTTTGTCATGCTGAGGTACGAAGCATCTGAATTAGATTCCTCACTTGTCCCCGAAAATTATCGGGGCAGGCGGAATGACAAAAGAACTAATGCACTACTAAAATTCCTTTGGCCATTACATTAATTTCTTTTTCAGGTTGCGTGATGGCCGCAATTTCTTCTTTTGATTTTTTCGCATCTTCTGCATAATGCTTCAAATCTTCAACAGAAGTAGTTTTTAATTTAACAGCCCCATCGATGACAATTGTTTTTCCTTTGATGGCAGTTGGCAGGAAGAAACCATAATCTTTCATTTGTATAAACGCCGTGGTGGAATCATTGACCGCTACTTTAGCCCAGCATCCTTTTTTAGGGCATACGTCTAATACTTTCGCAGTGATCTTTGCATCAAAAGACTGGTCATTATCTTTGGTCAGCTTAGCGGGAACTTCTGCGATGCTTATCGCATTTTCCGCATTTATTTTTTCTCCATAAAAATCACCGGGTTTTGCATCACCGGCGGGTGGTTGTGCATAGACTGCGGCAGCAAAGCCGATTGCTATAAATAAGGATGTTACTTTTCTCATGATTATGTTTTTAGTATTTACGAAGGCGTCAAAAATAATTTTTATCCGGCAATTTTATTCATTTATCCATTTTACTTTTTCTTCCAGCGGCGCTCTTTTACCGGCAGGTGACGGAACAGCGACATAACCGATATAAAAAAATCCCATCAGCCTGTCTTCTTCTCCTAATCCAAAAAATGATTTCGCTTTTTCTTTATAAGTTATACCTCCTGTTGTCCAGTAACCGCCTAAACCATAGGCCGTAACAGACAGGTAAATATTTTGCACGGCGCAGGCCACTGCGGCGATATCTTCTGTTTCTGGAATATTTTTATTGGGTGTTTTTTTCATGCCCAGTGCAATGACATGAGAGGCCATCAGCGGCTGGTTCTTTAATTTATTATAAGTGATCTCTTTAAAGTTTTCACCTGCTTCACTTTTATACAATTCACTTTGAAAGTCGGCGAAAGTTTGCAAACCCTGGTCTGTAAAAACTGTAAATAGCCATGGTTCCGCTTTTCCATGGTTCGGCGCCCAGGTGGCATTGACTAAAATTTGCTGAATAATGTTATCATCAATTTTTCTTCCTGCTGCAAACTGGTCGGGGAAAACGGAGCGGCGACTGCGTATCAATTCATTTAAGGAACCGGGATCTGTCATTTGTAATTTTTTTTGCAAAAGTAAACGTTGGTGAAAGAAGATGAGGAAATCTCTTTATTGAGAAATTAAAGCCTCACCTAGCCTCTCCTAAAGGAGAGGAACAGCGCACAGCCCTTACTTTTAGAAAAGTATTTATATAATAGAACTTTTCTAAAATGCTGAGTAAAGAACAGGAAGATGAAGAGTGCGACGCAACAGGCGATGATAGTAGCAATACAGCCGGGAACATAAAAATCATTAAGAATTTCCCACAAAGGCACAAAGAACACAAAGAAAATTTCCGTGCTTCCGTGGCAACAAAAATTAATACCTATTGAAACAATTTTATCATCGCCAGTGATTGCAATTCTGTGTCCGCAGTTTCGAGCATCTCGCTGAACTCTGTTAATTCCGTCATACTCAGCAAGAGCTTCATTCCTTCGCAGGGTGTGGGGATAGCGATGCAGCGCAGGGTTTTGTTTTGTGAGGGATGTTGTTCATCTTTTATTTTTTTCAGCCACCAGCGGAAGGATGCAAAATCTTCTTCGCCGAAGGTGAGCATGAGGTTGCCGTAACCAATCTGTAATTTTTCACATTCGGTACAGCGCACAACATAGCCGGTTTTGTCTTCATGGTACAGGGTCTGGTAATTGCACATGGATTTTTCTTTTGGCAAAAGTGAGCGGGGTTTAAGAAAAAGCATTACGAGATTGGTAACTTGGAGTTACGCAAGAAGGAAACTGACGATGAAGTGACAAACTGAAATGTGCGGATCAGGCTGCGGTTTTTGTGAGATTTAACCCCACAAGGCCTATTGCAATTAAGATCATGGAAATGATTTGGATAGTGCTTAGCTTTTCATTTAAAAAGAATAAACCAACTAATGCAACGAGAATGGTGCTTACTCCCGCCCATATTGCATTGGCAGTACCGGCGGGTAATGTTTTGAGTGAAAGGGTGAGGAAAACAAAACTCAAAGCATAAGTAACAATGGCTATCGCTGTATATAGTTTATTATGAAAGCCTGATGAAAGTTTCATGCAGATGACCGCTGTACTTTCGGAAAGAATAGTGAGAAGAAGAAAGAGGTAGCCCATGGTGATGAGTTTGTTGGTTAATTGTTCATGGTTGATGGCTTATATTTCATCCTGCTATTTGCCATTTACCCTTTGCATCTCTTGAATAAGAAAGGCCATTGCTCATTTCGTGCAGTTCCAGACCATTCTTCACCGTTACTTTTTTTTCGTATACACGGATGCCGTTGTTCTCTCTTGTTAAATAGTTGATCAATGCGGGCATGGTTGCGGGTATATCGTGCAGCCATCTTTCGTCTTCTTCTTTTACAAATGCCTGGCTCATGGGTTTTGTTTAGAAGTAATGTATTAAAAACTGTGCCGGGATGGGTGGACAGTTCATTGTTCATGGTTGATGGTTCATGGTTTCCCGCTTGTTCCTTGTTTCTTGTTCCTTGTCCCTTTCCTTGTTGGTTATTTCAAGGCGAGACGGATAGCTGTCCAGTCGTGATCGGCCAGATCATTTTTCATGCTGGTGGTTAATTGGCCGTGTACTGCTTTGCCTACGGGCATTTGAGCATTTACTGAAGCAGCCTGGTCTAATACAAGGTTTACATCTTTTAATCCCAGCTTTAAACTGAAAGCCGCTGGCCGGTACACTTCTTTCAATAATATATTACTATAATTGATATACACAGGGGCGTTAAATAATGTTTGAGTCATCATACTCATCCACGCTGTGGCATCTACGCCACTTTTTTGTGCAAGCTCTATTCCTTCCGCCATGGCTTCGATCGCCGCGATAATGATAAAATTGCTGCAAAGCTTGAGTGTATTGGCAGCAGCGGCTTCATTTCCAAATTCCCAAACACCTGCGGCGCCTGCTTGTACTAATAATGGTTTGATGGTTTCTATTACTTTCTTTTCTCCTGATACAAGGAATTGAAGTTTGCCAGCTTTCGCCATTTCCGGGCGGCCCATAACGGGAGTGGCGATGTAATGATTTTTATATTGACCATGTATTGCGGCTAACTCATTTGCTGTTGCGGGCAGAATGGTACTAATGGAAACATGAATGCCGCCTTCTTTTAAATTAGCGGCAATACCATCTTCACCGGAAGTAATTTGTTTTAACGCCGCATCATCCGCTACTACGCTGAAAACAATATCACACTCCTCCGCCAGTTGGTTTATTGCACTGCAAAGCACGGCGCCTTTGTCAATTAATGATTGTGCTTTTGATGCGGTGCGGTTATAAACAAATAATTGTTTTGTATTCGTTAGTAAGTTTTCCGCGATGGGTGTTCCTAAATTGCCGAGGCCGATAAATCCGAGTTTCATGGTAAATAGTTAATAGTTCATTGTTGATGGTTCATAGTACGACTACCTTTTTGCACGTTCGTATTGTACGGGCCAGGGTATGTCAACTTTTAATTCCTTTGCTGCATGTAATGGAAAGTATGGATCACGCAACATTTGACGTGCAAGAAAAATAAGGTCCGCTTGTTGCTCTTGCAAAACCTGTTCGGCTTCCTGTGCGGTGGTGATCAAACCAACGGCGCTGGTGAGCATGCCTGTTTCTTTTTTTATTTTTTCTGAAAAGGGTACCTGGTATAATGGTGTTACCGGTATTTTTTGTAACGGTGATATACCACCCGAAGAACAATCCAACAAGTCAACGCCTTTGTCTTTTATAACTAACGCTAATTTGACGGAATCTTCGGCCGTCCAGCCGCCTTCTACCCAATCTGCGGATGAGATGCGCATGAATAGTGGTAAATCTTTATTCCATACTTCTCTTACTGCATGGATCACTTCAAGTACAATGCGTATCCTGTTTTCAAAACTTCCACCATATTCATCCGTACGCTGGTTGCTGATGGGCGACATGAATTCATTTAATAAATAACCATGTGCTGCGTGTATTTCGATGATCTTGAAACCGGCCGTGGCGGCACGTACCGCTGCGGCTTTAAAATCATTGATCAATTGTTGTGTCGCTTTTTTATCCATCGCCTGCGGGGCGGGTTCATCTTCTTTGAATGGAATGGCGCTGGGTGCGACTGTTTGCCATGCGCCTTCATTATCTGCTAATGCGTTGCCGCCTTTCCATGGAATGTGATGACTTGCTTTGCGGCCCGCATGTGCTAACTGTATACCGGGTACAGCCCCGTGTTTTTCTATAAATGAAGTAATGCGTTTGAGCATGCCGATCTGTTCATCTTTCCAGATGCCGAGATCGCCGGGTGATATTCTTCCTTCAGGTGATACGGATGTGGCTTCGGTGAATACAATTCCCGCACCTCCTACTGCATGACTTCCTAAATGTACAAGGTGCCAGTCATTGGCGAAACCATCTTCGGCGGAGTATTGGCACATGGGGGAAACAACGATGCGGTTTTTTATGGTGAGGCTTCTTAGCGTAAGGGGTTGGAATAGTAATGACATTTTTGTTTGTTGATAAGTGTATGTAACAACAAAGTAAGGAAAGTGTTGTGGGATTGGCGAAAAAGAGGCGCTGCCAGGTTCTTTTATTATATCCTAGCCCAGGCCAGCTTTCTTAAAAGCTGAAATAAATTTATCAATATAAAACTGTTTGCTTTTTGACTTATACTGCATAACATATCTTGGATGCTCAAGTGCAATTATACTTTTAAAGAATTTATTCTCTTCATTAATTTTCTCAATAAATTCCCTATTCTTCCCCGTCCCAAAACAGAAAGCCATTTCTGTACTAACTCCCATTGAAATTTGCTTTTTTAAGTTTTCTATTATAAAACGATATACTGCATTTGTCAACTCCCTGCTATCATAATAATTATAATTAATTTCTTTACCGTTTTTATTGTTAGTAAACCCAAGCGGGCAAACCGAATTGATATAAAAATGCTGGTAAAAATAGTTCGGCCCTCCAAAAGCATCAATTACATTATAGACAAATACAGAAGATGGTTCATGTTTCAGCTCTCCGTTAAATTCTATTTCGCATTTCTCAATGAGCCTTTTGGGGTCAGTAAACGGAATACCTGTAATGCCTGCGCCAAACCTGCCCGGGTTGATTCCTAAAATCAGGTATCTCGGGTTATTATCATTATAATACTTTTTGTAAAATTCAGATGATATCGATATAACATTTTTATTCTCTTTAAATGGGTTCATGATACTGATCCCACCTGGCAGTGCGCCGGAAAAATCAAGTTGTTTATTAAAAGCCACTATCCTATCCGCAAACGTTTTCATTGAATATAATTTTTGCAACTGCTACAAGCTTTGGAGGCGATACCTGATGAATTATTACTTACGTTTATTGGGCTTTTTATTCGTTGAAAATATCAATGTATTTTTTGTACGTATACGTTTTGCCATACTTTACAGTTTCATCCAATAGTTTTAATATTTCGAGGCCAACAAATCTCTCAATTAATTTCATAGCGCCTGAGCGGCCGAATTGCATTGTTTTTACAACCATGGCGTTACTGGTGATCGGGTTTTTAAATAACTCCTGCAAAAACTTTACACCGCTGGTTGCTTCCCGTTTTCCCAACGCTTGTATCTTACGCATATCGGCTTCCCGTAACGCAGTTATTTTTTTAGAAGCTTCAATACTTTGGTTGGCTGTTTCTATTACACCATCAAGATAAAAGTGAAGCCATTCCTGTATTTTATTACTATGATAAGCATTCAGCTTATCGTAATACAATTGCTGGTTCTTTTTAAAAAAGCTGCTTAAAAAAAGTACGGGCTTTTCCAATACGGTCCTTTCAAATAAAAAAAGGGTAATAAGTAATCTTCCTGTTCTGCCATTTCCATCCAAAAAGGGGTGAATGGTTTCAAATTGTGCATGCAATATTCCCGCCTGTAATACAGGCATCAGTGACCTGTCATGAATAAATTTTTCAAGATCAACCAAGGCCGCTTTCATTTCTTCCACCGGCGGAGGAACAAAGGATGCGCTTTGTATGGTGGCGCCCCCGATCCAGTTTTGTGATCTCCTGTATTCGCCCGGATCTGCAAAACGAGATGATCGTGCGCCTGCCATCAGTTCTTTATGAAGTTCCCGTATAAAACGCAGGGTAAAAGGAAAATCTTTGAGCCGGTTTGTTCCATATCGCAGGGCTTTAATATAAAATAAAATATCATCTGCGTCTGTTTCTTTTACATTTACACCAGCACTCATTTCCAATGCATCCATCATGGTGGCCCTTGTTCCTTCTATTTGCGCCGAACTGGTAGCATCTTTTACTACGTACATGCTTAAGAAAAAATCAGCGTCAGGCAATACATGTGTTATCCCATCCAGTTTGCCGATAAGCCGCTCTGCATTAGCAGCTTTAGCTACTAATTCCGGGGGAAATGCCAGTAATTTTGCATCGGGAAAGGAATCGGGAATAAATGCCCGGTATCCCTGGGCCTGTTTAACTAATTTTCCTATCGCCATAAACCTGAATTTTAGTGAACATTGAACTACCAAATGTATACTAAAATTCAATTTGGTGAACATTTGATGAACAGATGTACACTAGATTTTATTTTCGCAGTTTCGGTAAGATTATTAATTAAACAAATAATCTGAGGAGTTCGTGATCTTTAAAATTTAAAATCAAACAATTTATTAAATCTTTCCCCGGGAGTAGTAATACCTAAAGATTATTTTTGGCCCCTTAAAATTATCATTGCATTTTTTTATTTATCAAAAAAAACCACCATGGCAAACTATTATCCTTTAGCCGCCAATAACGAATGGCACTACAAACAAAAAGATGGCAGCACTTATGTAAATAAAGTGACGGCAGCAAACGGTAACGAATTTTCCATGCACAACAGTGCGGCCAATACCGGCAGCATGGTAATAACCGATGGTAATAATTTTACAACCGATGCACTGGAGGCCGGCAATTTTCAAAAATGGATGGCCAATAACCTGCAACCGGGCGATACATGGGAAATAAAATTTAAAGCCAATGGCCTCGATTGCCTGCTGATCATGACCGTGAAGGAAATGGGCGGCGATAAAGAAGTAGAAGGAAAGACATATAATAATGTACTGCTTATTGAAGCGGAGAATAAGATCATCATGAACGGAAACTTAATGGCGTTGAATTTCTTTACTCAATATTATTATGCAGATGGGGTTGGGTTGATATTGACTACTTCTTCTGCGGGGGATAGTCATGCGCTGACGGGGTATACGTTGAATTAGTTATAGGAATGATTTAGAACACGGATGACACAGATGGGATAGATTTTCACGGATTTTTTAAACAAAATGAAGTTTTTGGGAACACTAAGGCACCAGGGCACAAAAGTCACAAAGGTTCTTTTTACTATTTTCCTTCTTTGTGTCTCCGTGACTTTGTGGCTTGAATTGAAAAATTTTTATTGCTTCCTTATTTTGCCACTGGTGTATTCACAGCAGCTTCCACAATAATCTTCGCAACTTTTTCCGGCTGGGAAACATATATGACATGGCTGCCTTTTATCTCAGTGACCTTTGTATTGGAGCGATTATACATGCTGCGCTGAATGTCGGGATTGATACTTTTATCTTCCGTAGCTATGATGCCGTAAGCAGGTTTGGTTTTCCACGCAGCCTCTGTGATGTTTGTTGCAAATCCTTTAGCATAAAAAGCCACCTGTGAAGCATACATGAAATCAGCTTCTTCTTTGCTGAGGTCGGCACAGAAACCAGCATGGTATTTATCCTTTGCATAATAAACAATTCCTTTTTCATCGGGGGGCATCACGCCATTTTCCGCGGCAGGAGGAGCAGTCTGCAACCAATACAAGGCAGATTCGCCTTTGTCGGGTTGAAAAGCCGCGATATAAACCAGTGCGGCAACTTTTGGATGATTACCGGCTTCAGTTATTACAGCGCCACCCCATGAATGACCGGCAAGAATAACCGGGCCATCCTGTTTGTCCAATATTACTTTGGTAGCAGCCACATCATCTTCTAAAGATGTAAGCGGGTTTTGAACGACGGTAACATTGTAACCTTTTTTTGTAAGAATAGTGTAGAGGCCTTTGTAACCTGAACCATCTGCAAATGCGCCATGCACCAATACGATGTTTTTAATGTTTTGTGCTTCGGGAGTTAATGTTTGCTTTTCCATTTTGTTTATTTTATAATTTTTAATTGTGATTGACAAGACAAAGATGCCCCTTCTGAAGGGCCGGATCAGTGATGATAATTCCCGAAAAATTGTAATTATTTCCCGGCGGCTTTTCCCGGCTTTTTATTCCTGAATACAAGAGGAGAAAGAGAGGTATGGCGTTTGAAAAAATTAGAGAAGTAAGCCGTGTCTTCAAACCCGAGAGCAAACGTGATCTCCTTAATGGATTGACTTGTGTATTGAAGCTGTCGTTTGGCTTCGATGATGATCCTTTCCTGTATTATTTGCAAAGGTGTTTTGTTGTTGTAGATCGCAAAAAGATTGGATAATGTTTTTGGTGATTTATTCAACCTTTGCGCATAATAACTGACCGAATGTTCTTTGCGAAAATCCGCTTCCACAAGCAAATTGAATTTTCGTAACAGGTGAAACTTATCATCAGGCAATTGCTTTTTCGGTACATATTCAGCTCTTGCCAGTTTGGTGATCACGATGATCAGGCGTTTGAGCAATACCAGCAGCATTTCATTTTGGATATTGTCAGCGGTTTTTAATTCCTCGATGAAGATATCCAAGAGCAACTGTATTTTATTTCTTGTCCTTTCATCGAGAGAGATAAGCATATGGTCCGTACCAAACAGGAAGCCCACGCAACTTACTTCGGCATCGTGATCAATGATGCAATAGAATTCCCGGTTGAATTGCCAGGCAACGATGCCTGACGGATTTTCAAAATGAAAAGATTGATTAAAAAGCAAGGTGACTAATGTGTCGGGCAGGAGATCATGCCTTGTACCATCAACGGTGAGTGTTTGTTTATCCCCCCGGTTCCAGGCGATGGTAAAATATTTATTGAAGCGGTCACGACCATAATACAACCGGTCGAAATCGTCTTCATCAATAAAAAGCAACAAATCGCCGCCTGATTTGGGATCTTTTAGGATGAGTTTCATGAGGGAGTTAAAGTTAGAGAAATATTGTTTTAGCAAGATGGAAAAAGAATAGACTAGTATTTTACAAATTTATTTGGAATACTAAGGCACCGGGGCACAAAACGACAAAGGTCCTTTGGTATTTTAAATTCTTTGTGGCTTGGTGGTTCAAAGCAATAGATCTATGGATTTCAAACTGTCTTATATACTTTCTTTTCTTTGTCTTGAAACAAAGAAAAGAAACAAAAGAAAATTCAAGGCAAACACCATCGCTCTCCCGCATGAGGCGGGACAGGCTGCGGGTTTTGCCGGGCCAACGCACACGAACAGTATAATAGATCGAAATTTCATTTTGTTATTGAAGTGGAAGGACGGAGAGTTTGCTGTCCCGATCAAGTCCGGGATAAACTGTGATTTGCGAGACAACGGGAGGCGCTGGCTTTTTCGATTGCTTTCTTTATAAAGCTGGAGTTTTATGGCAGGCGAAAAAGAGGCGCTGGTGAATTCTTTTATTGCTGAACTACGGGAATTTGGTTTACTGCTCCCAGCTCTATACTTGTTGATGAGAGTTGTATATACGCCGTTGTATAAAGCAGGTTTGCTGACACAAACTATACCAGCACCATTAAAAGTTGCAGGAATGCAGGCAGGAATAGTTTCGGCAACCTTGCTTATTTTATAATCGCTGGCGCCAGTTTTGTACTTGCAGGCGCCTACTCTATAATTGCAGGTACGAACTCTATATCCACAGGAACGAGAATTATAATTGCAGGGGCCAACTTTATATTCACAGGTGCTTACTCCATTCCTGCAGGAGCTAACTCTATAACCGCAGGAACGAGGATTATAATTGCAGGGGCCAACTTTATAATCGCAGGTGCTTACTCCATTCCTGCAGGAGCTAACTCTATAACCGCAGGAACGAGAACTATAATTGCAGGAACCAACTTTATAATCGCAGGTGCTTACTCCATTCCTGCAGGCGCTAACTTTATAACCGCAGGAGCTTACTCCATTCCTGCAGGAGCTAACTCTATAATCGCAGGAGCGAGATCTATATTCGCAGGAGCTAACTTTATAACCGCAGGTGCTTACTTTATGCTGGCAGGCGGTAGTTCTGTCAGTGGGCTGACAAGTTTACAAAGCTTTGACTTACTTTGTATTTACCTATTTTAAATCCGGGGTTTTATCATCAATCGCCGCAAATTTTAGAAGCAACTCTTCGGCTTTGCGTATTCCTTCTTCTGAAATATAAACCGATTTAGCCCTGTTTGAAAAACCGATCAACCCTTCTTCCTGCAACTGATCGAGAATACCAAAGTCATATCCTTTCCACGACCGGTGTAAGACTGGCCCGGGTGAAACCTTTTCTTTCCATGCATACATATTTATAAGCGTAAGCACAAGGTCCTTTGCAAGTTTATCCATTTTTTCCTGTTCCATGTTAAATACGTTGTCTATAAATTTATTAAAATTTTATATCACTTTATATGTTGTGATATAACAGCCGGCGAAAGAATTATTGCTTATGGCAGCCAGGCAAACGCAGTGAGCAAAGACCGAAGAATTTACTAATCGTTTTCTCTTACATTCATGATCGCCTTGATCTTTTTTTGCCAGCGGGTATTTTATAGATGCATTGTGTGAAGGAGTGCGAAAGGATTTTTTACCCTTTATTAAATGCAGCCAACTGAAAGTGCATTCCATCGGGACGGCGCCAAAGCCCGCCCCAATCAAAACCCGCATCCGTAAAACATTTTATAAACCCTTTTGAAAGTGCGGGAGTATGCCCCAGCCTGTTGCTTGCGGCATTTACATCTACGGCGAGGCCCCAGGCATGCAGGCTCCATGCGCTTAGCCCCCTTGTGTTGCGAATGACATAACAACCATCCCATGATCTCATTTCTTTGTGCAAGCGCTTTGCTATTAAATTACGAAGCGCCTGCTCCAGCGGGGTTTTTATATACTTGTTTAAATAGATCTTAGACGGAAACCCCATTTTGCCAAGTGCCGTAAACTGTACATGCGAAAAGGCCGCTACTATATCTTTCGGCACATTCCATATTGTCATGTATGTGCCTTCTGCTTTTCCGGGTTGGCCAAACTTTGCCGCGGCCTGCGTGGGTGTGATCATATAATAAATGTTGGGTTATAAATAAGTAACTATGAGGTTATCAAAGCAGGCGATGTTCTTTGCGTGGCCTGTTGCTGATGTAAATGCCATAGGTATTTATTATTAATGGTTACGAAGGATTAAGTAACCAAGAGAATGCTTAATACCGGGTAGATATTGAGTGAACGGGGATAGAATGTTTTCGAATTTGGGGGAGGAATAGCAGGGGGAGTGAAGAAGATGATTATTTGCCGGGCTGCATTGCTACTATGATCGCCTGTTGCGTCGCACTCTTCAACGTTCGGTAATTCTACTGAGCATTATGGCAGCACTCCGATGAATATCTAGGTACGTTGGTTTTTGAAGTTTGAAATTAAGCGCAGAGAACGCACACTCCCGTGGAAAAAAATATTTAATATATTGCATTATGGCGAGTATAAGTTTTAACCTTTCTTCTTCGGTTCTTGAATGGGCAAGAAAATCCATGGGTTATACTATTGAACAAACGGCTAAAAAAATAGGTGTTGCCAATGAGCGATATGAAGCATGGGAAAAAGGAGAAAAGCAACCAACATACAGGCAGCTTGAAGAACTGGCGGAAAAGGTTTACAAAAGACCCCTAGCTATTCTATTATTGAAAACTCCGCCGCAAGAAGATCCTATTCAAAAAGATTTTCGAAACTTTTCAAATTCTGAAATATCAAATTTATCTCCTGAATTAAGAGTCGCTTTAAGAAAAGCTAAACGCTATCAATTAATATTAGAAGAAGTAGTTACCAATACTGATTCACCAAAGTTTAAAGAATTTGAAGTTTCATATAAGGATAGTGACCCTTTCAAGATTTCTAAAAAATTTCGTGAATTAATAGGGCTAACTCTTGAAGAACAAAAAGCATGGAAACCTGATAGCTCGTTTGCAAACTTTCGCCGTTATGTAGAGTCTGCAGGGATTTACATTTTTATGATGAAGCTGCCTATAGAAGAAGCAAGAGCATTTTGTATAACTGGCGACTACCCTATAATAGTTATTAATAAAAACGATTCTAAGAATGCCAATATATTCAGCATTTTTCATGAAGTATGCCATGTTCTTTTAAACCAGAATGATGTTTTCAAAGATGTGAATAGTGCTAACCTATCTAAAGAGTATAAAGAGATAGAAGCTTTTTGTAATCTTTTTGCAGCCTCCTTTTTAGTTCCCGAAGATTCCTTCAATAAAAATGTAGAATACCTGACATTAGCAAAAGATAAGATTTCTGACTACCAAATTCAGAAACTTGCGAATACTTATAACGTAAGCAATGAAGTAATAGCAAGAAAATTATTAGTACGAAACTTAATTACCGAAGAATATTTCTGGGGCAGGAAAAATTTCTGGGACTCTATGGCAAAGTCAGCTAAAGCCAAAGCCAATGAAAAAATGAAAGACAATGATGCGGGAATTAATCAAGGGATAAAAATTGTATACGATAAAGGACGCCCTTATGTTGCGTCAGTAGTGAACGCATTTGAACTCGGTAAAATATCTTCTTCGGATTTATCCAATTATTTGGAAGCAAGATTTAATCATCTTCCAAAAATTATTGAACGCCTTAGTAGTTAATGGCCATACTGAAACCACCATACCAATATGTGATTGATACCAGCGCATTAATTGATCTTAAAGATCAATACCCGGTAAAAGTATTTCCTGGAGTATGGGAAAGGTTTAATGAAATGTGTGCTGATGAAAAAATAATTGCACCCCGTGAAGTGTTGAGAGAAATAAAAAAAGGAGATGATGACCTTACTCTTTGGGCATCAGATTACGAGCATATTTTTTTAGAACCCTGCGAGGAGGAGTTTGAAATTTTACAGAAAGTACTAGCAAGTTATACAAATAAAGCAATAGAAAAGTATAGCACGGGGCTTTGGGCTGATCCTTTAGTTATATCCTGCGCTAAACATTATGGTCTTCCAATTATTCAACAAGAATCAAACGACGCAAAGCAATTCAAAATTCCTTCCGTCGCAAATATCCATGCGGTTTCCTGTATAAGACTTATTAAGTTTTTTGAAGAGGAATCTTGGTCATTTACTAGTCAATAACTTTTTCTTGATAGGAAGATTTATTACTGAAGTAAATAATTACTCTTTAAATCTATAGGTATATTCTTTTCCTTGCAATACTTTTCTACTTCCGAATCATTAGAAAAATATCTATCACAAAATTCATCAAGCTCCTTCTCTGTTGATTGATAATATCTTTCTTCAGCTGTCATAAGCTTCTCAGTTTGTTCGATAAATTTTTCGAATTCTTTATTTATTTTACAAAGCTTATCGATAGTCTTAAAATCTAGATCCCGAAATTGTGGCTGATAAAGTATTTTACTCTGGTAAGGATCAGCACTCAATTCAATTATTCCAATACCGAAGGATTGGTTTAAACGTTCCATTTCATCAACAAGGTTATCACTAAATTCAAATGCCACTAAATATCCATAATTGGCCCAGCTAGAATTAGAAACTGCCTGAAAAAATGCTTTTTTTAATTCTGAATCATTATTGATTTCTCTTTTTATTTCATATGAACTTAGTTTCACTGTGTCAACACTATTAATTGCTTTTAAAAAGCCTTGACTTACTTTAGATTGTAAATTCAAAAAACGAAGGCCAACCATATCGGGGTGAGTCCAAATTTGATTGCTATCCTTACCATATGTAGACTGTTCGTGAAAAATTGTTTTTGAATAAACGCCGGTACTTTTTAAAAAGCTACTTAAAAGTTTATGTAAATCCCGTTCTTCATACGCTTTTATCCTCCCTGCCTTTTTACCTACTTCAATTTCCGATGGATCGTACAATAAATCAACCCCAATACTCTCTTCATTTTTTGTCAAGTAATAGGAATAGTTGCCGCCTTGTTGCTTTATTCTTTTTACTCGTGTATCACCATTTCTTATAAAATCACCAAGCTGGGCAGAAACAGTTGAGGCTGGTGTTTTAGCGGAACCAAAATCATAATAGTCATGAGAAACTATATGATTATACACCTCCATATAATTAGTTATATTAGTAATTTCATCTAAACTTTTAAGAACAGCTTCTTTTATTGTCATACTTTAATCTTTATAATTAAAAATCAACTAGTATTATTCGATCGAATATTTCTTAAAATTCTCCGCCTGTTCAAATATTTCTTTAAATATTTCATCTTTCGGAACAGGAGGATAATCATTCTCTGCAAGAACAAGGATTAAAGCTACTTTCAATTCGGCTTTTATATCATCCCGCTGTGCCCAGTCTGTGTACTTTGCTTTATCGTCTACAATCTTCTTAACCTCTTGCGAAAGCTTTATCAATTTATCTTCAGGGTAACTAAACTTATATTTTTGTGCAATTTCTTTAAGAATGTCGTAAAATGCCTTTTCCTCAAAATCAATTCCCAAATCAACAAAAGAATTACGTTCGGTTTGTAAATCTTTAAACAGGTTCGCAAATTGTTCGGCTACATCATCCAATACAGTACTTTGAAATATATCAAAGTCATTTCGTTCATTATATACTTCTACCAGTTTCTTTAACCGTTTTGAAAAATCTGTGCCCTTAATCCGGTTGGTCTTTTTAAATTCCTCAATGGCTTTAGTCAATAACTTCTGTAGCAATTTGATTTTCGTGTTTGGCAGTTTTATTTTGTCAATCTTCGCCATATACTCATCGCTGAATATATCAGCATTATTTTTCGGGTTGTTTCTATCCAGTTTAAATATTTCTTCTACGCCGTCGCTTATCAATGCTTCGTGTATCATCTGCCGCACCCGGTCATTCATCTGCGCTGTATCGGGTGCATCGCCTTTGGTGAGTTTGTGTATGATAGCTTTAATTGCAAAGTAAAAATGGATATGGTCTCTTTCGGCTTCGGTAATGTCTTCACTGGAGCAACATAAATCGTAAGCAGAACGCAACTTCTTTACGATAGCCATAAACCGCTTTTCCAAATCATCCGTAAGCTGTACATATTCAGCGGCACGGTTCAGGCAGTCTAACCGTTGTAAAGGTGTTCCGTTAAAGTAAAGTGTAGTATCAAACTTATGAAACAGCTTGGCCAGCAAATCCAACTGGTCTTTTGCAATTACCACCGCTTTATCTATATCTTCGAAATCATCGCCGCTTACTTTGGAATATTTCGCAAGGGCAATATTCATGTTGCTTTTGATGCCGATATAATCCACTACTAAACCCATTTCTTTTCCTTCATACACCCTGTTTACTCTTGAAATAGTCTGTATCAGTGAATGTTGCTGCAATGGCTTGTCTATATAAATGGTGTCTAAAAAAGGTACATCGAAACCAGTGAGCCACATATCTACCACAATCGCAATTTTAAAATTGGATTTCGCTTCTTTAAACTGCCTGTCCAGTTCTTTTCTTGTTTCCTTTGTTCCCAGCATATCATACAAGGCTTTTTCATCGTCCTTGTGCCGGGTCATTACCATTTTTATTTTTTCAATAGGCTTTAGTTCTTTCTTTTCGTCATCCGTTAATTCTGTTCCATCCTCACAGGCTTTTATCTCCGCCCATTGGGGACGAAGGGCAATTATTTCTTTATATAAATTGTAAGCAATCGGACGACTGCTTGATACAAACATTACTTTTCCTTTTACACTGGCAGCTTCTTCTATTCTTTTTTCATAATGCTCTACAAAATCTTTAGCTACTAATTTCAACCGCTTCGGGTCGCCCAAAATAACTTCCATTTGGGTAACAGCTTTTTTACTTTCTTCTATCTGGTAATCGTTCGTTCCTTCTTCCGCACATTTTTTATAATAGGCTTCTATCTCTTTTAATTTTTCTTCGTTCAGGTTTACTTTGGCTGCCCTGCCTTCATACACAATCCTTACCGTTATTTCATCATCTACCGATTCCTTCATCGTGTAGGCATCCACTACCTGGCCAAATACTTCTAATGTGCCATCCACCGGTGTACCGGTAAAACCAACATAGGTTGCATTGGGTAATGAATCATGCAGGTATTTGGCAAAACCATATTTGGTTTCTACACCTTCTTTGCTGATTTTTAATTTCTGGTCGAGGTTGATTTGTGAACGGTGTGCTTCATCGGATATACAAATCACATTGACCCGGTTGGTCAGCAACTCTGTGCTTTCGGTAAACTTATGTATCGTAGTAAGAAATACGCCGCCGCTGTTCCTGTTTTGCAAATGTTCTTTTAACTCTGCCCTTGTTTCCACACTTATTACATTGTCATCGCCAATAAATGCTTTGGCATTGGTGAACTGTGCAGAAAGCTGGTCGTCCAAATCTGTTCTGTCGGTAATCATTACAATGGTAGGACTGGAAAAATGCGGACTCTTCATCAGCAAACGGGCCAGGTAGAGCATGGTGTAACTTTTGCCGCAACCCGTGGCACCAAAATAAGTACCGCCTTTACCGCTGCCATGCGGACGCATATTCTGCTTGATGCTTTCAAATAATTTATTGGCCGCATAGTATTGCGGGTAGCGGCACATTATTTTCACATCGTCTTTTGATGTGTCGGGAAAATAGATAAAGTTGCGGATTACATCCAGCAGCCGCTGTTTATTAAACAGGCCCTGCACCATGCTGTACAAGGAGTTGATACCATCCACCGCTTCATCTTCCGGGTTTATTTTTCGCCAGGCATAAAAGAAATCGTATTGGGAAAATAGGGAACCAGATTTATTATTGACCCCATCGCTGATAACACAAAATGCATTGTACTTAAACAGTTCAGGAATATCCCTGCGGTAGCGGACGGTTAACTGTGTATAGGCATCTTTAATGGTACAGTTTTCTTTTACCGCTGTTTTAAATTCAAATACAACCAGCGGCAGGCCATTAATATAAACAATTCCATCCGGTATTCTTTTTTCGTAGCCTTGTATCTCCAACTGGTTTACGAAACGGTAAATATTATTATCAATAGGCACTGCATCTTCTGCTGCCAGTGAAAGTTCATTATATATTATTTCATTTTGCAGGTTAGCAATGGAAGAAAAATCTATTAGCTGAATAAATAAATCTTTTTTAGTTCGGTCTTCCCGTTTTAATACAAAACCATCGGCTATTAATTTTAAGATGGCTTTATTGCTGTCGTATAAAGCAGAGCTGGGATATACTTCCAGTTTACGTATAATACTTTCTATTTCATTCAGCGTAATATCATGGGCGGCATATTGATTCAACAAAAACTGCTTTATATCATTCCGCAACAACACATCACTCATTTCTTTGTGTATGTACATGCCACTGCTATGCGGTATTTGTTCCGCCTCAAACAGCTCTATTACGGCTTGCTCTAAAGTTTCTTCGGTGAACTTCATTGATTAGCTTTCGATTATAGTAAGTTTTGCAAGAAGCAAATTCTTTAATTTTTCAAGTTTTTTATTCTCACTATCAATTATTTCTTTGTGCCTTTCAATAGGTAAAACAATTTTTGAAAAATTATTTTGTGACTTAATTGATGGAAGAATTATATACAATGTATTAAATAAAGTATGCGTCAAATCAAATTGTGCCGATGAGCCAGAGGCTAACTCAATCATTGCATGCTGTGTTGTATCTCGCTTTAAAAACCAAAATAAATAATCTTTTTTGAGAACTTTATCGTCGGGATTAATTTTAAAACAGTTATTGTAAATAACTCCTGTTTTATTTCTAAAAACTAAACCCACCTGTCCAGTTCTTGTGATTATAATATCTTCATTATTTGCAATATTTTTTTTGTCAACAGATTTATCTATGAATATTTCTTGAGTATCATTTATCAAATCTGTAATTCTTAAAAGAGGAAGGCCTGTGTTTTTAATCAAATGATGAGTTGTTGCATTTATTACTAGCCCCTGACTCAATTTCACATACATCCCAATCTTATCATATATCCATCCTTTTGGAAACTCTCCAAACTCATTAAACTCTAGTTCGCCTCCAGCACTTTTATATGGTTTGCCATTTTCATCCGGAAATTCAAAGTCCAGAAACCATTGTTTAAAAATATCTTGTGCAGTTTTTTCAAGTTTTTCGATGAGCTTGGAATTGAGCTTGATTCGGTTTACAACTATATTATATTCTTTTACTATTTCCTTTTGCTTATCAATATGAGGAACAGGAATACCTGTTTTACATAGTTCTTCCCAATCATAACCGCCTCTTATTGCACTATCGCATTTAAAAGTGGCATACCTATCAAATTCTGACCTGCGAAACCACATCATTAAATATTCCGGTTCCAGTTTATTTTTATCAATTATTTCAAACACCGGATAAGCTGGTGAAACAAGATTTGGTTCATCGTCCATTTTTAAAACAACAGGCAGTTTGCTTACCCGGATTGGTGACATAAAGTCGCAAGCAAACTGTCCCTTCTCCATTACTTTATACACAGACATATCTGTTCCAACAATGTTGGAGGTGGTTTCTCTAAACTCTTTAGTCATACTTAAACCCAATAGCCTTGTAACTTTAAGGTCAGTATTTCTTTTCTCCACTCTTCGTATATAATCACCAATGGGTTTATAATTTGATTTCATAACCTAATTCTTTAAATACGGTTAGTAAATCATTTTTTGATTGTTCTTCAGCTTTTAGCAAATCAGCAAATTCGGTTTGTAATGCCCGCATCTTTTCATCAAAGTCAATATTCTCATCCCGGTTTACAAATTCAATGTATTTGCTGGGTACTAATGAGAAATCTTTTTTTGCCACTTCATCGAACGAAGCGCTGTAACAAAACTCAGGTTTGTTATTATAAGTTTTTTCGAAGTCAGTTTGCTGCCAGTTGTGATAAGTGTCTGTAATTTCTTTTATATCATCAACAGAAAACTGTGTATATTTTTTTTCAAAAGGCTCACCCATTTGTCTCAAATCCATAAAGAGGATTTCTTTTTCACGGTCACGGTATTTTTTAATGCCGCCGTTTATTTCAATCGTTCTTGCTTTTTTATTTTTATTCAATATCCAAAGTGTAACACTGATGTCGGTGGTGTAAAACAAATTTCTTGGCATTACCAGAATTGCTTCCACCAAATTATTTTCAATCAGTTTTTTACGAATATTATATTCTGTACCTCCTCCTGATAAAGCACCATTGGCCAATATAAAACCAGCTACTCCGTTTTCAGATAGTTTGCTCACCATGTTCAGTATCCAGGCATAGTTGGCATTGCCGGTGGGTGGCACATCGTATCCATTCCATCGTGGGTCTTTGGTTAGTTCATCTTCGGCCCGCCATTGCTTTTGGTTAAAGGGTGGGTTGGCCATAATGAAATCAGCTTTCAGGTCTTTGTGCTGGTCTTTCATAAAGGTATTCTCCGGCACATCGCCCAGGTTGGCCGATATACCCCGTATGGCAAGGTTCATCTTCGCCAGTTTGTAAGTAGTGGCCGTATATTCCTGCCCGTAAATAGAAATATCTTTCTGATTGCCGTGGTGGCTTTCAATAAACTTTACCGATTGTACAAACATGCCACCGGAGCCGCAGGCAGGGTCGTATATTTTTCCCTTGTAAGGTTCCAGCATTTCGGCAATCAGGTTTACAATGCTCTTGGGTGTATAAAATTCACCTTTGCCTTTTCCTTCCGCCAATGCAAACTTGCTTAAGAAGTATTCGTACACACGGCCAACAATATCCTGCTGTTTGTCTTTGAGGGTATCAATATTGTTGATGGTATCTAATAAGGAAGCCAGTTTGGTTACATCAAGGTTCAGCCTTGAATAATAATTATCCGGCAATGCACCTTTCAGTGAAGGATTGTTTTTTTCTACGGTAAAAAGAGCAGTATCTATTTTCAGTGAAATATCATCCTGCTTGGCATTGACAATTAAATAAGTCCAACGGGAAATCTCCGGCAGATAAAACACATTTTTCATGGTGTAGAATTCCACCATGTCGGTATATTTTTCCTTGCCTTCGGCAATCAGTTCTTTTTTGCGCTGTTCAAATTTATCGCTGGCAAATTTTAAAAAGATAAGACCGAGTACCACATGTTTGTATTCGGATGATTCAACGGTGCCACGAAGTTTATTGGCGGAATCCCAAAGAGTTTCTTCAATGCTTGCTTGTTTCTTTGCTTTAGCTGCTTTTGCCATGATGGTAGTTGAACCAAATGAGTTTAATACAATAATAAATAATAAAAGCCATCCCTTCATCAGAGTTGGCCTTGACACAAATGTACTAAAAGATTACTTCGCAAGTGCTGAGTAGACTTACCGAACGATGAAGTGAGTGACCATTCGGTTTCGCTCAGGATAAACTGCGACGCAATTGCTCAATAAAGAACAGAAAGATGAACGGAGCGTCGCAACAACCGATGCTAGTAGCAATGCAGTTGACAACAGATTATTTCTTGTCCTTCAACTCAATCCATACCGGTGCATGGTCACTTGTTTTTTCCCAGCCCCTTACGTGTTTGTCTACCCCCGCAGCTTGCAGGCGGCGGGACAGTTGGGGACTTAATAAAAAATGATCGATGCGCAGGCCGGCATCCCTGGCGTAGGCATTGCGGAAATAATCCCAGAAGGTGTAGATGGTTTGTTTGGGATATAGTTTGCGGATGGCATCCGTCCATCCCTGTTCTTTTAATTTGAAAAATGCGGCCCGCACTTCTTTGCGGAAGAGTGCATCGTTCACCCAGCGTTCGGGTTTGTAAACATCGAGCTCGGTGGGCATTACATTGAAATCGCCGATGAGTGCGACGGGTACCTTGTGCGCCAGTAATTTTTTTGCATGCGCCGTGAGCCGTTTAAACCATTTTAATTTATACTCAAACTTGGGCCCCGGCCATGGATTGCCATTGGGCAGGTACAAACAGGCGATGAGCATATTGTTGACGATGGCTTCGATGTAGCGGCTCTGCACATCATCCGGCCCGCCGGGCAATGTGCGACGTACTTCCTGTATATCCGCACTGCGGCTGAGGATGGCGACACCGTTCCAGCTTTTTTGCCCGTGCCAGATGGCGTGGTAACCCGCATCTTTGATAGCGGTGGCGGGAAATTTTTCGGACGGTGCTTTGAGCTCCTGCAAACAAACGACATCGGGCTTTGCTTCTTTGAGCCAGCGGAGCAGTACGGGCAGTCGCCCGTTTATACCGTTTACATTATAGGTTGCTATTTTCATAATGCATGATGAAGCGATATTCGCCAGCAGACATAACAGCAGTTGCTGTCGCCTAAGTGATTATTTAAAAATCAATTCCGATAAGATGAGATTAATTTATGCATCCGGTATTTCCGGCCCTACCAACTTCGCCAGCTTCTCCAGCGATTCCTGCCAGCCCAGGTAACACATTTCCACCGGTATCACGGAAGGGATATTTTGCTGCGAAATTTTTATATCGGTGCCTACCGAAACTTTTTTTAATTCAACAGTGGTCATCATTGCACCCGGAAGATTGGGATCGTCAAATTTATCGGTGTACTTTAAAAACGCACCGGGCTTCAGCTCCAGGTAGTCGCCGCCGAATGAATGACTATGGCCGGTGGTAAAATTCTGAAAAGACATGCGGAAGCTGCCTCCCACTTTTACATTCATTTCATGCACCGTGCAGAGAAAGCCATACGGCGGTAACCAGGACGCAATGGCAAGGGCTTCTGTAAATGCACGGTATACTTTTTCCGGTGATGCTTTCAGCACCCTGTGTAGCGATACGCTGTTGTTGCTCATAAAAAAGTTTTTGAATTAATTCCTGTTGGTTTGATTTTCATTTGTCAAGCTTCACAAATTTAAATAGTTTTTTACCGGGTTGCCGGCCTGCCCGCCCTACCGTGTACCCATATCTTTTAATATGAAGGATGGGAACACGGATGCCACAGATAAAAACGGATTTTCACTGATATTTTTAAAATAAAATCTGTGTTGATCTGTTCAATCCGTATTATCCGTGTTCCCAAATATTTCTGGATACACGGTATATCCCTCACCATTATATTATTACCACGCAGCAATGCCGTAAATGAATTGTCTTTATAAGGTTCACCCAGTACTTACCTTAACTGGCGATGCAATACATCATTATATAGCTTAAACAAATAATATGCTACACTTCAACAGTCTATGCAATTTGTTTTCAGTCCTTGTATCATAATTTTAAATAAATTGCCGCCATTCACCACCATGAAAATTACAGCTTCGCATACCGTCACCACTGCTACACCTGCTTTTTTGAACAATGGCGGTGCTATGGGCAAACTGACGAGAGAATACGACTGGGCCGCTACTCCGCTTGGTGATCCCGAAAGCTGGCCGCAAAGTTTAAAGACGATCGTGAGTGTGATCCTGAATTCACGTTTTCCCATGTTTCTCTGGTGGGGTGACGACATGATACAATTTTATAATGATGCGTACCGGCCGAGCCTGGGCAACAGTGGTAAACACCCGCTGGCGCTGGGACAAAAAGGTGAAGACTGCTGGCCGGAAATATGGCCGATCATTAAACCACTGATCGACCAGGTGCGGGGCGGCGGCGGCGCTACCTGGAGCGAAGACCAGCTTATTCCTATTTATCGCAACGGCCAACTGGAAGATGTGTACTGGACCTTTGGCTACAGCCCCGTGATGAATGAAGAGGGAAACATCAACGGCGTGCTGGTGGTGTGTAATGAAACAACAGAAAAAGTAAAGAACCTGCTGGCACTGGCGGAAAGCGAAGACAAGTTGCGCTTCGCTATTGAAGCGACCGAGCTGGGCACCTGGGATTATAACCCGCATACGGATAAACTGACGGGCAACCTTCGGTTGAAAGAATGGTTTGGCCTGCACCCGCATGATGAAGTGGACCTGCCGGTAGCGGTGAACGTGATCATGGAAAAAGACCAGCCCGCAGTGATAGAAGCGATCGCCAAAGCGCTGGATTTTTCTTCGGGCGGCTCTTATGATATTCAATACGCGATCGTTCACCCGGTGACGAAGACGGAACGCATCGTGCGGGCAAAAGGCAAAGCATGGTTTAATGAAGATAAAGTGGCGTACCGTTTTAATGGTACGCTGCAGGACATTACCGATACGGTAGTATCATTTGTTAAAACAAGAGATGCGGAAGAAAGAGCGAGGCTGGCGATTGAATCGGCTGATCTTGGTACGTATGAAATAAACCTGCTGACGGATGAAATGAAAACATCTGAACGTTTCAATACGATCTGGGGTGTGAACGATTCGATGCTGCGGCCGGAATTCGCGGCGATGATACACCCGGAAGACCGTGCGATGAGAGATGCGGCACACGAGGAATCGATCGCATCGGGCAGGTTGTTTTATGAAGCGAGGATCATTCACCCGGATGAATCCGTGCACTGGGTGCGGGTGAATGGAAAAGTTTTATACAATGCATCGGGCAAAGCGCATTACCTGCTGGGCGTGATAAAGGACATCACCGCACAAAAAGAAAGGGAACGGCATAAGGATGATTTTATCAGCATCGTGAGCCATGAACTAAAAACACCATTGACGTCGCTGTTTGGTTTTTCGCAACTGATGGCCGAAAATCCTGCTATGCTGCAGCAACCGCAACTCTCGATAATGCTGGGAAGAATGCATGGCCAGGTGAAGCGCCTCAATTATATATTGCAGGACCTGGTGGACGTAACACGTATAGAAGGTAACAAGATCCGCTTCCGCGAAGACCGCTTTGATGTGAGTGTGTTGCTGGCGGAACTGATTGAAGAGATACAGCATATTAACCCGACGCACCGCATACTGCTCACCTGTATTGATAATGCGGAAGTGTTTGCGGACAAAGAAAGGATCGGGCAGGTGATCACGAATTTTTTAACCAATGCGATTAAGTATTCACCGAAGGGAAGCGTGGTGAGTATCTCCGCTTATAAAGAAGGGGATGAAATTATTTGTTCCGTGAAGGATGATGGTCATGGTATAGCGCCGGATAAACAGACGATGATTTTTGAACGTTTTTACCAGGTGCCGGTGGGTAACCAGCCGAATGCGGGGCTCGGTCTTGGTCTTTATATTTCTTCGCAGATCATTAAACGGCAGAAGGGAAGAATTTGGCTGGAGAGTGAACCGGGAAGGGGTTCAACTTTTTATTTTAGTTTGCCGGTTAATAGTTAAACTTTTTATTATTGTATTATTTTTTTTAGCCGGGCTGTAGTGCTACTAGCATCGGCTGTTGCGTCGCACTCTTGTACGTTCTGTAATTCTATTCAGCATTTTTGAAAAGTTCTATTATATCATACTCTTCTAAAAGCAAGGGCTGTGTGCTGTTCCTTTCCTTTAGGAGAGCCTGCCTGCAGGTAGGCAGGGCCAGGTGAGGTTCTATTCAACATGGCCTCATCCTCCATCTCCTTCTCCAATAGAGAAGGAGCGGTGCTGCATTGCTGATCCAAACGATATAACTAGCACATCAACTTTTAGTTCTTTGTTCAGCATTTTCGAAGTGTCCTTTTATATTACACTTTTCTAAAAGCAAGGACCGTGGGTTGATGGTCCCGCTAATGCGGGATCGGGAGGGGGCTTTACTTTTTTGCATATTCATTTATTGCGTGCTGTTAATTATTTATTATTGGGCGCTCTCTGTTATTATAGACACTTCTTATTTGTTCCTTGTTCCTTTTACATCCACCTGCTATCTCATGCCTCTTACTTCCTGCTTACAACTTATAACCTAAAACTTACAACTTCCCCTTCCCTACTCGCCACTCGCTTCTCACTCAATTAAAGTATCTTGCCAAAAAAGATCAACTATGCTGGCACAATCAATACAGGAAGCGCTGAACAACCAGGTACAAATGGAAGCTGAATCTTCGCAGGCTTATTTGGCGATGGCATCATGGGCGGAGATACAACCCGGGCTGCAGGGTGTTACCGAATTTTTTTATAAACAATCGGATGAGGAAAGAATTCATATGCTGAAGCTGATACGGTTTATTAATGAACGGGGCGGCTTCGCGGCGATACCACCATTGGAACAGCCGATGATTACATTTCCTTCGCTGCGTAAATTGTTTGAAGAGTTCCTGAAACATGAACTGAAAGTGAGTGACAGCATTAATGACCTTGTTCATCTTTCACTGACGGAGAAAGATTATGCCACGCATAACTTCCTGCAATGGTACGTGAACGAACAAATAGAAGAAGAAAGAACGGCCCGCACCTTAAATGATAAACTGGAAATGATCGGTGATGATAAGAGCGGGTTGTATTTGTTTGACAGGGATATAATGAATTACAGAGGGAAGGAGTGAGAGACAGGAGTTATGAGTCGGGAGTGGCGAGCCGCGAGCCAGGAACAGCATTCACTGATTGAAGACCCTGACTCGCAACTCGTAACTCAAAACTCATAACTTTATTTTCACTCCTCCATTCACCACAAACCCCTCTGTATGCGTCCAGATGTCATCGAAAGTGGGGTTGTTGTGCGGATCGTTGGCGACACGTTTGTAATTGCTTTGGCGGGTGTCGGTGAAATTTTCAAAGTTGATATAGATAGAAAATTTTTCGAAAAGCTTTTCGGCCATGAAGCCGAATTCCCAAAAACTTTTTGTGCGGAATCCATTGTATAAATATTGCGGGCTGGTGTAGTATCCTTCTAAACCCAGTTTTAAGAACTCATGTTTTTCATAGATCAGTGCGGAGTTGAATTTATGTTTGGGTAACAGCGGCAGGAATTGGTTGCCGGGTAAATATTTCGCTTTCGCATCCGTGAAGGTGTAGCCGAGAAATAATTTGAAATCGTGTTTGAAGATGAGCTTTACGTTGGTTTCAAATCCTTTGCTTTGTACGGACTGGTTCGCATTTACAAAACCGAGCGTTGTGCCATTATCCTGTAATACCAATGGCCGCCTGATCCATGTATAAAAGAACATGTGGTTAAAAGAGAAATCAAAATCGCTTCCTATTCTTGTTTTGAAATTAAGATCGGCGGTACCGCCATAGCTTCTTTCTGATTTTACATTGTTTAATTGCGATACGTTTTGGTATTGTATTGTTTCTGTCCGTTCGGTAAAAAGGGTGGGCAGTTTATATCCCATGCCACCGCCGATGCGGGAGCTGAGCTTGTTGTTGTATTTTATTAATAAAGAAATTCTTGGCAAGACGAAGAATTCATTACGGTTAAATAAGGTATTGCTGTATTTCGCCCGGTCGAAACGCAAACCGCTTTCGAGTTTTATTTTATCAGAAGCATCCCAGGTGTCTTGTATATAAAGACCTGCTGTGGTGTTGGTATTGTCGCGGTTGGCGGCGCTGGATTGTTTCTCGTTAAAATTATCGTAGACGATATTCGCCCCGATTACCACTGCATGTTTTTCAAAACTGGTGAGGTAAGTAATGTCGGTAAAGCTATTATAACTGATGCCATCGAAATGATAAGCCGGGATATTGATGTGCCGGTCGAAGATGGAGAAGCTTTGTTTGACGGTGAGCTCTTTTGCCGTGGTGATGTTCTTGTGCAGTTCAAGCGTTGTTATGTTTCGCACCGTATTGTTCTCTTCAAAGTATTGATGCTCATTATCCGCTTTTCCTTTTATCACCTGCACGTCGCCGCCTTTGCGGTTGGCTTTGGTAAAACTATTACCGACGATGAAGGTTATTTTTTCATTGGGATAAATAAACAACTTCGGATGTAAGGTGAATTCTACCGACTTTGGCACTTCTGTAAAATCATCTTTATCTACATCGTATTGTTTTTGATTGTTAAACAGGCCGAGTAAGGTGTAACCTGTTTTCTTATTTCTTGCTGATGAAAAATACCCAATGTTGGTTTGGCCGATATTGGATTGGTTGATTAAAAAACTGTTTTCGCTTTTTATGGTTGGTGTTTTAGAAATAAAATTTATCGTGCCTGCAATAGCGCCACCTCCATATAATGTAGAAGCGGGGCCTTTGATGATTTCTACCTGTTTGAGATCCAGCGGCGGAATTTCCAATACACTTAAGCCGCTGGCGAAATTGCCGAAGCTGGCGAATCCATCTTTTAATAGTTGGGTGTAGCGGCCATCCAATCCCTGTATGCGGATGCTGGCATTACCACTAGTAGCGGAAGTTTGTTGTACTTGTATGCCGGTGCTTTCGTGCAATAACATGGATACATTGGCGGGGCGCATGTTGCTCTTTTCATCTATTTCTTCCAGCGCAATCACTTCTACTCTTGTTGGTACGTTTTGAATCGTGCGGCTTGTCCTTGTAGATTGAACGATGACTTCTTCCTCTTCTTCTTCATCGTGTTCCAATGCTATTTCAAGTGTATCGCCTGCATAAGGAATAGTAAGCGGTAGTTCCTGCGTTATAAAACCGATGTGCGAAATGGTGACGGTTAATTTTCCGGCAGGTAAATTTTTAAATGTTATGATGCCGGTACTGTCTGAAGCTGTTGCATTTTCTATGCCTTTGATGAGGACGATTGCTCCCCATAATGGTTCTTTGGTTTCAGCATTGGTTACTTTTATTTTAACGCTGTTTTGTCCGTAGGTAATGATGGCACATAGTAATGCTATCATTATAAATGATATTCTCTTCATTGATTGTTTTTAGATTAATGAAATGTTGAGTAGTCTTACTGAGGTTTCATTAAGCTATGCGGGGCGGTTGCCAGAAGTCGTAATGCGCATTGGAAACTGAGGGAGATATATAGCGGGGATATACCTGTTTTATACCTGGTATAATAACAGTAAAAGAAATAGTATTGCTGTTGATGGTGACAGAGGCGCAGCTTTCACAATTAAAGAAAGGGGAGCAGGTACCGCAGTTGTCTTTATCACCGGGTTGATGATCTGTTGTTTGTTCGGTTGTTTTGTCGTCGGGGCAGTTGTCGAAAGCGCAACAAGGAACTGTTAGCAGCATTGCGAAGTAAAGAGATAATATAAAACTGATAACCTTCATTGAGAGCAAAATTATTCTTTTATTTTTCTTTTTTTCTTGATAAAAAAAGAAACAAAAAAATCAAGGCAAACACCATCGCTCTCCCGCATGAGGCGGGACAGGCTGCGGGTTTTGCCGGGCCAGCGCACATGAACAGTATAATAGATTGAAATTTCATTTTGCTATTGAAGTGGAAGGACGAAGAGTTTGCTGCGTGATTTGCGGGACAACGGGAGGCGCTGGAACATTTTTTTTGATGTAGTTCTGCTTCTCCTCTCCCACTCGCTACTCGCCATTTACCATTAGCCTCATATCAACGCAGCAACAATTCACAAGGCTTCAGCCCCGTGTGTTTTTTAAATGCGGTAGAAAAATGCGAGATGGAAGAATAACCAAGCAGCATGGACACTTCTGTTACGCTTAATCCTTTTTCATATAAAAGGTATTTGGCGTGTTCCATGCGCTGGCTCTGGTAAAAATCAAAGATGGTGGTGCCAAACATTTCTTTAAAGCCTTTTTTCAAATAGCATTCGTTCATCGCTACTTTACGGCTCAGCTCTTTAATAGTAATGGGCTCGCCGATATGCTGGATCAATACTTCCCTTGCTTTAATAATCTTTTCCCTGTCGGCTTCGTTGGCGAGGAACTTACAATTGATGGTATCTATTTCTTTTTCACCAACCATGCAGTCGAGGCTATGGAGTAACAGCATCTGTATTTGCGCATTGATGAAAATATTTTCCAGCGAATCGCTGTAATTATTATTGAGAATAGCTTCTAGCACTAGCCTTGACTTACCACACAACGAAAGTATTTTGGTAAAGGAAGATTCTTTTTTAAAGCTCAGCACTTCATCACTTACGATGGCATCTTCGGTGTTGCGGGGCTTTACAAATTGCGATAACTGGGCGGGGGTAAACCTGAAACTGAGGAGGTCAACGCTATCTTCTTTTTCGGAACAGTCTTTTGATAAGTTCACCCTGCACTTGTTGCATTCCGTATTTTTCTGGCGGCAATACACATTACCACTGATGCAGAATTTTAATTCGAGGTAGCTTTCCCTGCTCTTATCTTTTTCGTAGTGGTAGACCAGCATACCGGTATCTTCCATGCTCCATTGCGGCTGGCGGCGGTGCCTTTTTATTACATACTGCACGGAGCCGGGGGCCTGCTGTTCCTTTTCATACAATACCATCATTTGCTCCTGCAAAGGGCTGTGTTTATAAGCTAATGTTAATATATCCGGGGCGGTATGCATGGGAGGGCAAATTTACAGATATAACAGTGATTTTGAACAATCAAACCGGCCGGCTGCCGTTTTTATATGGAATAAAAAAAGTTCCTTATTTCATCCTAACAATTACCTTTGCACGGGTCACGTTTTGGAACGTGACTTTTTTGTAACATACTGCATGATCCATCCGCATACTTATATCCATCCGAACGCAAAACTGGCCAATAATGTTAAGGTTGACCCTTTTACCGTCATTCACCAGGACGTTGAAATCGGGGAAGGCACATGGATAGGTTCTAACGTAACCATCATGGAAGGCGCAAGGATTGGAAAGAATTGTAATATTTTCCCCGGCGCTGTTATCGCCGCTATTCCACAGGACATGAAATTCCAGGGTGAATATTCACAAGTAGTTATTGGTGATAATACAACCATCCGTGAATTCGTGACGGTTAACCGCGGAACGATGGCGAGAGAAAAAACTGTGATCGGGAAAAACTGTTTGATCATGGCCTATTGTCATTTGGCGCATGATTGTATCGTTGGCGATCATTGCATCATGAGCAATAATACACAGGTCGCTGGCCATGTTACGGTGGGTGACTGGTCTATTCTTGGCGGCATGTGCGCTATTCACCAGTTTGTACATATCGGCCCGCATTCCATGCTTAGTGGTGGTTCATTGGTGGGAAAAGATGTTCCTCCTTATATCAAAGCCGCCCGTACTCCTTTATCATATGCCGGGGTGAATTCGATTGGTATGAAAAGAAGAGGGTTCACCGTTGAAAAGATCAATCACATTCTCGAGATATACAGGGTTATTTATGGCAAGGGATTAAATATTTCCCAGGCCGTAGAATTCCTGGAAGAAGAATTCGCCGCCACTGATGAAAGAGATGAAATCGTTCAGTTCATCCGATCATCCCAACGTGGTATCATCAAACGCTTCACTAAAGGAAACGGCGATGACGATCTCCCTATCTGATGCCGGGAAACGCTTCAACCGCGAATGGATCTTCCGGCGCTTTACTTATCAATTTGAACAAGGACAATCGTATGCTATCATCGGGCCGAATGGTTCGGGGAAGAGTACATTGCTGCAGGTGCTGAGCGGGGGGATGATGATTAATGAAGGAACCATCCAATGGGCAATGGGCAATGGGCAATTAGCAAATGAGCAAGCATACCAGTACGTTTCTATTTGTGCGCCTTATTTGGAAGTGGTGGAAGAAATGACGCTGAAAGAGTTTTTAGCTTTTCACCAAACATTCAAACCATTTGTCGATGGAATGACCATTGAAAAAATTATTACTTTACTTGGTTTGGAAAAAGCGACTGAGAAACAAATACGTTATTATTCTTCGGGGATGAAGCAAAGAGTGAAGCTGGCGCAATGTATTTTTTCTGATACGCCGATTGTATTATTAGATGAACCTTGTACTAATCTTGATGAAGCCGGTATTCAATTGTATAACCAGCTCATCGCCGATTATTGTGCAAAAAGAATGGTGATCGTCAGTTCTAACGATCACCATGAATATTCGTTCTGCAAAGAGAAGATCAATATTATGAACTGGAAGTAAATTACTTCTTCTCTTCTTCTTTCCTGTAAGTATAAACCCGCTTGATCACTTTCACCGCTTTTCCTTTATCATCCCATTCGGTGCGTTGTGTCCAGTTGCCCATTTCATCGTGGCTCTCATACGTATATTTCGTAACCTTGGTAGTAGTGGAATCTTTTGTGATATTTGTTCTTGATACTTCTGTTTGTTCACCCTTGTCATTGTATTTATAAGAATTATCATTTTTCACTTTGCCCACGCTGTCTTTCATGATATATCCTGTCTGCAACGTTTTATCAAATTTGCTTTCTCCTGTTTGCCTGAATACGCTGTCCTTGTCAAATTGTTTCCATCCTGTCACTTGTCCGTATTCATTCATCGTAACATTTGTATAATAATTAGCCAGCTTACCAGCAGAATCAAATTCCTGCGCTGTTGTATATACACCTTTATCATCCACCTGTGTTTCCATAGAAGAAGATGGTTTCCCTGCTTTCGTTTCTTTTAATCCTTTAAAAAGACCATCGTCAAACCTTGAATACGCCACTTCCGTTTTCACAACTCCCTTACTATCTTTTTCCATCCAGCTAACATAGTTTCCATTTTCATCTATTTTGTTAACGTTGATGCAACAGGAATCCATTTCACCCGGTTTGCCCGCACTGTCCGTTTTGTATGGCGTTTCTTCGTACGATTCAACATTCCCTTTGATCATCTCCATCGACAGTTCGTTGTACTTAATTTTTGATCCGGTTTCTTTTTCTGCGTCGTTATTACAGGCCATAGCAAACAGGCCGGCAATAAAAACAGTTGACAATTTTCTCATTGTTTTGGTTTTAATATATTTAAATAAAGAGGGTAAGAAATTAATGAAAGTTTCTAAGGAAGGTGGCGCTAATGTACTGAAAAGAAATTACCTGTAGCTTTTAATGCATGGCTTCACCAAGATCAACCTTTTGCTTCTTATTATTTTTTACGATCAGTACAATAGGAATACATATAAGGAACATGACACCCAAATACAGGAAAACATCCATATAGCTTAATACAGCGCTTTGTTTCGTGACCGACAAATCCAGCAGGTGCAATGCTTGTTGCTTTGCAGTAAAAACATCTGATCCTGTTGATACGAGCCCCTGTTGCAAACCATTAACTTTATTCTGTACCACAGGATCTGTCACGTCAAGCTTACTTACGAGATCATTACGATGCAGCATATTTCTTCTTGACATAAAAGTGATAATCACCGCCACGCCAAATGAACCACCCAACTGCCGCATCATCCCTGTAAAGGCAGCGCCATCTCCTATCTCTCTTCCTTTCAACGTACTTAATGACATGGTGGTGATCGGTATAAACAACATTGCCATAGCAACACCCCTTAAAATCAGCATCCAGAAAAAATCAGGCTTCCCTGTAAACGGTGTCAATATTTTATAACCCCACATGCAGAAAAAGAAAAACAACAGCATTCCTAATGCGACAAGGTATTGTTGCTTTGCGCCTTTCTGTAACATTTTACCAATGAACGGCATCATAAACGCAGTGGTCAGCGCTGCCGGCACAAACAATAAACCCGCCTGCGTAGCTGTCCATCCCAAAATTGTTTGTGTATATAATGGTATGATAAAAGTGGAACCATATAATCCGAAGCCGAGTATAAATGATAATATCGTTCCTACCCGCAGGTTCCCATTCTTTAATACTTTTAACTGAACAATGGGATTACGATATGTCATTTCACGCCAGATAAAAAAGAAGGCGCCAAGAACAGCCATCACTGTGAGTATGATAATCGTGCTGCTGTTGTACCAATCTTCTTCCTGTCCTTTTTCTAAAATATACTGAAGTGACCCTACAAATATTGCCAATAAGCCAATCCCCGCCCAATCAATATCACTCATTGAACTTTTCTCTGCATATTTCGGGCTGCGTACATATTGTAATGTCAATAAAGTAGCAATGATGCCGATAGGTATATTTATATAAAAAATTAATGACCAGCCTGCATGGTCAGTGATAAAACCACCTAATGGCGGGCCGAGTGTCGGGCCAATGATCACACCCATGCCATAGATCGCCTGCGCCATTCCTCTTTTTTTCCGGAGGATAACTTTCTGTAATGATCGTTTGCGAGGTAACTAATAAAGCGCCGCCGCCAACACCCTGCAAAAAACGGAAAATGATCAATTCAGTAATCGTAGTGGCATTACCACACAGGAAAGAACAAATCGTAAAGAGAATAATAGAAGCCGCGAAATAATTTCGTCTGCCGAATTGAGCAGATAACCAACTCGTCATAGGGATAATGATCACATTACCTATAGCATACGCTGTTATCACCCAACCTATTTCACTCGTCGTGGCGCCAAGATTCCCCTGCATGTCTTTCAATGATACATTCACAATCGTTGTATCAATAATCTCCAGCAAAGCGCATACAATCGCCGTGATCGTAATGATCACTCTCCTCGAACCGTATTCTACTAATGAAGCCGCCTGTACCATAAGCCCTAAATCCCTAAAGGGACTTTACAACATTCATTAAAACAGATGAGCTCTTTAATAAATGTATCATTATAAATAATTGTTTATTCTACCTAAGTTCCCCTTTAGGGGGACAGGGGGTTTAATCCAAATGCACATCCACCAGCACATTCATCCCCGGTCTTAATTTTCTTACCAATGTATCTGTCGCATCAGTGAATTCAATCTTCACCGGTAAGCGCTGCACCACTTTTACAAAGTTGCCGCTGGCATTATCGGGAGGCAGCAATGCAAATGTTGCACCTGTAGCAGGTGAAAATGAAGACAGCTTCGCTTCAAACTTATGTCCTGAATACGCATCCGCTGTTACGATGACACGCTGGCCTTCTTTCATTTTATCCAATTGTGTTTCTTTAAAGTTGGCGATCACCCATACATTTTCACTGTGCACTACACTGAACAATGGCTGGCCTGCCTGCACAAATTGTCCTGTTTGCACATTTACTTTTGATACCAATCCATCCTGCGGGGCGGTGATAACAGTATAAGAAAGGTTCAGCTTAGCTGCATCCACATCTACTTGTCTCTGGTGAATCGTTGCATCCGCTACATTGATCTGTGAAGCCGTCGCATTGCTTTGCACGGACACAGCATTGGTTTGTTGCTGGGCCTGGTTCTTTTGTTCCTGTAATATCGATAACTGTTTTTCCGCAGTTTGCTTTGCTGCGGAAGCTTGTTCGAATTGTTGCTGTGTAATCGAATGATCTTTGATGAGATTAGCATAACGGTCATAATCCTGCGAAGCACGCCACAAAGTTACTTTCGCCGCTTCTATCTGCGCATCAATCGTTCCCACAGAAGCCTGCGAAGTAGCGATGTTTGCTTTCGCCGCGGAAGTGGTTGCCTTTGCACTGTTCAATGAAGTTTGTGCGATTTGCAATGCCGCTTCGGCCTGCTCTACTTTTATCACATAATCCCTGCTATCTAATATCATTAAGGTATCACCCTTCTTCACTTTTTGGTTATCCCTCACTTTCACATCTGTGATATAACCGGCGATGCGGGGAATAACGGGACTGATATCACCGCTCACCTGCGCATCATCGGTATCTTCATGATGAAGGCTATGATTATATTTTGAAATACCGAACCACGCCCCCCCTATCACCAGTACCGCAAGTATGATGATAAAGACCGGGTTCTTTTTCTTTTTTGGTGTTGCTGCTGTTTCCATATACTTAATTCGATTATTTTGGTTTTATTTTTTTAATTCGGCGCTTAAGATGCCCGCTGTCTGTAATAATTTATTGTACGCAACAAATGCATCGGCCATTGCTAATGTATAACTGAGCCTCGCCTGCAATTGTGCGATGTCCGCATCGAGCAGATCACTCGTTAATGCGAGGTTGTTATCAAATTTATTTTTCACGATGCGATAGTTTTCCTGCGCCTGCTCCACCGCTTTTGCGTATACTTCAATCTTTTTGCGGTTGCTCAGCAAGCTGAGATAATTTTTATTGACCTGCAGGCGGATCTCATCGTCTATCATCGTTCCTTCGATCGCCAATTGTTTCACTCTCGCTTCCGCCTGTTGCACTTTCGATTTATTTTTCCAAAGTGAGCCGATGTTGTAAGAAACGCCTACACCTACATTCACCGCATTGGTAACTGAAAATACATGTGGTATATCCGCGGCGATATAACCACCCGTCAATGCAAGACTGGGATATAGTTCACTTTTCACCACTTTTACACCTGACTCAGCCGCTTTTTTCCGGTGATCGATAGCAGCGATATCCTTGCGGTTGCTTAACGCCGCATTTAAATAATCATCTAATATGCGGCTATCCTCTTTTCTTTTGATACCTGTTGTATCTAACACCAACTCCGTTGATGTAGCAAGACCAAGCATCAAATCCATATTGATATTAGCTAACTGTAAATTATTTTCCGCATCCAATAAGCTGAGTTCTACATTAGAAGATTGCAACTGCGCTTTCAACAAATCGTTGCGGGCAAGCAACCCATTTTTCTCCAGGTTACCCAGGTCTTTTTCCCGCTGCTGTGATTGTGTTAGGTTTTCATTCACCAATCGCACAGCCGTCTTTGCTTTAAAAAGATTAGCGAACGCCTCGATTGTATTTTGTATCACTTCATCTTTGTCCGCTTCTGCATCCAGTTTCGCGGCTTGTTCTAAAAATTTAGAGGATTCAATGCCGTAGCGTATACGTCCGCCGCTGTAGATCGGTAAAGAAAGATTGAGCAACCCATATACGGCCTGCGATATTTTAGGCTCTTCATTGCTTGTGCCTGTACCACCGTTGTTGTTACTCTTTGTTTTTAATTCAAAGTTGGCACTGTTCAGGCGGAGGTACGAACCAGATACTTTTGCATCGGGCAATTTCTTTTCCACCGCTTCTTTTAAGGCGGCGGTTGCTTCTTCAATTTTGGCCTGGCTGGTCTTTAATTGTTTACTGTTTTGAATGCTGAGGTCGATCGCCTCGTTCAATGACAGTGTTTTCTTTTCCTGCGCCGTCAATTGTAACGACAGCAAAGAGAAAACCATCACAAGCCCTTTTAGTTTATTCTTCATTGGTCAGAATTGCTTTAAAAATTTTTTTTAAATGCTGGCTCAATTTCTTCTTGATATGTTTTTGAAATTCTTCATCAGACATGGATTGAAGGCTATTGATCTCACGATAGTAATGTTGCGTTGATACCATGGTGTTAGATGTGCCTACCAGCGTGGCCATCATTAATGGTATATCAATATTTTTCCTGAACTCGCCTTTCTTTTGTCCTTCATGAATTAATTTAGAAATGAGTGCCTGGTTTCTTTTTTTCATCTGGAATATCAACTGGCCGGTGATGCCGGTATGGTTCACCACCTGCTCTCTCGCCATGATGCGTGAAAAACATTGCTGCTGCATGATCTTATCGATATAATGATCAATCAATGTGTTCATTTTTTCCATAGCGCCCATCTCTTTGTTCTCTATCATACTCTCCAGCTTGAGCTTGAAGTGTTCGCCGCGGTAGGTGAACAATGCTTCGAGCAATTTATCTTTTGACCCGAAGTAATAAGAGATCATCGCCAGGTTCACCTGCGCCTTCTCCGCTATATCACGAACGGAAGTGCCGTTAAAGCCTTTCTCTGCGAAAAGCATTTCCGCCATTTCCATTATCTGCACCTGCTTGTCGTTGTATTCCATGCTATTTCTCCTGAAAGAAGGGCAAAATTAAACAAATGTTTGATTTAAACAAATGTTTAATTAATTTATTTGAAAAAAATTCCGGCTTAAAATTGAGTTTAAAACGACTCGTTCCCGAGTCAACAGAACTTTCATCAATGCGCAGCAGAACCTCACCTAGCCCTGCCTACCGGCAGGCTCTCCTAAAGGAGAGGAACAGCGCACAGCCCTTGCTTTTTGAAAATACTTATAACTGTGAGAGAGCTTCAAAAATGCTGAATAGAATTACCGAACGTTGAAGAGTGCGACGCAACAGACGATGCTAGTAGTAATGCAGTTGGGCCAATAATATTTTACCGCTGGCTGGCTATGAGTAAATTGAGATCAGTGTATTTAAGATCAAAGCGTTCACTGAGATAGAAATTAGTTAAAGCGCCTTTGAAAAGATAGATACCGCTGCGCAAATGTACCTGGTGCCAAACGAGATTTTCAAAACCACCTTCATCGCCGGCTTCCATTAATAATGGCATCAATACATTGCTGATCGCCTGCGATGCCGTTCTTGCGAAACCGGAAGGAATATTGGGAACGCAATAATGAATGACTCCGTACTTCATGAAGATCGGGTGCTCATGCGAAGTGATCTCTGATGTTTCAAAACATCCGCCGCGGTCGATACTCACATCGATGACAACAGAACCCGGCCGCATGTTGCTGACCATTTCTTCCGTTACCACCATTGGTGTCCTTCCTGTTTCTGAAGCCAATGCACCGACGGCAACTTCGCAAGTTTTTAATTGCTTGCCGAGCATACGTGGTTCAACCACCGAAGTCCATAAGCGATGGCCGATATTATTTTGTAATCTTTTTAAACGATAGACACTGTTATCAAAAACTTTTACCGATGCACCCAATGCCAATGCCGCCCTTGCCGCATACTCTCCCACGATGCCGGCTCCGATGATGATAACTTTTGTAGGAGCGATACCAGAGACTCCACCGAGCAGAACACCTTTGCCATGATTCGCTGAGCCTAAATATTGCGCTGCGATAAGCATGACGGCGCTTCCCGCTATCTCGCTCATACTTCTTACGATCGGGTAAGAATCGCTGTCATCTTTTAAATTCTCAAATGAAATGGCTGTTATTTTTTTTGACATCATCTTCTCCAGCAGTTCCGCCTTTAACACGGAAAGATGAATGGGAGAAATAATGACCTGGTGCATTTGTAATAATGGTAGATCCTCTTCGATGATGGGGGCACTCTTTACCAATATCGGGGCTTTAAAAACTTCGGCCCTGTCATAAACGATTTTCGCCCCGGCTTCGCTGTAATCTTTATCGCGGAAATGAGAGGCTTCACCGGCGTTGTGTTCGATCACCACCTGGTGGCCGTTGCTGATCAATACACTCACCGCATCCGGCGTGAGTGCAATACGATTTTCCTGGAAAGCTATTTCTTTTGGGATACCAATAAACATACTTTCACCCTTGGGCTTAATATCCAATTTTTCCTCCAGGGTTTCGTAGCTAAAAGAAGTGCTGATTATTGGTTTTTGCTGGCTCATGAATTGATTTGCACAGGTAAAAGTACTGTCTTCAAAAATAACTAATTCCTGCTGATTATCAGCTTTCGGTTTTCAGCGCCGGCAAGGCTGATATGAACGTGCAGGGCATCGGGTGGAATCAATGCCGCGGCCTTTTCCGGCCATTCGACAAGACAGGTATGATCGCTGTAGAGACAATCCTCTATACCGGCCTGCACGGCTTCCTGCTCATTTTTCAACCGGTAAAGATCGATATGGTATATCTTTTTTTCTTTTCCATCCTCTATAAAGGTGTATTCATTGATGATCGAAAAAGTAGGGCTGCCCACCACTTCTTTCACCTGCTTTATATCGCAAAGCGCATGGATGAAAGTCGTTTTACCGGCGCCCATTTCACCATGAAAAGCGATCACTTTTGCTTCGCCCGCCGATTTCCAAAACCCGGTTGCAATTTTTGAGATAGTATCTAAAGAAAAAACCAGTTCCATACGCAAATTTATAACGGAATAGCAACGATGTTGCCAATATATTTCCTCCTGCGAAAATAGTTGAGGCAGACCTTAAATAACTTTGCAACAAGATCCTTTGTGATTTGTTATAAGAGAGAAGATTATGGAAAATATTCAATGGACAGTAGAAGGGATGGATTGCAATACCTGCGCCATAAACATTCACAAGTACCTGGAGAAAAAGGGAATGAAGAATGTGAAGGTGAACTTTGCGACCGGTGACGTAAGCTTTGATGCAAATGGAAATATTACGACCGCCGATCTTTCAAAAGGAATTGAATCACTTGGTTACCATGTAGCCAGTGAACAGCAGGCTGCTGCGGTAAAAAAACAATCTTTTCTTTCCACGCATTTACAGCGCTTTTGGTTTTGTTTACCATTTACATTGGTACTGATGCTGCATATGTTGCCCGGTGTTCACATTCATTGGTTGATGGATCCGTGGGTGCAATTAGCTTTAACCGTTCCCGTGTATATAGTTGGAATGAGTTTCTTTGGAAAAAGCGCCTGGAAAAGTATCCGCAATGGCATGCCGAATATGAATGTATTGATTGCGGTGGGTGCTACCGCCTCTTTCTTTTACAGTTTATATGGTACATTGACCGGGCAGGCTGCTGATTATATGTTCTATGAAACTACTGCTACTATTATTACATTAGTGTTCCTCGGCAATTATTTAGAAGATGCATCCGTGAATTCCACGCAAAGAGCATTGAAGAAGTTGGTTAAGTCGCAAAAAGTAATGGCGAATATGATCGCTTTTGATGGTGAGCACAAAGAACAAATCTTCCCGGTAGAAAATACACAACTGCATGTTGGTGATTTGATATTAATAAAAAGTGGTGAGCAGGTACCGATTGATTGTAAGATACTTTGGGGTGATGCGCATGCGAACGAAGCGATCATTACAGGTGAAAGCGTTCCTGTTCATAAATATGCAAAAGATAAACTTATCGGTGGAAGCATTATCCAGGATGGAACGGTGAAAGCGCAGGTAACCGCTGTTGATAAAGACACTGTTCTTTCAGGTATTATTAATATGGTGAAACAAGCGCAGGGAGAAAAACCACCTGTGCAGCAATTAGCAGATAAAATCAGCGCCATATTTATTCCAGTCGTTTTAGGTATAGCAGCCGTTACCCTTATCGCCAATTGGATAATACTAAAAGAATTTACACCTGCATTGATGCGCAGCATCGCCGTACTGGTTATTGCATGCCCCTGTGCGATGGGACTGGCCACTCCTGCCGCTATTGCTGTAGGATTAGGAAGAGCGGCGAGAAATGGGATTCTTTTTAGGAATGCAACAAGCCTTGAAACGTTTAAAAATATAAAGCAGGTAGTGTTTGATAAAACGGGAACGCTGACGACGGGAAAATTTTCAATAAGCACCTGGCAATTGGCAAAGAAAGACATTGCTGATGAGGAGTTTAAAAGATTAGCTTATTCATTGGAGAAATACTCCAACCATCCTATCGCTAAGTCAATAACTGGAGAATGGAAAATACCCGGTGGAAAAAATGAAACCCGCTGGAAGAAAATTGAGGAAGTAAAAGGGCTGGGTATGAAAGCGGAAGATTCCGAAGGAAATGTATATTGGGCGGGTTCTTATAAAACGGCAATGGAATTAACGGATGATAGCAGTCATAATGTGTATATAATAAAAAATAATGAGCTGCTTGGCTGGATAGATGTAAAAGATGAAGTGCGGAAAGAAGCGAAAGCGGTAATTGATTATTTACATAGAAAAGGTATTAAAACTATTTTACTGAGTGGCGACCGTTATGCCAAAGCGAAAGAACTCGCTGATGAATTACATATTGAAGAAGTGATAGCGGAACAAACACCGGAGCAAAAGTTATTAAAGATAACAGAACTGAATTCTATTTCACCAACAGCAATGGTAGGTGATGGCATTAATGATGCGCCTGCCCTTGCAAAAGCAACCGTTGGTATTTCTATGAGCGACGCTTCGCAAATCGCTGTACAAAGTGCACAGGTAGTATTGATGAACCACGGTTTAAAAAATTTGCCTTTAGCATTGGGACTTGGCAAGCACACGTATAAAACTATTAAAGAAAATCTCTTCTGGGCATTTGCATATAATATTATAGCTATTCCTGTCGCCGCATTGGGCTTTCTCACTCCCACATTTGGTGCATTGGTGATGGGGCTGAGTGATGTTGTTCTTGCCATAAATTCCGGCAGGTTGTTCGTTAAAAAAGTAGTGTAAACGTCAGACGTGAGGCGTCAATCGTGAGATACTCCCCTGAAATAAACTTTTCATAGCTTCGGGCCGTTGATAACCATTCATGAAATACTAAATCGCTATTGGGGTTTCCAATCTTTCCGTCCTTTGCAGGAAGACATCATCAATTCTATTTTATCAGGTAATGATACACTTGCGCTAATGCCAACCGGCGGTGGAAAATCTTTGTGTTACCAGGTGCCTGCCATGGCGAAAGAAGGAATGTGCCTGGTTATTTCTCCCTTGATCGCTTTAATGAAAGACCAGGTGGAGAATCTTCGCAAGAAAAAAATAACAGCCTATGCTATTTACTCTGGTATGAGCAGGAAAGAAGTAATCAATACGCTGAAAGTTGTAACAGAAAGCAATTGTAAATTTTTATATGTTTCACCGGAACGATTAGAAACCGCTTTATTTAAAGAATACCTGCCGGGTATGTTTATTAACCTCATCGCGGTGGATGAAGCACATTGCATTTCCCAATGGGGTTATGATTTCCGGCCGCCTTACTTACGAATAGCAGCATTGCGAAAAGAATTACCTGGCGTACCTGTCCTTGCATTAACCGCTTCAGCAACGGGAGATGTGCAGGAGGATATCTGCGATAAACTGGAATTCAAAACGCAAACTATTTTTCGCCAGTCTTTCGAACGACCTAATTTATCTTACAGTGTTTTTCATGTTGATTCGAAGATTAATAAGATCATCGAGATACTACATAAAGTTCCGGGAACAGGGATTGTGTATTGCAAAAGCCGGAGGCGGACAAAAGAGATCAGTGATTTATTGCAACTACAACAAATTTCTTCTGACTATTATCATGCAGGTCTTGCGCAGGAAGAACGCAGCCGCAAACAGGAAGAATGGATCAATAATAAAACAAGGGTGATTGTTTGCACCAATGCATTTGGCATGGGCATCGACAAACCTGATGTTCGCACCGTTGTCCATGCTGATGTTCCCGATTGCCTGGAAAATTATTACCAGGAGGCCGGCCGTGCCGGCCGTGATGGTAAAACTTCTTTCGCTGTTTTATTATACAATGAAAAAGAAATTCATGAACTGGAACAACTACCTGATCAGCGTTTTCCACCCCAGCATGATATCCGGACGGTGTACCAGGCCATGGCTAACTATTTACAAATACCTGTTCACTCCGGCGAAGGCAATTATTATGATTTTGATCTTTCCAATTTTTTGAAAAAATTCAAACTTAATTCCAATACCGCCCTTTATTCATTAAAAGCGTTGGAGCAGGACGGTTGGTTATCTTTTAATGAACAGGTTTTTCTACCTGCAACTGTCCAGTTCACTGTTCACAAAGATTCTCTTTACGAATTTGAAAAGACGCATCCGCAACTGGAAATAGTAATTAAATCATTGCTCAGAACCTATGAAGGTATTTTCGATCATAGCACTTTTATTTCAGAATTAGTAGTTGCTAACGTTGCAAAAAAACATGTTGAAGAAATAAAAAAACAATTAAATGAGTTGCACCAATATTCTATTATTAATTATCAACCGCAAAAAGACAAGCCGCAATTATCCTTGCTGCGCAGCCGGGTAAAAGCAGAAGATATCCATATCAACATGCCTGCTTATCATTTGCGCAAAGAAAAATTTCAAAAGCGGGTAAAAGAAATTATTCGTTATGTGAAAGAAACAGATGAATGCAGAAGCCACCTGATTGGCAATTATTTTGGAGATAAAAACATAAAAGATTGCGGCATCTGTGATAATTGTATCCGGAAGAAACCTGTTAGTATCAGCAAAGAGGAATTTGATGCTTTGCATCATCGTATTCTTAACCTTGTCAAATATGAATCATTACCTGGCAGGGAGCTTTTATCAAAACTCAGCGGGGTAAAAAAAGAAAAGGCCTGGAAAGTGATTGAATTTCTCCAGGCGGAAAATAAAATTGAAATGGATAAGAACGGGTATGTTAAGTTGAAATAAGTGATTTCAAAACAAGCTTTTTCTCCTGCTCCGTCCACCCAATCCCAAAGCACCAAGCAATGAACGCACAATCGTATTGCCTGCTGTGCGGGTCATGCTTTTTACAATCGGATCATCCAGTATCCCTTTTTCTTTTTTAGTAGTTGTTTTTGTTTCTTTCTCTTGCTTTTTTTCTTCCTGCTGTTGCTGGCTTTTTTCTTCCGCTTCTTTTAATTTTTCCGTCAAAATTTCGTAAGCGCTTTCGCTGTCCACTACTTTATTATATTTCTCCGCTAGTTTTGATTTGCTGATGATCGTATCAATTTCTACCGGCGTTAAAATATCCATTCGGCTTCGTGGCGGGCAAAGTAATGTATGTACCAGCGGCGTTGGAACACCTTTTTCATTCAAGGTAGTAATGAATGCTTCACCAATACCAAGTTTTGTCAATTCATCTTCTGTTTTATAAAAATCCGAAAGCGGGTAATTCTCCGCGGTTTGTTTAATGGCTTTGCGGTCCGCGGCGGTGAATGCCCTTAATGCATGCTGTACTTTCATTCCCAATTGCGCCAATACGGGAGCCGGTACATCCATCGGGTTTTGTGTGCAGAAGAAAATACCAATTCCTTTCGAACGGATCAATTTTATCACCGTTTCTATTTGCTGTAACAACACATCGCTCGCTTCCTGAAAAATAAGATGCGCTTCGTCGATGAACATGACAAGCTTTGGTTTATCCGCATCACCTTCTTCCGGGCAGGTGGCGTACAATTCCGCCAATAACTGCAACATGAAGGTGGAAAACAGTTTGGGCCTGTCCTGCAAATCGGTAACACGGACGATGGAAATCATTCCTCTTCCATCATCGCTGATGCGCATCAGGTCATCTATTTCAAAACTTTTTTCGCCAAAGAAAACGTCAGCGCCCTGCTGTTGCAGTTCTATCACTTTTCGTAAAATAGTTCCGGTAGAAGTGGTTGATATTTTTCCATAACTTTTTTCCAACTCCGCTTTTCCTTCATCACTTACATATTGCAATACTTTGATAAAATCTTTCAGATCAAGCAATGGCAGTTTATTATCGTCGCAATATTTAAAAATCATGGAAACAAAACCGCCCTGTGTATCATTTAACCCTAAAATTTTTGATAATAACACCGGGCCAAATTCGCTGACGGTGGCCCGGAGCCTCGCCCCTTTTTCATTACTCAATGTCAGCAGGTCAACAGGAAACCCCGTTGGTTTATATTCAATACCAATCTTCTGGCAACGTTCGGTCACTTTATCATTCACCGCGCCGGAAGCGGCAATGCCACTCAGGTCACCTTTGATATCCATCAGCACTACGGGAATACTGGCATCGCTCAACGCCTCGCTGATGACCTGCAATGTTTTTGTTTTACCTGTACCTGTCGCGCCGGCAATTAATCCATGGCGGTTTAATGTTTTTAATGCAAGTTTTACCGTTGATCCCGGGATAGCTTCCCCATCGATCATTCCAACACCCAGTGTAATAGATTCTCCTTTGAAAGAATACCCATCCTTGATGGATTGCAAAAAAGTAGTTTTATCTGCCATGGTCCGATTATTAATGGTGGTGTTAGAAATAAATAATTATTATAAATCCTCTTCCCTTTCGAGCAACAATATCGCACTTTGGGGTACTATAAAATATTTTTCATTCTCGTACATTACTTCCGTGGCGCCGCTCAATAAGAATATCGCCAGGTCGCCTTCTTTCGCCTGCAAAGGAACATACTTTACTTTTTCCTCTTCTCCTTTCCAGGATTCATCTTCCACCGGCATTGGAATGGCATAGCCCGGCCCGGTCTTAATCACATAGCCTTGCTGCACTTTTTCCCGTTCCTGCACACCCGGTGGCAAGTACAATCCGCTGGCGGTTCGTTCGTCTGGCCGGGTCAGCTTTATCAATAACCTGTCACCAATAACAATTAACTTTTTTAAACGATTATCCGGAGTAATGTGCATTTCCATTCAGTATTAAACATCAAATGTAGAAAAAGCTCAACAAATAAGTTTTACAGATACTCTTAACAAAATATTAGCCGCCCGTTGCCATGTTTGGCAAATGATTTACTTTTATTTGTCATCTATAATAGAAATAAACTCATAAATCATGGAAGGTAAAAAACCAAAGATCTTATTGTGCGAAGATGATCCCAACCTGGGAAGTGTACTCAAGAATTATCTTGAACTGAATGATTACGATGTAACATTGGAAAGAGATGGGCGGTTAGGCCTTGCCGCTTTTCAGCGTGAAAAATTCGACTTGTGCCTGCTGGACGTAATGATGCCGAATATGGATGGCTTTACGCTGGCAGAAGAAATAAGGGACGTTGACCCTGATATTCCGTTGTTCTTTCTCAGCGCCAAAACGATGAAAGAAGATATTATCCAGGGATATAAGCTCGGCGCTGATGATTATATCACCAAGCCTTTTGACAGTGAAGTGTTATTGCTGAAAATAAAAGCGATCCTGAAAAGAAATGATGAATTGAACAAAGAAAGTGAAAACAAAGAATTTGATCTTTCTACTTATCATTTCAATCCCAAGCTCCGGCAATTAATCCATAGTGGAATGACACAAACGTTGTCACCGAAAGAAAATGAATTATTGAAAATGCTGGCCGAGCACCTGAATGATCTTTTACCAAGAGAAGCGGCGCTGAAAAAAATATGGGGCAGCGATACTTATTTCAATGGACGCAGCATGGATGTATATATCGCCAAGCTTCGTAAGTATTTAAAAGATGATCCGAAGATTGAAATCGTGAATATCCATGGAAATGGGTTCAGGCTGGTAGTACAATAAACAATTTGCAATAGGCAATAAGCAAAATGGGTCTCCAATTTGAAGACCCATTTTTTTATACGAACAATGTACCGGCAGAGCCAGGACTTATTTTTCCCAAATGCTCATATGCTTTTGCCGTTACTTCTCTTCCTCTTGGCGTGCGTTGTAAAAAACCTTCCTGTATTAAAAAAGGCTCATACACTTCTTCTATTGTATCGGTCTCTTCGCCGACAGCAGTAGCGATCGTAGTAATGCCGACAGGGCCGCCTTTGAATTTATCAATAATGGTCATCAGAATTTTATTATCCATATCATCCAGGCCGTATTCATCCACGTTCAATGCTTTCAGCGAATGTTGTGTAATGCCGATATCTATATCGCCATCATTTAATACCTGGGCGAAATCCCTTACCCTTCTTAATAAACCGTTTGCTATTCTTGGTGTAGCCCTGCTTCTTCCCGCAATTTCTTTCGCCGCTTCCGTACTGATCTTTACGCCAAGAATAGTCGCGGAGCGAAGAATGATCTTCTGCAAAACTTCGGCGCTATAATATTCCAATCTTGATTTGATCGCAAACCTTGAAAGTAACGGCGCTGTCAGCAAGCCGCTTCTTGTCGTAGCGCCAATTAATGTAAAAGGGTTCAGGTTGATCTGTATGCTTCTTGCATTGGGACCGGTGTCTATCATAATATCAATGCGGTAATCTTCCATCGCCGCATATAAATATTCCTCCACCACCGTACTAAGGCGATGTATTTCATCTATAAACAATACATCATTTGCTTCAAGGTTAGTAAGGAGTCCGGCGAGGTCACCGGGTTTTTCAATAACAGGCCCCGATGTTTCTTTAATATTAACGCCTAATTCATTGGCGACAATTCTTGACAAAGTTGTTTTTCCCAAGCCGGGCGGTCCATGAAATAAAACATGGTCCAGCGCTTCGCCTCTTAGTTTCGCAGCTTTTATAAATATCCGGAGGTTGTCGATAATTTGATTCTGTCCAGCGAAATCCGTTATCTGGGAAGGACGTATATTATTCTCAAACTCTTTATCAACTGTCGTCAATGATTCTTTATCACTATTGAGGTTCGGGTTCGCCATTAAATTTTTCATTAATAATTGTAAAGGTAGTATGGATCGGCTAAAAGTCCTTAATATAATAAAATGTCGAAACCTTATTTCTTATACGGTATATGAACTCTATGATAACATTTTTTTGAAGCCAGCTGTATTACTACTATCAACTTCGTTGCGACGCTCCATTCATCTTCCTGTTCTCTACTGAGCAATGTCATCGAATATCCCGAAGTTTGTCAGGAAAGTATCATCATTTTCACAGCGTCCGTTTTTAAATATAAAACAACGAGACATTCATCAGCGAGAAAAGATTTTTTATTTTTGATAAATGACATTTGAAGAATTCAATAACAGTCTCGCAGGCGGCCAACCGCCGTCTACACTTTCTGAATACCTGCAAGCATTATGGTATGATGGCAAAGAAGATTGGGAAAAAGCGCATACAGTGATACAGGATATACCTGATAAAACAGCAGCATGGATACATGCTTACCTGCATCGCAAGGAAGGCGATATATGGAATGCCGATTATTGGTATACCAGGGCTGGAAGAAAAAGACCCGCTGTCTCATTAAAAGAAGAATGGGAAGCGATCGTTAAAGACTTACTCTGATTAATTTCTTTAAATTTTATAAAAGAAAAAAGGCACCCCAAACGGGATGCCTTGATACTATATTTTGATGTATTTAGTTTTAATGTGCGACCATTACCGGGAAGGTCTTATCTGCACTTCTTACACCACCATCATAAGAGAAATTCACCATGTACGTTCCTGCTGGTAAATAATTAACATCAACAGATAATACACGGCCAAACACCAATCCGCTGAATTCCTGCGTATGTACCAGGTCGCCTTTAAGATTATATATCCGCATGGTCAGCTTATTATACAATACGCTATTGATGCGGGCATTAAACTTGCCGGTTGTTGTTGGGTTCGGGAATACAATCACTGCATTATCCCTGAGCAATATTACTCTTTCAGGACAATCTTCCACTTTCGCAGCAATGGTTGCAACTGTTGTACAACCCGCCGTATTTGTAGTTGAATAAGATAATGTATAAGTACCAACGGCTGCTGCACGTGAAGGAATAAAGCTGTTTCCTGAAACACCGATACCTGACCATGTACCTCCCACGGGTGTGGCGGCCAATGCTATCAATGTGTCGCTGGTACAAATTTTCGCAGGAAGATTTGTAAACGCAACTACCGGGTTCGCATTTACCGTTACTGTTACAGGCGTTGAAGTCTTACAGCCCGCAGCGGAAGTAGCAGTCGCAGTGTAGATAGCAGTCAAAGCAGGTTTTGCATATACTGACGGGGCTATTTCTCCCGTATATATTGTATTGGCTGCCGCTGTTGTAAACAGGTTGGTAATAGGAGACCATGTTATCGTTCCCGTTGTTGTACCTGTTGACGTTGCTGATAATAACTGTACCGCACCGGCACAAATAGCAGGAGCAGCAGGAGTAATTACCGGGGCAGCCGGGCTTGGATTAACAAAGAACGATGTAGTATAAGCATTGTTCGCCGTTTCCGGATCACTTGGTGAACTTGTTGCGACGGTTACATTATATGTACCTGTGATATAGTTAAACGCAGGAAGCGTTACAGTCATTGAAGCTCCCGGTGCCAATGTACCTGTGTTCACAACAGTATTAACACTGCCAGTCGAAGCGCCTGACATGGTAGCGGTAACAGTAACAGGATATGTTGCGAAGTTCAGTGTTGTAAGATTATAATTCCTGATAGTCGCCTGCATTACACCGGTAGCAGCAGGACAAGTTGGAATAGCTGTTAAACCTGTCGCCCCCGCATCTACTAACGGCGTTACCTTAACACTGATATCATCAATAAACATAGCGAATTCATCCGGATCGGAAAATGCATGGAAACCTATATAATAAACTCCGGATGCTGTAGGCGTGAAATCAACTCTTACAGAATCGAAAGGATTAGCATATGCCGTTGAAATATTCGTATTGCTGAATAAAGTGCCTGCCGTCATTGTCGTGGCGCTGGCTACCGTTCCATATTTCACTTCCAGTTTTTCCGGGAAGTTGAGTCCATCTATTCCTTTATAGAAAAACTTCAACCTGTAGCTGGTTCCCGCTGTAAGGTTAAGTCCTTGTGTATAAAACCAATCATCCCCTGGCCTTGTTACATTGCTTTGATCGTAAAAATATAACAGGCTCTTTGATGGAGAGACATAGGCAAGAGGGTCGGTATCTGTATATGTTTCCCAACCACCTCCACCAGATGTAGGATTGATCCAGAAAGGCCCGCTATTTCCATTCACATCCTGTACGCTGGTACATGTCGGCATGCCGGGTACTGTTGCACTTTCAAAATTCTGTACATAAGGAATATTCGTCGGAGGACATAATGTTGTCGCCGTCACTTTTACATTGGTACTGTAATCAGAGCCCGGTGTACAAACCCTTCTTATATAAAAATCATAAGTAGTGCTTACTGTAAGACCTGAAATATTGATCGGTGAAGCTGTACCTAATACCAGCGTACCACCTGTACCGGCAGCGGCGCCTGTACCCGGTGTAAAGCCCGGCGCACCGTACTCAACAATAAATGCGTTGCCGGGAGAAGTGAAATAAACGCTTGCCGTAGTTTGTGTAGTCGGTAAAACAGTTACACTCTTTGCAGGTCTGCATGTTGGGGCTGCTTTCACGACTACATCATCAATACCCAGGCCGTATCCATACAATTGCGTTCCTTCAAATGCGATATAATAGGTGCTGCTGAGATTCGGAAGGTTTTCGATCTCTACTTTGGTCCATGAACCAACGGCGTTTGTATAAACAGCTCCCGGTAATAATGTCCATGCGCCGGCAGCAGTAGTACGATAATAAACCCTTAACTCATTGAGATCACCGAGCCAGGATGGATTAATCATCCAGAATTCAAGGTCAGCGCCATTTACCATTCCGGAAAGATTAAATTGCGGGGAAATAAGTCTTGCAGTTTCCCCATTATAACTTGCGCCGAAGAATTGTGCATTCGTACTACCGCCATGAGCTGTAGTAACGCCGCCATTTCCTGCACCAGCGCCATAGGTCCAGTTATAAGTACCAGAGATGATCTGTGGTGTCCAGCAAGAACGTGAAATGCTTGCTGCTTCAAATGTTTCTGTAAATGGAAATGCAATAATAGCATCGCATGCTGTTCTGAATATGTAACCCGTGCTCCAATCACTATATAATACGCCTGTGGCACAAACAGAACGAACATAAAAAGTATATTGGGTGTTGGCAGTTAATCCAGACACATTGGTAGTTAAAATGCCAGCGCCGACAGGCCCGCTGTTAACCAATCCTGTTGCACCGCTGCCGGCAGCGCCTGATGTACGCAGCTCCCATTCATATCCATTTGCCGGTGTAGTTGTGGAAGCATTCCAGTTTAATGTCGCCGCTGTAGTGGTAACGCCGGAAACTGATAATGTAGCAGAAGGAAGACATGGTGGTGTTTCTTCTACGGTCACATCATCAAGATCGAGGCCGCGGGCCCAGTTGGAAGTACCTTCAAAAGCTATATAATAATCACTGCTTGGATTGGGAAGAGCTAATGTTACACCAGTCCATAAAATGTTTTCGGTGATATAGTTTGCACCAATTTGCGTCCATGCACCTGCTGCACTGGTTTTATAATATACACGTAGTTGATCAATATCACCCACCCAATTCACATTTGCATAATAAAACCTGAGGCGTGGACTTGTAAGTGAGCTCAAGTTCAATTGCGGTGTGACTAATTTAGTAGAAGGGCCTATAGAAGCGACCCTGAATTCCGCCATTCTTGCGCCACTTCTTGGTGTAATACTGCCATTTTGATTGGTTGTAACATAAGTCCAGTTAGTAGTTCCTGAAACATACTGATTGGACCAGCAACCGGGTATTGTTGCTACATCAAAACTTTCTGTCCATGGGAATGAACTGATTCCCGGAACAGCAGTAACTGTCAAATCTGTTGAGAAAGCATCTGTTCCGCTACAAGTCATTTTACGACGATAATGAGTAGCTACTGACTGGCTCGTCGTCAATCCCGCACTTGTTGCTCCTCCAATATTTGTCCAGCTCGTTCCATTTAGAGAAGATTCCCACTGGTAAGTTAGGCCTGAACCAAAACTGGCTGCAGTAACCGTAAGATTAAAACTAACACCTGCGCAAGCCGAAGCTGTACTTGATTGCGTAGTGCCGCCTGCTAAAGAACCAGGTACACATGGTGGTGGCGGCGTCCATGCAAATGTTAAACCAGAAGAAGGCACATTAGTAGCACTATAAGATACAGTAGAAGCATTTGTGCCTCCTGCAGTAGTAGCTGACCAGCTTGTGGTGCTGGTTCTGTTACTGAAATCTGCATTAGATGAACCACGCAAGCCTACCTGCGCAGTGCTGGCTGTTGGCGTACCCGTAGCTGTACAACTTCCATAAACTATCCGAACGGCATTCGTTCCTTCTACCAAACGTATTTGAAAATTCCATGTCCAGTAAGGAGAAACCGTTGCAGTGGAATAAGGTCTCCAGTTTTTATATTGAATGACAAATTCCCTGTTGGGCGATGAGCCTTCTGTAGTATAACTTAACTCAGATGTATTTCCACCTACGTTAAACATACCACTGGCATCACGCCCCAACGCAGCAATAGCGCCACTATAACCTGCGGTACTGCTGACAGGTGTATAATTATCAAAAGCAGGAGCCGTAGCTCCAAAAGTTACAAAAGCATTTGTACTTACATTCAATCCTGTATACCCTGTACCATTATAGGTAAAAGTAAAAGGGATCGTTCCTGCCGGCAATGTATATACCTGGTCATCCGGGAACCCGGCATTGCCAAACGTATTCGATGTAGCTGTAATTAATACAGTACCCCCCGCAATAGGAGTGTATGTACCGGATGCTTGCGAAAAAATATAAGTATTAACCTGGGCATTTAAACTTAGACTTCCCAGAAATGAAAATACAATAACAAGAAGAAAGTAAAATTTTCTCATGTGCAGAGTTTGTGTGTTTGGTAATAATGCGGTATTTCGCAGGAGATTGGGTTTGAAAGGTATTTATTTTTTCGATTATCGCAATTTTTCTGTGGCTTTTCTTTTTCGCCTGAGATAAACTACTTTTTGCCCTGTATTTTGGCTATTTAATTACACTTTTTAATATACTACCCTGCCTTTCATTTCGTTTTATAGCCATCCTGGACACTTAAAAAATCTATATTTTGAAAATAAAAGGCTTTTTCGCTCATTCCATTTGTTTTATATGTTTATTTATTTCTTCTTTTTGCAAGAGCCAGATGATCACCGGCGTGTGGAAAGGAAAGATCAACAAGCAGAAAGCGGAAATAAAAATTATATTAAATGGCGATAGCCTGACCGGAACCTCGTACTATTACGAGTCTGCCAATCATTATCGTCGATACGCTATTAAAGGATATTTCGATGCAACTTCGAATGAAGCGGTGTGGTGGGATGATCAATTGATTGAAGAAAAATCAGGTCGTATTAATCTTTCTTCGCCCGGAAAGAATCAATTGCTCTCAAGAGCGGATTTTAATTGCCCCGGCGATGGCAGGATGATGCTCGATGGCAAAACTGGTAAACTGGAAGATGATGACCCGAGAGCGGATGTACACCTGGATAAAATTGGCAACAGCGATTTTAAAGATGAATGGGATTTTGTAATTGATAATTACCTCGTTGGCACAAATGATCCTGATATTATTGACAGTATTGGATTGATCGCTTATCAGAAACCTGTTGTACCTGTTGAAGAAAAAACAGTAGCACCGCTACCGCCACCCGTGGTAAAAGAAACTATCCCGGAGAAAAAAGAAACGGTGAAAACAGGAATAAAAACGATACCTCCTCCTGTCATCAAAGAAGAAAAACCAATTCAACCTGCTGTACCGGTAACTCCACCAACGATCGAAGAAAAATTCGTAGCCCGTAAAAAAACTTTTGTCAGGGAAATACCCATCACGGGTGATTCGATTGAACTTCGTTTTTATGATAATGCGGAAATTGATGGCGATTCGATTTCGCTTTTCTTAAATGACAAACTCATTTTTCAGCATATTCGTTTGTTAGGATCGGCTTATACCATCAAACTGGCGACGAATGATCTGCTGGATAGCAATGAAATGATAATGGTGGCCGAAAACCTCGGTTCTATTCCGCCGAATACTTCTTACATGGTCGTTGAAATGGGTGATAAACGTTACGAAGCGATATTAGCGAGTACTGAAGGAAGCAGTGCGATGATACGATTTGTGAAGAAGAAGTGAGAGTTGTGAGTTATGAGTTGCGAGCCACGAGACTTTTAATTTGTAGTTTATTTATATAGTTGAAAATTTCAGAGCATTCGATATTGAAAATACACTTCGCAAATGCTCAATAGAATTACCGAACGATGAAAAGTGCGACGCAACAGACGATCATAGTAGCAATGCAGTTGGGTTAATAAAAAACAATCAACACACTTCTATAAACTTACCCTCGCTATCACGGAAAAATGATCGGAAGCAAATCGCCCCTGCCATGATTGAGAAATAGTGGCGTGCTTCGACACTTTCCATTTACCTTTTATAAATATGTGATCAATAGGCTGGTCATCGATTTCCTTTGATCCGAAAGCAGTGAAAGTGCCGGTGGGTCCATAATGTGGCGTGGCCGATAATTCTTTTGTATCCTTTAAATGCAATGGATTGGATGCATCGACAATAATTTTTATCGGCTCATCAGTTGGCTTTGCATTAAAATCACCGGTGATGATGGCGGGAGTGTTGCCAGCAATATCTTTTACCCATTGCAAAACAAGTTTGGCGCTTTCTCTTCTTGCCACCTGGCCGATATGATCGAAATGCGTATTGAATGCGAAGAATATTTTTTTCGTTTTTTTGTCACGGAACTTCGCCCATGTTACCACTCTCGGGTAGGCAGCATCCCAACCTTTGACGCCGGGAGCGGTTGGCGTTTCTGACAACCACAATGTTTTTGATTGTAACACCTGCAATCTTGTAGTATCATAAAATATAGCAGAGTATTCGCCTTTTTCTTTGCCATCATCGCGGCCGCCGCCTACATATTTATATTGTTTCAATCTTTCTTTGAGGTCCATCATCTGGTCGTGCAATGCTTCCTGTACGCCGAGCAAATGCACTTCATGATAAAGAATTTGCGATGCCGCATGAGCTTTCCTGTATGACCAGGCATTGAGGCTGTCTGATTTAATATTCAGGCGAATATTAAATGTCATCACGTTCAATTCCTGCGCTGCCAATGAAATGCAGCAACCCATGAACATCAATGCAACGATAATTTTTTTCATGTTTTATTATTTTACAACCCGGAAACCCTGGTTACTAAAAGAAGCATGGATATGCACCCGGCCGATATCGTAAGAATTAAAAAAGTTACACGCATTCTTACTGCACCACCATGATCCGCCACGGGCATGTGAAATAGTATTTTTTTCAGTTGGCTTTAATTTACCTGTACAAAATTCAAAAACATTGCCGTACATATCATACAATCCCCATGGATTGGGCGCAAAGCTGGCGACAGGCGATGTGTACATATAACCATCAGTGCTGTCGGCCGCCAAATGATTTCTGCCATACCAGATATTGGCGTATTGTTTTATTTTTTCCCTGTCGTTGCCAAAGAAATAATCATCCACAGAACCGGCACGGCTGGCGATTTCCCATTCTTCCAAAGAAGGCAAGCGAACATTTTTCCATTTGCAATAAGCGAGAATATCACTGTAACTGATGCAGGTGACGGGATGATCCATTTTATTTTCAATACCGCCGCGGCTGACACCATTTGGATATCGCCAATACGCTGTTGAATCTTCTATCCATTCAAATTCTTTTAACCCCGGTTGAAACACCATCGCATTGTGGTTGCGTTCCGCATCGGTTTTGTAAGAAGTAGCTTTTATGAATTGTTCAAATTGCCGGTTGGTGGTTTCTGTTTTGGCAATGTAATAATCATTTACGTTTACCTTTCGCTGGGGATTCAGCCCATGGCCTTTTTTGCCGATGGTGTAAGCGCCTTTTGAAACAAAAACAAACCCGCTGTCCGTTTGTGCGGATGATTTACTGAAGAAAAAAATCAAGGCAAGCCAATAAAGTTTAGTTGACGCCATTATAAAAATCCGTCGCTCTTTTAATGATCAGTTCCTCGTTGGCCGTGTTAGCATCCAGGTAAGTAAGATAGTCCGCGTCTTCGCCGTATAATTTTTTATACGAAGCGGATTTTAGGAAAGGCCCGTATTCACCATCCCGCATCAATTGCATCAGCAAGGTCAGGATATCTTTATCTTTCTTTGTTGCATTATACGTTTCTATTAAAAACGGAATTATTTCTTTCGCTTTCGTTTCAACAATGGCGTATTTATAATTTACACCGATCCTTTTTGTTCTCGCAACAGATTCTTTTATCCAGGCGATAACAGAATCCTTGTTGTCCTTCAGGAATTTTGTTTGTCTTTCGCTCCAGGTATATTCGTTAAACATATCGGGCAGGTAAGCAAATATTTTTTTCTGCTCTTCCTGTATCGGTGGCATGGCATCGCAATTCTGGCTGAAGGATTCGCCGTGAACCATCGAATAGGTAAACTTTTCCCTTAAAGAAAGCGCATCATAGCTTTTCTTATTGAGGGCATCAATTTCATTTTCCTCGTCGTACTTTATTTTTTTGATCAATGCCTGCACTTTGGCAAGGCTATAAGGAGGTGTGGTGGTTTTGATGCGGTATTCATGATAGGCCTGGCTTTCTTTACTCGCTTCCTTCCACGGCAGCTCATCCTGGGCGACTACGGAAAGAGAAAAGAGAACAAGGAGGAGGGGGAGTATGCGTTTCATGACGACTGTTTTTCTAAAGTTAGGGTAAAACTAAATTACCACGTTGATCATCTTGTTCTTAACGTAAATGATTTTTTTAGGCGCTTTTCCTTCGAGCCATTTTTGTACTACTTCGTCTTTTAAAACGATCGCTTCAACATCCTGTTGCGTGGCATCAAGAGAAATAGTCAATTCTGTTCTTGTCTTTCCGTTGATAGCAACGGGATATGCTTTGGAAGATTCTTTTACATATTTCTCTTCGAACTTGGGATAGCTGGCATCTAATACAGATATCTTATTATCTAAAAAATTCCAAAGTTCTGCTGCGATATGCGGTGCATAAGGAGTAAGCAATATCAATAATGGTTCAAGAATTTGTTTTTTATGACATTTCAGATCGGTCAGTTCATTGGTAGCGATCATGAAAGCGCTGACACCTGTGTTGAAACTGAAACGTTCAGTATCGTTCTCTATTCTTTTAATAGTGTGATGTAACACTTTTAATTCTTCCGCTGTAGGTGGCTCATCCTTCACCACTGAACCTTTTATTTCATCAAAGAACAAACGCCAGAATTTTTTCAAGAAACGGTGTACGCCTTCAATGCCTTTGGTATCCCATGGTTTGCTCATTTCTACGGGGCCAAGGAACATTTCGTACATGCGGAAGGTATCGGCGCCGTATCTCACTACTAAATCATCGGGGTTGACTGTGTTGAATTTTGATTTGGACATTTTTTCGACTTCAACGCCGCAGATGTATTTTCCGACTTCTTTAATAAAAATTGCATCGGCATACTCACCATTTCGTTCCTTTCTAAATTTCTCAATATTTAATTCAACTCCATCAACAATATTTACATTAATATGGATTTCAGAAATTGTTGGAAATCGTACAGAATTATCCAAACCAAGAGCTTTATTAATAAGTTCTAAGGATTGTTTATACTCATCCATAGAATCAGGTTTAGAATCCATAAGAAATTTCTTAAAGGGCGCAACTATACCATGAGAAATGAATATTTGTTTTCCATTGACTTCATCTGTAGCACCATGTATATATTTATCGAGCCTGTATCCTAATCTCGAACTCCCCTGTATCATCCCCTGGTTCACTAACTTCTTATAAGGCTCATCATGACCAATATAGCCGAGATCATTCAGCGCTTTCGTCCACATGCGGCTGTATAATAAATGACCGACTGCATGTTCGGTGCCGCCGATGTATAAATCTACCTGCCCCCAATAGTCGCTTACTTTCCTGTCACAAAATGTTTTGTCATTATGCGGGTCCATGTAGCGGAGAAAATACCAACTGCTCCCTGCATAGCCGGGCATGGTGTTGGTTTCCCTCACCCCCTGCCCCCTCTCCACAAGTGGAGAGGGGATACGTGCACCCAACTCCGCTTTGATCTTATCTCTTACTGCAAAAGGATTTTTTATTGTTTCTTCATTGCTGAACCTGATAACATCAAATCCTATCTCTTTTAATATTCTCGTTCTGTCTTCATCGTATTTTTTTTGCTCGTCGGTTTCATGATAGCCGCCATCAATTTCTACGATTAGTTTATCCTGCAATGAAACAAAATCAACGATATAGGCATCGATAGGATGTTGCCGGCGGAATTTCACATCCAATTGATTGTTTCTTACTAATTGCCACAGCGCATCTTCCGCTTCGGTATAATCCTTTCTAATAGTACGGGCCAATTCATATTGAACCGGCGTATGTACAGTATATTTCGGCACATTGTCGGCTCCCACTGCCCCCTTCTCCGCTTGCGGAGAAGGGTTGGGGTTGAGGTACCATTCCTTAATATTAGCCAACGGCCCTTCTCCATCCGGCCCCGGCCCATACTTATCTACTTCAGGTAATATTAATGGCAATTCTTTTTCATCCAGCGGATAGGCAATACCATTTTTCCAAACAATCGGAAACGGTTCGCCCCAATAGCGCTGGCGGCTGAAAGCCGCATCACGCATTTTATAATTCACTTTGCGTGTACCGATGCCCATCTCTTCAATTTTCTTTATCACCACTTCTATGGCGTTCTTCATCACCATGCCATTGAGGAAATCAGAATTTTCTAAAGTGGCTTCTTTGGTAGGATTGGCTTCTTCACCATCGTAATACTTACCGATAATATTGGTGATGGGAATATTAAAATGCCTTGCGAATTTGTGATCCCGTTCATCACCGCAGGGCACGGCCATAATGGCGCCGGTACCATAGCCAGCCAATACATATTCAGATATCCAAATAGGAATTTGCTTCCCGTTAAAAGGATTGGACGCATATGATCCCGTAAACACACCGCTGATCTTTTTCTCCGCCATTCTTTCTCTTTCGCTGCGGCTCTTTACATAAGCGATATATTCTTCAACGGCCTTTGTTTGTTCTGTTGTTGTTATTTCTTCCACCAGTTCATGCTCCGGGGCGATGACCATGAAGTCGACGCCGAAAATGGTATCGGGACGGGTGGTATACACTTTCAGTTGCAAGGCCTCACCCCCTACCCCTCTCCTGTCGGAGAGGGGGGCACCGGAACCCTCCGCTGATGGACGTTCCAATGCTTCCTTTATTTTTCCTACAACAGCATCTTTATTATTTATGACCTCCTCGTTTGTAAATCTTAAAACTTTATAACCATGCCCGCTTAAATATTCTGTCCTTGCTTCATCATATTGTTCTTGCTCTGTCTCATTATGATAACCACCATCAATTTCTATCAGTAATTTTTTTTCCAAAAAAGCAAAATCAATAATAAACCCGTCAATAACATGTTGGCGACGCACTTTATACCCGAGGTTATTATTGCGTAACTCCTGCCATAAAACATCTTCAGCTTCTGTTTTTTTCTTCCGGTTTTCTCTCGATAAATCTTTTAATATACCCCAGTTTTTTTTATCCGCTGTCTGGAAAAATTTTCCTGAATGTGACGACTGTGCCACATTCCCCTCTCCGTTAGGAGAGGGGTTAGGGGTGAGGCTAAAAACTATCTCCGCACCCGACGACTTCCCAATCCAGTTCGTCTGCATCTCTTTCATCGCTTCGCTGAAATCAATTCTTTCCAATCCTTCCAGCAAACGATCGGCATATTCTGTTATTCGCAAATACCATTGACGCAATTTCTTTTTTACAACAGGATGGCCGCCCCTTTCACTCACTCCATTTATTACTTCATCATTCGCTAACACAGTTCCCAGCGCTTCGCACCAGTTCACTTCACCATAACCGCAATACGCCAGCCGGTATTCCATCAATATTTCCTGCTGTGTTTTTTCGTTAAATGATTTCCATTCCGCAGCGGAGAAAGTCGTGAGTCGTGAGTCGTGAGACGTAGGCTGGAAGTTGCTGTTTGGTATGGGATGATTACTATTTCCTTCTTTATCAAACAATGCAATCAACGTTTCAATCTTTTCCGCCTTATTCAACTTTCTATTATAAAATGAATTGAACAATTGTAAAAAGATCCATTGTGTCCATTTATAATATTCCGGTTTAGATGTGTTTACCTCCCTGTCCCAGTCAAAAGAAAAACCGATCTTATCCAACTGGCTGCGAAAGTTTTTAATATTGGCAGCAGTGGATACAGCAGGATGAATGCCATGATCAATCGCATATTGCTCCGCCGGCAAGCCAAACGCATCATAACCCATCGGGTGCAATACATTGAAACCTTTCAACCGCTTATACCTTGCGAAAATATCACTGGCGATATAGCCCAATGGATGTCCCACATGCAGCCCCGCCCCGCTCGGGTAAGGAAACATATCCAGCACATAATATTTTGGTTTGGGAGAATCATTGCTTACTTTATAAGCGCCGTCTTTCTGCCATTTGTCCTGCCATTTCTTTTCTATGCTTCGAAAATCATACTCCATACTGCTATATTCTTAAGTGCAAATTTTTATTTTATGTTGTCATCACCTGTGCTACTATCGGCTTCGTTGCGACGCTCCGTTCATCTTCCTGTTCTTTATTCAGCAATTGTCGAAGACCCCGATGTTTGTCAGGGCAGCTCCCTGCATGATCCCGATAGTTATCGGACTACTAAGCAATAGCGCACTTCATAAGTGCTCAGTAGCGGACCGAAAGTTGAAGAGTGCGACGCAACAGGCGATGATAGTAGCAATGCAGCCGGGTTACTAATCATCTTTAACAATATCTTTCACTGTTGCGGCAATATCAACTTTTTACAACCGTTATTTGGGTGGCAAAAATACTGATTGTAGTCCTGAATTGGCTATTTTTGCCCGCCCCGCCGCCTCTTATTTTCAATACAATTGGAGCGGGGACACCAAAACCCGTTAATTTAAAATTCATCGCTATGACCCGATCCGGAAAGGCTTCTATCAAACGCGGCAAACCTTCTTATTTCATGTCCATTCTCGGTGTAACGCTGGTCCTGTTCCTGCTGGGTATTATCGGCTGGCTGGTAATCAACGCTAATAAACTCGGTAATTATTTTAAAGAAAATGTGGAAGTGATCGCTTCACTCCGCGGCAAGCTAAACCCTAATGATAGCCTGACGCTGATGCAATATGTTTCTTCCAAACCTTATGTGAAATCAATAGAATTTATAACAAAAGAAGAAGCGAAGAAAAGATACCTCCGCGATGGGAATGAAAGCTGGGACAAAGTACTGACAGAAAATCCACTGCCGAACAGCATCAATTTTAAAGTAAAAACAGAATACATCACGGTGGATTCGCTGAACGCTATACAAAAAGACCTGGAAACACAGACCTATGTCAGCGATGTAACCTATCCGAAAGCACTGGTGAGTGAGCTGAATAATAATATTAGAAAAGCGAGCATCGCATTATCTATTATTGCGATCATCCTCGCTGTCGTTGTCATCGTGCTGATTGATAATACGATCAAACTGGCGATGTTCAGCAACCGTTTTCTTATTAAGACCATGCAGATGGTAGGCGCTACCCGTTGGTTCATCGCAAGGCCTATGAACCTTAAAGCCATACTTAATGGCGCTATCAGCGGTGTCATAGCTGTTGTTCTCGTTATGCTAGTTATTATGGTAGCGGAGCGAATAATACCTGAAATGAAAGTGATACACGATGATAATACACTGATCTTATTATTCCTCGGGCTGATATTACTGGGAATTTTCATCACGATGTTCAGTACCTATCGCAGTGTGCTGAAGTATTTGAAGATGAAGCTGGATGACCTGTATTAGCCAGTGTAAAATGGCAAGTCGCCAGTAGGGATTCAACTGCATAAAGCCCACTTACCACTAGCTACTTCCTTCTCGCAAATTCATTATATTGCACTTCCAAATTTGACTACCATGGCTGAAACAAAAACGCCTTCAATGTTTTCCAGAGAAAATTATATGTGGATGCTGATTGGCATTATCATCATCGCTATTGGCATGTTCCTGATGGCAGGCGGCGCCAGCAAAGACCCCTCTGTTTTTGATAAAGATGCCGTGTACAGTTCCCGCCGTATTACCGTCGCACCGATACTTATACTGTTAGGGTTGGTGATCGAGATCTATGCGATTTTTAAAAAACCGAAAGTAAAAACCATTTAACTGGTTGATCAATATATAATGAAAGGCGGTGCAGCTTGTACCGCCTTTTTGTTTGAATAAAGAGTTACCGGCCTTTACTGGGTGTATTTTAAATTTTCGCATCTTCAGCTTGTGTTAGCGCCTATCTCCTGGATGGAAATCACAATTTTAAAGTTTGATATTCCCCTTCAGGGGATAGGGGCAAAAGCGAAAATTTGAAACGCACCACTTTTAATCCTTCAACAGATTGACTATTTTTAAGCGATAATTAACCCAGATGAATATTTTTCATGCGATCATTCTTGCAATTGTTGAAGGCATTACTGAATTTTTACCTGTTTCTTCTACCGGGCACATGGTCCTTACCAGTTCATTGCTGGGCATACATAAAGAAGAGTTTACCAAACTTTATGAAGTGGCGGTTCAGTTCGGCGCAATCCTCGCCGTCGTTGTTTTATACGCAAAGAAATTTTTCCAGTTCCAGCGCTGGCAATTTTATGCAAAGCTGATCGTCGGTGTTATTCCCGCATTACTATTAGGTTACTTTTTTTCAGATGAAATTGATGGGTTACTGGAAAGCCCTTTTGTAGTAGTGATGTCTATGTTGCTGGGTGGTTTTGTTTTATTATTTATTGATAAGGTTTTTAAGAACCCTACGCTTGAATCGGAAGAACAGATCACTTATACCAAATCATTTTTTGTAGGTCTTTGGCAAACTATTGCGATGATACCGGGTGTGAGCCGCAGCGCCGCTTCTATCATTGGCGGTATGCAACAAAAATTTACCCGCAACCTCGCCGCTGAGTTTTCTTTTTATCTCGCCGTGCCAACGATGTTCGCAGCGACTGCGCATTCATTGTTTCTAAAAAAATGGAGTGCCGGCGGCACTGTTCATAAAGGGTATGAAATTATTCTCGCCAGCAAAGAAAATACGATCAGCTTTATAGTCGGCAATATCGTTGCATTTGTGGTAGCTATCCTGGCCATTCGTTTTTTTATTAATTATTTAAAGGCGTACGGTTTTAAAGTTTTTGGCTGGTACCGTATTATCGCAGGCATTATACTTCTTGTATTATTATTGACTGGTGCTATAAAGGGATAATGTGCGAATGTGCATATTTGAAAATATGCGAATGTTATTAACCCCTATTGGACTAATCTGCACATCTTCAAATCCGCATATTTGCACATCAGTACATTTACTTATTTTCACATCCACTAATAACGACATATGCAAACAGCTTCCAAAAAAGTAATTAATGGCTGGGCCATGTTCGATTGGGCCAACAGCGTTTATAATTTAGTAATTACTTCCACTATTTTCCCTGCTTACTATGAATCTATGACAGCCGAACGTGTAGACGGAGAGATTTCATATGTACACTTTTTGGGAAGAGAATTTGTAAATACGTCTTTATATAACTATACGCTGGCATTTGCGTTACTAATTGTAGCTATTATTTTACCGTTACTTACTTCTATTGCTGATTATAAGGGTAATAAAAAAAGCTTTATGGCATTTTTTTTTACCATCGGAAGCATAGCGTGTGCCACACTTTACTTTTTTAAGGGCGGTAGTACTTTGTGGATCGGCATCACATGTATGATTATTGCATGCATTTGTTTTTGGAGCAGTTATGTTTTTAGTAATTCTTTTTTACCTGAAATTGCCGCTCCGGAAGATAGGGACAAAGTCAGTGCCCGTGGTTTTGCTTATGGATACGTAGGCAGCGTGATCTTACAGCTGATTTGTTTTGTTTTTGTAATGAAATTTGATTGGTTTGGTATCACACAGGGAGAAGGCTCAAGAATTTCTTTTTTACTTGTAGGCATCTGGTGGTTAAGCTTTGGATATTTTTCACTATCCCGTTTGCCTAAACCTGTCGCAGCAGGTAATACTGCCTCGAAAAATAATTTAATTAGTAATGGTTACAAAGAATTAAGAAAGGTATGGAACCAGTTAAAACAGATGCCTGTTATTAAAAGATATCTTGGTGCTTTTTTCTTTTATAATATGGGCGTGCAAACAGTTATGCTGGCCGCCACATTGTATGGAAAAAGCGAACTGGAAATACCAGTTCAAAATCTAATAATAGCTATATTATTAATACAGCTTGTCGCAATTCCCGGAGCCTACTTTATCAGTAAATTGTCTGGCCGGATTGGCAATTTTAAAGCGCTGATGATAGTAATCTTTTTCTGGATACTCATTTGCATTGCCGCCTATTTTGTTCCAAAACATGCTATTGTACAATTTTATATTTTGGGTGCTTGTGTAGGCTTTGTTATGGGGGGCATTCAATCATTAAGCAGGAGTACTTACAGTAAACTAATGCCCGAAACAAAAGATACTGCCTCATTCTTTAGCTTTTATGACGTTACGGAAAAAATTGCTGTTGTAATAGGCATGCTTAGCTTTGGCTATATCACAGAACTTACGGGTTCACAGAGAGGCTCAGTGCTCGCATTAGCAGCGTTTTTTCTAATAGGACTTATCATTCTTTATGCAGCATTAAAAAAACAACAGGCCGAAGCAAAATGAAACTATACACCATCGACACCGGGTTTTTCAAACTAGATGGCGGCGCTATGTTTGGCGTAGTTCCCAAAACGATCTGGAATAAAATAAATCCTGCGGATGAAAAAAATTTATGTCCATGGGCATTGCGCTGTTTATTGATCGAAGATGGAAACAGGTTGATATTAGTAGACAATGGTAACGGAGATAAACAAGATGAAAAATTTTTCAGTCATTATTATTTACATGGTGATGATACATTAGATAAATCATTAGCGAAACATGGTTTCCATGCTGATGATATCACCGATGTATTTTTAACGCACCTTCATTTTGATCATTGTGGCGGAAGTATCAAACGTGAAGGAGATAAATTGGTTCCTGCATTTAAAAATGCAACCTACTGGAGCAACGAAAAACACTGGGAATGGGCGGTAAAACCCAATGAAAGAGAAAAAGCATCTTTTTTAAAAGAAAATATTCTACCGATACAGGAAAGCGGGCAACTGAAATTTGTTGACCGTGGATCGTTGACCGATGACCGAATGGCGGCCAACGAACAACTACCAACGGTCAACTTTAATTTACCAGAAATAAAAATCAGGATCGTAAATGGTCACACCGAAGCGATGATGCTGCCGCAAATAAGTTATAAAGGGAAAACGGTTGTTTTTATGGCTGATCTTTTACCATCGCAGGGGCATATTCCTATTCCTTATGTAATGGGTTATGATATGTTTCCGCTGACTACCATTAATGAGAAGAGATCATTCCTGAAAGAAGCAATAGCCAACGACTATATTCTTTTCTTTGAACATGATCCTGTGTATGAATGCTGCAACCTGCAACAAACAGAACGTGGAATAAGACCTAAAGACTTCTTTAAACTGGAAGAAATTTAGCGACGCCTTACCAGGGACGTGAGCGGGTAGCGTATGTTCTCATAATTCATCATATCAATCTTCACTTTTCCTACCACGATCGGGCTTTCAATGCGAACGGGAATATGATTTTCATCATCAGTCACCCATACCACCATTTTTTCGCCACCATCGAAAATAGATCCTTTGATCAATAATGGTTTGAATTTAATCGTATTGAATTTACCGTACTTGGTTTTTATTGTTTCTTTTCCCAAATAGCGGATATACATTTCATACACTTCATTATCGAGGAACATGGAAAAAGTGATCTTGTCGTCTACCCTTAATTTAGAAAAATCAATATTGCGGGCATAGAAAACTGCGCTGACTACATCCTGCACACAAACCGGCACTTTAAACAAACCATCATTTGTTACGGCCGTATTCGCTGTTTTATTGAAAGTTACATTCTGGTATTTTTTATAACCACCTTCGTTCACATTGCGAACAAATTTCAATGTCTGTAAATTGCCGGTATCAATGTAGGTTTCATATTTATCACGCACTTTATAAAGAAAGTCGTAAGAAGAATTAGTGTTGCCTTCACCCACGATATGGTACACAGGTTTATTATTCAGTGTTTCCAGCGTATTCGTAAATATCGCTGTTCCCGCATTTACATAAATACCCGCTACGGCGTAATAAACCGTATACGTTACTTTTTCCCCGGCTTTGAATGCTGTATTTTTCAGGCTACAGGCTTCCTCGTAAGGCTTTTCGGTTTTCGTAGTAAAAGCCATCAAGGCGATCACTGCTACGAATGTTATTTTATATATTCCCTTCATTTTTATTTTTAAGGACTTTTTTAATACTCAAAATTAATAAGCTGCCGGTTAAAGCAGGAATTACCAAATTAATAAACCATATACTTACCGAAGCCAGTCCTATCCCCAGGTCGTTTTTGCTGAACAGACTCAATAGCTTGAGGCTTATCTTTCCCCGCAGGCTGAGATCGGTAAATAAGGCAATGGTGGGAATCACTGCCATCACCAAAAAAGAAACACTTGTTGTCCACCATGCATGCCACCACGAAATGTCCACTTCGAATAAACGGAACAACAAATAATACTGCACAATAAAAACAAAGAACCGTAATGCTGATAAAGACAAAAGTTGCAGCAGCAAAGTTGCATTAAATTTCTCCAATTCACTGAAAAGCCAGGCATACCGCCTGATTCCCGGCAACCTGTCAAACCACCTGCTTACCCAGGATATCCGGAAATAAAATACTGTTAAAGTAAGCACTGCAACAAGCGTACCGTACAATATTATATTCACCCAAAAAAAAGATAACACGGCTCCGGCTTCCACTTGTTTTCGTAAAATAATCGTGCCCGCAACACCCATCACTAGGGTAACAATCAGTTGACTGATACTTCCGGTTATGGTCAACGAAATTGCTTTCAATCTATTGCCTTCCTTCATATATAAAACCCGGCCGAGGTATTCTCCCACCCTGTTGGGCGTGCTAACCGAAAAAGAAACACCCGATAAAACCGCTTTGAAAGCCGTAATAAAATTGATTTGCTGAATACGCTGTACACACAATTTCCATTTCACCGTTTCGATTGACCAGTTCACCACCATTAATATAACAACAGCGGCGAGGTTCCAGATCAGCGGGCTGCCAAACGAACTATTTTTTATATGCTGCCACGACCGTTCAAGATCGGGTTGCTTTTGAATTTGTGCGTAAATGGAATAAGAAAGCCAGATAAATAATAAAGGGCCGAGGAAGTAATTTATAAAGATCCGGATCGTTCTTTTTCGCAGTAAGGTTTTTATTTGCATATTCGGGCTAAGCAATGCTTTTCATGAAATTTTCATTCCGCTAATGCTTAATTTCGTTACTCGTAATCGCTAATCATCTGTAAAATTACTGTGCTATTTGCAAAAAGCTGCTAAAATAATTCTTGGTATCGACCCCGGTACATTGCAGATGGGTTATAGCATCATTGAAGTAACGAATGGAAAGATGGTGATGCTGGAAATGCAAACGCTTCGCTTGTCCGGCAAAAAAGATAACCATGAACGTTTGCACCTTATCCATAAAAAAGTATCGGAATTAATCTTTGCTTTCCGGCCTCATGAGTTTGCGATTGAAGCGCCGTTTTTCGGAAAGAATGTGCAGAGCATGCTGAAACTCGGAAGAGCACAGGGTGTTGCTATCGCCGCGGCCATAAGTGCCGGCATTCCTGTTACCGAATATTCACCAAGAAAAGTAAAACAATCCATCACGGGTAACGGTAATGCGGATAAAGAACAGGTTTGGAAAATGCTCCGCGAATTATTGAAGCTGACGGAACAACCGGAATATTTTGATGCGACGGATGCGCTGGCCATCGCTGTTTGTCATCACTTCCAGATCAGCTCGGTCATAGGAAAAGCAGCGAAAGGATTTAGTGGCTGGGATGATTTTATAAAGAAGAACCCGCAAAAGCTTGCGAAAAAATAAACTGTAAATTATAAATTACTGATGATTCTCTGCTGAATCACTTTTAGTTGTTCTTCGTTCAATTTTATTTTTGGCTGTGTAAAATTCAAATCGTTTGCTGAATTGATAGGAATAAGATGCACATGGGCATGCGGTACTTCCAAACCCACCACACTTATACCACAACGGTTGCAGCTAAAACTTTTTTCAATCGCTTTAGCGATTGGCTGTGCAAATACCAGCAACTCCGATAAATAATTTTCAGGAAGGTCAAACAGGTTGTCCGTTTCTTTTTTCGGAACCACCAGCACATGTCCTTCCCGCAAAGGAAAAATGTCGAGAAACGCAAAGAACTTTTCATTCTCAGCGATTTTATAAGAAGGGATCTCCCCCGCAATGATCTTAGAGAATATAGTCATGCCACCGAATGTTTTTGACTTTAATGATTGCAAGTAATATTTGAAACGTTTCAGCATTGGAAAACGGAACTCTGTTCCGTTAAAAAAAAATTTATAAGCCCAACTGTAGTACTACTAGCAACTTCGTTGCGTCGCACTCTTCAACTTCCTGTTCTCTACTGAGCACTATCGTCGAAGATCCCGACGTTTGTCGGGAAAGTATCAGTAACTGCGTCGCTCCCGATAGCTATCGGGACTTCGGTGTTCTGTTCGCTACTCAGCATTTGCGAAATTGTCCATATTATTTTTAGCATTGTTGCCAACAGCTATTAGAATCTGAACGAAACAGCGTTTCGTTGTCCTAGGCAGTAATATTCTCAATCTTAAATTTCATAGTACCCGCAGGCGCCACTACCTCCGCAGTCTCGCCGATACTTTTACCTAATATGCCTCTGCCAATTGGTGAAGTAACCGATATTTTTCCTGCTTTTAGGTCGGCTTCCTTTTCACTTACGATCTGGTAAGTGACCTGTTTTTTTGTATTCAGGTTGGTGAGTGTAACTTTTGTAAGTATAGACACTTTGCTGGTATCAATGTTCGCTTCATCTAGTACACGGATATTAGCCATAGATCCTTCCATAGCGGCGATCTTTGCTTCCAGCATACCCTGCGCTTCTTTGGCAGCATCGTATTCCGCATTTTCTTTTAAATCGCCTTTTTCCCTGGCTTCTGCAATAGCACGGCTTGCCGCAGGGCGATCAACTGACTTCATACGATGTAACTCCGCCTTAAATTGCTCGAGAGTCTCTTTGGTCACGTATTGAAAATTCATACTCCCTCCTTTGGATAAAATAAAAAAATAACAACGCCTCAGGAATAGTACTGAAGCGTTGCATTTAACTGGAACAAAGATAAGGAAGAAATTGAACTGACCAAGAACATGTGAGCGGCTATGAAAATGAATTTGTTAAAAAAGTTAGCCCTCATAATTGGCATGGCATGTTTCTTGAATTTTTAGGATATAGTTCTTTTAATAAATACCAGTTTAAAAGATCGACGAAGATGGTTACTGCTGAATAAAAATGGTTAAAAACAATTTGCATATTTATTGATGATCAAATTTTCTAGCCCACGGTTTAAACCGTGGGCTAGAAAACAAATCAGAGGTTTCTTTAACCATTTTAATGGTTTAATAAGATAATAAGGAATAATGAATAGTAAAATGAAGGCTTCATAGTTCTGTAACATCGATAAAAGAAAACTTCGCAAATGCTGAGTAGCGAACAGGAAGTACCACCGATATTCATCGGGGTGCTGCATAAATGCTGAGTAGAATTCATGCAGCACAAGAGTGCGACGCAACGAAGATGATAGTAGTAATGCAGCCGGGCTAATAAAATATTTTATTCATTTAAAAATATACGATCATGAAAAAGTTAGTATTTGTGTGTATGATGATAGCCGCCAGTTGTATGTTTTATTCATGCGGGCCTTCTGAAATAGTAGTGACATCGCGACCGAACCCTCCGGTATATGTAAGGCCGATTGCACCACGGCCCGCTTATGTTTGGGTAGATGGTGATTGGCATGCCCGCAGTGGTCGTTATTATTGGCGTGAAGGAAGATGGGTAAGGCCTGGTCACAGGGTTTGGGTGACTGGCAATTGGGAATCCAGGGGAAGCGGCTGGTATTGGCGCCGCGGACATTGGAGAAGATAATTTTTATTGAAATATTTTATCGATCAATACTTTCGCCATTTTATAAAAAGCCTCGTGAGAATAACCGGCGATATGTGGCGTGAGTATCACATTGTGTTGACTGGTGAGCCAGGCTAACTGCTTTCTTTCTTCATCGGTATAAGTATCTAATTTTTCATTTTCCAATACATCCAATGCCGCACCACTGATTTTATTGTCTTTTAATGCAGTGATGAGAGCGGTTGTATCCGTTACTTTACCCCTGCATGCGTTTATAAAAAAAGGTTTGCCCTGCAATGAATTAAAAAAATGATCGTTGGCCATGCGAAAAGTTTCGGCGGTTAACGGTACATGAAAACTTATCGCATCGGCGTAACGGCCGATCTGTTCCAGGCTTGCTTCTTTAATATAACCGCCGCCAAATCCAAATTTGTATTTATCATTAGCCAGCACTGTTACATCAAAGGGCTGCAGCAATTTCGCTAATGAACTTCCTGTGTTACCATAGCCCACGATGCCGACTGTTTTTCCAGATAGTTCGGTTCCCGTGTTTTCCAGTCTCTTCCATACACCATTTTTTATTTCATTGTGAGAAGAAGTAATGTTGTTCATTATATTCAGTAGCATACCCAGCACATGTTCGGCCACTGCGTTACGGTTGCCTTCCGGACTGCTATAGCATTTAATGCCTTTGCTTTCGGCATACTCTACATCAATCAATTCCATGCCGCTGCCGAGACGGCCAATCCATTTTAAATTTATTGCTTTATCCAATAAGGGTTTATCAATTTTCAATTTAGTCGTTACGATTAATCCCCCTGCTTCGGAAATTATTTTTGACAATTCATCATAAGTGATTACAGGTTCGTATAGCACAGTATAACCTTGCTGCTGCAACTTTTCTTTTAAATAGTCATGTGTTTTCGCTGTAATGATCGCTTTTTTCATTGCATCTTAAATGTTAGCTCCGCAAATTGCTGAACGGTTAATTGCTCCGCCCGTTTATCAAACAATTTATCCTGTAGTATTGTTGCGTCGAATAAATTCTTTACCGCATTTCTCAATGTTTTCCTGCGCTGGTTGAATGCTGTTTTTACCAATAAGAAAAATTTCGCTTCGTCCTTCATCGCTGGTTTTTGTTTGGCGGGAAATAACCTAATGACACCGCTCTTTACTTTTGGCGGCGGCTGAAAACTTTTTTCCTGCACATCAAACAAATATTCTACATCAAAGAAGGCCTGCACCAGCACACTGATTACGCCATATACTTTGCTTCCTTCCTTCGCCGCTACCCGCTGCCCTACTTCTTTTTGAAACATTCCTATGGTACACTCCACGTCATCTTTCCATTCTAATACTTTAAAAAGAATTTGTGTAGAAATATTGTAAGGAAAATTTCCAACTACTGTGAATTTACCTTCAAATGGTTTTTCAATTTCCAGGAAACTTTGGTGAATGATCTTTCCATTGAGCAGCGGATATTCTTTTAACAGGTAATCTATTTTTTCTTTATCCAGTTCGACCGCTTTGAAATCGATATCTTTTATTTCGAGTAAATATTTCGTTAATGCACCACCACCGGGCCCTACTTCCAGTAACTGCGAAAAGGAATGCTGTTGCAGGGATGCAATGATTTTGCGGCAGATATTCTCATCTTTTAAAAAGTGCTGGCCAAGTGATTTCTTCAGCGTGTACATAATTTGCAAAAATAGCTGGAAATAACCCGTTTCTTATAACAGGCTTTGATTTTTGGCCACACCTGTCTGTCGGCAGGCAGGGATTATGCTGATTAACACAGATTAATTTTTATTGAAGAATTAGCACTAAAAAAAAGTCCCCTTTCTGGAAAGAAAAGGGAGTGTATGAAAATCCATCACGTGAAATGAGAATTTAATTTTTAATGATCTTTTCCCGCATGACCTGGCTATCGCTAAATACTTCAATAATATAGGCGCCCTTTGGCAAGCGACCGAGATCATCAATATCAAAAATGTTGGCGCCGCGATGACCTTTTATTTGCTGTGTCATCATTACCCTGCCTGAGTTGTCTGTTATCCGCACATTAATATTTTCATCCTTTTCCGCGGTAAATACAAGATTAACTTCTGATACAAATGGATTGGGAGATACTTTCAAACTATTTTTATTTTCACTCTGAACATTTACCCGCATGATCTTACTATATTTAAATGAGCCATCGGCATTCATCATTTTTAATCGATAATAACTATTCCCGGCAGGCGGAAAATTATCAGTGTAATTAAAATCTGTTTCATCATTTTTACCGGGTATTTTATTTACCTGTCCTATTCTTGTAAAGTTGGAGCCGTCGGTGCTTCTTTCAATTATAAAATTATTAAAGGACTCATCGCAAATGGCTGTCCAGAAGAGTTTAGTTTTTCCATCTGCATGCAATGCGCTGATGTCAAGTAGCGTGCAGCCTAATACAATTTCTACAATAGAAACCGGGCCAAACTCAGATGTATTATTGCTAACAGTAGCTGTTGATGTTAATAAAGCAAGGCTGGCAGCAGTGCCTCCATAAAAGAAAGAAAAACGAAACATATTTACATTACTTACAGCAGAGTTGCCATCTATAGCATAAGAACCCGTTCCTGAAACGCCGTCAGATCCTGAACCTTCCACTCCGGAACCAATATATGTTTTTCCTTCACCGTAATTTAAGTTTTTAAGAGATGGCGTATAATGTTTATTAACACCGCCATCTCCGATAAAAAATTCTATCGTGCTTCCGGCAGGAGCTTTTCCCCAGATAGTCGCATACGATGATACTGATGAAAGTTTCGCGGAATCTATTATTGGAAAATTCTGCATATTGTTTGGCCCGGAGTCGCCGTCACCATTATCATTAACGCTAACCAGCGTAGGGCCTGTTGTGTTGGCATAGCCAAGATCAATGCCAAGACCTATATTATTGTAAATTGAATTCTGGGAAATTTTATTATTAATAGCAGTACCACTTCCATTTGTACTTATTGTAATACCGGAACTGCTATTGCCGTAAATAGTATTCCTGTAAATAAAATTGTTACTGTTATTCTTTGTAACCATTCCTGTTTGTGATAAGCTATATTCGTCAATCCATATTCCCCCTAAAAACTCTGTGCCCGTATTATTAAATATTTTATTCTTAATCAGCGTATCTCTTTCAGTACATAAGCTGATACGAATGCCAGATTGAGGCGCAGCTCCTGTCGTTTTAACAAACCCCGTGATCGTATTGTTTTCTACATAAATACTATCCGCATTCCAGCCCAGGTCAATGCCCGTTTGCTCCACGTTTTCGATATAATTTCTTGAAACAGTCATCCGCTTGCCCATACTGGTAGTTATGCCATCACTTGACTGAGCGGAGGTAACGCCCGTGTTACGGGTGATATCAATCAAGATGTTTTCATAAACATCCCATTCGTTATTCGCTAACAATGTATTGGATGGACCAACGCCTAAATTATCCGTCAAGCCATTAAAGTGAATGCCGTATGTACCTGAGTAAGCCACTAAATTATTACGAATAACACCGGTGTAATTATTACCACATACTAAAATGCTGCTGCCTTTGGAACGGCGCCTGGCAATAGTAGGATAAACACCTCTCGGGTCACAGGAAAAAAAGCAATTGTATAATAAAAAATTAGTGTTGCGAACAGAAGTAATACGCAAAAAAGAAATTTCCGCATGGCCTGATGCTGTACCACCCACAGAGTTTGTATTTCCAAAACCACTAATAGCAATACCACGGATAGTAACATCAACGGAATTTACATTGATCCCATTTCCGGAAATAGTGTTACTGCTTGAAGGAAAACTAAAAGTGGAAGAAGGAACAATATAAACATCCGGGTAATTAATATTGGGCTGAACAATATTATCTACACCAACTGTTTTTCCCGCATAAGCGCCGGTATTGGTATTTGTTTGTGTAAAACCATCTATTAATAAAGCGCCGGTGATTGTTGGTAAAGAAGTACCTATTTCAATAACGGCCCATTTGTCTGTGCCTGAAGATTCAAATAAATTTCCCGACGTGCCGATAGCGAATTGAATAATATCAGCGCCAGCACTTGCATTGGCCTGCGTGATGGCCCAGCGCAATGTACCAGAGGAACCATCGTCAGCCGTTTTGGTTACCGTATAAGTAGTTGCTTTCGCATAAATCAATAAACAATTCGCAAGCAATAGCATTATTGCTTTTAGTCCGTTTACCGCCACACGCCTGCAAGTAAAAATGTTTCTCATAGTATACGGATTTTTAAATCTGTTAGTTAGCCGCCTTAATGAACGATTCTTTTAATATCATTTCATTATTAGTACTCACTTTTAATAAATACATCCCTGCGGAAAGATTTTCTGCTGGTAATTCAATGGTATGTACTCCCTGCTGAACATCTTTCACCGACTTCCACATTACCTGTCCTGCTGGAGAAATAATTTCAAAATGATATTTTGAAGCGGTTGCGCTGTTGATAGTCAATTGTAATTGTTGCTGAACGGGATTTGGATAAATTCTGAGTGCAATTATTCTATTTAATCTTGCTGAAACAATAGCGGTATAATCATATTTACTGTCTTTATCTACGCCTTTTACACGGTAATAATTAACACCCGGCAGCGGATCGATATCCGTAAAAGAAAAATCATAACCGGTTGTAAAAACTTTTCCGATAACATTAAAGGACATCCCGTCCGCTGAACGTTCTATTTCAAAATGATCATGCTGGTCGTTTGTTTGCGCCTGCCAGATCACTTTTACATCATCTTTGCCGGCAATTGCTTTGATAGAAGTAAATGTAACCGGCAGGGTGGAAGAACCATTTTTATATACTTCGAGGTTATCAATGAAGAAGCCACTCTCTGTTACACTTGCATCAGATTGAAATAAAAACCGCAACCCGACAGTTGTGCCTCCGGCAAAAGAGGACAGGTCTACAAATTCCCTCACCCAATAATCCTGTATGCCTGTAAGTGAAGGACTGCCGCCAATATTGCCTTTATTCTCCGCAATGGTAAAAGAAGAAGGCAATGTTTGCCATGTGGGACTGCCTGAACTACCATTTGATGCAGCCTGTATTCTTAACCTGTCATATCCATTCTGTGTACGATAACGAACCCAAAAGCTTAAATAAGCCCGGACGGAATTATTTAAATTCATCGGGGTTTTTAAAGTGATGGCGCTGCTGGCATTATTGGCATAATTACCACTATTGGTAGTTGCTAATGCCTTACTTCCCTGGAAAAATGATGTGCCGCTGTAAGACCATGTTCCTGACACAGTCCATTTATCTCCAATAGTGCCTTCCATATCATCACTGATAACAGAAGAAGGGCTGTACATTTTTGTAATCGTATCCACCAATGAAATGCCCCCGGTTTCCATTTTCCATAAAAACCGTACCCTGGCGCCCATCTGCAAACTGGGAGATAAAACATAACTGATCTTACCGCCTGAAGTATCTAATGCATTAGTAAGATTTGTGAATGTAACCGGCGATCCAACTGATTGAATATTTTCAAGAGGAACAATAGAGACAACAACATCGCCGGCAGTTAATCCAATACGGCGCACCGTAAACCTGAAGTCACCGGAAGCGGATGCCGACAAAGTTGACCTGTCTTCCACTTTCGCGTAAGAACCGGCGATGTAAGCCGCCTGGAAATTGGCGAACATCACTTCTTTTGCAATAGGAATGATCTGGTCTGCATCCGGCCAAAAACTTTCCGCACTGGTAGCATAACTGTGGCCGATCTCGGGACTAAAACTATATAATTTAGAATGACCACTTCCTCCCATGAACCAATCATCGGAAGCGCCATCAGCATTATACCCTACCGTGTTAATAGCTAATCCTACCTGGTAAAAATTTGAACGGGTCATTAATCGGCCACCTGTTTCCAATATTTTAGAATCGGCCGCAGTCAACGTCCCTGCAGATACACCAAAGCCATGTATCCAGTATTCACCATACGCATGATAGTTTATGGCGAGTTTGAAATTCATTGAATTTACATAGTCACGCATCGCCTGTGTTTCAGGTTCTGAAAAACCTGAAGGGCCCCTGTAATTATCAAGGGTCACAGTACCGGATGAACCGCCATTAGAATTGAACCCGAAACCATAATTACGGTTCAGGTCAACTCCCATATTATTCGTATTCGCATTTACCCTCCTGTTTTTCCTGTGCATTCCATAACCGGATGGGTCTTCCGTGCAATTATATTGATAGCCATCAGGGTTAAAACAAGGAATGAAATACAACGCCCTGTTATTAACCAGCTCCTGTACCATTGTATTAGTAGAATAATTTTGCAGCAGGTATTGCATGAAAAAAATCAGGTTCATCATCCCCATAGGTTCGCGGGCATGATGCAATGCGTTATATAATATTTGAGGTTTACCACCGTCCACATTTACATTGGAGGAAATTTTCACGCATAATATGGGCCGGCTCTCCCAACTGTAACCAATTGTGTCAATGCGCACCAAACTTGAATAAGCGGTTTTCATGGCATTGATCTTTGTCACCATTTGCGACAGTGTATAATAACCACCCATAGACCCGGCAGTAAATGCCGCGGGAGTTGTAAAGTTGTTTGCGATTAAACCATTGGGTGCATCATAAGCAAAACGGTTTTGCGTATTAACCGGGTCATTTGCATATTTAAAAAAATCTTCCGGTTTATTGCGGCGGAGAAAATCGGCCTTTTCATCAGCGATTAAAATCGTGAATTTATATGGCAGTTTTTTAAAATTGCTACGTCATGAGCGGAAAGAGAAACAGTGAATGTATTCTGTTCATCGTTATAGATACCATGATCAAAATCCATTCCCTTGTCCTGTAATTTTGAAACACCGGATTTGGGAATACTGATTTGAACTTTACTGTATTTGTTCGCGGACTGGGAAAAAGAAGAAATAGAGAGGATAATAAAACCACTTATTAATAATAATGGTAATCTCATAGTTTACTGGATTATTCGGATGCGAATATTAGTGTTTTCACCTACAAGACATAGAAAAGTATCCATTTTCTTTGGATAAAAAGTAAAAATCCGAGAACCTGTAAGGGCCTTCTACGAAACAGGTTGATAAATGTCAACCTTCAACAATAGGCAATAAGCAATAAGCAAATTAGCAAGTGGTGAGAGGCAAGAAGGAAGTAGGGTGTAAGAGATATGAGGTATGAACAATAAGCAATGAGCAAGGAAGAATTAATAATAAATAATGAGCAAGAAACCAGTAACTATGAACAATGAACTATTCGAAATTGCTGAATAAAGAACAGGAAGATGAACGGAGCGTCGCAACGAAGATGATAGTAGTAATGCAATTGGGCCCATAATTAATCCTTCAAAAACCAGCAAAGCACTGAAATCGTTACTTTTACATCTTCAATAGTTAATTATGACCCCTGGTACAAAACCTGTTATCGGCATTTCGTGCGGCGACCTGAATGGGATTGGCATTGAGCTGATCATTAAAACTTTTTCTGACCCTCGTGTGCTGGAACAATGCACCCCCGTGATTTTTGCTTCGAACAAAGTCATTAATTTTTACCGGAAGTCGGTGACGGATGCCAACTTCAATTATCAAAATACCAAAGAATTTGACCGGCTTACGAATAAACAAGTAAATGTGTTTAACTGCTGGGAAGAAGAAGTAGTGATCAACCCGGGGCTGCTGACGGATATTGGTGGGAAATATGCGGTGCTTTCTTTGCAAACCGCCGTCGCGGCATTGAAACAAAAACAGATTGACGGGCTGGTAACAGCGCCGGTACATAAAAAGAATATTCTTTCCGCTGATTTTAATTTCACGGGCCATACACCTTTTCTTAAAAGCATGTTTGGTGTGAATGATGTGGTGATGATGATGTGCGCCGGAAATTTTCGTGTGGGACTGGTGACGGAACATATTCCTGTAAGTGAAGTGGCGAAACATATTACCAAGGAAGCGATCGTGAGCAAGCTGGCTATTATGCATAAAAGCCTGCAACGTGATTTTGGTATTGATAAACCCCGCATCGCAGTGCTCGGATTAAACCCGCATGCGGGTGATGAAGGAGTGATCGGGCATGAAGAAGAAACGATTATCCGCCCGGCTATTAAAGAAGCGAAGAATAATAATATGCTGGTGATAGGTCCTTATAGCGCCGATGCTTTTTTTGCAAGAAGAGGTTATGATAAGTTTGACGCCGTACTGGCGATGTATCACGACCAAGGATTAATACCCTTTAAATCGCTGGCGCTTGGCGAAGGAGTGAATTATACGGCGGGCCTGCCTGCTGTAAGAACTTCACCTGATCATGGAGTGGCTTTTGACATTGCCGGTAAAGACAAAGCGGATAACTCCTCTTTTCTTACTGCGATCTTTGAATGCGTGGACATCATTACCAGGAGGGCTGCTTATGATGCAAACAGGGCTAATCCTTTAAAGAAAATTAATCCTGAAGTGTTCGCCCGCATGGAAGATGAAGAGATCAGGGAGTAACACATTTATTGAAAGACTGAATCAGGAACACCTTTGTTCAATTGATAATCGGAATAATTCAATTCTACTTTTCCTTTCCTGTTTTTTAATTTATCGGGATCTTTTTCTTTGGCTGAACCGTCGTCGTAATCAAAGGTTACGCCTTTGGGCAATTTATAATCTTTGGTATTAAAAGAGAATATTACTTTATCAGCAAGGCCATATTCCGCATATTTTCCATAACTCATTTCCAACTCATAAGTTCCATTCTCTTTTGTGGTAGTTTTTGATTTTTTAACGAGCATGGTTTTTTCATCAATATACATGGTTGATAAGACGACGTCCGCATTTTCATCGCGGGGCAATAATTTTATTATTCTCAAATCAGTGCCGCTTTCTTTACCAACATCAATAATGTCGTAGCTGCCGGTATTGGAAAATACATTGCCGAGATTAACATTCATAGAACCTTTGGGTATAAAAGAAATGCCGCTTTCGTTTTTGATGCGAAGCTTGTTGGGTTTTTTAAAATAAACTTTTACGGTGGCAATAGGCGCTTTGATGAAAACCACATTCGTTTTCATTTTCGCTTTTGCTTCATAATCATTCACTTTATCCAGTTTGGCTTTTACCTGCTGAATGATCTCTTCAGCCGTTTGGCTGTGGCCACGCTGCGAAAAAAAAAGGATGGTTAAAAAGATCAGTATTCTTTTCATGCTCACTTCATTTAAGTTAAAATATCTTTTTTCTTAAATACCCATACCGCTGTACCAACAAAAGCTACGATATATCCGATTAAGATGCCCAAACTTTTTAAAATAGCCGATAGGTTTTCAATGGAACCGTCGATCGTCACCCCCTCCTCGGTGGCCTTCACATAAAAAAATCCCTTCCATGCTACCATGTGCGTGGTAAACAACCATGGTTTAATCGTCCTGTCATAAATAGGAATATTCATTTCCGATAAAATGGTGCATACAATTACAATACTCATGGTAGCAATAATAGGCCCGATAGAATTTTCCGCGAATACACTTAATAAAAACGCCAGCGCCGCTATCGTAGTAAGGGCGACTGCAGCATAAACGAAAGCTGCAAGGTAGCGCCACAATACATCAAAACTTTGCATTTGCTCCACCCCGGAAGAGCGGATGACCACGATATCATTTACCCCGAAAAGGAGCATGCTGCCAAACAAACCTATGACCGCCATCCAGATCAATAATGCAACTGTGTAGATGACAGACGCCAGGAATTTTGTCAGCATATATTGCGTACGGCTGATGGGCTTTGTTAATGATAACCGGAGTGTGCCCATATTGGCTTCGCCTGCGATAGAATCACCGGCGATCAATGCGACCAGCAATGGCATTTGTATTAACAGTGTATTGAGAATAAGAAAACATACCAGGTAACCATTTAATAATTTCTCTTTGAATTCATCAGAAAGATCAAACGATTCCGTAAGGTTATTGAGCAAAAGATCTATGTATGCTTTTCCATCAAATTTTAAAGCGATCTGTATCAGGAACACAATAGAAGCGATGGCCCCAAAAGCGATATACGTTCTGGGCCTTTTAAAAATTTTAAATAATTCAATTTTTAAAAGCTTCCACATGTTGGTTGGCCGAGGTTAATGATAAGAAATAATCTTCCAGTGAATTTTTTGAATAAAAAGAAGTGATAGCGATATCCATCAGCACTAATTCTTTCATCACCACCGGCACCTGGCTGCGGTGCAGCTTCAGCAATATCGCATCGTTTTTCTTTTCTACTAATAAATTATTCCACTTTGATTGTTGCAACTTTTCGTATGTCGTATTAATGTCCGTTGTTTTTAATTCCACTACTGTCTCTGCGGGATCAAATAGTTCTGCGGCTTTGCCTTCCGCTATTTTTTTTCCTTTATCAATGATGAGCATGGAATCTGCGATCAATTCTATCTCGCTTAATAAATGAGAAGACACCAATACTGTTTTACCCAGGTCGCGGCTTAAATGAAGAATAAGATTGCGTATATCCGCAATGCCTTGTGGGTCGAGGCCATTCGTCGGCTCGTCTAAAATAATCAGTTGAGGATTATGCACTAATGCGATCGCAATACCTAATCGTTGTTTCATGCCTTGCGAATACGTTTTCACTTTACTATTAGCCCTTTCTGCTAGCCCTACCATTTCTAACTGATCCATTATTTTTTTCGCAGGCACTTTTACTCCACTGATAGCAGCGAAAATTTTTAAATTCTCACGGGCCGTAAGGTATTTATATAAATCAGGCCGCTCAATGATCGCCCCGGTGTTTTGTAATATTTGTTTGCGGTGCTTTTTAAGGTTCATCCCAAATATTTCTATATCGCCGGAATCGGGTTGTATCAATGTCAGCAACATGCGTATCGTTGTGGACTTGCCTGCCCCGTTCTGCCCGAGGAAACCATATATCTCACCCGAAGGCACGGTAAAGGAAAGTCCATTTACCGCCTTCACGTCACGAAAACTTTTAGTAAGATCACTTACCTTGATAACTGGGGACATTACGGAGATTTACTAGTCAAATATATTAAGGTTTACGCCTGAAAATGAACTCTTTGGAGTTTTTGAAAAATATTTTTACTAAAAGACTTGTATATAAAAGATCGAGGTATTACGTTTGTGTATGATTCGGAAAACCACATGATGAATGCGGAAAACTACGAATGAAATCTGTACCGGGTATTCCACCACTTAATTTTCTCCCTGGTTTGATTTTGTAGAGTTTAAGCAGCTTTTCGGATCAAAATAAAAGTAAAACACCCAAATTGAAAACAATCATTGCTATCCTTCTCACATGTGTACTGAGCCTGAATTCTCTGGCCAATACAAGCAATGAGATCCCTTTTGCAAGCACGCAGCTACCATCCTCTTTCGCACCAGAGCTTCAAATTTCAAAAATCACCGGCTTTAACGCAAACATTCAGAACAACCGTGTTTCTCTTAACTGGACAGTTGACACCAACCAGGATACTAACCAGTTTGAAGTAGAACGAAGCACGGATGGAAAAAGTTTTACAATGGCAGCGTTAGTTTTCGGAACTGATAAAACTGATACTGATCAGTACCAGTTTTTCGAAAAAGCAAAATCAAAAAAATTATATTATAGAATTAAAATCCTGCATAAAGATCAAACGGTCAGCTATTCTGATACGATTATCGCTACAGCAGGAAAATAAAGATCTGAGGGGTGATCTTCGTCGGTCACTTTTAATTACTACTACCAGAGTTCCAAAAGAGAAGACAGCCCTTTTTCAAAGGGCTGTTGTCATTTTATGATTTCCCGAGATAACCTTGCAGGTTCCTGATATACTCTTCAAAGGCTTTAACACCTGTCTGTGTTATTTTACAAATCGTCTGCGGGTAATTGTTTTTAAACTGCTTGGTGATATCAATGTAACCTGCATCTTTTAATTTTTGCAGTTGCACACTCAGGTTACCCGCCGTGGCATTTGTTTTTTCTTTTAAGAAAGTAAACTCCGCTTCTTTCACGCTGATGAGCAATGAAATGACGGCAAGACGAAGTTGAGAATGTAATATAGGGTCAAGGTCTTTAAACATCCGGGATATTTCCTTTCTTATTTATTTTATCTTTTCTTATTTGGCAGCTTATCATCTGTTTGTCATTGAACCTTTTTAATTCGCAGCTAATTTTCTTGCCCTCAGCATATAAGCCGGAATGATATAGCTGACTAGAATAGCAACGGCGGCACACAGCATTTGATAATCATAATCCAAATGAACTGCGCCAACCGCAAGGCCAAAGGCTATAACACCACCTATAATCAATGGCCTGAACTGGATAATATTCCCTGATATAAAAGTTCCCAACCCATAAAGCAGGATAAAAAAGGGAAATACCGTTTTATCCCAGCCTGTTTTTGTTAATATCATACTTAAAACAAAATAGGCGATCCCCATTCCTATCCATAAATATTTCATGCTGTCTCCTACATAACTTTTCACCTTGATTTTTTTTCCTTCTTTCATACCCTGGTATACTGAGAAGACAACGCCAATAACAATAACCCACCACACTACAGGATGGTGAGGATAATTATAAATATGTTTCAGGATAAATTGTCCCGTGCAGGCGAAAAAAGTAAGCCAGCCCCAAACCAGGAAATAAATACTGTTATCCGAAATATCCTGCTTTGTCTTATCAATCATGGAACGGATCAGCTGCAAGCTTTCCTGCGGAGAAAATTTTTCTTCAGTCATGGCAGTGGTTTTAATAAATAAGTGGAGGGAAATAATTTATTGACATTGCGCCAGCATGTCTTCCGCTTCTTTTTTGCCCCAATCGGGATATAATGGTTTTGGCTGTTCTGTTTTAAATAATGCAACCGCTTTCTCCAATATAGGTTTTGCTTTTGCTTTACCACCACCGAATTGTTCGGGTGTACCAAAAATGCCAGCGCCTTCCAGGTAATGCAGGCGGGGATTATTCGGATTTAATTGTTTTGCTTTTTGCAAATATGTTCCTGATTCTGCGCCGTAAGTTGCATAACGGTTTTGCGGATCGACCAACATTTGTTGAGAGGCTGTCATATTGCGAATAGCAAGAATCTCCGCTTTGTCTGCATTATCCTGTGCCAATGCATCCGCCTTGTCGCATAATGCTTTTACCTTTTCAGCATTCGCATCTTTATCAAGCTTTGCATCATTCCATGCAGAAGTTGACAATGCAAGGGCTGCATAATAATAAGGAAGCCATTGTGTTTTCTCCGCATCACCAATACGTTCGAAAGCCGCAGCAACTGACTGATAGGCTAAGGTTGTATTCGCTGTATCGAGCTCTGCAAGATTTTTTTTCATCGCATTTGTGTATCGCTCACTTTGAGAGTAACCGGATAGTGTTACCAATAATGCAATGACGGCAATGATCTGTTTCATATTTATTGTTTTAAAAAATTTATAAATTATTATTAATCGCATCCTGTGTTCTGTCAACACCCCAGCTGAAGAAAGCGCCGATAAAATAAAAACGTTTCGCAGGCAGGCCAACAGGCTGCTTATTCATACCATTATATGAATAGTTATAATTAAACACAGGATCATATCCCAACACATTAGTTACACTGGCCACCAATACCCAATATACCTTAGGGTTCGTTTTACCAAGACTCGGAACATAGTTCATGCTGAAACCGAGATTATGAAACTGTTTTGTCTTGCCCTGGTCGGCGATCGTGTATTTATTTCCTACACCATTATAAACAAAATTGTAATAAGGTCTTCCTGTTGCAAAACTATACGTGAAGTTGAAACCTGTCTTCATATCCACGAAGAAGCGTTTTGTCACCAATGATAAAGTATGCGGCGTGGCAAAATTGGGCTGTAATCTTCCCGGGTAATTCAGGTAGTCTCTTTTTGTATTGAGATAAGAATAGCTTATCCAGTAATCTAAATTCTTGATTGTCTTTTTATCTCTCCAGAAAAATTCGATACCGCTTGCATAGCCGTCACCTTTGTTATTATAATTACCAAATGAAGAACTGACAGGGTCTATCTTAACGAGGTCCCCATATTTTTTATAATAAGCTTCCGCCCGGAATATGCGTTCATTGGTTGTTTTTTGATAAGTAAATATATAATGCATCGCTTTTGTATAACCGATATTCGTTGTAAAGACGAGCTGCGTATTCTCAGGCTTTTGATAAAAAATACCGAAAGCCGCTGATACCTGTGCGCCTTTGCCAACTTTATAGGCAATTGAAAGACGCGGTGCAATATTGGCCTTGCTAATGATAGAAGAATACTCGAAGCGTCCACCAAATTTAGCCGCCAGGTCATTGGTAACAACAATATCCGTTTCTGCGAAAAGCGAGCTAAAGTTCTCCATCAGCTTTGACTGCAGGTTATTGAAATTACTTTTTGTTAGTCCATACATATATTCACCGCCAAAGCGTATGGCGCTGATGCCGAATAGTCTTTTTTCAAATACCGCTTTTATTTGTGATAATTCCTGGCGGTTCTTTATGATAAAATTCTTCGAAGCGGCCCAGGGGCTATTAGGGAAAAATTTTTGCTGGTTATCCTGATCTTGTAATTCCTGCGAGACATTATCCTTGTTCGTACTGAAACTTGCACCTAAGTTCATTTTCCAACCGTTGCCCAGGTTTTCCCGCCAGCTAAGATTATTGTACCAGTTATAATTACTTATACCAAACGCATCTTTCAGGGCTGCGCTGTCTATATCCTGTCGCCTTAATCCAAGTGTAGTGCGGCTGAAAGTTGTATAATATTTTACCATACCCCCTTTTTTTGTTCTAAAACGAAAGTTGGCATCGCCATCATGAAAAGCAGGCATTTTAAAATAATCCGGCGTTTGCTTTACAATATTGAAATAAGCGATAAGGTTGACATAATTATAATTGACACCCCATGAAGATTTTTTATTCTTCGAAAGTTTTTGAAAGCCGGCGCCAACAAGTATCGGCGAGACAGAGAGTGTAGTTTCTGTTTCATCCGGCAGATCGATCGATTCTAATATCAATGCGGATGATAAGGCTTGACCATACAACGCGGAATAGCCACCCGTACTAAAGACAGTGCCTTTAAATAAAAAAGGTGAGAACCTTCCTCTTGTCGCTATATCCGGTATACTGGTCATATAAGGATTGTTGACCAGCGTGCCGTCTATAAATTGTTTTGTTTCGTAACCCGCACCACCACGTACAAACAAACCCTCCTGCTCTCCTACCTGTTGCGCACCGGGTAATGTTTTTACTGCCGAAGTAATATCGGCATTACCACCACCAACCGTAGCTACATCAAGCGAATTTAAAACCGTCGCGGCCCTTTTTGTATCGCCTGCGGCAAATGAGCCTGAAATAACAGTAACAGCTTTTAATTCACTTAGCTCTTCTTTAATTGATATATCGCGGATGATTGTTTCCGTACCAATCGTAATTTTTTCTTCGTATGATTTATAGCCAACATTGGTAACAATAAAAAGAAATTCGCCTTTCTCTGCAGTAGTGAATTTATAATTACCGGAAGAATCAGCCAGCGCACCATCATAAGTATCTTTCAATGATACACTGGCGCCCGGCAAAGGCCTTCCCCTGTTATCCTTTACTTTTCCTTGGATAATGACTTGGGAAAATAACTGCGATACAGACAGGATACCTGTAAGCAGTATTATCAACTTTTTCATGCAGTTCGATTTTCGCCACAAACATAAATTAGTTTATAATATAAACCAAATTGATTTAAAAAAAACCGCCCCATTAAATGGGACGGTCCGGAACCCTCTATTAGAAATGAGATGAAATATTATCTCTTAATAATTTTTTGAACCGCATTCTCACCGTTGTAGCTAACCCTTGCCAGGTAAAAACCCGGGTCAAGACCTGCTACATTGATTGTTTCAGTTTGATTGCTGTTAGAAGGTTCGGTTTTTATTATAATCCGTCCATGATTATCGAGTACTTCATAAGTCACTTTCTTACCCTGCCAGTTACCCGGAATGGTAACCCTCAATTCATTGCTCACGGGGTTAGGATAAGTAACGATCGAAATTGTTTGCTCAGCTTGTTTGCTGATTTTTATTACACATGTATCTGAATATTCAAATTTGCCATCGATGTCTACCGAACGAAGCCTGTAATAAACAACGCCTGCTGTTGTTCCCGGGTTATCTAAAAAGCTATAGCTTCTTTTCTCCGTAGAATTTCCATAAGCAAACACCATTCCTGCATCAGTGAAATTTTTACCATCAAAACTTTTTTCGATCACAAAATGGCTAAGGTTCAATTCAGAAGCAGTTGTCCAGTTAAGAGTAGATTTCTTATCTATTAACATCGCAGAAAAAGAAGATAACTCAACAGGTAAAATTATATTCATTATGTTGGTGCTTAATGATACACCGATAAGAAAAACATCTCCCATGTGATTATTGGATGATCCCCAATTTGATTCTTCTCCGTCACCGCGCATATAAATCTTAAATTTAAGAGACGTAAATCCTGCACCCGTTGCCAAAACTGATCCTGTAGCAGCGCCTGCACCTGTAGCTGAAGAAGGATGGCTCGCAGAATTTAAAATTTTCTTACCACCCGTCACACTCAATTCACTTGAACCAGATTTCTTCGATAAAGTCACACCTAAAGTTTGTAATTCTAATTCAGCCGTAAATCCTAAATCGCTATAAAAGCCTCCCAATCCTACAATTTGTAACATAGGATTAGTAACAGGTTGATTAAACGTTATTGTCAGGTCTCCAAAGTAAAATCTACCGCTTGTTGATGCGTTTGCATTGTATAAAGCCCTTGCAGATGTAAACAGCTCTACTGCCTTATTAGTAGCGACATCTATTCCGGCACCAGTACTAACTTCAGTCGTAGAAGTAAAATTGCTATTTGAAGGTGTGCTGATCAAGTTCATTTTAGGAAATCGCTCCTCACCCTGGGCACCTTTACCATTATCATTCTTATCGCCACCGAAATTTAATCCTTTAGTTGTACTAATATCTGTTGAAGGCAACGTGTATTGCTGGTTGCTTATCGAAAAAGTAGCTGTTATTGTTGGAGTATATGTTACAAAAGTATTACCAGAAGGATTGTTAGTATTATTCTGAAAAGTAATAACCTGGTTGGCGACTGAAAGACCACTTGCTGTAGTATTACCAGCACCTGCGGCAAATTCCAAAGCAGGTTTATTCTGTGCGTCCAACTTAGCGTTGAACAATGTTGTGCTGAAAAATACAGCAACTAACAGTTTAGAATAGGGTAAAGATGTTTTCATCGCTTTTCGTTTAGGGTTCAGAATCTTTTGATTTGTTTAAAACCCTGGAGCAATGAAACCGACTTATTTTGGAGAAACAGGCTGGGAGTAATTCCCTTAGTGTGAGGCTTGTTTCATGGTCGGATTTCGATGTTTTCTAGGGTTTCTTCGAATCTGATGTAAACATAATACTAAGGTTTTTTACGTGCAAGCTTTTGTAGCGTTTTTTCTACATGTTTTACGTATTTTCTGTAGTTAATTTACTATTAGTAATGATTACCATATAGTTAAATGTACTATAAATAATAGATATTTTTTCGAAATCATGAAAATCTACGTGCTGAAAACTGAATTATACTATCCAGGTTTTTACAGAATATCGTTGATTGACGTATCCGAGCTATCAAAAATAAAAAACCGCCCTGTGTACAACAGGACGGTCCGGAACCCTTAGAAATGATGTTATCTCTTAATGATTTTTTGTAGTGCAGTTGCATCGCCGCAGGTTACTCTTGCCATGTAAAATCCAGGTGCAAGACTGGCGACATTAAGGGTTTCAGTTTGGCTGCTGTTTGCAGGTTCAGTTTTTATTATAATCCGTCCATGATTATCGATTACTTCATACATTACCTTTTTACCCTGCCAGCCTGCTGGAATCGTTACTCTTAATTCATTGCTTACCGGGTTAGGAAATGTAGTAATGGCAATTGCCTGTTGACCTTTGGATATCCTGATCAAACGTACACTTGAATATTCATACTTGCCGTCAATATCTACTGTACGAAGTCTGTAATAGACTACTCCGGCTACTGATGTATTGATTGTATTATCGGAAAAAGTATAATTCATTTTATTAGAAGAATTACCCGCTGCGAATACCAGTCCCGCATCGTTGAAATTTTTTCCGTCTGTACTTTTCTCTACGATAAAATGACTCACATTTATTTCAGAAGCTGTTGTCCATCTCAGGTCTGCCTTATTATTATTCAATACTGCGGAGAAGGAAAATAGTTCTACAGGCAATGTCTGCAGGGTAGGTTCCATGCTGAACGATTTGCTCCACATAGAATTCAAACGAACTGCCGCAGATACGCTAACGGTCTCTGAGCTTGATTTAGCGCCGTAACGAAAATTGATCTTATCAACATCTGTATACTGGAAGGTAGCCATAACAGATATGCCTGAAGTATCAATATCTGCAAAGTTTTTTACGGGGCCCTCTAAAACATTACCGATCAATCCCTCAAAAGGATGGTGACAAGTGCTGTATATTACTCCCTCACCACCACAAGCTATACAATCAATACCTAACACTTCTCCTGTACCATGACAAACCAGGCACTGTGACAATACGCTTGAGACATGACATACAGGGCATGTAAGAGTAGTACCCAGACTACCCGCAGGTGTGCTGGTTAAAGTAGAAAAGGAAGCGAATGCTACATTCGCAGGGTTGCTGAATGATGCATACTCAGAAACAGATTGACCATCGCCGTCAACATCTAATGCAGTAAAATCGGCCCGTTGAACTTTCTTCCTGGTATTAGTCCCGGTTGCATAAAAAGTCATTTCAAAATCAATATACCAATCCTGGTTGGGAGCTACTGTTCCTTCGAGGCCAAATTCCGGTTGAAAAGCCTTCATCCAACCCTTTTCAGTGTTATCAATCGTTCTTATCACAATATCGCTGCGTGATATTTTTTTTAATTTAATCTCTGCGTCTACACCGGGAGTAATATTACTGAAACGATAAACGGCTCCTTGTTTTTTATCAGTGCCTGATTTTAAAACAGGATTAGTAAACGAAAGTTCCGGAGCTGGTGTACTCAACTCGGTAGTAGAACAATCTTCCGGGCGTGTAAAATCGATCAGTGTCGCATTACTTCCTTTCACTTCCTTTCCAACGCAATAGGCATCAATGCGTGCATCCCAGTTACCATTGATCTCCAGGTCATCTCCCGTTTTAATCAGGTCGAAGCCATAGCTACCAGTTAATATCGTAATATCCGTATTCGGATCTGTTTTAAATTTTTTAGCGACTACGATTTTGGCATTAGCTACCCGGAGTGTCGATTGAGTTTTTATTTCAAAATCGCCAGTATTGACCTGTATCGTTGAATTTTGAATCGTATCAATAGATTTTGCATTGGCTGATGTACCTTCCATTTCATACTTTTCATTTACCTGCAAAAAGCTGCTTTTGTATGTTCTCTTTGCGCCTGCTGTAACTTTCATATTTTTAGATAACACCATCAGTGAACTATCCAAAACAATGCGGCCTCCCGTAATTTCCATGGCACTTTTGTTCGAAGTAGCATTTTGAATAAAGCCCCCTTTTTTTACATAAAGTTTACCGGTCGCAGCTACAAGCACTTTTTTATCGTAAGAAGAATTGAAACGCAGCGTGTCGCCGGTAATATTTAAAGTGCCGGTGATGTTAAGATCACTGGTCAAATTAAATGTAACGTCGTGTTTGATATTGATCGTTACCGCTGTACCGATACTGGCGCCAGGCGCTACTCCACCAACCCAGGTCGCTGCACTATTCCAGTTACCGTCGGCTTTGGTAGTATAGGTTTGCGCCATACCTGACAATGACAGGAGCATCGTCAAAAAACCAAGGAAAAATTTTCTTGCTGAATTGTTGTGTAAAGCTGCTTTCATGTCTGTTCTTTTATAGGGTTGAGAATCGTTAGATTTCTTAAAACCCGCAGGACAATGAAAACCGACTTGAAATTTAAGAAACAGGCTGGGAGTAAATTCCCGGGAAGATTACGGCTTGTTTCATGATCGGATTTACTTGTTTTCTAGGGCTTTTTCGAATCTGATGTAAACATAATACGCAGTTTTTTTACGTGCAAGCTTTTGTAGCGTTTTTTCTATAAGTTTTACGTATTTTCTGTAGTAATCTTACTAGTGATGTTGAGGGTCAAATGATTATCAAAGGAATATTTAAAGATTTTTTTAGTTGAATCTTGGAAAAATACGGGCTTATACTGATTTATACGCAACACTCATGGCTTGTAATGGTCAGATATTCCACAAGTACCCGTAAATAAAAAAGCGACCTTAAGGTCGCTTTCCCAATTTATTGATATGAGTCAGTAAATTAATTCTTGTATTGCGGAATAATGCTATTCGCCAGTTCCACCATTTTCTTTATCCCTTCTTCCGGAAGGTTTCCTTTTTTAAATTCAGCCATTACATCCGATAGTTTATTATCCATTTCCATTAAAAAATGTTCTTCAAATTCCTTCACTCTCTTTACAGCCACATCTTTTATCAGGCCGTTCGTACCGAGATAAATAATCGCTACCTGTTTTTCTACTGCAAACGGAGAGTACTGCGGTTGTTTCAACAATTCTACGTTACGGGCACCTTTATCCAGTACATTCTTGGTAGCAGCATCCAGGTCACCACCGAATTTAGAAAACGCTTCCATTTCACGGTACAGCGCCTGGTCAAGTTTTAATGTACCTGCCACTTTCTTCATCGATTTGATCTGCGCATTACCACCCACACGGCTTACCGAGATACCTACGTTGATCGCCGGGCGGATACCTGAGTTAAATAAGTTTGTTTCCAAAAATATCTGTCCGTCCGTAATAGAAATAACGTTGGTAGGAATGTAAGCGGATACGTCACCGGCCTGTGTTTCGATAATAGGCAGGGCCGTTAAAGATCCGCCGCCTTTTACCAAATGCCTGATGCTATCCGGTACATCGTTCATGTTCTTAGCTACATTATCATCGCTGATAACTTTCGCAGCTCTTTCCAATAAACGGCTATGCAAATAGAATACGTCACCGGGATATGCTTCACGGCCCGGGGGACGGCGCAACAACAATGATACTTCACGATAAGCTACAGCTTGCTTTGAAAGATCATCATATATAATTAATGCAGGACGACCGGTATCACGGAAAAACTCCCCGATAGCCGCACCCGCAAACGGCGCATAGAATTGCAACGGAGCAGGGTCAGATGCCGAAGCCGCAACGATGATCGTGTACTGCATCGCACCGGCATCCTGGAATGTTTTCATTACTCCGGCGATCGTAGATGCTTTCTGACCAATCGCTACATATATACAATACACAGGTTTGCCTGCGTCAAAAAATTCTTTCTGGTTAATGATCGTATCAATACAGATCGCCGTTTTTCCCGTCTGGCGGTCACCGATCACTAATTCACGCTGGCCACGGCCTACGGGAATCATCGCATCAATCGCTTTGATACCTGTTTGCAAAGGTTCCTTCACCGGCTCACGGAAAATTACACCCGGCGCTTTTCTTTCCAGCGGCATTTCATAACGTTCGCCGGCAATCGGGCCCTTACCATCAATCGGTTCGCCCAATGTATTGACTACTCTCCCCACCATTCCTTCACCCACTTTGATAGAAGCGATCTGTCCTGTCCGGCGCACCTGGGAGCCTTCCTGTATACCGGCGGTGTCACCCATTAATACAACACCAACATTATCTTCTTCAAGGTTCAATGCAATGGCACGTACCCCGCTTTCAAATTCAATAAGTTCGCCATAACGAACATTACCTAAACCGTACACACGGGCGATACCATCACCCACCTGCAGTACAGTTCCTACTTCTTCAAGATCCGCCCCTGCGTTAAAGTTGCTTAACTGCTGGCGAAGTATCGCACTTATTTCATCTGGTTTTATATCTGCCATATATGTACCCCCAACCCCTAAAGGGGAGTTAAGCAACTCACCGCTTTCAGGATTTTTTTTATTGTTAATTAAAAAATTTTAAAATGAAAGAGCTATACCACCAAAGTTCCCCTTTAGGGGACAGGGGGCTTTATCTTATCTTATAAATAAAGTCATTATTATCAAACTGCTTCGCAATTGTTTTCAGATCATAAGCAATACTGGCATCTACCAGCTTATCGCCGACTTGTAAAACAAACCCACCTACAATTGCTTCATCTACTTTAGCTTCCAGTTCAACATTCTGTATTCCTGCGGATTTTTTCACCTGGTTTATAATAGCCTCTTTTACAGCGTCACTTACGGGAGCAGCTGTAGTAAGTTTTACGATATGAATATTCTTATGCGTTTTATATTGACTGATAAAAGCAGTAGCTATTTCAGGAAGGTTGCTTTCCCTGGCTTTTGTAATCAACAGCGTATTAAAAGCAGCAGTTAGTTCTGATAATTTACCTGCCGTAACAGCAGTAAGAATTTTTTTCTTGGTATCTCCTTTAATAACAGGGCTGCGCAGCAAGTTCACAAAGTCAGGATTGCTTTTGCAAACAGCCTCCAGCCATTGCATATCCGCGAATACCTGCTCCAGCTCACCTCTTTCAAGAGAGAGGTCAATCAGTGATTTTGCGTATCGTGCTGCTAAACGGGGATTAGGCATAAAATATAGTTTCGAGTTCTGAGTTGCGAGTCACGAGTATTTAAACTCGCAGCTTCTTAACTCATAGCCCGCAGCTTTTAATTCAATTTTACTTCGTCTACCAGCCCTTTAATATGAGCTTCCTGCGCCTCTTTGTTTCCTAATTCTTTTCTTAATATTTTTTCACTTACTTCAATTACCAGTTTACCTACCTGGTTTTTCACTTCCGTCAACGCTGCCATCTTTTGCGCATTAATGGCTGCTTGTGTTTCCATCAATATTTTATTGGCCTCGGTCTTCGCCTGTTCTTTCGCTTCGTTGATGATCTTGTCTTTTGTTTCCCTTGCTTCTTTTAATAACTGCCCTCTTTCTTCACGGGCTTTCGCCAATAAGGCTTCGTTTTCGCTTTTCATTTGCGCCATTTCCGCTCTCACTCTTTCCGCAGTCGCTAACGAATCAGCAATAGATTGCTCTCTTTGTTTTAATCCTTTTACAATGGCGGGCCATGCAAATTTTCCCAGTATAAAAAATACGACGAGGAAAGCCAGCAGCGTCCATATCAATAAGCCGAATTCGGGAGTAAGAAGATTCATATATAAAAATTAAAAAGTCAAAAGTCGAAATTGTTCTTCCATTTGCAACATCTCGTATTCATTTGCTGAATAGCGAACAGAACCCTGAAGAGTGCGACGCAACAGACGATGATAGTAGCAATACAGCTGGCTATCAAAATAAACACTTCGCTTTAAAGAACTTTTGTTTTTAGTTAAACTTGCCGATCTAAGTCCCCCTTTAGGGGACAGGGGTTTTAAAAACTGCATCCTCCGCCCTGTGCTTTGGATGCAGTAGTTTGTTAGAGCACCATAGCCAAAAAGCCTACGATGATTCCGAACAACGCGGCACCTTCTACAAGGGCGGCAGTCAGGATCATGTTAGCCCGGATGTCGTTCAACGCTTCCGGCTGGCGTGCAATAGATTCAACAGCTCCTTTACCTATCTGGCCGATACCAATACCTGCACCGATAGCTGCGAGACCTGCACCGATCGCACCACCTGCATTCGCTAAGTCTGCTAAGAAAAATAAATGCATACTTCTACTTTTATATTAAGTGATAAAAAACGTTTTATACTATTACCGCATCATCGTATTTCGCCGGGCTTTCTTCTTCGTGGTGATGTGACCCTTCTCTTGCCTGGCCGATAAACACCGCCGTCAGCATTGCGAAAATGAATGCCTGGATAAATGCTACCAGTACTTCGATGAAATAAATGAATATGGTAAATGCTATGGAAACCGGTGATACTCCCCAACCAACCGCCGGGCTGAGCTTACCGAAAATGAAAATCAATGATATTAAACAGATAATAATAATGTGCCCGGCCACCATGTTGGCGAAAAGACGTATGATCAATGCCATGGGCTTAATGAATACACCGAGAAACTCAACCGGAACGAGGATGAATTTTACTCCCAATGGAATGCCCGGCGGATTGAAGATATGGCCCCAGTAATGCTTATTGGAACTTGCCAGTATGACTACAAATGAAATAAGACCGAGAATAACCGTGAAAGCGATATTGCCCGTGACATTCGCCGACCCGGGAATAAGACCGAATACGTTATTGATAAGGATAAAAAAGAAAACAGTTAGCAAATAAGGTAAATACTTTCCGTAAGCATGCCCAAGATTTGGCTTTGCAACTTCATCTCTTACAAAAGTGATGATGGGTTCAAAGAAACCTTGCGCACCTTTTGGCGCCGTGGTTACGCCTTCGCCCCTGTTATACCGCTTTGCGATGCGCAACATGATCCAGACAAACAAGCCTAAACCTATTAACATCTGAACGACATTGCGGGTAAGTGAAACATCGTATATTGTTACAGTTGTATCCAGTTCGCCTTCCTCATTCACGGGAACAATCTGTTGTGCGCTGTACTTTTTAGGATCGAGGCCCATGTGGGCGATGGTCTCATCTGTAAGTAATTTATAACCATTGTATGCTTTATGCCCGTGCTCAAATTTGGATGACATAAAGCTGGTAAAACCTCTTTGGGGTGAGTAAAGAATAACCGGCAACGGAATGCTAATTGGGTGAGTAGTACCGTCTGCGTTTTTAACATCTAAAAAATGAAAATCATGAGAATTCAGTACGTGACCGAAGATGAGCCCTTTCGCATCAAAGCGATCTTTTTTGGGAGCTTCATGAGGGGGATTTTCTCCGCCTTCATGCTGCGCAAAAACAGGCACGAAAAACAAGGTGAAAATAACGCTGAAAGCCGCTACGGTAAAGGATTTGAATAGCTTTGAAGTCATGCCCTTTCTGAAATTTGCGGCAAAGATAAGGGTGGATAGTTTAAAAATGAGAAAAAAAGCTGCTTATATCTCGCCTTTTTCTTCCAAATATTTTTTGATTTTTTCTAACTCAATTACATCAAGCTGGTCTTTAGGCCGACCCACTGCTTTCTTATTTATTATCAAGTCATTTATGTGTAAAAAGGGAACAAAAATATCTTCTATGGCGGCTATATTAGCTGATTTAAGGCATTCATCAAAACTGGTACTCTCGAGCCCTTTCATTTTTGTCATCAGGTCGAGTTTAAAGCCTGTATTTAAATTAAAATTTGTCCAGCCTGGAATGATCTGCATTCTATTGATCATAAAATAATCCTCGCCGGTATATTCTTCAAATGCAAGACGATAATTTTCGCGGTTCTCTGGAGTATCCTCCAGCCAAACATCTATATCTTCAGTTGTTCTCTGATATCCATTGAGGTTAGTAGCTACCCCACCCACCATAATATACCTGATTTTGTATTTATTCAGGGTCCGCCAATAGTTCAGCAGGTCTTCGTCAAAAATATCCATTAGTCATTCTTATTGGAAGGGTGCTTACCGTAAGTAATTTTTGCATTTGACAACATAAAGTTGACCTTCATAAGTCTTGTCATAGTCAAAAATCTTTCTTTATGGCTTTTATTAAGATCGTTTTTTAATTGATCTGTTGCTGCTTTTTCATAAAAGCTCTCAGGCTCCTGTAAGAAGTTTTTATACAGGGCATCTTTTTCTTCATCTGTTAAACGATTATACTCTTTCATCTACCTGTAAAATACTAAAAAATTAGATTTTATAGAGCCTTATCAGCTCTTTTTTCAAACTGCATTTCATACAATTTGGCGTAAAACCCGCTATTTTGAAGTAATTCTTTATGCGTCCCCATCTCTTTTATTTCTCCTTTATCCAGCACAATGATCTTATCGGCCTTTCGAATTGTTGAAAGCCGGTGTGCAATGACGATAGAGGTCCGTCCTTTTATTAATGTGTCAATCGCATGCTGGATCAGTTGCTCGCTTTCGGTATCGACGGAAGAGGTAGCTTCGTCCAATATTAAAATGCGGGGATTGTATAATAGTGCCCGGATAAAAGATAAAAGTTGCCGCTGGCCCAGAGATAAAGTGGCGCCACGCTCCATTACGTTATAATCATAACCGCCGGGTAACTGCATAATAAAATCATGCATGTCAATCAGCTTCGCCGCCTCGATTACCTTTTCTCTGGAAATATCTTCATTCCGCAACGTAATATTATCCATTACCGAACCGGAGAAAAGGAATACATCCTGCAGCACTACGCCGATATTTTTTCTTAGGAAATCAAGATCATATTTTTCAATGTTCACGTCATCAATCCGGATAACGCCTTTTTGAATATGATAGAGCCTGTTCAGCAAACTGATGATGGTTGTTTTGCCACTTCCTGTATGGCCGACTATGGCAACTGTTTCTCCCGGTTTGATGGTAAAGCTGATATCTTTCAATACATAATTCTCTTTTGCATAAGTAAACCATACTTTTTCAAACTCCACTTTTCCTTTCAAATCATCTGCGGGTTTATACGCCATTGCATGATCTTCCGCAATGAAATCATCATTATCCAATACTTTAAAAACACGTTCGCTTGCGACCACGCCCATTTGCAATACGTTGAATTTATCCGCCAAAACCCGTAACGGACGGAACAACAGGTTTAAAAAAAGAATAAAAGCCATCAATGTTCCCTGCTGATTTTCCTGCAGGTTCAATGCTTCTTTTGCCGTCCACCATACGACCAAACCGGTTGCGATGGCCAATACAATTTCTACTAACGGGAAAAAAATAGAGTAAGCGAATATGGCTTTGATGTTGGCATTGCGATGTTCCTTGTTTATTTTTTTAAATTTATCAGATTCTCTTTCTTCCGCGGCGAATGCCTGCACTACCTGCATGCCCGTGAGATGCTCCTGTACGAAAGCATTTAAATGCGCCACCGCATTTCTCACTTTAAAAAAAGAATGGTTGATGCTTTCTTTAAAATAATAGGTTGCAATGATAATAATAGGAAAAGGTATCAAAGCGATTAATGTAAGGCCCCAATCCATCCAGAACATGACGCCGAGTACACAAACAATAGAAAGTAAATCGGCGATAATAGGAACGAGCCCTTCGGAAAATATATCATTGATGGATTCAATATCGTTAATTGTTCTCGTGGTTAATGTGCCGATCGGAGTTTTATCAAACTGGGAAAGGTTCAGGCCTACTATTTTTTTATAAACCGCCACCCGCATATCTCTTACTACCGACTGGCCCAGCCATGCCGTGGTGAATGAAAACCAAAAGCGCATTGCTGTTTCTACCAATATCAACCCGATTTGTATCAGCGTAATAGTAATCACCATTCTTTCCATAGAATTGGCGATGTAATTATTAACCGTAATCTGGATCAATAAAGGACGGACCGGTGTGATAACAGCAAGGAGGATAGCAAGCGTTACGGATAAGTAAAACTTCCTTTTGTACGGAGCTGCATATCCGAAAACCCTTTTTAATACAGCGATGTCAAACTTTTTGGGCGAAGCTTCTGGCAAAATGGTTACAATTAGCGAACAGCAAATCTAAGCTAAGAGATCGAAGAAGAAAAAGAGAGAAAAGAGCCGGGAGAAAACACTTTCATATACAACAACGACTTTCGAATAACTCTTTTTACCTTCTTCTCTCTTTTATACTCTTAGCTATTCCTCGTCTCCCATCGATTTCTTATAGGCTTTGATGAAAATGGCGCCGAGATTTTTATAAGGGGGGATGTAATCTTCAAATCCTTCTACGGCAGCTTTTCCTTTAAATTCTTTCCAGAAAGGTATCCAGTCGATATTATTACCGTTTCTTAATTTTTCCGTCAGCAATTGAAAGAATGGTTTATTAATAGCCGTTTTTCCTATCTGCTTGGAAGCGATGATATGCGCATCTTCGGATTTATGTAAAATGGAATCTATTAAATGAAAACCACCGCATGATCCCATGAATACGATGCGGGAAGAAGCGGCCATATAGGCAATAGTGGAATTGGCGAAATAGCTGTGCCCGCGATGAATCGTTACACTTGGCTGTAAATTATTTTTTTCAAGATATTCACCCAATGCCTGCTGTGCTTTATCATCTTCGCCTGTTTCTTCCGGCAAGGGTTTGTTAGCATAAATAGTAACGGGTTTGCCTTTCAACGATTTTATGGTAATCCATTGCGGATTGCTGCGGTCAATCGTCCAGTTAGCGCCGGCAAACATATTTTGAAAGCCATTGAATATTCCTTTACCATCTTCATCACCATAGAAGAAAACCTGTGCTACTACATCGCCTTTTGAATTCGTTAATGAAGAAAAAGGGACATTATATACAGGAGGAATACCCAATTCTTTTGTCAGGTCAATATTTTGTGTGGAATCAGCGGATAAAAAAAGTTTATTTAAAATATTATAAATAACAATCCCTTTCTTGTTATCCTGTTCAACGTTGCGGCGATAATTTTCCTGTACAAGAGTTAATACTTCAGCGGCAAGTTTGGGATTTGTTTCAATGATGCTTGCATAAGAATCGGCAACATCCACGCCATCTTCAAGGCCATCTGTTTTTTCGAGGCCCCCGACAAACGCTTTCATAAGGTCGGTAGCATCATCGTGATTAGGAAATGAATTAAGAAAATTTCCCAGTGTATTGTAAGCCGCAGCCTGGCTGATGAATTTGCGGTAACGATCAAAGTGAAGACTTAATAATAAAGAATCGCCACGGTTGCCCGCTTTTTTCATCATTAATGGATATACGCCGTTTGTATAACTGGATGTATAAATAAGACCGTCGGTTAATACAGCGAGATAATATAACTCTGACGCCGATAATGACTGAATACTGGCAAATCGAATGGCATCAGTTTCTGTATGCAATCCATTAATCGTGGTTACAAAAACATCTTTCGCTTTTTTCTCCAGCTTTGCTGTTAATTCTTTAAAAGCAAGGGCAGTGTCCCTGTTCAATGTGCGCTGCACATAATCCAATTGTGTTTTTACCAGCAATTTGTAATACAGCACGGAATCCTGTTCCGCGGCATCTATTTCTTCAATGGTCATTTTCCCTTTCAGAATATTATCGAGGAAAGGGAAATACTGCTGGCCTTTTTTGCTTTGTGACATTCTCACAATTGTTTTCACAAAGTCATCATCTTTTATATTACGGATCGTTGCGCCTAATTTATTAGAAGCCTGCGCATAGTTGTATAACTGGCTGGGATAATTTTTCGCTACCAGTTTTATCAAACTATCAGGATAAGAAAAATCAGGATTGTTTCTTAATGTAGTGAAAGTTTCCGCCGGGTGAATGGCGCAATATTTTATAATAAGAAGATCTTTTGATGGTTTATAGCCGGGATTTTTTGCAAAAATTCCGGCTTCCAATATGGCTGCACCGCCATCGTATGTCAATGAGTTGATAACAGGTTCAATCGATTTTCCTTTCCTGTCCAACTGCATAGATGTTTCATACGCATCGATAATATCCTTTAAATGCAACGGGTTTACTTTTTTGCTGCGCCAATTTTGCCGTACATATTTAAGAACATCGAATATGCCGGAGAGATAATACACTTTCAACCGGTGATCGAATACTGAATCGGTTTCAATTTTATATTGCAGGTCGTCTACTTCTTTTACCAGCGCACGGGTGAGCAGCATGTTCACTTCTTCATTAGCTGAAACGGTGAACTCATTATCTACTTTACCATCCGAACCCAGTATGCTTTTTTGCTCTTTATCTATTGCATCATGGTTGAGTTGCCTGCGGAATTCAGGCTTTAGAATTTGAACATTAGAATCCTGGGCATGGGCACAGTAAGAAAGTGCAAGAATTGCAGCCAGGGTGAATAAATATCTGTTCTTTGCCATCATAAGGGTGCCGTAAAATAAAGTGCAAATTTAATATGCAAATCTGAGATTCACACTATATTGTTTGCCATACAGTTATAGACGTTATAGTGGCTAAAAAGTTGGCTGTTATCAAAAAAGAAAATTTTCGATCATATAGACTGTTTAAACTCAATGCTGACTATCGTACCGAAGACCAAAGATGCTATGAAAACGGAACGATGAACGGAGCGCCGCAACAGGCGATGCCATGAAATACTTAAGCTGGGTAAATGCACAGTTCACTGAATCCTGTGGACATCCTGCGGATAATTACTTTCATATAAGGTCCTTTGTGAGGGTATTAAGTTATCATTAAGTCTGCGTGAACAAGCCGTGTGATTTCCCTGCGCGGCAATTTACCGGTAGCTTTGCAAAAATTTTCACCCGTATGGAAAATAAGGCCCGCAAAGTATTGGTAGCTGACGACGAGCCGGACATTTTGGAAATCCTGAAATACAATCTCACTGGTGAAGGTTATGAAGTGATAACCGCCAAAGACGGCGATGAAGCATTGGAAAAAGCCCGCCGCACCCAGCCTGACCTGATCGTACTGGATGTAATGATGCCGAAGAAAACAGGAGTGGAAGTTTGCCAGATACTTCGTTCACAGGCTGCGTTTAAAGAAACGCTGATCATCTTCCTGACAGCGGTGAACGATGAAAGTACGCAAATAAAAGGATTGGAAACAGGCGCTGATGATTATGTAAGTAAACCAGTAAGCCCGAAAGTTTTTTTGAGTCGTGTGAATGCGTTGTTTCGCCGGTTGAATAAACAAGAGATCAAAACACTGAAGATTGAAAACTTAACGATTGACCCGGAACGTTTTATTGTACAGGTAGGCGATACAGATATCGTACTGGCGAAAAAAGAATTTGAATTGCTTTACTTGCTGGCGCAAAAGCCCGGCCGTGTTTTTCTTCGTAATGAAATACTGAACCAGGTTTGGGGCAATGAAGTGATCGTTGGCGACAGGACGATTGATGTACATATCCGGAAAATCCGCCAAAAGCTCGGCATTGATTGTATTACGACGGTGAAAGGTGTTGGATATAAATTTGAACTGTAGGAGCTGGTTGCAAGTTACCGGTTTCACGTTCCATGGCTTGCAACTTGCAACAAGTAACTTGCATATATGTTTTCCACGAAAAGCATTTCCCCCCGGCAGATTTCTTTTTTTACTGCGCTGGCATTAGCCATTCCCGCCAGCCTGCTGGTGTTTATTTATGAAAAAAGATGGATACCCGTTATCGTTTCATTCTTCATTATACTGATGGGCGGTTATTTACTGATCTCTTTTGTACTCGAACGTTTTATTTATAGAAAGATCAAACTCATTTATAAATTTATTTACCAAACCAAAGCCACGAAGCGGGAAGAAACTTATTATAAATATATTTTGCCTAAAAAAAGTATTGATGAAGTAAGAGAAGATGTGGAGCAATGGGCGGAAACAAGAAATGAAGAGATTGAACTGCTGCGGGCCAATGAACAATTCCGTAAAGAGTTTTTACAAAACCTTTCGCATGAATTTAAAACGCCGGTGTTTGCGATACAGGGCTATGTAGATACCTTATTACAAGGCGCACTGGAAAACCCGGAAGTAAATAAACGTTTTTTGGAAAAAGCGGCCAGCAACGTGGAACGGCTTACCAACCTGCTGAATGACCTTGATGAGATATCGAAACTTGAAAGAGGCGAGTTGAATTTATTAAAACAAAATTTCGTTATCCAGGATTTGGTGAAAGAAGTTTTTGAAAGCATTTCAATCGTAGCCGAACAAAAAAATATCCGCTTCTCCATTAAGAAAGGTTGCGAATCGCCATTGATCGTTTTTGCGGATAAAGAAAAGATAAGACAGGTGTTGCTGAACCTTGTTGAAAACTCCATTAAATACGGGAAACAAAATGGGACAGTGACCGCCAGCATGTACAACATGGATGGAAAACACATATTGATAGAACTAAGTGATGATGGTATCGGTATTCCTGAAAAACATTTATCCCGCATATTCGAACGTTTTTACCGCACCGAAGAAGGAAGGAGCCTGGATATAACCGGCAGCGGACTTGGACTGGCTATCTGCAAACATATCATTGAGGCGCATGGACAAACTATTCATGTGCGCAGCAGGGAAGATGTGGGAACAACGATTGGGTTTACACTGGAAAGAAAGAAGGATTAAAACTTCTCTCCTACCAATGATGCAATCGCCCCGGCGATTTGCTGTTGATAAAGTTGCTGTTCTTCTTTCACTTCTCCTAATGGTTCAACGCCGGCACCAATCATCGCCAGCCATGTTTGTGATGATCCTTTAATAAAAGCACTGTGCGACGTCCACTTGCTGTCTTTGCTGCCGCGGCCATGGTCTGTTGTAATTAATAAAGTTGTATTGTCTTTGTATCCCGGTGTCGTTTGCACCCAATGCCATAGCTCTGCGATCATCCGATCAATTTTATTTGCCTGTTCTAAATACAAATCATAGCGGCCATGATGGGCGAATTCATCTGTTTCCCCCAGTCCGATAAAAACAACTTTTGGCTGGTATTCCTGAACATATTCTTTCGCCGTTAAAAAAGTGAGCTGGTCATATCTTGTTTCGCCTTTAGTATATACCGCTTCGGTTTGCACGGCGTTGATCATGTATTGATTACCAGAAAGTTCACCTTCCATGTTTTCATACCCACTGTTAACCGGCAAGCCACTCCTTTCTTCATTTAATATATAAGGAAATACATCCCACGATGTAAAGGCGACGACTTTGCCTTTGAATTCTTCTTTGCTGTTTAAATATTCCAGCACATTTATATTATCATTCTTTATTTTCTTATTGGATGAAACGCTGATATCCGTGTGGCCGGTAAACATTTCATTATAACCGGGGTAAGAAAATTTATAAATATTGGCTGCGTTTACTTTATTATCAAAATTCCTGTTGCCGTATAGCTGGCCTTTTTTAGCGATGATATTCCAAAAGAAAGGCATCAGTTGCTGACGCCTTTCTTTTTCATTTGCTGCCCAATACATCATTTTCATAGTGGAAGTATCAGGCGTATATATAGGATTGCTGATAAGCGATTCATCCGCACCGGTAAATAATTCCTGCCATCGGAAGCCATCAATCGTGATGATAAAAAGATTGGCCGCCGGTTTTACGGGAATAGGCTTCGGTGTCATCCATTCACCCGACTGGGTGAGTGGCAATGAAGAAAATAACATGATACAGGTTAAGAAGTTTTTCACTGTGTAACGGTTTTGTAAAAAAAGAAAATAAATATAACCATGCCGTTAACCAGCGGTCAATAAATTGTTATTAAAAACAATGGCGTAATCTTTTGGTAACATTTTCATCATGTTTCGATAATCACTAATCAACACGGAAGCGATAAATAGTATTGACCTTTGCAAAACCCTACTTCATGCAAAAACGATGTGTTGACGTAGCAGTAATATCCGATCTCCATTTGGGAACTTATGCTTGCCACGCTACCGAATTTCTTTCTTACCTGAAAAGTATAGAACCCCGGCTATTAATATTAAACGGTGATATCATTGACGGCTGGCAATTCAGCAAACACTATTTTCCGCCTTCTCATATGGCGGTGATACAGGAAATATTTCAGCTACTTTCTAATGGCACAAGGGTGATTTATATCACCGGCAACCACGACGAAATGATGCGCCGCTATTCCGATCTGCAATTGGGCAATTTTCAACTCACCGATAAAGTAGTCATTGAGATAAACGGGAAAATGACATGGGTCTTTCATGGCGATGTATTTGACCACACCAGCAAGAAACAAGCAAAATTTTGGGGAAAGTTAGGAAGCAATGGTTATGCATCGCTGCTTGCATTTAACCGGCTGATCAATTGGTTTATGAAATTGGCGGGAAAAGAAAAGCTTTCTCTTTCTAAAAAAGTAATGCAGCAATTCAATAAACGAGTTATAAAGATTGAAGAATTTGAAACGATGATCGCCGAACTGGCCATCGAAAAAAATTATAACTGCGTTATCTGCGGCCATATTCACCAACCGTCGAAAAGAGTGATCACTACTGAAAAAGGATCGGTCACCTATCTTAATTCAGGAGATTGGGTGGAACATTTAACGGCGCTGGAATATCGTGATAATGACTGGCATATTCATACGCATATTGAAACCGAAAATCAAAATGCTAAAATAATCCCACGCAAACCACAGCCCCAGGTAATGACAAATGAGATCGCTATTTATTTACATGCTTTAATCCCTCAATCAGCAGCTATATAATTATGAAAATATTTTACGCCATACAGGCAACAGGTAATGGACATATCAGCCGGGCCATGGAATTGTTACCCTACCTGCAAGAATACGGAAACGTTGATATTTTTTTAAGCGGCGCTAATAGTACACTGGCTTTAAATGCGCCCATTAAATATCGGAGCAGGGGCTTAAGTCTATTTTATAATTGCAGCGGTGGGTTGGATCACTGGAAATTGCTGAAAAATTTTCATCCGTTGCGGTTAAGGCAGGAGATAAGGGACCTGCCCGTGGAAAAATATGATCTTGTCATCAATGATTTTGAATACATCACTGCGACGGCCTGCAACCGGAAGAAAGTTCCTTCTATAAATTTTGGTCACCAGGCAAGTTTTTATTCACCGCACACGCCACGCCCTGAAAAAAGAAATCCAACCGGGGAATGGGTATTGAGAAATTATGCAAGGGCCAGCCGCTACGTCGGGCTTCATTTTCAGCCATACGATGATTTTATTTTTACTCCCGTCGTTAAAAAAGATATACTGAATGCCGAACCAACGGATAAAAATTACATCACGGTTTATCTTCCTTCCTATTGTGAGCCGGAATTAAAAACAATCTTCGACGCCCTTCCTGATTTTCAATTTCAAATATTTTCCAGGCAGACGGATGAGGTGGTGAGAGATGGTAACATCACTTTTATCCCTGTTGACACACAGCTCTTCAATGAAAGTCTTATTCATTGCACCGGTATCATCACCGGCGGCGGATTTGAAACACCGGCTGAAGCATTGCACCTTGGCAAAAAAATCATCAGTATTCCAATCCGTGCGCAGTATGAACAACAATGCAATGCAGCGGCCCTTCAAAAAATGGGAGTATTATGCCTGAAGACGATTGATGAGAAATTTAATGATCATTTTTATAAATGGATGAATAATGATAAGATCCCATCCGCTGATTATAGCAATAGTATTCCTGACAGCCTCTCTTATCTCTTTTCCGCAAAAAATGAAATGGACGAAGAATTCTCCGCAATAGAGGAATACGACATTCTCAACTAATAATAATTCCCCTAATTCGTGTTGTAAAAACCATCCCGGATTGCTAACCACTTCCGGGATGGGAACTGCATGAGAAAATTGCTTTGATCTGGTTATTGTAACCCATCCGCAATTTAATGACGGTGTGTAGAAAGAACTGGTGTAAAATTGCCGCTTACTTGTTAAACAGGTATTAGCACATTGTTACCTGCTTATTAATTCTGTTATACTCTAATGGTTTCGTATAAATAAAAAAAAGAGGCTGTTCATTACTGAACAACCTCTAATGAATTTTCGAACGTTTTCTTTAATTAAAATTAAATTTTGTCCATCCTTTCCACCAGCTGGAAAGTGGCCCTGAAGGGGCGATAGCCCCCCGGAAACTAAGCGGCTGACCAGTCGCAATAGAACCCGGGTCTGTTTTATCAAAGAACGTGTCGCCATTAAATTTAGGGTCACTGAACAGGTCATTCCTGTAAGTGAGTGGGCTAAGTGTTATTATACCCAACACTTTTGCATTTCCGTTTCCTGCAGCAAACGGTGTAGGATCAGGCGCTGTATAACTAAATGGATTTACCAGCTTCACTTCCGTATTGTTGGTAAGGAAATCATTGTTATAAAAAGGATTGGTGAACCATGTAGTAAATGCCGCGTCAGTTGTAATGGTAGCACCGGCTGTTCCTGAAAACTTGGTGTTTTGAGCCGTTCCTGCTATTGTTATATTCCTTAAACGGATTGTGCTGTCTTCAATATCTAATGCAGTAGAAGTACCCGTGGTAGCATCAATTTCAATTCCAACGGGCCATCCCATAATAATAGAATTGAAGATCGAGATACCTGTGTTTCTGCGGATATGCGCCGCACCACGGAACAAAGAATTACCAGCATTCACTGTAGTAGCACGGGGCCCGATGGCTGTTACATTACTGAAAATAGCGGTTGTTTTTGGAGCGGCTGTTGTACCATTGGCATCATTGTCACTTTCAAATGCCTCAGACCTTGAACCATCCGCTAATACAGAATCACGAATGATAAGGCCAAACTGTACCTTACCGCTATATCCCAGGTCAGTATCAAAATCATCATCCAGCGTTTTATAAGCAATAAGGAATTTACAATTAACAGTACCACCAAACCATTCAAAGGCGTCATCCTTTGCATAGATTGTTTGAATGTGGTCGATGACAGTTTTGCTGCCCACGCCGGCCATTGTTAAACTATTGATTTCTTTATCAGGTTGAAATGCGTATCCAGCATATTCAATACGTATATATTGCAATACACCTGAACTATCAGTTGGAATAGCAGTAGGTACAACGGCATCACCTGAACCGGCTAAACCATCGCCAGAGGAATTATCAACGCCACCTTCCACCTGGTAAAGGCCTTGCTTACTTTGATACGCTGAATTGATAGGCGCTTTGCCGCAAAGTACAATCCCTCCCCAGTCACCAGATTGAGGATTAGGAGAAGATGAAGTGAAAATAATAGGGTTGTCAGATGTACCTGCAGCTACCAGTTTGGAACCGCGGGTAATGATCAATGCAGCCACATTTGCTCCACTGTAAGAACCTTTAATAACGGTACCGGGTTGAATCGTCATGGTATGATTGCCCACCATATAAACCAATCCCTGCAAAATGTACGTGTTTTCTTTTCTCAGCAAAGTATCGGCGTTAATGCGATCCTTTAAATAAATAGTCTGGCCCGTTGTTCCGCCTCCTCCGCCACCAGGAACCTGCACAATAAATGGTTCGCCATCAGTTTCAATTTTCCTGCAGCCTACTGTTGTAATAGAAACGAAAGCCGCTACGTAAAAAATATACTTTTTCATTTTTCCTTTTTTATGTCGTTTTAATATTATTTAAAAGAATAGTTGAATGTGATGCTGTAATTAGTTCCCAGTTTCCTGGTAAAACGAAAGGCGTCATTCGTTTTATCCAAACCGGGGTTAGTATCTGCGTTCTGATAGAAATATTGTTTTTGATTGAGGATATCAGCGACATTCAATCTTATTTCTCCTTTCTTTTTTATAATTTTTTGAGCTATTTGAAAATCCAGTAAAGGCCTTGGCGCTTCATACACATCAGGAGCGCCGCCAACTGCCAGGGAGCTTGTTCCAATCACATAGATCCTTCTGCCGATCTGGTTAAAGAGAAGTGTTGCATTAAAGCCTGCTTTTTCCTGGTCATACAACAACCCAATGTTTAATACGTATGGAGATTGCCCCTGCATCGGCCTGTCTACACTAAAGGATGAGCTTTTTACACGGCTGCGGATGTATGCCGCATTAGCCTGGAATGTAAAGTTTTTTAGCGCATGGGAGAAGTCAAGTTTTTTCCTGATTTCCAATTCCGCTCCGTAATTGTTTGCTTTATCAGCATTCACATAAGAGAATGTACTGGCGCCACCGGATTGTTCATCCAATAATTGTTCTATCGGATTTTTAAAATATTTATAAAATACACCCAGTGTGATCATTTCTCCCGCCCGGGGATATATTTCATACCGCAGGTCCGCATTGGTTACTTTGGTCCTTTTCAATTCAGGATTACCCTGCACGGAAGCGTTTAACTCAAAGTCATATACATTAAGCGCTGCCAGCTCACGCAGTTCAGGTCTTATCACTGTTTGTGAAGCAGACAGACGAAAATTAGTTTTTGTGCTTAGCTTAAATGTTGTATTCAACCCCGGGAGAAAGTCGGTTACTTTGGTATGATTATGCCTGTCATCCCATTTTTTAACGCTGCCGGTTAACTGATCATAGTCTTCCACTCTTAAGCCCCATACTACTCTAACTACACGGGAAAATTGGTTATCAAACTGGAGAAACCCTGCATTGAGAATAGTGTTGGCCATGTAACGGAAATTCTTGTTCTTGATCGCATCAAAACCAATTTTGTTATCATCCACACCATTACCAAAATTTTGTGGAGCAAAAATTTGGCCCGGCTCAAGTAGTTTCAAATTTTCATCATTACCTGCGAGGAAGTTGGCAAAGAATTGCCCGTCATACAAACGATCTTTGATCTGCAACATATAACCTCCCTTCAATGCTTGCTTTTGTCCAAACATGTTGAAGCTATAAGTAAGATCACCTCCGGCTGTATAGATATAATCGCTGAGATTTTGATAAATGCGACTACCATTTTGTTGTGAAAGGGTACGGGAAATAATATTTTTATAAGGATCGTTGCTGCTTAATGTCTTTGAATAAAGTATACGCCTTTGATCAGGAATATAGCCATCCAAAATACTGAAGGCGCCATACCATTTCAATTTTAAAGGCGCAGCGATGGTATGGTCCCCTGTTAATTGCGTGGTGAAAAATGTATTTTGTTTAAAAGTAAATTCAGAACCTTTCAAATCATCGCCCCTTGCAACATCATAACCCTTACGTTGCGTTACATAATTGGGATTGTTTACATTGATCAGCGATTTTATTGAAATCCTGTTTTTGGGATTAAGCTGTACAGACAAACTTGCCAAACCACCGGCTATTACTTCCTGCAAGTACCTGTCATCATCATAATTATATTCTAACGTAAAATTGCTCGCCCCGAAATTATTTTTCCGGTTAAGGAGTCTTTGATAACGATTGGTTTTAGAATAGATCAGGCCAAAAGATCCACCAACTATTTTACCTAAAAACTTTGTATTAAATCCTCCATTCGCCTGGAAGGAAATATTCAATGCCGGATTGGTGGAAACAGGCGACCATGAATTACGCAACTGTTTACCTATTTCTGCTTTGGCAGCAGGAGACAAAAGATCAAACTCTGATTTTTTTGTATAAGCAGAAGGCAATGCCCTTGTACCATCATCAAAACCTAACCAATCCGTTTTTCCACCCTGCCCGTCCTTATAAAAATCTTTCCCGATTGTCTGCGAATTAAATCCCGTGCCGATCTGCACATTAAAAAATCCCCTTGACGGAATATCTTTTGTATTTACCTGTATTAACCCACCAGCCCATTCGCCGGGGTATTCCGGAACAAATGCCTTATTGATAATAATATTATCAATCATCGGCGCGGGAATTAAATCAAATGAAAATGTTTTGCGGTCAGGCTCCGTGCTGGTCAAAAGAATTCCATTCAGCATGGCCTGGTTATACCGGTCAGATAAACCTCTTACAATTATGAAACGGCCTTCTGAAATACTTGCACCGGGTATGCGTTTCAATACTTCGCCGGTAGTTTTATCCGGTGAGCGACGGATTGATTCAGCCGAAATAACAGAGGCGACAGTATTCGTATTTTTCTGAAAAGAAATAAGTGAAGCCACTGTTTCCATGCGGGCTGTAGACCGCCGGGCAGTAACTGTTACATTTTCCCCAGATGTTGCTTTTATATCCAGCACCACGTTCAACTCATTTACCTGGCTGGCCAATACTTCCACTTCGCTGATGATCTTCGATTCATACCCTACTGCGGAAAATTCAAGTTCATATTTCCGACCGATAGTTAATGTAAGTGTGAAGCGGCCTTCGCCATCGGAAGAGATTCCTGTTTGTCCGCTGGTTATTCTTACTGAAACACCTGACAGCGGTTCATTTTTTGAATTGGAAATTTTACCTGTAAGCCTGGCAGTTTGCGCCTGTGTGAAAGAAAAAAAACCTGTCGCAATAATTAAAAAGAACACTCTCAACCTTCTTGTCATAACCAGTTTATTTGCGGCAAAGGAATGCCTGCAAGGTTATCGCCGTGTTACTGGGAGGTTATCGAATTGTGACCTGAATGTTACATAATTGTTACGCCCCTTTAGAACTTAAACTGGAGACGGCAGGTGAAGAGGTTATCTTTTAAATCATTGGTATATCCAGCCAATTGAGTGGTTTCATTCTTTACAAATTCATAATACAATGTCACTTTTACCATTTTGGTTATTTCCCGCACAAACCCTACACCCGCTGTTGAATATTTGATATCGGCAGCACTGAAATTTTTGCCGGCAACACCTATTTCTCTAGCTTTCACTTTTGTATTCGGATCATACCAATCGTATTTAAATACCAATTGGTTCTTTGTATTAATAATATCCTGTAAAAAATAAAAGAAAGCGCCATTAAAATTCCGGATTACTGTCGGGGCAAGCGGCAATGTTTCAGGATTAGCAGATGTGTTCAATGTACCGGGCTGTGTTCCCATCCAATATTCACCACGCAGCTCTGTATTTCCCCAGCCATGTGCCCAGTTTAATTGTATATCGCCACTGTAATATTGTTTGGGCGCTGTTTTACCAATGTTAGATGTTGATGAATCAATTATAAAATCTTTCCCTGCTGTCGACTTCCCGATTTTATATACATATTTAGATAACTGCCGCCATCCTCCATTTAATATAGAAAAGCCACCGCTGATCTCCGCTATTTTTGTTTTCAACGGCTTCAGCGTAATACGGCCGATGACATCTTTTACATTATCAAAATCCGTGGTTGCTGAAAGCCCCGGCCCGTTGAAGATGCCGATATTGGCGCTGATATATTTATTATGTGCATCTCTTCGCTGCGGCTCATAAGTGATCATCATACCAATATCCCTTTCCGAAGGAACAAGTGTCTGCGACATTCTCCCTCTTTCGGGTGTTTCGCGGAAAGAAGAAGAAAGGTTGACTTCAAATCCAAATGGCCGGGCAAAAATCCCGGTGGTTAATGAAAAATTATTCCCCTTCGTTTCATATAATCGCACAAACATATCCCGCACCCTCACACTTCTTTCTGTTGCATCTATCTGGAAGGTGAACAACGCCTTCGGCAATTTATCTTTTGATACCAATAAATAATCCATTTTTAAACGTGCCCTTCTCAGCATAAAACGAGAACTCGAATATTGCGAAAAATCCCCGCCTCCATATGTTTTGGCCCCTTTCGCACTGATCACCTGGAACTGCGGCTGGATATATCCAGAAAAATTGATGTTCTCAAATCGTTTCACTACGGGCCGCACCGTATCTCTTATAAATAATGCAGAATCTAACCCCGTAAGGTATTTTTGAGACAGGCACGGGAGGCAAAAAAGGAACAGGCTAAATACGGTAATATATAAGTGCAGTAATTTGCCGGGAAATGAATACATTTTTGAAGGAATGGGCTGCAATATAAATTCTTTGCTATTTAAATGTTATTCTAATTTTACCTCTATATTAATTAATTATTAATTCTACCCTTTCCGGAAAGCCTGTATACTCAACCCGGTAATTTCGCACACCTCCCGCTCACAAGGGATAAAATAAGCACTATGGCCAAAAATTCTTTTCTCAAATTCTTCATGCCCAAAAACCGCATCTTTTTTGAGCTGTTTGAAGAAGTAGCGGACAACTCAGCGAAGATGGGGAGTATCCTGAAAGATATCGTGGCAGAACCTGATTTTGATAAAAGATCGGCGTTGATCAGCCAGATAGAAGATTTGGAACATGCAAATGATGAGCTGACCCACAGTATATTCACTGAGCTGGGAAGAAATTTCATTACACCTTTTGACCGGGAAGATATTCACATGCTCGCTACGGCGCTGGATGATGTAGCGGATTACATTTATGCTTCGGCTAAAAAAATAAATTTTTACCGGGTCAATCCCAATGATATCGGCATGCAGAAAATGGCCGAGTTAATAGAGCAGGGTGCTAACCACGTCCGTACCGCCGTAGTGGAACTCAGGGATATGAAAAATATGAGAAACATTACCGAGGCGTTGGTAAAAATAAACAGCATCGAAAACCAGGCTGACGATATTTTTGATATGAGCATTGAACGGCTGTTTGCTACCGAGCCCGATGCGAAAGAAGTGATCAAGAAAAGAGAGATCTACCAGGTGATGGAGATCGTTACCGATAAATGTGAAGATGCCAGCAACGTTATCGAATCTATTATTATCAAATACGCATAAAAATGTGCGAATATGCAGATGTGCGGATTTGCAAACGAGGTTCAATCAAAAAAATTATCCGCACATTCGCACATTAGCAAATCCGCAAACTAATTTATGACCACGTTCCTCATCGTCATCATAGCACTGGCATTGATCTTCGATTACATAAATGGCTTTCATGACGCCGCCAATTCCATTGCAACTATTGTTTCTACAAAAGTGCTGACGCCTTTTCAAGCCGTGTTATGGGCAGCGTTGTTCAACTTCATCGCATACTTTATTTTTAAAGATCATGGCGTGGCCAACACGATCGCTAAAACGGTAAAAACAGAATGGATCACACTCGAAGTGATCTTTTCCGGGTTAATAGCCGCCATTATCTGGAACCTTTTTACATGGTGGCAGGGCATTCCTTCTTCGTCATCACATACATTAATTGGTGGCTTCGCTGGTGCAGCTATCGCCCACTCACAAAGCTTCAGTTCTATCAATTCAGGGCCTGTTATACAAATCGTCAGTTTTATATTCCTCGCTCCATTAATAGGTATGATCATGGCGTTTATCATATCGCTTTGGTTCATCAATTCATTTCGAAAAGGCTGGGGGCCGAAGATTTTTTCCTGCGCCATCATACTTGCGGTCGTTCTTTTTTTAGCAGTCAGTTTACAAACAGATCCTGCAAAGCTGAAATCGCATTATGAGTCTTATGTGCTGAGGGTTATTTTTCATTCACAAAATTTCAAATGGTTATTGCTAAGTCTTATCATTTTGGTGATGGCCATCTTCTCATTATACCTGAGTAATCTCAACGCTAACCGGGCTAATCAATGGTTCAAAAGATTACAGCTCGTATCATCAGCCATTTTTAGTATCGGCCATGGTGGCAACGATGCACAAAAAGTGATGGGCATTATTATGGCTGCTTTGATCGCATCCAATCCCGGTAAATATAGTTTGGAACATATGGAATGGTGGGTACCGCTGGCTTGTTACACAGCCATTGCATTCGGTACCATGAGCGGTGGTTGGAAGATTGTAAAAACAATGGGAACACGCATTACTAAAGTAACACCCTTTGAAGGAGTGGCGGCTGAAACTGCCGGCGCTATCACATTATTTGTTACCGAGGCATTGAAGATTCCTGTCAGCACCACGCATACCATTACGGGTTCTATTATCGGCGTTGGCGCCACCAAGCGTTTATCCGCTGTTCGCTGGGGTGTTACCGTCAATCTTTTGTGGGCATGGGTGCTTACCATTCCTATCAGTGGTTTGCTGGCATCGGGTGTTTATTACCTTGTGCATTTGTTTAGATGAGTTTATTTTTTGTTCCCGGCTGCATTACTACTATCAACTTCGTTGCGACGCTCCGTTCATCTTCCTGTTCTTTACTCAGCAATTGCGTTCGTCCCGATTACTATCGGGAAGCGAAGCCGAAGGGTCGCACTCTTCATCTTCCTGTTCTCTACTCAGCACTGTCGTCGAAGATCCCGACGTTTGTCGGGAAAGTACCAGCAAATAGTTTGAATCATTCATTTTTTACATATTGCACCTTACCCGGAAATTATTGTGAAAACCAAACAACTCTTTCATCATTGAAAAAAAACATGCATTTTTGCAGATAATTTTTTTATGGCAAAAATATTAGTGACCGGGGGCTGTGGTTATATTGGAGTTCATACCATTGTCGACCTTATAGAAAATGGATACGATGTTATTTCCGTAGATAATAATAGCCGCTCTGATGCGACTATATTAGAAGGCGTTGAAAAAATCGTGGGTAAAAAAGTAAAGAATTACAGGGTGGATCTCTGCAATTTCGATGACACCTTCGCCATCTTCCAGGAAAATACGGACATTCTCGGCATCATTCATTTCGCGGCTTACAAAGCTGTTGGGGAATCAGTGCAAAAACCGTTGATGTATTTTGAGAACAACCTCACTTCCCTGATCAATCTTTTAAAATGTGTACACGAGTTTGAAATACCATTCTTTGTTTTTTCATCTTCCTGTACCGTTTACGGCAACCCGGACCAAATTCCGGTAACCGAAAAAACGCCGCCCAAACCTGCTGAATCGCCTTATGGTTATACCAAGCAAATGGGCGAACAAATCATCAATGAATTTTCGAAAGGCTTAACGACACAGTGTATTTTATTGCGCTATTTCAACCCGGTCGGCGCACATCCCACTATTCATATTGGTGAAATGCCTTTGGGCAAACCGCAAAATTTAGTGCCGGCTATTACACAAACCGCTATTGGCAAAATTCCGAAGATGACTGTATTCGGTAATGATTACGATACAAAGGATGGCTCCTGCGTCCGTGATTATATTCATGTAAGCGATATCGCCAATGCGCATACCCTGGCGATTCAATATTTAGAAGAAAGCAGGAATACAGGTCGTTGCGAAGTATTCAATTTGGGTACAGGCAATGGTGTTACTGTTTTGGAAGCGATCAAATCTTTTGAAAAAGTAAGCGGCGTAAAATTGAATTATGAAATTGGCCCGCGCCGTTCCGGGGATGTAGTTGCTATTTATGCTAATAATGACCTCGCTAAAGAACAACTGGGTTGGGAGCCAAAGTATTCATTGGATGAAATGATGCACACAGCGTGGGAATGGGAACAAAAACTTAAAACAGATAATTCCATCTTCAACGATCAGCGAAAGGAACTCAATTGACAATAAGCAACAGGCAATTGGCAACGGGCAATTGCTTATTGCATATTGAACATTCACCCTTACTTTTGCCGTCAAATCTTTCAGTATTATGTCGTTAAAGGAAATTCAATCCACAGGAAATAAAGATACCCGCAGCGGATTTGGTGATGGCATTGTAGAAGCCGCCCGCAAAAATCCGAACGTTATCGCATTGACAGCCGACCTTGCCGGCTCCATGAAATTGCAACAGTTCATGAAAGAATTTCCTGAACGTTTTGTTCAATGCGGTATCGCCGAAGCCAATATGATCGGCATCGCGGCAGGTATGACCATCGGTGGTAAAATTCCTTATACAACTACATTCGCTAATTTTTCTACAGGCCGTGTGTATGACCAGATACGCCAGAGCGTGGCCTATAGTGGTAAGAATGTAAAGATCTGCGCATCACATGCAGGATTAACGTTAGGGGAAGATGGCGCTACGCACCAGATATTGGAAGATATAGGTTTGATGAAAATGTTACCGGGCATGACGGTGATCGTTCCCTGTGATTATGCGCAAACAAAAGCCGCGACACAAGCGATTGCTGAATATGAAGGCCCTGTTTATTTAAGGTTTGGTCGTCCTGTATGGCCCATTTTTACAAAAGAAGAAGATTTTAAAATAGGTAAGGCGCAATATTTTTCTGAGGGAACAGATGTTTCCATTTTCGCCTGTGGTCATATGGTGTGGAATGCGATACAAGCCGGAGTTATCTTACAGGAGAAAGGTTTAAGTGTGGAAGTAATAAACATTCATACCATCAAACCACTGGATGAAGAAGCGATCATCAAATCATTGAAAAAAACAAAATGCGCCGTTACTGTTGAAGAGCATAATATCATTGGCGGCTTAGGTGATGCGGTTGCGCAATGCGCCGCTAAAAATATTCCGGTGCCTATTGAATACGTTGGAACAAAAGATACATTCGGCGAAAGCGGTATTCCTACCGATTTGCTTAAGAAATATGGTTTGGATATACCGGATATTGTTGTAGCGGCGGAAAAAGTAATAAAAAGGAAAAAAGCTTAATTTTAAGCAAAGTATTTCCTATGGCCGTTGATATAAACAAACTTCTTTCCCTTTCCCAAAAAGAAAGAAGAAAGATTGCTGAAAAGCTTTGGGATAGTTTATCCCCTTTTTCAAAAAAAGAAGAAAAGGCCATTGCGTTTGCAGAGCAAAGATGGCAGGATATTAAATCCGGAAAATCCAAAACGCTTTCTTCCTCAACATTTTGGAAAAAAATGGATACCCATGTTCGAAAAAACAAAAAATGAATTTTCGAATAGAATATCATGAAACTGTTGAGAGTGAAGTGAGAGAAATTCTGGACTGGTATAAAGAAAAATCATCTTCAGCTTCTTTTAATTTCTTATCCCAGTTAAACCTTACTGAAAAGGCCATTGCTAATAATCCGCTTGCTTACCAGATTGTTTCCAAACTGGGAATCCGAAGGGCCATTTTAAGAAAATTTCCCTATAAAGTTTATTTCAGTATAGATGCCCCAATAGTTTATATCCTGGCCATCATACACTTTACCCGTTCGAACCATTATGTTCAAAAACGGCTAAAGAAATAAGTTTGATTTTACGAATTAGTTCAGAAGCTTTTTTATTTTTAATACGCCAACTCTTTTTAAAAATTATTATTCAAATATTTGAACGGTCTAACGCCGATAAAATGCTAACCATTACCAGCGATACTGAATTACTTGTGCAGTTTCGTAATCCTGTTACGAAAGAAAAGGCGTACACCGCCATCATAAAAAAATACCAGGAAAAATTATATTGGCATATTCGTCGGATGGTGGTGGACCATGACGATGCGAATGATGTGCTGCAAAATGTTTTTATCCGGGTATGGAAGGGGCTGGAAAATTTCAGGGAAGACAGCCAGTTGTATACGTGGTTGTACCGGATTGCAACCAATGAGTGCCTGACTTTTTTGGAGCAACAGAAAAAAAGATCGTCGGTGAGCCTGAGTGATGAAGAAAGCGTGTTGAGCAACAAGATCAAGGCTGACCAGCATTTTGATTTTCAAAAACTGGAATGGAAATTACAACTGGCGATACAGGAGCTGCCTGAAAAGCAAAGAATTGTATTTAACTTAAGGTATTATGATGAAATGCCTTACGAGGAAATGAGCCGGGTGCTGGAAACCAGTGAAGGTGCGCTGAAGGCGAGCTATCATCATGCGGTTAAAAAAGTGGAGGAATATCTAAAGAATAATTAAACTTTTAAGGGCCGGAAGCGTCTCAAATTACGCATACATGACACAGAGAGACAACATATTGCAAGAATTGAAAGAGCTGGAGAGTAGTTTAGCAACTGCTTCTCCTTTAAACGTTTATGTTGCACCTGCGGGATATTTTGATGGATTGGCCGGTGAAATACTGAACCGTATCCAAGCCATGGAAGCAGCTGATTCCCTGGAGGAAATGAAGATTTTGTCCGGAGCGATAAGCAACATGCCAGTGGTAAACCCTTATTCAGTACCGGCTGGTTATTTTGAAAAATTGCCGGAAAATTTGCTGAAGCTTGTCAGCAATACTGCAGGCGAACAAACAACACAGCAGGAACTGGAAGCGCTTTCGCCGCTATTAAATAGTTTAAGAAAAGAGGCTCCGTATAAAGTACCGGCTGGTTATTTTGATCAACTGAATGCTCCTGCAACCAGGAAAGAAGAAACAAAAGTTATTTCGCTTGTTAACCGTAAATGGTTCCGCTATGCAGCGGCGGCCCTAGTGATTGCGTTTGTGGCCTCGATCGGATTTTTATTTTTGAATAAAAAAGAAAATATTGATCCTTCAGAAAAATCATTTGCTTGGGTAGAAAAGAGTATGAAAAAAGTGAGCACCGACGAGATTAACCAATTTGTGGAAATGACGGATGACATGGCGCCTGTAGTAGCGAGCACCAGCGAAAAAGATGTTATCAAAGAATTAGTAAAAAATATACCTGCTGAAGAAATACAGGATTTTTTAAATGATGTGGCATCAACAGATACGGAAGATGTTGCCGCAGATGAAGAAATCTTTAATTAATAATGAAACGATTTTTACTTATACTTAGTTTATTGTTCGTTACTAACATCACGCTTTTTGCGCAGGATGACGATGGCGCCGATGATGGCAATGCAAACATCCGGGATAAAATGAATGAGTACATTCAGAAACGCCTTGACGTTTCTAAAGATGAAGCCGCAAAATTCACTCCTGTATTCCTGCGGTATTTTAAAGAATGGCGAACTACAATAAGAGAGAACCGCGGTGACAGATTGTTATTAGAAAAAAAAGTAATCGACCTCCGGCTGCGATACAGAACAGAGTTCAGGGAAATTATTGGTGAACGCCGCGGTAACCAGGTTTTTGAAAAACAGGAAACCTTTATAAGAGAATTGCAAACCCTGCGGCGTGAAAGACTTCGAAATGCTCCTGCCCGGCCCCTCAAAAGAAATGGGTAAATCTCATTAATTGTTCAGATCACTTTTTATATATCTTTGACCTTGGTGTTTTTCATAGGTTAGCAACGGCCGGCTCTTTTCAGGGCGGGCCTTTATTTCTTTATAGTACGAATAGTCGCGAATGGACGTGAATGAAAACGAATAAACGCTAATACCTATGATCGAAGATTACTTTTTAAAGATGAGTGCTATAAAATAGTCGGGCTTAGTATGAAAGTGCATACTAAACTCGGAAAAGGTTTTAAAGAAATCGTTTATAAGGATGCACTGGAAGTGGAATTGAGAAATAACTTAATTTAACATTCAATACGAGGATGTGATTCTTCCCCACAGGTTTGATGCGGATTTTTTTGTGTACGATTCCATCATCATTGAAGTAAAAGCTGCAATACAATTTCATTCAGATAATTTCAGGCAAACTTTAAATTATTTAAAAGCCTCACAGGTAAAACTCGGCATCCTGATAAATTTTGGTGAGGATAAATTAAACTTCAAACGAATTGTTTGTACCTATTAGCGTTTATTCGCTCTTATTACTCGTACTTGGCGTTTTAATGTCATGGTAAAATAAAAACGTCCAGCCCTCTTTCTCGCCCTGCTCCCACCATTCCCGGCGTAATTCCATGGCTTTCTTTCCATCAAAATCATATTTGGCTGCAAAGCGATGCTTCATTTGTTGGAGCTGTGGAGCATCATCGCCGCCAAAGAAAATAATTTCATCGTTTTCTTTTATCCAGAATACCTGGTGATAAGGTGAATGAGCGCCGGTAAGCTGGTAATGAATATATCCGTTAATTATACCTTCGTCATCGTTTAATAAAACAACCTGGTTATTCTTTTTTAATACTTCAAAATCTTCCGTAATAAAAGAAGCTGAACCTTTTTCCAACGCAAAATTTAATTCTCTTTCCTGTACATAATAAGTGGCCTGTGGAAAACTAAGCTCGTCGTGATTGGTATTCAGTGATATTCCACCGGAATGGTCTTTATGCAAATGGCTTATTAATACTTTCGTTATATCGGAAGGATTAATGCCGGCATCTGCAAGGTTTTTATGTAATTGCATTTTACCATCGCTGTCAGCAAAACCCAAACCTGTATCAAGTAATAAAATATCTTTTGATGTAATAATTATAAACGGCTGTATCTCTACCAGTAAACTGCCTGATGATCTTGCCTGCAACGCATCCGCCGTTTTATCGAACGGAACAAAAATTTTTGTTTTATCAACCGTGAATGTGCCTTCTGAAAGAGGAATAATCTTCATAACTGATAAAAGTACAAAATCTACATTCCATTAACAGGCCTGCGCTGATTTAGTTTGAATTTGAGTAATTCCGATTTTTACCGGATCACCATTTGCCGGTCGGCATCCAGGCGAACCAGTATAAAAAGAAGAATGGTAAAGGTTAATAAAGAAGTGCCTCCATAACTAATAAATGGCAGGGGAATACCGATAACCGGCGCAAGGCCTATCGTCATCGCTACGTTGATACCAATATGAAAAAAGAAAACAGAGGCTACACCGTAAGCATAACTACGGCTGAATACACTTCGCTGCCGTTCCGCAATGGCGACGATACGGAATAATAACAAAAGATAAATACTCAATAATATAAAGCAACCAGTAAAGCCAAACCCCTCTCCTATGGTGTCAAATATAAAATCGGTGCGTTGCTCCGGCACGAACCCATATCTTGTTTGTGTTCCTTTTAATAAACCTTTTCCAAAGGCGCCGCCGCTCCCGATAGCGATCTTCGATTGCTTCACATTATAATCCGCGGTGTTGCCTGCTTTTTTTTCTTCTGCGGTAGACGCAATCTTCTTATATTCTTCCGGCACGTCCCGTCCTATGGTACTGTATATTCTTTCTACCTGGTGTTTTGCCAATATATTTTTAAAAATAAAGGGAACACCGAAACGCTGAAGGCCCACGCATAAAACCCAAATGACAATAATTTTCAGAAATAATGAACGTTCTCTTTTCAATTGCCTTCGCAGGATAAAAACGGCAAGAAGGGCAAGGCCAGTGAGTGCTAACGCTAATGTGTTTTTTTCTACCAATAAAGTAGCAACCACCAATGCGGCAACTGCAAAACCGATAATAAGAATCGTTGCCGGTAATCCTTCACGGTACATCACCAGGAAAAAAGCAAAAAATACCAAGGCTAAACCAGTTTCGCTTTGCATTATAGTTAATGCGGCGGGTGCAAGTGTAATAGCTCCTGCTATGAGTTGTGACCGGAGTTTTGTAAAATCCGTTTCCGGCCTTGATAAATATTTTGCTAAGGCCAATGCCACGCATATTTTACAAAATTCTGCGGGCTGAAATTGAAAGCCTCCTAAACGTATAATAGATTCAGTTCCTTTAACACGGGAGTGAAAAGGAAACACCAACAATAAAAGAAAGATACCAGCGGCATACCAGATGTTAGCCGTCGCGGAAAAAAATTTACTATCGGTAAGAAGAATAAATAAACCAAGCAGGATTGAAACAGCGAAAAAATAAAATTGCTTGCTGTAATCCGTTTTGAAACCAAGAAAGCTGCGCAATATGGGATCACCGTCATTGTAAGTCGCACCGAATATGGCCATGACGCCAACCAATACCAACAACAGGTATATCCATACCAGGCTCCAGTCAATTCCCTTTGATATCGTTGCGCCTTGCTGGTTCATGAAAGAATTAACTCTTTTACCGGGTGATTATGAAAAGTTTTTTTATTATTCAATACAGCGAATAGTTCTGACTGTTGATGATCATGCGGAAGATTTTTGTTATCCAGCGGTGAAGATTTCATTATGATACTACCAACGTATTTCCTGATATAGGCGCTGTCTTTTGTCATCTCAAACCATTGCCAGGCACGGGTGGAATCTACCGTTTTCTGTTCATCGGCCAGAAAAGATGGGATCAAATTAGCAGCCGCTATCCTGTCAACTTCTTTTAATCTTTCTGCACGCAGCGTATCATTCAAATATTTTTCCAACATAAGAAAAGCGATGGGGCCCGCCCACGTGGCACCAAAACCACCATTTTCAATAATCACAGCCACCGCAATTTTTGGATTTTCCCTGGGAGCAAAACAAACAAAGAGTGAGTGGTCCTTACGCTTTTCCAATTTCCCTCTTATTTTACCATAATTTTCCGCTGTTCCTGTCTTAGCGCAGATATTGACGCCGGGTATTTTTGGAATACGCCAGGCAGTCCCGGCTATTGTTACATCCTGCATACCGCTGATCACCGTTTCATAAGAACTGTCAGGTATATGCGTCAGCACTTCATGCTTCTTCCTGTATTTGTTAAGTAAAGCTGTATCCTCATCGGTTTCATCATCAAAGTTTTTTACAAAATGAGGAATATAATAATAGCCCTTGTTAGCAACGATACTAATACCATTGGCAATCTGTAAAGGTGTTGCTGTCATTTTATCCTGGCCAATACCGAGGGTGACCATCGTACATGAATTCCATGAACCACGATATTCTTTATCGTATTGCGTGGTATCCGGAATATTTCCTCCATCCTCACTTGGCACATCAACACCTAATCTATGGCCATAGCCAAAATTGGACATGTAATTTTTCCAGGCAGTTAATCCTTCCCTTGGACTTTTATAAGCTTTGTTATCTACTGTTAAACGAAAAGTGTTATAGAAAAAAGAGTTGCATGACCAAGCGATTGCCAAACGCAGATTCGCAGCATGGCCTGTCCAGCTTTCCGTGCATCCGTAGCTTCTGCCGCAATAATGATATGAACCATTGCAACTGATATGGCTTTGCGGATTGATAACACCTTCATCAAGGCCAATCAATGCAGCCAACGGTTTATAGGTTGAACCTGCTGGGTATTGTCCTTTTATCGCCCTGTTGAACAATGGCTTTTTTACATCTAAAAGCATCCGGCCATAATTCCTTTGTTTGTCAGGTCCGGCCAGGTCATTAGGATTAAATGTCGGGCCGGATGCCATAGCTAATATTCCACCTGTCTTTGGTTCCAGTGCTACGATAGACCCTATTTTATTGGTGAGCAACTTCTCTGCTAATTGCTGGAGTTCAACATCGAGGTATGTTCTTACACCGCGACCGGCAACGGCAGCAGTATCAAAACTTCCTTCTTCATATTTTCCAACCAGGCGATTGTGATTGTCTTTAATAATATATTGTACACCCCGTTGTCCCATCAACACCTTTTCATACGTAGATTCCAAGCCGCTCTTACCCATATAATCACCCATGCGATAAAAACCCTCGGAACGTTCGATATCTTTTGTATCTACTTCATTGATATAACCTAATATATGCGCCGCAGTATTGAAAGGATATATTCTAACAGGTCTTTCTACTAATGCAAAGCCGGGAAAACGCCAACTGTTTTCTTCGAAGCGGGCCTGTACCTGGGGAGTGACGAGTGTCTGGAATACTGAAGGCCGGACCCTGTTTTTATTTTTATAAATAACGTCTTTGATCCTTTTTGCAAATTCTGCGGTATCAATTTCCATCATGCTGCAAAAAGAAAGCGTATCAAAATTTTTCATCTCTGCGGGAGTTACCATCATGTCAAACATGATGGTATTATTCAATATCGCTTTTCCTTTGCGATCATAAATAATTCCACGTTCGGGATAAACAATTTTTGGAAAAACAGCATTATCCATGGCCAGTTTGCTGTACTTGCCGGAAATAACCTGCAGGTTGAATAGCTGGGCGATGATAATAAGAAAAGTGACCAGAAAAATCAGGCGGATGATACGGCTCCGGGATTGGTTAAACACAGACATAGATCAAGAAAATACAAAGTACGAATTAGAAAAGCCGGTTTCCAAATCTTTGGAATAATAAATTTTTCTTTTAACAACTGGCTGATTTCTGTAAGAAGATGCCATGTAAACGGGACGATGAAGAGTGCGACGCAACAGGCGATGCCATGAAATACTTAGCCGGGTTAATAAAATCATTTACTTATGTAAAAACACTTCAGCCCTATGCGGTATTTGTCCGGAAGCGCAGCCTCCTGGCAAAGAGTAGTTCGGAAACGATAATCATCAGCATGCTGATGGCGGTAGTGGAAATGACTTTGATAAGAAACCGGAAAAACGATCCGAAAGAAAGCCATTCAAGAAAAATAAGATATGTATGATGAAAGAGGGTGAGAATAAGGGCATAAATAAGGTATTGCGACCAGCCCATGGAGCGGGGCGAAGGCTCACGGTAATTAAACTCGTTTACATCTTTTGGCGTTAAAATGCCGATGACGAAGGGACGAAGAAAAGCGATCAATATACAAGGGGCCGCATGAAGGCCAGGTGTATTGGTAAAACTGTCCAACGTAATGCCTGTAAGAAACCCGATAATCATCAATGGTATAGGAGGAATGGCGAATGGCAGCCATAATATAAAAAGGAAATATAGATAAGGAATGATAAACTGGTGCAAAGCCGGGAGCTTATTGAGAATGTATACCTGCAAGAGTATAAACACCGCGAAGCGGATAATATTTTTTATCAAATCACTCATTGAGCAGGCTTTTTAACTTCTTCCACTTTCTTTTTTGTTTCTTCTAATAGCTGCGCCTGGTCTGCGTACTGCAGGTTCTCTACTATCATTACCTGCTGCAGGTCGCTGAAGTTGACGGCAGGTTTTATTTTTAAAATATAAAAATTGGTAGAATTGTCTTTTACTATTTCAGCAACCGTTCCTACCATAAAACCTGGCGGATAACTCAACGAAAAATTACCGGTGACTACAGTATCGCCTATCACCAGTTGATCGCTCTTGGGTATGCGTGTTAAGGTAAGCAGCTTTGAGTTTTTCGCATCCCAGGTAATGATACCGGCATTGCGGCTTTTTTTGATCATCACGTCTACATTATTCTGTACATGCAGCAGGCTCATGATCATACTGTAGTTAGCGCTTACATTCACTATTTTCCCTACCAGTTTACCATCGGAACTAAATACGCCCATGTTATCTTTTAATCCCTGGCCGGAACCTTTGTTGATCTGTATATAATTCTTTTCCGCATTTACGGTATTATATATTACCTGTGCATAGCGCCACGCATACCGCCTGTAATGACCTAACGTATCAAAAGGAATTGAATCAGTGGCTATACGTACGGTGGAATCGTTTTTGACAAAATTGGAAGAGAGCAGGTTAATCAGCGAATCATTCATCCGGAGAATCCGCTTGTTTTCTTCTTTCATTTTAAAGAAATCCTCTACATTATTATAGCGGGAATTGAACCAGCCGGTTATTTCGTTGGTAACGCCCATACCTTTGGCCCGGTAAAAACGATTGTACCGGAATAAAAACCATACAGACACTGCCTGTAAAACAATGAATACAAGAAAAGTGAAATAACGGCGAATGAAGAGAAATATGTTACGCATACCCCAAACCCCTAAAGGGGCTTTTCGTGAGAGTCTTTATTATAAAATAGCGATCAACAAGTTTGTAAATTATTCGTAAAATAAAACTACTCATTATATAAATGTTGTTCTATTAACGCCTTTAGGGGCTGGGGGTTTTATCTCATTACAAACGGATACTTGTCATAATTTTTCAGTGCAATACCTGTACCACGAACTACACTTTTGAGGGGGTCATCTGCTACGTGAACGGGTAATTTGATCTTTTGGCTTAATCTTTTGTCAAGGCCTCTTAACAAAGCGCCACCACCGGTGAGGTATAAACCGCGGCGATAAATATCGGCAGCGAGTTCCGGAGGCGTTTGTTCCAATGCTTTGAGTATCGCTTCTTCTATTTTGAAAATGCTTTTATCCAATGCTTCGGCGATTTCCTGGAAGCTAACCATGATCTGTTTGGGGATACCTGTTACAAGGTCACGACCGTTTACCGGGATATCATCCGGCGGATTGTCCAAATCTTTTAGAGCCGCACCAACCTGTATTTTGATTTGCTCGGCAGTACGTTCACCTATCAATAAACTATGATAGCGGCGCAATGCTTCCATTATATCAGAAGTAAATTCATCACCAGCGATGCGGATACTCTGGTCGCAGACAATACCTGCCAGCGCAATAACCGTAATACCGGTAGTACCTCCACCAATATCAATAATCATATTACCGACTGGTTCTTCCACATCGATACCGATACCAAGGGCGGCAGCCATGGGCTCATGCAATAAATAAACTTCTTTAGCGCCGGCCTGCTCCGCACTGTCACGAACGGCACGTTTTTCCACTTCCGTAATAGAAGAGGGAATACATATCATCATTCTCCAGCTTGGGGGAAATAAAGGCTTTTTGGGATAAACGAGCTTGATCAGCTCACGGATCATCAGTTCGGCGGCATTGAAATCGGCGATAACACCATCTTTCAGGGGGCGAACCGTGCGGATGCTTTCGTGGGTTTTTTCATGCATCATCAACGCTTTCTTACCTACGGCCAGCACCTCTTTAAGATTGTTGCGGTTGAGGGCAATGATGCTAGGCTCATTCACCACCACTTCGTCATTATGTATAATCAGGGTATTGGCTGTACCCAGGTCCATTGCGATTTCTTGTGTAAACCAGTTAAAAAGTCCCATTCGTTATTATTGGATTAATAGCCTGCAAAGTTGGAGGAAATAATTGGATTTCACAAAGCTAAACCTCTTGCAGTCAAAGATATTTTTAGTTTAATGACGAGCTTAAAACTGATTATAACTAGAAATATTGTGTGTTATGGGGAGAAAAGCCTACCAAGACTTCTTGAAAAGTGAAAATATTTGGACACAGAATGGACGGAGAAAGAGTATCGACTTCTTTCCCGATAGCAGCCAGGTAATGCAATTGCTGATACTTCAATATTGCCCAGTAGAGAACAGGAAGATGAAGAGTGCGACGCAACGAAGCTCATAGTAGCAATGCAGCCGGGCTTATCATCAACACTACGTGGGGAAAACCAGTTTGAATATGACTTACACATTACAATATTTTGGCACGGAAATGGAAAGTATGGGTTGAGGACGGAAGTTTATTTCAAATTGATTTGTATGAGAAAGATTTTTATTCTTTGTGTTACATTTTTTATTGTTGTAGCAACCCAGGCACAAAGTAAAAGCACCAACAGCACTGATTATAAAACAGCATTGGGCGTGAAGATTTGGGATGGTGGCGGTATTTCCCTGAAACATTTTTTTGTGACGAATAATGCAGGTGAACTGATCGGCTATTTTTGGAGAAATGGTTTCCGGATTACCGGCTTATATGAAATTCACGGGCCTATCAACGGTGCGCCCGGATTGAGATGGTATATCGGCCCGGGCGCCCATATTGGTTTTTATGATACGAACAAACATGACGATGAAAATGAAGCTGTCGCAGGTATCGATGGTGTGGTTGGTTTGGATTATAAGTTTAATCATGCACCGATTAATGTTTCATTGGATTGGCAACCGGCATTTGAATTTGGAACCGACCGTGGTTTCAACGGAAGCTGGGGTGGATTGGGAATCCGTTACACATTCTAATATATATCTTCCTTTTATCTATCATTAATTAATCCTGTCAGTGAAAAGAAAAAAGTGAGGCTGTCTCAAAAGATGACGGCCTCACTTTTTTTTATAAAAACCCTAAACGGTTTTCCATTTCATGACTTAATTGTGGAAGTTTTCTGCGCTCAATGAGGAAACTATTCAACCTTGCGATGTCTTTGAAGATATAATGTTTATCAGCTGCCGCTTTTAAATAATCTTTCCCGGTGCTGCCACCTGTGCCTATTCTTGTCCCGATCATGCGGTGCACCATGTTCATGTGGCGATAACGCCACGAACTGAGTTGCTCATCTATTTCGAGAACGCTGTTTAATAATTGAAACGGCAATTGCAACATCGGGTAACGACGGTACAGCATGATGAACAGCGCAGACCTTGCCGCCAATACTGAAATGGTTGGCTGCTCATTTGTTTGCCGCTGAACAAATGTTTCATCAAAAAATTGCAGGTTATTTCTTTCCCCATCCGCAAGGCTTTGCTGGTAGCGATAACGATATTCTTTCCAAAAAACAGGAAGCTGTATCATTTCATTTTTCTCTAAAGCGGAAGTAAGAGAGAAGTTTTTCCAGTTCATTTCTTCATCAAAGAAAGGCATCCGCTCTAGCCAGTTATTCAATAATTGTAATAATGATTGATCGCTTTCCGCTTTCTTTATAATGGAAATATGCTCTTCTTTTAACTGGGAAACATAATATTCCTGCCCATGACGATGTTCAAACTTAAGGCCTAGTTTCGCTTCCAGTTCTTTGAACTGCCAGCTTTGAAAACCGGATGCAGGCCGCAACATATCACGGAAATCAAGGAAATCCATTGGGGTCATGGTTTCCATAATATCTATCTGGTGGATCAATAATCTTAAAATGGAAACGCAACGACTGAGGCGGTGAACTACAGTTTGCAACTCCGGTGAATTATCATTCATCGCCGGGCGGGACATGATCTCTATAACAGAGTCAACCTCGTAATGTATTTGCTTGAACCAAAGTTCATACGCCTGGTGAATAACGATGAACAGCATTTCATCGTGTGCGGGAGAGTTTTGCTTATCACTTTCCGGGTGCTGGGCGTTCAGGATTTTATCGAGCTCTAAATAGGTATGGTAATGCATAGACACGAATTGGGAACACTAATTACACTAATTAATACGAATGTACGCCAATTCATCTGCGGTCATTCTGAACTATTCGTGGTTACTGGTGATAATTGGTGTAATTAGTATTAAACGAATTCATACCCGATATCGCCACGGTAATATATTCCATCGAAATCCACGTATTGTAAAACATCGAGTGATGTTCCGGCAGCTTCTTCAATATTTTCTCCAAAAGATGTAACAGAAAAAACACGGCCACCATTGGTAACCACTTTACCATCTTCTTCTTTTGTTCCTGCATGAAAGATCAGTGATTGCTTGCCATATTTTCCATCAAGGCCTGTTATTTCATTTCCTTTTTCATGCGTGACGGGATAACCGCGGCTGACCGCCATTACTGTTACGGCCGCCCTTTCATCTGTTTTAATTTTTACAAGATGTAATTCTTTTTGCGATGCCGCTACGCATAATCCAACCAAATCATTTTCCAAACGTGGTATGACCACTTCTGTTTCCGGATCACCCATGCGGCAATTGTATTCAATTACAAACGGATCGCCATTTACATTAATAATACCAAAGAAAATAAAACCCGTGTATTCAATACCTTCTTTATATATGCCTTCCACTGTTGGCTTAATCACCCTCTCTTCTATCTTATGCATGAAGCCCGGCGTTGCGAATGGTACGGGACTTACAGCGCCCATGCCGCCGGTCATTAACCCTTTATCACCTTCGCCGATACGTTTATAATCTTTGGCTTCCGGTAAGAGCAAATAATTTTTGCCATCGGTTAATACAAATACACTCAACTCGATGCCATCTAAAAAATCTTCTACCACTACTCTTTTACTGGCGTCGCCAAATTTGGATTGCTGGAGCATTAATTCAAATTCCGCAATGGCTTCCAAATGACTTTGACAAATAACAACACCTTTGCCACCCGCCAATCCATCCGCTTTTAAAACAATGGGTAATGCATGCTGCTGCAAGTATTCTATACCTTCCGCATAATTTTCCTGTGTAAATTCTTTATAATGTGCGGTAGGAATTTTATGACGTTGCATAAATGCTTTGGCGAATGCCTTACTTCCTTCCAGTTGTGCGCCCTGCTTTGATGGCCCTATAAAATAAATGGAACTAACCTCTTCATCCGCTTTGAAATAATCATACAGGCCTTTTACCAATGGTTCTTCCGGGCCAACGATGACCATTTCAATTTTTTCAGTAACACAAAACCTTCGGATAGAACTAAAATCATTTAAATCAAGCTTGACATTGATGCCGCATTTCGCCGTACCGGGATTACCGGGAGCAATATAAAGCGGGTTTGTCCATACGCTTTGATTCAATTTCCAGGCAAGGGCATGTTCCCTGCCGCCAGAGCCTAATAATAAGATACGCATTGTGGGGTCAGTCAGTTTACTATGCGAATATCGGTACGATTCTTATACATACTCTTAAAATATTTTTGGGTGGATAAAATTTCTGTATTTTCAGTTATACTTACGCTGGGTCCTGATTATTAAATTAAAAACACTCATATGGAGCAACCTACAAAAACCGGTAAACACCCTAAGGCCTTATACGTTTTATTTTTTACTGAAATGTGGGAACGGTTTGCGTACTACCTGATGATCGGAATTTTATTGTTGTATTTAAAAGACAGCACTACGACAGGTGGTAAAGGTTTATCAGAAAGTATGGGCGCTGATATCGTGGGAAGTTTTATCGCATTGGTTTATTTAACGCCATTTATTGGCGGTTTAATCGCTGACAGGTATTTAGGATATATAAAGTCCATTTATATCGGTGGTTCTTTAATGGCTGCTGGTTATTTGTGCCTTTCGATACCCGGCGACACAGCTTTGTATGTTTCCCTGGCGCTGATAATTATTGGAAATGGTTTTTTTAAACCCAATATATCCACTTTACTGGGGAATATTTATAACCGTGAGGATTTGAAACCGTTAAAAGATAATGCATACAATATCTTTTACATGGGGATTAATATCGGGGCGTTCTTCTGCAATTTCGTTGCGGCATACCTGCGAAATACATATGGATGGGGATGGGCGTTTGCGGCTGCTGGCGTTGGTTTAATCATCGGACTTATTACACTTACCCCCTTCGTGAAGGAAATTAAAATAGGAGATATAAAGAAAGAAAAACAACCAGAGGATATGTCTTTAGGACAGATTTTCTCCTATGTTTTCTTACCCGCTATTATCGCCGCTGTTATTGGCTGGTTCTTACCAACTAAATTATTCGGTTCCCCGATGATGGGTACGCAGTCCAATGACGCATTCATTTTTGCCTGCCTTCCTATTATCGCTTTTTATATTTCATTATGGGTAAAAGCAAAAGGGCAGGATAAGAAAGGGATTGGCTCATTACTGTTCATTTTTGCTATTGCCATCGCCTTCTGGACAATTTATAATCAAAATGCTACGGGGCTTACCCTATGGGCGGATAAACATACAGACCGTGAAGCCTCACCGACTACTGCGAAAATAACCGGTGCTATCTTTCCCTTACAGGAAGTGAACGATACGCCAAGGCTGGTTAATAAAGTCGATGAATTCTTTGTAGATGTAAAAGACACGACCGCTGTTGTAAGAATGGACAGCGTTATTACTATTAATCAAAAGAAAGATAAAGCAGATACGTCGAAGCAGGTATTTGGTATCACGGCTGCAGGTAATATGGTGGATACATCGTCCAAAACCGTACTGGTGATGGGGCCTGATCCATATTTTAATAATGTGCCCAAAAACCAATGGCCGGGCGGACAAAATATAAAACTGACGAATACGGAACTATTTCAATCAATAAATCCTTTATTCATTGTTTTGTTGACGTTGATATTTGTCCCGCTATTTGATTATTTACGAAAAAAAGGAAAAGAACCAACAACGGCCTCCAAATTTGGAATGGCAATGTTTATATCCGGATTATCCGCTTTGGTAATGATATTCGCTGTGATGTCTGTGCCTTCAATATATACGCATAAAGCTTCGCCGCTTTGGTTGTGGGGCACTTATTTTGTATTTACTATCAGTGAAATATTTTTAAGCCCGATTGGCTTATCATTTGTTTCTAAACTTGCACCGGCAAGACTTACAGCTTTGATGATGGGCGGATGGTTTTTATCTACTTCCATCGGGGGCAAAGTAGCTGGCGTGATGACAGGATTCTGGGATGATTTTCATAATAAGAAAATATTTTTCCTGATCCTTGTTGTCGCGGCGTTTATCGGTGGTATTCTTATTTATTCAAAAATTAAATCATTGAACCAGATTGTAAAAGATAAAACGGGTTCGGCGTAAACAAATCCTAAAGACTTTCATTTGTAAATGGTTAAAACCATATAGTACAAACAATGTTGAATAGCCCGTGGTTGAAACCACGGGCTATTCAATTAATAATAAGGCTCGTCGCAAATGCTGAGCAATGATCAGGAAGTACCGCCGATATTCATCGGGGTGCTGCCATAATGGTGAGTAGAATTCATGCAGCACAAGAGTGCGACGCAACGAAGCTGATAGTAGCAATGCAGCCGGGTACATAAAATTTTTAAGATGATGTGACCATCGCCATCTTTTATTTATAGCTTGTAAATGATGGAAATAAGAAAGCGGCCCTTTAAGAGGGGCCGCTTATCCGCTAAGCAGTTAGGAAGGCGGATACAAAACCAACTAATAACGACATTTATTATAGCAGCAATCTCAGTTACAGTAAATAAGACAACGGCTAATTCGGGGTTGCTGCACGGTTTGAAAAATTTTTTTCAGGCAGAAAAAGAAAAAGCCGCCTGAAATACAGGCGGCTTTGTGTCATTATTCTAAAAAATTTGTTAAACGGCCTTTGCAACCGGTTTCAATTTGCCCATCCAGACCTTTTTGCCTTGTATCATTTTCACCAGGTACATGATGCCCACGAAAATGAAGAAGAACGGGCCGAGGAAACCGAGGATGGCGATGAAACGGGTGCCATAAAATTTTCCCATCGGCCGCTTCAGTCTTTCAGCGATGAGGTACATGCTCGGCACCATCATCAGCGTGAGGAAGAAGGAGAACATGAGACCGAAGATGATTGTCCAGCTCAATGGCCCCCAGAATACTACGCTGTCGCCGCCGAAGAAAATATGTGGCTCTAAATGACTGAACAAACCTGCAAAGTCAATATTGAAACCGATTGCAAGAGGCAATAAGCCCAGCATTGTTGCAAGAGCGGTTAGCAAAACGGGTATGATACGAATTTTACCGGCCTGTATGGCGGCTTCTCTTGTACGCATACCGCGGCCTCGTAACTCATCGGTGAATTCTATGAGGAGGATACCATTTTTAATTACAATACCGGCGAGCCCTACAACTCCTACGCCCAGCATGATCGTTGCTACGGTCATTCCTGTTATTGCATAACCCAGTATTACGCCGATCACTGAAAAGAATATTTCCGTGATAACGATAAACGGCTTACTCATGCTATTAAACTGCAGTACGAGGATTAAAAAGATAATACCGATGGCGATTATCATCGCAGTTCCAAGAAAAGACTGTGTTTCCTTTTCCTGCTCACTCTGACCGCTGAGTTTAATAGATACATCCTGCGGTATCCTTTCTTTGGCTTTGAAATCATCAATTTTTATTTGGAGCTGTGCATTGATAGGGGCCACCATGGTGGGATCAAGCACATTGCTCTGCAACTGGATGGTGCGTTTTACATTCTTTCTTTTTATCCCACCTGTCGTATTTGTATAATCAACTTTTGCAACAGCGCTTAATGGAAGTGATTTTACCTGGAAGGTATTCATATCCATGAAAGTGATACGCATATTCATGAGGTCGCTGACATTGTTGCGAACCAAATCTTCATACCGCAATTGTATTTTGTATTCATCTTCACCATCCTTCAGTTTGCTCACTTCTTTACCAAATACCGCAGTTCTTATTTCCATACCTATCTGTGCAGTAGATACTCCTTCAAGCATGGCTTTTTCCCTGTCAACATTAATAGTGATCTCCGGATTGTTGAGATCTACATCGGGCTGGAGGTTTTCCATTCCCTCGATCCTGTTTGTATCGAGATAGTTAAACAACTGTGTAGCTACCGCTGCGATACTTTCAAAATTATCACCCGCTACTTCTATGTTGACCGGCGGATCGGTGGGCGGGCCTCCCTCTTCACTTGCTACTTCAATGCTGGCGGAAGGAATTCCTTTCACCGCATCCCTGATCAAATCTTTATAAGGATTTGTCGCTTTGCCATGTCGTTTATCATACTCAACAAATGACACCTGGATACGTGAAAGGTTAGGCTGTACACTCCTGTTGTTATCACTCGGCTTATTGGCGCTTACCGCTACGTTAGCAATAATACTTTCAACAATACTTCCTTTTTGACCGGGCTTTTCTTTTTCCAAAACTTTATAAACCCTTTTCTCTAATTCTCTTGTGATACTGTCCGTATATTTTATATCCGTACCTACCGGTAATTTCAGGTACACATAAATAAAGTTTGGATCACCGCTGGGGAAAAATGTTGACTTGGTCCTGCCGGATTTAATACTCGCCATTAAGAAAAGGATGGAGATAATAAACAATCCAAATAGTGAAACGAATGCCCACACCGGCCTTGTGCCTTTTAAAATCCACCGCAATAATTTTTCATAACGGTTCATTAAAGAAGGCAATACTTTCTTCTGGAAAGAATGAATGGCGCCGTTCAATACATAAGCGCTGAACACCATGAGGATCGCCATCAATAATAAAAAGTTGGCCAATCCATGCTGCATCAATCCATGCATGATAAGCCCACCGATAAGAAGAGTCCAGAACCATTTATTCCTGAACACGGCCTTTTTAGGTTTCTCGTATTCCTTTCCTTCCGGCTTCATGAAGTTGACAGCAAATACAGGGTTGAATATAAATGCCACAATCAGCGATGCCGCCAGTGTAAGTATTAAGATAGCGGGTAAATAAATCATGAACTTGCCGATCAATCCTTTCCAGAATAATAGTGGGAAAAATGGCGCAAGTGTAGTAGCAGTACCTGCCAGAACAGGAACAAATATTTCCCCGGCGGCTTCTTTGGCGCTGCGAACGATAGGCACTTTACCGTTATTATAAATACGGTGGGTATTTTCAATTACTACAATCGCATCATCCACAATTATCCCGAGACCGAAAAGCAATGCGAAAAGAACGATAAAATTTAATGTAACACCTGTGCCAATGATACTACTGGCCACGGGTAAAAAGAGAAACGCCACAAATACACTCAGCGGCACACTCAACGCCACAAAGAATGCATTGGTTACTCCCATAAAGAACATCAGGATGATCAACACCAGTATAAACCCAATAACAATTGTATTAATTAATTCATTGAATGAAGCTTTTGTTTGCTTGCTCTGATCGCCTGTAAATTCCACACGGAGGTCTTTTGGCAAGTCTTCATTTTTCTGCATTTCAACCACAGCAGCCTTGATCTTTTCCGCGGTATTGATAAGGTTTTCCCCCGCTCTCTTTATAATATTAAGTGTAACAACATTTTTACCATCAAGCCTGGCATAGCTATCTTTTTCTTTAATGGTATCTTTTAATTGAGCAATGTCTTTCAGGTAAACAGCAGCGCCCTGCGCACTACTACGCACCACTATTTGCTTCATATCATCCACTGTCGCGAACTGGCCCTTGATGCGAAGTGTACGTTTCATGTTACCCACTTCGATCAAACCACCGGTGATATCTAAATTCTCACGAGCGATGGCGTTTTCAATGTCAGTGAAACTGATCCTTGCCGCCATCATTTTATAAGGGTCGGCATTCACCTGTATTTCCCTTTCCGGAGCCCCGACTATTTCCGCCCTTGTTATTTCACTTAGTTCTTCGAACTTATCCTGCAGCTTATCAGCATACTCTTTCAGTTTGATGCCTTCATAATCGCCACTTACATTTACAAACATGATCGGCATTTCGCTGAAAGCAAATTCCTGCACGTCCGGTTCCTGTGTGAGGTCTGTCGGAAGGTCGGTCCTTGCTTTATCAATGGCATCCTTCACTTTTTGCTTGGCCAATTCTGTTTTTACATCTGTATCAAATTCCACAACGATAAGGCTGTAGTCTGTTTGTGATGTACTCTGTATTTTATTAACCTTGGCGCCACTTATTCCTTTTAATTGTTTTTCAATCGGTCTTGTCACCAGATTCTCTATATCCTTTGGAGAATTACCCACGTATACAGTGGCTACCGAAATAGTTGGCACTACAATATCCGGGTACTGCTCCTTCGGCATGGTAGTAAACTGGATATATCCATACAAAGAGATAATTATAGCGATAATATATACAGCGGTACGATTATCAACGGCCCAGCTGGTTGGTTTGAATTGTTTGAATTTCTTCGAAATTCCTTCTATTGATTTCTTCATATTGTCTGTTTGAAGTCCGGTCTGTTATATTCCTGTTGTTATTGACTGGCCGTCATAAATACTCTGGTAACCTTCGGTAATGATATACTCGCCATGGGTCAATCCGTTCTTAATTTCTATTTGCCCGTCATACACTTCGCCCACTGTTACCGTTTTTTTCTTTGCGATAGTTTTATCTCCTGATTTTTCCAGCACATATACATACTTTCCTTTTTCATCAGATTGCACCACATTTACCGGAACGACGATCGCATCTTTCACCTGGTAATCCAATATTTTCATACTGGCGGTCTGGTTAGGTTTTAATAAAGGATCAGCGGGAAGCTTAGCTTCTGTAATAAAAGATCTCGTAGTGGAACTAACAGAAGCGCCGATAGTTGTTATTGTTGTTTCATAAGGGGCTTTACCTGTTTCAGGAACACTCACCAATACTTTGTCACCTTTCTTCACCTTGTTTATATAGTTTTCCGGTACACCTGTTACCATTTTAAGGTTACTGTTATTTACAATGCGGATCCCCATTCCCGGCTGCGCCGCAGATTGCGGTGAAAAGAATTCACCGGGTTTGATACTCATCTCATCAATCACACCACTGATACCCGCCCTTACATTCGATTGATCCGCCTGTTCCTGTGCACTTGCCAACATTGATTCAGCGGCATTCAACTGACTTTGTAAAGCATCAACATCAGCTTTGGCATTTATTACTTCTATTTCCGTACCGATACTTTGTCTCCACAAGTTTTGTCTTCTTTCATACAATGTTTTGGCCTGCTCTAACCTTGACTTCAACACACCTGTATTTTGCTGAGCGGCAACAACTGACTGCCTTGCAAGCACATCGTCCATTTTTAAGATCACCTGGCCTTTACCCACTTTATCTCCCAGTTTTACATACACCGCTTTTACAACACCACCAGCACCCTGCGGAGCTACGTAAGCGATATTCTCCGCATCAATCTTGCCTTGTAATTCTATGTAGTGGGCAAAATCTTTTTTCTGTACGGTGTCAATTGATACCAGTTTAGTAACACTGGCGGCATTAGAATCCACCTTGCTCAAATCTTCTTCAAGACTCCTGATCTCGCCGTCGAGTTTATTTTTTTCGCTTTTTAGTTTCGCCAGCTTTTCTTTCAGCTTTGTTACGTTTTCATTTTCTTTTTTTGAACCGCCGCAGGCTGAAACCAATACCAGGATCATAGCAGCAAAAAAGATTTTTACAATGTTGTTCATACTATTCATTTTTATGGTCATCTGATGTTTCTATTTTATAATTTACCGGTCGCCTTCAGGAAATCTATTTTAGCAACGATCGCATCATACAAGGCATTGACATAATTCGTCTGCGCCGTTTTCAAATCCGTTTGAGCAATATTGATCTCTGTCTGAGAGCCCAGGCCTGATTCATATTTCTTTTTAGTTTGCTGGTATACTTTTTCCGCCAGCGCCATATTCTTTTCCTGGAAATCCATCGTGGAAATAGCCGACCGGAAATTATTTTTCGCAGTCGCCACTTCATTGTCGATAGAAAGCTGCAGGTTATCAATTTGGTTCTGTGTTTTCTGCAATTCAATTCTCGCCTGTTCGATTTTTGATTTAGTAACAAACCCGTTGAAAATCGGTACGGATATATTCAGGCCCACATTAGAAATACTATACCAGGGGCCATTGTTAAAGAAATTCCATTTATCCCGTTGGGCGTTCTTTGCATACGTACCATTGAGTGATATGGTTGGTATCTGGCTCAGTTTATAACGGCGGATATTGTATTCATTCAATGTTTTGCCCAACTGCGCATATTGATATTCTTTCCTGTCTTCGTAAGAATAGACGTTGCTCTCTAACATTCCATCTTTTATCTGGTCGCTGCTCAACGTATCAGTCAATATCAATTCATCAGTACCGGGCATGCCCATCAGCAGTTTCAATCCATAATAACCGTTGGAAACCGAATTCATCACTTTGTTCTTTTCTGTTTGCAGGTTCGTGAGCTGCACACTCACTTTATCTACATCCAATTGTTCAGCAAATCCATTTTGATAAATAATGCGTGTATCTCTCAACAGCTTACTTATTAAACTGATATTGGAATCTAATAATTCAACCTGCGTTTTACTTACCACCAACTGGTAGTAAACTTTATGTATGTTGGTTTTAATAACTTCTTCCGTCACTTCCACATTTTTCCTTGAAAATTGCAAAGTGGTTGCCCTTGCCTGCAAGCCAACAAATACCTGTCCGTCAAATAATATCTGGCTCAGGCTGATTCCTGCATTGGCGCTGAATTTTGTACCGAACTGCGCCGCGATAAAACCAAAATCAGCAGGCATTTGTATCGTACTGCCGTTGCCATTTTTAACGCCTTCATCAATCAATACCTGGTAGGTAGCTGGTGAAATGAAATTTGGTAACACCTGGGTAGCTACATTAGGATTATAAGTAGTACCAAGGCTTCCATTAATATGAGGATAGGCATTGGAAGTGACTTCACGGTTTACCTGCTCCTGCAACTTTACATCGAGCAATGCATTTTTCACCTGCATGTTATTCTTTCTTGCATAATCTACTGCCTGCTGAATAGAAAATTCATGCCTTGTAACTTTTGCAGTATCCGGCTGCTGCGCTATTGCCAATACGGGAAATAAAGCCAGTGCAAATAACCAGCCCCTTCGCTTATTTCTTCTAAATCTCATCATGACTCAATTTTTTTTCGTTGTTCATTATATTTCTGGATCAGTTTATGCCCTTTGATGGTAGCAAGGCCGTAAACAAAATGTTCAATAATTACTTCAGAGGTGGCTGCGAGATTGTATTTACCCGGGGGAAAAACAGAAACGTTGAAAGGAATCATCATGGATTCCAGCCTGAATTTACAAAGCACATCCACATTAGATTCCGGCCTGTATAATTCATCTTTCACGCCCCACTCAATATTCTGCCGGATGATCTGCGCCAGGAATTTGTCCTTGTGTTCCCTGAACCGTTGGTAGGCTTTAAAATGAAATTTTTCTAAATCGTACAACAGCATCGGGTTCATGTTGTTGAATTCTTCCATAATATGTTCCATCATCAGGAAAATCTCGTGTACAGCATCTTTTGCATCCTTTTTACAATTCACACAATCGCCTTCAATCCCATTGATATGTGAGTCTACGACCGCTTCCACCAATTCGTCCTTATCAGCATAATATTGATACACTGTTTTTTTTGACATGCCCAGGTTGGTCGCAATATCATCCATCGACACCGAACGGATGCCATACTGCATAAACAACTCTTCGGCCTTTACCATAATTCGTTCTCTCGGTTCCATGCTCAAATAATGAGCGGCAAAACTATGGAAACTTATTTTGTTACCAAAGTTTCCATCATCTTTTTTCGCCATTCGTAATAATATTTTACAACCGCTTGATTTGCATTCAACTCGTTAACCGTTGATACCGAGCAGTTTTCCCTACCTTCGTTTCACTAAAACTCACTCATGGGAATTGGGAAAAAATCCCGCAGGCTAACGTTTAAAAAGATTTTCCGATTTTTTATACAGGGTATCATTATTCTCGCCCCTATCGGTATCACGGCTTATGTTTTGTACTGGCTATTTGACAAAGTAGACAGTATATTAAGGCCTTATATCACTATTCCAGGTGTAGGTTTCGTCAGCATTGTGTTGTTTGTAATCCTGGTTGGTTGGATCAGCTCCAATTTCTTAATGGGCAGTTTTATTGGTTTTTTTGATCAGTGGATGGAACGGACGCCTGTTATAAAATTCATTTATTCTTCTACCAAAGATTTTTTTGAAGCCTTTGCCGGTGATAAAAGAAAATTCAACAAAGCAGTGCTGGCCAATGTCTTTTCTGAAGATGTGTGGATTATTGGTTTTTTGACTGACGAAGAAATGTCTAAATTTGAAATGGGCGCAGACAAAGTCGCCGTGTATGTCCCCCAGGCATACAATTTCGCAGGTCAATTATATATATTACCAAGAGCAAAAGTTCGGAAGATTGATAAGATCACCGCAGGTGAATCGATGAAATATGCGGTAACAGGTGGCGTGGTCGATTTAGATGAAGAACGCACAAAACCTGAGTTGCAATCGGAAGCGGATTGACGATTTATTTATTTATCCTAAACCCTGATCATGAAAAAAATTTTAATCCTTTCACTGGCATTGCTATGCTGGCACTCCAGTTTTTGCTGGGGCTTTTATGCACACAAGAAAATCAATTATTACGCGGTGTTTCTCCTTCCGCCGGAAATGATGGTTTTATACAAACCATATATTTCTTTTTTGGAAGAACATGCCGTTGACCCGGACATGAGAAGATATGCGATAGCGCAGGAAGGGCCACGGCATTATATAGATATCGATCATTACGGTACTTACCCGTATGATTCATTGCCAAGAAGATGGAATGATGTTGTTGCAAAATATTCGGAAGATAGTGTAAATGCCCACGGTATCGTACCCTGGTGGTTGCAAACGATGCTCTACCGGTTGACGGAAGCTTTTAAAGAAAAGAACCAGGCGAAAATATTAAAACTGTCCGCAGAGATCGGCCACTATATAGCGGATTCGCATGTGCCGCTTCATGCCAGCAGTAATCATAATGGTCAATACACTGATCAGCGGGGCATACACGGTTTTTGGGAAAGCCGTGTACCGGAATTATTAGCGGAAACACAATGGGATTTCCTGATCGGCAAAGCACAGTATATTAAAAACCCTCCGACTTTTATATGGGCAAGAGTTTTAGAAAGCGCAGCCGCTGCTGATACTGTATTAAAATTTGAAAAAGAGTTATCCAAACAATTTCCTGCGGATCAACGGTTCTCTTTTGAAAACAGGAATGGCGTTACTATCCGTCAATATTCAACCGCTTATACCAAAGCATATGATGAAAAATTAAAAGGAATGGTGGAAAGAAGAATGCGTCAATCCATTTTTGGAGTAGCTTCTTTCTGGTACACCGCATGGGTGAATGCCGGCCAGCCCGATCTGACTAAACTTACCAACAAAGAGTTTTCCCCTGATGATATCAAAGAATTTGAAAGACTTACAAACAATTGGAAAAACGCAGGGGTAAAAGGAAGAGAGCATGAATAAACCCCAAACCCCTGAAGGGGCTTAGAAGCCTTCAATCCGCATATTTGTTACATTTGCAACCTTATGCAAGAGCAACAGGTTACTAATGCCCCCTTCAGGGGGTTAGGGGGTATTCATAATTTTAATGCCGGGCCTTCTATTCTTCCCAAAGAAGTGTTTGAAGAAGCCAGCAGGGCCGTTATTGATTTTAATAATACCGGTCTATCTATTTTAGAAATAGGCCACCGCACCCCGTTGTTTCAATCCGTAATGGATGAAGCCATATCACTTGTAAAAGAATTAATGAAGCTGGACGAAGATCATGAAGTATTATTCCTTCATGGTGGCGCAACTACGCAGTTTATGCAAATTCCCATGAACCTGCTGAATGAAAACGAACTGGCTTCTTATACGGATACTGGCACCTGGGCATCGAAGGCGATCAAAGAAGCAAAGATATTCGGACATGTGGAGGTGGCGGGTTCTACAAAAGAAACGAATTATACTTCTATTCCAAAAGACTTATCAGTAAGTCCTGTCTCGGCTTATTTACACATCACCACCAATGAAACGATCGCAGGTACGCAATGGAAAAAAATGCCTTACGACTGTGGTGTTCCTTTAGTCGCTGATATGAGCAGCGATATATTGAGCCGTGTTTTGGATTTTAATAAGTTTGATTTGATATACGCAGGTGCGCAAAAAAATATGGGTGCTGCAGGGGTGAACCTTGTTGTGGTCAATAAAAATATTTTAGGTAAAGTACGCCGAACCATCCCTACTATACTCGATTACCGTAATCATATCAAAGAAGGAAGCATGCTGAATACGCCGCCTGTATTCGCTGTGTTTGTAGCAATGCTTACACTGCGCTGGTTAAAAAAACAAGGCGGCGTTACAGCGATTGAAAAAATAAATAACGCAAAGGCGGAATTGTTATATAAAACAATTGACAACTTTCCTTTATTCAAAGGCGTTGTAGCGAAGGAAGACCGGAGCAATATGAATGCTGTATTTATAATGGAAGATGCCGCACTAGAAAAAGAGTTTTCAGAGCTTTGTAAAAAAGAGGGCATGTATGGCGTGAAAGGCCACCGGAGTGTAGGTGGTTTCCGCATTTCCCTATATAATGCATTATCTATGGAAAGTGTGGAAGCAATAACCGCATTGATGAAAGATTTTGCCAGGGCAAAAGGATAGTTTTAGCGTTGTTATAACTCACCTTTTTAATGTAGGTTTGTACTATGAATTTGAGCGGAAAAGAAATAGACACAATTAAGGATTTTTTTTCAGGCAAACCTGTACTGAAGGCTTATGTATTTGGCTCTTATTCAAGAAATGAAGCAGTTAAAAACAGCGATATTGATATTTTAGTTGAATTGGATTATTCGCAGCATATCGGCCTCGGTTTTGTGCAAATGAAAATCGATCTCGAGCAAAAATTGCAAAAACCTGTCGACCTCGTTTCTTCTAAAGCGATTTCCAAACATATCCTTCCATTCGTCAATAAAGACCTGCGACTGATTTATGAAAGATAAATTGGGGGATAAACAAAGATTACAACATATTTTAGAAGCCATAAGTGAAATCGAATCTTATACTTCCAACGCTGATCTTGCTTCCTTCCTTGCAAATTCGATGATGCGTTTTGCTTCTATCAAACAAATAGAAATAATCGGCGAAGCGGCTAATTATATTACTGCGGAAACCAAACAACGTTTTTCCGAAATAGAATGGCAACAAATAACCTGTATGCGGCATATTTTAGTGCATGAATATTTTGGAGTAGACGCCGATCTTGTGTGGCAGGTTATTATAAATGATATTCCAGCATTAAAATCTTCTATCAGGAAAATTCATTCGACATTCTGACATAAAATAAAAAAGATAATTCGCAATGGCCCAGATCAAACCCTTTAAAGCACTACGTCCCCAACCCGCATCAGCAAATAAAGTAGCTTCACGACCTTACGATGTATTAAACAGCACTGAAGCAAAAGAAGAAGCAAAAGGAAACCCCTTTTCATTTTTACATATCACCAAAGCGGAGATTGATTTACCGGATGGTACTGACCCGCACAACCAATCAGTTTATGATAAAGCCAAAGAGAATTTACAGCGGTTTCAACAGGAAGGCACCTTGTTTACAGAAGAAAAACCCTGCTATTATATTTATCAATTGATAATGAATGGCCGCAGCCAGACTGGTTTGGTTTGTGTATCATCAGTGGAAGATTATTTTAATGATGTTATTAAAAAACATGAATTCACACGGCCGGAAAAAGAAAAAGACCGTATCGACCACATGAAAACGATCGGCGCCCAAACAGGAAATGTTTTTCTTGCTTATAATAATGTGCCCGATGTTGATACCATTATTACCAATTGGAAAAAATCAAATAAGCCTGTTTATGATTTCAAAGCTGATGATGGTATTCAGCATATTATTTGGATAATCAATGAGCAAAACGCAATAGATAATATCACCAGCCTATTCGCTGAAAAAGTTCCTGCTACTTATATCGCCGATGGCCATCACCGTGCGGCATCCGCAGCAAAAGTCAGTAAAGCATTACCAAACAGTGAAGCCGCGAATTATTTTCTAACCACTATTTTTCCCGCCAGCGAACTCGCCATCATGGATTACAACCGTATGGTGAAAGATCTGAATAAAATGGACAACGATGATTTTATAGGCGCCGTGCAGGAAGATTTCATGATCGCTCAAAGTCCTGAACCCGTAAAGCCTGCTCACCTGCATGAGTTCGGCATGTATTTGGATAAGCAATGGTACATTTTGACATCAAGAAAAGATACGTATACTAATGACCCGATTGGTGTTTTAGATGTAACCATCCTTTCGAATAATATTTTGGATAAAATTCTAGATATAACCGATCAGCGAACTGATAAACGTATTGATTTTGTCGGCGGAATAAGAGGTTTGAAAGAACTTGAAAAAAGAGTAAACAGCGGGGAAATGAAAGTCGCTTTTAGTTTATATCCCGTTACTATTCAACAGTTATTTAATATAGCAGATAGTGGAAATGTAATGCCACCCAAAAGCACCTGGTTTGAACCAAAGCTCAGGGACGGGTTGCTGACAAACCTGATTTAGCTATTTATTATTTTTAGTTCCTTATTTATTGTTTATGGGAAAATTTGCTAGTCATAAATATTTTACCTGTTAAAGGAACCATAAAGCACAGGCTATAACCTATATTTTTTTTACTTTTATACTATATGAAAAAACTACTTTTTCTTCTTGCTTGTTTTTTTATAACAATTGCTTTATCAGCGCAGGATGATGTAAAAACATTGCATGAAACCGCTAAAACATTTATGCGGTCCGGTGACTTTGATAACGCTATTCTTGTACTGAACCGGGCATTGCAAAAAGATAATAACAGCCTGGAACTTCAGAAAGACCTCATAATGAGTTATTATTTGAAAAGAGATTATGCCAAAGCTGTAGAAGGTGTAAAAGCGATAGTAAACCGCAATGACGCTGATCTTGTTACTTTCCAGATTGCAGGTAATGTTTATAAAGCTTTGGAAGAAGTAAAAGATGCTGAAAAAATATATAAACAAGGTTTAAAGAAATTTTCGAAAAGCGGTCCTTTATATAGCGAATATGGTGAACTGTTGTGGGCCACGAAAAATTATTCCGCTATTGACCAATGGGAAAAAGGCATACAAGTCGATCCTGCTTACAGCGGCAACTATTACAATGCAGCCTTGTATTATTTTTTTACAAAAGATAAAGTTTGGAGCCTGCTCTACGGGGAGATCTTTGTAAACATGGAAAGCCTTTCTGAAAGAGGCGCTTCGATGAAACAATTGTTGTTACAGGGATATAAAGAAAAACTATTCACCGATGTTGACCTGATGAAAGGCCAGGAAAAAAACAAAAGCGAATTTGCAAAAACGTTTTTACAATCAATGAATAAACAGTCGTCATTGGTAGCGAAAGGTGTTTCCACAACAACACTGACGATGATCCGCACCCGTTTTATTCTCGACTGGTACCAGAACAATGCCACTAAATTTCCTTTCCGCTTATTTGATTATCAGCGCCAGCTTTTGCAGGAGGGAATGTTTGAAGCATATAATGAATGGCTTTTCGGAGCGGTAGAAAACCTCGCAGCTTACGATAGCTGGACGAAGGCCAATACTGAGAAATACGAAGCATTCAGCTCTTTTCAAAAAACCCGTGTATTTAGAATGCCCCCCGGCCAATATTACCAGGTAAACTAAAAATAACCCGCTATATTATTCAACCTGCATTATTATATGCAGGTTTTTTTATGAGTTGTTTTTTGATTAATTTGTCAGGGTAAGATGAGCGGAAACACTCCCGAACTTTTAACGATTGTAACATGATTGATCCAAAAAGATTATTTGACTGCCTGGATTTGCATCTTTCAAAAGGTGGCATAGAGGTTATGCTTGCCGGCAAAGAAAGAGGGCAATGGAAAAAATACAGCACACAAAATGTAAAAGAGATCGTTGATAAATTAAGTGCTGGGCTGCTAAGCCTTGGCGTAAGCCCAAATGATATGTCTGCTGAAGGCAGGGACAAGATCGCTATCATGTGCAAGAACAGGCCGGAATGGCTGATGCTGGACCTCGCTGTACAACAAATAGGCGCTATCCTCGTACCTGTTTATCCTACTATCGGCGTAAATGATCTTGAATTTATTTTCACTGATTCAAAAGTGAAATACGTTTTTGTAAATGATGAAGATTCTTTCCTGAAAGCGCTGAGCATTAAAAACAAAGTAGGAACGCTGAAAGAAATTTACACATTCGAACATGTACCCAATGCAAAGCACTGGAAAGAAGTTACCGATGCAGGAACGGATGAATTAATAAAGAAGATAAAACCTATCGCAGATAAAATCGGTTATGAAGATGTCGCCACGCTGATTTACACATCCGGCACGACTGGTACACCAAAAGGTGTGATGCTTTCGCATAAAAATATTTGCAGCAATGTAAAAGATTGCATGCCTTGTTTTCCGCCGGGCAACCGTTCACTGAGTTTTCTTCCATTGAACCATATTTTTGAACGGATGGTCAGTTATCTCTATTTATTCAAAGGCATGTCTATTTATTATGCGGAAAGCCTTGATACCATTGGTGACAATCTCAAAGAAGTGAAGCCGCACATGTTTACCACCGTGCCCAGGCTATTGGAAAAAGTATATGAAAAAATAATGCTGAAGGGAAATGAATTAACCGGCATTAAAAGAAAATTATTCTTCTGGGCGCATGGCCTTGCGGAAAAATTTGAAATAAATAAGAGCCGTGGCATGTGGTATAACTTTCAACTGATGATGGCCCGGAAACTTGTTTTCAGCAAATGGAAAGAAGGATTAGGCGGTGAACTAAATGCAATCGTAACAGGTGGAGCTGCCTGCCAGGTAAGACTGATACGAATTTTCACAGGAGCTGGAATTGTTGTAATGGAAGGTTACGGCCTTACAGAAACATCCCCGGTGATTTCCGTGAACAGATATAATGAAAAAGACAGGATGTTTAGCTCGGTCGGTCCATTAATAGATAATGTAGAAGTAAAGATCGCCGAAGACGGGGAAATACTTTGCAAAGGGCCTAACGTTATGACGGGATATTATAAACGACCTGATCTCACCGCAGAGGTGATACACGATGGTTGGTTTTCCACAGGCGACATAGGAATGATGGTAGATAAGAAATTTTTAAAAATCACCGATAGGAAAAAAGAACTTTTCAAAACCAGTGGCGGTAAATATGTAGCACCTCTGCCCATTGAAAATAAATTAAAAGAATCCATGTTCATTGAGCAAGTACTGGTGGTGGGTTCAGAAAAAAAATTCGTTGGCGCTTTGATTGTTCCTTCTTTTTCTAATTTAAAAGACTGGGCCAAACAACATAATATCACCTTCACCTCCAATGATGAAATAATAAAGGACCCGCAGGTGATCGAAATGTATAAAGACATCGTGGAAAGTTTTAATAAAAACTTCAACCATGTAGAGCAGGTGAAAAAATTTGAACTGCTGGCCAATGAATGGAGCGTAGATACTGGCGAAATGACGCCCAAACTTTCACTGAAGCGAAAAGTAATCATGGAAAAATACAGGGATGGCATCGAAAGAATTTATGCAGCATAAAAAAAGAGGAACAATATTGTTCCTCTTTTTTTATTTTATTTCTATTTTTTAGAATTCAATTCTCTTCATTCTTGGCACGAGGTAATGCATAATGACCCATGCTAATAAGTAAGCACCACCGCAAATAAGGAACATGATGAAATAACCTGTTTTAATTTTCCCGATGCTTTCGTAATAGATGAACATTCTTTTCTGCACCAGCAAGGTTAGTAATATACCTCCCACGCCACCGATCAATCCTCCCAATCCTATCACGGAACCTGTCGCTCTTTTCGGAAACATATCACTTACGGTGGTAAAGATATTGGCGCTCCAAGCCTGGTGCGCTGCAGCCGCAAGCCCAATGGTACCAACCGCCAGCCACATATCTATGTCGCCGAAATATTGTACAAAAACTATGGGGATTACACAGAATGCATAAATCAGCATGCTTGTTTTCCTGGCTTTAAAAACAGGCCAGTTACTGTTAATTAATTTCAATGGCAGCCATCCGCCAAAAATACTTCCGAAGCTTGCGATGATATAAACGATGGCAACCGGCCACATAATTTGCTGGTTGTCGAGTTTATATTCTTTTCTTAAAAAATCCGGTAACCAGAATAAATAGAACCACCACACAGGGTCAGTCAAAAATTTACCGATCGCAAAAGCCCACGTTTGCCTATAGGTAAGCAATTTCGCCCATGATATCCTTTTTTTCCCAATGGCTTCTTCAGCTTCCAGCATTTCATCCCTGTCACTTTCAATCAAAGCCAGCTCATCCTGCGATAATCTTTTTTGTTTCCGGGGAACTTCATAAAAAATAAACCAGAATATTAACCAGATAAAACCAATAGAACCTGTAATAATAAAAGCCCACTCCCATCCCCAATTATCAGCGATTGGCGGCACTGATAAAGGCGCCAGGATAGCGCCGATATTTGTTCCTGAATTAAATATTCCTGTTGCTAACGCCCTTTCTTTTTTTGGAAACCATTCAGCCGTTGCTTTTATAGCTGCGGGAAAGTTGGCGGATTCTGTTACACCTAAAAAAACCCTGGCTATTAAAAAACCACCAGTGCCTTTGGCAAATGCGTGACAGATAGCGGCAATACTCCATAAAATAGTGGCGAGTGCATAACCAATCTTTGTCCCTAATTTATCAATCAACCTGCCGGTAAATAACATACCACCTGCATAAGCAATCTTAAATGCCAATTCTATGTCTGCATAATTGCCTGCTTCCTGCACAGCATTCCACTTAAATGCGGTGGCTAAATAGGGCTTCAATAAACTGATTACCGCCCTGTCGAGGTAGTTGACTGTCGTGGCGAAAAATAACAGTCCGCAAATCGTCCACCTGTATTTTCCTATGGCTTGCTGCATGGTCGTTGTTTTAATTTATTTTATTCCCGGCTGTATTGCTATGCGCAGCATCCCGTGGACTATCATCGCCTGTTGCGTCGCACTCTTGTACTGCATATCGCTATTCAGCAATTTCGAATAGTTCATTGATCATGGATCATAGTTCATAGACCATTCACCATACTTCGTATTCCTACTTCCTATCTCTTACCTCCTATTTCCTACTCGCCATTCACCACTTGCCTATTGTCGCTATCCCTTCTTCACCGCCTGTATTGTCGCCAGCACCTCTTTAGTTTCTTTTTCTATCGTTGCATAATCTTTCGCTTCCATCAGTTTTTTACTGATCAGTTTGCTGCCCATACCTACGGCTACAACTCCGGCTTTAAACCAGCCATCAATATTTTCCTTCGTTGTATCCACACCGCCCGTCGGCATGAAGAATAATTTTGGAAAAATCTCTTTGATCGAGGACAGGTATTTTGGCCCCAGCATATCACCGGGAAATAATTTAATGAATTTCATTCCTGCATTTTCCGCAGCAATAATTTCGCTGGGCGTCATACAACCAGGTGCGTATAAAACATTTTTACTGGCAGCATAGGTGGCTATTTCCAAAACAAACCCAGGACTAACTAAAAAATCCGCCCCGGCATTCATATAGCTTTCCGCCTGTTCTTTGTTTTTTACAGTTCCTACACCTAGTAATATACCGGGCATCTCGCTGTTCCTTACAGCAACCATCTTTTTAAAATTGCTCAGTGCGGCATCGCCCCTGTTGGTATATTCTACTGCTTTGATACCGGCTTTATAAATTGCCCTTAATACTTCAATACTGACCGTTTCATCAGGATTAAAATAAAGCGGTAAAATTCCCTGGTCTATAATCGCCTGTGTTGCCTGTTCTTTGTTAGTCATAAATCAATTTTATTCAATTGTCGAATATTATTTACTGTTCCTATTCCCCTTTAGGGGATAGGGGTTTAGATTTTAACCTTAATCACTAATTTTTTTATATCCCCTTCGCCGATCATCGGTGCATGTACATCTTCCGGGAAGAAGATCGCAAATTGCCCGTCCGTCAAACTGAAATACATATCCGGTGCATCGTTATAGAATTGAACATCTTTTTCTTCATTGTAGCCGCCGTTCTCCGTCTTGCACTTTTCACGGGGCTTCCAGCCGATTTGTTCATTTCCATTGATGCAAAACTGGATGTCTATATTTTTATTATGACATTCAAACTTGGCGATGCTGGCTTCTTTTGTTTTACCGGGGCCATTGCTCAAAATAGCTTTCAGGCCATCGGCAATATCATATTTACCAACTTCCATAGTTCCCCAGTCTGTTTTGTTGATGTATTCGAATGCTTTCGCAAACAACGGATGAACGGAAAAATATTTAGAAGCATTCTTTAAAGTATCTACTATCATAAAAACCCCCTCTGACTCCCCCTAAAGGGGGAGAATCTACTCACAGCCCTGAAGATGTAAGTGATCTATTGTTAAGAAATTTGTTGAATAAAGAACTAAAACCCCTTCTAACTTCCCCTAAAGGGGAAGAATCCACTCACAGCCCTAAAAGCAGTAAATGAACTGTTGTTAAGAGATTTGTTGAGCAAAGAACCGGAAGATGAAGAGTGCGACGCAACGAAGATGCCATGGAAAACTATCGCTGGCAACATCATCATCTTTATCTTTTAAAAGAACTTGCTTAATACAATGTTTTTACGACCTAAGTCCCCCTTTAGGGGACAGGGGTTTTATCGCTGCACCCTGCCGCTTCCATCACCTTTCATCAAATCTTTTACATCACTCAGCGTCGCATGATTTAAATCGCCGGGTATCGTATGCTTGATGGCGGATGCCGCTACTCCAAACTCTGCTGCATCTTTCATGGGCATACCTGTTACGAGACCGTAAATAAATCCACTGGCGAAACTGTCGCCGCTACCAACACGGTCTACTATGCGTACTTCGTATTTCTTTGTATGATAAAAATCAGTGCCGTCATATACCAATGCGCTCCAGCCATTATCGCTGGCGCTATGGCTTTCTCTTAAAGAAGAAGCGATGTATTTGAAACCAAATTTCGCTTTCATTTGCTTGAACACATCTTTGAAACCTTCGAGGTTCAATTCACCTTTTGTAACGTCTGTGTCTTTTGCTTTAAATCCTAAAGTGGTATCCGCATCTTCTTCATTACCGATACATACATCCACATACTGACAAAGCTTTGTCATCACTTCCCTTGCTTTTTCTTTTGTCCATAATTTCTTGCGGTAATTGAGGTCAATACTCGTGGTGATGCCTTTTGCTTTCGCCGCTTTCAACGCCGCTTCGGTTAATGCAGCCGCTTTATCACTCAATGCCGGCGTGATGCCCGTGGTATGAAACCAATCAGCGCCATCTAATATTTTATCAAAATCAAATTCTTTAATATCTACGTCGGCGATGGAAGCGCCGGCCCTGTCATAAATTACTTGTGAGGCACGCATGCTGGCGCCGGTTTCTAAAAAATAAATACCGAGCCTGTCACCGCCTCTTACGATAAACTGCGTATCAACACCGTAACGGCGTAGATGATTGATAGCCGATTGGCCAATCGCACTATTCGGAACTTTGGTAACAAATGTTCCGTTCAATCCGTAATTGCATAATGCAGCGGCCACGTTGGCTTCGCCACCACCATACGTTACATCCAATGTATCCGCCTGTACAAATCTTTTAAAGTCGGGAGTTGACAAGCGAAGCATAATTTCTCCGAGAGTTACTACTTTCTTTGACATCTTTTTTGGTTTACCGGGACTTTAACCCGTTTATTAGTGATTAATATTTACTGAGTCCAGGCTTATTATTAGAAGCCTTTTTTATTTTGTTCCTGCAACCGATTGCACACATTTCAGGGTAAGATAAGAAATGAATGCGAATCGTTTAATTTTTCTCCTTAACCTGTTTTACTTCAATTCATTTACGGGTGCAGTATCCATATCGGTGTACACTAAATTCTCCCCGGCCATACCCCAAATAAAACCATAATTACTGGTACCACAACCGAAATGGCTGCTCCATGGCGGCGAGATCACCGCTTCATTATTCGCCATCACAATATGCCTTGTTTGCTGTGGCTCGCCCATGAAATGAAATATCCGTTGCTGCTCCGGCAAATTAAAATAAAAATACACTTCCATTCTTCTTGTATGCGTATGCGGCGGTATGGAATTCCAAACACTGCCGGGTTCCAGCACCGTTAATCCCATCACCAACTGGCAACTTTTTAACCCATCAAGATGAATGTATTTATAAACTGTTCTTTTATTAGCTGTTTCGACCGCACCCAACTCAACCGGTGATGCTTGTTGTTTTTTCATCAGCTTGTTGGGATAGGTATGATGGGCCGGGGCTGATAATAAATAAAACACAGCCGGATCTTTTTTATTCGCTGAAGCAAAGCTTACTTTCTTTGTGCCTTTGCTGAGATAAACACAATCGAGTTTATTGATCGAAAAATTTTTTCCATCCGCTTCCACTATTCCATCGCCGCCAATATTAATAATACCCAATTCTCTTCTTTCTAAAAAATAATCCGCTTTGAGTTCCGGGTGTGTTTCCAGTTGTAATTTTTTCGCTACCGGTTTTGCACCACCGATGATCACACGATCGTAATGCGAGTAAACTAAATTCAGTTTATCATTTTGCATTAAATTTTCTACGAGAAAATTTTCACGGAGTTGTTCCGTGTTCATTTCGGCTGATTCTTTTTTACTATTGGCGAAGCGAATGTCCATACCCCCATCCCCTAAAGGGGTATTAGAGGCACTTTCTTTTGAAGGAGAAGTTGTTTTATTATTTGATGCTTTCATTTATTGTTGAATAGAATTACTAAAGTACAAGTGTGCGACGCAACGAAGATGATCAGGGAACCGAAGCTGGGTTCATATTACCCATCTAAATTTTTAAAGAACTTATAAATAATACTAACCCGATCTAAGTTCCCCGTTTAGGGGGACAGGGGGTTACCTCCCCAACCACCCTCCATCCACTGCCAGTATCGTCCCATTCACATACGCCGCGGCATCCGATGAAAGAAACACAACAGCGCCTTTCAAATCTTCGGGGTTGCCCCAACGGGCGGCCGGTATTCTTGCTAAGATCGCTTTATTTCTTTCCGCATCCTGCTGCAATGGTTTGGTGTTATCCGTATCGATATATCCCGGTGCGATGCCATTAACATTTACACCTTTGCCCGCCCATTCATTCGATAGGCCCATTATCAAACTTGCCAATGCGCCTTTGCTCGCTGCATAACTGATGACATTGATACCGCCCTGGAAAGTAAGCATCGAGCAAGTGAAAACTATTTTGCCGCTACCACGCTGCAACATGTGTTTGCCGATCTCTCGTGCCAATATGAATTGTGAATCCAAATTCACATTCATCACAAAATCCCAGTCTTCATCTCCATGTGCTGCTGCGGGTGCACGACGGATCGTTCCCGCATTATTGATCAATATATCCGGTACTTTATTTTCTTTTAATAACTTTTCAATGAATGTATATACACTTTTGCGATCGGAAAGATCGGCCTGGTAAGCTTTGAACTTTTTGCCCAATGCCGTTACTTCTTTCTCTACTTCACTGCCGCTTAATCCCAATGAAGCCGATACGCCGATGATATCCGCACCTGCTTCCGCAAGTCCCAGCGCCATTCCTTTACCAATACCTTTATTGCAACCTGTAACCAATGCTGTTTTACCGGAAAGATCAAATTGTTGGAGAACCCCCATGTCAGATAGTTGTAACTTTTACAGTTGCCGGTTGCGGGTTCAACTGCCAGTTGAAATAATTTTTATTATTATAGAAGCAAATATCCTGTACCACTTTGCCGATCCAGTTTACATCATTAGGCAATTCGCCATTCTCCACTTCATCACCAAACAGGTCGCAAAGAATGCGGCGGAAATATTCATGCCGCGGGAAGGAAAGAAAACTTCTTGAATCGGTAAGCATACCAATGAACCGGCTCAGCAATCCCATGTTGGAAAGCGTATCCATCTGTTTGATCATCCCATCTTTCTGGTCAAGGAACCACCAACCGGAACCCCATTGAATTTTTCCTGCGGAAGAACCATCATTGAAATTACCCGCCATCGTGGCCATGATGGCATTATCACCGGGGTTCAAATTATATAAAACCGTTTTCGCTAATTTATTATTTGTATCCAGCTTATCTAAAAATTTCGCCAGCGGCCTCGCCTGTGAAAAATCACCGATCGAATCCCAACCTGTATCCGGGCCGATCTGTTGCAGCATCCTTGTATTATTGTTACGCAAAGCGCCGAGATGAAATTGTTGCACCCAACCTTTTTCCCAATCCCATTCCGCAAAATGAATGAGCATGGCGGATTTAAATTTCCCTTGTTCCACTTCGCTCAACATTTTACCGCCATGTACTTTATTAAATATGGCGTCAATCTCCGAACCTGTAAAATCTTCCGCATATATTTCTTCCAACCCGTGATCGGATACCGAACATCCCATGGCAGCAAAGAAATCATGACGGTTTTGTAATGCATATAAGAAATCATCAAACGAAGAGATAGCGATATTTGTAACCGCTTCTAATTTTTTGGTATAAGCAATAACTTCGCAGGGTCTACTACATTCATTGCATTGTCCGGCCGAAACGCCGGCAGGATTGGAATTTCATAATTCTCATCTTTCAATTTTTTATGGTATTCCAGTGAATCAACGGGATCATCCGTAGTACATATCAATCGTACATTCATTTTTCGCAGCAGGCTGCGAACAGAAAAATCTTTTGTTTGCAGTTTCGCCGTGCATTCTTCGTAAATTTTTTTCGCCGTATCGGGGTTCAGCATATCATGCACATAAAATAGCGCTGCAGTTCTAAATGCGTCCAGTGATATAAAGGATTGCGCAATGTATATGGGACCGTCTCCGCCCATTTTTTAAATTTATCAAAATCAGAAGCATCGCCCGTGCAAAAACTTTCATCCACACCATTGGTGCGCATGGCCCTCCATTTATAATGATCGCCGTAGAGCCATATCTGTGTCAGGTTTTTAAAATAACATCTTCATATATCTGCTGCTGCGGCAGGTGACAATGGTAATCAATGATCGGCATGTCTTTCGCAAAATCATGATAGAGGCGCTTCGCCGTTTCTGTCTTCAACAAAAGTTTTCGTCAAGGAATTTCTTCATACAATCGCTTTAATAATTATATTGCCAGCTTCAGTTTTTCATAGCATCGCCTGTTGCGTCGCACACTTCAGGGTTCTGTTCTTTACTCATCTTATATGGTCATAAGAGTCAAATTTGTCATAATGGACATCATGACTGTACGGCCAATCTGACTTATTTGACCCATTTGACTTCTTTGACTTCTTCTAACTACAAACTCACTCCACGTTTCCACGGAATAAAATCATCCTGCCCGTGAACAACCGACTTCGCTTTCACTTCACCGCTTGCCACTTTTATTACATAGTCCAGAATTCTTTCGCCAGCCTGTTCTATTGTTTCATCACCTTCCACGATAGCGCCTGTATCAATATCAATGATATCAGGCATTTTTTTATATAAAGTCGTATTCGTTGATAATTTAATCACCGGTGCGATAGGGTTACCGGTTGGTGTACCCAAACCTGTAGTGAATAAAACAACGTTGGCCCCGCTTCCTACTTCCGCTGTTGTTGATTCCACATCACCGCCGGGAGTGCATAATAAATTCAAACCCGGTTTGGTTACTTTCTCTGTATAATCCAACACATCCGCGACAGGGGACGTGCCGCCTTTTTTTGCAGCGCCTGCCGATTTAATCGCATCTGTTATCAAAGCCATCTTTAATATTACCGGGAGAAGGGTTCATATAAAAACCTGAACCCGCAGCAACAGCTTTTGCATTGTAGGTTTTCATTAAGTCCATAAAACGGTTCGCTGATTTCTCTTCTATGCAACGATCACTTAACTCTTGTTCCACCCCGCATAGTTCGGGAAACTCGGAGAGAATAACAGAACCACCGGCGGCAACAACCAGGTCAGATGTATAACCATGGCAGGATTAGCGGAGATACCGGAAAAACCATCCGAGCCACCACATTCCAAACCAATACAAAGTTTGCTGATCGGCGCCGGTTCCCTTTTACATTGATCGGCGAGCATCAATCCCGTGAAGGTTTGCTTCAATGCAGCAGCGAGCATATCTGTTTCGAGACCAATCTTTTGTTGTTCTAAATAATAAACAGGCTTATCAAAGTTGGGAGATTTCTTTGCGATCTCTTCCTCTAACAATGATATCTGTGCATTTTGGCAGCCGAGACTTAATACCGTTGCGCCTGCAACATTCGGATGTGTGATATACCCGGCGAGTAAAGCGCATAATGCCTGCGAATCCTGTCTTGTTCCGCCACATCCACCTTCATGATTTAAAAACTTTACACCATCCACATTTTTAAAAAGTGGATTGAATGATTGCATCTCATCTTCTTTTTTAAATTCAGCCGCTAATATTTTTTCCGCTGATGCACCTGTTTTATATAGCTCTACTAGTTTCCTGGAGAAATGATTGTATTTATTCAGTCGTGCATAACCCAACTCATTCAGCAATGCTTCACGGATCACATCCACATTCCTGTTTTCACAAAAAACCAACGGGATAATCAACCAATAATTGGCGGTGCCTACACTTCCATCGCTACGGTGATAACCCATGAAGGTTTTTCCTTTCCATTTACCTTCCTCGGGAACATGCCAGTTTGTTTTTCTCGCAGGAGATAAACTGTATTCGTCCGTCGCATGTTTTAAATTGGAAGTTGAAATGCGGGTGCCGGGTTCTAATTTTTCAACCGCCTTACCGACCAATACCCCGTACATAATTACGGGATCCCCGGCATTGAGTGTTTTTGTAGTAAACTTATGTTTGGCCGCTACGTCTGTTTGAAGCGTATAGGTACTGCCATTGAATTTCACCTCCTGCCCTTTGGCAAGGTCCTGCAATGCAACCAGTACATTATCGTCGGGGTGTACTTTTAAAACCGTATGTTTCATCTGCACAATTCTTATTTATTTAGATAGCGGGAGTTTATGCCATTGTTTGCTGCAATTGCCTGCGGCTGATAGCGGATAAAACTCCTTCGTCCTGAATGATCTTTATATTTTCTTTATCGCTTGTGAGAAACCGTTCAATATGGAAAGATCGGCGCCCCAAAGTCCTTCATTAGATAACACTTCATCCACCAACTTGTTTATATCATTAGATGCCCATTGGCCGGCAAAATATGCGGCAGTTTCATCTTCGATAAGATAAATGTGATGATGCCACTGACCATAATAGTTCCCGTCACTTTCTTTCCGGCATTTCATGAATAAAAGATAGGCTGCAAAACCCAGCGCCATACACTCCGGAACCTTCCCTGCTTTATCAAAATAGCGTACCAACAAAGATATGTTTCTCAGCCGCATTTTGGAAGTATAATTCATTGCAATACTGAGCCATTTGTGCTGCAAAAACGGGTTGCGAAAACGGTCAACCACCTTATTGGCAAAGGCATAGATCTCATTATGAGACACCAGGTTATTATCCATGGCCGCGGCTATCTCCTCCATCATCAGGCGGCGGGCAAACCCTAACATTTGTTCATCGTTCATCGCATCTTTCACTGTTTCAAAACCAGCCAATACGGCGAGGCCGCAACAAAAGCTATGCGTACCGTTCAGCATGCGCAGTTTTAACTCCCTGAATTTTTCAATATCGGGGGTGATGACGACGCCATCATCTATTGCACTGAAAGAAAGAACCTCTTTTACTTTTTCACTTCCTGATTCAATCGCCCATAAACGGAAAGGCTCCGCCATGATCATCAGTTCATCACTGTAACCCAATTTTTCTTCCGCTTTTTCCTGATCGGCAGCTGGAAGTTTGCCGGGCACAATGCGGTCTACCAAAGAATTGCAGAAATGATTGGCAGTTTTCAGCCATTGTATAAAATCATTTTCCAGTTTATTCTTTTCAGCTAATTCTATTACGATAGAAAAAAGCTTATCGCCATTATGGGTTATTAATTCCGTAGGAATAATCACCATGCCGCTTTCTTCACTTCCCTTAAACGCTTTGTAACGTTCATACAAAAAGGCCAATAGTTTTCCCGGAAAAGAAGGTGGAGGTGCGGCATGAATATCATCATCTGATGAAACTATTCCCGATTCAGTGGTATTGGAAATGATCAACTTCATTTCAGAACTATGTGCACATTTCAGTATTTCTTTCCATTCTTCATTGGCGGACAATACCCTGCTGACTGATGCATTGATAATTGTTTCTTCTACTGTTTTATTTTCCTCGATGCCTTTTATACAAAGCGTATACAAACCATCTTGTTTATCAAAAGCATCCGTTCCGCCTTTTGTGGTTGATTTTATAATAACGATCCGGCCATTGAAAATTCCCTGCTTATTGGCTTTATCAATAAAATAATCCGGCAGGCCGCGAAGCAATACGCCTGTTCCAAATTGCAATACTTTTTCCGGAAGCGACAATAATTGCTCACCCGGAATAGAAAGATCAGGCAATGGTGCTATTTTCTTCAAATTTTCTTTCGAAAGTTGCATGCTCACTTGAGTTTCCATTTATTATTAAATACCCAGTTAATTGTTATATCATTTGCTTTTACTCCCGCAGGTAAATTATTGGCGTACCAGCTATAATCATTGCCACCATCTCTATGACAATTATAATAATATACCCGCTTGCCCCAGCGGATGGTATTGGTTGTTGGTACTAAATAAATCGCCGTATCCTTCATATTCTTTGCAAACCTGCAATTGATTAAATAAAATTGTGCATCCCGGTGATAACGTCCAAGCATAAATCCATCATAGCCTTTAAAGCTGCAATTCATCAATACTGTTTTTGAATCTTCATGCCTTGATCCATCATGCCATATTATCGCCGGACCACCGAATGCAATAAATTCACAATTCTCCGCCCATGCCCAGCCACGGGGACAATATAAATCCACACTTCCTTCCATCACACAATCTTTAAAATACCACATGCCATTTTCCACTTCCCATGGACTGACCGTATCACCACCAAAAGCACGGAAGTGACAATTGATCGCTTTTAATCTTGTTGCATTCAACGTCCTCAATGCCATCTGGTGTCCGTTCCTGGTCAGTGTCTTTTCTTTCGTAATTGTATCCGCCGGGCAGTAAATTGTTTTCTCTTCTTTATAATCAAAACCAAAACTGTTGGTGATGGTTAAATTTTTCAGTTCTATATCATTGGCGCCTACATTCAACGTAGCTACACCCCAGTCATCTGTATGTCCGCAACGCCATTCATCTCTTGCTATGGAAGCGGTAACAATCGTTTTCTCCCTATCTTCTCCTTCTAAAACAATATTTATTTTCTCGATATATAATTTCTCCCTGTAAGTTCCTTTTTTAATAAAAATAGTTCGCGGCGTTGCGGATGAATCTTTCAAACTATTAATCGCTCCCTGTATAGTTTTATAATCACCTTTGCCGTCTTTTGAAACAATAATCTTCTTTTGAGCAAATGCACATTGAACAATGAACAATTGAACTATAAAACAATAAAACCATATAACAATCCTTTTCCTCATTTCACCAACACCTGCTTTAGCAGCCACTTTGATAAATCCTCTGCCGCTTTATAATTATTATATTCAGCGGGCAATCTTCTCCCGTCTACATACTCATTATATAACCAGGGATCGCCTACTGCAAATACAGTTCCTTTACCGTATTTCGCAGTTGCCATTATAATACCACCATCTTTTGAAACGCTTGCAACAGCGGGAGGTTTTATATCTATTAAACTTATTTCTTTTAAAAACATATTGATGCCGCCCGTAAATATTTTATGCGCTGTCGGTGCTTTTACCAAACCCATTGTATACACATCATTCTTTACCATATTCGCATTCCTTTCGGAAAATGTTATTCCAAACGCATTGGCCAGTTTATTGAAATGTTCGAGGTCACAATTGGCGCTATCGTTTGCCATTAATACTAATACACCGCCGGCCTTTACCCAATCGCCGATCACTTTTATATCTGTCGCTGAAACATAATTTGGAGTTGGGTTATCTTTTATATGGTCGGGATCAATAATGATATATACAGAAGTTTTTTTAAGCGCCGCAGCGGTAGGAGCAACATCCAGTGAAGAAATTTTCGCTCCATCCTTTTCAAAAATATTTCCCCACTTGGAAATACCGGGATTCGATTTTTCTTCCCATGTATAATGAAAATAATCTAACCGCCCGCCTGCATCTTTTCTTTTTTCACTGTTAAAATACCTATCGAGTAAAACTGTTTTTCCCTTCCCAATTTTTGCAACTGCGAGCATTTCCATTTCCACGCTGCAATTAATAAAAGCGCCCATCCCCTTCGGATCATTTACCACCACCGGCTCACTCATATAATAGTCAAAACTTCCGTCGCGGTAAGGATTGCCGCCGAGACCGGAAACAGCCACTGTACCGTGAAGATTCGTTTGCCCACCTGCCTGTCCGGCAGGCAGGTTTTCAACTTTGATAAATTCTTTTATAATTCCATTGTATCCTTTCTTCGCATTGACCAAGTAAGAAGCGGGAATATATCCTTTGCGGACAGCTTTCGCCAATGTGTACACGAGCATACAGGAAGCGGAAGCCTCTTTATAATTTTTGGCGGCAAGCGGCATGTTTACAATATCATACCACAATCCTGATTTCGCATCCTGTACCTTCACGACTGCTTTTACAAAACGATTTAAAATAGCAACAATTGAGTCTCTGCCCCAATGCCTTTCCGGGAAATGATCCAGTGCATCTACCATCGCCATACCATACCAACCCAATGCCCTTCCCCAAAAAAGCGGTGATAACCCTGTTTGCTTATTCGCCCATTTTTGTTGTTTGCTTTCATCCCAGCCATGATACAATAATCCCGTTTTCGCATCTCTCGCATGGCGCTCCATATAAATAAACTGGTGGCTAATGTCATTGAAGGCGGTGTCATCATGAAAAACACTTGCATACTCCGCATAGAATGGTTCGCCCATATACAATCCATCGAGCCACATCTGGTAAGGATAAATTTTTTTATGCCAGAAGCCACCTTCGTTTGTCCGCGGATGTGTCCTTAATTGATTGCGAAGCATGTCCACGGCTTTCTTATATTTTTCTTTTCCTGTTACCTGGTATAGAAGCAATAATAATTTTCCATTATTTACATGATCAATATTATACTCATCCGGTTTGTAATCATAAATACTTCCATCTTCTCTCACATAATAATCCATGCTATGCTGGATATAATTGAACCATTTTCCGTCACCTGTATTATTCCAGATTCCTTCAATGCCTTTTAATATTACTCCCTGGTCATAACTCCAGCGGGCACGGTTGCCCACTTTAACAGCAAAAGAATCCGGCCATAGCCGCATTGCAGTTTCGGCCAATTGCTCAGAATACGATTTTTGCTGTGCTGTTGTTTCTATCATTGCAGACAGCAATACAGAAAGAATTATTATCCGGGGAAATATTTTCATTTGATGGTTACACTTTTTTCCGATGCACCTAATTCGTATGTAATCTTGTCTTTCGCTTTGGACGCATCCATATTTTTGATATTGATAGCATTGCTCCTTTCGCCGCTGACACGGAACAAGAGTGTTGATCCATCTTTATAGGTGATATTATCAAATTCCAGTTTATCACTTTGTACAATATCCATCACGGGGTCAGTGTCGGTAGTGATTAATTTAATATTTTTAAATGCGAGGCCGCTTGCTTCCTGTATATCCATTCCTTTATTCGCCCGGATCACCATATTTTTCATGAAAATATCTTTCACATGCATTTCCGGTAAGCCACGAACGAAAATTCCTTTCTCCGCACCGTTACAATAGACACCGTTGATATAAATATTCCTGAACTGCGGAGTTGTTTCATCCACCGCTTTCATTTCCACTTTTGGCAATTCTCTTTTTTCACCGGCTAATGCAATCGGGTCTTTCGCCATATAATACATATCAAACAAAATAGCTTCACCAACAATATCTTTCATGAAAATATCTTTGATAAAAATATTTTCTACGATACCACCGCGGCCCCTTGTTGTTTTAAAACGAAGGCCGATATCCGTTCCGATAAATGTGCAATTGCTAACGTAAATATTTTTTGCGCCGCCACTCATCTCGCTACCGATTACAAAACCGCCATGCGCCGCATATACCGTACATCCCCGGATGATTACATTTTCTATCGGCATTCCTCTTTTTCGTCCTTCCGCATCACGGCCACTTTTCATACACAAGGCATCATCACCCACATCAAACACCGAGTTTTCTATTAAAACATTTTTGCAGCTTTCCGCATCAATACCATCCCCATTCTGCGCATACCAGGGATTTTTTACCGAAATATTTCTTACCGTTAAATTCTCACACATCAGCGGATGCAAACACCATGCAGGTGAATTTTGAAACGTAACGCCTTCCAGCAATATCTTTTTGCATGCTGTCAGCAACACGAGGTTGGGCCGGAGAAAATCTTTTACGCTATTATAAAAGGCCGCATCTTTTTCCGCACTGATCGCACCGGCGTTTGTTAACTGCGCACCTTTAAAAGTTTTCTCCGAAGGGTACCATGTTTTTTTATCATCACTTAATAAACCACCGGATGCTACTAATTTCTTCCATTGCGTTTCATTAAGCTTATCCTTTTTCACCATTCTCCATGCATCGCCATTGCCATCAATAATTCCTTTGCCGGTAATAGCAATATTTGTTGCATTTGTAGCTGAAACCGGGGATTGATTACGCATCTGCGGCAATCCTTCCCAATTCCCTTTCACCAAAGGATATTCGTCAAAATCTTTTGTAAATAATAAAGTAGCGCCTGCAACCAAATGAAGGTTGACATTGCTTTTTAGTACAAGCGGGCCTGTTAACCATAAACCGGGAGGAATCAATACTACGCCGCCGCCTTTTTTATTACAGGCATCAATGGCATTATTGATATTTTTAGTGTTGAGGGTATTGCCATCGGGAACAGCGCCGATTTTTACAATACTTATAGTGTCTTTGCGAAACTGTGTTTGCTGTATTACGGGTAATTTTTCCTGCTGGGAAAAGAGCATAACAGGAATAAAAAAAGCCAGGGCAGCGATAATACGTTTCATTGGCAAGCTTTGGATGGAATGAATAGTTTCGTCCTACAAGTCTAATCAGATATTCCCTGATAATCACCTGCTTGCAACTGTTTTTTTACGCAAACGTTGCCGGTAACCTTGCCCCGGATTTTCGCTTCAGGAAAAGAAGATAAAAGACAAATTTTACGTCAAACGAACCGCCTGCCGGGCCAATAATTTCCAACTGCTCCCGCTTTTTTGCCAAATACTGAGTACATGAATTTTGACCGTGCCTGGCTTGCCGCCATCGAGTGTAGCCCCGTTAAATGTATGCCGTACAATGGCGTTTTTTCCGGTGATAGCGATAGTCTGTTCAGATAAGTCAATGGATACAAAATCAGATTTGGCATTTACCAGGTCGCTGATGAAAGATTCTTTTGTATCTACTTTACCGCTTGAATGTCCATAGCTTAAATAAGGGGAAACAAGTTTATCCAGCACCGCCTTATCAGGATCGATCATCGCTTTTTTTAATTGCTGTACGGCGTCCGCCACTTTTTTTTCACTTTTTGATTGCGCCGATGAAATTATCCACGCCGATAAAAACATAGCGATCATTATAACTTGTTTCATATTTATTGTTTTTATTTTATTTAAGCATTTGCCAAAGCCCTGTCCAAGTGTACATAACCCCCGTCGACATGAATAATCTGCCCGGTGGTATGACTTGACCTTTCACTCAGCAAAAACAAAACCATATTTGCAATTTCTTCCGATGTCGTCATCCTGTTTCCCAACGGAATTTTTGCTTCTATTTGTTTTAACTTTTCTTGCGGGTTCGATAAGGTATCCAACCATTTTTTATATAATGGCGTAAAACATTCCGCAACAACAACCGCATTTACACGGATACCATACTTTAACAACTCCACGGCCCATTCCCTTGTCAATGCATTTCTGCCGCCATTCGCAGCCGCATAAGCGGAAGTATTACCCTGTCCCGTTTCCGCAGTTTTAGAAGTAATATTTACAATGGAGCCCTTTGTTTTTATTAATTCAGGCAAAGCATACTGCGCCATTAAATAATAATGAACAAGATTTTTATGTAAAGAGGCCATGAATTTTTCATAATCTCCATTTTCCAATCCTACGCTATCATTCACACCGGCATTGTTTACCAGGCCATCAATACGGTTAAATTTTTTGATCACTTCCTTCACTGCTCTTTCGCATTCTTCGGGTTTTGTTAACTCGGCGACTACTTGTAAACCTTTACCTCCAATTGCGCTTAACGTTTCTGCATTATCTTTTTCATTTCGTCCGACAATAACAGGCACGGCGCCTTCAGCAGCCAATAATTTTACAATGCCTTCACCTATCCCTTTGGCGCCACCGGTAACTATAATAATCTTATCAGTTAAATTCAGGTTCATATATGTTATTTACAAATTATAGAAGCGTGCCGCATTTCCCCCAAACACTTTTTCTTTATCCTCGCTGTCAAAATTTTCCATGTATTTATCCAATAAACTTTTCCATTGCACATAGATGCCTGATAGCAATATCACCGGCCAATCACTACCAAATAATAACCGGTCTGCGCCAAATGCTTCAAACACCACATCGAGATACGGATAGAATTCACCCGCACTCCATTCTTTCCATTTTGCTTCGGTAAATAATCCTGATAATTTACAATATACATTCGGGTGTGCAGCCATTTCCCGCATCAGTACTTTCCATTCATCTATTTTACCATGTGCAATGTCCGGCTTGGCGCAATGATCTATCACAAATGGCTGGTCAGGGAATTTCGATACAAACTCCAGTGCAGGTTTTAACTGGTGATGATAGATCAGTACATCATACGTATAGTTATAACTTTGTAATGCCGCGATGCCCCGTTGAAAATCCCTTTTTAATAAAAAATCATTCGGCTCACCCTGCACAATATGCCGCCATCCTTTTATAATCGGGTATTGAGAAAAATAATCAAGACGCTCAAGAATATTTTCATTTTGTAGATCAATCCATCCCACTACCCCTTTAATAATATCGTGGGTCTTTGCCAGTTCAATAAGAAAATGTGTTTCTAATTCTGTTTGTCTCACCTGCACGGCCACACAGCCATCAATGCCGTTATTCTTGAATGATAAAGAAATATTTTCCGGTAAATAATCCTGCTTCAATATTTTCATATCGCCGGTGATCCAGTCATCCTGCTTTTTATCATACTTCCAGAAATGGACATGTGTATCAACTTGCATACGACACGCATTTTTGTTTGCTCACTCCTAACCCTTCCACACCCAATTCCATTACATCACCTGCTTTTAAATAAACAGGCGGTTTAAATCCATGACCAACCCCTGCGGGAGTTCCTGTGGAGATAATATCGCCGGGCAGCATCGTCATGAATTGACTGACATAGGAAACCATGAACGACACATTAAAGATGAAGTTCGCTGTGGTTCCATCCTGCATTTGCTTATCATTTACTTTCAGCCATAGTTTCAAATTATTTACATCAGCAATTTCATCTTTGGTTACCAGCCAGGGGCCCAGTGGCGCAAACGTATCGCACCCTTTTCCTTTATCCCATGTACCACTTCTTTCCATTTGAAATTCCCGTTCGCTGATATCATTATGTAAACAGTAGCCAGCCACATAATCCATCGCATTTTCCACTGACACATAACTTGTTTTCTTCCCGATCACAATCGCCAGTTCTACTTCCCAGTCCGTCTTCACGGAATTTTTTGGAATCACCACGTCGTCATAAGGCCCGATGATGGCCGTAGTTGCTTTCATAAAGATCACCGGTTCCGGCGGCGGGGTGGCGCCGGTTTCTTTTGCATGATCAGCATAATTCAACCCGATGCAAATTATTTTCGATGGTCTTCCTACAGGGCAACCGATTCTTTTATCAGCAGAAATCTTTTTAAGTTTTTCTTTCTTAATAATCTTCGCCAGCTTTTTTAATCCATGCGTTTCAAAAAAATCTTCATCATAATCTTTCACAAAATCTGATACATCATAATTCACGCCATCAATACAAACGCCGGGCTTTTCTTTACCAATTTTTCCAAACCTGATTAGTTTCATATTTATAAAATGTTTCTTTTACTCCCCTTTAGGGGATGGGGTTTAACTATTTAATTTCAAAAATCCTCCGTCAATCGGGTAATCGGATCCCGTAATAAATGACGCTTCATCCGAGCAGAGGTACACTATTAATGTTGCGATCTCATCGGGCTCTCCCATTCTCCCGATCGGTTGTGTTTTTGCCAGTGCGTCATAAATTTCCTTTTCACGTCCCGGGTAATTTTTTTGCAAATAATCATCCACGAACGGCGTATGCACCCGTCCCGGCGAAATAGAATTACAACGAATATTGTCTTTCAAATAATCTTTTGCTACCGACAATGTCATTGCATAAATAGCACCTTTGCTCATCGAATAAGCAAACCGTTCCGTGATGCCCGTCTGCGACGACACCGAACACATATTTAATATAACACCTTTACCGCTTGCTCTCATTAACGGGATCGCTTCGTGCAGGCAATTATATACGCCTTTTACATTTACATTGTACACCCTGTCAAAATCTTTTTCATCCGTTGTATCAGCCTTACCAATATGGGATACGCCTGCATTATTTACCAGCACATCCAACACGCCAATGCTTTTAAAAACTTTTGACACCTGTTGCTGGTCCACTACATCGCAGATATGCGCAATCACTTTACCGCCACCTGCTTCAATTTCTTTCATCGTTTGCTGCGCCTTATCTTCATCTCTTTCGATAATATGCACCCATGCTCCTTGTTTCGCAAATAACAATGACGCAGCTTTACCAATGCCGCTGCCACCACCCGTAATCACAACTGTTTTATTTGTAAAGTCCAGCATAAAATCCCTAACCCCCTAGAGGGAGATATTAAGTTCGTTATATAATATATATATAATCGACCCTCCTTACTCCCCTTTAGGGGTTGGGGTCTCAAATATTTTATCCATTAACTTCCACTTCTCACCCGGCTCACTTCCCGGCAGCGCCTGCTGGTATTTCCACATCAGTTGTTCCCATTCCTGCACTTTATCATTACCCGCATCCATCTTCGCTTTCTTTTCAAAACTAAAATCATCTTTTGTCTCCATAATCATAAAAAGACGATTGCCTGTTCTGTATATTTCCATTTGCTCAATGCCTGATTCTTTTATACTTTTCTCAACCTCCGGCCAGATAATTTTATGATACGTTTCATATTCAGCAATCAACTTATCATCATCCTTAAGATCAAGGGCAAGACAATATCTTTTCATATTAATGGGTTGCCGCCGTTCCTGTAAAAAGATTTCTGAATTTAAATGCAAAGAACGCCACTACCGCAAAACATCCTATCGGTATAATATAAGCCAATTGAATATTTCCTCCTGTAGCATCAGAAATCGCCCCCATCAACAAAGGAAATACCGCACCGCCTGCAATAGCCATCACGATAAAGGATGAAGCGATTTTAGTTTCTTCGCCCAAGCCTGAAATTCCCATTGCAAAAATAGTTGGAAACATAATAGACATAAAGAAAGGAACGGCGATCAACGCATACATCGACGCATTCCCTTTTAAAAGTATAGCCGCGGCGATTAAAGCCATATTAATTAATGCATAAATTCCTAATAGCTTGGCGGGTTTTATATACTTCATAAACAACGTTCCCGTAAACCGCCCGGCCATAAAGCCTACCATGGCAATAGAAACATAAGTGGCTGCCGCTTTTTCAGGCACATCATTTACATATTTTACAAAACGGACAAAAAAACTACCGACGCATACCTGCGCCCCTACATAGAAAAATTGTGCGACCACCGCCCAGCTAAGCTGTGCATGCCTGAAAACTTTTAATGAAAAACTGCCCGTCGCTTTTTCATCTTTCTCTTTTATTTCCGGAATTCTTGTAATATAAAACAGGCACATGATCATTAACACCACCAGCCCGATAATGAGGTAAGGAATTTTTACAGTAGATGCTTCCTGGTTTAAATAATTAGTCAGCGAAGCGCTATCCATATTAGCCAGCTCTTCTTTACTATGCTCTATTCCTGAAAGTATTACCTGCCCGCCAATAATCGGCGCCAAAAATGCGCCGACCCCATTAAATGATTGCGCAAAGTTTATTCTTACCGCAGCGGTTTTTTCATCACCCAATTTTGTGACATAAGGATTAGCTACCGTTTCTAAAAACGTAGCCCCAGCCGCACTGATAAATAATGCGACAAGAAAAAAAGAATAGTCCCTGATATTCGCAGCTGGTATAAATAATAAGAACCCCGCAGCGAATAAAAACAATCCGAACAATACAGCTTTCTTATAGCCGTATTTATGCATGAACCATCCCGCCGGAAGCGCCATTGTAAAATAACCAAGGTATACAGATGTATCAATAAAAGCACTTTGCGTATCTGTTAGCTGGCAGGCCTTTTTTAAATGCGGAATCAGGATGGGATTGATATTATGAAGAAACGCCCAAAGAAAGAACAAACTGGTAATAAGAATAAATGGCAGCAGGTAGTTATTTGACTTCGTCATAAATGGCAGTTAATTATCATTATAGTTCTATTACTTTCTTTTCCTTATTGCTTTGATACGCCGCTTCAATAATCTTTATCACATTTAAACCATCCTGCCCGGTTACAGATAAGGAGCCTTTATCCTGCAACGCATTATACACATCATTATAATAGTCTGAATAATTTCCCTGCAATGTGGGAATATGTTCACGAACCTGCTTGCCGTCTTTTTCAAAGTGCAATATACCTTCTTCACTTTTCGGTTCAGTGCCCCAATCCGGCGAACCGGGTTTTTGTCCCGATTGCAATGCGGGTTCCTGCACATCCGCACGGCTTTTTATAAACGAACCATTTCTTCCATGAATAATAAAGCCCTGTGGTTCTTTTGCAAAATAAGTGGACTTTAACCTTACCCGGAACGATGGATAATATAAAAGTATTTCCATGTAATCATCTACTTTGGAACCAGCCCGCATGCTAAAAATATCAGCGAATACGGCATGCGGCATGCCAAATAAAGAAATCCCCTGATCTATTAAATGAGAAGCCAGGTCGTACACAACTCCAACAGCCGGGCCGGGAGTTTCTTTATGTGCTTTCGGACTTAATGCCGGGCTGAAACGATCATAATGTATCTCCGCTTCCAGGATCTCGCCAAGTGATCCTTCTTCAAGGACTTTTTTTACTGTTTTATAATCACTGTCGTAGCGGCGGTTTTGAAAGACGGATAATTTTAAATTCTTCTTTTTAGCGAGATCAACTAATTCCTGACCCTGTGCAACAGTAGCTGTAAAAGGTTTTTCTACAATAATATTCTTTCCCGCTTCTAAAGCTTTCTTTGCATATTCATAATGCGAATAGCTGGGCGTATTAATAATCACTAACTCTACGGTATCATCCGCCAGCATTTCTTCGTAGGTCCTGAAAACTTTTACATCGGGATAGAATTGTCTTGCTAAATCTTTGCTTCTTTCCCAGACAGCATAGAATTTAAATCCGGAATGGATACTGAGAAAGGGAGCATGAAACACTTTGCCGCTGAGGCCGAACGAACATAAGGCAGCATTAATTACCCGCATAATGAATTGTTGGTTTGGGCACGGAAGTTACTCCGGTTTCCATTCCTGAAAAACATTTTTGAAAGTATATTTTTTTACTTCCTCGTTTGTTAACTGTTTCGACCAACTTACCCTTGCTTCCGAACCGGTTGTCGGCCCGTAATTCTTATATTCCGCAAAGCGTGTCGTTTTATAATAATCGGTATTATTCCAGTTTGACCAACCTTCGGGTTTTATATGTTCGCCTATAAAACAATGGATATATACCACCGCCGCATAAGGCCGCCACGGCCGCCCCAATGAAACATTGTGTAATGAAGTATCTCCCGTAAGCACACAATCATTAAATATATACCCAAACTCCTTCGTTGCAGGCGTGGAAGCTGCGGTAACATGCGAATTCTTCTTACTATAAATATGGCATTTTTCAAACCAGGCCGTGGAAGAGCCAAAAATAAAATCCGTTGTTCCTTCTATGTAACAGTTTTTGTAATACTGCCTGCTTTTATCATTATTGGTAAATAACACATCCTGGTTACCGATGAACCGGCAATTTTTAAAAATAGCTTTGTCCCCGTCTGATTCTACGGCCACTGCCTGGCCTGCGGTAAAGCCTGCATCATTTTGAAATGTAATATTGCCGGCGGTAAAATTATTTGCTTTAATAAGAAAACTCCACGATGTTCTTGTATTGATCGTATCGCCTTTGGGAGAAAGTTTACCAGTATGATCATCATAAGTAAGGATAGTATTGAATTTATCTTCTCCTGTAAGGGCTACAAAATTTTTTGAAGAATCCAGGTGAAGCTTTTCTTTATAAATGCCATTCTTAATATAAATTATAATGGGCTGTTTATTATTCAATGGGATGGCATTCAACGCAGCCTGCACCGTTTTATAATTTCCACTGCCATCCTGCGAAACAATAATTTTTTGCTGAGCGCAAGCCCGCATTGTAAGAAAACAAAATCCAAAACAATAAATAGTTTTCTTCACGCAATGAATTATTAAAATTATAGCTATATCTAAAAAAATCTTCTCTATTTCTTACCTGGCGGCCATTCAAATTGCCTGGAAGGTATTTGCTGAAACCAATCGGACCCGGGCAGAGTTGTTGCATTTGCCATGGCAAAAATATTTTCAAGAGTAAATTCCTTTGCTTCTTTCTCAGTAAGTTGTTTAGACCAACTCACACGGTTTTTATAATCCGCACCTTCACCTGTGTTTTTATATTCAGCGTAGTAAGCAGTTTTTTCATTTTCGGGATTCGACCAGTTATCCCAACCCGCCGCTGCAATTTGTTTAGGCAATTCACAACGGATAAAAACTGTTTTGGACCATGCCCGCCATGGCCTGCCGAGATAAATTTTATTTACAGACGAATCGGCAACTATTTTGCAGTCCAGGAAAACAAAGCCAAATTTTTTTCCTTGCGGTGTATTAGCGGCGGTTATATAGGAGTTTGTTTTACATTTTATCGTACAACTTTGGAATACCGCTGTAGCCGGGCCAAAAATAAAATCGGTAGTACCTTCTATATAGCAATTCAAAAAATATTGCCTTGAGCTTTCCCCGGTAGCATAGATTGTATCCTGGTTACCTAAGAACCGGCAATTTTTAAATACCGCTTTATCCGCATCTACATATAACGACAGTGCCTGTCCAACGGGTCCGGCCGAATTAGCAAAAGTGATATTCTCCGCTACAAACCGGTTACCGGAAATTTTCGCTGTATAAGAAGTAAACGTAGTCAGTTTGCCCCTTCCCGAGTAATCATTAAAAGTGATGATCGTTTTTTCTACACTTTCACCAATAAAAGTGACATCTGTATTATAAGAAGGCAATTCGATCTTTTCATTATACACACCATTTTTTATATACAGTGTTATTGGCGCCAAGGGAAAAGCCCGCATGGCATCTATCGCATCCTGGATATATTTATAATCACCGGAGCCGTCTTTCGCCACTGTAAATACATATTTATATGATTGCGGGTTCGCTGTTTGAGCGAAAAGATTTCCCTCAAAAAATAAAACAAGGAAAGAAATAAAAAATAGCTTTTTAAATTGCAACATTTGTCTCAATTATTTCTTGAACACTTTTTTTAAAAAAACATCTATATAGTTTATTGTTGGTTCAAACCATGGTTCGAATAAACAGAAAGAATGCGGCGCCCCTTCAAAGGTTTTTATTTCTGAGTAAATATTGTATTGGTTAAGGATTTTAATATAATCTTCCCGGCCAGCATGCATGCGCTCTACTCCGCTATTAATAAATAAAGTAGGCGGTGTATGTTTTCCTGTATGCGTAAGCGGCGATCCGTCATTCCATAGACCCGGGTTATCTGTTTTAGAAAACCCAAACCAATTGGTAGCGGCGGAAATTCTTTTACTGTCATCGCCTTCTCCCGATTCCGGGTGAATGAAAGCAAGGATACCGTCCATATCAATCACCGCATGAATCCAACTTGAACTGTTAGCCAAACAATTATTATTTCCTTCAAACTTATCCATGCCATTGGTGGCACCCATGAAGGCAGCCAGCTCACCACCTGCAGAAAAACCAAGCACCGTGATGCGGGATGTATCTATATTATATTGACCTGCATTTTCATGCACCCATCGTATCGAAGTTTTTACATCATTCACACCAGCGGGATACAATGCTTCTGTTGACAAGCGATACTCGGGAGTAAAACAAACATAGCCAAGGCTGGCCAGTTTTTGCGCTAAGGGATAATGCTGTGTACGGTTACCTGTTCTCCATCCACCGCCATGTATAATAATTATAGCTGTTCTTTTCTTTTTATCATTAGCAGCAGGATAAAAAGCATCCAGTTTTAAACTGCGCTTATCAAGCATACAGTAAGTAATGCCCCTTTTTTCTTTAACCGCGGCAAAATGAAATTCGTAGACCGGCTTAATATCCGGGTGTGTTTTTAAAGTTGAAATATAAGCGTTGTAATTGGAATAAGAAGTATCAGGCGCATTCGTTATCCCTGATGTAGATTGCGCACTTGCCTTTGTACAGGCTAGTATTAATAATATCAATAAACAGTTCTTCACCTAAGGCTTTTATCTTTTTATTATTCTATCCGCCAGTTCAAGTTTTAATTCTTTTATTTCTTTTAAAACAAGTTCTGCTACTCTTCTCGCACCAAACTCATTAAAATGAGTATTATCTTTTTGTCCAACGGGATAATTAGGATTTTCCAAAGAATCCAATTGCATAAAAAGCATTTTGGAATTAACAGAGCCGAACTGTTGCAGCAGGTCACGGCTTTTTGCATCCAAGTCAATAACAGGCGTTTTATATTCATTGGCCACTTCCCAAACAGCAGCCGAATACTCTTTGTGTGTTTCTTCTATTTTCCGCTCTTTATCAAAGCGCATCCTGGTAACAGGGGTTATCAATACAGGAATTGCTTTTTTATTTCTTGTTTCGGTAATGAATTTGATAAGGTTTATTTTATAATCAGGCACAGGCGTATAGCGATCTTTATACTTTTCTTCCTTCGCTTCGTCATTATGTCCAAACTGGATCATTACATAATCCCCTTCCTGCAAACTGTCAGCTATAGGCTGCCAGCGGTTCTCACTGATAAAGGTTCTGGTGCTTCGTCCACCTCTCGCCCTGTTATCAATTATTACAGAGGAATCGAAGAAATTAACAAATGGCATCCCCCATCCTGTTAATGGCGCCCGGTTTGGTTCATACAAACACATGGTAGAATCACCGATCAGGTATACTTTAATCTTCTTTTTTGGCGGCAATGTAAAAGATACCAATAAGAAAATAGAAGTTGCTGTTGTAATAATATGCCAAAGCTTTTTTGACATACGGATTTATTTTGAAGTTTTATTAATGATCCTGCCGACCAGGCCCAGTTTCAAATTTTGAATTTCTGCCAACACCAGCTCTGCTATTTTTCTTGCTCCCAGTTCACTGAAATGAGTATCATCCTGTTTACCATCCGGGTAATTCGGATGTTCACCCGGCACGAGGTAATTAAACAAATACTTTGAAGCACCAGGCCCAAGTTGCTGGTATAAGGCTTTGGCTTTTTCTGCCAGATCAATAAGGGGAACATTATTTTCTTTCGCCACATCCCTCACTATTTGTGCATATACAGCATGCGTTTCCTGTATATGGCCGGTACTGTCAAACTTACGCCTTGCCACCGGTGTAAGTAACACAGGGTTGGCCTTTTTGCTCCGGGTATCATTAATGTATTTTATCAAATTGGCTTTAAAGTCAGCTTCCGGAACATAACTCAGCTTAGTAGGCACTTCATCATTATGCCCAAATTGAATGAATACATAATCACCTTCCTGCATATTACTCACAACCGGCTCCCATCTTTTTTCCTCCATGAATGTTCTTGTACTGCGTCCATTCACAGCCCTGTTATCAATAGTAACGGTTGAATCCCAGAAATTCACGAATGGCATTCCCCAGCCGGTTTCCGGGTACGCTTTTTTTTCTTTTACCGACATGGTTGAATCACCAATCAGCCAGATCTTTATTTTTTTATTTTCAGAAAAATTAAATGCCATTACAGCGAACAAACTCAATATTACCGAGAGCTTTTTCATAGCATTATTTTAAAAGGCTGTTCAGGTACATTTCTATATTCGTATAATTTTTATTCAATGTATAAGCCGATGCATCGGTGACATCAGCCGGGTTCAACCCGTTGCTTTTTTCCCAATCATCCGGCATGCCGTCTTTATCACTGTCAGCAGGCGCCGGAAGTGATTTTAATGCCGGCCATGCATTAATGGTTAATTCGTATTCCGTGCCGTGAGGAAATCCACCTTGTACATCAATAAATTTTCCAACCCTGTTTTTTACATCGTTGACAATTCTTTCATCCAGTGTATCTCTTTTATATGAGGCTCCCACGCTTTCAAGCGTTGCACTGTAAGCATCTTTAGCTGATTGCAGTGGAATTTCCACTGAAGCAAATGGTTTATCGGTCACGGTTTCTTTTTTATCCGCTTCTGTTCCATCATTTCCCATATGAACTCCCAGCCAATTATTTTTTGAAATGTCTTCAGCGCCATCTACATAATTTCCATTGACATAATATTTGCCAAAAGGAATTATTGGTTTTTCCCATTTGCCAGGGTTAACAATTCTATACCGTACATTTTTTCCGGTGGAAGGGCCATATTTAAAATAATTATTGACAATATTATAATTACCGCCTTCTCCTGCATAGATATTGTTACTGCCCCAGTTGTAAATGATATTATTTCTATAATCCACATTTTCTTCAGGGCTGTTTCTTATTCCGTCAAAGCGTGGGTTGCGGTTATTACAATGTGCAAATAAATTATGATGAGCAGATAAATGTTTACCGCCCCAGATACCGCCAAAACCGTGATGCTCGTAATCTTTATCACCTGTTTCATAATGATAAGAATAATTCAGCGGTTCTGAAATTAAATTCCATTGCAGCGTAGTGCTATCGCCTGCATACACGGAAAAAATTTCATCCGTACTCCAGCTCATACTGCAATGATCGATAATGATATTTTTTCTTCTTGCACCACCAAAAGCATCATCTCCTCCATTTCCATCTACCATTCCTCCCCTCTGATATTTATCACCCATACGAAAACGGAGGTAACGGATAATGATATTATCTCCACTTATACCGACTGAATTATCAGCTAGGCAAATGCCATCACCTGGCGCGGATTGACCGGCAATGGTAATATCTCCCTTAATACTAAGTTTTGTTTCAAGATGAATCGTACCTGATACAGTGAAAACAATAATTCGTTTTCCTTTTGCTTCCACTGCTTCACGAAAACTGCCGGGCCCTTTATCATTTAAATTAGAAACAATAAAGATCTTTCCTCCCCTGCCCCCTGTCGTGTATTTTCCAAATCCTTCCGCCCCGGGAAATGCTATCGCAGTTGCATCTTGTATTGCTGAAACATTGGCATTTTTTTGAGCAGCACAATCAAAGAGAAAAATCGCCAGTAATAAATAAGCAAGAATATTTTTCTTAATAGTCATTATTTAAATTATTTAAAAAAGGTCACTTAAAAAAGCGACCTTTCACTAACTGCTATATGCTTGAAAAAATCATAACCTATTTGTCAATCAATAACCATTGTTTTGAGGCTTCAGATTAGCGTTCGCATCAATAGCCGTTTGTGGTATCGGATACAGTTCACTTTTACCAACTGTATAGCCATAACCAAGAAAGTTTACATAAGTAGTGGTGATATTTGTATTGGCAACCCAGGCAACCCTGTTTGTATTTGTTAACAGGATATTTCCGTTAGTAGGATCCAAAGGCGCTGTAGCGGGAGTCGCAAAATAAAATGAATTGGCCCATATCTGTCCATTCTCCGCCAGCGCATTTTGATAATAATACATAAACCTTGGCAGATCGGGTGTCAATGTATACGCAGGAGGAGCGGCCATATAAGTAGGCGCCAACATTGCGGTACCAGCGGCCATCTTTGATAAATTCGCTTTGGATTCTGCTAATGCAGTACCTAGCAAGTTCCACCTTACTAAATCCCATTTACGTATTGCTTCACCGCCGAATTCTAACATTCTTTCTTTAACCAATAGTTTAAAGAACCCATCTTTATTTCCGGGTATTGCCGGCACTAATACAGCATTTCCTCCGTGTCCTCTTTTACTTACTTCTATAAAAGCATTGCTGGCAGCAGTAGTTGGTCCGTTGCTGATTTCGTTATCGGCTTCAGCAAACATTAATAATACATCTGCGAAGCGGATCAATGGCCAGTTCAGTTGCATGTTTTGCAGCGCTGCATTAGAAGACGGGGTAGTACTTATCCCCGCAGCGGGGCCATTACTAAAATAAAATGCAGGGCTCGATACCCAATCTCTCCTGAATTTACCATCATAGATACTATTGCTTGCATGTCCTCTTCCAAAAACATCACGGACAACTTCAAAAGGAACAACCGATACATCTCTTCTCAGATCAGTAGAATCAAATTGATAAAAATAAGTAGGTAACATATTTCCAAGAGATCCGCCAACGCCGTTTATTTTGGTACCATTTTGCAGACCGATCTTACTGTCCGAATTCGTTCCGTTTGCCATCGCCACCTGCATGATCAACTCACCCGCCGGGTCTATCGCTTTGTGCGCATCAATTACATCTTTAAATAAACCTTTGAATGTAGCAGCTAAGTTATGCTGTGTCCTGTTTGCCATCAATTCACTACATTCCGCTTTTGTGATATTATAGAAATCGAGATAATTGGTTGGACGTGTCATTTGCCCGTTCTGTTTTAAAGAATATCCGCCTGCGAATAACGCAATTTTTGCTCTTAAGGCCATAGCGCTTCCTTTAGTGAAACGTTCATCCGCTGTAACTTCAGTTCTCCAGGGCATTAAGGTTTTTGCAGTTGCAAGATCCGTCAGCAAGTGGCTGTATATAGTATCCCTGTTAGTTCTCTTTGGGAAGAGATCAGCGGCAAAAGCGGAAGGTACTCTTGGTTCAGGAACATCGCCCCAAAGGCGTGTTAGTTCAAAAAAATACTGCGCCCTGATTGTTAAAGCTTCACCCAACATTCTGCGCAACTCTATATTATCCGTACTGGTACCACTTTCACTGTATGAAATCATTTTAGGAATATAGTAAATACAATTGTTTGCCCTTTCAATACCGGCATAAAACTGGTTAAAAGTGCTGACTATATCTGTGTTACCCGCTACCAATGTATAATGCGCCTCCTGGTGCCTTAATTGATCTAAAGCAGAGCCGCCGCCCATTATAATATCATCATCATGTGCATAATAATAACTTACCCTGATACCATACCCGAAATCGCCCGCCATTGAATAATAAGCGCCCATTAAAGCAGCCCTGGCATTTGGCACATTACCGAACGCAAAGCCCGGATCGAAAGTTGAAATGGGTTCCGGGGATAAATATTTTTTACAAGAAAGAGAAAGCAATACAGCAATAAATACAACTGCAAGTAACCCTTTAAAATTTTTAGTTCTATTTTTCATAATTAAAAATTTCCAGTGTTAAAAAGATAAGTTTAAGCCTGCAAGAAAAGTACGCCCCCTCGGGTAAGCAGAGTAATCAACACCCGGAGTCAATGGTGTACCCCGTCTTGAATTTACATCAGGGTCGTAACCTGAATACCCTGTAATAGTAGCAACATTATAAACTGTCGCATAAATTCTAAGGCTGGTGATCTTTGCTTTACTAAGCAAATTTTTAGGTAGGCTATATCCCAGGGTTATATTATTTATTCTCAAAAAGGAGCCATCTTCTACCGCGTAGGACATAGGATAAAATCCGGTTGTCGTCCTGATAGGTTGCCAGATCTTAGCATTAGCATTTAACGCTTTAAGCTGATCGGGAGCGATTCCTACAGTCGTTGTTGAGTTAATTTGTTTTTGTACAAGATTTCCATTGGCATCAATAACTTTCCAGCGGTCATTCATTATAGAAAGTATATTTTGATCCACGCCATAAGTATTTGAAAACTCGAGATTGTTAGCATTAAAAACATCATTCCCGTAACAAAAATTTGTAAAGACGTTCAGATCAAAACTTTTATAAGAAAAAGTTTGATTAAAGCCGCCGGTAAATTTAGGTAACGCATTGCCAATGGGGGCTCTGTCACCATCTAATGTAATTTTACCATCTTTATTAATATCCTTGTACTTAATCTGCCCGGGCGCTACTAAATCCGCTAATACAGATATAGGATCAGGCATTCCGGCCTTTAACGTGTACTGCGTAGTTAATAATGGGTAGGTAGCATTTGTATAGGCGGTTGTTGTAAAATCATCAACACTATAAAAGCCATCAACCACCAAACCATACATTGTACCTACAGGCTTGCCCACTTGCAATAAATAATCATCGGCATTTCCTGCATTGAACCAACCGGAGCTGGCCGTAAACTGAGTGTTGCTGCCTAAGCTAAGAATTTTGTTACTATTAAATGAAATATTAAAATTAGTCGTCCATTCAAAATCTTTCTTGCTTAGAATGGTTGCCCCTAACTGAATTTCAAGTCCGTTATTTCGGATGGATCCTACATTTTGATATTGTGTTGCGTATCCGGAAGTCGCCGGAAATTTATTCTCAATTAAAAGATTTTTAGTAGTATTTGAGTACAAGTCTGCAGTTAAACTAATCCTTCCTTTCAGAAATTCCAGGTCAAGGCCAAGGTTTTTTGACTCCAGGGTTTCCCATTTTATCAAAGGATTACCTAATCTTGAAGGGGTGATTAATGTATAAGCCAGGGCGTCATTTATTCCATAACCACCATTTGACGGCGGCGTATAACCTGTTGTATAGCCGTAGGCCTGTATCCTGTTATTTCCTGCCTGGCCCATACTTACTCTTAACTTAGCATCACTGATAAAATCCATGTTTGCCATAAAACTTTCCTGTGATAGCCGCCACGCCAAGGCAAGGGAAGGAAAATAACCCCATTTCCTGTTTGTTGAATCTGAAAGAGGAAGCGTGCTGGAATAATTGGCTCCGAATAACGATGAACCGTCAGCCCTGAAGTTAAAGGTTAAAAAATATTTTTTATTAAAGTTGTATTTTAAGCTGGTAAAGAAAGATACCTGCCTGGTGGTTACTTCTGAAGAAGTGGGTTTTGGCTGCGTAAAGCCGGCTGGCGGAGATGCAAGTCCGAAATTAGCAAATGCGGCTTCTGGTTTAAGCCCTACCGGGAAATAGCGTAATTCTGTGGCATTGTTTTTATTTTCTGTTTGATATATCTCATGCCCAACCAGCAGATCAACCCCATGTCTTGATTTAAATAATGAACCATTTGAATAGGTTATCACATTTGAATTTGTAATCGTATACCTGTCACTATTGGCCAGCGTTATCAGCGGTAATTTATTAAAGCTTCTTGAATTGGATGTCAGCGTGTCATCAAATGATTTTGATTCAGTTTTATTTACATCATAACCCAACGTGCTGCGGATCGACAGGTTTTTAGTAATTGAATAATTAAAGTATCCATTAAAATTATAGGCCGTAATACTTCTTTTACGATATTCTGATTGTAATACCTGTAACGGGTTTAATTCACGTATACCATTGCCGGGGTTACGGGCATCAAGGTCAGCATCATAATAGTCTTCCGTTTGGTTTGGCAATATAAGTGGCCTGTAACGGGTAAATTGTCTCAACCGGCTATTACCTGCTCCTGAAATATCAGATGTTCCCGCACCCATTACAGTCTGTATATTATAGCGCACATTAAACCCTACTTTCAATTTATCACTTACCTTATGATCAAATTTAAAACTTGCCAATTTCCTGTCGTAATCGGAGTAAAGCAGCAGGCCTTCCTGCTTATTAACCGTAAGGCTCAGATTATATTGAGTATTAGCCGTACCGCCAGACACTGAAATATTATGTGTTGATTGTGCCGCATCACCACCCAATACCCTTTCCTGCCAGTCCATAGGGCTAACATAGTCGGTATAAGTCTTTCCTATCGTATCGAAATTGCTCATTCTTTTTATATACTGGTTGGCCACAGCAGTATCAGTTCCATTCTCCGTATATTTCGCCCTTTCATAATTGTATAAAACAAAATTATAAGGGTCCATCATGTCCAGCTTCTTAGTTATTTTATTAATCCCATAAAACATATTATATGTAACTGTCGTTTTACCCCCGGTATTTTTGCCTCCTTTAGTCGTAATTAAAAAAACACCGTTCGCACCCCTTGCGCCATAAATAGCCGTGGAAGCCGCATCTTTCAATACAGTAACATTTTCGATATCCTGCGGTGAAAGAACGGAGAGTGCATTCTCTACCTGGATACCGTCAACAATATATAAAGGTGAAGCGCTTTGGGTAATTGACCCCCTACCTCTTACAAAAATATCTATATCCGCACCCGGCGTACCTTCAGATACGTTAACCTGGACACCGGCTAATTTGCCTGCTAATGCCTCTGCAGCAGAGTTAGCCGGGTTGTTCTTGAGATCTTTCGCCCCGATAGAGGACACGGAAGCCGTATTTTCCCGGCGTTTTACACTTGAATATCCTACCACCACCACATCATCCACACTTTTAATATCAGGTGATAAAATTGCATCAATGATTGTTTGCCCATTAATGGCCGTTTCTAAGGTTATAAAACCGATACTTGAAAAAATCAGCGTATTTGCTTTCGCATCAACTGTGATTTTGTACACGCCGTTAACATCTGTGGCTACTGAAGTCTTAGAGCCTTTAACTGATACCGTCACACCAGATAACTGCTGATCACCATCGGCGGATTTGACAGTACCTGTTATTTGTTTACTTTGAGCATAGAGTTGATTATAGGAAAAACAAACGATCAACAACAACATGCTCCCTCCCCATCTCTTGAAAATTCTTGTCATAACGCAGTTTTAGTTTTAGTTTTAGTAGTAACAATAATTATTTTTTTAAGCACCTCTTCTTTATGATTATTGGTCATTTTATGTTTAATAAATAAAAAATCAGCTTGTTTGCTCAATAAAAGTTTACGTCTTTAAAGACGGTGCCAGGAGAAGAAAAAAAAGAAATGCCGGGAAAAGAAATGCCGAAAATATTTTTTTTTGCGCTATACAAAAAAAAGGATCCAGCAATAGCAGGGTAAACTAATCTTTTCATCACAACAAGCAATTTTCGTTTCGGTACCTGTAAATTGTAATTTTTGGAGAATTATCAACTACAAGCCTGAACAATGCTACAGAGAACTTCTATTTTACAGAAAAGTTTCGGGCTATTTTTTTATGCAATCGTTCCCGGTAACGATGGCGTTTCTACTTGTAATCCAATTATTTAGACACAATGCTGGTTTAATGCCTATGAATCGCTGAATCACTAACCTGAAAGAACCGGTATTTTCATGTAAAAGTTCTTTCCAATTTTAGGTAATTACAATGCAGATGGCGTTTACTATTGATCTCCGGCTTTATTAATCCGGGCACTGTATTGAATGGATGGGATTTATCAACGTTTTTTAACTGTTATTTAAAAGAGAAAATCATGCAGTCATTATATTGCTTGCATGATTTTCCAAAGAATATAAAATCTTTCTCTCCCCGTTAATACTTAAATGGTTTGCCCCCTACCATCACTTCCTGCGTTTTTTCATTAAACGTCGCTTTCAATCCTGTACGAACAGCGGCGTTTGTCATACTTGTTGCGATGGAATGGCTATAACCTGCTTCTACCGGCGCATTCGGTTGTTTGCGGCTGCGGACACATTCCATCCAGTTACGAATATGATTGGAAGTGAGTTTATCACCACCTGTATTCGCTGAAGTGACTACCGGTTCCGGTGCGGACAACGTTGTTTCCCCTAATAAATTCGGCTGCATCTTCATTTCATCCGCAAAGCGTTTGGTCAGGCCACCTTTTGGAGAAACTTTATTGGTAATAAGATTTAATTCACCACCATTGGAATAATAAATTTCCCCGGGATTGTCATCACCATTGTGCATGCGGGAACCAAACGTAACCTGGAAACCAGTGGATGGATCATCAGGAGGGCCATAATCAAACACCGCCGTCAACGTATCCCAGTTTCTTCTTCCATCTTTCCACATATAAATACCGCCATTGGCAACCACGCTTCTTGGATGTTGCAAACCACTAAACCAATGCACGGTGTCTATCTGGTGGCTCATCCATTGACCCGGCAAGCCGGATGAATAAGGCCAGAACAAACGGAACTCTAAATATTTTCTTGGATCAAACGCTTCGAAAGGCCTGTTCATTAAATATCTTTTCCAATCGGTATCTTCTTCTTTTAATAAGGGGACAACATTGGGCCTGCGCCAGCGGCCGGGTTGATTTACATTCCATGTTAACTCCACCATGGTGATGGCGCCAAACTTCCCTGACTTAATAAAATCTTCTGCCGCGTGATAATTAGCCCCGCTTCTTCTTTGCGAACCGATCTGCACGATCCTGTCAGTGGCCTTCACCGCTTTTTGTGCAGCACGGTTATCTTCCATCGTTTCCGCAAAAGGTTTTTCTACATAAGCATCGCAACCCGCTTTCACCGCTTCGATTGCATGTAATGCATGCTGAAAATCCGCCGTGGCAATAAATACCGCATCTACTAATTTCTTATCATACATCTCTTCATTGTTCCTGCAGGCGACAACATCATGTCCCATTTTTTCTTTCCACATTGCTGCACCTTCTTCTCTTCTTCTTTTCCAGATATCTGATACGGCTACAAAATCAAAATTCAAATCTTTGTAATGGTTCATGAAACAGGGGATATGCGAACTGCGGTGGCGATCAGAAAAACCGACCACTCCCACCCGCACTCTTTCATTGGCGCCGAGTATGCGATCATAACTTTTGGCGCTCCATGTTACATTCGCAGCCATAACACCGGCGCCGGCCATTGCGGCCTGCTTAATAAAAAGACGACGTGATTTTTTCATACAGCTATGTTAAGTTTTAAAATTAAATTTTGCTCCTAAAGCTATTGGATATTTTATAAATGAAGAAAATGTTTTGTTTCCCGGCTTTTGTGCTACTAGCATCGCCTGTTGCGTCGCACTCTTGTACGTTCGGTAATTCTATTGGGCATTTTCGCAGTATACCAATGTGTTTGAAAAATCATTTGGCATAAATAATCAAAGCGATATCCCAATTTAAACCATTAAAATGGTTTGATGGTGTTGCTGGTTCTTCGTAGCCCACGGCTTAAGCCGTGGGCTATAACGTATAATAAACGACAAATGGTTTTAACCATTTTATTCTTTTGCCTGGCAATAAAGGTGTGCCACGGTTTGAAACCGTGGCACACCTTTATTGCTGAGTGGACATTTTTACTGTATTAACTTTTGGAGAGTTTAAAACTCTCCAAAAGTTTTCTCCCTCTATTGCTGAATAGAGAACAGAACGATGAACGGAGCGTCGCAACGAAGTTGATAGTAGCAATGCAGTTGGGCAAAAAATAATCCTTCCCAACCGATTGCTATTTGTCTCAATTTACCTGCGAAAAACTGCCAGTAAAACCTTAACTTTAAAGACTATAATTTACAGACCTGCTATCTAAATTGATGCGACGCCATGAAGTTTGAAGCTGTTACCATTAAAGATATTGCGAAAGCCCTCGGTCTCTCTACCTCCACCGTATCAAGGGCGCTGCGTGACAGCTATGAAATAAGCCCCGAAACAAAAAAACTGGTGCTGGAATATGCGCAAAAAATTAATTACCATCCTAATCCTATCGCTTTAGGGTTGAAAGAAAGAAGAACACTCTCAATCGGCGTGATTGTTAGCGAGATTGCGAATAGTTTTTTCTCGCAGGCGATCGATGGTATTGAATCCATTGCATATAAAAATGGCTATAACGTTATCATTTCCCAAAGCCGTGAATCATCGGAGAGAGAAGCGATCAATTTAAATTACCTCACGTCACGTTCCATTGATGGAATGATTGTTTCGTTGTCCGCTGAAACAACAAATTTTGACAACTTTAAAGAATTGTATGCGAGGGGAATGCCGATGGTATTTTTCGACCGTGTCGCTGATGATATCAATACGCATAAAGTAACAGTGGATAATTATAAAGGCGCTTACGATGCCGTGCTGCACCTTTTACAAAATGGTTATAAACAAATTGCCGCGTTAACGATCAGTGAAGTGTTGTCTATTTCCAAAGAAAGGCTTGCCGGTTACAAAGCCGCTTTGGCTGATAACGGCATTAAAGAAAATGAAAGCTGGATAAAATATTGTCCGCACGGTGGCTTGATCGCCGAGGAAGTGGAAACGGCGATTTCCGAACTTCTGAGTTTAAAATCAAAACCCGATGCGATACTGGCATTGAATGATAAACTGACAACCGGAAGCCTGCGTGTATTGAAATCTAAAAAAATGCGTGTGCCGGAAAATATCGGGTTGATCGGTTTTTCTAATTCTGATATCACGGAGCTGATTGATCCGCCACTTTCCATTATTAAACAACCGGCTTTTGAAATGGGCGCTATCGCTACTTCACAATTACTGCAACTGATCGAAAGCAAAAGGCCCATCACTGAATTTGAAACAAAAATGCTGGCGCCGCAATTGATCATCCGTGAATCATCCGGCAGCAAAAAAGAGAAAGAAAAAGCGATAGCTTAATCAATCACATTCCTTATCACCACAATTGTTTTCCTGCATAAAAATCGAGCAGTTTCGTCCGGAAGATATAATCATATCTTACTTGTGAAAGGTTTACCCTCGACCTGTCCAAATTATTTTTTGCCAATAAAAATTCATATGCATTGATAACACCGTTGTTGAACCGTATTTGCGCCGAACGGAATGATTCAGCGAAATCTTTTTCCTGTTGCAACAATATTTTATAACGGTTGAAAGAAGAATTCATGTTGAGCCATTCCTGTTCGATGCTTTGCTTCAATTCCAATTTCACCCTGTCCGATTCCAGCTCCGTATTTTTCAAACTGATCTTTGCCAGCTTTACCCGGTTCCTCATAAAGAAGTTATTGAATAACGGAACAGCCACGTTGATGCCAGCAAATGTGCCGAGGTTATTATTCAATTGTTTTGTATAGCCAATCTTTTCCGTACTGTAATTCTGCTGTCTTCTTAATACAGCAGTTTGCGTGCTGTTAACAATCACATAATCGCCGGTAGATACTTCTGTTTGATTGGTTGCCAGTAATGACCGTGCAAGGTTGGAATAGCGGCTGCCCATATTCGCATTTAAACTTACCGTGGGATAAAAACCGCCGGTGGCCACTTTCACGCCTTTCTCCGCACTCTTTATTTTTAAATCGTTTGCTTTTACCAATGCAAGATTTTGAAAAGAACTTTGAATGACCTCAGCGGATGCCATCGGATAATTTATAACTAAAGAATCAGTATCGGTTCTTTCTAACTGCATGTTTGGATTGTAATCAATATTCATCAACTGCCCCAATGCAAGTTTCGATTGCTGAAGATTATTCTCAAGGTTAATGATATTAATTTCTTCATTGGCTTGTTGTCCCCGCAAGTCTGCTAATTGGTAAGCGCCAACGGCGCCTTCTTTTACCAATACGTCCATGCGTTCAACTTGTTTCCTTGTTACATCCAGCTGCCCTTTGGCGATATTTAATCCATCTTCATTACTCAGCACCTGCAGGTAAGCGAGGATTACATTTAAAGTTAGGTTATCCTTCACCTGTTGTCCATCCATTTTTGAAGCTTCGTAGGTATATTTATTCTGGCGAACAAAATTCTGCAAACGCAACCCATTAAAAAGTGTGACGCCGCTGCTAAGGTTAACATTAGAAGAAGCGAGGTGCTGGCTGATATAACTGTTGGTAATCGGGTCAACCGATCTTCCCTGGTTGAATCCATAACCAAAGTTTCCATTCAGGTCGGGCAACATATCCGCTTTTGCTTGTTTATAATTTACTTCGGCGGTTTCTACCCGTAAGTCGGCCTGCTTCACCGGTAAATTATTATTCAATGCCTGTTCAATACATTCTTTTAAACTAAGTTTCACTGAATTGTCCTGCGCACGGGTTGCTTGTATTGCGAGCAAGCCACATACCATTGTTATTAGTTGTCTTTTCATATTTCCTCCTGTTATCATTGTATATTATCTATTCTTCCATCCAGCAAGTTGACGGTACGTGTACCGTACGATGCATTCTTTTCCGAATGCGTTACCTGTATGATGGTTGTTCCTTCTTTATTTAATTCTTTAAATAATTCCATGATCTCTTCGCCCTGTTTGGAATTTAAATTACCTGTAGGCTCATCCGCCAGTAACAATTTTGGCTTTGCAATTAATGCCCTTGCAATGCCCACGAGTTGTTGCTGACCACCGGATAATTGCGTTGGGAAAAGATCTTTCTTGCCTACGATCTGGAAACGGTCCAATATATCGGCGACCATCGCTTTTCTTTCAGCAGTTTTCAGGTTCTGGTAGATCAATGGTGTTTCAATATTTTCATACACCGTCAGTTCATCAATTAGATGATAGGCCTGGAACACAAAGCCTATATATTGTTTATACAAACCAGCCCGTTGTTTTTCTTTTAATTTATGAACGGACTCATGGAGGAAATTGTATTCACCTTCGTTGAAATCATCGAGCATACCGATCACATTCAGCAATGTCGATTTACCAGAGCCGGATGGGCCCATGATGGAAATAAACTCTCCTTCACTTACAGAAAAGGTAACATCCTTTAATAAATATGTTTTGTTACCTCCTATGCTTACCCACTTGAAAATGTTCTTTAATTCTAATAGCATAATTTTTATTTTATTCGGTTCGTAAACTTTTTATAGGGTTCGTATTCGCTACTTTAATGGTTTGCAGGCATATCAATAGTCCCGTGATGAAAGCCAGCGCTATCACCGATAAAAGAAATGGCATCGCCGTAATATCGATCCGGTATACGTAAGACTGCAACCAGTTGTACATAATCATATAGGCCAGCGGACAGGCGATAAATCCTGCAATAAGAATAATGAATGCAAACTCTTTTATAAAAAGCTGCATGATGCCGGCAACGGAAGATCCCAGCACTTTTCTTATACCTACTTCTTTGGTACGTTTCTGTATGTTCTGCGCAATAAGCCCCAGTACACCGAGCAACGCTATGATAAGTGAAAGTATACTCGCCGTAAATGCAGCTTTCTTCAATTGGATTTCTGTTGCATACAAATTCTTCAATGTATCATCCATGAATTTATACTCGAAGGAAGAGCCTGGTAATAACTGTGACCATTTCTTTTGAATAGCCGCTATATCAGCAGCAACATTGCCCGGTTTTATTTTAAATGACAGGAAACGATAAACAGGTGAAAAATTTACATTCAAAAAAAGAATAGGTGGGATTGCCTTCTGCATCGAACCAAAATGAAAATCTCTGGTTACCCCTTTAATTACAAATACAGTGGGATCTCCCGGAAATCTTACTTGTTGACCAATCGCTTCCCCGGCATTTTTATATCCTAATGTTGATAAAGCACTTTCATTGATAATAACTTTTCCTGAATCAAGGTTATTAAACGAAGACCCGGCTTTTAATCGCACCTGGTAAGTATCGAGATAATTTTCATCCGTCTGCAGGATTTGCATAAACGCCGCACTTGATGAATCTGTGCCGAAACGATAGACGGGCGCCTGCCCGGCATTATTGCCATCAGGAATTTCGAAAGACAAAGAAACATTGCTTACCTGCGGTAACGAAGCAAATTCATTACGAATTGTTTGCATTTTTCTTACACCATCCCTTGACCAATCCCGCGGCACCTGTGCTGATACGATATACTCTTTATTATACCCAAGGTCCCGTCCGAAAAAATGGGAGACTTGTTGTGCGACAAGAAAAGAAGAAATCAAAACTACTATTGCAATAACATATTGAAAGCCTACGAGTGATTTGCGCAATACAACATTTCCTTTCGCTGCTATTAATTTTCCTTTTAACGAATCAACAGACTTCAAAGATGATAAGACAAACGCAGGATATAAACCGGCCAGCACTCCTACAACTATTACAATAACAGCAGGAATACCGATGAAATACAAAGGAAACGTGGAAAGTGCAGGAATAGATTTACCGACGAGCTGGCTAAACACCGGCCTCAAAAATGTAAATAATACTAATGAAAGGATAGTCGCCGCTAAAACAAGGATTAGAGATTCAGCAAGAAACTGAAAAATAAGTTGTCCCCGCAAGCCACCCATTACTTTTCGCACGCCTATTTCTCTCATTCTTACAGAAGACCGGCTGATCGCCATATTAATAAAATTCACAACGGCCATTAGTAAAATGAACAACCCGACAAAAGACAAGGTATAAAGCATCAGCTTTACCAGGCCTTTATCTTTATTGAGATAATAATCGGACAATAAAACAGGCTTAACAGTTATTACTTTCTTTATTCTTTCATCCGTGTTTTGCGCCAGCAATTGATTGATTGGCTTTTGCAGGTCTTTTATCGTAACACCAGGTTTCAATTCTACATAAGAGGCGATAAACATGTTCTGCCATGACTCTATATCCTGCCTGTTGAAATAAGCAAGCGTATTAACCGGTATGAAAAAAGAATTAGGGTAATCTTTGGTCAAATGCGTAACAGAATTTTCCGGTATTTCATTTAATACACCCGTGATTTCAAAATTATGATTGCCACCCGAAAAACTTTGTATGGAAATTGATTCTCCAATCACATCCGTTTTTCCAAAATATTTAACCGCCCTGTCAGCGGTGATCACAACAGAATACGGGTTTTGCAATGCCCTAGCTGCATTTCCATATAATAATGTAAACCCATACATTTTTAATAAGCTGCTGTCGCCAACCTGCAACCCTTCGCGGAAATGATTATCTCCTTTTGATACAACAGATGTAATACCATCCCAACGATAATAATTTTCTATAAGGTTCGGGTAATCTTCTTTCAATCGCTTAGCTAATGGCCCGAACGTCGCCAGTTCATATCCGATATTAGGATCTGTTGAAACGGTGGTAAGAATATACTGGCGGTTAGCATTATTTAATTTTTTATCTACCTGCAATTCTCCCCACACATATGCGCCGATCAATAATGTAAACGTAATACCCGTCAGCAATCCTGCTATATTCACAAAAGAATAAAAGCGGTGCTTCCTTATATTTCGCGAGGCGATTTTTAAATAATGTTTTATCATATCAATTAGTTATTCTGTTCTTAAGCTCTTCATCCCGCAAAAAGCGGGATTTCGTTTTGCTCACTCCGTTCGCAAAGACTCAACTGGGTTGGCAACAGCCGCTTTCACTCCCTGGAAACTAACTGTTACAACAGCGATTACAATAGCAAGTAACCCCGCCAGTGCAAACATCCACCATGACAACTCTATGTGGTACTCCATTTTAATCAACATTTTCTGCATCGTCCATGCGGCTAATGGAGAAGCGATGATAAATGCAAGGAAAACTGGTTTTAAAAAATCTTTGGAAAGCGAGAGCCAAATACTACCGGCGCTTGCGCCCAACACTTTGCGTACACCGATTTCTTTTGTACGCCGCTCGGCAACAAAAGCAGACAATGCAAATAAACCGAGACAAGAAACAATAATAGCAAGCACGCCTACGATGCTTGCAAATTGTCCACCCGACCGCAGCCCTTCAAATTTTCTTTGAAACGTTTCTTCTGTTAAATGAAATTCGAATGGATAATTGGGATTGGTTTTTTTAACAGCCAGTTCAATGGCGGCCATCACACCCTGCCATTTTTCATCATCTTTCAGCTTAACAAAAAAATGATTCATGCTGCCGGTGCTTAAATAAGCAATGAATGGCGAGGGGGAAGTGAATGCATCATTATAAATAAAATCACCGATCACTCCTATAATTTTATTATTGTTCAGCATTGTTCCGATTACAGGTTCTTTTAGGCCCATTTTTTTTACAGCCGCTTCATTAATAAGACACGCAAGTGAGTCGCTGCCATACCCTGCATTGAAATCACGGCCTTGTATAATTTTTAAACCGGCTGTTTTTGTCCAATCATATTGAACGTGGGTAATCGTAACAGGAAAATCCTGGTCACTCATTTTACCGGGCCAGTTAATGCCGTTGGTAGAAGCATTGAACCGGGTAAGGTCATCCGTACCAGCTGATACATTTTCTATTCCCGGAATTTGTAATAATTCATTTTTGAGCAGGCTGAATTTATCCGACATATCACCTCTTGCCGGTATATCAATAAGATTTTCCAGGTTATATCCTATCGGGCGGGACTGTGCATAGTGCACTTGCCTGTATACAACTATGGTAACGATTACGAGGAATATAGAAATCACAAATTGAAAAGTGACCAATCCTCTTCTCAACAGGGAACCTCCTTTTGTATTTGTAATTAATCCTTTCAACACTTTTACAGGTTGAAAACGGCTTAAGAAAAACGACGGGTAACATCCTGCCAGCAATGCGGTAAATAACCCGATGCCCAGTAATATGCACCATGTTTTCCAGTTCAAAATATCAAACGAAACATTTTTACCAGTGAGTTCATTAAAACCCGGTAAAACTATTTTAGCTATTGCTACACCGGCCACCAGCGCCAGGAATGTCATTAAGAAAGCTTCGCTCAAAAATTGAATGATAAGACTTTTTTTAGATGCCCCCAGTGATTTTCTAACGCCCACTTCACGTGCCCTTCGTTCGGAACGGGCAGTGCTGAGGTTCATAAAATTTATACAAGCTATCAGTAATACGAACAAGCCAAGGATACTCAGCATGATCAGCATTTCGATACGTCCGCCATCAGGTTTGCCATTTTTAAATTTTCCACGCATCGCAAGGTCTACAAACGGGTAAGCAAATAATTCAGATACATTGTTGTTTCGCTTAACCTGGATCAGTTTTTTTAATTTGTCATTCAGACCGGTTACGTTTGTTTGTGGCTTTAGCTCCACCCACGTAAGAAGAGAAAGATTGTCCCAGTTATTTATCCAACCTGTGTTTTCTTTTTCATAGATACTGAATGGTAATACGACATCAAACGTAATGCTGCTGTTCGTTGGCACATCTTTAATAACTGCTCCTACTTTCAGGTCATGAATATTATTATGCGTAATTATTTTACCAACCGGGTTTTCTTTACCAAACAATTTTATAGCGGTACGCTCCGTGATCACAACCGAATTCGTTTCACGAAGAGCGGCGTCCGCATTACCCGCTATGGCAGGGAAACTCATGATATTAAAAAAGTCCGGTTCCGCATAAATACCATTTTCATAAATACTTTTATCACCCGCCTTTATCAACTGTTGGCCGGGATAGCTTACACGGGCTGCATATTTTATTTCCGGCACTTCACTACGCAAAACCGCCGCAAGCGGACCGGGAACAGATTGCGTTGTATAAATTTCGCCGCCATGTTTTTCATGCTGCATCAGCGAATAAATATTCGGCAGGTGTGTATGAAATTTATTATAACTGTATTCATCGCTTACCCAAAGCATAATGATAATCGCCACGGCCAAACCAATGGATAATCCACCGATGTTGATCAATGAAATAGTTTTATTCCTGACCAGGTTTCGCCATGCGGTTTTAAAATAGCTTCTTATCATTTTGATATATTATTCTGTTCGTAAACTTTTCATCCCGATCTGCATCAGGATTTCGTTCCCCTCACTCCGCTCGCAAAGACTCAACCGGGTTGGCAACGGCCGCCCTGATCGCCTGGAAGCTTACTGTTATTAATGCAATTAATACAGCCGCCGCGCCGGCTATAAGAAACATCGTCCAGCCAATATTTATGCGGAAAGAAAAATCCTGTAACCATTTATTTATTCCCCAATAAGCTAATGGAGACGCAATCGCAATGGCAATACAAACAAGCACGAGAAATTCTTTGGTAAGCATTGAAACAATATTGGGCACGGTGGCGCCAAGTACTTTTCGTATACCTATTTCTTTTACCCGGCGTTGCGCTGCGAAAGTGATCAGTCCCCAAAGTCCCAGGCAAGAGATCAACATCGCCATGGCAGAAAATATTTTGAATAGCCCAAACAATCTTTCATCACTCTTATATAATGTATCCAATTGCTGGTCCAGGAAATTAAATTCAAAAATTCCCTGTGGATAGGCCGTTTTGTAGGCCGCGGTTATTTTACTGATCATCGAAGGCACATCAGCGCCGGCCCCGATCTTTATTCCAACTTTTTCACAGAACGGAAGGTATTGAGTAATCAACGTTGGTTTAATCGCCACATGCAGGGAACCGATATTGAAATCTTTTACTACGCCTGTTATTTCCGCATGCCATCCATTCAAGCCTGTCCAAAATCTTTTTCCCAATGCCGCTTGTGGAGATGCAAATCCTAATTCCTGGATTAATTTTTCATTCACTACACATTTAGGAAAGCGTTGATCTTCCGGCAGCGATTCTGAAACGGCGCTGGTATCAGCAATAGTAAAAAACCTACCGGCTATTAAGTTTAAATCGTACAATGTACAAAACTTATCATCCGTCATAATGGTGGTCACTTGCTTTTGGTTCGGATCGTCACGGCCCGTCAGGCTCATTAATGTTCCCCAATGTGCATTTTCTCCACCACTTGGCGGACTGGTAGAAAAAGACCATCCTTTGATACCGGGAACAACTGATAATTGATTAGCTAATAACTCTTTTTCTTTTGAACGGTCATCAGGAGGCATTGAGACCATCACGATATTATCTTTATCAAAGCCAAGATCTTTGTGGCGCATGTAATTCATCTGCTTACCAATCAGCAATAAACCGATCAGCAAACAAATAGAAATACTGAATTGGGTTATCACTAAACCTTTACGCAGCCATGCGGATTGCGGATTACTATTTACAGACCCACCCTTTAATGTAGTAGCAGGGCGGAACTTTGTAATGATCCATGCGGGATAAATACCCGCCATCAAAGCTGTTAATAAAATACCGGTAGCTACGGAAAGAAGCAACAAAGGAGATTGCAGCAGATCAAACGTAATATGTTTTTCTGTAAGATTATTGATGTAAGGCAATGTTAGCTTTGCAATAATTATCCCGATAATAGCGGAAAATGTAACAAGCATTAAAGCCTCACTGATAAATTGTATGATCAATTGAAATTTTCCCGCACCGATAGATTTGCGGACTCCTACTTCCTTTGCCCTGCTCAGCGCCTGCGCTGTTGAAAGATTTATAAAATTGATACACGCCAAAATCAACACCGCCAAACCAACACTTCCAAAAAACCAGAGCCATTTTGTATTAACAGCCTGTACCCAGGCCCCACCCCCGGCATATTTAGAATTAAAATGAACATCACTCAATGGTTGCAATTCCATTTCAACACGGGAATCTTTTCCCATCCACGCCTGGTTATTCACAAACCGGTCGTAAATACTTTGCAATGACGCAGTGAGGCCACTGTTCGGTTTTGTTCCCTTCGGTAAAACAATAAAGGTAGAACCACCGGATACAGAACCATAATGCGTAGTACTTGTCAGCAGGTATTTGCCTTTATCAGAAAAAGAAAGTAACATGGAAGCAGGCAGGTGTGTATTGCCCGGGAAATCTTTTATTACTCCACCCACTGTAATTTGAAAACTATCATTGTAGGTAAAAGTTTTTCCCAACGCATCTTCGTTACCAAAAAATTTCTTAGCGGTTGCTTCTGTCAACAATGCCTGGTAGGGTTTGCGCATCGCTTCGTAAGCATTACCTTCTATTACTTTTACGTCAAACACATCCAGGAATTCCGGGTCGGTCATCAATACATGGTCCTGCTTGAACCGTTTGGTCGGGTTTATTTGTATAATGGATTGATAGGGATTATGGACCTTTGTTACATATTCCAAACCGGGAACATCTTTTCGTATTTGATCCGCCAATGGAAAAGGTGTGGAATAATGAAATTCCTTTTTACCAAAATCAATCCATACCTGGTTGATACGGTAGATCCTGTCCGCTTTGCTTTCATACGTATCAAAGCTTAATTCGTATTTTATAAATAAACCGATAAGCAGGCATACAGTAATACCCAATGTTAATCCTATTACATGCAGGGAAGTAGTCAATCGCTGGCGGCTGAACCGGCGCAGGATAAATGGAATATTATTAATTATCATGATTATACTTTTTATACCGTTACAATTTTTATTAGCCCAACTTTAGTACTGAGCGAAGTCGAAGTATTCATAGCATCGCCTGTTGCGTCGCACTCTTGTACGTTCGGTAATTCTACTCAGCATTTTGTTTCACGCAAAGACCGCAAAGAAAAATACACGACGCAAAGGAATGTCGTTGCGTCGCTTCCTCGTTGCGTTCTTTGCGAGAAATTTTTGTTGAGTAACGAACAGAACCCTGAAGAGTGCGACGCAACGGAAGCTCAATAGATATTCTGTAGTTGGGCCAAAAAATATTCATCATTCAATTGTTTGATTATTTTATAACTTGATGGCTATATAGCAATAAAACCATTTAACCATCAAACCATTTTTTACTTATTCACTTCGAAGCGACTTTACCGGGTTAGCCATTGCTGCTTTTAATGACTGGTATAAAACAGTCAGCAGTGTGATCAATGCGATCATCAAAACGGGTAAAATAAAAAACCACCAGCCAATGCCAATGTGAAAAGCGTAGTCTTTCATCCAATTGTCAATAAGAATAAAGGCGACGGGCAATGCGATAATACTTGCGATCAATACGAGCTTCAGGTAATCCTTCGTGATAAGACTGGTAATTTGAAAAAGCGTAGCACCCAGCACTTTCCTGATGCTGATCTCTTTACTTCGTTTGGCAATAGTGAAAAGTGATAAGCCAAATAAGCCAAGGCATGCGATACTGATAGCGATAGCTGTGAATAACCAAAGCACTGTCGCAAAAAGCCTGTCATTTTTATATTGCGCATTGAACCGCTGGTCAAGAAAAAAATAACTGAAAGGACTTTCCGGGAAACGGGCTGTCCATTTTTGTTTTACAAAGTCCATCAGGCCGGGCAGGTTGGCTGTATTCAGTTTCAATGAAAAATTTCCAAGTCCCCGTTCTTCTCCCGGGTAAAAGACGATCGGGTCAAAACTGTTTTGCAATGACTCCTGGTGATAATCTTTTACCACGCCAATCACTTTGCAGTGATAGCCTGAACCATCAATGTCTTGTCCCAGCATATCCGCAGGATTAGTAAAACCAAAAATTGTCGCCGTTGTTTCATTGACAAGTATGTTTAATATCGCTGTTGTATCACTGGTAATTTTATCCGTTGTAAAATTTCTGCCCGCAATAAGTTGTAACCCGTAAGCGGGAATAAATTTATTATCCACTCCCAGGTTCCTGCATCTTTTTCCCGCCACCGAATTTTTTAATGAATAATCTGATGAACTACCTACTTCCGCACCGGGAACTGAAGTAGATGCAGTAACGGATTGTATCGCAGGGTTCGTCGTCATATCATTTATAAATGCATTGAATGCGGGAATAGCCGCACTATCCTGCCTGGCTGTTTGCTGCAGTACCAATGTTTGATTAATATTTATTCCCAGGTCGCGGCTTTGCATATAACGAAGTTGCCGGTAAAAACCAACCGCTCCTGCGATCAATACGATCGCAGCTACAAATTGTAAGACAACAAGTGATTTTCGTAAAATGCTCTTGCCACTCATCGATCCCGCTGCGCCTTGCGAATTTTTAATAGAGTAAATAGGTTGAAAAGAAGAAAGGACAAATGCAGGATAAAAACCAGCCAATAACGTACCTAGTAAAAACCCTGTAATTATAAATGTCCAAAATCTCCAATCCGAAATGTGGAGATAATTAATATCTTTTTCTACCAATGTAGAAAAGACCGGAAGTGTTAACCTGAAAATTAAAATACCGATGCTGATAGCGATGATGTTCAACAAAAGAGATTCTGCGAGAAACTGGCGAATAAGCTGAAACTTTCCGGCACCCACTACTTTTCTTATACCTACTTCTTTAGAACGGTCGAGCGAATGCGCCGTTGAAAGGTTTACATAATTTATCCATGCAATGAAAAGAATAAACAAGGCAGCGATACCAAGGTACTTAAGATAAGAAAGGTTGCCATTGCCGGCGAACTCATAATCATACTTCGAACGTAAATGAATATCTTTTAACGGTTGTAAATTAAATGCTACCTGGTAATCTCTTTGCTTCATATCATCACCCATATATTTTTTGGCAAAGGCGGGAAGTTTCGCTTCGACAGTTTTTACAGATGTTCCCTGTTTTAATAAAACATAGGTATAAAAATCTGACCAGCCCCAGCCGGCGTCAGCTCTGCCGTTGGTGAGTTGTATATATTTATTATAGTTCAGCAGGATATTGAAGCGGATATGTGAATTGGCCGGAATATTCTCCAATACGGCCCTTACGATGTAATCTTCGTTGTTGTAGTGAAGCGATTGCCCGATTGGCTCTGTGCTACCAAAATATTTTTTAGCTGTTTCTTCCGTGATCACGGCGTTATTCAATTCTTTAAAGGCCGTAGCTGCATCCCCTTTTATAAACCGGAAAGAAAAAATGTTGAATAAAGATGGATCTGCATAAAAAATGTTGCCCCCTTCTATTATTTTTTGATCACCATGTGTAACGATACCGCCCTGCCTGCGAAAACGTGCCGCCTCTTCTATCTCCGGGAAATCTTTTTTTAACGCTGGCGCCACCGTGGGATAGGTAAATGCAAAAGTTTGTTCTTTACCGCCTTTTTCCGCTATTACCATGGGAACACGAAATATCCTGTCCTTTTTAACATGCGCATCATCATAACTATATTCAAAACGCAGGTAATTCATGATCAATAAAAAAGCGGCCACGCCAACTGACAAACCAAAAATATTGATGGCGGAGAAGGTTTTGTTCTTCCAGATATTTCTCCAGGCGGTTTTGAAATAGTTTTTTATCATGGTTCAACTGTTTTTTATTGAGTGATTGACCGATGGCTTGATTTAACCATTTATCCATCTCACCATTTTACTCCGTTCTTAATGACTTCACCGGGTTCGCAATCGCCGCTTTAATCGTCCGGATACTTAATACAATGACTGCGATCAACAACATACTTATACCACACACAGCAAATACCCACCAACTGATACTGGTACGAAAAGCAAAATCCTGCAGCCAGTTATTCATGGCCAGCCATGCCAGTGGGGCGGCGATAACAAAGGCGATCATTACCAGTGATACAAGGTCTTTTGACAGCAACGAAACAATTTGCGTGACCGATGCGCCCAATACTTTTCGTACACCTATTTCTTTTGTTCTTGTGTTAGTAGTATAAATGACCAACCCTAATAACCCGAGGCAACTGATAAAGATGCAGAGGCCCGCAGACCATTTTAATAACCTGGAAATATTTTGTTCTTTTTTATAAAACGCGGCGATCGTTTCATCAAAAAATTCATACTTGAAATCGTTATCGGGATAAAGCACTTTAAATTCTTTTTCCATCTTTTCCAACCCTTGTTTCCATAAGCCGGGAGAACCTGCCTGTGATTTCAAGGCAAGATGTATCATGTAACTCTGTTTCCTCGCACTTGAAAAAGCTAATGATTTGATCGCCTCATGGGTTGATTTAGAATTAAAATCTTTTAATACTCCAACGACCGGTACTTTTTTTCCACTCCGATCTAAATATTTTCCAATTGCGTCCGCAGGGTTTAAAAAGCCAAGCGCTTTTGCATATGTCTCATTAATGGCAAATTCTTTCAGCGTGTCGCTTTGTTCAGGAAATCTTCCTGCAAACAGTGCTAATTTATAAATATCATAATACCCGCTGTCCGCATTCATCATTTCCACTGTTAGTTCAATTTCTTTGCCCTCATTATTTGCCTTCAATGTGGTAGACGATCCACCCGGGTGGGCCGGGGGTACGCTACCTAAACTAACGTTACTCACTTCCGGCATCGCTTTTATTTTCTCCAATAAAACAAAACGCCTGTTATCTTCTTTATTAGAAAAGAAATTCCACGGCGTCCGGAAAGAAACAATCGCATCTCTTTTATAACCCAGGTCTTTGTTTAATGAATAATTGATTTGTTTACTTACTACCAATGTGCCGATGACAAGAAACTGCGCAATAACAAATTGAGTAACCGTAAGTGTTTTCCTGAACCAGGCCTTCCTGCTTTGCGTACTATTTGCATTCAACTGGTTTTTTAAAACCGCAACAGGATTAAATTTCGTCAATACTAATGCCGGGTAAAATCCTGACAGCATCGTCATCACTACTATCAATAGGAACAGGAATATCCAGACATGTGGTTGATTGATCGATCCAAAATTTATTTCAGGAGGAATAAAATCGCCGAAGATTTTAAGTAAGAATGGTAATAAGACAATGGAAAGAAGAGTTGCCAAAAATGTAAGCATGAAGGTTTCACTCAGGAACTGGTATATTAAATCTCTTTTACCGCTGCCCAATGTTTTCCGTATGCCGATTTCCTTTGCCCGCTGTGTCGCCTGCGCAGTTGTAAGATTGACAAAATTGATACAACCAAGCAATAAAAGAAACAATGCAACCGCAAGCAATCCATACAACGTTGGTTTATGCGCCTGGCGCACACTATTAAAGGAGCCATAGCCAGATTCGAAATGAAGATCATACAATGATTGCAGGTGATGCTTTGTATTTTCTTTTCCCCCGGCTTCTTTCTTACTGTATTTTTCTCTTAATGCGGCCAGCTGAGCATCCAGTTGTTCTGGCTTTGTTCCTTTTTTTAATTTTACAAATGCCTGTGATACAGAATTGATGTTTGCCCAATTATCTCCACCGAAATTTTCTTTCATGCCTGTTTTCATAAAAGTAGCTAGTGAAATAAATTCTTTGAACCTGAAATCAGTCGCTTTTTCTGCCGGTGTCTTCACAATCCCGGATACGGTTACCGTGATCGTATCATTATAAGTAATTTGTCTTCCGATTATATTTTGCACGGCCATGTTGCCGAAATAGTTTCTCGCCCTTTCTTCTGTCAACACTACCTGGAAGGGATCTTTAACTGCGGTCTGTTCCGATCCTGCCAGCCAATCATATTTAAACATGCCGAAGTAATATTCATCAGCATAAATTATATCCGTTTGTTTTTTAAACTCCGCTGGAGATACGCTACCCGGCGCCGGCACTTTCACATTTGCTTCCCATGCCGTAACAAAATGTGTAAGCATTTCTATTCCCGTCAGGTCCGTCCTGGCCGCAGCAGGAAGGACCAATGGTACTCCTGAATTTTTAAAAACTGATTCTCCCGGAAAGGTCATATCGGAAACAATGCGGTAGATCTTGACCCCGTCTTTCCTATTCTTTTCAAAACTAAATTCAAACTGAACGACCAGGTAAATGACCAGCGCCGCACTGATACCAATAGCAAGACCTGTTATATTTATCGTGGAAAAAATTTTATTCTTCCAGAAGTTTCTTGCTGCAACGATGAAATAATTTTTTATCATGACTTGTGAATTATAAATTTTTATTTACCCAACTGTATTGCTACTATCATCGTCTGTTGCGACGCACTCTTCAACTTCCTGTTCGCTATTGAGCATTTGTCGAAGACCCCGATGTTTGTCGGGGCGTCGCTCCCGATAACTATCGGGACTTCTTCTTTCTGTTCGTTACGCAACAAATGCTTCCACGCAAAGAGCACAGACTTCACAGAAAGGAATATTTTATTTTAACCATACAAGACATATAAGGCATTTAAGTTGTCATGTTCACTTTTGTATTCCTTATATGCCTTGTATGGTCCAGCGAATTTTTGCTCAATAGCGAACAGAACCCTGAACGGAGCCCTTCGACTTCGCTCAGGATAAACTTGCAACGGAAGCTCAATAGATATTCTGCAGCCGGGTTTAAATAATCATTCATTGTTTATTAATTATTCTGTTCTTAAACTTTTTATTGGGTTAGCAACCGCCGCTTTGATCGCCTGGAAGCTGATTGTTAAAAAAGCGATGGAAAATGCAATGATGGCCCCCAAAGCGAATATCCACCAGCTCATATCTATACGATAAGCGAATCCCTGCAGCCATTTGTCCATAAAATAATATGCAACGGGGATCACAATAACAGTTCCTATCAATACAGGCTGCAACAGATCTTTAGATAACAACAAGACAACATTTTGTACAGATGACCCCAATACTTTTCTTACGCCAATTTCTTTTGTACGCTTTATAGCAGTGTAAGAGGCCAATCCAAATAAACCAAGACAGGCGATGAAAATGGCAATGATGGAAAAGATCGTTAAAACCGCTTCTTGCTTTTCTTCTGTTTTATAAAGTTGATTAAAACGCTCATCCAAAAAATCATACTCAAAAGGATAGGAAGGTGCGAAAGATGTGTACGCTTTCTTAATAGCATTGATCGTTGATGCAAGCTGGTTTGTGTTTTTTATTTTTATTAATGCGAGTCGCCTATCGGTCCCGGGTGATATAGCTAAAGAACCTATTTCTTCTTTCAGCGAGGAATAATGATAATTTTCTACTACCCCGACGACAGTTCTGTATAGACTGTCTCTTGAGATATTCTTTATGCGTTTGCCTATAATTTGCTCAGGGGTATAGCCTAATTCAGCGGAAGCATGGCGGTTAAGAATGATAGCCTGCGCCGAATCAGTCGCAAAAGCTGCTGAGAAATCTCTTCCTGCAACAATTTTAAGGCCCAGCGTTTTTACAAAATCCAGGTCAGTGAATTCTGTATTAAACCTGAAGTTTTCTCCCGGCTTATCTTCTATTGCAAAACTATATCCATCATAAAACCCACCGGGTTCGCCTGACATTAAGGATACAGTTTCTACAGAAGGCACCTCTTTTAATTCATTCTTAAACTCAAGTCTTTTCTTCATTATATCAATGTTATCAAACCTGACGATCATCGATTGTTCCTTGTTAAAACCCATTTCAGTATTCTTCAGGTAATTCATCTGGCTTACAATAGTTGTAACACCAATAATCAACAACACTGAAACAGCGAATTGAAAAACAACCAATGATTTCCTGAAAAAAACACTGCCCCTACCCGCTCTTAATTTTCCTTTCAATGATGCAATAGGTGAAAAAGAAGACAACAAAAAAGCCGGGTAGCTTCCCGCCAGTAACCCGACGACGATAATTACCGCGATAAGAAAAATATAAGTCCAGGATTTTTGCAGGAATGATGGCAAACGATAGCCTAATAAATCCGAATAGGCCGGCATTAATAATTGTACAAGGCCAATAGCCAGTAAACAAGCTATCGCCGCGAAGATCAATGACTCCAGTATGAACTGCCCTGCTATTTGTCCTTTAAGGGCGCCCAGCGTTTTTCGCAGCCCGACTTCTTTAGCACGGTCTGTCGCCCTTGCCGTAGCGAGGTTTATGAAATTGATACAGGCGATAATTAATATCAAGCCGGCTATGGACATAAAAATGTAAACCATTTTCTTACTTCCATGTTTTACATTGTCAAATTCATCCGGGGCGAAATAGATATCTTTTAATGGCTTTATGGTAAGGCCCATTTTAAATCCTGAACGGGCATAATACTCGCCGAGGTATTTATTCATGAAAGAAGGAAACTGACCTTTGAGCTGATCGGGATTAACAGCAGGGTTCAATTGAACATATACAAACAAGCCATTAGATGGCCATTGTGTAAACCATCCCGGCTGCTGGGGCCTGAGCAATTCCAATGGCACCACCATATCAAATTGCAAATGAGAATTAGAAGGAACATCCTTTGCAACGCCTGTAACTTTTAGTTGCTGTTGCTTATTAAATTCCAGGACTTTCCCGATGGGATCTTCTTTACCAAAGTATTTTTTTACCGCAGTCTCTGTTAATACGATACTGTTTGGATCTTTTAATACAGAAGCACGGTCACCTTTGACCAATTGAAAATCAAAAAAATTAAAGAAGTTACTGTCCGTTAAGAAAATATTCTTTTCATTAAACGATGTGTTTTTATAACTGATCAGGTCATTGTCACGCATCACTCTCACCGTACTTTGAACAGCCGAGGAATAGTCGTTTGCCAGTGCAGGCCCGAAAGGGGGAGATAAATAAGGTACCTCTTCTTGTTTACCATTCCTGTCACCGGTTCTGTATACACGATAAATATTTTTACCCTTTTTATGAAAATCATCAACACTTAATTCATTCTGAATAAAAAGAAAAATCAGCAAACAAGAACTAATACCAACGGTCAGGCCAAGGATGTTAATGAGAGAAAACGTTTTTTGTTTTCTCATATGCTTCAGGGCTATTAAAAGATAATTTTTTATCATAGTTCGAGATTTATAAATTTTTATTTACCCAACTGCATTGCTATGCGCAGCATCCCGTGGACTATCATCGCCTGTTGCGTCGCACTCTTCAACTTCCTGTTCGCTATTGAGCATGAAGAGTTAGTCACGCTGAGGCCGCTGAGTACGCTGAGGTTTTTCTCTGCGAGCTCTGTGTTCTCTGCGTGAAAGCATTTGTTGAATAGCGAACAGAACCCTGAACGGAGCGTCGCAACGGAAGCTCAATAGATATTCTGCAGCCGGGCCAAAACAATTATTCATTATTATTAATTACTCATTATTTATTAATCATTCTGTTCTTAAACTCTTTATGGGATTCGCTATCGCCGCTTTGATCGCCTGGAAGCTGACTGTCATCAATGCGATCAGTATGGATAACAAACCTGCAGCAGCAAATACCCACCAACTGGCGGTAGTACGATAAGCAAATCCCTGCAACCATTTATTCATCGCAAACCATGCAATTGGTGTGGCGATACAAATAGCAATGACCACGAGACTGATATAACTTTTGCTCAGCATCATCGTAAGCGATAGTACGGAAGCACCTAATAATTTGCGGATACCAAGTTCTTTTACTCTTTGTTGTGCGGTGAATGCGGCCAAACCAAACAAACCCAAACAGGCGATTAATACAGCGAGAACAGTAAAAATGAGGGACAATTGTTCCTGTCGTTGTTCAGCGGCATATTGCCGGGCAAAATTCTGATCAAGGAAATTAAATTCAGCCGGGTTATTCTTGTCAAATTGCTTGTATACTTTTTCAATGTAGGCCAGCGCATCGGCTGTTTTCGCAGTATTTATTTTTATGTATAAATTATCGCCCATGGAAGCGACAGGTGGCATCATCATCACCATGGGTTCTACTTTATGCTGCAGGGAAAATGTATGAAAATCTTTTACCACACCGACCACTACTCTTTCTCCAGTTTCTTTATCACCGTAATTAAACCTTATTCTTTTTCCTACCGGTTCTTTCCATCCCAGGTCTTTCGCAAGTGTTTCATTTATTAATGCGGCGGTGTATTTATCGGCTTCTCCTGCTGCGGAAAAATTTCTACCGGCCACTAATTTAATATCCATCGTGGGGATATAATTTTCATCGATCATTAATTCCTCCGCCATTTTATTGCTGGTAGAAAATGAGCCATCCGGTTTTTCAAATACAAAACCATTCGTGCCGATATCATTATTACCAATCGGGTTACCGCATACAGCTACGCCTTGTATCAATGTGTTTTGCAATAATTGCGTTCGCATGGCCGCCGTTTGCGTTCTTATATTTTGATCATGTATATGAAAAGTGAGCACCTGCTCTTTATTAAATCCAAGATCTTTGTTTGATACGAATTTCAACTGGCGATAAATGATCAATGACCCGGCGATCATAATCACAGTGATCACAAATTGAAAAGTGACCAATGATTTCCTGAACAGGATGCTGTTGGAAAGATCGCCCAGTTGGCCACGTAATGCCGGTATTGTTTTAAACCGGGAAAGAAAAAGTGCGGGATAACTGCCACTGATGATTCCCGTTACCAAAGCAAAAGCCACTAATGCTAATGTTGTATAATAAATACCAAATCGCCATACGGTCAAATTTTTATTTGCCAGTGTATTGAAATAAGGAATTAAAAGGGTAACCAGTAAAAAAGCAATCAACGCGGAAAGAAAAGTCATGATCAATGCCTCTGTGATGAACATGCTTATCAAACGGCGGCGGCCCGAACCTAATACTTTGCGTACACCCACTTCCTTCATCCGGACAGAGGAACGGGCCGTGGAAAGGTTCATATAATTAATAATAGCGATGATTAGTATCAAAACGGCGGTAGCGATAAAAATATACAACCGCTTCATGCTGCTGTTGCTGCTGATCTCTGCCTGTAAATCTGACTGTAAATGAATAGAAGTGAGCGGTTGCAACATGACCTTATAGTCATCGATACCCATCATCTTCTGGATTGTCTTCTTCGCCCAAAGCGGCATTTTACTTTCCAGTTGTTTATAATCAGCACCTTTTTTTAGTAAGAGATAAGTATAAGAATTAAAATTTTGCCATGCACTTGTATAGTTTTCCGGCAGCGAACGTAAAGCGCTAAAGCGCAGTTGCGAATTTTCAGGAACATCTTTTATAACACCGGTAACTAAATTGGGATAATTATTCTCAAAATAAATAGTTTGGTTGATGGCTTTTGCGGGATCATCAAAAAGCTTCTTCGCCAGGCTTTCCGTTAAAACAATAGATTCAGGGCGAGCCAGTGCAGTTGCTTTGTCACCATATTCGAAGGGATAAGTAAATACATCAAATATGTTTTTATCGGCAAAGAAAATATCGTCAGCCTGCAAAGCTTTCTCCTCATGTTTTATTATACCACCGCCTTCGGGAATGATGCGGGTCGCCTCTTGTATTTCCGCGAATTCATCCTGTAATGATTTTGCAAATGGTGCGGAACTGGTAGCCTGGGTGATATTACCACCGTCCCAACTGGCATGCTGTGCTACACGTACAATGCGGTCAGCATTTTCATGATGCCTGTCGTAACTCAATTCATCAGCAACATACAATGTGATCAGCCAAAAAGCGGTTAGCCCGATCGCCATCCCGGCAATGCTGATAACCGCAAATGTTTTATTCCGTAATAAATTCCGGATGGCTATTTTTAAATAATTATTTATCATAGTCTTTTTATTGAGTTATGGACAAATGGTTTTATTGTTCAATGGTTTAATGGTTAACAATCCAACCATCAAACCATTTCACTCTGTTCTCAGCGACTTCACCGGGTTAGCTATCGCCGCTTTTATTGATTGAAAACTTACCGTTAATAATGCAATGAGCATAATAAGAACAAAGGGTAAAACGAAAAACGCCCAATGAATGTCAATACGGAAAGCATATCCTCTCAGCCAATTTGATATAGTAAGCCATGCTAATGGAACCGCTACGACAAATGCGATCACTAACAGCAGTGCGAACTCTTTGTATAATAATTTCAAAATGCCCGCTACTGATGCGCCCAGCACTTTGCGGATACCGATCTCTTTTGTCCGCTGAAGAGTAGTGAAAGAAGCAAGACCGAATAAACCGAGACATGCCACTAATATTGCCAGTGCGGTGAACAAGCCAAATACCTGGCCGAAGCGTTGGTCCGCTTTATACTGTTCATCAAAATGTTCATCAAGGAAAAAATATTCAAATGTATTGCCAGGGAAAAATTTATTCCAATTCGATTTTACGTTGCCGATAATTCCTCCGGCTTGCGCTGCTGTTGTTTTAACAGATAAAAAACCATTTACATCGGGGATCAACCGCAGTATCAAAGGCTCATATAATTCCCGCAACGACTGTTGATGAAAATTTTCCGCTACGCCTGCTACGGTATATTGATCTCCCCAAAAATCTATTTTCTTACCGATCGCTTCTTCTGGTTTATTAAAACCTAATTGTTCTACACCTTTCCGGTTAAAGATCACCGCCCGGTTATCCGTACCAAACTCTTTGGAAAAATTCCGGCCAGCGATCATCTTCAATCCATAGGCATCTACATAATCATAATCCACACCAATGACACGGTATTGCTTTTGTGTATTTTCATCCGCTCCTACGAGTTTGATACCACCCGCATTCCAACCCACGGCTTCGCCTGGAATACTTGTTGATATCGTAACAGCTTTTATACCCGCATCCTGTTTTAATGTTTCTTTAAAGGATGTCATTTTATTAAAAAAAGTAGAATCAACACCTACCACCGGTTGCCTCACCACCAAAGTCTGATCGATATTAATACCCAATGACCGTTTGCGCATGTATTGTATCTGCTGGTAAACACTAAGCGTTCCTATCAATAAGAAAAGAGAAGCTGCGAATTGAAATACCACGAGTGATTTGCGCAATAAAGAGCCTTGCTTCGTAGCGATCATTTTTCCTTTTAATACTTCGATAGGTTTGAACCCGGACAATACGAATGCAGGATATAAACCCGAAAGGAAAACGCCGCTAACAAATAAAATACCCAGGCCCAGCCAAAAACTACTTTTACCAAGTAATGAAAAAGAAAGATGCTGACCAGAAAGTTTATTGAAACCGGGTATGGCAACTACGACTAATAATAATGCAAGGATCAACGCAAAAGCATTGAGCAATGCGGATTCAGAAAGGAACTGGAAGATCAATTGGCGGCGTTGTGAACCTATTGTTTTTCGTATACCTACTTCTTTAGCCCGGTTCACCGCACGGGCGGTAGCCAAATTGATATAATTGACCCAGGCGATCACCGCGATAAAAAAAGCGATACCTAATAATAAATAAGTTGTCTTTCCATCACCATTTGTTTGCGGCTCCATCATATAATGAGAGTACAGGTGTATATCTTTCAGTGGTTGCAGCAGGTAAGTGACCGCTGAATTATATTGTTTTAATTCAGCGCCGACCTGCTTTTCAACAATAGCGGGAAATTTTGCCTGCACCATTGCCGGGTCAACTCCTTTGCGTAATAATACATAAGTAAGACATCCATCATTCATCCATGCTCTTTCCGGGTCATTATTCGGCCCTCGCAGGTTGATATAGGTAGCGTATGAAAGAAGGAGTTCCGGCCTGAGTTGTGTATTTACCGGTGCATCTTTATATACAGCGGTAATTTTATAATTCCTGGTACGATTAAGCACAAGTGTTTTACCTATTGCATTTGAATCACCATATAATATATGTGCTGTTTTTTCAGATATCGCAGCCGTCAGCGGTTCACTCAACGCCGTTTTTGGATCGCCGGCTACCAGCGGGTAACTGAATACAGTGAAAAAAGATGTAGTTGCGAAAAATGCTTTATCAATTTTAATCGGTTGGTTATTGACTTCTGCAACAACCGGGTCGCGGGGAACTAATTTTACGTACTCTTCAATCTCCGGAATTTCTGCTTTAAAAGAATTACCTGCGGCAAATGCGCCGGCCGCCCATTGCGTACTCAGTTTACCATTGTCGTACCTGTCCTGTTGTACACGGTAAATGCGGTCTTTCTTTTCATGGAAATTTTCATAGCTTAATTCGAACGTTACATATTGCAATATCAATAAACAAGCGGCAATACCAATCGCCAGGCCAAGAATATTAATACTTGCATACGCTTTCTGCTGTTTGATATTTCTCCACGCGGTTTTGAAATAATTTTTAATCATGGCTATGAATTATAAATTTTATTTTACCAACTTCAGTTTTTCATAGCATCGGCTGTTGCGTCGCACACTTCAACTTCCTGTTCGCTATTCAGCATTTGTCGAAGACCCCGATGTTTGTCGGGGCGTCGCTCCCGATAACTATCGGACTTCATCTTCCTGTTCTTTGCTCAACAAATACTTTCATGCAGAGAGCATATAGAAGAATAATTTATTTTAACCATACAAGGCATACAAGACATTTAAGTTGTTGCGGCATCTCTTGTATTCCTTAGATGCCTTGTATGGTTCGTGAGTTCTTGCTCAATAGCGAACATAACCCTGAACTCTTTTATACAAGTATATTCTCCGTTACTGTTTGTCCATCGAGCATGCGAATGATGCGGTGACTGAACCTTGCATCATGCTCGGAGTGGGTCACCATGATAATTGTTGTTCCTTGTTCATTAAGATCAGTTAACAATTGCATCACTTCATTGCCGTTGTGCGAATCAAGGTTACCGGTCGGTTCATCCGCCAAAATCAATTTTGGGTTATTGACAACCGCCCTTGCTACCGCTACACGTTGCTGCTGGCCACCGGATAATTGCTGGGGATAGTGATTGCGCCGGTGCATGATCTGCATTTTATCCAATACGACTTCCACTCTTTTTTTCCTGTCAGCGGATTTAACGCCTGTATATATTAATGGTAATTCTACATTTTCAAAAACAGTCAGCTCATCGATCAGGTTAAAACTTTGGAATACAAAACCAATATTGCGTTTGCGCAAATCAGCTCTTTTACGTTCGTTGAACTTGGCGACTTCAATGCCATTGAACATAAAACTGCCGGCATCGGGATCATCCAGCAGGCCGACAATATTTAAGAGAGTGGATTTACCACAACCAGATGGGCCCATGACTGCGACAAACTCGCCGTCTTTCACTTCAAACGAAAGTTTATTTAGCGCTACGGTTTCCACTTCTTCCGTGCGATAGATTTTTTCGAGGCCGGTTATTTTTATCATACCAGGTAGTTTATAAATTATAATAAGAATAATAAATTGTTTGCCGGAGTGAATAACAAGAAGTCGTTCTCTTCTACAGGTTTTATTTTCTTGCAGACCTCATCTTTTATTGTTTCTTTTTCATTTCCCGCAGAAAAACTTATTAATGAAATGCCGATCAGCAGCGTCATCAATAAAAATGATTTATACTTCATACAGTTAATTTTTATTTTTTAATAACCAACTCCTGCATCTTATCATAGTTTTCATAACTGGAGGTAACCACTTTATCCCCCGGTTTTAATCCCTGCAACACTTCATAGAAATCAGGGTTCTGGTTACCCAATTGTATATCTACTTTATAAGCCGTGCTACCGCTTTCACTTACTTTAAAAATCCAATTGCCTCCTGTTTGCTGGTAAAAACCGCCTTTTGCTACCATCACCGCTTGCTTTTCATCGCTCAATGTCAAACGTATCTGTAATGTTTGCCCGCGGCGTATGCCCTGCGGCACTTCTTTTTCAAATTCCATATCTACCTGGAAGCGGCCATTCGTGACCTGCGTATAAACTTTTTTAATCACCAGGATGTAATTCTTATTGGCAAAATCAAAATTTCCTTTCAGGCCGGTATAAATACGGGAGATATAATGTTCATCAACATCCACTCTTATTTTAAAACCACTGAGTACATCTATCTGGCCAATACGTATCCCTTTATTAATAGACTGCCCTATTTCTACATCCATGGAAGTTAATTGACCATCCACAGGTGATTTTACAATCAGGTCACCTACTTTTTTCTTAAAAAGTTCCAGTGCACGTTGTGAGCCTTCATAAGATTGGCGTGCCTGTTCCAATTGCTGTGTGTTGGTCGATGAATCCTGCTTGAGTATCTGCTGGGTAAGTTTTTTCTTTTGCTGGTAATAATTGTAATCGTTTTCTGATTTTTTAAATTCCTGCGAACCGATCACTTTCTGCTCGTATAATTTTTTATTTAAATCATAAATGCGTTGCGCTTCTTTTAACTGGCTTTCCACATCTGTCATCTGATTCAGCTTGCTAACAGTGTTTTGTTCCGCGGCGTTGCGGGCAATCTGCATTTGCGTAAGTGTATTATACACATTTGATTGTTGGGAAAGAAGGTTCAATGCCAGGTCTGTATTACTTAATCGTAAAATGGGCTGGTCTTTTTTCATGATCGCACCGTCTTCCACGAATTTTTCTTCCACTCGTCCTCCTTCCAAAGCATCAAGATAAATAGTCGTTATTGGCAGTACGACACCGTTCACCGGAATAAATTCCCGGAATGGCCCTTCAGTCACTTCACTGATCGTAATGCGTTCGGCATCCACGTTCAGTTTAGATTTACCTGAAGTGAAATAAATGCTTGCCAATATTAAAATGGCAATACCCACTATGCCGCCTATTGTCCAGATCCGTTTCCTGTTCCAGAATTTTTTTTCCCTGACCCTGTCTACCATACTTATTTATTTTTTTTAAAAAGCTACCCTCTTATTAGAGAATACAAGGGTAGCCAGTTTCAAAACATCAAAAAACTTGCTCTCCCTCTTACTTAATAAGCATGCCATACTATGACCTGCTGAGTAAGAATAACTTAGAAGTCCACAATCTACGAAATTGTTCGTTTGTGATACACCGACTGTCCGGTTTTGATACACTCCTGGTGTCCGGTTATTTTTATAAAAATATAGTTGCCACCGCTTTGTAATTATGGTATAATTGCAGCGATAGCAATCAGCAATAAGCAACTGGCAATAATTGACAATAGCAGCACCTGTACTCTTTTGCTAATTGCGTATTGCCTATTGTATATTGGAATATGCAACTTAAAAATTCTTCCATATTAGTAATTGATGACGACCTCGACGTACTCACTGCGGTACGCCTTCTTGTAAAAACAGAAGTGAAAGAGGTATTCACGGAAAAGAACCCGGAGAATATCCGCTCTCATTTATCAAAAAGCAATTTTGACGTGATTTTGCTGGATATGAATTTCACCAGCTCCATTAATACAGGCAACGAAGGATTGTTTTGGTTAAAAGAAATCAGGAAAATAAAACCGGATGCATCCGTAATCATGATAACAGCTTACGGTGATATTGATCTTGCTGTTCGTTCATTAAAAGAAGGGGCCGCTGATTTTGTGGTAAAACCCTGGCAAAATGAAAAGCTGATCGAAACGATTAAAGACATTTTAAAAAAGAAAGAAAATAAATCCGACACGAGTGTAAACTCTGCTCTCCAGGGAATAACAGGTAATGAAATTATCGGCGAGTCGGAAGTAATGCAGGAAATATTTTATAAAATTGAAAAGATCGCACCGACCGATGCGAACATTTTAATATTGGGTGAAAATGGTACTGGCAAAGACCTTATCGCAAAAGCGATACACCAGCGTTCGCTCCGGGCCAATATGCCATTTATAAAAGTAGATGTTGGCGCCCTGACCGATTCATTATTTGAAAGTGAATTATTCGGGCACAAGAAAGGGGCCTTTACCGACGCACGGGAAGACAGGATGGGAAGATTTGAAGCGGCTAACGGCGGAACACTTTTTTTAGATGAGATAGGAAATATTTCTTTACAACAACAAGCAAAGCTATTAACCATTTTACAAAACAGGCAGGTGACACGGATCGGTACCAATGAAGCCATACCGGTTGATATCCGCTTGATATGCGCTACTAATCTTCCGCTTTCAGAACTGGCGAATGAAAACCGTTTTCGTAAAGACCTGGTATATCGCATCAATACGGTTGAGATCGTTATTCCCCCTTTGCGGAAAAGAGGAGATGATATTTTATTGCTCGCAAAACATTTTAATGAAATCTACGCCGCGAAATATTTAAAACCGGTGCTGGAGTTTGATAAAGCAGCTTTTGAAAAATTATCTTCTTATTCATTCCCGGGCAATGTCCGTGAATTACAATATTCCATTGAACGGGCAGTGATCATGGCGGACAAGGATACGCTTGGCTCAGACGATATCATTTTTTCTTCACTCGAATCTTCCGTGCCGGCAGATGCAGAACCAAAAGAGTTAAAGCTCAGCGCTGTTGAAAAAGATACGATACTCCGTGTGATACAAAAACATAATGGTAATATTACAAAAGCCGCGAAAGAACTCGGGCTTACAAGAACAGCGCTTTACCGCAGAATAAGTAAATACGATATTTAAGCAAAAAATCAAAAGTCAAACCGCTACTGTTTTTAATTTTAACTTTTGACTTCTCTTTATGGGTGTTAAAAAATTTGAGTGGAAAATATTATTCAGGGTGTTGCTTTTACTGGCGACGCTTTCCGCTACTTCTTTTTTACTGGTAAAGGGTTGGTATGCCTATCTTATTATTTCTATTCCTATAGTGATTTACCAGGTAGTGGAATTTTACCGCTTCCAGCGAAAAGCACACGATGAGCTGAGTCAATTTGTTGAATCGATTCAATACCGTGATTTTTCCCGCTACTTTGATGTAAAGCATGCACCTACGGAAATACAATCATTGCGTAAAGGGTTTAATGACATCAACACGACATTTAAAGTAATCAGTAAAGAAAAAGAAACGCAATACCTGTATTTACAAAAAATATTAGAACTTGTTGATACCGGCATTCTTTCTTATGAAGAAAAAGAAGGCGATGTGATGTGGATGAATGAATCGCTGAAACAAATGCTGCAATTGCCCTATTTAAAAACCATCCATTCCCTCGCAAAACGAGATCAAAACTTATACAATGAAATTGTTTCACTGAGGCCGGGTGAATCCAAAGTAGCCACCGCCCACCTGGAAAAAGAAGCGTTCAAAGTACTTTTATCAGCTACCGCTTTTCAAACCGAAGGAAAACGGTTTATGCTGATCGCATTTCAAAATGTAAGCGAAGCGCTGGATGAAACGGAATCAAAAGCATGGCAAAAATTGTTGAGTGTGCTGACACACGAGATCATGAATTCAATCGCCCCGATTTCATCATTAGCGGATACATTAAAACATAGGCTGCAGCAATCTTATGCTTTATTGAATAATGATTCCGGCTCTGTAGACGATCTTGAACTGGGAATTGATACAATCAAAAAAAGAAGTGAAGGCTTATTAAAATTCGCACAGACCTACCGTAACCTTAATAAGATCACTTCGCCCAACCTGAAAAAAGTTTATATCAGGGAAATATTTGAAAACCTGCACCAGTTAATGCAGCCTACATTGCAACAAAAAAATATAGAACTGGAAACAATATTAAAAGATACTGACCTGGCTTTTGAAGTGGATGCGAATTTAATAGAGCAAGTGTTGATCAATCTTGTTGTAAATGCCATTGAAGCGGTAAAAGACCGGCTTGGTCCGAAAATCATTCTCTCCGCTTATTTATCTTCCAGCAGGAGAACGGTGATCAAAGTAACTGATAACGGAAGCGGTATGCCCGATGAATTACTTGATAAAATTTTTATCCCTTTCTTCAGCACCAAAAAAAGCGGCAGCGGTATCGGTTTAAGTCTTTGTAAACAAATTATGATGCTGCATAAGGGAAATATACAAGCGCAGAGTAAGGAAGGGGAAGGGAGTGCTTTTCTATTAATATTTTAAACACTAATTCCGTGTCAAAAAATTCGTTTGAATAACAAAGCGAGTCCTCCGAGTACAGCACCAGTGATTAACCCGATAACTGTAGCGGTGATGATTACAAAATAGCGTGGTTGCATGAATGCAACTTTCTTAAAGCTATCTTGTACCGAAGGATTGTTCGCAAGATATTTATCAAAGAAAATAGATTGCAGTAAGCCGTTGAAAACTCCCCAGGACAGACCAATGATCAATGCATGAAGAAATGTCTTATACTCCACGTTCTTGGCCAGTAACAAAGAAGTGATGATGCCGAAAAGTAACCAGAGAAATGGCTCCAGCTTTTGCGTATAGCCATTAACTGAAAGTATACCCATCACCATTCCGAATGAAGAAAGCAATAAAATGAGTGTCCAATTCATAGTTTTACTTTTCATATTATTTTATCACGAATGATTTTTTATAAAGGTCTTTCGGCTGGTGTTGCTTCTGCGTAAGATCAACATCGAATAAATGATTGAGGTTGTTGCCTGCAAGGTCTTCTAACCTTGCTTCTGCTTCCAGTGTATAGTTACTGGGTTTCCATGCAATGGCCGGAATAAAATCTACTACTGTTCCATTACTGTTTACTTCAAAATTCCCTTTGACGTAAGCTCCGTTTGCATCAACGACCTGCATTGTATTTGTTGCCAGCACATAATCCAATGATTCATGAAAATTGATACCCAGTTTTTGCGCTGTTCCGGTTGCTGGCAGATCGAATGTCCATGTTGCTGTATTCGGAGAAATGCTGTCGCGGCCAGTGGTAAAAAAATCTTTATGAAAATTATTTTTTAATAAAAGTCCGTTTGCGTCCTGCCAGTTATGGTCAATCAATAATTGGTAATGTTGCCCTTGTTGAAGCGGTGGTCCGAGTGTTTTATTAGGTTGAAGATCACGTTTGATTCTTCCTGGATCGAGCCAGAGTGTGAGCGTGGTGCGGTCACTATTCCATAGTTCCGGTTGAAGATCGAGAAATACAGCGGGAACCGTATCATGATTATTTTTAATTAACCGGATATGATCTAACGCTTCTCCTTGCTGCATAGGTTTTGAAAAATGAATATAGAATTTTAATAAATTTTCCGGCAGGGTGTCTGTTGAAGGATAAACGGCGAGCACTGCGGGTGCATTCTTATCATCTGACGCAGGTATAGCAATTTCATTTATTAATTTACCGGATAACCACACTTCATATTTTAATCCCGGTGAAAAGGCAATCAACGGACGAAATTCTACTCCTTTATCTTCTACATAGTATTCGCCCAGTATAGACGTATTGTTTTTCGGTAAACGAACAGATAATAATTTCTCAATTGAATCTTTGGGAACAGCGGTTACAAATTGATGAGGAATAAAAATAGCCGCGGCTTTTTCATTCTCCCATGTAATAGTAATGGCTTCGTTCTTCTTATCCGTTTCGGAGCAGGCAGCCAGGCAAAAAGAAAAGACCAGGCCCCATAGAATACGGAACCTGGTCTTTTTATTATTATTCACAATAACATTATTTAGAAAAACATTCTCTCATTGAGTGTTGAAAGATCGAGATCGCCATTGGTCTTACGTTGCAATACCAGCACTTTACCATCATCCAGCTTGTCCATCTGCATCACACTTACGACTGGCAATGTTACAAAATCAACGCCTGCTGTGGAGAAGCTTTCTTTTACTGGTTCTGTTAAAGAGCCTGCATACGTTTCAATGCTTTTATATTTAACCCTCATAACCGGGCGGCTGGAATTGGCCATTACTAAAACATTATTATCACCTTGCTTCAGGCTGAGCATATCAATCGGTGAATTGCCTGCGCCAAACTCACCTACGGTTCTTCCTTTTACATGTGTACCGGCTTTTAATTCATCCATGGGAAATAATACCAGCGGTGTGCAGGTATAACTTGCAACGAGGTATTCTTTCCCATTTAATGTAGCAGTTGTAAAAGTCCTTATGGGTGAATTTGTTTCGTAACGGCCATGCGCTGCATGGTATATTTCGAGTGAAGCTTGTTCCTGTTTATTAGTAAAAGGAAATGCTATTTTGCTGAAAGTGGAACTGAACTCCTGGTTAGAAATACCACTAAGCATCACACTGCCATTGGAAAAATTAAGATCGGATATAGTTGATTCACGAAGTGAACGGCCACCACGGTCTTTTTGATCTTCCGCAGGGGCGTTTGCAATAGAAGCGGAACTGAAGTCCACGTCTTTCAAACTTACCGGTTGGATTTTATCCCCTTCGATGAGCAGTAAAACAGAAGTGCCATCTACATTTTGCACGGCGCAATATATTTTCTTTGAAATGGGATTGACCGCGATGTCCTGGATCTTTATATTCTTTACTTCAGTGCCCAATGCCGCGGCGATCTTCTGATCAATGTTTTTAATTTCAACTGCATTGGCTTTCGCTACTTCCTTGTCTTTTGTATCAACCGCAAAGACAGAAGCGGATTTGGAATCACCAATAAATAATATTCCATCCGGGCCGAATGCAAGGGCGCTGATGGATTTTATCGCAGGTGTTCCGTGCTTTAAATCGTAAGGATTTTTAGAAGAACGGTTGGCGGCAACGAGCAACACAAGCGCAGCACATGTTGCTGTGAGATAGAAAAGCTTTTTCATAAATCGTTTTAGTTTAATAGTCCTGGAAGAAATGAGAGATGTAATTTAAAAAATTTAAGGCGTTTGGGGCCAGATTTTATTTAGGGTCCTTAGCCAGCCTTTAGCCCCCTTCCCGACCTTCCCCCAAGGGGGAAGGCCGCCAGCACACAGTCCTTGCTTTTAGAAGAGTATGATATAATAGAACTCTTCTAAAATGCTGAATAGAATTACCGAACGATGAAGAGTGCGACGCAACAGGCGATGCCATGAAAAACCTCAGTTCGGCTCCGCTCACTACTGGTAACAAAAATTTTATTTACCGTTCTTTTTTAATTCGCCCCTTTCTTTTTTTGGTTGTGACCAGCGATAGATCGTCGCCGAGTAAATCGCCCCATGGTTTTAATCCATCTACCCTGTCGAAGATGGCTTTGAGAACAGCGATGACCGGGATGGAAAGAAACATGCCGGAGATACCGGCGAGCCCGCCGCCAATCAATACGCCGATGATACTGACGAGTGCATTGATCCGTACTTTGGAACTGACGATATACGGCATGATAAAATTGTTATCTATAAACTGCACTACGATGAGCACGACGCCGACCCATAAAATATCATTGAGCGAATCTGATGTAGTGAGTGTGACGGCCATGCAAATGATGGAAGCGATGAGCATACCGATATATGGAATGAGGTTGAGTACCGCTGCGAATACGGCTAAGAAAACCGCATACTGAATGCCGATGATGAGGAAGCCTGCAGTGTTCAATGCGGTTACGATCGCCATTTCGATAATCAAACCGATCATGTACCCCTGCACGATTGTTTTTGATTCGGTCAGCACTTCTTCCACGCGGCTTTCATGACGGTTGGGGAATACATCTACCAGGAATTTATGGATGAGCTTGCGGTAAAATAAAATAAGGAAGGTATAAATAGGTAATAATATAAGCATCGCCAACCCGCTGGCCACACTTACCAGCGCTGTTCCCATACCGCCGGAGCCGGATTGCATATTTTCTTTTACATTCTCCGCAGCGGTGGCCTGTTGCTTTTTATTGATATTGAGATGATGGCTGATCCAATCCTGTGCGGTAGAAAGATGCTGGTTTAATTTTTCTTTGATGGCTGGTAGGTCGCTCATAAAATCGGCTACCTGCGATGATAAGAAATAAATGATACCACCGGCGAAAAGCAAGGCGAGTAAAATGGAAAGCAACATGGCGGGAACGCCGGGTACTCCTTTGCGGGTCAGCCAGTTGACAACCGGTAACAACAACATCGCTAATAGAATGGCGAAACATATCGGCATAAGGATGCTGCTGCCTGCATAGATGATGGCGCCTAAAAGAACCAATGCTAATAAACAAAGGGCCAATTTTGCGTAAAAGGGAATGCTGTTGGAAGTGGTCATGATATTGCTTGTTTCAGGAATGAAAACAAAGGCCATGCCATGGGTTGGGTTTTATAGGCTTTTGCCCGTTTATTGGATAAACAAATCGAAACCAAACCATTTTATTTAGATTATCCTTTAGATTTAATCTATACGTGGCCGGATGACCTTCAACTTCCCTAATACATATATAATAGGATAGCAAAGATCGAATTCACCTTTGCGGGAAGCGAAATTAGTGCGGGAAGGAGAGTTGTGATGATTATTATGGTAGCCTTCGCCAAACATGAGCCAATCAACTTTAAAAAGATTTTTTGATGTATTCGTTGAGAGGTGGTTTACATGCCCGTATTTATGGGCAAACCAATTAATGATCATGCCATGAACAGGGCCCATCGCAAAATGAAGTGGCAACACCAGCAGGAACCAGAATGATGGTGCGAAAACAAGATACAGGTAAGTGTAAAGCGCTATCCATAATAACCGGGAAAGCCAGAAATTGCCCCAGGTATCAAACCATTTCCATTCTGGTACATTTTTATTGAACCTGGTCTCTACGGGATAAGTGCCATTATAAATATCAGCATAAATGTTTTTTGTACGCCACATCATGGCAAAAAGATTTTTATCATAAGAAGGGGAATGCGGGTCCTGGTCTGTATCCGTGTAAGCGTGGTGCATGCGGTGCATGATGCCGTAAGCCTTCGGGCTCATGTAAGAAGAGCCTTGCGTGATATAGGTAAAGACGAAAAAAAGTTTTTCCCAAAAAGGGCTCATTGTAAAAGCCCGGTGGGCTGCATACCTGTGCTGAAAAAAAGTTTGAGAGAATAATGACAAATACCAATGACTAATAAAAAAAATAATAATAAATAGCATAATAAATACATTAACAATAACTGGCAGTTTGAAATAGAGGACAAAAAAATGTTGCTAATTTTCCTGCGAATGAAGGTTAATAGCAAAACGGAAAATTAGCAACGGCAGGTGTAAAAACGGGCTCAAAAACGAAAAATATTAATCCTGATTTTTAAATATCCTCCGATAGAATAAATTCTTTTTTTATTATAAGCTGATCCGCTACATCAATTTTTTTATCGTCTTCAAACAAAAGAATAAATGTTGTTCCGGCACCTACTACCGAAAGAACGTTTACCCGCACATGATTGGAAACAAGAATACTCTGCGTGGTGGATAAACCGAGGCCAATGCCGCCCGGTTTATTGGTAACATGCGGTTCAAATATAGTCTTTAAATTTTCTTTGCTGATACCGATGCCATTGTCTTTGATCTCTATTACACAATTACCTTTGATTAACCGGGTACTAATTTTTAATTGCCCTTGTTCCGCCGTCATCGCTTCGATCGCATTAATGATAATATTTATCAATGCAATTTTCATTTCCGGCCTGTTTAATACGATGGCCGCATCTTTAACGGCATAGCTTTTACTGACAGTGATATTTTTAAGCACAATCCTGTCATCAATCAGGGCCAGTACTTCATCCAGCAATCCATGAATAGAATATTTTTCCGGTACGACCTTCTCTACTTCGGAATTTACAAGAAGATCGCTTACAATATTATTGATCCGGGCAGAGCCACGCATAATAATATCCAGGTATTTTTTTTGAGCGTCGTCGATTATCATTCGTTTCAATATTTCCATGGCCAGGTTGATATTGACTAACGGGTTCCTGATTTCATGGGCAAGGGCAACAGCGAATTCACTGGAGTTGGGTTGCATTATTTGAGAAGAAGCGAGGGGTTCAACCAGGCTTGGTGCAGTCGTGTATCTCCGGGTGATGGAAACAGTTGGGGTAGTGATGGTGGTCGTTTTCATTTTTAAGTTTTAGTTGCGTGGACTTTCAAAAGGTGTTAACTAAAGATGCGTTCCTTTATTTTAAAAATCGTTACACATATCCGATAATTTGTTACATAATCCACAGATATTATGGTACAATGCAGCTGTATAAACCTCTTTGCTAAGTATATCTACATAGAGATGCGGCGATAATGCTCTGGCCTGGTTCTGGAACAATAGGGTCATTAGCTATGATGGGACTATTACCTCCGGCAATTGCTCCTTATTTTTATAAATATCCATTAGCAAAACAACCTTCAATTCAAAGCCTTGTCCCGGGTTTGTAATAATTGCAACATTCCCATTGTATAAATCCGCCCTGCTTTTGATATTAATAATACCCACTCCCTTTTTCTCTACATCATCACAACCTTCCCCGTCATCTGAAATAATCAATGTCAGTTGCTCTTCCTCTCTTTTCAAACAAATAGTAGCATTCGTGGCGTTGGCATATTTTAAAATATTATTTATTTGCTCCTGTACAATCCGGAAAATAGTTAGCTGGAGTTTTTCATCCAGGTCTGTTTCTATAATATCATTATATTGAAATTTAATTTTTATCGGGTGCGTAGCGAGCAGGTCATGTATTAAGTTCTTTATATTATCAAACAAGCTGATAATATTTACACCCGGCGCCAGGATTTTTGAAATCCTTCTTATTTCTTCTATAACATTCCCGATGTAGAGACAGGATTTTTCCAGATATACTTCTCTTTTATCTTCATGCATTTTTGCTATCTGTATATACAGTTTGGCAACAGCAAGTATCTGGTTCAGGTTATCATGCAGTTCCTTCCCAATATTGGCCCGTTCGTTCTCCTGTGCGGTTAGCACCGCATTGGTGATCTCCCGGGATTTTAATAAACTTTCTTCAGCTAATTTATTTTTTAATAAAATTTTTTCCGTTACATCCTGCGTAGCGCCGATCATCCGGTATGCCTTATTATCGTCGTCAAAAATTATATGTGCACGGTCCTGCACATAAGCATATTCGCCATTCGATCTTTTAAACCGGTATTCTTCTTCCCATACACTGCCGAACCCGCTGTCAATAATTTTACTTAAACCCATCATCACTCGTAACTTATCATCAGGATGTAAACGGCTTTCCCAAAAACTCTGAGGGATAAGTGCATTCTCTATCTGGTAGCCAAAAACCCTTTTATGTCCTCCATCTATCCAAAACATTTCCTTTGCCTGGAAGTCCCATTCCCAAAGGCAATCGTTTGTAATTTCTGTTACAAAGCGGTATAAGTCATTTAATATTTTTAATTGTTGGGCCAGTTGTTCCTGCGGCACGAACCTTTCATGATGATTATTGCTTTTAAAGGAAACGGACAGCGTATTGTCGCAATAATAAGTAATCACGTCAAACCATGTACCCATTTCTCCCCAATATTCTTCAAAATGAAAGGAAGTATCTTCCTGGAATGCCTTGTAGTAAACCGTATAAAATTCTAAAGGAATGCTTGCGGCGAATTCTTCCCATAAATTTTTCCCGAGTATATTATTCGCCTCGACGCCTAATAATCTTTCAGCCGCTTTGTTCCAGTAGGTAACTGTCCATTTGCGGTCTACGGTAAAGAACCCGTTGTTAATAATTTCGGTGATGGGCTTCTGACGATAGTCTTTTGTACTAAATGGCTTTGGAATGGAATTTTCTTTCGGAGGTGGTGGTTTAAGGATCATATTTTTCACATATTTACGTGATAAATAATAGGGTACGGAGACTTGGACTTTTTTTACAGGAAGGATTAATCATAGCCATTTTTAATGATGGTAAAAATCATTTTGAAACGGCCGTTTGGTTTTATCAAATTCGGCGAATGCGCAGGGATAATAATTCCCTGCCCTGATTTTAAGAAATGACTCACCTTATCAATAACAATCTCCGCTTCTCCTTCAATAATCTGTGCGAATGAGTCAAAAGGGGATGTTTTTTCCGTCAACCCTTCCCCGCTGTCAAAAGACATAACGCTTATATTACCCGTTGATTTCTTTATAATCGTTTTGATCACTACGGAATTGGGGATGTATTCAATAATTTCAACGATAATGTGTGCTTTCGATGTTTCGAGTTGTGGTGTATCCTGGTTCCCGGTCTTGTGTTCATTACTCATAATCGAATTTTATCGACGTTTTAGTTCTTATTTCAAAAAGCATACGTTGGGAAAAGCTTAACAAAGGTAGAAGCGTGTTTTTTTTAAACGTTATACTATTGTTTGATGCTATTATATAATTCCCACATTTCCGTGGTTTTATATGTCGCCATTAAGTGTAATTGCTTAGTTCGCCAGTTGAGAATGTTTGGTCTGAAGCAGCAGTAATTACTTAAAGAAAAATAAAATTCACATGTCTTCCAGCATGGAGCGTCTTTTATCTTTGAGCCCCTTGAAGTGAGAAGGAGTGAGTCCTGTTACTTTCTTAAACTGGGTGGAAAGATGCGCTACACTGCTGTAATGCATCTGGTAAGCAATTTCAGTAAGGCTAAGTTCATTGTACACCAATAACTCTTTTACTCTTTCAATTTTATGAGAAATGTAAAATTTTTCAATAGTAGTTCCCTGTACTTCTGAAAATAGATTGGCGAGGTAAGTGTAATCGTAGTTTAATTTGTTGCTTAAATAATCAGAAAATTTTACTGTAAGCCCCTCTTCGGAATAATGAACCAGCTCAATAATAATGTTTTTTACTTTCTGGATGAGCATACTCTTCTTATCATCCATTAATTCAAGACCTGATTTCAGTAAGGCTATTTTGAACTGATCATGCTGATCATGCGAAATATTTTCCATCACTTCCACTTCGCCTAATTCTACCAATGTATAATGTAATCCCAGTTTTGTGAGTTCCGCCTTCACTACCATCTTGCAGCGAATGCAAACCATATTTTTTATGTACAACTTCACTTATCTTCCTTTACACTTTATTAAGCTCAGGAAATCTTGCAGAGGGAGAAATCTTAAGGGAAAGTATAATAAGGTTATCTAAATATAGGCTTATTTTATAAGTAAGAAATATTCTTAATTAAAGCATAGTGGTTATTAGAATAAACAGAAAACACTTAGTTATAGGCTTAGTAGAGTAAAAGACAACAACAACAATTATTAATAAAAAAGCCGCCCCAGCATTTTACTGCTGAGACGGGCTTTCTTTCTTTGCTTGCTATAATCCGAGAAAAGTCCTTTGTTGCTATCTATTGTTTTATTACTGCTTCATTATTTTCTCAGACCTTATCCAGTCACCCATCTGCACCCTTATAGTGTATATACCGGCAGGTAAACCAGCAGCAGAAATAGAAGATTGATAACTTCCTTTATTCTTAGACAACTGCAATGCTTTTACTGATCTGCCAGTCTGATCAATGACCTGGACTTTCATTGCGCCCTGCAGATCATTATTTACTCTTAATGTAAACTGGTTGATAACAGGATTCGGGAAGACACCCATACCTGTACGGGTAATCATTTCTTCTCCTGTAGCTGTTGCAACAGCTGTTATTTTTCCTGACACATTAGGTGCAGTAGTTTGCGGTCCTGTCAATACCCATTCTGTCCAGTTGAAATCACAATTCTCATCATTGGTTGACTGGATACGTATCGTCTGCACACCTGCATTCAATGGTACGTTGTCAACAGCAATGGTTTGCCAGATATTCCATTCGCCAGTATTGGGAATATTGATAGTTGCCAGTACAGTGCTGCCTGATTTAATCTGGAACTGGGAATTATTCTTCGTTGTAGCTACCCTGAACCTAACTGTATAGTTACCTGTTTGTGTAACAAAAGCAGTATAATCCATCCAGCTGCCATTAGTTATACCTACCACTTTCTGTCCACCGCCTGCATCAGTTGTAGGTATCCAATAGAATGGTCCTGATTTCGCATCATAAGCTTCCGCTTCAATTTTACCAGGAATAGATTTTACAACACCATTTGTCAATGTCCATTCAGTCCAGTTGAAATCGCAATTCTCATCATTAGTAGATTGAATTCGTATCGTCTGGAAGCCCGCCGCCAATGGTATGTTATCAACAGAAACAGTTTTCCAAATATTCCATTCACCTGTATTAGGAATATTAATTGTAGCTAATACAGTATTACCCGATTTGATCTGGAATTGAGAATTATTCTTTGTAGTGGCCACTCTGAACTTAGCACTATAATAACCCGATGTGAAAACACCAACTTTATAATCCATCCAGCTACCGTTGGTTATTCCTACTACTTTTTGTCCACCACCTTCATCCGTTGTAGGTACCCAGTAGAATGGCCCTGCTTTAGCAGAATAACTTTCAGCTTCAATTCTACCGGGGATGTATTGATTGTATTCACAATTAGTCGCCGGTTCACCTTTGTAAACAGCCGCAGCGCCTGTGGATGCAATCAATACTTTATCTAGTTTCGCCCCGTCTTCTCTATAGCAAATGGTTAAAGTGTGAAGCCCAACAGAGAGATTAGCATTTGCTAATATCACCCATTGCCATCCTGTTCCATTCAATCCATTGACGGTTACAAAAGCCCCGTTATCCACTTTTACCCAATAGCTATCATCATCCGCCGTAGGACAATTAACCCTTGCACGGATATTATATGCTGCTGCGCTGTCTACAGTGAATAAGAAGGATACGAGAGCTGTATCATTTGTACTTGCAGCTGTTAAAAATTGCTGACCGAGCTTACCCATTACATAAGTATCACCGGAAGCTGCTGTGTCAGTTAATTTCAGCCAGGCAGAACCAACTTTTGCGCATTCTGCTTCCAGCCATATTCTTTTACCAAGTGGTTCTGGAGGAAGAACGGCATTACCAGTTCCCCACCATTTGTACCATCTTTCATAATCCATCAAAGGATATGGATGCACGGCAATATTTGTATTGACAGTCGCATTACCGACAAGAAATTTATCAACGAATGCCTGCATTGCGGGTACTTGTGTGGTTGGTACCGCACAATGGTTGTGTCCTCCATCTATATAAAAACCAAAACGGTCAGCGATACCCAATGTTTTATAAATTTCCGCCGTTGCTCTTGATGTTACATAATTGGCCGGGTTAGAAAGCCAGAAGAAATCTGTATTACCCGTAACGAGTAATGCTCTTGGAGCAACCATCGCCATCAACTCATGATGATCGTGGGGAAGTCTAGAAACATTCGTACCCGCGAACTGGCGCATACTATCCTTGAACCATTTATAATCGGTAGCGCCTAATTTTTCTACATCACCACCGACTTCTGATACTCTCCAGGCCGGGGCGCCGCCGCCACCTGATTCCTGTGCGATCGTGAGTGCGATGCGCTCATCAAATGCGCCAGCGAACAACGCCATCTTTCCTGCATAGGAACATCCTGTTACACCGAGGTGTTTTAGATCTATGGGAAGATTGGCTTGCACCAGTTCCAAACCATCAATCAAACGGCTCACGCCCCATGCCCATGCGGCATATTGTCCTGAATTTTCAAGATTTTGATCTGGGTAAAGCCGGTAATACGGGTTTGTTAATTGCGGGTTGCCATAGGCTGTTACATTATCATGATTGTATTGGATCCTGGCAATGTTGCGGCCTGTAAAAACAGTAGCAGGAACGCTGCCTGATAAACTATTCATACCTATCACTGCCGGGAAAGGACCAGCACCTGCCGGAAGAGAAACCTGCGAGGTTAATGTAAGTGATTGTCCATTCACGGTAACGACCACTACCAATGTACCGTTGAGCGGGTTGGCAGCGGGGGTATAAGTGGCGGTAATAGTTTCCGGGCGGTTCGGTTTTTTTCCTATTTCATAATTTTCAATTTCCGCTTTGATTTCATTGCGGCGGCGTTCCCAATCACTAAAGCTTGTAGAGCGTCCGCTTCCATTAGACCATGCAAAAGGATCGGTCAATGGTTCTATTACGGGTAGTTGATTGAAGAAGGGTAAAGGTGGTGGGGCAAAAGCCGCACCTGTATTCTCCACCGTATAAACTAACGGCGCCTGCGCCAGTGATCTCTGGCAAATGAAGCAAAATAAAAGGGCTACAATCGTAATTTTAGATTTCATTTTCTTGGTTTTACTGATTTAAGAATGTCTTTAAGAGCTAATGAACGGATACAGGGCTCAACGGAAACGGATTGTTGTTTTGTTATCCCATTACAAAAAAGTAAGCACTACAAAACGATTGTTTTTTAAAAAGCTAAGGGCATTAAATGAAGGGATAAAAACACGTAAAAACGCCGGAAGAAAGGATTTGAAAAAAAGATGAAATACCGCTGGCGTTATGCTATAAGAATGTGCCCGTAAGCAAGCCACTGTTGGGGTGTTATTCGCCGAACCCTGAATATCGATAGCGCTGGTTCTGGCAAAAAAACCCTTATTAAATGGTAAGCCCAACAAATGATAGAAAAAATGCAATCGTTTACCCATGCAGTCAATTTTTAGCACTGGTTCATGGTAAAAGTGATGGAAATAAAAAAAAAATCGTAGCACAATTAGCCAAATTGCTATCCGGAATGTTCAAACTTTATGATGTAATGTTTTCGTGCTGGTAAATAATTAGCATATATACTAGCATCCTGCAATTTTTCATGTAAGAACGGCAGTGCTATTCTGTCTTCCTTTTTAATTTCATATAATCGGATGGCGACATGTTGAACTTCGCCTTGAAAGCACGGGTAAAATAATTGGGTGTCGGGAACCCTACGGTATATCCTATTTGTGAAATTTTCATATCGCTGTTCTCCAAAAGTGCGGCGGCCTTATCTAATTTGAAGGACCTGATAAATTCAACCGGCGTCTCGCCCGTCAGGTTAACGATTTTGCTGTACAGCGACCCCCGGCTCATGTGCACCTGCTTGCTTAATTCTTCTACCGACAATTCCGGACTATCAAGATTTGACTCAATGTATTGAGTGATTTTAACCATCAACTTTTCGTCATCGGAATGCACCTCGATATCAGGCGTAATGACTTTTAGCTGCCTGCTGTACGCATTTTTTAAATTTTGATTCAGGTTGAGAAGATTTTTGATCTTAATATTAAGAATATCAAAATTGAATGGCTTTGTCAGGTAATCGTTGGCGCCGGTGTTCAAACCTATGAGTTGATTCTTGTCGCCTGTTAAGGCTGTTAAAAGTATAATAGGAATATGGCTTGTTCTTTTATCTGATTTTAATTTCCGGCAAAGAACAATGCCGTCCATCTCCGGCATATTAATATCACTGACAATCACCTGCGGATGTGAAGAAAGCACCTTTTGCCATCCCTGCTTGCCATCCGATGCCTCTACTATTTTGTAATATGCTTTTAGATTGTCACTGAGGTAGTGGCGAAAGTCTTCGTGGTCCTCGATGATTAATAAGGTTGGTTTTTCAAATAGCTGAACCAGCTCTTCTTTCGGCAAACCAGTAATTAAATCGTTCCCGGTTAAAAATTGCATTGATACAGGCTCTTCAGCTGGCTTAGCAATGGGCTTAAGCGGAAGCTCTACGGTAAAAGTGCTTCCTTTGTCTTGTACACTTTCAACATGAATGTTACCGCCATGTAATTTTACAAACTCCTTTGTGATAGACAGGCCAATACCGGTACCCTGGTTCATTATACCGGGGTTTGCATCGCCCTGAAAAAAGCGTTCAAATATTTTTTCCTTTATACCCGGCGCCATACCGATACCAGTGTCAGTAATAAGAATTTTGATGCCTTGAGCAACGTCCTCTTCTATTTTCAACCATATTTTACCATCTGCCTTGGTAAATTTGAAAGCGTTTGATAACAGGTTAAATAAAATCCGTTCAATTTTATCTTTGTCAAAAGAAGTATAATAATGATCCGCTGAGCTTGAAAAAGAAAAGTCGATATGTTTACGCTCCGACATATCTCTGAATGAATCGCCAACTTCTTTCATAAAGGAAACCAGGTCGCCTTCTGTTAGATTTAACTTTAACTCGTTTTCCTCCAGCTTTCTGAAGTCGAGTAATTGATTAACAAGATTGAGTAATCTTTTTGCGTTGCGTTTAATCAGGCCAAGCTGCTCCTGCCTCTTCCCATTTACTTCAGTTTCCAATAATTTTTCCGTAGGCCCGACAATTAATGAAATAGGTGTTCTGAATTCATGGCTTAAGTTAGTAAGGAATGTTATTTTGACCTGGTCAAATTCGTGTTTTTGTTCCGCCTCTTTTCTTTCCTGCTCTATCATTTGTTTGAAACGCAGCCGTTCTTGTTCCTGGGCGAATTTATTTTTAAGCCGGCGGATACCCCAATAACGCCAGGTGATTAAGAAACATCCAAACAAAAATGCATAAATAATATAAGCATAAACAGTACGCCAAAAAGGAGGCTTTACATAAATTTTTATAGATGTTTCAGGACTGTTCCATAGTCCATCATCGCCTGCGGCTTTCAAACGGAATGTATAATGCCCGGGATCAAGATTAGTATAAACCGCTTTGCGCAGCGTTCCTACGTTATTCCAATCTTTATCAAATCCTTCCAGTTTATAAGAATAACGGTTCTCCTGGGGAGCTGTATAATTCAACGCAACAAAATCAAGAGAGAAATTTTCTTTATAACTTAATGTAATTTCTTTAGCGACGGATATATGTTCTTTAATGGCTTCGTGCGGACCGGGTATGATGCTACGATTGGAAATTTTTAAATCGGTGAATACAAGTGATGGGGTCACCCTGTTACCGCTAAGCGCCTTCGGGTTAAAAAAATTAAACCCATCAAGGCCGCCAAAAAAAAAGATCTCCATTTGAAGTCTTTATCCCCGCACCCAATGAGAATGTGCTTTTTTGAAGACCATTCTGGTAGGAATAATTTTTAAATTTTCTATTCTCCTCATCAAAGCTACTAATGCCTTTGTTTGTACTCACCCATAGTTTTCCCGTACCGCTTTCCAAAATTTTATGAATAACCGCATTCGAAAGGCCATCCGCTTCCGAATAAGAAATGAATTTACCGCTGTTGTCCCATTTACTTAATCCACCTCCATCCGTACCTATCCAGACGATGCCTTTCTGATCTACATAAATAGCTGATACGCTATTGGAAGGTAAATTGCTATTGGCCTGATCCAGTTTTTTAAAATTTTTGAGAAAGGGATCATATACAGCGATGCCGGTACCATTTGATCCGATCCAGATATTACCACGATCATCCTCTTCAATGGTGCGGATATATCCGTTCAATGGTAATTTATCCCGTACAGTCAATAAAGTCTTATCAAAATGATGAATAATACCTGACGCTGGTTTAAATACATCTATACCACTTCCATTATTACCTATCCAAACATTTCCATTCCGGTCTTTTTTCAAACAAAAGATATCATTGCCCGAAAGACCAGTTGGGCCGGTCCCTTTTCCATAATGCGTAACTGCATTCGTCATCATATTCAACACATATAAACCCTGTCCATACGTACCGATCCAAAGTTCATCAGCGACACGTTCCATTGCAAGAATGGAGAGCGGTTTGTTACCGGTCGTTATTTTCGGATGACAGAACAAACCTGTTTTCCCTATGATAATGATTCAATCCACCACCATCTGTTCCTACATATATATCTCCTTGTGCATCTTCAATAAAAGAAGTAACCAGCGGGGCGCTCAGTCCATACTGATCGAATGAATTGCTTTGCCTCAGGTTAAAGAAAACAAGGTTCTTGTCATACTTGCTGATCCCGCCCTGGAATGTTCCCACCCAATACACACCATTCTTATCAATATAAACGCTCCTGACTGATCGGCCAATCAGGCTATATTTATTCCTTGAATCGCTGACTATTCTTAATACATCTTTTGTCTTCGTATCAAAAATGTTTATTCCTTCTTCGGTGCCTATCCACAATTTACCGTCAGTATCCGGCACAATAGCCCAGACACGATTACTGTTGAGTGAATTAATGTCATTGGGATCATTTTTAAAAATAGTAAATCCTTTTCCACCTGGCAGCAGCCGGCAAATACCACCATTGTCTGTTCCGAACCATATATCTCCATTTTGATCTTCCGTGATGGCCCGGATCACATTATCAGGAATGGATAAACTGTCGGATTCAGAATGCTGGTAACGTATAAAATTATTCCGGTCTCTAACATACAAAAGCAATCCCTTGTTAGTACCAACCCACAACCGGTTCTTGCTATCCTCGAAAAGAGAAACAATAGTGTTTGATATTAATTGATCAGATTGTGCTGGTATCGCCTCATAGCGGGTTACTTTAGAAGTATGCGTATTCATCATGAACAATCCCAGGTAACTTCCCACCCATAGGTTGCCCAGGTAGTCTATACATAACGTACGTATAACAGCCTTTTCAGCGAAGTAATAATTCTTAAATGCATTCTTTTTGCGGTCATAAAAAGACAATGATCCGCCCGTACCCACCCACAAATTACCCATGCCATCTTCACAAATGGCATTGATCCTGTTTGTACCTACGCTTGTACTATCTGCTGGATTATGACGATAAACAGTAAATGTTTCCCCGTCGAATTTATTCAGGCCATCATCGGTACCAAACCACATATAACCATACTTATCCTTGAAAATTACATTCGCGGTATTTGCGGACAAACCATCCCTGCTACTAAAATTTATAAAATTAAAAATCATCTGGCTGCGCTGTTGAAACATGTGTCAGCAGGAATAAAAAACATAGCAACATACCGTGCTTTTTATTACTTACAAGTGGTGGTTTTTTACTGCAAATGATCATAAAAGGGGATTCAATAGTATGATCAGATAATGCTAAAAGGAGCCACGGGCATTTTATTAGCCGATATGTTATTAATATAACTGAGGTTAATACCCGGAATATTGCGATTGGTAAAGAAAGAAGAGGAGATAGCATTACAGTATCCCCCCATAGCCAGTAAGAGGCAGCTAATTGGTTTCATGGTGGCAAGCAATTTGAAACCCAATTTAACGGATTTAATCATACCTGCAATCGGTTGCACATAATTTTTATGTAAATTAAAAGCGCTTAACCTATTGTTTTCAAACACCAAAAAATTGAATACCAACAGCTCAATTATACTTCGTCTTGAATTAAAGAAAATGAAAAGGCCCCAGCGCTCAAGGGTTTAATAGGGTTGAGTGCCAGAGCCAGGTAAGAATATTTATATAATACTAATTATAGTTTTATCATCTTTATCGCCTCATTCCAGTTTTTCATTTTTACTTTAATGATATACATACCTTGCGATAACCCTGTAACAGAAATATAGGATTGGTACATTCCTTTATTTTTTATCGCCTGCATCTTTTTTACCAGTCTTCCGTTCTGATCAATTATTTCAAACTGTATATTTCCTTCCCGTTCATTATTTACTTTTAATAAGAACTGCTCCCGCACAGGGTTGGGGAAAATTCCTACTGAAGTATTAGCAGATATTACTTCATTAGCGGGCTGAGCAAGGATGGTCCTGTTTACAATAGCATTCCCTGCAATAGCTGATGTTAGCACGAAATCCATGGAGTTAAAATTCCATCCTGCACTATTGGTAGAAACTACCCGGAGGGTTTGCGGGCCTGCAGTAAGGGATACAGTAGCGCTAACAGTTGTCCATGTCTGCCATCCATTAGTTGATGGGACATTAAGAGTTGCAAGCGCAACCCCATCTGCTTTTCTTATCTGGAAAACAGGACCCCAGTAAGGTGAAGCGACCCTGCAATTAACAGTATAAGTGCCGGTAGTTGTCACATTCACATTATAATCCAACCAGTCATTATTATCAATCCACGATATATTCATGCCCCCGCCTGCATCTGCGGTATTTTCTGTTTGAATGCCATTCATAGCGTCAAAACTTTCCGCTTCGATTTTACCCGGAATAGTTTTTCCATTGGAAACAATTATGGGAGTAACAATAATGGTTACATCACTGGTTGCAGTTTGGTTATCACTTTGAGTAACCGTTAAACGGAATACATAAGTGCCTGCTGCAAGTCCTGTAACTGTTGTATTATAATTAGAAGGATCAGTAATCGCTGCTGCGCCGCCACTGAATTTACTCCCATGTGTGATTAATAATAGAACCACCATTATTAGCAGTTCCGCTTCCTGCAAGTGTAACCTGGGTGGTTGGTAAAGTGATTGTTTGTACGCCGCCGGCATTAGCAGTTGGCGAAGGAGTGGCAGCTATTGTAAAACTGAACCAGTTGATATCAAAACCAAAATCAGGATTAGATACATTGCCTGTATTAAGAAGGAAACGGAAAGTGTGATCGCCTGCGGTTAAGGATATATTTGAAAGCGTGGACGTTTGCCAGTTATTAAAGCCACCTGTATTAACGATCGTCAATGTACCAACAGTCACATCGTCAACTTGTAATTGAACAGATTTACCGGAATTAGGTGTGCCTGCCCTTACCGCAAAATCATAAACACCGGAAGTAGTTACGTTCACGGAATATTTCATCCATTCTCCATCTGTTGTCCATCCAATAGCATAACCACCACCTGCATCCGGGCAAGTGCGTACATCAACTCCTTCAGCAGTTCTGAAAGCCCCACCGAGATTCGCAGGCGTACCATCATTATAAGCAATATTCTGTCCGCCTAAATCATATTCTTCAGCTTCCAAGTTTGCCGGGTATTGATTTTCTTGTTCCGCTATATGGCGTAGAGCCGGATGGATTGACAGCGTTAACAGTAATCGTTACATCACTTGTTGCTGTTTGATTATCATTTTGTGTAACAGTTAAGCGGAACACATAAGTGCCTGCTGCAAGTCCTGTAACTGTTGTATTATAATTAGAAGGATCAGTAATCGCTGCGGCGCCGCCACTGAATTTACTCCATGTATGATTAATAATAGAACCGCCATTGTTAGCTGTTCCATTACCTGCTAAAGTAACCTGGCTAACAGGCAATGCAATAGTTTGCGTAACGCCTGCATTGGCAGTTGGTACTGAAGATGCGGAAGCTAATGTGAAACTGAACCAGTTAATATCAAAACCAAAATCAGGATTAGATACATTGCCTGTATTGATAAGGAAACGAAAAATGTGGTTACCCGCACTCAGTGATAAATTAGAAAGGGTAGAAGTTTGCCAGGTATTAAAGCCACCTGTATTAACGATCGTCAATGTACCAACAGTCACATCGTCTACTTGTAATTGAACAGATTTACCGGAGTTAGGTGTACCAGCCCTTACAGCAAAATCATAAACACCGGAAGTAGTTACGTTGACAGAATATTTCATCCACTCACCATCGGTTGTCCAACCAATAGCATAGCCTCCACCTGCATCCGGGCAAGTGCGTACATCAACTCCTTCAGCAGTTCTGAAAGCTCCACCGAGATTTGAAGGTGTGCCATCATTATAAGCAATGTTCTGTCCGCCTAAATCATATTCTTCAGCTTCCAGTTTGCCAGGTATTGATTTTCTTGTTCCGCCATATGGCGTAGAGCCGGATGGATTGACAGCGTTAACAGTAATCGTTACATCACTTGTTGCAGTTTGATTATCATTTTGTGTAACAGTTAAGCGGAACACATAAGTGCCTGCTGCAAGTCCTGTAACTGTTGTATTATAATTAGAAGGATCAGTAATCGCTGCTGCGCCGCCACTGAATTTACTCCATGTGTGATTAATAATAGAACCACCATTATTAGCAGTTCCGCTTCCTGCAAGTGTAACCTGGGTGGTTGGTAAAGTGATTGTTTGTACGCCGCCGGCATTAGCAGTTGGCGAAGGAGTGGCAGCTATTGTAAAACTGAACCAGTTGATATCAAAACCAAAATCAGGATTAGATACATTGCCTGTATTAAGAAGGAAACGGAAAGTGTGATCGCCTGCGGTTAAGGATATATTTGAAAGCGTGGACGTTTGCCAGTTATTAAAGCCACCTGTATTAACGATCGTCAATGTACCAACAGTCACATCGTCAACTTGTAATTGAACAGATTTACCGGAATTAGGTGTGCCTGCCCTTACCGCAAAATCATAAACACCGGAAGTAGTTACGTTCACGGAATATTTCATCCATTCTCCATCTGTTGTCCATCCAATAGCATAACCACCACCTGCATCCGGGCAAGTGCGTACATCAACTCCTTCAGCAGTTCTGAAAGCCCCACCGAGATTCGCAGGCGTACCATCATTATAAGCAATATTCTGTCCGCCTAAATCATATTCTTCAGCTTCCAGTTTGCCGGGTATTGATTTTCTTGTTCCGCTATATGGCGTAGAGCCGGATGGATTGACAGCGTTAACAGTAATCGTTACATCACTTGTTGCTGTTTGATTATCATTTTGTGTAACAGTTAAGCGGAACACATAAGTGCCTGCTGCAAGTCCTGTAACTGTTGTATTATAATTTGAAGGATCAGCAATATTTGCTGCGCCACCGCTGAATTTACTCCATGTACGTTCAATGATAGAACCACCATTATTAGCAGTTCCGCTTCCTGCAAGAGTAACCTGGCTGGCTGGCAACGTAATCGTTTGTGTTGTTCCTGCATTCACTGTAGGGGGAGGAATAACAACAGCGGGGTTAACCGTAATGGTTACATCACTGGTTATGGTTTGATTATCATTTTGTGTAACAGTTAAACGGAATACATAAGTGCCTGCGGCAAGCCCTGTAACTGTTGTATTATAATTAGAAGGATCAGTAATCGCTGCGGCGCCGCCACTGAATTTAGTCCAGGTATGATTAATGATAGAACCACCATTATTAGCTGTTCCGTTACCCGCTAAAGTAACCTGGCTAACAGGCAATGTAATCGTTTGTGTAGTACCGGCATTCGCAGTTGGTGGTTGGCTTGCTGTAGTGTTCACTGCTACCTGCACCGTTGTGCTATCACTAAACCAGCCATTATCTATGGTTTTTAATTTAAAAACATAATTACCTGTTACAAGACCAGAAACTTTTGCTACTGGTGCACCGGGTAAATCCATTACCGCGGTGTTCGGACCGCTTACCTGCGACCATATATAATAAGAGATAAATACATTATCCGTACTTGCCCTGCCATCCAATATTGCAGAAGTACCGGTGACAGACTGATTAGATCCGGCGTTCGCAACTGGTTTCGTATTAGCAGGAATAGCGTAAGAATTACAAGGAGAACCTGACGGATTTGCTATGCAAAGAGGACTGGTGCTAATAAAAGTAGATGTAATATTAAATGGGTCAACAGGCTGTGGCCATGGACGGTTCCATGAATTATTATAGGCACCTAAATTACCACCTATGGGATTATCGATCCGGTTGGGAATGGCCGAACCCCTGTTTGGTCCCCAGGCATATAACTGATCATCCGTTCCTACTGCATAGGTACAAAACCCGAGAATATTTCCTGTAAATATATTTTTAAAAGTCCGTGTAGGCGCAACACGATAAGGAGCTTTACGAAGCAGGTGAATACCATAATCATATACATAGCCCGTTGTTGCATTACCAAAATAAGATTCGCCATTACCTATACTGCCCTGTGTATTATCACCCCATGTCCATAAACTTCCATCAGTTAAAAGAGCTGCTGTAATAGACCAGTTAGTAACAATCTTAGTGATTGGCGCTGGAAAGTAACTTTGAATATTAGGCATTAATTGAGGAAAAGTAATTTCAGCACCAGTGCCTTCCGGCCAGGTAGGGTCATTCATAAAATTTCCCATTCGCCCCCAACCATAAAGATCTCCGTTGCTTTTTAATGCATAATTAAATTCTTTGCCACCGGCAATTTGTGTTATTCCCGAAAGATTGGTCTGGTGCGGGCTTGCATATTCCATTCCGGAAGGTATATACCCGAGATTTGCACGATATGTTTTGCCCCATGTCCATACAGTACCATCTGTACAAAGCGCTAATACATAATCCCCGCTTATTATTTGCTGAACCATTCTTCCACCCGGGATAAAAATTTTTGTAGGTCGTAAAATAGCCTGGTCAACATTTTCTGTTCCATCACCCCTCATGGCTCCGGGAGTTCCCCAAATCCATAATGTGCCGGTTGATTTTACAGCCAGCCAACCATGCCGGTTGCTTCCATCGCTATAATCTTGTGCATAAGGAACAACTGATATAACACTGTCAAACTGGTTGCCATTTATATCTGTCAATATTTTTTGTGGATACTGGGAATAGTTGGTATTACCCATTCCCGACTCACCTGCAGCCGCTGCCCCCATTGTCCATACTCTACCATTTACATCTACAGCCGCACCACCATGAAGTTGACCGGCTGCAGACCTGAATTTTAAATTAGATGGTGAAACAATCACCGCTTGCGGAACACCCGATGATCCGGCACCAGCTCCGTTACCACCCACGCCTGAATATCCGCGGTTACCAATGGCTGTCAATGTGCCACTATTATCTATAAAATAAGTGACATATTCTCCCAAACCTACTTGTATGCCACTGATATAGTTTTGTGAGTTAGCACTTTTAGAAAAGATAAGTGACAATCCAACAACAAATAAAGATAATAGTGATTTTTTCATGTAATTATATAATATATAAATCTGCTTTATGAATAAAAATTTTGTTTTGATCTTTTAAAATCAAACCAGTATTCCCTTCAATTGAAGAAAATGAGTCTTATGTTAATAGGAAATTTATTCGGAGGGTAAAAAATTATCGAACAGAGATTAGCTTATCTCCATTTGTACTGCATTGCCAACTTTCATGCCTGTTTTGCGAAAGTAAAACACTTACAAGAGAAATATTTTTTGACCAGTTTTTTTTGATGCACATCAAGAATAAAAAAAATCTCCCAGAAGGAGATACTTTTTTGTTTAACAACATAATAACACAGGGAAATGCACAAAAGCGATAAGCGAATAAAATTATAATCACTTACCGCCCTATCGGAAATGTACTATAGTGGTTAGTCAAGCTCTTTTACCAGTTCACCGCATCCTTTTTCCAATGCTTTCATGGCCGCCTCGTCCGCCTTGCCGTCATATTTACCGTTTATTTTTTGTTCGGCCCTGGTAGATTCGTCGGAAGTTTTTACCAAAGAAAGGTTGGCTTCGATGATAAAAGATGTTGCGGATGAAGGGTCTGTGTTTTTTATAGCCTTCAACAAGCCTCCTACTTTACTTCCCTGTTTTACTTTGGTCACTACAGTGTTCAGCAAGAAATCGCAATGATATTTCTTTGCATCTTCTTTCGAACTGATAACAACAGCTTCGATGTTTCCGCCGGTGAGTGAGTTTGCCATGTGTTTTTGTAAAACATCTGCCTGTAATTGCTCATCGCCTGTTGGTTCGTATACACCGATGCGGGTAATGCCTGCTTTCTTTTCTTCATCAACTATCCGTTCGGCTTCTGTTCCTTTATTACTATAAGCGGATTTAATATAATCCGTCGCATCAAATTTATCCTGCAAATCTTCTTCACTTTTGGCAAGTTGATAGCCAGGCGGTATTTCAAACAACATGGAATCAAGTTTGACCATAGAAAACTCCAGTGTTTCAATATTGCTTTCAAATTCATTACTAGATACCTGCCCTCCCATGATCATGATCCTTTTTTCTATCAAGGGAAAACCTAATTTTCCTTTGCCACTATGTTTGCTGATAAAACGGTCCTGGCATTCGGGCTTCTGCCAACCTCCTGCGGCAGAAGTTCCGCCATAACTATTGACCTGGCAATTGAACTGCGGCAGGTCGATATACCAACCGTCCGTTTTTATGATCATACTGTCTTTCATCATACATGCATCTGCGGATGGTTTTATTTTTTGCGTACTCCATACATGCCTGGCAGTTATACCGTACATTTTTTTCCGTTCACCCGTATCCGTAATATTATAATACATGTAAATCACACCGCCTTTTTTCGTTCCTGTTTTTTCTTTTGGTTTGGATACGGTGGCAACAGGTTTTGCTTTAGAAGGTCTTGCATCTTCTTCTATTTCTTCGTTGTTTGAAAAAGGTATGATGAAATACAATTTTTTCTTGTCGTTAATTTTAATGGTGCGTTGCAAGTCGCATTGCTCAATGGCGGTGGGGAGCTTCATGCCGGCAAAGCCGCCGCCTTCGGTTCTTTTCCGCATGCCTTTTACATAAATCGTCGTTTCTGATTTAATGTTCTGCATACTGCTTGTTTGTTTGATCTTGTATTGCTGCGCATGAGCAGTATTTCCGCCAGCCAGCAGGGCGGATGACAAATAAAGAAATAAGGAATAAGGTTACTGTTGGTTTTCATCTTTTTTGGTTTAATAACCCGAAATTATACTGGTCCCCAGGATGATAACAGGGTAAGGTGCATAAAGTGAGAGAAAGAGATGATGAGTTGTTGAGCAGGAGCGATGGCGAAAATATTTAAGTAAAAAGGTCCATGAGACAAGATAGAAGTATTACATACTTATTTTGGAGATAATCCTACAAGTTAATAGTTTGCAGTAAGAAGTAAACCTGTTGGGAACAACAGATATTAAAAGCTTCTTTATCGATCTGCTATGCACACATTACTAACGATACTAAAAAACAGAACAGGCGGCCTGTTATTTATTACCCTTTTTATCCTTTCGCTTGCCCAGACAACTCCTCTTACTGCACAAACACAGAATACACCGAAACTACCAGGCATACATGAAGCGATGCAAAAATTCATTGACGCCGGAGATATAGCCGGGGCCGAAACCCTGGTTGTCACTAAAGATAAAACGTTACACACTGACGTTGCAGGTTTGGCGAATATGGAGAGTAAAGAACCCATGCAGGCCAATACCTTGTTCTGGATTGCGTCTATGACTAAACCTGTTACCGCGGTTTCAGTTCTTATGCTCCAGGACCAGGGCAAGCTTAACGTTAATGATCCGGTTTCTAAATATATTCGTGCTTTCGCCAATTTAAAAACTCCATCAGGAAAGTTGGCTAATCTAACTATTAAACAAATTCTCACGCATACATCAGGACTTGGAGAAGCTGATGACAAAGACATTCTTAATGCCAAAACCCTTGCAGATTTGATTCCGCTATTTCTTGCCGCACCTATGCAATATGAGCCGGGTTCAAAATGGAAATATACCCAGTCAGGTATCAACGTGGCTGCGCATATTGTAGAGATAACAAGCGGAATGTCATTCAACAAATTTGTACAAAAAATGGTATTTGATCCACTGGGTATGACCAGCTCTACTTTCTATCCTGATAAAAATCCTAACAGGGCGATTGGCTATACAAAAAACAAGAGTACAGGTAAATTGGAACCCACTCCCTTACCTGCTATTTATAGTGGCAAAGAAAATCAGCCCCCGCTTGGAAATGGTGGCATTTACTCTACGGGCCCCGATTATGCCCGTTTCTGCCAGATGTTATTGGGAAATGGAGTGTATAACGGAAAACGTTATTTGAGTAACGAAGCGATGAAATTATTAACCACCATACAGACCGGCGATCTGCCTGCAGGTTTTATAAGTAATCATGGTGCTGATTATGGATGGGGTATAGGGGTTTGCATTCAGCGCAGGCCTCATGATGGTGTAGGCTCCATGCTTTCGGCGGGTACGTTCGGACATGGTGGAGCATGGGGTACCCAGGCCTGGATTGACCCGGTTCGTGGAGTAGCCTATATAATCATGGTTCAACGCCCGGGCATAAACGGAGATGAAAGTGAATTGCGCCGCATGTTTCAACAAGCTGCTGCCGATGCATTAATAAAAAATAATTAAGCTGGTTGCTTTCAATATTTCTTCTTATCCATTTTCCATAATTTATTCGACGCCGCTACAGCCACCGGTTCGCCTTTTTTAGCATTACGGACTATCTCTACATCCTGCTTAACGGCTTCGGTGAGTAGGGTCCAATCGGCTACACCGGTCCGGGCAAATAGCTGAGTCCTGTATTCTGCATTTGCAGATACGGCGTAATCTATCCAGGCTTTAACGGCTGCTTCTGCCTCAGATATCGATTGATTTTTTTTCTGCTCATCACCACTGAAACGGTATTGCGCCATATAAGTGGCTGCACGTACCTTATGGTTATAATAATTGGCCAGCAAACCCATCGATTTAAAATCGTTAATAGTTTGATTCAGTTCTGCGTTATTACCACTTTTCAGTTGAGCAGCACCGTTCAATAAAGTTTGTGAGGCCTGCGATAATTTATCTGCTACATCGAAAGGAGTTAATTCGCCGGGTATCGCACCATTCTGTACAAAATCGCCGATAGCTGTCACACCCTGGTCGGGCATGCAATCGTTACGTGCAAAGGCATTCAGGTCTTTAAATTTATTGATATCGATACAAGCTTCAGGTAAAAATTCCGCATCGTTCTGACGATAATGTATTTTGTCGGTCCATTCAATCACATCTGATGTCGCATTCCATGTTTTATAAATAATGGATGCATCAGCAGCGGGAAAATGATGAGCGATACGGTTGATGTAGTAGCTCTCGGGCAGATTGGGATTATAACCGGCCATGCCGAATTGCAGGAACATATACCATTGCTTGTCGATTTCATATTTAGGTACAGTAGGATCTTTACTGGTAAAATCTTTTCCATAAATGTACCCATCCGGCCCCCAGAAATAACCTGCCATTAGTTCTCTCGGCATATTTTTAATGTATGCATTGGTATAGTTAGGGTTGCCCCAGCGATAGATGAAAATATCGTCGTTGCGTACGTTCATCCATACTTTAATCTTAAACTGCTCCACTTCTTCCCGGTAAATCCTGTCAAACCAGGTTGGCTTAGCACTGCTGAACATCCGGGCACGTGAATATTTGAATTCGGTATCAAACGGGCGGTTATAATCTTTGAATGCGTCAGCGATTAAATGCATATCTGTTTCATGCTGCCTGAAAATAAAGTCGATATCGATTGCAGGATCAACGGCGCGGGCATCCATAATACCTTTGCCATAAGTGGCCCAGATGTAATTCTCGGTACTGTATTCACCTTTCAACTGCCGGTTAACGTTTTCACCCGCAGTTACACCAATCCCTTTTATGTTAGGATATGTCAATAGCAACTGCTTAACACTTTTACGCAAATAATCGATAGCGATAGGCGAATCCTGGCGGTTTTCAATACCATATTTTCCTTCGGCGCCACTCATAAATACGTTCCAGTGATACAGGTGAATATCAATGCCCCTGTCGGCGGCATATTGAAATACTTTTTTCCAGAAGACGATCTTTTCATCGATGGTCATTTTTTTAACTACTCGCAGGTATTTCGGATCTTGTATGCTCTCCCGCTTCCAGCGCATATCCGTTTTTGAGTTGATGGGGTTGGTATATACACAAACATCTTTCAACGCTACATCTTCATAACCCGGCACTTTTACCAATGAGGCATAGGGATGCAAATTCCATAAGGTAAGGAGGTTGTACCGGTAACGGGCCATGTTATCAAAGTAGTTTTTCCAAAAATCAAAATCCCACATGGTTTCAATATTCTTTTGAGCAGCATCACCGGTATCATCATAACTGGGACTTCGTGCATCCAGCGGAATATTAAATTTTATACCGCGCCGGCGTATATAGGGCTGCCCTTCAGATACGCCAATGCTCAACAAATTTTTTCCTGCTTGTATATCCTCAGCCAGTTCAAATGCCGCATACATCAGGCCGCGGGCATCGCCACCAACCACTTTAATGCTTTTACCTGTTTGTACAATTTTGTATGCCTCGGCTCCCAGCATTTTATCTAACATAAAATTGACCACAATAGCGCCAGCAGGTGAAGTGGAGAATTGCAGGTTGGCCTTCGCAAATGAATTTTTAAATTCCTGCACCCCAAAGACCAGTTGAGGAATATTTTTATTGTATATAATAGCCACCTTTTGCGGTGCAGGTGCCGCCATTAATTCAACGGAAGCGAAAAATATAAAGAGAAGATTTAGCAATCGTTTCATATACTGACTTGTTTGATACTTTAATGTTGAACCGGTATTTTTTAAAAGGCAGCTTGTTCTGGTTTTGACATAGAGGGAGGTATTACATCAAGTGAACTACCCCATTGTTTGTTAGGTCTTGGTCCCATATTCAGCACCAATGTACCGCCTTTCAGCAGTGTTGCATGGTCAAACCAAGGCTTATCAAGCGTCACACCATTTAAAATAGCTGATTGCACATATTTGTTTTGTGCTGATACATTTTTAGCTTCGATAACAAACTTTTTTTTATTACCCAAAGTAATAGTTGATCTTGAAAATATCGGGCTGCCGATAAGCCATATTGGATAATTAGGAATCATTGGATCAGAGTAAATCCCCATTGCACTGGTGATATAAAAATGCATCATCAGGCCGGTGTCCTCATCACCACTTATACCTAACGGATTAGCGCTATACCATACATCCATAATTTCCCGGACACGTTTTTGTGTTTTCCACGGAGCGCCTGCGTAGATGTAGAGATAAGGTATCTGGCGTGAAAATTCATTTCCATGCGCATAGTTTCCAATTAAACCCGTCATATCAGGAAACTGATCAAGAAATTTATACTTGCCGGTTTGATACTGCTGATTAAACAATGCATCGAGCTTGTTGATAAAATTGGTCCGGCCTCCCATCAGGTTTATCAGGCCCTGGATGTCATGGCTAACATACCAGGTGTATACCCAGCTATTCATTTCAGCGAAATAATCTCTTCCACCTTGCCCACCGGATAATACAGGATTAAAAGGAGTGATCCATTTACCGTCATCCGTTTTAGGCGACATGAAGCCGGTTTCTTTATTAAATACATTTTGATAATCGTGCGCATGCTTCATAAAATAATCATAGTCATCCGTCTTGCCTAAACCTTTTGCCACCTGGGCTACGCACCATGCCTCGTAGGCCGCCTGTAAAGTAACGGTAACAGATTGTCGTTTTTCAAATTGATGCACTTCCGGCACCCACTCCAGTTTGCCCGGTGGTATCGCAGGGAAGAAGCCATTTTTTATATAAAAGCTATCCAGTTGTGTAGCAGGGCCTTTTCTCCAGGGCAACCTGGTAGATTCCATAAACTCTGTCTTCATATTTTCATAAGCCTTTGCTACATCAAAATTTTGAACACCACGTTGATACATATCTGCTACCATAACCAGGTTGGTGTGCTGGAACATTCCTCCTTGTGATGAAACCTGCGGGAACAATTCATTTTTTGATTGCGCTGCATACTTTTGCGCCCGTTCAATTAATTTATCATCCCTCAGCTTCATCCTGTTTTCCAGGCTTTCGCCACCCAATGAAAAATAGATGCCTGTGTAAAATATTTTACGCTGCTCTTCTGTTCCGCCTTCCACTTTAAATAACGATAATGATTCTTCCCATTTGTTTTTGGCGCTGGTTTTTACCATTTCAAAATTCCATGCGGGAATTTCTTTCTCCAGGTTTTTTTGTGCCTCCTCCATACTTTCACCCGACACACCAATTTTTACCTCTACCTGTTCGCCTTTTGTTGTTGTATAGTTTGCAAAGACACCTACATTATTACCACTTTGGGTATTTGATGGAGATACCTCAGCGCCATTCCACGAGCCGGAGGATGTAAACGGTTTACTAAACTTCGCATAGAAATAAAAAGCACGTCTTCCCATTCCTTCCTGTCCCTGGATAGTAGTATTATCTACTACACTAAATTTGGCATTACTGCTTAGCAAAATATGTGCACTTGAACTTTGAAGAAACGTGAACCTGAAATAGGAAGCCTGCTCAGTAACCGTATATTCAGTATTGATATCATAATCTTCCAGCAAGAGCCTGGAATAATAAGGTGTGACGGTTTCAAAATCATGATCAATGTTTGAAGCCATTTTTGCCGGTGTTACTTCAATGTTCCCGGTAGTCGCCATGATCCACGATGGAATTGTTTTGGTTCCGTACCTGATTTCATCCCTGAGCGAAAAGCTGAATACTTTATCGGCGAGGTACCTGTCATAAATCTCCGGCCACGGATTTGAACATACCCTAACATTTCCATTGGGTAATTGAACAGTAGGGTCAGTTGCCACCAGCAGGTGACCAATTCCCCCAATATTTGGATCCACATAATCAAGCGGGGTTTTCTTTTGTGTTTGCGCTTCGGCGCATGAAACAAAAAGAAGTATTCCAATAAGCAGGTTAATAAAGCTTGAAAATTTCATTTTGTGTTTTGTTAAGTTGATAATATGTTGGATGATTACTATGCAATGTTTTTATCATGCCCAACTTGTTACGGCATGACTAGATTTATTTTTTAGACGCTGTTACCATAGCCAATTCCTGGTCTTTATCTACCTGGGCCTGCATATCCTTCAATGAAAATTCGCCACTGGTGATAATGAAAGGAAAAGATTCTTTATTGTATTTAGCCACCGTATTGGCATAATTGGCCCAATGCGATGAGCATTGTTTTAAATACTGGACTGCCTGCTGCCGTTGATCGTTACCTTTATAACGATAACGGGCTACAGCTACACCGGCCTTGATCTTATCCGAAAAATAACGGCCAAACCAGTACCATGCCTGCATATCATTTACTTCAACCGTTGCGCCAGGTGTTAAGCCTTTTGCTTTAAGCTGGTTGATCAATGTAAGCAGTTTGGCATTATCAACATCCAACTGTGCAGCGAGTTGCAGCGGCGACATTCTACCCGGTAGTACTTTTTCATCTGCATTCACCCAGTCACGTATATTAATATATAATGTAGAGTCAAGCACCGGGTGGGTAATGATATTGTTTATATCAAATAAACGGGCGGGTTTGTTTGCACCCCAATCGCAAAAACCTTCTGAATATAATTGTGCATCAGCCGTACCCATGTGGAAAGCGGCAAACTTCAGTTGGTTATTGGTAGCGATTTTCCAGGCCTGCAAAGCTGCCGGGCCTGTGCCTTTTCCATATTTAGAAGCGAGTTGCTGTTCAAATATGGCATCGGGAGTTTTATCGTCATATAGCAACCTTCCCCACATAGCATACCATAGCCACTGGCGCTGAAAATGATAACTCCATGTTTTAAACGAACCCTGTAAGCTGGTATAATCCAGCGCTGGTGTAAATATTTCGCTACCGATGAAACAACCAGCTACATAATCATGACCATTGTTTTTGATAAACTCACGGATGAAGTCACTGTTGCCCCAACGCAGACGGTAGAAATCTTCGTTGCGCATCGTCCAAACGTATTTGTATTTGGTAGGAAAAGGATTCCAGTATTTGTCAGTAAGCTTACCACCATGCACCATAAATAATTTGGGTGATGAATGCCCATGACTCCAGTTGAATTTAAACTCAACATACATTTCGGTTACATCCTGTTGCTCGACATGTTTGCGTGATGCCAGATCATTTTCTTCACTGGTGCTGCCACCCGATCCGGTATTGGCTGATAGTGGGGCCCGGTATACAAATTTTATTTTTCGATTGGCGGCTTTCATTCCGGCAAAAATGGTACGGTCAAGCCATTCGCGGCGTTGCTCCGGTGTGCGGCCTCCCATGCCCTCACCAATAGTTATACCTAATCCATCCAATTCGGAATACTCATTTATAACCTGGGTAATGGTTTCACGGGTATATTGTTCAACCAGTTTGGAAGTATCCTGCCTTCCGCCAAATTCGGGTGTAACTGAGTATTGTATCACACCGTCATTTTTATGTGCCAGCGCAAAGCTTGGCGAAACAAAAGTGTTCCAGTTAATAATATAGGTTTGTATGCCGCGGTCATGCGCCATTTTAAACAGGCTGTTCCAGAATTGTTTCATTGCCTGCAGTGTAACATCATCAAACGGGCAAGCCTCCGGGAAATTCTTCGCCCTGATCATATAATGATACGGGTGCAGGCTCCACAATGAAAGTACATTGTAGCGATTGGTGGCCATCATGTCCAGGAAAGTTTCCCAGAATTTGAGATCCTCTATTACATATCCCTGTTGGGTTAGTGATATGCTGGACCGGTAGGCCATAAAAGGCAGGTTGAACTTAATGCCCCTGAAGCTCATGCGTGGCTCTTCTTTTTTCTCTTTCACCAGTTTTATATCGCCACCATTGTTTTCCAATTGCTCGGCAACATCCAATATTCCATACATGGCTCCCTGTTCATCAGCTCCTACTACTATCAACTTTTCACCTTTACGAATAATGCGGAAACCTTCGGCGGCCAGTTTTTCGACAACTACATATAAACCCTGCATAGCCGCATCGGCCTGGGTAAGTATTACGAGATCCGCTATATTCTTATCGTGCAATAATTTTTTTACAACGATAGTACCATAGCCGGCGGAGACTTTGATAAGTTTATCCAGCGCATAATTAATCATGCGTGAATTTTCAGAACGGACGGTAATTATGTTTCCTGCGTAGGTAAATGCAGTAAACATCAATCCCGTGAATAGCAATGCAATCTTTAATTTCATAAAGATTAAAATATTTTTTTGCGATGTGCAGAAATAATATAGCTATTCAGGTATTGATCACACTTTCAGAATGATAAAATCTTATCTATTCTGATTCAATAAAAATTTGAATTTTTTTCGCCTTTTTATTGAACTTTAAAATGTATGTAGTCCCGACAGGTCGTTTTTTACTTTACGCTACAAGTTACTAACTTAATTCTACTTAACTGAAACCCTTTCCCAGAGCAGGTTTCAGAAGATTTGCCCCTTAAGTTCAATTCTCTTTTCATACATTTGAATAAGGCAAAAATTGCCACCTATATTGCAACCTCTTTTATAAAAGACAATTTATATGTCAACTGTAACATTCTATCTTAAAAAAAATACAGGCAAGGCTGAAGCTTCTGTTATGTTAGCCTATTTGAAGAATGGCAAGAGATTCAGGTACTCTACAAAATTGAAAGTGAACCCTAAATATTGGCTGGATAATAAGGTTAAAAGCCAGTGCGAAGGTGCTGAAGAAATAAATTCCCTTTTGAATGGCTATGTCGAAGACATCCGAAAAATAGAACGAGAAGCCTTATTTCTCAAAAAAGATTACGGTATAGAGATAATTAAAAGAAAGTTTGAAAGCAAAAACGGTAAACTAAATGCAGAAAACGACTTTTTTAAATCGTATGATATTTTTATCGAACAATCTAAGCCAATCAGAACTCTTACAACTATTAAAACTTACACAACGACAAAAAATATGTTGTTGAAGTTTCAATCAGAGAAAAAAATCCAGATAACCTTCGAATCAATTACAAATGAATTTTATGAAAAGTTTGTTGACTTCTTAATCGCTAAAAAATATCTAAACAATACAATTGGCAAACATATAAAAACGCTAAAAACATTTCTGAACTATTCGAAAGATCATGAATTCACAAACATATCAACAAACCTAAAAAAATTCAAAGTTCTTCAGGAAGATATAGACATAGTTTACTTAACAGATGGAGAGCTTATGAAAATCTATAATCTTAGCGATCTTTCACCTGCATTAGAAAAAGTAAAAGACTGTTTTTGCTTTGGTTGTTTTACAGGCTTGCGCTTTTCTGATATTAATCAGCTAACCCATGCGAATTATCATAATAATTATATTGAGTTTAGAACAGAAAAAACCAAAGACTCACTCAAAATCCCATTGAATGACTATGCAAGAGAAATAATCGTTAAATACAAGAATAACTCACTAAACAAATTACTTCCTACCGGAATTTCTAATCAAAAAACAAACGATTATCTTAAAATTATTTGTGAACACGCCGAATTAAACGACGTAATAGAATCAGTGAATTATAGCGGCTCAAAAAAGATCATAACAAAAACCACAAAACATCAACTAATAACAACTCACACAGCGAGGCGAACATTTGTAACCCTCGCTCTAGAAAAAGGAATAAGAGCCGAGGTTGTGATGGCAATGACCGGGCATAAAAGTTATAAAACCTTTAAAAAATATATTAAGATCACCGACACGGTTATGCACACCGAAATGATTAAAGCATGGCAAAAGCCTTTGCTTATAGCGGTTTAAGGTGTTAATTAGATTTTATGCAAGAAAGCCCTCGCTTAAATATCTTTGATACACATTTGGCTATTGCTTTGCAGCAGTTGGCCGTGATGGTTACACGGTTCGGGCAAGTATAAATACATTGTCCATTTTTCTCCAAAATAATTTTCATATGGTTATTCATGACTACAGGCAACACTTTGTTTGTGTCAATGCCATTACTTGAATTTAAAGAACTCATTAGCGAATTGGTAAAAAATGAGTTGAAAGATTTCAAAGAGCAAATATCTCTTCCAAAGGAAGATGTATTTATGAGCATTGAAGAGGCTTCTCAGTTCCTGCGTGCATCCAAAGTAACAATTCACAAATGGAAAAAGAACAAAAAAATCACTTCCTACCGAATAGGAAGAAAGATTTTTTTTAAGAAACAGGAGTTAATTAACTCTATGGGTTCACTGACAATTAAAAAAAGAAGTCAAGACTGAAGGTTGTGGAAAATGTAAATCGCAACCTACGGCCAGAGTTGAAGCACTTTTATATTGCTGCAACTCTGGCTTTTTTTGATATGCTTTTTATTGGCGAATAAATCTCTTAATCTTAACTAAGGGAAAAATAAATCACAAAAGAATGAGAATTAAGTATTGTTAGGGAACGAGCCGATACCCAAGCTCCTTTTGTAATAATAAATAAATATTTTTAATTTTTATTACATCATTAAGTGAGTCTTTATAAATGCTAAAACAAGGATAGTCGTAGAGTGTATACGAATTATTTTTCCAAATTTCTACGACTATTGCATCCCCGTCATTACATACATAATAATTCGGAATTTGTTTATAGCTCTTAAGTTTATATATCCCAAGGTCAATCAAATCCTTTCTAAAAACAGGCCATCCTGAGACGGGTTCATTTATTTTTACAGTTTTGTCAAGCCCGATGACACTTGAACGTTTCCCAAAGATTGCTTTATAAGCATATTCGGCAGAGTGCCATTCACCGTCATTCTTAAGGATTACAATTTTTCCTGTGTCTGATAAATTATTATACCAAATCCTTATCTCTTCGTTATTAATCTTATTTCTGATGCTTTCTAACCCTAATAATTTGATGAATAAACTCATGCTGCTATCTCTGGAAATAACTTCGGTTGTATCAATTATTATCTTTTCACTTGTATCAAACACTATCTCCTTCGCAGACGAAAGCTTTTCAGGGTTACCTTTTTTCGGATTACAAGAGACAAGCTGAAAAAATGTTAATAAAAAAAGCATGGATGAGCAACTACACTTGTAACTCCTTCCAAGCATCTTAACTCGCCATGTCTGTTTTCTTTTCATGATAGTTTCTTTTGGGACTCAACAATTTTCGAGAAAAAGGTAATTTAATTTAAATCCAATATCCGAGAAAACCCCGTAGCCCCCATGATTGGGGGCGAGGATTGGGGTTGAATGATTTCTTAAAAAAGGATTATGGACTTAAAGAGTGGGTGATATTTTTAGACCAATCTAGGGTGTATAAATAAAGGGATAATCATCACGAGCTTGACATTAAAATTAAGGGCTCTATCAAGCCTAGAATAGCCCAGCCTGAATTTTTGGAGCAAGAACCAGTGTAGGTTTTTCAGATTTACCCTGTACATGGTTGCAGCTAATTCCTTTAACAAGCTGCAATCAGTGCAATAATTGCACACTCTCTTTTTTGTCGGTTTTGTTTGTAACAAACTCATTCTTATTAAATTGTATGGAAAACAATTAGGGTTCTTGCAGGTTTCGCAAGTCTTCGCTGTACATCTTTGCTTCTTCGACTACAAACTCGGCTTGTAAAATTTGAAAATTATATTTCCTTATCCAGAGAAAAACGCTCATACGCCGTGCGGCGTGAAAGAATAACTGGTATGCCTGAGAGTGACACGATTAATGTGTTTGTCAGAACTAAGTTATACCCTGCGGGTCTTCCGACGCGCTCTGTAAAGAATCAAGAAAATTCTCAAGTTCATTTTGAACCGATTCCAGCGAAGGAATGGGAGGACTTAAAGCGCCGAATTGGTTACGCACAATGAAATCAGTTATTTCTTTTGCTGTATCTGCCCAACATTCATAAATATCTTTTACTGTAATCAACCTTCTATCCATGTTGATGTAATAAGCGCCTTCCCAAATGACCTTCATGGTCATTCTTTTTTCTTTATGTGACGGATGCCAAACATAATATTCGGGTCTTACTATAACATAGCTTCTTATTCTTTCTTCTTTACATTCAAGGTGGCCTACCCCCATGTACTGAACAATAATATTATAGTCAATATTTTCAGTAGGCTTGCTGAATTCATTCGTATAGAATATATGAATCTTATGTTTATAATCCACGTCTTTAAGCATGCTTCTAAGGTAAGCGAATTGCCCGGTCAGGGCAAATACTGTATCTTAGAATTATGGCAATTAAACTATTCGTAGAAAAATTAAATAAAGAAAAAACAGTTGGGATGACATCCAACGCTAGCATGATATTGCAAAATGTTTCTCATTTTAAAATACCCGGTATTCAGCACACCGAGGACATGGTCGGACTGGTATTTGTTGCGGAAGATATGTAGCGCTTATAACCTCGGACATAAATAAGCAGGTCGGTATGATGTTTTTCGATTTTAAAAAGAATAAGGAAGCCGCAGAAAATATTGCGTCTCAACTTACCGATGAAGCAAAACCCGTTTTTATGAAGAATTTCTACAATGCTACAAGGGATTATAAGAAAAATTATTATCTGGTGGAATTGGTAGTGGATAATAATTTCTCACCCGATTTCTCTGCAAGCTAACGTATACAATTCTTGAACGAAGTGGTTAAAGCAAATAGTTGTTTTTCTTTTACAAAAAGCCTTTCAACCTTAGTACGCTCTGCTTCTATTGTGATTTCTTTAGTATCGCTATTAGGCTAATAATCAATCCGGCAATTGAAAAAGCAAAGGCAAGCCAATAGGTGTAATAAGTGAACTTTGCGGTTCTCGCTTCAAATTTTAATTTTGTCGCTTCATCCCGAAGCATTTCATTTTTCTTCTCTCTTGCTAAAACTTCCACTTTAAGTGCATTCTTTCCAGCCTCAGTAATGAAAAAAATGTAATTTTTTTGATTATCAAAAACAACAAAGTTGAGAAGTGCTAAGTTGTGGGTGTGTTCAAATATTTCACTATCGCTAAAATTGAAGTGTTGAAGAAAGGAATTGGGGAATTCAGAGAATGATACAGGCTTTCCTTGCTCCGCCAAATATTCCAGTATAACGAAAGTCTTTTCTTCCATGTCTTGAAAGTACGAACTAAAGCGGTTTTACAGTAAGTTAACTGGGTCGAAGTTCCCACGCCCGCAGTCCAGCTACTTTTCTGTACTTCAATTTCTTGTGCGCCATTTAACATAATGCGAATGACAAGGTAGAAACTGTCCTTTCCTATCGAACCCAAAAACCTTAAGAGCTAAATATAAAATTGTTGGAAGACTATGAATTCCGCTGGGTGAAAGCGCAAGCCTTATATTTCTGGAAAGTAAAAGTAACTAGAAACACGGGCACTAGAGGTTATTACTATTTCCACATAACCTTTTTTATAGGCGTTCCATTTAACTTTTTTCCTAATCGTTCTTTTAAATTATAAATGTCACTTTCATCTGTCCAAATGAAAAAGAAATTTGGATACTTCGAACACAATTTCTTATACTCTTTTTCTTTAGCTTCTCGCCTTAAAATATAATCTGAATTTTCCAATCCGAAATGTTCAAGAATGATCGTATTACCATTCTGATCGTCAATTACGAAATCAGGTCTAAATTCTTTGGACAAAGTCATTACAGGTTCATATTGAAAGTGAATACCATTAGCAGTTAAAAAGTAACAGATCAGCAATTCACTTTTGGATTTCACCTTTTGAGAGTTGAAGTAATATTTACCCTCAAACTTTTCCTTGAATTCGGTTTCCTTTTTTGTTTTTACGTAGTCTATTCTTTGGATTTCCTTCTTCCCTTCAAATTTCTCCTTCCAATGGGTTCGGCAAAGAGTGTGATCTTCCGGCACTTCAACCCCGCAAACTTCACATCTTGATATTAGCTTTTCTAATTCCGAACATTCCCAACATAAGGCAAACCAGGGCTTTTTGGGGTTGCCGCATTCCGGGCAGATATTCTTGTCCATAGTTGGCAGGTAAAATGGTTTCCTGCTTGTCTCTAGTCAGGAAGGGCTTTAAACAGCGGCGTGAGACACATCTTAAACAGCCCTTCAGGTCCGACTAAAGACCTTTACGCATGAATAAGCAGCCCCACGCCTGAACGTGGCTGCAATACTTATCTTGCGTAAACATGAAAGCTGCTGCTTTTTAAACTTAGTCGGTTTGAAGGGCAGAAAGAACGCAGCTTAATATCTTAACTTCAAAAATATATTAATTAAACCTTAAAAACAATTACCTATGACCGCTTCAAATAGGTTTCCATTTCGTCAAGATTTGTTCGACTATCCGAATAACGATTTCAAAAATCATTTAATTTCGGAAGGAAATGATCGTATTCTTTTCTCAGGAAAATTCGGCATTGGCAAATCCTTCTTTCTTGATCATTTTTTTAAGGACGTCACTCAGGAGAAAACACTTACCAAAATTTCTTATAACTCTTTCCATATTTATCCCGTTAATTATTCAATAGCTTCAACGGAAGATGTCTTCCGCTATATTAAGTATGACGTAATTACATTAATGCTGCAAAAAGAAATACAATTAAAGGAGAGTGACCTATCATACCTTAAGGCACTTCCGAAATATCTTAAAGGCAACCCTCTCAAAGTATTAGCAACACTTATATACATGATACCTAAAGTTGGGAAAGATGTTTATGAAAGCTATGAAAAGATAGAAGAATTAAAAAAGGATTTTCTAACAAATTATAAAGAACAAAAAGACTCCGAAGGAGATAAACTTGTTGAGCTAATCGAAGAAATAGAGAATAAAGAAGGAAGCATTTTTGAAAATAATATTATAACAAAGCTTATTTCGACAATTCTACAACGTCTGAAACAAGAAACAAGTCAGGAAAATGTATTAATAATAGATGATTTAGATAGAATTGACCCCGAACATATTTTTAGGTTATTAAATGTTTTTGCAGCACACTTGGATAATTCTAAGGGTCTGCCAAATAAACTTGGGTTTGACAAAATTATTATCGTTTGCGACATCAATAATCTTAGAAATATATTCAAGGCTAAATACGGCGGCGAAACTGATTTCAATGGCTATATTGATAAATTCTACAGCCACAATGTTTACCATTTTGATAATAGGAAAATCTTGTCTAATATTTCATATGATGCCTTTAAAAACATTCAAATTGCAGCAGGTAGTCAATTAAACTCTTTTTATCAAGGACACTTTTTCAATGTGCCAAATCTTGCGATTGAATTATTGCAGATTATGATCTCGCAAGGCCTTGTCAGCTTAAGAACTTTAATAACAAAAATAAATAATGGTATAGAAATTAATACTGAATATCATTTACAATTTGATGCACTCTCAATTATTCAACAAAGTAAAGTTCCTTTGTTTATTCATTTTAAAATACTGAAAGAAATAGTCGGTGGTTACGATATTTTAAAAGACTATCTAAATAGTATTCCTCCACGATTTTTTATTTTATTGAAACTAAACATTTACTGCAACCAATTTTTGCACTTTATCTACTTTGACAAGACCTTCAGAGTTCATGACGATGTCTTGCTTACTGTTCAAGGAAAAGAGTTATATCTAAGACCGCCCGAACGAGTTGAAAGACTTGATACAACAATAGTATACCTCGCACATTTCGGCGTTAGTAATAATCCAATTCAATATAATTACTCCGTCGATGAATTCATTATTATCCTAAACAACTTTATAGATTTGCTTAAGAGGATTGAGAACTAATGGCATTTAGTTTTTCATCGCAAATCGCTGTTACCGTAGGAGCTTTCTCAGCACCTTGGATTAATAAAAATTTGGCTTTGTTCTCTAAATTCTTTACTTTATCTCATCAAACCAACTGTCCACGACAACCTTTCCGAAATGACCAAAATTAAAGAACAAGGGAATCAGTTAGAAAATGACTTGACAGATGCATATTTAAAATTCAAGTCCTACGTCTACCATGAAAATTTTTCAATAAGTCTAAAGAAGGACATAGCGTCATTCGAAAAATCATTCTCTCAAAAAATAAGTAAACTATCAGACGAATTAAGCAAGCTTATTAATGGCAGCGATTCAAGATATTTAAACGGGTTAATTAAAAAAATTTCTTACCGCCTAATTCCAAAAAAGTTCTTTTCCGCTGAATATGACATAAAAGATGGAATTTTTTATACAAATAATAATATCAAAGATTCATATCTAATCAATGATTTGAAAAATATAATACCATTTATTAACTGTCCGATAGAATTACATATTATTTCTACTTTATGGGTAATTCAGATTGGAGAACAACAACAAAAAAATTTATCGGATGCCTGCTTTTCCAATAGGCTATATAACCTAAAACGCTTTAAAACAATTGATAGACTAAAACTTTTTAAAAAATATTATTTTAATTACAATAAATGGAGAGATTCAGCTCTCAAAACTGCTAAATCTCTACATCAATCTGGGAACAATGTTGCCATTTTAAATTTAGATGTGCGAAGCTTCTATCATTCTATTGACTTAGACCTTACTCACCTTATAGTTGATTCTAAATCAAAATGGCTGAATGAACTATTAAATAATATTCATAAGTTTTACGTAAAAACATTAATTACTTATAATGTCATAGAAAAATCTCCTAAACAAATTATCCCAATAGGATTAATTTCATCCAACATTCTTGCCAATATATATCTTAAAGATTTAGATGAGAGCATACTAAATACGCATAAACCTGCTTTTTATGGCCGTTACGTCGATGACATTTTATTTGTCTTTTCAAATCCACAAATTACAGATGAAAAAAACATAGTCTCTGATTTCATTCGTGATAATATTATTAAAAAAAACCGCATATCCGACAAGGCATATATTTTGGAGAATCCAAAAAATAATTTTAAAATCTTTATTGATAATAATTATTTGGATTTTCAATTATCAAAGATTAGACTCTACTATTTTAAGCAAACTGATGATATTAGCCTAATAGAAGAATTCGAAAAGGAGATAAAACGTAATAGTAGTGAATTTAGGTTACAATTAGAAGAGGAAGAGTTAATCAATCCTTTTGAAGAAGAAAATGTATATCAAATAACCTATTCAGATACGATAAATAAACTTAGATCAATTGACACTTTCTCAACAAATAAATTTGGTGTTTCAAAACAACTTTCAAGAATTATTTCGGTAATTAAATATTTAAATGTTCGAACGACAGGGGAAATTGAATCTATTTCAAAGAAAATAAATGATTATTTTATTGGCCAAAGAGCATTAGAGTTAAATATCCTGTGGGAAAAGGCTTTTATCTTCTTTATATTAAATGGAGATTCAAAAGGCTTAATTGAGCTTTGCAATCAGTTGATTGATTCAATTTCACTTATTCGAATTAATGTTGAACATTTTACCTCCGATAAAAATAAGCATCTTACAAGATCAATGCACGAGAGTTTGATAGAGCATCTTATTAATAGCTTCTCTGCCGCAGCTGCATTGGATATTAATTTTATTTCTACTGAAGTATTAAGGAGAATAAAAAATCGATCACCTAAGACTGATGTAAATAAAATACTATCAAAAATAAAGGTAACGACCTTAAAAAAGGTTTCATCAGAAATCGTAAAAGCAAATTTATTTAATCATTCTATGGTTATTTATCCTCTTATTAATTATTCTGAGCAAAGTAAAACCTTCTCTTACATCACAAAAAAATTACCTCCTAAAACTAGCTATGAGTTAAATGAAAAGAAAATCTCTTTGTCACCTCGATATATTAATTTTCATGAAGTTCAATTATATAATTTTTTACAATATAATATTACCAAAAATAATGCTCCTGAGGAATACATTCAGAATCAACATGGCTTTAATATATCATTCCATTCAAACTTAAATGGCATTACACTTGCAAAAGGGGTAAATCCTTTCTCAAATTTAAAAGTTAATTATCATGATCACTCTGTTAACATTTCATCAGATTCGCAGAATAAGGCATCTGAACTGAAGATCGGTCTTTCGAATATTAAAGTAAAACTCAGTGATATAACCAATGCCCTCAAATCCATTTATAATTTATCATTTGATCGACTAAATTCAATTAATAAGATTTTAAATGAAGGTGTAGAAAATAATGTTGAATTAATAATCTTCCCGGAAGTCTGTATACCATTTCAATGGTTAAACAAGTTAATAGAATTTAGTAAGCGAAATAATATAGCCATCGTCTGTGGATTAGAGCATTTTATTTATAAAAAAGAAGCCTTTAATTATGTTTGCACAATATTGCCTTTTAAAGATGGCACTTATAATAATGCATCTGTTGACTTAAGATTAAAAATAGATTATTCCCCAAGTGAAACTATTGACCTCGAAGCACTTGGGTTATCCAAGCCTTTAATAACTGAAAAGATGAGATTATATACTTGGCGAAGGGTTGCCTTTTCAGTTTTTAATTGTTTCGAATTAACAGATATAAAAAAACGATCCTTCTTTAGAGGTTTAGTGGACGTTATATTTACTGTAGAATATAATAAAGATGTAAACTATTTTTCTAATATTATCGAAAGTTATGCAAGAGATATACATTCTTATGTAATACAGGTTAATTCCTCGGACTATGGAGATAGTCGAATAACTATTCCGGCAAGTACCATTTTAAAGGATTATATAAAAATCAAGGGTGGAGAAAATGTAGGCTTACTTATTGGCAATATAGATATTAAGAATCTAAGAGCTTTCCAAAAACTATCCAACAAAAATCAATTAGATAAAACAAAAAATCACAGGTTTAAACCTGTACCTCCTGACTACAAAATGTCTCCTTTTAGGAAACTGAGTTAATAATAAACCTCGAACCTCAAATCATTAAATATTTTGATTAACAAGATTTCACAGATAACTAGAAGAAATATTTTTGATTTTATTAAGATTGAGAAATTTAGTTACAATGGAAGGCTGGAAGAAACTGAATTCCTCTCAAGGCTCTTTGATTTAAGAGCTTTGCCTTCTACAGATGAAAGATATAGTAATTTGTCAGGTGATATATGGCAACATAGAGTCAATAATCCAAATGACTGGTCTGATGACTGGATATATACAGACGATAGGTTAAACTTGCTAAACTGCGATGATTCAACTTTTCTTCAATTTCTATGCGAAACAATACATCCTATTGTAAGACAGGATACCCTTGAGGTAAATAAGCTAGTTCAGATTTATAATGAAAATCTAAAAAACGACGATTTTGAAATTATAGAAAAATCTAAAATTTCCGGTAAGCCTTTATTCGCTGGTCGGCTGAAGTTTATAGGAAAGGAATCATTAAGAATTAAGAACACCGAAATTTCAGTGAAACTCAATGCTGAATATGTTAGCCAACAGATCAACTTGATGGAATCGTCTATTGAAAACCAATCTCATGTAGCAATCGGAATAGCAAAAGAGTTAATTGAAACCTGCTGCAAAAAAATTTTGGAAGAAAGAAATATTGAATACGAAAGAACGTGGGATTTAATGCTACTCATTAGAAAAACTAATAAATCTCTTAAACTAAGTCCAGAAGATATTCCAGATGATAGGAAAGCATCAGAAACGATCAAAGGAATACTTAGAAGTCTTACAACTGTAGTACAAGGCATAGCGGAATTACGCAATGAATACGGTAGTGGACATGGAAAGTCATCAAAGTTTATAGGATTAGGTTCTAGGCATGCAAAACTAGCTGTGGGAGCCGCAACGACATTAGCGATATTTCTTCTTGAAACTCATGAAATCAAATGATGGTAATCGTCACTACTGTTTTGTGTATATGCGCATCAAAATCTACCAATCTTAATTGAATCTAATTGCAAAAAATGTTATTCAGTGAAGAAATTGATTTATCAGTCATTTATTAATATTCAAATTTCTTATTCAGTTGCCGATTATTGCCACCATTATTGCCACCAAAAATAAAAAACCCCCGCAAAACATTGTCTTACAAGGGCTAAAAAACGAATCTGTAGTCCCGACAGGACTACTGCAAATATATGATTTTCATATGCTTAAAAAAATTGCGTAAAACATTCCAAAATTCTTCTTTTTGGAATCCTTCAAGCCCTAATTAATAGCTATTTGAGATAAATATGCTCAGGAAGTTTTCAATGCTTTGTTTGAGCTTTCCACTTAGCGATTCAAGAAATAGTATTTTACAGAAAGAAAATCCATTTCTATATATTTTTATCATGTAAAAATTAAACTTATGACTAAGGAAACAGCCATAAACCGCGAAGCCCGTCAGCGCGGGGAAAAATTCCTTCTTCAAAAGGAAAAAATAGAAGCATTAAAAAAGGTTAACGATAAATCCGAAATTTCGAAGATCAGGGAAACCTTCGCTAAAGCAGTGCAACAAATGCAGATGCGCCATCTGCTTGAATTTGTTTTTGATTCGACGAAAGAAAATTAAAAATATTTTTGATCATTGTATTTAAAAAGCCCCTGGTAGACACCCGGGGCTTTCGTGTTAATAATTTTTTGAGAAAAACCATTAACCATTAAACCTTATCCTATGAAAATTCAGCTTCAATATAAGTATTGTCTGCGGACAATTCAAAAAAAATAAGTCGGTTTATGTTAAAAAGAAATTGGTGGCGAGTTGATCAAAATCCATGAACTTTCTATCTCTATTGAAAGTGAATTACACTAAGGAAATACGGTATCAATTGAAATCCCCTTACAATTTACTATCGTCTGAATAATACTACAGAACAAATTCCAACGCTGGTATATGTTTACATCACAATGCAGTTGCATTGCACGTATCGAATTTAGATAGGCGGTTAAGTTTGAGGGCTTCTTTCCAGGATTCTACCTTTTTTAAAAACCTCAGTCAATCATAATTATCAGGTTTAATTCTTAAAACGAAATAAGTGAATTCATATAAACTATCATTATCAAACTAAAAACCGGCAGCAATCGTTATTTAGTAAAATTATTTTAGCCTACTTTTATTTTAGTCGAACCTTCATCCTTTAAATTACCTAACCTCCTTCTATGAAAATCAGACCTATCGTGATGGTCATTGCATTACTTGCAATGACATTAACCCAGCAAACTATTTGTTGGTCACAAACAGCTCCCGGCGATGATTTTGACGGCGATGGTATTATAAATTCAATTGATATCGATGATGATAACGATGGTGTACCGGACGCTGATGAAGCGCCTCTTTGTTTTTATACTCCTTCCGAGGCAGGTATACTAGCTAAGGTATCGACAGGTTTAACTTCTTCTACCGTAAACAGCGTCGCGGTTACGATGGGTAACGATATACCCACCCTGCATGATGGTACAAGCACTACGGTAGCTGCCAGTAATCATGTTGTGGCTGCGGGGCAAACAAATACGACATCATCCATAATTTACAGGTTGGAATATCCGACCCCTGTGAAATTGACCAGCGTAAGTGTTATTGGTGCTACAGCCAGTTGGGGCACAGGTTCGTTTGCGGTGTTAGAAGGTTCTGTCGATGGCGTTACTTTTAATGATGCTTTATCAGCACCATTGGCTACATCTGCCGGTACTACCAAAACATGGACGGTCACGCTTAACACAAACAATTATTATCAATATTATCGTATCCGTGTTTCAACGGTTGGCTCTACTACACCAACCTTCACGAATTATGAAGTAAGTTCAATACTTAATACAGGTGGTTATATTGCATCGGCACATCCCAAACCGTCCTGCAGTACCGACACCGATGGTGATGGTATCACTAACAACTTTGACCGTGACAGTGACGGCGATAATGCAAGCGATGCTTTAGAAGCAGGCGCAACAGCGTCAACAACGGCAAATTTTCAATTCCCTGATGTTGATGCAAACAACGATGGCCTTGTAGATGCAGTTGATGCAAACAACGACGGTGTTGTCGGTTACACGTCTTCGTATTATCCCAATGCTGTCAATAATCAAATGTCTCCTCTTTTCAGCGAAATCTGTAATGATGGTATAGACAATGATGCCGATGGAATGATAGACAGTTATGATAGTGATTGTAACCCGTTAGCCGCGTGTGCTTCGGCAGTCACCATCAGTAATTTTGAAATACAGCAACAGGTGTGTACTTCAACAGGCAGTTACAGCAACTACCAGACCCCGATGGTTGCTGACGTGGACCGCGATGGCATGCCGGATATTATAGCTTTTAATGATGCTAATAATTCTATTTCTGTTATAAACACCACTACACTCGCTATTAAATTTTCTGTTGCCAATCCTGACGGCAACTTTGGGTCAAGGCCCAATTCATTGGCTGTTGGGCAATTGGATGGTGCGGGATACCTGGAAATTGCTTATGTATCAAGCAATAACAAATTAGTTGTATTGCGCTATAACGGAACTACCTGGCAGAGTTTTATTTCGGCTGCTATCAATACAACAGTAATCAGCGCCGCTTCTTCTTATAGTAATGGAACAGGAATAGCTGATTTTGATGAAGACGGAACGCCTGAAATTTATATCGGCAATCAGATTTTCAGTGTTAATTTTTCCTGTTCTGTATCTCCGTGTATCACTAACGCCATTAATGGAATGGTGGTTGGAACCGCTTTTGGAGACATTGGCGTAACAGGTGGTGGTTTTTCTTTTGCCTATGATGTTTTGCCTCCGTCGGAGTGCAGCTTATGCGCAGGTTTGGAATTAGTGGCAGGAAACCAGGTTTACGCGGTAAACGCAGCAACCGGGCAAGTGCAACTTGTAAGAAATTTTACAGGTGCGCCTGATGCTTCGGTTGATGGCCCTTCTGCAATTGCCGATGTCAATTTAGATGGACTTATTGATGTTGTCGTTTCCAACACCAACGGCTCAATTTATGCATGGACACCTCAAACCAACCAACTGCTGCGGGATTGGACGGGAAGCGGCACCGCACAAAGGCCAATTCCTTTTATTGCCAATGTCTATAATGATGATTTGGCAGATGACGGAGTCATCAATAATTCAGCGATCGATTATCCTGAGATTATTGCGTTGGTAGGCAGTACCCTGACCGCTTATAATCTTAGCAGTACTTCTCCTTTATACACTTTATCTACTTCCGATGCCAGCGCTGCAACAAGCATGGTTGCTTTTGATTTTAACGGTGATGGCAACAAGGAAATAGTCTATCGTGACCAGTCTAATATGAGAATCATTTACGGAGGCCCGATAGCTTATGCACCTGCTGGCGTTGACGCCGAAAGGAACTATGCTGTATTCAATTGTTCCAGTGGTACCGGTTGGGAACATCCTATCGTTGCAGACATAGACGATGACGGTGAGGCGGAAATTGTAGGTTCCTGCGGAACCAGTATTTGCATATTCAGTTCTTCAAATTATCCCTGGATGCCTGCAAGGCCTATCTGGAACCAGTTGAGCTATAATGTTGTGAATGTAAATGATGACGGGTCTATTCCTGTTCATCAGCAAAATATATTGACTTCTTTCAACGGGGCGGGCAATCAGGTATTGAACGCCTTTAATAACCAGCTTAATCCGCTCGAAGTGATATCTCCCGACGGCCAGATCGCTACGCCTGATATTTATGTATCTGGCGCTGGTGTCGATACACTGGCTAATGGAAGTGCTGATTGCTCGAATCTGCAAATACATTACCAGATTACCAATAGTGGTAGTGCCACAATGGCCAATAATATATATGTCTACGTATATGACAAAGACCCGACGACCCAGGCGAATGCAACATTGATTTATCAAACTTTCACCACTCAGAATATTCCGGCAGATTCCACCATCACGCAGAGTTTGCATTTTGGTATCCCGGCAACGTCCTATCCGGTTAACACCTTATACATTGCCGTAAATACCAATCCAAATATGACAGTATTGGTTGATGCAACGGATTTTGGAGGCAGTTTCCCTGAATGTAATTATTCAAACAATATTTTCGCTATGACGCTTCCTGGTTGCAGCGATACCGATGGTGATGGCATAACAGACGTCCTTGATATTGATGATGATAATGATGGTGTATTGGACGCGGTAGAAAGTCCCGCCTGTTTTTATAATGTATCGGAGGCAATAGTTCCTGTAAAAGTTTCTACAGGCCTAACAAGTTCAACGGTCAATTCAGCAGCAGTTACTGCCGGCAACAATATTCCAACACTCTTCGACAATACAACTACAACTGTTGCAGCTTCTGACCACATCGTTGCAGCTACCCAGCTTGCCAATACCACTAAGATTATTTATAAAGTACAATACCCGACTGCTATTGGGCTGACGCAAATGGCTGTTTATACTGCTACTGCAAGTTGGGGCACAGGTTCGTTTTCTATCCTGGAGGCCTCGAATGACGATGTGAATTATGTCGCAGTTTCAGCGCCGGTTGCCACAAGCGCTGGCAATCCTAAAATATGGCCGGTAACCTTGCTTACCACAAATCTTTACCGCTATTACAGGATTCGTGTTTCAACGGTGGGCAGCACACAACCAACCTTTACAAATTTTGAAGTAGCGGGCACACTAAATGCAGCTACTTATAATCCATCCGCAAATCCTAAACCTATTACATGTTCCGCAGATACGGATGGAGACGGCATTCCCAATCACCGTGACACGGACAGCGATGGCGACGGTTGCTCAGATGCGTTGGAATCGGGCGCCACCACCAATACCACTGCCAATTACCAGTTTTCCTGCACCTTATGGTATTAACGGTTTAGCTGATGCCAAAGAAACAGTAGCAGACAATGCTATTATTAATTATATTTCTACTTACAGTACGTATACTGTTTCCCGGTTCCTGGCAACTTGTGCTGATACTGATGGCGACGGAATCCTTGATTTGACCGATATCGACGACGACAATGATGGCGTGCCGGATGCCGATGAAAGCCCAACCTGTTATTACACTTCCACTGAAGCTGGTGTATTAACCAAAGTTTCAACAGGATTAGCTTCTTCCACTGTCAATAGTGTTGCCGTATCTGCAGGTAACGATATACCCACGATGCATGACGGAACAAGCACTTCTGTAGCGGCAGGTAACCATGTGGTGGCTGCCGGCCAAACAACTTCGACGTCATCTGTGATTTATACATTGGAATACCCTACACCTGTAAGACTATCGAGTATAAGTGTTGTTGGGGCCACTGCCAGTTGGGGTACGGGTTCCTTTGCCGTGTTAGAGGGCTCTGTTGATGGAGTTACTTTCAATGATGCTTTATCAGCACCAGTCGCTACATCTGCAGGTGCTACAAAAACATGGACGGTTACTCTTAACACCGCCAATTATTATCAATACTATCGCATCCGGGTATCTACAATAGGTTCTACAACACCCACTTTTACCAATTATGAAGTAACCAGCGTATTAAATAGCAGTGGCTATATTCCAGCTGCTCATCCCAAACCATTATGCTCCAATGATACAGATGGCGATGGAATTATCAATACCCTTGACCTGGACAGCGATGGAGATGGCTGCTACGATAAATTTGAAGCAGGTGTCACCGGTGCTACAAAAAATACCAATACCTATACCGATATCTTAACAATACCCCACAATACTGCAGGCGATGCAGGAACGAACGGGTTAGCTAATTCCGTAGAAACAGTAGCAGACAATGCCATTATTAACTATAGTTCTACTTATAATAACTATTCTATACAAAACACCTTAAGTCTTTGTACAGACACCGATGGAGATGGCGTTGGTGATTTAACCGACGTAGACGATGACAATGACGGGATATTGGATAGAGTAGAGTGTCCGGGATTATTTACCAACCTCGCTGCCAATGGTGGACTTTCTCCAATAGCCAGCTCTCTCTCCAATTGGTATATGGGTCTTACACCATCTGCTTTACCCCTGGCCTCGCCATTTACGCCCTCCGCTATTTCCATATCAAATAACGGGAGCATATATAATTATGGTGGCCAACCTACATATTCAGGAAATTCAACAATAACAGGCGGTTTGTTTGATATGGTTGATGGTGTCAATACAACAGGTGGGGTAGAATTTGCTATGCAGGAAGGAGACCCCCAGCATCCCGTGGTTTGTCAACTTTCAACGCCGTTAGTTTCAGGTGCACAATATTCATTTGCGTTTGATTTAGGAGCCAGAACCAACAGCCCCAGCAGTACCAATAAATATGTAGTGCTTCTTTATAATGCCACTACCGGTATGACTGAGAAAATAATAGCAACAGATATTCTTTCCTCATTACCCGGGCCGGCAGGCGCGCCGGCTTATAAGACCATTAGCGGTACGTTTATTCCAAATAGTTCGGCCAGCTATTACCTGTTATTCTATCCAACGATATCTGGAGGCGCCGGTGATGATTTTACGATCGACAGGGGTAGCGCTCGTGGGCAATACTGTAGGTGTTTGTGATATTGATGGAGATGGCATTCCGAATTATTTGGACCTCGACAGTGATGGCGATGGCTGTCCCGACCTGACAGAATCAGGTGTAAGCCCGGGGACAGATGTTCACACACCATCTGCTACGAATAATGAAGGGGGAAGCTACGGAATAGCTGCGGGTCAGTTAGCAGGCAGCCAGTTGAACCCGGCTGCTACCGATGCGAACAACGACGGGCTCAATGACAGTGTAGACCCGGATCTGAATGGCATTACCAATTATGCATCGACTTATAATCCTTATGCGCTCGGAGCCAATTACAGTATCTGTGCCGATACGGACGGTGACGGTGTATTGGACATAAATGATATCGACGATGATAACGATGGGATACCCGATGCAGATGAAAGCCCAACCTGTTACTATACTTCTGCAGAAGCAGGTATACTCGCAAAAGTTTCTACAGGATTAGCCTCTTCTACTGTAAACAGTGTTGCGGTCAGCACTGGTGCTGATATACCTGCCATGCATGATGGCACAAACACTTCGGTTGCTGCAAGCAATCATATCATTGCCGCTGCGCAAACAACCACTACTTCGTCTGTCATTTATACATTGGAATATCCTACCCCGGTAAAATTATCCAGTGTAAGCGTTGTTGGCGCTACTGCCAGTTGGGGTACGGGTTCGTTTGCTGTATTGGAAGGTTCCACTGATGGAGCTACGTTCAACGACGCTTTATCAGCACCACTGGCTACATCGACAGGAACGACCAAAACATGGACAGTTACTTTAAACGCAGCTAATTATTACCAGTATTACCGCATAAGGGTTTCAACAGTCGGTTCCACTACACCCACCTTTACCAACTATGAAGTGAGTGGGGTATTGAACACAAGCGGATACATTCCATCTGCTCATCCCAAACCAACCTGCGCTACAGATACCGATGGCGATGGAATAACCAACAACAGGGATTTGGATAGTGATGGCGATGGTTGCAGCGATGCAAAAGAAGCAGGAGCGACAACAAGCAATACCGCAAATTACCAATTTGCAGCTGCACCTGATGCCAATGGTAATGGTTTGAACGATACAAAAGAAACAGGCACAACAGGGACAATTAATTATTCATCTACTTATAATGATTACGCATTATCCGCCTCAGCAAATGGCTGTACAGATACTGATGGCGATGGTATAATTGATTTAGTTGACATCGATGATGATAACGATGGTATCACCGACGACACGGAAATGAACAATACCATATCGATTGTTTCAAAAACAGGTATAACTGTATCTGCCGCAGCCATTACATATACCTACAACGGCGTTAATACGCTCAGCAACCTCGTAGATGGTGTAGACAATAATAATTATGTAATTTACAATCCCACAGGTACATTAAACAATGCTCCCTGGCTGGTAGTAAGTTTCCCTTCTAAAAAAATATTGACATACTTTGAAATCGGTCATTATCAGGGACAAACTCTTTTCAGCACATCCTCCACATACAAAATACAGGGAAGTAATGACAATAGTATATGGACAGATGTAACGGGCACATTAACTTATAATAACAACAATACTTCGACATCAGGCGGTTTATCCACTTATAACTCCAATATTGCAAACATCAGTAACACGTCAACGCCTTACCTGTATTACAGGATATATGGTATCAGCGGCGCTGCAGGCGGCGGATGGGCAACCGAATTTTATTTTAAAGAAAAAATTTCTGCGGATATTGATACAGATGGCGATGGCATACCCAATCGTCTTGACACCGACAGCGATGGCGATGGCTGCAGCGATGCATTGGAATCCGGCGCTACCACCAGCACAACTGCAAACTACCAATTCCCGGCGCCTTATGGTACCAATGGTTTGGCAGATGCAAAAGAAACAGTAACAGATAATGGCATTATCAATTATACTTCTACTTATACAAAATATGCAGTAGCCAACAATTTGAGTATTTGCTCAGATACCGATGGTGATACCATACCCGACCTGGTGGATATAGATGATGATAATGACGGCGTATTGGATGCGATGGAAAGCCCAACCTGTTACTATACTTCCACAGAAGCGGGAGTATTGACAAAAGTTTCTACAGGATTAGCTTCCACTGTGAATAGCCTTGCAGTTAATACGGGCATTGATATACCTACTATGCACGATGGTACAAGCACAACAGTAACAGCCAGCAATCATGTCGTAGCCGCCGGGCAAACAACGAGTACATCATCTGTAATTTATACATTGGAATACCCGACATCCGTAAAACTGACCAGCGTAAGCGTGGTCGGTGCAACAGCCAGTTGGGGAACAGGCTCATTCGCCGTACTGGAAGGCTCTGCGGATGGTATCACTTTTACTGATGCTTTATCAGCGCCGTTGGCGACATCCGCGGGAACTACTAAAACATGGACGGTTACACTTAACACCGCTAACTACTATCAATACTACCGCATCCGGGTTTCTACCGTGGGTTCTACTACACCGACGTTTACCAACTATGAAGTAAGTGCTGTGTTGAATACCAGTGGTTATGTGCCATCTGCACATCCAAAACCTACATGCGCTACTGATACAGACAACGATGGCATCCTGAATAATTTAGACCTTGATAGTGATGGCGAAGGTTGTCCCGATGCGATTGAAGCTGAAGTAGCGAAAACATCAGGTGGCCCGGTTATGCAAAATGGTGTTATAAAGAATGGCAGCGGGGGCGCCGTAACCTCACAAAAAACAGTTACCAATGCGATGGTAGCCGGTCCATATGGCGCCAACGGCTTTGGTAATACCGTAGAAACAGGCACTGAGTCCAACACCTATAATTCAACGTATACTTACAGCCAGGCGATTAATGGAACACCTCATGCAAATTGCGCCACTTTATTAATCATTCTTCCTGTAAATTGGATTTCCGCAAAGGCTTCACTTAGAAACGAAGATGGAATTATAAGCTGGAGAGTAGCGCAAAAAGATGTTGATTATTACATCGTCCAACGATCGGTTAATGGTAATGCATTTTCAGACATTGGAACAGTCGATGCTCTTGATAATGGCGCATCGGAAATTGAGTATTACTTCACTGATCGTCAGGTTATGGATTTAAATATACCACGAGTGCTGTACCGGATTATATCGGTTGACTATGACCTTCGCAGAATGTATTCCCATTGTCATGTCCATATCATTGCCGGTCAAAGGAAAAAGTATTGCAGTATATCCAAACCCAAGTCACGGTACAATCAATTTTACATCACTCGAAAAAGTAAAAACGATTGAAATTTATAACGCGTCGGGTATAATGTTGAAAACATTTAAAGTGACTAACCCGCAGCAACTGGACTATGATATCTCGAACCTTTCAACGGGAATGTACTTCATACGGCTGCTGAAAGAAGACAACCAGGCAAGTTATCTGAAAGTAGAATTGCTCAAATAAAAAAGAGTTTAATAACCTGTATTAATCGCCCGGCCTTGTATATTGGTCCATATGCAATTGGAACGCCTTTAATGAATTAAAATATATTCTAAAAACTCCAATTAGACACGTTAAGTCAAGAGACTTATTAAATTTATAACTGCGCTTAATTAGATCATGAACAATGTTCTTCTTCTCGATGATCTTATTGTTTATTTCAAAGGCAAAAGGATGATTGGATTTAACCCAGTTTCCGTCTGCCCCTGACCATTGAGAAGTTGCAACTTTTTGCGGCACATCAACTTTGTAATATTTCGAATTGCGTTCAATATTAATCCTCAAATAGACGGAGAACCGACAGGACTACCACAAATATATGATTTTCATAAACTTAAAAACTTTCCGTAAACATTTCAAAATTCTTCTTTAGGGAATATTATAAGCCTCAATAATGAAGTATGCGTTATTGACTTTTCAAGCATTTCATATTTATAATAAGAGATTCCAGCAAGGGGATTGAATTTCCAAACTATCCATGATGCAGGCTCATTGCACGTTTTGAATTTAAAGAGGTGGCAAAGTGCGATCATAATGTAAGCTCTTAAAATGTCTAAGTGTAATCATCTAAATAAGCACATCATTTTAAAAATCACAGATATTCCTTCCGTTAAGAAATTATTTTAAATTAAATTTATTCTGGCAAACCTCGTCATTTAACTGACTAACCTTATCCAACTATGAAAAGAAAATCAACTCTATATTTTCTTTTGTTCATGCCTTTTTTCTGCATGTCCCAAAATCCCGGTGGAGTCTCTTCCAACTTAAAATTATGGGTGAAAGCGAACACTGGTGTCAGTACTGCGGGTTCAAATGTCACTGACTGGATTGATCAGACAACCACTAATGATTTTGCTAAACTTGGAACGGGTAATCCTACATTACAAACGGCCGCCCTTAACTACAACCCCACTGTCGTATTTAACGGGACAACCAGGTTTACAGGTAATACAACGATTAATAATATCACGCATGGCTTCGCCATTGGTAAGATAGAAAATCCAGCTAATGTAAACGGATCAGGTGCATTGATCGGAAGCAGCGCCAGCGCAGGCAGCGATTATTTTTTCCATACCCAAAATGCTACACCGGCACTTTTTTGCAGCAGCACGAATCCTACGGTACAATACACCGGCGCAAATGGTTCTTCCAATTCTATTGGCTATTCCTTATTCTCAGAAGATATGGGAAGAACGCCTGGTGCGAATGATGTGATCCGTCTTAACGGCAAAGATCTCGTTAATGATAACGGCGGTGATCCGGTTCCATATAATGCGATTCCGACTCTGGGTTCAAGAGCAACACAAAATATAATCGTAGGCAGCGAACTGGCCGAAGCTATTTTATATGATGCATCTCTTTCCTTCGCTGACCGCAACAAAGTGGAGTCATACCTGGCCATGAAGTATGGCATTACCTTAAGCAATAGCGGTAGTGGCACTAACGGTGATTATACTTCCAGCTCGGGAACATTGATATGGGATGCAGATAATGGCAGTGCATATCATCATAACGTGATTGGAATTGCAAAGGACGATAATTCCGCATTGTTACAAAAACAATCGCATCAATCCGATGACAGTACGAGAATATATATTAGTGCGCTGGCGGCTTCGAACACACTCAATGCGGGAACCTTCGGAAGCGATGGTCAGTTTGTAATGATGGGGCACAACAATCTGAACCTGCGGCATACGTCCGGGAATATTGAATATCCTTCGGGACAAGGCATTTACAGCCGACTTGACCGTGAATGGAAAATCACGAATACGAATTTCGACGGAACGTTTTCATTAGATATAAAACCCAATGCTACTTCTGTAACCGCTTCTGATCTGCGTATATTGATAGATGATGACGGCGACTTCAGTAATTCAACCCTATTCAATCCAACTATAACATATTCAACTGGCATCATTACAATAACTGGTATTTCCAATGCCTTGATACCGGTCGACAACACAAGATATCTGACAATTGTCTCGCTTAGCCCAATGACACCCTTACCCGTTTCACTGACTGACTTTACTGCAAACCTTATCAACAATAATAAATATGTGCAATTAAATTGGAAGACGATTTCGGAAAATAACAATGACTACTTTACCATAGAACGTTCGGCTAATGCTTTACAATGGCAGGAAATAGGCCGATTATCTGGCGCCCGGAATTCTTCGCAATTATTGGTTTACACCTTTACCGATAAAGCTCCGTTACCAGCAACCAATTATTACCGGTTGAAACAGACTGATATCGACGGAAATTTTTCAATATCAGATGTAACATTGGTCAAACCGGTTCCACAGCCTGGTAAATTGATGGTCTACCCGAATCCCGCGCGCAATGAAGTGATTATTGACAATACGACGGGAGGTCACGAAAAACTTTCTGTTATTAGCGTTACAGGTAAAGATTTGACTACTTCCGTAAACATTATTCTATTAGATGCAAATAGAACAAAAATGGACATCTCGAATCTTCCACCTGGAATATATTTTATAAAGTCTGCCTCCGGCTCGTTTAAGATTTACAAAAAATAAAGTAACGAAATTAAACGTTATGCATGGCATCCCACTACCGGGAATTTTTCAAATATTTACTATAGTAAAACTATGTAAAAGATAAGGAAGGGATACCGGCTAAGAATTTTAGACCAAAAATCAATAAAGATTAAGGAGAATTTTTGTTCAGGTGGCGGCATAAAAATCTTAACTATTATACCTTGATTTGATTCTTGGTTAATCTTCTTTGTTTGTAGAAATGTCAGATAAGAGATCAAGGATATAAGCCTGAGATATCCTTTCTTGCTCCAGCCTTTTACTATTAGTTATCAGAAATTCATAAAGACTAACCTCGCCAGGATTTAAATTGGGAAGTAGTTTTTTTCTTTTTTTATTTTCTACTGCAAAAGCTTCAAACCTATTAAATGTCTTTTCATCCATAGCAAAACCTAATACATTTGGATAATATTCTCTTATCATGTTCAGCATCTCAAACCCGTCAGAATCCAGATCAAACCAACAATACAAACTTGTTTGCTTAAGCCAGGGAATGTGCTTGCTAAGTCTACTTTTAAAACCTTCACCAAATATGGCCACAGCATCCTGAACCTTTGGGAACGTGAGATAGCATACCAAATTTTCTATTATAAACACTTTGTTAGGCGTCCATTGCAGCCACGCAGCATCGTCCAAAGGCAACGAACACTCCTCATATCCCAGAATAGGCTTCAACTTATCATCTAACACTCTTATCTGAGTGTGAATATTAGGTTTTCTAAAACCATATCGTAACGCAAAATCTTTTTCTTCCGTTCGTACCCAATCCGAGGGCAAAATCTTATCGAGTATCTCCTTCAAAATTCGGACGTGATCTTCAATAAACTTGGAATGAACAGGTACAGGCAGTTCACGGACAAATATTGGATGAGGTGGCGGATAACCAGCCAAATATTTACAAACCTTCATTAAATCTTCCCACACCAAATGATTTTCCAGAAGTAGCTCAGGGTTCCTTTCTGACCAGTTCTTTAACACAGGAAACTCTCTTAAAATTATCGTCAGTGCCTCATTAATTTTTCTAAAATCATTTTTTTTACCAATAAAATGAAGGTAATCTCCGAAGGTTTCAAAATAAATTCTTGCAGGAATGCTTTGCTTGCTACCATTGATTAATTTTTGTTTCCAGTCAATAGAATAACCTACACCTTTTGCTTCTTTGGATTGCTGATGCAAAGGAACCAAGTCATTTTTCCAGTCACTATAGTTGCTGCCACTGATATTTTTATTGCTCGGTATTATCCAGGGGAAAACGGTTTCTCCCTTTAGCTGAGAAGCAACGATCTTAAAGAAGGGTTTCCTTGCTTTTTCCAATAGCTCCTTTGGTGTGATCATTCTGAGGTTTCCACTAATTGTTTAAATTGTTCTTTTCTATCGTAATATTCCTCCATAGTTAGATTATAAAGAATGGAATGCTTCTTATTCTTTATCTCTACAAAATGGACAGTATTAATGTAAGGTTCAGCAATATTAATTTTATCCAATGGTGTTACGACCAGCAGTTGTAGATTAAGCTGCGCACAAAACTCCATAAGAAACTGGCTTTTTTCAGGATCCAACTTACTAAAGGCTTCGTCAACTGTGATAAATCGTAGGCTCTTATGCTGCTTTCCGGGCTGGAATATACCAAACTGATGAGCTATGGCAGCCCCTAGTATTGCGTAGGTAAATTGTGCTTTTTGACCTCCTGAATAACTGGCTGTGTTTTCGTGAAACTGTCCTGCCTTATTATCGGCAATTGAATACTCTCTCGCGTTAAAGCTCAACCAATTTCTAACGTCAGTGACTTTGTTTCGCCATACCTCTTCCTTTTGAAGTTCTGTTATTAGGTTGTTGATCTTTTCAAAAACCTGATTTCTATATGAATCATCTTTTTTTGCTTCAAATTCTATCGCGTTGGGAATAGTGGCGCTTAACTGTTCTTTAAATTCTCTGATTTCTTGTTCTTTGGAAGGCCTGAATTCCAGTTGCAAATAGGTATCTGGATTCTTATTAAATGTTATTCTTTTTAAAGGGACGTTAAGTTCCTCGATGATCTCTTTAATTTTATCCTCTTCATTAGAAAGCCAGGTACGGTAATTAGTGAGTGCATCAAGCATACTTTTATCCATATATTCCCGGAACCGACGCTTATGTTCTACCAGTCGTTGATTACGGATGGTATTATACAAATCTTCCAACTCATCAAGGCTTGATAAATTCGCTCCAATATTCATTACATCACCGCTCCAATCGGGAAATTCGTGCAGAATTGCAGCATGCGGATGTATAAATTCATTAATAAGTGTATTAGTATCCAACTGCAGCGAGGTCTTTGAAATATTAGCACTGGAAATCGTAGTTCGTAGTTTCACCGAAAAGCCATTTCGAAACATTTGTAATTCTGAAAGATCGGCGGGTGCGGTGGATTTTAATGATTGCTCTGCTGCAAAGACCTCAACTGCAACAATCCCTTTTTGGCTCAATTCATCAAATTTTATCTGAAGTTTTCTTACATTTTTCGCAGTTTCTTCCTGTTCCAATTTTGTCACGGTTTTAATCAACTTTTCCTTTAGACTCCGTTTGGCTTCAAGCTCAATGTCTACTTCATTTAATTGTGAGAGGATGGATTGATATTTGTCAGAAGAGTTAACTAATTCATCTATTTGTCGTTTGATCTGCTCTATTTTTTCAGCGTGTTGAGACCAATTAATGTCGTGAAAAGATTTGATGCCAGCGATTAAAGTAAGTAGAGGTCTTTTTGTTTCCACCAATTTCAATTGGCTCAATATATCCTTTAATTTATCTGATAGTTGAGCGAATCTCTTTTCCAGATCATATTTCTCGGATTGAAGCAGCCGGATCGTTTCTTTGTTGTCCCAGCCTAGCGTGTATCGCAACTTACTCCATCTGTTTGGTCTGTCGTCCTTTTCATGGCGACCAGCATTCCGTATGAGTCCGTTTGACGTCATTGCTTTCGATGAGCCGTGAAATATATCCAGATCATCCGTACAATAGTAATCGAAACGCTCTGCCAATTGATGTTCTACCCATTTCTGGTACATCCCGGATTCTTTGATATCTAGTTTATTTACCATTGAGTCATCATCACCTGGCCACCGCACGATAGATTCAGTTTGTCGTCTGTCAATTCTCTCATAAACAATTTTTGTTTGAAGGTTATTTGTATGTACAAAATGATTTACTTGTTTATTGTATTTCTCGGGTACCAACAACCTTAGGGAAAAGCTATGCAGCAGTCTTTCAATGCTATCTTCCCAGTGTAAAGCGTCTTCCCTGACTTTTATTAGTTCGCCTACAAAAGGCAGCTCGTCCTCCCCGGTTTCCAGCAACTCCAACAACCTTTCCCTGACTCTTATTAAATCTTGCGGTATTCGGTTTTTCCGGTTTAGTAAAGAAGTTATTTCACTTTGAACTTCGTCGATTTTAACAGTGATACTTTGCTTCTCCGCGTTAATACCAAACTTTTCCATGGAAAAATGCTCGTGTTCGCTCTCAACTGTTGACTGCATTTGGTCGATTATCCTTTGATTTTCTTTGAAAGCCGTTTCAGAAATATCCGTTTGTAAACCAAGCTGATTGGATAACCTATCATAGTCATTTGCATACTGCTTCTTCGTGTCTCTTTTTTCTATTTCCACCAGTATATCTTTTTTCAGCAGCGATACTTGATTGTCTATATTTAAGGCAGCCTTTTGGGTGATTAGTTCCTTCTGCCTTGTGTCCAACGTCTTAACTTCTGACTCAATCAAATGCTGTTCCTGTACTTTTTCTTCGATATCTCTTTCCAATTTTAGGATATGTACTTCAAGTAATTCATACTCCAACTTATCAGCATAAAATGGAAACTGTTCCTGTATAAAATTTAGTGCGTTTATATTGCTTTCCAACTCCGACAGAGCGGCTTTACTTTTTACAACCGGATCAAGTAGCGAAAGTTGCTTTTCATCTTTAAGAATCTTCTTATGACTGATTAAAAGATCATTGTAATGGCCATAGAGGCTTTTAAACTGCTCTTCTGCATCAGGCTCTTCTAACATTTCGTGGCGGATAAAAGATGTAAGATCTCCCAACACTTTCATACCTACTGTCTGATTAAAAAGGGAAAGTGCTTTTTCCTTCAACCCAAAAAGATCGCTGAACCTTGTAGCATATTCCTTAAAGCTGTCATAAATATCTATCTTAGGAAATTGTTTTGATAGCCTTTTCCTCCATTCACCCTTCATATCAAACTGTCCTTTGCCAAAATGTTTGGAAATTTCGAGCTGATAGGGAGCAACAATGTATACTTTCCGAAGACCAGCACTTGTATTCCAGCGAACCTGCACAAGCGTAATTGAATGTAAGCTACCTGCATTCTGAAAACAAGCAAGCAGAACAGAATAGGGATGATCCGATTTGCTTCTTAATTGTTCTGTTTGTGATCTTTCTTCTGATTCGGAATATGTTTTGCCATAGTATCCCCAGAAATAAGAATTCTCATCCCTTTCTTTTTTTATTTCGGCACCCGACGATTGATTATAGAATCGTTTATTCCCCGGGACCAAGATAGTCAGCAAGGCATCGATTAGAGTTGTTTTCCCACTTCCGTTTGCACCGGTAAGTAAAGAAGTTTTGCCATTTGTTAGTAATTGAAACACTTTGCCATCAAATGTGCCCCAATTGAAGATTTCCATATACCTCAACCTGAAACCTCCTTCTGAATTATTATTGTTAAACAGCGTTGACATGAGCTTTCAACTTATTTTTAATTTCTTCTAATTTTTCATTGCTAATAAGTGCCTTGATTATTCTTTTCACTTCAAACTGATTATTATCCTTATTAGCAGCATCCTCCCGGCTAAGTTTAAGAATTCCAATATCTGTTAAACTATTAATAGGCCGTGCTAGATCTTTCCACAGCTTACTTCGATTAGCCTGTTCCTTATAGAAGATTTCAATTCTCTCTTTGATTTCTTTTTGAGTAAGGAAAAGTTTTGTCCCCTCACTTAAAATATCAAATTCTTCGAGCATCTCCCGGAGTATAACGCAGAGCAATGTAGTTTCATAGTTCATCGATTGTTTCCTCATAAGCCTCGGTAATGGATTCTCGTCATGTTCTTCTACTTTGGGTTGAATAATCCGGGCAAAACCTTCGGACTCACTGATGATTAGTTCTATGCCAATACGGCTAAAATAGTCACGAATAGGCGTTGCCCATGCCTGCACATCTTTCCAGATTGTTTTATCATCTGAATATACGGGCCCCTGTAATAATTTAATTATTACAGGGGCATAAATTGCTCTATTAGAATTTGTATCCATTACTTAAGGGGTTTTGTATAAATAATCATTGGGACGTTTACTTTTCGCTTTGCCACAATAATTGGATCCAGTGTTTCCTCTAAAATAATGTGATGGCCGTTGGCGGCAGCAATGGAGAAATATCCAACCAGTTCACTCAGTCCGTGCTCCAAGCCATACAGGTCAGTGACTTCTTTTAAAGTAACCTGCGTTTTATCTTTCAGCATTGCGTCAATACGCTCAATTAATTTCTTTTTGTCGATTGCAAATTGATCAAACAGAGATTTTAAGTCCGCCTCTCCCGACTCTAAACCACCCATACCATCCGGGAAAAGCACATCCTTCCATTCATCTTTTTCTTCATAGACTTCCCAACGGTCAACAAAATTTAAAAAAGGTTTATCTTCTATCACTAAGAAATCATCTTCCTTAATTTTTGAATCGATCAGCTCGTGAGCCATTCCCCTTATTTCACCAATCAATTCCATCGCCTGCCTTCTTTCGAGTAAACTTTTTTCTGCAAGTACCCTGCTGATCTTTTCACTCAGCTTTCGATTTGAATCGATTACTTTTTTCCCAGAAGCATGCAAATAGCGTTTTAGATTTTTTAAAAAACGGTCATTATTATAGTCGATATTCCGATCCTTTAAGAGTTGATATAACTGTTCTGTCATCTGAATGAATTCCTGTTGCCTTTTCTCATCCATGAGAAATTCCCAAAATGCTTTAAAGCTTTTCCCCTGTGGCTTATCGTGGATTTCATCGAGAGCATCAAGCGCAAAAACCAACAAAGAACCTTTCAGCACATCTTTCTCATTGTATTTGCGTTGAATATCTTTCCGTATCTGTTCAAAATTCTGTTCAACTTCAGTAAAATCACCTAATAATTCCCTCGCCATCTTATTTAGATCATAAAATTGCTCTTTAATCTCTGTATCATCGGACACAGCCGGCTTCTTCCCAAGCCTTAGTAAATTAATTTCGTTATCGATTTCCCATTTTTTCTTCTCCAATTCTTCTAAACGTTGCTCCAGGTTTTCATTTCCGTGCTCGAGCATTTTCTGCAACTTGAAAAAAATGTCTTTAAAACGGCTATTAGTACCAACAAACTCACGCTGTTCAAGATCATCGAGCCACTTAATAACCTTTTGTGTATCGCTGGTTAGTTCATGAAGGTCTTCCCCTTCGTCATTAGGATATTTTCTAAGGAAACCTATATTGCTCCATTTCTCAATATATTGAGCCGCTTTAATACCATAATCATCAAATAAGCTAGCTGCATCTAGTTCTTCATCTTTTTCCTCGTATTCTAAATCCTCCAGATAACCTTCCAACTTGTTTTTAAGCTCATTGTTGGTAATAGTTGTTATGTTGCCCTCACGGAAAGCTTTATAAAAGAAGGAAAGCATAAGTGGAGCACTCTTAGCCCGTAGAATTATAAGGGCCTTTGCAGTTCTGAATTTTAAGGAAAGGTCTTCAAAAGTCACACTTCTAAAATAGTAATTTTATGATTGAACGACAGTATTTTAGATAAATTTATATTATTACATATAGGAATTTTATTTGGCAATAATATTGATGATCAATCACTTATTTAAATAATCTTATTCTTATGACAATTTCTGAATATTTTAAATCTATTGATGCGACGGAAATTGAACGCTATATTTTTGAAGGACAAGAAGAAAATGTTTCGATAGAGTTTAAGACAGTTAACCATCCTTTTTATAATGACAACAATAAGGAATATGATAAAAAGAATCTTTCGGAAGCATTGTCGGGATTTGCCAATTCAAACGGCGGTATTATAATTTGGGGTGTAAGTGCAAAAAAAAATTCTAAGGGACAAGACGTTGCTCACGCACTAACCCCTATTGATGAGTTAACCAAGTTCTTAAACTTCTTAAACAGAAATGAAGGTCAAGCTGTAATTCCAATTCTTACTGGTGTTATCCACGAAAAAATCGATACCGGCAATGATAGAGGATTTATAAAAACATTGATTCCCTCCAGTGAAAATGCGCCACACATGGCGATGTACGCGAAAAAGCATTATTATAAAAGAAGCGGTGATAGCTTTTATCAATGCGAACATTATGATATTGTTGATATGTTTTCTAGAAAGAGCTCTCCTAAACTTGAACTTTTTACAAAGATACTTCAGCGTGCTAATGCTTACACCGGAGACAGGTATCGCTATGAGATTCTGATAATTATGCGAAATACAGGAAAGGCCATGGCAAAATATCCCTATCTCGCAATTGATTGTAATCATAATTATCGTCCAGATGATTTCGGCCTCGACGGAAATAGAAATTGCGGCATGCTTAAAGTTGCGAAAAATGATAATTTCAGATTTTGTTATAACGGGGGGAATCAAATAGTACTACATCCAGGCGCAACTCTGGACATTGACAAATATATTACTGAAGTAAACAAATCAGAATTCCCTGAGAACTTCAATATCAGTTATATGATTTCGGCTGAAAATATGGAAACCGTTCATAAAAAAATTATCATTGATGCACAAAATATTGTCGTTGAAGCTGGCACACCCTAATTAACAATGGGGTGGTTAAATGAACCGAAAGTAACTTCGAGAGCAATTGAACCGGTACAAGGAGGAAAAGCGATAGCAAAATATTCTTGATTTTTTCATATAAATATTTTTTGAGTGAGATTGCTGATGGTGCTGGCAAAACTGGATGCAATTAATCTTTTATACACCTTAATGAAAAGCCACAGGCAGTAAGGGAATAGTTGTCGAATACTCCTCTCAGTCCGCCGCTCATAGATGTGCTCCATGCCATCGCAGCGTCTACCCTTGTAGAGTTCCACCAGTAAGCAACCTCATCAATATACTCGAATGTTCCGTTCGGCAAACATCTTCCGCCGGGAATAGCAAAAAATCCGCTTTCATTGGTACTGGTATAAGTACCTTGCCAGCCATTAACTGTCCGCAGCGAACTGTTCGCAGCCTGGCTGGATTGCTGGATGTAACAAAAATTCAATCGGGTCAGCTGGATCTGTATAAAACGTCATTTATTCTTGACGATCTTATACAGGAATCGATCGAAGAGATTGCGCTCTTATCGCCGAAACATTCCTTTAATTTTAAGTCTGGACAGTCCATTCAGGTTTGGGCAGATAGGGAAAGGATTAGCCAGGTATTAATGAATTTATTCTCTAACGCGATCAAATACTCGTTGCCGAGTACATCTATCAACATTGAAGTTAATTCCGAACCCGGCAAGACTATTGTCAGCGTAGCGGACCGCGGTATCGGAGTAGATTCCAAAGAACAGCAGAAGATTTTCGACAACTTCTATCGTGTAAAAGGATCTTACGAGCAAACTTTTCCGGGATTCGGTACCGGCCTTTACATCGCCAGTGAAATTATAAAACAGCACCAAGGTGCAATCTGGGTTGAAAGTAGTAAAAATAATGGCGCTACATTTTATTTCTCGCTTCCGGCTGAAAATACACACATTGAGAAATAGTACTTCTATTAGATAAGGATAATAGCTGGCCGTTATGCTATTAGGCTTCAAATACCCGCAGCATTTAACCCGTTTGTTTATGCAACAGCTTGGGAAATTTCCGAACGAATATTGAGCTCTTAATTGAGTTCATCTTCTGATAACCATTGTATAAAGTCTAATTTGATCAATTCCCAATGTTTGCCTAATAGACATACGGGATCAAAATCATCATCAGCAATTTCGAAGTTGACAAGGCCTGCCCGAATTTCTTCATCGCTGTGGGCGTAGGGATAACGTTCCTGATATAGACTTATCATATCGGAAATCGAATAGTCCTCCTGTAACGCGTGCAAGTCCCAAAAATCTTTTTTTCTGCCACCACGTCCGATGACATCCAGTTTCATCGCAATGATATCTTCTGTACTGGCCAGCCGGATATGATCTTCGTCAGTGATCGGGCGTATAAAATCTTCCGTATAATAAATGTCAACTTTAATTGCTGCAGATTCCGATTCACCGACATAGTATGATACACCCATGCCGATCCCTAAGCCGGCATTCGTATCAACATAGGAATAGTTATTCTTGAAAAACTGTTCGAGAACTGAAAAGTCAATGCTTCCATATGCTGCATCAGTAAACAGATCAATATCAACTGACATCCGATGACCTATTTTAAGGCTCAATGATGTACCGCCCACCAGGCAAAAACTCTCAAAGGCGGCTGAAGACATGATGTCTTTCAACACTTTTTGCAGCAGTGGGTTAACAGTATTCCAATGCATGTCTATTTTTTCGTAAGCACTTCGTTAACTTTATCCTGTCCGTAAAACCGGGTAATTTCTTTTTTCTCTTTCTCATTGCCACGCTCAAAAACTCTTTTAATAATTGCTTTAGATTGACGCTGCCAGTCAAAAGATTCCAATTTGGTATCCCAAAAAATAACGGAACGAATTTTGGTCAGATCAGGTGTCCGTTGTCGCTTTAGTTTTTCCTGCTTGATATCATAAAAGACCTGTAACAGCATAAAAAAACCTTCCTCGAGGCCCAGAACTTCTTCAAGCTTCAATGCGAGGGGAGTATTCATGTCCCGCTTTCCTTTGGTTATTGCTGTAAGGGTTTGGGGATAGGTATTAATATCCAAGGCAAGGCGACCCTTTTTAAGATGTTGCTCCTTAATTTTTCGCTCAAGAACGATTCCCGGATGAATACCTTTTAATATATCTATTTCTTGTTTCAATCTTACAAAAGTAAACAATTTTGTTTACACATTTTTATTAATTTGATAAGGGTTGAACTCATTCGGATTATTGGCTTTTACATTTTGGGGCGACGCCCTAAAAATCATACTGATAATCAACGCGATAAAACTAGATTGTTATTTATGAGGTAACGTGTATTCAATACAAAGGAAATCATTTGATTAAGTCAAGGCTCTAAATAGACTACCTTCAGCCAGTTACCCTAAAAACACTTCTAAAATGACTACAGAAAATTTACAGCTGCTATCTATACAAGACCTCTTGGACCTTCATATAAAGGAAACAGATGAGCTTTTGGGATTAAAAAATGAATATAAGCCCGATCAGGAGGCAATATATCTAAAGAAGCACGAGGTTGAATTTATTCGAAACTTCATTATAGAAAAAAGATCAGAGGCAAACCCCGGTTGATTATTAGTAATAAAATCATTTGATTTTTGTCGATGAGAATTTTGTATTTGCGACTTGTTTTTTATCCACAAAAAGCAGATATAGTTTCAATTCTGCATTAGATTGCATTACCCTTATTAAAGGTGATCTACTTAGAGCCCGGCAGGACGCTGCCGGTTTTTTATTCGTTTTATCCAGCTATTGGCTGGTTTATTGCAGCCTTAGGGGACATGACAGAGATTCAAAAAAGGCTGCTCCAAATTATTAAGGATAATGACTTACCCCAATCTAAAAATGTTGCATATAGAAACGTAAGATTTGACATCATTCACAATTATACGCCTGACTTGAAGCAATCTTCAATCAAAGAAGAACTAATGAATCTGTTAGGGGCTAATTTAATCGGAACGTCTCAGGGGCTAATTGAAATACCTGTTAGGTACTTTGAATAATAGCCATTGCAATTCTAACAGCTATATAATTTTATGGTAGTCTATATAAATATCCCAAGTACGACCTTCATCATCTTTTATTGATGCCGTACCATCCTCATCTAGATTTGTAGGTGAAATATGGCTTAATTATCCTCCCTCCCCAAAATATCTCTCCACTTCTCCAACCGGCACATAAAGTTTCCGCCCCTTCCGGACAATCCGCACTTTATTCGCCTGTACCAATTGATCAAATTTGCTTCGCTTGATCCTCACCGCATCCATAAATTCCTTTGCTGTAATATGCCGCAAAGGAACACCTGTAGGTCCCTTTGTTTGCAACTCCCGTATCTCCCGTAAAATCTCCTCCTGGATACTTTTCACCCGTTGCCATTCCTGTTCCGGTATCATCACCAGCGACAAACCATCAACATTCATCACCCACCTCCTTTAATCTTTTAAACAACACCAAACTTCCCTCAAACCGGTTAAACGACGGCTCATATCCAATATACCCGAACGCATTCAGCTCCCGGATCGTTTTATGGAAGGTCGAGGAGCTGGATATTTTACAAACCGGCATCACTTCATGACTGTATACAGAAAACGGTTGTTCGAAATTCCGCTCCTCCCAAAGCATACACAACGTCACATACAAACTGATATGAGCCGTATTAACACGGGGATCGCTCCGCACCACATTCAAAAAATCAACCACTCCTTTCATCGCAATAGCTTCACCACTCGTTCAACTCACCAACAACCAACCGCTTTCACATCAATGTATCCCCTGTCTATTCCTTTTCGACTTTTTTTGTGTCCGTTCCTCCGTAATACCGCCACCTTCTTCCGAAGCTGCACCTTGCTTCATGCTCTTTTGTAAATTCTGTTTCAAAGACTGATCCTGCGTCTCATACAATTTATCCGTTCTGATCCGCACACCGTTTGCTTCATACAGATTCAGGGATTTAAACCGCGGCGCAGCTTCGATCCCGATCTTCCTCTCTTGGCCATTCACATTAAGAGTTACCTCGTGACGATTACCCCGTTGTAGCGATTCAATCAATCTTTGCTTTTGCTCAGGACTCTGCAATTCTCTGATTTCATGCCGGGCCAATGCCTGTTCCAAATTAAACCCATACTTTTCATTATAGGGATGCATCTTGAAGTTTCCGTGCTTATCGGTTTGTTTGAAATCCAGTTGCACCCATGCCTGGTAAGTTTGGTTTTCTTTATTACTGAGTTCCTTGTAAACCGCGCGGCCGCTTAACAGGTTATAACCTTCTTTCAATGTGATATTATCCCGGTTTGCATCAATATAGAAGCTTTGCTTAATCGGATCGGTGTGCTTTGCATTCTGAAGCATCAGGTTATACCGGTTAAAAAAATACATTTCCCCTTCGTTCGTTTTCCGGAAATGAAGAGTGGCTGCAATTTCATCATTACCGAACTTTTTCTGGTGAGTAAGCATAAATTCGGTCTCACCTTTTTCCATTTTTGCTTTTAATTGTTCGTTCAGTTCATCTCCGAATCCCGTATACTTTAATTGGCGGGACAGGAAATCATAATTCCTTTCGATCATAACTTTGTCTTTAATAGTTGAGAAAATATCATCTTGTCTTATTTGCTCCAGGTAACTTTGCATCGGATGATTCTCCCAAAACGTACTCGCTAATTGGAGAGCGCCTTCCGGATTCTCTTTGTACAATTCCTGCCAGCTATCAAGGAGCGATTCCAAACGAAGCAGTTCTACTTTATCCTCTTCTGTGTCAGCCTCAATATGATCATGTAGTGGATCATAGAATACATTTTTCCAATCAAAAGCTTCAAATTGTATTTTTAAACTGTTTTCCGGCTCCATTATTCATGGCATCTTCGTTGCGACGCTCCGTTTTACTTCTGTACTTCGATATTTATCGCAAATCCGGCAAGGCCATAGCACGGATGATGAAGTTATTATTCACCTTAAGTGAAAGATGCCTGCCTCCATTCTTCTCCATTACCTGAATAGCCAAATACTTCGCATCAGGAACAGTAAATTTGTCGAGTGCGACAACGATGCTGGAAACAGTATTTGCCTTGACCCTCTTCGTGTTTCCCGCTATAAATTGCGGCACCATCTCCACTTCCTGTACAGCCGTCCTTTTAGATTTCTTTTTATCGCAGATATAAAACCGCAATAGATCAACATCATAATCAATCGGGCTGTAATTTCCCAGGCGTAGCTGGTAGTAGATCACCGCATCCTTTATATAAATGCCAACAACCTTTATCTGAATACCCCACTTATAATCGCGCGGACCACGAAGCATAATCGGGTTATCTAAAATACCTTCAGCATAGTTTTGAATGGTTGCACTTTGCAAAATAGGTACATGCAGCAGCAGTTGGTCAGGGTTCATTTCAAAGTTTACACGGTAACTATACACATTGCCATCACCCGTAACAACCGTTAAATTCGTTTCAGTAAAATTCGCAGACGCCGCTTTCACCAGTAAAATATTATCCTGTTCCTTTACTTGCTGCACCAGCAGGTCCTTCGAGCCGCGGTCAACATACTTGACCGGGAAAGGAAAGATCAAACTCATCGTTTTACCTGTAGTAATTTTAATCTCAGTTTGAGCGAACGAAGAGATGATCAACAAACATCCGCAGATCATTAACACAATTGGTCTCATAACTTTATTTTGAATTGTTTTGTAAAAGAACTTTGTAGCCTGCCTTCACCATCACCTTCACTAACTTAACTTTCCTCGTCAGCAAAGACTTTGCAGTATTAATTCCCGCAGCGGCTGCCTGGGCCTTCAGCGACGGATCAAGTGTATTGAGCTCCATCATCTGTAAACTGTTATCAGCGGATTGTTTTGCAACATCGCGCGTAATAGCGCCTGGAATATGAATACCGGGAAGGCCGTCAAGATCAAACACCTCCATCTTTACAGGAAAAATATTATTGCCCGACCGGATCGAATTGATTTCTGCGTCCAGTCTTTCGCCATTGAGTGAAACGATCCCGGACACAAAATTTCCCGCAGGCACTTTGTTATTGCCAATAAATACATCCTGCAGCAACCGGAATTTAATCACTGAACCATTCACCAGGATCTGTCCCTCGTGGACAACCGCTTCAATCGCATTCGAAGCGATAGCCTCATTGGAAACATTCAAACCAAAGAATCCATTCACGGCCGTATCACCAACTGCTTTATCTGAAACCGCCATCACATCCGTTTTTATTTGATCTTTGAATTGATCGATCCTTTCCTTCACGAGTTCCGGATGCTGTATGTCCAGCAGCTTGTCCATTACCTTCGACAACTGGTTAATTTCCGGGTCTTCCCCGCCACCGTTCATATTGTTCATCATTGCTTCGAGCCGGTCAACGTTACCGGAGAATTCAGGATTGGAAGAATAGTCTTCAGCTTTTTCCGAAACCTTATCCTTTGGCGATGAACTTTCATTCAATTCCTTTTGCAGCAGGGATAACTTTGTCATCAGCTTTGCTTCGGGTTGCTCATTTGTTTTGTCAAAGGGAGAAACCTTCAACCGTTGATTAAACTTCGAAGCAGAACTTTCAGCCAGTTCTTCGAGCCCATCAGGTGCCGGCTCCGGAAGGTCCTCTTCCTTGTAATAAGGATCGCTGCGCATGTATTCCGCCATCTTCGCAGAATCCTTGTCTGCTTTATCGTAGAAGCTGAGTTTATCGAGAACTTTATCTTCCTTCAAATTCGCATCGGGTAACTTCAAATTGAGGCCCGTAACGTCTGCTGTGTCTTTAACTTCACCTTTGCCGCCACCAAGCGCATAAAACGCCAGCGTCAGAAAAGGAATCACGATGAGCGGCAACACCAGCATAAATTTTCGTTTGCGCATTTTGGATTGTGAGATTTTCATAACTTATTTTTGAGATTGATAAATTTGTTCCAGCACCTTTATAGAATCCATTAGTCCGGGTCTTATGTCCATCTTCATACTGTCCATATATCGTTTGTGCCTCTGAATTTCGAAAAAGACCTCGTCGCTGACATGATCGCCCGGCTCATTCACTTCACTACCATTCCTGTTCAGGTGCTTCGGGATATTCATTTGCTTTACCTTGAATGAGGGTTGTTGCAAGTCAGATCCAAATATTGCATGGGCGATCAGGTAAACACTGTAGCCACCGCATACAATTGAAAAAAGAACTAGAAATGATTTCATTTTCTTCATAGATATAGTAGCGAACACACGATTCATTCCACTAGCGAATTTTGCCTGGACCTTTATTCCCGCACCTGCGATCTTCCCCGCGGCCTTATCTGTCCATTTATGTTCTCTCTTCTTAAACATGCTCAGCGATTCTGAATATTCAAATCCTTATTCTCTACCGTTCTCCATCGTTCAATCAAAAATCCGTGCGCATTATTATCAGACCTCGATACATTACGCAGCCATCCTTCTGTAACTAAACTGCGAATAACAATTGTCGTTGGCCGTATAATTTTCTGTTGACCCTTGTACCGGAAATAATAGGGATAGCTTTCGGTATTGATAATGATACTGTCAGGTTGTACTTCCTGGCTAACGTTGCCTGATATTAAATTGGAATAATACCCGTTCTCTTTTAAATTGTCATACTGCTGTTTTGCCGATGCATCAGCGAGATACAGTGCCTTAACAATATTAGACTGGATCACTTTGTCATCCGGGTCCATCGTAAAGAAATAGTGATGGAACATTTTCACATGATCTCTCGCCTCTACCGGCACATTATCTTTCCGGTCAGCAGAGTAAGCTTCCAGTGCTTTGCCGTTAGCAAGAATGTATATGCGTTCCTGCGCCTTCGATGCAAATGAATAGCTTTTCGATACAATGAAAGCACAGATCAGTATGCAGCAGGCGATAACTACAACAGAGAAGATTCTTATGTAGCGAAACGCCGTGTCGATATTCTTGGTTTTATTAAACATTTGTTTTTCCAGAGATTTTATCTTTAAAATATCCGCCTGATGAACCGCTGTCGGCCATACTGTTTACTACCTTATTATATGCCCCACCCAATGCATCTTTTGACATGGAAACTGAACTTGCCATCGTACCGCGGCTTGAAGTACTCATGATAGTGGTAACTTTTTGAAGTAACGCATTGCCGCCGCCAGCATGGATAATATAATTCGCAACAGAAGGAACGGTAAAATAACCGATGATGCCAATGATCATAAATATTAAATACGCCGTGTCCGTGGAACTGAAAAATGTGTCGCCGTTCGTTGCGATCTGGTGAAGATCTTCTTTGAGCATATTCTCCTGTATCTTTCCCATGATGCCGCCAAAGATGTTGGCAACAGGGAGCCAGAGAAAAATATTGAGGTACCGCGCAATCCATACCGTGAGCGTATGCTGGAAACCGTCAAAGACCGCGATACCGAAAACAAGTGGCCCGAGTATCCCAAGCACGATTAAATAAAAGGTGCGGATTGTATTAATACAAAGTGCAGCCGCCTCGAATAAAACTTTCAGTACTTCTGACATCCATTGCTTGATCGAGTTCCGGAAATTGTAAGAAAACTTCGCGAATGCGAACTTGATGTCATTGCCAATGCTTTTAAAAAATCCTTCTGACTTATCGCCGTAATTGTAATTTATACCATTTGTCCCTGTCACCACTACCGGACGGTCCGACATACATTTGCCAGTAAGCTGTAGTCTTGATCGCTTCCTCTTTCATGTGCAATAATTCTGCAACAGCCTTGTCCGAATCGGTTACCATCTCAGCAGTAGCCGTTACAGTTGGTTTCATCACACCATTGATCATTGCAAGTACCGAAGGGAATATTAACACCGCAAAGCCCAGCACAAAGGGCCGGAACAAAGGATAAAAGTCTACTGCCTCCGCTCTTGCGATATGTCCCCAAACCCGTGAAGCGATATACCAGGTCGCCGCAAATCCGGCAATACCACGGCCAACACCGATCAGCCGGCTACAAAGCGGCATCATATCATTGTAGAGTGTTTCCAGTACCTCGTTCAAACTCCGGATGCGTTGCGCGGCCTGCGCATCCACAAACTGAGGAAGCAATAAAATAAGTATAACACCAATAACTCTCACACACATTTTCATACATCACTTTTTACCAACTCTCTAAAACCCTCTTAATTTCCTAGACATATTCACATCCGCCTGTTCCATCTTTCTTTGAAGCGATAGATAAGAAGTACTGCTGTTAAAATCCTGGAGGAATGAATACTGGTCTTCGATTTTCGAATAAATTCTATCAATTGCCTGCAACCGTTCATCGTCGCTCATACGAAGTTTTCCGGCCGTGATCACCATCGCCAGTTCATCCAGGTTCTTCACGCTTTCATTAAAAAGATTACCATATACTTTTCCGATATAATCCAGTTCCTGCAGGCTGAAACTGTTATCCCCTTTAAACTTATTGAAAGCAGCCTTGTATTGCTTAACGATCAAAATCTGGTAGTTGACAATATCAGCAATACGTTTATATTTTTTGACAGCTGGGCTGACTTCCATCAGGGCATCGAGAAACCCTTTATGTAAATTGAAATTGCCAGAGGAAATATCCCGGATCGCTGTATATCCTTTTGAAAGGATGGTATACCCATCGTACATGTCCTGGAGAATCGCTTTAAATTGCGCCAGTTTCTCTACGTTCAGTATCAATTGCTGGATTTCCTGCATTTGAGAAAAACCAGTTCGGCTGAAAAGCGATAGTATCAACACGATCACAAACTTTTTCATCAGAACCCCTTTATCTTTTTCGAATAATTAATTTCAACTTGCTCCGTTAACCGTTGTAATGCCAGCACTTCCATTTCATTGCTGAAGGAAGCCGTGAATGCGGCCTTATCATTCATATCGGCATATAATTTTTCAATACGACTGATCCGTTCATCATCGCTCATCGAAACCTGGCCGTTGGTAACAACCATAAACAACTCGTCGATATTTTTAAGACATTCGGTAAACAGGTTATCAAATACGACCTTACAGTAATCCACTTCATCAGAATTAAATTGGCCGGACTCACAGACATTCTTAATAGCTTGCACACCGTTGCGGACGATCCGCAATTGACTGGCAACGATAGCAGCCACTTTTGCCCAGTTCTTAATTTTCGGATTAACGATCCATAGCGAATCAAGAAAATTCAAATGCAACTTAAAGTCTCCGCTCTTAATATCATTGATCGTACCCAGACCTTGCCGGGCAATCTTGTAACCTTTCCCGAGGTATTCGATATAAACTTTGTTAGCCGCAATTTGCTGCAATAAGTATTTGATCTGCGTCTGCTTTTGGTTCGTCCACTCTACAGTTGTTTGCGCAGAAAGGAAATGAGCAAAGCCAAAAAAGAAAATACTAACCGAAAGAAATTTATTCATAAAAAGAAATTTGCTACCCTTTAGGGGTTGGGGTTAAAATCCATAAAGCCTTTTCACATAATCAATCTCACCCTGCTCCGTTGCCCGCTGGATCGAGATCATTTTATTTTCTTCATTAAACTCTTTCAGGTCCATCAGTTGTTGCTCCACGTTTTCAGAAACGGTATTTATGATAGCAAGCCGCCTTGCATCGCTCATTCGGGTGACAAAGGCATTGACGACCATCAGTAGCTGGTCAATATTTTTGGCGCTCTCATCCATCATGCCGGTATAAACATTGACCATATATTCGAGCTCTTCTGCTGTAAAGTTTTTATCCTGCTTGAATAACGTCCACGCACTTTTGTATTCCTTCACAAGCTGAACTTCCTGGCTGGTAATATCTTTGACCCGCTGGTAATAGGTCAGCACCAGCTTTACTTTGCGCAGCTCTTCAAAATAATCGGCATATAACTTCCTTTGTCGTTCCACCCAATCACCAATTTCATCTAGGTGTAACTTCGACATGGTGTTCTCCAGGGTTTTTTTGCGCATTCTGCAGCCAGATCGTTTTATCTGTAGACGTTGGACTTGCAGATCAACAGCAAACAATTACCTTCTTTACAGCCGCTTTGATTATTTCCAGGATAGGAATTTGCGCGTGTAATCTTTGCATCGGTGCGAGCGAGCAACCCAGGGATACAATGATAATCACCACTATCTTTTTCATAACTTCTGGTATTTAACAGACCCGTTCAATAAAATTTTGTTCTTTACGTCAAAGGAATAAACTTCCCCGCTTTCATTATCCCTGAGATACCGGCGTTTCAGATCATAAAATCCTGTAGATTTTGAAACTTTATATTCCGGATCGATCAGTTGACCATCCAACACCCTTTCATATTTCCATTTCCGGGTTATCTGATATTGATCAGCAACTTTGTTCAACAGTGAAATAATGACTGTGTCATATTCCTTTCCGAACTCATGCTGAGCAAAGCGGCTGTACGTGCCGGGAATAAATTTCTTCACAGAACTTAAATTTGAATCCCGGCAGCTACATACAAGAAACATCGCGATCAGGTGCAGCAATAAAATATTTTTAAGCAGCATACAAATAACTTTAATCCGTTACAGTCATTACGCAGCCGTTGCAGCTTCCTTCACACCAGTATGCGGTCCAACCAGGAAGCCTTTGCTTTTCTTTTTACAACTGCCGTTACCATTATCGCAGGAACAGCTTACCGATTCAGCCCCGAACGCTTCCATTGCAGTAGATAGTTGCGTTACTTCTCTTGGTGCCAGCATATAAAAAGAAACCCCGTATAACTTTACTTTCAGGTAGACATAATTCTTAAGAAAAGTTCCTGTAACTCCGGCATCTCTAAAATCAGGCTTTGCAATATTTTTATAAAGCAATTCATATTGCCCGGCGATCTTTTCCTGCACTTCCTTACTAGTGAAGAAATCTTCAAACCCTTTTGATGAGAGTGAAGCAGGTGCGTAGATTTCATTTGTCTTCGCAGATACCTCTTCATTGTTTAGGTTTAGGATTCCGGACACTTTTTCATACTGAAGTGTTGTAAAATCTCCGTACAGGTGCCGCCGCAATCCTGGTGAAGGCATCCAAAGCCTGCATCTTTCTGGTAGAACACCTGGCATGACGAACCATTGCTGGCGGAACATTTACATTTATACGATGCTGCGACGTATGGCATCAAAGGATATCTTTCCTGGACCCCTGTTTTTGGAGAAATTTTCTCCGTCAAAAAGGAATATCCTTCCGGCAATTCTACCTGCAATTCATAGGCGTCCGCCGATGGCGTAACTTTGGTTCCAACAGGCAATCTTATAGGCGATCCCTCGATGGTAATCTCTTTTTCTGCAACAATTGTCTTACTTGCACTTTCAATCTTTACATTCTCATTCTTTCCACATCCGCTGAATAATGCAATTGTCATTGCCAGCGCAGCGATCATAATTGTTTGTTTCATGTCATTACATTTAATTGATTAAATTATTTTGAACTTCTTAATTCATCGGCAAATGCTGCAATCCCTTTTTGCATGTCGCCGCCAAATTTTTCTGCATACTGCATCAACTTCACTTTCTCTGTTTCTTCGGTGGTATAAGCAAGGTATTCTTCCAGCGAAACTTCAGTCCGGTAGACTTTGGATAACACACCACCGAGAGAAATAAATACTTCCTTATACTTTTTGGATGGATCGTTGGCCTTATTAATTGAAAGCACAAGTGCTTTTTCTTTTTCTGTAAGGCCGAGTAGTTCCTGTATCTGGTCGAACTTATTTTGATACTTAGATTGATCCAGTAGAATTTTACAATCGGAATTATTGATGATCGCCTGCTTGACTACCGGCGAGGAAATAATATCTTCGACTTCCTGCGTCACAACAACTGCTTCACCGAAAAACTTCCTTACTGTTTTGAACAAATACTTAATTGTACTCGGCCATTCCTTCCTTAGCAATTGCTTTCCATGCTTCCTCGATCAATATCATTTTACGAATGCCTTTCAGCTTCCGCATCTTGGAAATGAACACTTCCATGATAATGATCGTGACGACAGGAAATAAAATGGGATGATCTTTAATATTGTCCAGCTCAAAAACAATGAACCGTTCCTTTAGCATTTCCAGGTCCTTGGTCGCATTCAACAGGTAATCGAATTCACCACCTTTATAATAGGGACGCAGCACATACAGGAAATTGGAAACATCAAAATCCTTTTCCTTTACTTTATCAGTTTTTAATACTGCTACAAAATCTTCCTGCAAAAAATCATAGAACGTATTGAAGCAGGCAAACAAATTCATATCGTTCGCTAACTTCTCGTAATACAACTGAAGGGCATTGGACAGGGCGACATACTCTGATCTGTTGAAGGTCTCGTTATCTTTTTTCCATAACGCCAGCAACAGTGTTTTGATGCTCTCTTTCTTTTCTGTATCGAGTGTGTCGCCCGTTCCAATGTAAAACGGGTTAAACCGGATCGGGTTCTTTTCATCGTAGGTGAAATAATAACCATTCACCATTTGACAAAGTCCTTTATAACTATGCCCTACATCAACCAGCACGATATGCGTCCCTTGCTCATAATAAGAACGAACCATGATTGGTAAAAAAACTCTTGCCACTGCCGGAAGGTCCAAGAATAAATTTATTGCGGTTGGTGACGACGCCTTTCTTCATTGGTTCATCGGACACGTCCACATGAACCGGTTTACCGGAAAGGCGGTCGCCCAACCTGATACCAACAGGACTCACTGAACTGCGGTAATTCGTTTCCAGGTTCAAAAAACAACAAGCCTGTTCCGCGAACGTGTCGAATGTATCGTTCATCGGGAAGTCTGCGGCATTACCCGGTATGCCCGCCCAGAAGATCTGCGGTGCTCCGTCCAGCTCCTGCTTCGGTACCGCGTCCATCTGGGCAAGGGCAGATGATACCAGGTTACGAACATCTTTCAGTTCGTCTTTTTTGTTCGTCCACACGATTACATTAAAATGCGCTTTTACGGGAAGGCGTTGTTGCGAAATGGCTTCATTTAAAAATTCATTCGTCGCATCACGGGAGATTGCATTCTCGCGTGAGTAAGCAGACAAACTCTGTAATCGTAATCTTTTACTTTCCAGTTTCTGAATAGTCTTCTGCTGGTCATCAATAAAAATGTATTGATTGAAAATATGGTTGCAGGGAAGCAATTGACCAAGTGGTGAAGCAAAACCAACAGAAAACTTCGTTTTATCGGTCGAGTACTTGTCATAGTTGATACGCGAGCCGCAATACGAAGGAAGGTCAGCCGCATCTGCCAGGGTAAATAATTGACAATGATTATCCCCTATTTTGATCCCATCTTTGAAGTTAATGTCACGCAGAATTGCAGACCTTTCATTCGGCTGCAAATTCATATACCGTTCAACGAGCCCGCAATGAGAACCATTACCGCTCAATTCTTCGTTGGTCATTCTCCGCAACTGGATAAAGCCGCTATCCTTTAATATCCTTTCAAATTGACCGGCGCTATCCAAAAAATCCTGTAACAAATTTGGCTTCAGTGTTTCTTCCGGAACAATCGAACGACGCAATAAATTTGAGAAAATCGAGCTTCCTAACTTTCTCCCACTAGGTTTTTTTGTCAGCATGATATAACACTGGTGATCGAGGTATGGTCGTTCATTGAAAAAGCGTTCGCTGCTGCGGGAAAGAAAACTTTTATCTTCCTTTGAGAAATCAGGAATATACTTTTGTTCCGTAAACCAATCCTGTTTATGAAAGATCGTATGCTTTGTAAGAATCTTGATCGCTTTGATGAGTGATTGATGCAGCGCCTCATACTCCTGGTCACTCATGGTGAACAGTTCCGGCAGTGTAACCTCGTACGCAATCGTCACATCACCTTGCTTCGAAAGAATACAGTCGTGCTCGACACCGAAAATGGGTAATATGTCTTTTATTTCTTTTTGCATAAACTTGTAAAAACTTTGCGCGAATAACTCTTCACTACATCAGGTACACTTCTTTTTGCCAGCGCTTTCATCATTCCGTATTGTCCGTAAGTATGGCTGAGTTTATATACTCGCACGAAGAGGGCAGTACCAGCAATGATGATAATCGCCAGACAGATGAAGGTGTTCACGCCGCATATATATAATATCGCAAAACCGATAAGCAGGCCGAGTAAACCTCCGCCGAGATACCAGATATATTGGGCCTTCAAACCCTTAAACTCTATCGGCTTATTAATACCCTTGTTAATGGAATAGACACTTACACTCATAATCTCTTGCCTCGTTTAAGTTTTTGTTTTCGATGCTCGTTAGCGAGATCCATCCTTTCTGTCACTAGCTTTACTTTCCGATCACCCAACTGATCGTATGGGATGGAATCCATTATATCTTTGACATGCCGGTATTCTTTCAACCGGCAATCATCAAAATATTTCTTGCCGTCTATTTCTACTATCGCAAGCCGCGTCGCCATTACACTCCGAAAAATGATCTGATCACCGTAGCCACAACCACCAAAAACACACAGCTTCCAAACCACGCCGCTGCTACCTTACCAGTGTCCGGATCACCACTGTTCCATTTCTGGTAAACTTTCACAGCCCCGATCAACCCGACAACAGCACCAATCGCATACATTAAATTGGTACCGGCAGCGAAATAACTCCGCACTTGTTGGTTGGCCTGGTTAATACCAGCATTACCATCCTGTGCAAATACCACAGCTCCGCTTAATAACAGAAGCAGCAAATACGCCATTCGGATTTTTTGCTTTCTGTTTAATTTCATCTCCTCATAAACACTTTCACATTTTATAATTAAAGACTCTTTTCACTCGTAACTCGACTTATACCTTATCACCTACAACTTCATAACCCCAACAGGTTCCCCTCCTTACGGGGAGGGGCCTGCGGGGTCCGCCTCACCTAACTGATCCACACATGACTCAAATCCTCTTCATCCAGGTGAATAGCGCAGACACGGTTACACTCATCCCGTATCCATTGACCAACCGATTCACGAAAGTTTTCATCCGGGTTATATTTTTGCACGATCCGGCAAAGACCGAAAACGATTTCATCTTTAATGATTTTTTTATTGGCTGCGCGCTCAAGGAAAGTGTGAACTTCATCCTGCAAGGGCTGGACCGATGCCTGAGGCGAATCACCTTCATGATCGGTATCTTCCACATGACCGCCCTTTCCAAAAGTCAAAAGACCTTTAAAACTGCTGCGGTAGATCACCAGCACATACCCGTAATAAATAATGAGGAGAAACATCAGGACAGACCAATAGCTGCCCCAGCTAAATTTGTTTAACATAGATCACATTTTCACTCTTCACAAAAACAATAAAATTCTTACAATACGTTTACCCTAAAGATCGCTGCATGGTAGAGTTATTTTATATAACAAATATATAAACGCAGTAAGCAGTTCCGCTTCGGATATCCGAAGAAATAAACTTTAACTTATATCGGAATACTTAACGTTAGAATATTTAATTATGCTTTAGAGCGGAACCTACATATAGAAGCTGTACTTTAATTGCATGATCTCAGAGGGATCTAATATTTTAAGATCTCGCCCACGTTCTGGGCACATTCAATGGTGATCGGGTATCTTCTGTCGAACTGTGTATTGTTCCAGTTCATCTTGGTAAGTGATAAAATCTCATCCACGATTACATGAACGATTACATGAGGCGATTCATCGTAGCTTGCTAACTTTATTTCCAGGGGAGAGGGGGATGTATTTACCGGGATAGGTTTCATAATAGGGTACAGAACCTCGTGTATATAATACATGACTGGCATTTGAAATTTCAAAATGGGTTACCTGCGTAACGGCGGATAAGAACCGGGCCTGTATAAACGAATCTTCGATGGTTGTAGAGTGACCAGGTCCACTTGGTTAATATGTAATTCCTTTGCTGCTTTTTGAAATCCATCAATTTCATCGCCGTTATAATTAGAAGTCTTATGCAATACAAGACGCTTCGGAAAGATTTTTAACAGCCTCATAATATTCTTTCAGAGATATTGACATTAAATTAAAAGCCTGTTCTGCGGAAAGATGAGGAGTTCTGTCATTCTTCTTTAATTCCACCTCTTCGCCCCGGAGTATAATTCCTTTACCGAGTTCATTGAAAATCTGGGCAAGGCTGGTTTGAATGGTCTTCCTGTCTCTGCTTGCAAAAAAAGCTGATGCCTGCAAAGCAGGTGGTTTCGGCAACATCTTTACGGATGAGCGCCCATGGAGTTCCCGATGCCTTATAATAAAGAGCAGTAAAAAAAATTCCAGGCAATGGTCGCAGCATCTTGCATGTCACCGGTTGGCTTGGCAATACGATCGCGGATAATTTGTATAGGCACGTTATATTGCATTGCCATTGCTTTCAGGTAGCGTCTGAAATTTTGTTCCTTTCCGGAAACCTGTTCTTGTTGTTCTTCTTCTTCAAAGCTTTTCGCCGCAACTTCATTTTGCGTTTCATTTGTTTCCTCTTCGGCGGTTACTGGGTATCTCTTCATCACTTTGCAGGAATGTCATGAAGTTTTCACTGATGGCGCACAGAATCACATCAGGTTTTTTTATTCTTGGCGAGAAATTTAATTTCGTCAAGATAAAGCTGGGCGATATCTCCGATCCTTCCTCCTAGGTCTTCGTGTTTTCGAATGATCGATTCAAACTCCGAATTGTTGAGTTTGCGGATATAAGTGTCGTCCCAGACTACCTCGCACATGAATCCGAGTTCCTTATTAAAGCCTGGAAAAATTCGGGAAAAGATTAGGATGTGGATTTTTACTTTGTTTTTCTTTGATATGGGACCGGCAGCTTTCCAGCCAACTGATAACTTTATCAACACTTTCTCCTTTACCAATTATTCCGACATTTATCTTTTCAGGACGGACCTGGTTAAAATCAAATGGACTATAATTAAAAATTCCCTGCTTCGGACAAATATGCTGACCGGTGCCAAACTGTAAAGACGGCTCATTGATGTAGCGTAATTTCATCAGTCAAATAATGTTTTGTCAAGTTCATTGTCCTTATCCAGATCCGACTCAGTTGCATTTGCCGGCTCAACGGGCTTAACAGGTCTCCATGTTTTCTCATCCAATCCCGGCGACATCGTTAATGTGAAGGGTTGATGTAACTTTAGGAATGGATAATCTTTGCTGAAGAGGTCAGTATGCGTCAGATGATAACCAAAAAAGCGGAAGTAGTTATAAATACTGCCATTATTTTCAAAACGTTTTATTCCTGCCATGTAATTAGGCTCCCAGCGGCTCGTTTTATAGCCATAGGGATTTGTAAAAACTCCAGGTCGGGTTGATCACCAAAAACCATTGGTCACCAACATGCTCAAAAGATGGTTTAAATGCCAGGTTTCTATAGCAAATAATATGACCTTCTTTTTTATTGATAACTTCAAATATCACCGTCTTAGTAGCCTCCTTTTTTCCTCTCCATTTAATTTGTTTGAATTAGGCATTTTTTGCTGTTCGCAAACCGGAGAATATATTTTTCAGCAAACCATTGCATTCCCCTGGTATTACAATATTCAATCAACATTCTGCGTAGGGAGTCTTTGAATACTCGTTTGTGGTCCTTCATTGCCCTCATAAAATTGTTTACTGTCCATTGAAGTAATGGTTCCAATGTCAACAATATGCCGCAATGGTTCCTTCGAATCGTGTAAATCTCTGAATGTATAGATTGATTTTTGGTGAAGGAGAAAATCTTTCATAAAAAATTCTCTCTCATAGAGAGTATGTTTGATCAGCTTTTCGACTCGTATTTTTTTCACCTCGTTTTTTTCGGATTGCTCCAGGTAATCATTGATTTGTCGGTGATTAGCTTTCTCGTCAATATTGAGGTTGGCAATGTAAAATTTTGAAGGAAATGTGATTTCAAGTAAGTTCGGGTAAATTCTCTTCAGGTTGATTCTTTAAATATCCCTCTTCAAATTCTTTTTTTCGTATCTCAATCTGCACATCCGAAAATTCATGTTCAAATAATTTAGCAAGCAGTGCTAACTTCGGAGTGGCGCTGATGCCGTTGATAAGTTGCAGCAGGTTGTCTTTATCGATCACAATGGTCGGCGGTATTAAATTGAAAATCTTTTGGCAGCAGGTCCCTTAACTTGTCCTCCGGATATTTTTCCTTTTTTTCTGTAATAATATAGATATACAAACGTGTCAAAGTATGTATCAAGTTTTTTCTCGTTAAAGGTCTTGAGGGTTGATTTGATTTTTTCAGTTGTTGAAGTGGAGGTGATTTGAAAAGCTACTCTATTTTTAAAATCGGCTAGGTCAATGGCAGGAAAATTCTTTTTCTGCGTATCGTTCAGGTTTTCCAGTTGCAGGTTGAAAATTTCATTGAGGACAGGGATAAGAAAATTTTCTGCATGAATATTTATATGATATTGGTTGGTAGCATTGAATCCTTCAACTTCCAGAACGAAGCGCGCAGTATAAGTATTGATCTTATTTGTATAGTCAATTCTCTTCATACGATAAGGGTGGCATCCAAAATAGAGCCACGACGGTGCAATTGGTAAATTAAGGACAATTTGGCATTCATTTTTAATATAAGGGAACCCAAATTGTTCAAAAAAAATATAAGATTTTGATTTGCATACCAATTGCAATTTTTTATGCTACCTTTTTATCATAAATTAGTAGCAAATCTGCTGCTTTTTTATCGTACTTTAGTAGCATTATGCGCAATTCGACCCATTCCTTTATTGCCTCAAAAATTAGCCAGTCAAAAAAAGGCACCCTTATTTTTCCCTCCGACTTTAGGAGTTTAGGAACGGAACCTGGGATTAAAACAGCTTTGGCGCGACTCGAAAAGGAAGGCATGTTAAAACGTCTTGCACGAGGTATATACCTGGTACCGGACCATGACCCGCTTTTGGGAATCAAATACCCATCCCTCGAAGAAATAGCTGAAGCAATTGCCAAAAGAGATCATGCACGGATTCGGCCAGCAGGTACCTATGCATTGCATAAACTGGGATTATCAACACAAGTTCCAATGAACCTTGTCTACCTGACCGACGGTGCGCCGCGAAAAGTAAAGATTGGAAAAGGAAGTATTAAATTCAAGGCAACAACAGCAAAAAAACTTTCCTTAAAAGGAAAGATAAGCAGCCTGGTGATACAAGCATTGGAAGAACTTGGTCAAAAAAATGTAACATCTAATATATGGGAACAGATCAGGCCAATATTGAAACGGGAAGACCCGGTTATATTAGCAAAGGATATGAAATTGGCGCCAGCTTGGATCAATACGCAATTAATGGCAACGAATGAAAAAAATGAAGAAAAATGACGGAACTGTTAACCTTAACAGAGGAACAACGAAGAACTGTTTTTAATCAGGCAGCTTTCCTCGCCGGCCTTTCTCCAGAAGTGGTCGAGAAAGACTGGTGGGTCACGCTTACGTTGCAAGCTATCTTCAAAACGGAGTACGCACCACATATTCTTTTTAAAGGTGGAACTTCTCTTAGCAAATGCTGGAAATTGATAAACCGGTTTTCAGAAGATATCGATCTCGCATTAGACAGGGAATTTTTAGGTTTTGGTGGAAATTTATCCAACACGCGCATCAAAGCATTAAAAAAAGCAAATTCATTATTTACAAGTAGTGAATTAAGAACAGTCATTGAAGAACAATTAATCATACTAGGAGTACCGGCAGGCATGACTACACTTACAGCCAAGCCAGTTCCCGCAAACAGTTCCTACCCGGATCCGCAGGAACTTCGATTAATATATCCGTCTTTGTATGATGCTATTGAATATATACCTGCCGATGTAAAGATTGAGGTCAGCGGTCGCTCATTAAAAGAGCCTTGGTCAACTTGCCAAATCAATTCGCTTGTCGGTGAACATATACCCGGACAGCCATTCTCGGGACAACCCTTTCAAGTGGCGGCGGTGGAGCCGCGCCGGACTTTCCTCGAAAAGATCTTCTTACTGCACGAGGAGTTTCTGAAGACGGAAAACAACATCCGGCACTTCCGGATGTCGCGGCACCTGTACGATGTAGTAAAACTAATGGACACGCTGCACGGCTGGAAAGCAATCCTTGATACAGAACTTTATGAAGTCGTGCGTTTACATCGGGAAAAATATTACCAATTGCCGGGAGTAGAATATAATACTCATTTGACGACATCGGTAAATTTTATTCCACCGGCTACTGTGACAGATTTATATCGGCAGGATTATCAGAAAATGCTAGAACAAATGATCCGCGAAAATGACCCACCGAATTTTCAGGCGTTGATAACAGGTTTGGAGGAACTAACACAGCGGCTGCGTGTGCCTGCAGACTTCAAAGGAAAAACTATTGAACAAATCATCGCGGATGCTGAACAGCTTGATCCTAAAGATTCAACCAGCCCAAACTTCATGATTGAAGGTGGGACGGTTACCATACCGTTATCCTATAACGAAGACGGCAAACCCATGGCAGACGCAAAGGCAGCTCATTATACCGTGAAATTTGTCAGAAAAGATAAAGCGTTAACTTTTCCGAAAGTCAAACCCGCCGGCAACAAATCTTGAGTTGAATAGATTGCAACACCCATCTTTTACAAGGCTTATATCATCGAAAGATCACGGTTCACCGACTTTTTAAACAACGGCCAGATCACACGATAAAAAACAAAGCCTATCAACAGCACAGCAAACAGGACCAGGGAAATCTGCGGTACCGTCTGCTCAAACGTTGCAGAATTATAACCTGCTTTATCATTGTAGAAAAAGAAATATAACGAGAGAAACAGACAACTTGCACCAGCCAAATTCAATATCGTGGCAAGCTTTCCAACTTTGAATCTTTCATTTGCGAGGATGAGCGCAATTACACCTCCCAAAGCCAGTATCGCATGAATGCCCCCGTACGGCAATGCCATTAATAAATAAATAAGATAAACACCACCGAAATTTTGTCCGCTGATCATGATAACACAAAAGGAAAGTATCAGCAAGTAAGGATGTGTCAGTATTTTAACCGCTTTCATAAATTGTAGATTTAGTTACAAGGACCATCGCTGTTTCCTGTCCAACCAATTACCGGTACAACCACATTCGTATTTCCGGCATCCTTCATCTCCCTTAACTTAACGAATACACCTTGGGGTGTATTGCTGCCATACATGCTTACACTTCCGGGCAAAGAATAACGCGGAATTTGAAGCTCGGATGTCGGCGCAGTAAAGTTAAATACATTGAGCGCCCAGTCAGTGCAATTATAATCATCAATATCATACTTAACTGTGGGAATCAGGCTTTTGATATACAGTAACCCTCCTCTGAGCCAGGATGTTGATACTTCGGCTTTAAATGATGCATTGAAATCATGATGCGCATTGTCAACAAATTTGCCGTCAACAGGTGCAGAAGTTGAAGTGACCTTCCACGCAGTCTTCGGATAGAAACCGATATTCTGACATACCGATTGAGCGCCGTTTACTTTCTTCAGTTGCAAAAATGTATGTCCCGGCGAACCCGTTCTCCAGTTAAACAATTTTGTCGGGTCGCCATCAACCGGGATATCAGTAAAAATCTCGATACTGCATGTGGCACCTGCATCGGGAACATTATCAAAGCACTTGATATACTTTTCAAGGTCTATCGCTTCTTCATTTACTCCTTCTTCATACTCTACAACCATTGGCTCTTCTTCATTTGGATTACCTGGTGCAGGAGGGGGTGGGGGTGGAGGCGGGGGAACAGCAGGTCCACCACCGGAACCACCTCCTCCGTAACTTCCACCACCGCCACCACCGCCACCCATACCTGGATCACCGGCGCCGTAATATCCGTTGCCAGATCCGCCACCGCCCGAGCCAAAAAAACTGGTGAGCAAATAATAAGGAAAATAAAATCCGCCCCCGTCACCATAACTTGCCGATACAATAACCTCCGGAAGTTCTTTATAAGGGTCTTCCATACTCTGCCCCTTTAACTGTGGGCGGAAGACGTCAATATAACCATCGGTGATAGGCGATTGAATTAATACACGATGTTGCAGGTCGTTAATAGTGATGAAACCATCATACATCTTTTCTTCATCAATCGCACCGTTGATGGCTATGATCCTTCCCTGGCTCACTTTCCCATCAGCATCGGTTTCTAATAAAATAAAATCATTAGCAAATGCCTTTCCTTTGAAAGGAACACGTAATAAATAAGTATCACCACTATCAATATGCATTCTGAATGAGCGGTTAATTTCAAGGTCTGCAAAGTCAGCCGGGTTGACGCTTTCTTTAAGAGAAGATTCAATTTTACTTAAATAGCTCTCCTTGTCTGAAAATTTAGAAATCTCTTTTTGGCAAGAAAACAGAATCACTGCAAGCAAAAGGGTTAATAATAGTCGTTGCATGGTATATGTTTTTTGTATTACGAATATAGAAGCACAGTAAGGGGCTTGTAATTCGGATTTCCGAAGAAATCATTACAGACGGCTTCCTTTCAAAATACCAGCATTGATTTTACACAAAACTGCTATTGCTGAAGTAAAAGTTGCTTTAAATGAAATAAGGCACGAGTAGAATAATCAAGAAACTTGCGCGAATAAAGAAATGATTCTGGTAACTATTTATGCCTCTGTCTCAAGCGAGATCCAAAATTTGGCACTTTGCGCAGACCGCTCTTATGCTTCCATTCTTTTAGTTGTTGATATAGCGCTGATGTAAGTAGAGCATCTTTTTCCGGAACATCAAAATGAAATCCATGGAAATTTTTCATTTCATGCTGGTCAATCAGATAATCATTCAGCAACGAAATCATTTTCTTTGCAGATGGCCCAGATATTTGTGTTGGCAGGGAAATGCGGCCGTTAATGTCGATAATCCGTCTCCGCTTGTGAAGGCCCACATAAGTGGCTTTTTGCTTCTGCATCTCGAGTTCACCTCGCTCGATCATTTCAATAAAGCTGTTTTTATAATCGAAGGCTAAACCCCATCCAAAGAATGCCTTTTGTTTACGGGGATGAAGATATAATAGATTTAACCATTGTTGTTCAAATTGACTATCCGCCGGATTTCTATTAATCTTCTTAGAATAATAATAATGCTCAACGGAATAGGATTTACTAAATTCTTCGAGCGCTAGAACCGAAAGTTGAAATGCGGAAGGGTAAGATTGACTTCGAAATAATAGAATCGAATCAAAGTGAAGCCGTAACCCATTTTTATATGCCTCAATTGAAATTTTCTTTAATTTATAATTTGATAACGTTGTCCTCATTTTCTCGGTCTATGGGCGATTAACTGATGTACAAATGTCTATTTGTTAGTTGTCGATTTTAAGTCCTTCAACGATTTTATTGACAGCCTTATCAAATACTTTTTTAACAATCACGGCAGTATTAAATATAGAAAAATCAAGCGCATTTACCCTTTTGATCTCTTCAATGTTCTCCCAATATTCTACAGCAGTTTCAATTGGTCTTATGTCTGACTTTTTTACTGCAAATAAGTATCGATCAATAAATATTGGGAAAAACACATTTTCCCACGATTGCTCCTGTTTCTTCCTTGCCGTCGTTATTTCATATTGGCACGCTTTACTGCGAATTGAATTCTCGGATGCAATGAATAATAGTTTGTCATGTTCATTAATCCCACTGGTCATAATTTCATCCAACGGCGAACCTCCAGCTGCATCCTTTTCCCATAAAAAAGTACGAATACCTTTTTTATTTAGTACTTCATTTAATCGCGTCGCAAAGCTCGAGTCTTTGAAGCTATAAGAAATGAAAACGGTGGAAAATATCTTTGGTTTGATCATATCTCCCACAATTTTTTTTAAGTTGACTGCGTCTGGGATATTAAATAACGTTTTCATGATTTTCTTATCCAACGGTTCACTCTTAACAATTGTTTGAAAATCCATTGCGGCATAACTCTCGAATTTAAGTTCTTTACTCAGGAAAAATGTATTCTTTCCCAAATGACAATCCATAAAACTTGTCTTAAAGAGCATAGTATCAAAAAAGTACCCATTACGTAGATCGACGGTATTGAAGAAAGTGTGATCGATTCTGCAATCCTCAAAGGATATGTCAGGGAATTCATCATCGATGGCTTCCCCTTCCTTATATGACTGCAAGTGGGAAAAGTAGCTTTGATCAATTTCGCAATCCTGGAATATGACATTGGACATTGGATCGAGACTTACCATCGAAAACGAAGTGAGGGTACAATTGAAGAAAAAGATATTCCAAACGCAGCCTTCATCGAAATCAACATTCTTTAGATGGCATTTATGGAATTCGACATCATCCCATTCCATTTCCATGCGCCGAAATCTCGTCTGTCGAAATTGACAATCATAGAACTTGCATTTTTTTAAAACGAGAAAAAATCCAAACACGCCGTCAAATTCGCAGTTTTTGAATTTGCAAGAATTGAATTCAACCCCTTGTAACGAGCCTTTAAAGTATATATTCTCAAATGTCTGTCGACTTACCTTGGCGTAGTCATAATGAGCTTTTTTATCGCCAGGGAACTTAATCTTCTTCCTGCCTAAATACTTATAGAGGTCATCAGACCCATCGATTTCTTTTTTCTTGTCGAAATTCATAATTAAAAGAATGTGTAAACTTGCCCAAAGTAACGTGCTGATTTTGTCAAATTCATCACACCATTGGATAAGTTCTGCCGAATTCGTTACATTCCTTTATACTGAGGTGAAAAACAACAAGATAACAAATCGAGAATCTGATTTAAAGAATGATCCGTAAGACTTCACCTCCTCCTTCCCCTCTTCACATCGCTAAAATGCGTCTCAGATATCGAAAGCCACGATCCCAAATACTTCGCCGGTATCCGCAAGATATAATCGGGGAATCGCTCGAGTAGCCACTCATACTTTTCCTCTGCTGACTTCATACGGATCGCATGAAGCAGTTGCGTCCATAATATATAATAGTGTTGGGTCAGTTCGCGGGAAATGAAATTGAACTCAGGAAACCGGTCGTAAATATCATAAAGTTCTTCGTAAGAAATATAAAACAACTTGCAATCCTCCAGCGCCTGTATCCATTCATAAGAAACTTTACGCTGATAAAAACTTTCAACCGAGACGATCACATCACCGTCTTTCATAAACCAGGAACTCACTTCCAAATCTCCCTTTTGATAAAAGCATCGAAGCAATCCCTGTTCAATAAAATGAATATCGCGGCAAATATGTCCAGCACGAAGCAGGTATTCGCCTTTCTTTATTTCCCTGTACTTGACGATACTTTGCAAGTGATCAATCAATGATCCGGTCAAAGGATGAACGCCATTCAAAAACCCTATCAGTTTCTCCATACGGAGCAAAGTAGGAGGCGTTAATTGATTCAAACCTGTTCTGCCAGAAGTAAAAGTTTCTTTCATCGCAACAACTTTAAATGCTTTCCCATAAACTTATTTAGGTCGTTACGGCAATAGCTTTAGTGTATGGCACCAAAACTAAAAATACGCTTTTGGTTTACTGAACTCACAGTCGCAGCGCTAGTCGCAATTTTCCTGTATACGGCAATCACAAAATTAAAGGACGCATCAGCTTTTGAAAAAGCAATGAATCATAATTCTCTTTTAAAAGCGTATTCATCAACACTCACCTGGTTAATCCCGGCAACGGAAATTCTGATCGCTTTTCTACTTATCATTCCGGTAACACGTCGGAGAGGTTTACTTGCGTCTGCTATAATACTCGGATGCTTCACTGGCTATATTGCATACATGCTACTATATAGTCCGCATCTTCCCTGTACATGCGGCGGCATCATCCAATCGATGACTTGGAGCCAGCACCTTTTGTTCAACATACTATTTACAACCATTAGCCTTATATCTTTTTTCATTTACCGGAGACCTAAAACATCCGGCAGGAGAAGCCGAACACCTGTCAACATAGTAAGCAACCATTTTTAACTAAAAACACATTTTATGAAAAAGTTCTCTTTAATTGCGATTGCCGCCGTGTTGGCGATTGCATTCAGTGCGTTCACGACTGAGAAAAAAACAAATGCGCCGAAAGCCACAACTACGCAGGCTTGGTTTTATTTACCACCCGGGCAGGATGCTGAGGATGAAACCGAGTATGTCATGACAGATGACGACGGCGAAGAGCCACCGACTTGTCCCAATGAGGGAACAAATGTCTGTGGCATCCTGGCTACTGTGCAGGAATCCACGGATCCCCATCCAGGCCAACCTGATCTCGATGACATCGCCTTTACACTGAAACGCACAACGCCTTAATGCGGCAGTAACTTAAGAGGCTGACCGGGTGAACTGGCCTGCATCAACGCTAGCTTCCTCGGTCGGTCTTTTATTACCATCACGTCAATAGGTTCATTCGTTTGCGAGATAGTCAATCCCCCACCCGCTATTTCATCTTTCCATATTTTCCATTCCAGGAAAGGATATGAAAGCACTAAATGACTTAGAGTAGCATTTGCATTTTCCTCAACCAGTATCAACCCCTCTCGTAGGAGCCGGTAACCAAGTTCTTTATACAAGGCGGACACTGGAACATTCTCAAAATGAATCTTGCCTAGCGAACTATCAATCCATACCTTTCCCTTCTTGTCATCCAGTGAAACAGCACCAGCGATTTTCAACCGCACCATTTCACGGCCTCTCTTCTCAAACGAAACATCATACGGAAAATATTTTTTCAGGTCTTCCTGCAGCAGTTCACAAAGCGAAGCTTCATTTCCGGGCATCACCTCGGCATCATACGAGTAATAATTTTCCTGCTTCCAACTGTCGAAATCAGGTTGATTTCCTTTGAAAAAGAAAACGGTTGAATCGGTGACTTCTATGGAAATACGGGCTTCTTTGGCAAAAACGCCCCGCTCGTTGAGTCCGCCGTAAGCAACTTTGTATAAAGTCAGCAAATTGGTGTTCAGATATTTCATTCCCGTAATTTTCTTACCATCCCTTTTGATTTGAAAACGACCGTATGGATATTCCGTCAGGTATCCCGCCAAAGCAGAATAATACTTTATCCGGTGAGCCACCCTTCCATCTGCAGCCTTCCAGATCGGAATATTCATATCCAGATCACTGACATCCAGGTTCTCTATAAAATTCAATTTCTTTCCTGCAAAATATGCTGCAAAAGTTTCTTCATTGGTATTATTCCCGCTGGTGATATATTCCACTAAGCCCTGTTCCGTGATCCACACATGGTGCGGTACGAATTGGTGCGGAAATAACTGGTGAAGTAAAGTATCAGCAACAACAACCGGCGTTTTGGGAAGTCTTTTCGGGAACCGTTTGAAAAACCTATCCACTTTTGGACGCTCATCATTGGTGACCATGATTATTTGAATCTTGTCTCCAAACTTTTCCTGCAACGAATCCATCTTCGGCATCGCAGCGATACAGCTTGAACACCGGAGGTTCCAGAAATCGAGGATCACCAGTTTTCCCTTCAGAGAACGGCTATCAATAGTGCCTACTTGATTGAATAAATTAATAAGTTGAAATTTAGGAACGGAATCGCCGATGTCTAATACTTTGGTTTGGGCATGGCAAAGGTTTATCAGCAGCATGCATGCTGCAACAAAAATTGTTTTCATAAAAAAATTTGAGATTAACTAATAGCCATCATTTTGATTTAGAAAAGAATTGAGTCGTAGTTGCTGGTAAGGAATCGGCCATAGAACGTCGGTATTCTGCCAACCGCTCTTGATTGGTGCAAGCACCGCGGCTGCGCGACCTGTTCGTTTAAGATCAAACCACCGGTGTCCCCATTCTGCCGCGAACTCGATGCGTCGTTCCTTTTCAATAGCAAGTAACAGATCGATTTTATTCAGGGAAGAAAGAGCAGTCAAACCTGCTCGTGAACGAATAACATTGAGGTCACTGAACGCATCGCTCAGCCTATCAAGTTGCGCACGCGCTTCGCTTCGGATCAGGAATTGTTCAGCGAGACGCAACACCATATAATACTCCGTCACAATAGCATTTTGTTTCACCAGGTATTTGGTAGGATAATAGATAATCTGTGACAGATAAACGCGGGATGTAAACCAAGCTTTCCTTTTGTCGGTTCCTTCGAGAGAATTAACCAGTGCCAATGGGAAAATATACGTGGGCGCAGTGGTTGCAGTCGCTGGCAGAATGATAGACCCTTCATAAGTATTGACATTAGAACTAACAGGGAGCAGCTGCCAGATCGCTTCCGTGCTGTTCTTTAAAAATACATTCGCCGGGTTCATCACCAGAGAGAAACTTGTGGAAGCAATGACCTGTGATGAAATTTCGTCGGCCTGCGTCCATTCACCAAGATACAGTTGAACCCGTGCAAGTAATGCAAGTGCGGCAAACTTTGTGGGTCGCACTCTTTCATTATTAACGAATGTACTCGGTAACACCGCAGCAGATTCAGAAAGGTCCTTCTTCATAAATTGGTAAATGGTTGATACGGGAGTGCGCGGCATCTTTGCGTTCACTTCATAGTCTGAAGATGCGACGAGCGGAACATCACCAAATAAATTCACGAGATAGAAATAACAGAAAGCTCTTACAAACTTACATTCAGCCACGAGCCTGTCACGAACGAGAGTTGTAACGCCGGTTGAATGCTCCAGTTTTTCCAACACCAAGTTCACCGCATAGATAAATTTATAAGTGCCGCTCCAGAAATTATTATCAATACCGGAATGCGCACCTTCTGTAATTGCGTTATTGGTAAACTGGTCACGATCGGAAGGGGAATAGTATTGCAATTCATCAGCATAAAGACCCGTATAGAAAGTCACCCCACTGTTCGCAAATAATTCCGGTGTTGCCATCATTTCACTGTAAATACCGCTTACCGATGCAATAGCCGTTTCATCGGATTGAAACACACGGTCAGTGGTGACCTGGTTATTGGGAGGATCAAGTTCCAGGAACTTCTTACACGAAACAAGTGGAAGAAAAAGTAATATGAAATATTTTTTCATAATAATTATTTTTTTAAAAGGTTACTCTCGCACCAAAACTTAACATGCGCAATGGCGGTATTGCCGAAGTACTTTGATTCTCCGGGTCTGCACCTATATAATCAGTGATCGTCAAAAGATTTTGGCCTTGTACAAAAAGAGTTGCAGAACGCATACCTGCACGGCTGATCCACGTTACCGGAAGTTTATAAGATAATGATGCATTCTTCAAGCGGATATAAGACGCATCGGTAATAGCGGCGGTAGAATTAGCTGCCTGCGAAGCAGCAGTAAACGCAGCACCGCTACCCGTACTGAATCGTTGGTAACGCGCAACATCGCCGGGCTTTTGCCAGCGATCCAGGATAATCTCCGGTTCATTCTGTTGTCTTCCTTGAGTAAGAAACAATGCGATAACCGGATCGACACCATCCTGCTTTACGAACTGGAAGAAAATGGAAAGTTCAAAATTTCCGAATGAAAGATCATTTCCAAATCCGCCGTAGAAACGCGGTAGTGTATGCCGGATTGCGGTACGGTCATTAGAATTGATTGAGCCGTCGCGGTTGGCATCTCTGAATTTGTAGACGCCTGTCAATGAATCAATGGCTATAAAATCGTACAGCTTCCGGATGGACACAGGCTGACCCACCACGTAAGTCGACGCATAGGAAGAAGTTTCCAAACCGGGAAATGCAAGCAAAGTGTTTTTGGGGATCGTGATATTAAAAGAACTTCGCCATGTAAACTTCGAACGCTTGATATTCGTTGTTGTAATATCTATCTCCCATCCTTTGTTCTCCACCTTTCCTGGGAAATTACTCAGGATGCTGGGAAAGCCTGTTTGGCCCGGCAATGAATATTGCAAAATCTGATTTCCGCTCACACTCCTGAAATACGTTACGTTCAGCAGTATATTACTTTTTAAGAAGCCGGCTTCAAAGCCAAGGTCCCAATTATATTTTTGCTCCCAGTTATAAGCAGGATTGAATAATCGAGATGGCCGTAGCGCCGGCAAGTTTTGAAATGGATTCCGTGTAGTTGAATACAGGTCGTAATATTGATAATTACCGATCTGGTCGTTGCCGGTTATGCCATAGCTGAGACGAAACTTACCAAAGTTCATGATGCGCTGTAACTTCTTAAAAAACGTTTCATCTGAAAAAATCCAGCCAACGCCCACGGCGCCGAAATTTCCATAACGGTTACCTGGGCCAAATCGTGAAGACCCGTCAGTCCTCCCGGTAAGATTTAATATCAACTTATCCTTTCGGTTCAATTCCAGTCGCGCAAACAGTCCGTGATATTTATAATCGGAATAGGAATCGGTATTGGTAACAGTCGCGGCTCCGCTGACCGTATTAAGCAATACATCGCTGGTATAGCCACTGCCGGCTTGGATTGTTCCAGCCGTAGTGCTGCTTTGCCATGAACTTCCGGCAAGTGCTTTAATCCTGATATCCTTTAAGATGGTCGTCGTATATTCTGCCTGCAATTCAACGATCCATGAATGAAGATCATTGCTGGCAAATGCTGCTTTACCTGTTGGTGCGATCGAAGGATCCTGCGACGCGATCGGCGTCAATGACGTTTCATCTAAGTTTAATCGATTGATACCGCCAGACGCTTTCACACTAAAACCGCTAAACGGCATATAACTAATCCACGTATTTGCAGTGAGCCGGTCCTGGGTGGACGAATAAGTGCGCAAAATATATGCGAAGGGATTATCAAAAAGATTCCCATTTTCTTTCCATACTAATTTGTTGTCACCGTCAAAAGGCAGCGGAGCATTCGGCTGCAGACGGATACTATTGCTGGCATCTTGTATCGGTAAATCATTTGTTTCAGAGCCATAGTTCCCCGTCAATGAAAATTGCAACTTGTTATTTTCACTACGCGTCGAAAGGGAAGCGGCCACAACAACGCGCTCGTCTTTGAACTTGCCGGGAAAAAGCGCACTTTCTCTGTAATAATTAGAACTAACCGAATAGCTGGTCAACTTGCTCCCGCCGGAATACCGCAGTTGTACATTAGATGTTCGGGTCGTGCCGCCGATGAGTTCTTTTTTCCAATTCGTGTAGCGTGTCGTATCCCACAAGAAAAGATCAGGCGAATTAGCAACAGTCGGTGTGATTCCATCATTTTTAAATGCTTCCCGTCGCATGGCAACATACTCCTGCGTATCGAGATAATCCATCGTGCGCGTGACCTTTCCCCAGCCTTGCGAGAAACTAACATCAAGCTGGGGTTTGGAAACCTTGCCCTTCTTTGTTTGGATGAGTATCACGCCATTCCCACCGCGTGATCCGTACAAAGCGGTTGCATCGCCGTCCTTTAAAACCTGTACGCTCTCAATATCTTCAGGTACGAGTGTGTTGAAAGGACTGTTGACAGCAATACTGCTTCGCTGTGAAAGCGCTTCTCCGTTGAAGATGATTCCATCCACTACGTAAAGTGGTTCGACACCGGACTGGAGAGAATTGCGACCACGGATCAAAACCGAGAACTGCGAACCCGATACGCCATTTGATTGTGTAATGAAAAGACCGGTGACTCGGCCTTGCAGGGCCGCCAGCGGATTGGACACCGGTTGGCGTTCGATCTCTTTACTCTTAACTATTCCGACTGTTCCCGTGTTTAGTTTCCGGGATGTCTCGTAATATCCTTTTATGACGGTTTCACTCAGTACGCCGAGTCGCCTCTCGATCTTCAAAGTGATGGGACGCGTTGAAGTTCCAAGTGCATACTCCACCGTTTCCATCTCCGCCCCTGAGACAATAAGCGTGACCATATCAGGAGCATCTTTCAATTCAAAATTTCCCTGTGCGTCACTTGAGGTAACAAGGTTCGTTCCTTTGATAGAAACAGAAACACCTGCAACCGGGTCCGAACTTTCATTCACCACCTGCCCTTTTATAATACGATCAGGCGGGGTCGGTTTTTCAATGACGAGGATATGCTTATTATCAATGGCGTACCGCAAAGGTTGGCCGGAAAAGCAACGACTCAGCGTTGATGATAGGGATTCATCCGTAACGGCAAGTGTGATGGGCTTTGCATGTGCCAATTGTTCGGCGCTGTAAATAAAGTTATAGCCGGATTGTTGTTCTATCAGAAGAAAAACCTTTTGCAGCGGTTCGTTTTTCACTGAAAAACTGATGAGTTGACCCATTGCAAAATGGGCAAAACAAAAAGCGGGCAAGAGGAGTAACGTTCTTAAAACAGAATGCATACTTTCGTGTTGTTTGGGTTTGATAATAGTCGTTTGCGCGATTTATAAAGAACCCAGGCACCGCCGGGCTGTGTGTCATCACTACCCGGTTTTTTATTGGGTTTACTTTCGAATTGTTATTACTTTGTCGTTGATCGTAAATTGAAAATGCCCGGTAGGTTGTAAGAGTTGAAGTACCCTGGACACCGGTACACTCCGATCAATCGTACCGTTCAAATGATACCCGATTGTATCTTCAAAGATGATCCTACAATCGTACCATCTTTCCAACTTTGCCGCAATGTCTTTCATAGTCATATTGCGAAACCTGAATTGTCCCTTCGTCCATGCGATCACCGGATCAATATCCGCTTTGGTTATCTTACCTTCCCTAAATTGCTGACCTGCATTCATAGTAATGGCATCATTGATACGCACAACTCCTTCAATTAATGTAACAGCCTTATCAAAGCCATTAATATTGAAAGCTGTCCCAATTGCCTGCACTTTTGTGTCTGCAATGGATACGATAAATGGTTTGGAAGGATCTTTAGCGACCTCAAAAAAAGTCTCGCCCGTTACAGTGACTTCTCGTGTATCGCCGCGAAAGCTTGCGGGATAGATAATAGAAGATTCGTTATTGAGATAAACCTTCGTGCTGTCGGGTAAAACCAATTCATAAAAGCCTTTGCGCGGAATAATGACTTCATGTAATTTAGTATCGGGAGCATTGTTATCATAAACGATCTGGCCGTCGTTAATCTTTATACCACCTACTATGGAATCCTTTAAGCCATCTAGCTTTATAACTTTCCCGCCCGGCAAACGGAGTTCCGCCATGGAAGAACCAGGTTGAATATCTTCAGCTTTAGTTTCCGCGATTGTAGATTTTTCAATTTTATCATCTTGGGTTCTGAAAACAAAAAGGCCGATGAATAATATAATACATGCCGCAGCAGCATAATGCCACCATTTCAAAACAATAGCTTTCTTTTTGAACTTCAATCGCTGCTTCGTTGCTTGCAACTTCGACTCAGTGTCTCTTGTAGCAAGCCATTGCATAAAACGGTCGACCATGGCGTCTTCCGTCATGTCTTCGAAAAGTTCCATGTTCGTTTCGCTTTCTCTGATCCACGCATCGAGTTCTTCCCGTTCCTCGATACTAAGTGTTCCGGCTATAAAACAGCCGATCAGGTAGCCGGTGCGGGTGGCATTTTCAAGCTTTTCAAAACGTGTGTCGAGCGGGTCCATAATTAAAAAGATTAAGGTAATACAGCAGGCTCCCTGTAGTAGTCACGAAATCCGAAGAAAACGGGGAGCGGATACTGAAAAAATTGTTGAGAATAACGTGCTTTTTTAAATAAAAAAGTTGCTCAGGTAGAAGAAATAGTTTTCCTGACGAGTTGAATAGCGCGGTATCGGTGACTACGGACAGTCTCAGGGTTGACGCCGATTTCACGGCCGATTTCGATTAAAGATTTTTCTTCGAGGTAATACATTCGAAGAACTTGCTGCATCCGGGCGGGAAGGTGATCGATCACTTCAAGGATCTGGGCAAGGATTTCAGCAGCAACGATCCTTGACTCTATAGGCTCGACCAAAGGCTCATTGGCCTCTGTCAGTTCTTTTGCTATGGGTTGTCGTTGCGCCTTGTTAACTGCCATGTTGCGAACAACGGTGTAGAGATAACTTTGTATGGATTTTATTTGATCTAGTTTTTTGCGTCGTTCCCAAAGCATGACAAAACAATCCTGGACAATATCTTCAGCAATCTTTTCATCTTGCACATATTGAAATGCAAAGAAAGTCAATGGGCCGAAGTAGGCACGGAATACTCGGTCAAATGCATGCTCCTCGCCTGCACGGAATGCGTTGATAAAATCAGGGCCAAGGCCCTCCAGTAAGGATGACACTTATCTTTCAAAAAATGATGACATTTTTCAGGTGAGTCAATTTATTAAGAGGAGATAACGGCATAAAAAAAAAGCGCAGGTCTCCACTTACCGCCTTAGGCACCTAGGAGGGCCCGCCACGAATAAGGGAGCCCACGCCTAAACGTGAGCCCTTGCTTATCGTCTCGTGGCTTCGAAATTCCTAGGTTTCAAGGCGAGACTCCAAGCGAAAGCTTCAATAAGTTTGTCTAACATGAAGACTTCGCAAAAATATATCAATCACAATCAACTAATGATAGAGTGAATGATATCTGTAAACCAAATATAAAGAAATTATATGGCTGATAGGTGATAGCCCGTCAAAATATTCCTTAAATCCTTTGATTTTCCATTCATGGAATCAAAGGGCAAAGAGTATACGAAATTAAAGTTTGGAACCTGCTTAATGAAGGTCATTGAAGGAAATAAGATGCAAGCACAAAAGAATAAAGAAAACAAGATCGAAGATATCAAACTCGTTTCTAGTTTGAGAAAACTAGCTGCTTCCTCTACTGTAGACTTTTCAACAGTACAAAAAATAGCCACTGGCAAGAAGAATGCAGCTTGGTCTACAACAGTCTTGATCGTAGAAGGATTAAATATGAATCAGGAAACATGGGGCCGGCACTACGACAACATCACAGATAAGGACATTGCCGACTACTTAACTAATATTCAAAAATCCAGGAAAGAACGTTCTTCAAAAAAACTAGCAAAAACCCACAAGAAGAAAAAGTAATTTTGAAGCTAGATGAACTCAATATTTTTTTTAAATCAATCCTCTATTCTGTTTCCTCCACATCCTTGGTGAAACATCGAATTGTTTTCTGAACTCATTAATGAATGCCGAATCGGATTCATATCCTGTCAAAAAAGCGATCTCTTGTATTTGTTTATCGGTAGTACTCAATAAAAAGGTAGCATAATCCATTTTCAACTTCAGCCGTCGCTCAAATGGCCCCATTTGAAAGACAAGCAAGAAACCAGTTTTTATTACATCAACGTTAGTATTAGTCAGCTTTGCCAGGTCTTCAATTGTATAGTGTTTGCTTAAATCGGAAGCGATAATATGATCGGCTGCATATACAGCCGCGAGGTGTTTAGGTTTTAGCTGCCCCGGTGGTATAAAATTGGGAGTAGCCAAATGATTAAATAGAAAATCTCGCGTACTTGAATCGTAATAACCTTCCCTGAACCATTCTTCAAATGAATTAATAAAGAGCTGATCAACCTTTTGCTTTGTCGTAGGTGACATCATTTTGGGTTGACCCGGCTGTACTATATGACGCATCGGAGTTTGGGCAAGTAATTCAGGACTCAGGTAAATAGTAAATTGAAGGCATTCCTTGTATGCATCGAAACGAAGTTGATACAACTGAGCATTGACAATCCGGGCCTGCCCGGCAAGTATTTTTAATTCAGCTCCACCCGGTTCATTGACATTCATCTCTCCTGTTACCAACGTTTCCAGTCGCAAATACTGGCTGTCGTCTCGGATCGTAAAAACCTGGTCTTTAAATGCCTGAATGTTTCGCAGGGAATAACGAAATAAGCGATTAGAAAATTCATGTACAGTGATAATGAAGTCATGGGACTCCGCCTGGAACATCTCTGCACCCGGGATCCTCGTACCCTTGTACTTTTTTGCCTCGCCGGGCTTGAAACTAATCGTTTCGTTGTTAGATAAGGTTATGTAAATCATGCAGTCTGGAAGAATCGTCGGAATATCGGTGTTTGATTACTTCAAAAGTTGATGTCGCAGAAGAAAGTATTTCGTTGTGATTTTTATTGACGAATGTCAACTGTCCTCGCGGTTACAATTCAGATACGGTACTACAAATTGAGTACTGTATTACGGTAACCTTTCATAAAACGCGCAGCTAATCAATAGAGCAAGCAAAACTTGTTTGCTGGTGACATGAAATACATAGTCATTGTACGACTACTTTGTCTTTTTGGGGTAACAGACATCCGGAATTCTCTATTTAAATATACCAAACTTTTTGCTGAGTAAATATAAAGACAATAGCACTTTCCTTAATCACAGGACTCCCTTGCCCTCTAAAATATTCCCCTTTTTCCACCCACACATATATCTTCCGGTCGTTCTTGATCGCCCGAACTTTCTTCGCCGCCCGTTAAACAATCGTCTACTAAAATCATGCGAAAGAAATGAGACCCAGATTTTATTTTGAAAAGTTCTAAAATTTCAGAAATTTGATCCGGAAATTGTTTTAACCCTTATACCTAATTATGGATGCTAATTTAAAAGAAGAATTAGACCGCAAAGCTTACAGGACAGCCTACCTGTTAGCTGGTTTCATAAAGGGTACTATTACGGATATTGAAAGGAAAGAACTTGACACTTGGATGTTGGCAGATAAGAATAATATGGATCTCTTTCTCAAATTAACTAATAAGAAACAACTTGCAAAAGCGCTTGCAGAAGCAAAGACGAGAAAGCCTACAGTCACCCTCGAAGAGATCAGCAAAAAATTAAATCTGAAAGCAGACGGAACGCCGAATTCGGAATGATAGAGCTGGGACAATTTATGCTTCAGATGAATGAGCCTTTATAAAAAACCTCAAAAGCAGGCTTATGCAGTGTGCTTCAAATGCTCTTAAATGATTTTGAAACCTCTACAAACAAGGGCCGCTTTATGCAAGCGGCCGTCTGCATTATTTTGGTTCTTCAATTTTCCAGCGGAATATTAAAAGGAATTGTTCGTGCGGGCAGGCACTGCTCCTCCGTACAAGCCATGAATTCTACCGATCCTGCCACATTCGTTTTAACAGCTTTCTTCAACTTCACGGTCTGGACGAATTCAACTTTACTTTTGTAATATAGGACATTCACTTCAAAAACCTCTTCATACTTTTTTTGCATCGAACCGACTTCTTTGGGCGTTCCGTTAACTTTCACCATCGGGTTTGCAGAAAAAGATATTTTGGTGGGTAAAGGTCCCCCATCAGGCGTATGCTGTGAATAAATGGTCCAAGGGTTAGCAATGGTTGCGGCGATATGAATCTCGAATGTAAGTTCACTGGTCTTCTTCGCAGTAAACGACCAGCTCACCGGGTTCTGGCTAAAGGCAAGTAGTGCGATGCTTAAACCCAATAGGCTCAACCAAATCTTTTTCATCATGCAATTGTATTTTCATTTCATAAGAGTCAATCTTCGAATTAAAAGGGGAGCGGATTTCAAAATTTATTTCAGCCGATCATCCTAGATCATTGAGAATTTTGATCTCCTTTAACTTTCCTTCAGCAAAGGCATTGTACATCCTGTTCGCCAGCAGCCCTCTTACCAGGTGATCGTGCGAACTGCGGCAATCAATATCTCGATAAACATTTTCGCCGGATAGGACAGTGACAAGATTATTGCGTGACAAAAAGTATTGAGCATCTTTGTCGTACTGCTCCTGTTCATAATAAGCCACGAAACTGAAATGACGTTCCTGGAAACGCTTGAGTCGTTTCTCCTGTTCCTGCCAGTATTCAACTTTACTGGAATGATTGTATGGAACAAACAGCAGGGATTGGTTCATCATCAGGTAATATTCGATGTGTGCGGTGAATGCCGGCTTGACATTTCGGAAGAAAATAATTTCCTCTTCATCAATCTGTATCGTCCGACCTTTAAATTGGATCTTTATACGTTGCCAGTGATCAATCGCAATGCTGTAACACTGTTCAGCCTTCTCTATTGCGGGGTAGTTCCCGGGATTGGCAACGCTTTAACGTCGCGATCATATTAATGTAAAGCAATTCCCATTTTGCATTCATCGTATTTATACTTTATAAAAGAGGGTGATATAGACATATCTCCCTGCTCAGTGAATTAAAAATAATTCCACTGCATGAAAAAAGGATAAAACAGAGAAAATAGCTGCGCTCTTCCCCCGAATTGACTCATAAAAACTAAACTAACACCAAAACTGAACTTCAATTATGAATGGCTTTGCGGTTCCGGATTAAATGAGTGGTCATATATATTATATATTGAAAAAAGAAGGGTAACTGGACAGAAACCCTCGGTCGCCGCTGTTCGCCGGCTTCACATGAGAAAAGCAAATGGATATGATGATCCCGGCGCTGCCGGGAATGTATGGCAATCGATGATTCGTCATGCAAGCGTGATTTTGCTACCTATAAGAGTCGATTATGGTCGTTTTGGGGGAGTCAAAAATGAAATTTATTTTTTCAAACTTTGCAATCGGTTTACCTCCCGGAAGAGAGCACTGGGGAAACAGGAAAATTCATATGAAAAGAATTTGGCTTTAATGTTGGATCGAAACCAATCACCATTTTTTATACAGCAAAAAGCGTTGCAATCACTCAATGTTGAATTAAAACAGCTGAACACACATTTAATCAGATAAATGGAATATAATACAAGATTTGCGAAATTTGAAAAGAAGATCGCATCGAATAGAAAGTAAATAAAGAGAATCAACATCCTGCTAGACTCGCTCTTGCAAATACATTTGGTGCACAATATTTTTCCTTGTCGATATTAACAAACTCTTCATCTTAATCCTTGAAATAACAAGGCCTACAAGCTTCCCGAAAATCGAGCATAAGAAAATAAAGATAAAACAATAAACTAGTTCAACTAACAAATGCTTTTTAAAAACTGAAAAATTTTCAATAAGATAAATAATACTTACTAAAATGGAAATGACCATAAATATAGTTCCTGTTTTACATCCACAAGCATTTCTATATTTGCTGATTTGTTTTGATAAATAATAGTTTTCGTCATTGGAAAAGATTGAGAAATTCATTGAAATTTCATTAGTAAATTTTGTTGGAAACTTCATGAATTGATCAAGCTCTTCGACAGTTTCAATTATGCGATTCTTAACCATATTATCTGCATTTACAATTAGTTAATGTTGCCGATGTAATAATCAATAGATATAATTTACAGAATCGTGCAACAACCCAAGTCCAGGCAACGCAAACTATACTTGAAATCCAAGTCCACGCAACACAAACAATATTCGATATCCAGGTCCAGCCAATACAAATCCAAGTAAATAATTTGCAAGCCCACGAACATGGAGGCCAAGTGCAACAATTTTTTTGAAAATTATTACAAGAGTTATATCCGTCGTCTCTCGTTTGTGTACACTTTTTATACCCATCGTCTCTGGTTTGAATACACTCCTTATGTCCTGATTCTTCCCAGCTCGTACATTTTCTTTCGGTATTATATACATAAGTACAAAGCTTATCTCTGAAATCCCCTGAAGGTTTTTGAGATGGTTCTAACTCATAATATGCATTATCCAATCTCACAATACCATACCCGGTATTAAAATCAAATCCACTATCTTCAATATCCTTTGCCGTATTTTGAAGCAAAGTCCCTATTTCCCCTTGAGTAAATGTGTTTTTATAGCTTAGTAACACTGCCACGCAACCCGCTACTACCGGGCAAGAAGCGGATGTACCTGAATCGTTCGATAAATATCCTTTGAAACTGCTATAGCTACAGAAATCAGGTTCGTATTAAAAAATATTCCAGGCCCCTGACTACTATACTTCAATCTATGGTTATTTAGTTTAACCGCCCCAACACTCATAACTTCTTGTAAACTATTAGGTCCCCAAATACTACCGGAACCGGTCTTTGTGCAACTACTAGGGGCAAGGTTCTCCGCAGTTTCCGGCACTAAAAACAACCTTAATTCCAGAATCTAATAATTCTTGTACTTTTAATTAAGAGGATGATTTATGTTTATCGCAGATTGTGAATTTGCATCGGTTATACTCCAACTATTACTTAATACTGTTGGAGTGCCTATTAAGTTTATTAATGCCCAATCAAAAGCTTGGATTGAACTTGATGTTATACTTGTCGGAGAATTGAAAATTCTTAAATCAAATAGACTTGCATTAGGTGCAATGCCGGTGGAATCGGTAGCACACATATTACCATGACCTCCTTCTAATATTACAGTACCCCAATCCGCGTTACTACCACCAATTAGCATACTTCCAAATAATTCTTTACTGACCCCCGCGTCTACAATTCCAATATTAACATTTTCACCTTTAAAGCCTTTTTCCCCATAACTTTTTTGCACCGATACATTCGGCGACATCGTCTAATGTGCCCTTTCTTGAGCCATTACAAGAGCAATCCAGTTTTATCTCATCATCAAGCCAAACTTTATAAATAAAAGGGAATTCTTCAATTTTATTAAATTCATTTTCATAGGTTGTACCCTTTATTAAAACCGTATTTTCAAAACTGTCTGTTTTGTTCTTTTTTCTTTTGATTACTACGGGCTTGTAGTTTGAATCAATTGAAACGAGCTTAGAATTATTGAGATCAAGAATTAACCTCTCAATTTCATGTGCATCTGTTGACTTTATTTCAATCAAAATATTTTTCATTATATAATTTTAAGTAAATATCAAAGTTCCGATTGCGTACAAAAGTCTAATACTTCTGCTTGTTTGATAAACAGCATCTGAAAAATACCACACGAGGTTATAATGACTTCATTCACTTGTTCAACTGGAACAAAATAATTTATTCTTCAGCCGAGGTCGGATCCGTTCGAATTGAATAATATGAATAACTGTGCTAGCTTTCAATCAAAATTGAAAACCTCATATTTTTTTTGATAATTACTTAGTGAAGTATTAATAGGGAGAGGAATAAGGTTTAGATAATTTCTTTTTCTAAGATAAGATTTTTTTGGAAATGAGCAATAGGGAAATAATAAATTATTCGATGGTAAAAATAAAATGATTATCCTAAATGCTAGACGGTTTATTGGTATCATCATGAGTTATCTGCAAAATCAAGCTTGGTCTTATTCCTGGTGAATTTGCTTGATTGAAAAGCGATGAAAATCATCACATTTTGTGAAGTTCTAAAATTTAAGAACTTTGCGTTGGAAATTATTTCTAAACCTTATACCTGCTATGGATGCTAACTTAAAGGACGAATTAGCCCGCAAAGCTTTCAGGACAGCGTACCTGTTAGCTGGTTTCATAAAGGGTACTATTACGGATATTGAAAGGAAAGAACTTGACACTTGGATGCTGGCAGATAAGTGTAATATGGATCTTTTTCTCAAATTGACTAATGAGAAACATCTTGCAAAAACGCTTGCCGAAGCAAAGACAAGAAAGCCTACTGTCACACTCGAAGAAATAAGTCAAAAATTAAATCTGAAAATAGATGGAACACCTAAATCAGACTAACGGATTCGCGGGAAAATTATCCTTCAGATGAATAATTTGTATTATTCCAACTGCGAGACCAAACTTTTAATATGCTTTTGCATATCACTGTTTCTATCCTTTTTATCGAAAGCCCAGTGCGGCCTTGACCCGGTTACCGGCACAACAACGATTACTACCGCCGGTCAAATCGTCAACAGTTATTATCCAGGGCAAGGCAATCCTTTAGCAACAACAACATCACTTATGGTAGGTTCAATTGATGGCAGGGGAAATGCAACGGCGCTTGCAGCCGGCGACCTTATTCTTATTATTCAATGCAGGGAACGGATATTAACTCCGCTAATTCCTATTATTATGGAGATGGCGTAAGTGGCGGCGCATGCAGCGGTTATCTTTCAACTAATCTTTATGCCGGCTATTATGAATACAACTCCGTATCATCTGTATCCGGCGCTACGGTATATCTTTCTTATGCTTTAGCGAATAATTATTATACAAGGGCTTTTGCTTCGCGGAGCTATAAGAGGTTACCAGGTAATAAGGATACCCAGATATTATAACGTAACAATTAATAGTGGTGCATCTGTTACCTGTCCATCCTGGAATGGAAGCACGGGTGGTATGGTCGCATTGGATGCAGCGAATGTATTTACAGTAAACGGATCAATCGCAGTAAATGGTTTAGGGTTTCGTGGTGGCGGTGGTATTAATCTTAGCGGCGCTACAACAGGAAATACAAATGGTTCCGGAACACTTACAAATACTGATATACGCTGGAATTCTCCTGTAACAACTGCTGCTAACTTAACAGGTGGTGCGAAAGGAGAAGGCATTGCCGGCACACCTGTATATGTATTAACAACAGGAAGCACTACGACAACAACGAATGCGACGGAAGGATATACAAACGGTTCTATGGGAAGAGGCGCACCGGAAATGCAGGTGGTGGTGGGCACCGATGGATCGCCGGTTGGCGCTTCAGAAAATCAATTTAACTCCGGTGGTGGTGGCGGTGGCAATGGTGGTGCAGGTGGACAAGGCGGCAGCGGATGGCATGGTGGTGCGGGTGATCTGAATACATACCCAACAGGAGGTTATGGTGGTGCGGGATTTTCAATCGGGTCTGTAAATAGATAATAATGGGTGGAGGTGGTGGCGCCGGTACTGCTAATAACAGTAATGCTACCAATCAATATATGTGCAGTGGCGCTGCGGGTGGTGGAATAATTTTATTACGGGCAAAATCTTATGCAGGCAATGGTATATTGAATGCAAATGGTGCGGATGCGGTCGGTGTTACCGGCCCGGATAATAATACGGATGCGGCCGGTGGTGGTGGTGCAGGTGGTTCTATCGTTGCAGTAACAAGAACGAATGTAACAGCCGGATTAAATTTAATAGCAGCAAATGCAGCAGGTGGCAAAGGTGGTAATATGGAAACTTATTTTGATCATGGCCCCGGCGGTGGTGGCGGTGGCGGTATCATTATTACCAATGGAACATTTGCTTCAACAAATGTAACTGGCGGTTCTAATGGATTTACAAGAGTAGGAAGCACTTCGGGAGCCATCACCAATATATATGGTGCCACATCAGGCGGTAATGGCAATGTTATTTCACTTGCGGTAGCGCCGCTATTGAAAAATGCGAACAATGTCGCTTCTCCCTGCGGTGTATTACCAATCACACTTATTTCTTTCCGTGCTACTGCGGATGGATCATCCAATATATTGAATTGGGAAGTGGATAATGCGGTAAACTTTTCCAGGTTTGAAATTGAATACAGCACCGATGGTTCGTTCTATACAACATTGGGACTAGTAGATTTTAATGCCCCGCAGTCGGCGTACCAGTTTATTCATTCACCTGTTACAGCGCCGTTGAATTATTACCGGCTGAAACTTATTAATACCGACGGATCGTATAAGTATAGTAATATTCTTTTAGTAAGAAAAGATATTTCCATAAAAGGTATTGCTGTTTATCCGCAACCGGCCACGGATATATAACAGTTAGCATTCCTGCTAAAAGTGCGCAACAGATCAAAGCCGTAATTTTTTAATGCGGCAGGGAGAAAAGTAAAAGAAAAAAATGTACGGCTCAGCCGGGGAAATAATTTATTTATCATCGAAGACTTACAGCAGTTATCCGCTGGAGTATACATATTGCGGACAGTGGTTGATGGTGAAGCATTTGCTTCGAAGATGGTGCTGAATCATCAATAGTAAGAGCTCGGACAATTCGTGCAGCGATAAATGTAAGATTGATATTTATTAGGTCAACTGCATTGCTACTATCATCAGCTGTTGTTGAGCGAAGCGAAATCCCGATGCATATCGGGACGGCGCATTTTAGAAATATTATTTTTTGACCAACTGTAGTACTACTATCAGCTTCGTTGCGTCGCACACTTGTACTGCATATCGCTATTCAGCATTTGCGGAGAGTATTTATAAGGCTTTCTTTACTCTTTCATAGGTTTACTAAAACAAAGGAGCAGTAACTACTGCTCCTTATTGTTTTTATGTTATTTACTTAGCGAAGTAAGGAAGCCGGAACCCGATAGCTATCGGGTCTGTTCCGGTCTCCTTCTTATTTTGCAAAAATAAACCTTGAATGATTCTGTCAGGCGTTCAAATTCCTTTTTTCACCTGGTGCATACCGATAGCGCCGCCCATAAAACCGCTGGCATCTTTCTGCACCATTACAGAAAAAACGTTGTTCTCACTTTTAATGGCTACAAACATTTTAAAGTATTTCCAAAAAGGCGCCTAAGATGGCCCGTAAAGCTTTATTGCCTTTTGTATAAATTTTTCCGCCTTTATCTTCTCCTTTATATTTATAACCTTCGGAGGAAAAAAATAGTTGAGTTTATTGTCCAACTCTTCCTTCGTGCAGTTAGTGAAATTATAAACAAAACGATCTTTGGCGAAGTCAACTAAGGTGGCGTTCATAAAAATTAAGTTTGGTTATTATTTAAAGATATGCAAGTGTACTAATTTCTTACAGGTTTACCCGTCTTTATCACACTCTGTATCCTTTCCAGCGTTTTCTTCTCCCCGCATAAAGATAAAAAAGCTTCCCTTTCAAGGTCCAATAAATATTGTTTCGGAAACAAATGTCGGCTCACTGAGATCGCCACCGCACATGACGTAGGCTAATTTCTTTGCTACCACTACATCATGATCAGTAGCATAGTTGGCCCCGCCACATTCCGTTGATGCCGGCATATAAAGCGCCAAGTGCAGACTGCCCTAATACTTTTACATCTTTTCTTTGAACCGGTGCGGTATAACCACTGTCAAAAAATTTCAATCACTGATTTTTTGCCTCTGCGATTCTTCGTCCCTGGTTGATAACTATTTCATCCAATCCTTTTCTATAAATACCAAGAGCAAAACCTTCATGCGCTGAAGTTGCCACCTCGCTGTAGCGATCGTTAAGAAACGGTTTTTTAATGTGATCGTTTCTGGTTCATCTTCGTGCATTTCATCCGATGACCTTAATGTAAACTCTTTCGTACCACCGCCCACCGGGAATTAATCCTACTCCCAACTCGACTAACCCTGTATATGTTCCGCAGCGGGGCAACATTTATCCGAATGCAAACTTAATTCGCAGGCGCCACCCCAGTGCTAAACCATGCGGTGCCAACCACCACAGGTATGGAAGAATACCCTTGCCCTCATCATTGTATTCTGGAAAAGCCGGATCGCCATATCCAGTTCATCATATTCCTGGTCAATCGCTAACATAAAGATCATTCCCACATTAGCGCCGGCACTGAAGTTTCCTCCTTCATTGGCGATAACTAATCTTTATAATCTTTTTCCGCCTTATCAATCGAAGTTTGAATACCGCTTAATACGTCACCACCAATCGTTCCCATCTTGGTGAACCACTGCAAACCCAGCACATCATTTCCCAAATCATACAAGCGGCAGCTATTATTTTTCCAAACATTTTGTCCTGGTAATTACTCATTATAATAAATGAGGTCACCGCCCGGTATTAATTTATATGTTTTAGATGCAGGATCATAACTGAATTTTTTCCCCGCTTCAATTTTATAAAATGATTTGTTGCCTGCTGCCAGCATTTCATCAACCCATACAGCTACCTTTGTAACCAGCATCTTTCATCGCTTTCGTTGTTCTTTCTACACCTAACACATCCCAACTTTCAAAAGCGCCGATCTCCCAGCCAAACCAGCCATCATCGCCATCATCAACTCTGTAGACTTCATCGCTTATTTCAGGAATGCGGTGAGAGATATAAGAAAAATAAACCATAATGAAAATGACGATAAAATTCTCCTGCTTTATCTTGTCCGGCTACCAGCATTTTTAACCGCTGGTTAAGATCATCAATTGGTTTCGCAGCTTCAACACTTGCAAATTTTGATTTCGTTCTTGTTTTATATTCTAATGTTTTAAGGTCAAGTACCTGTATTTCTTTATCAGACTTTCTTTCTTCGGGGCTTCCTTGTGTTACAGGTAATTTTATTTTTTTAAAAAAACCTTGTCCTGTTTTATCACCCAGCCAGTTATTTTCTGCTACTTTATTCAGCCATGATGGAATAATAAATGATGCCCCTTGCTTCATCATCCGGGCGGTTATCGTAAACGCCTTTGGCCACTTTTATCAAAGTATCTATACCCACCACATCGGCAGTCCTGAATGTCGCTGATTTTGGGCCGGCCGATAATTGGGGCCGGTCAATGCATCTACTTCATCAATCGATAATCCTAACTTATCAACCAAACCAAAAATCGCCATGATGCTGTACACACCAATGCGGTTTGCGATGAATGCAGGCGTGTCTTTGCAGAGCACAGTAGTTTTTCCAAGAATTAAATCTCCGTAATGCATTAAGAAATCAACCACTTCCTGGTCAGTATGCGGCGTTGGAATGATTTCCAGTAGTCGTAAATAACCGCGGAGGATTAAAAAAGTGTGTACCGCAAAAATGTTTTTTAAAATCATCGCTTCTTCCTTCCGTCATTAAATGAATAGGAATACCCGAAGTATTGGAAGTGATCAATGTGCCCGGTTTGCGGAATTGCTCTACTTTTCAAAAATGATCTTTTAATATCTAATCTCTCTACTACTACTTCGATGATCCAATCATATGTAGCAATCCTCTTTCATATTATCATCAAAGTTCCCGGTCGTAATTTTTTTTATTACATCTTTATGATAAACAGGAGAGGGATTACTTTTTATGGCGGCAGTCAATGCATCGTTCACTAATTTATTTCTTTCAGCAGGTTTTGTGCTTTCTGTTGCTTCTTTGGGAACCATATCTAATAACAAAACCTGTAAGCCAACCCCTGCAAAATGACAGGCGATTCTTGACCCCATCACGCCACTACCCAGCACGGCTACTTTCTTTATATTTCTTTTCATAATAACGGTATGATCAAATTAGTTAGTTAAACAACTATTCTTCTGTGAAGGTAAGGAAAAAGGATTTTTTGAAAAGAGGGAAGCAAAAATTAATTCTAACCCAGCGGGGTTGGTAATAGCTTGAATTCTTTGATTTCTTTTTTATAACGGCGTAGTTCTTTCCGGTCTTTTTTAAACCGGACGCTGCTGCTGATACCGCTCATTGTTATTTTAACAATATAATTCATAGGCGACCTGTTTTTCCATCGCCTGAAAATCACCGAATTGATTTTGTCCTTGTTGCCATTTTTCACAATAAGATTGGCAAGCAGGGTTATAATTCCTGCTGTTGGCTGTAGCTTATCATTTTTCACTTTGTATACTTTCACTTTGAGATCATGATAAGCCATTATCATTTTTCCATAAGCGATATCATCATTGCCTGTCACCTGCATATATAATGTATCAAGCTTCCCTGATTTTAATTCTACAGAGGCAAGCGGTATCAACACCGGGTTTAATACGGTGACATCCGCGGGGCTCATATTTCCCGTCATTAAAAAACCACCCAGGGGATCTGCATAAGATTCTTTTACAGTTAACCGTGTAAAAATAGAATCCTGGATAAGGCCGGATACTTGTATATATAAACTGTCTGTCTCAGTATAATCGTGATTATTTACGTTAGTGATATATCCATTAAGATTGGAAACAATTATTTTCCCGGAAGCATTTGTTTTATCATTCAATTCAATGTATTCAACTTTTGTATTGCTAAGATCAACGCTATCAGCCTCCAAATGCGCAGGGAATTTCTTTAAAGAATTTACAGGTAATGCCTTGATGAGACCGGGTTGCAATGATTTTCTTTTATCACGAAATCCCGTGAGGGAACCATTATTTATTTTTATCACACCAAGGGCAAGAACAGTGTCTTTGATATACCGGTCAATATCAAAAGGCCCGAAATTAATAGCCCCGGTCCTTATGGTAGTGTAATCCGACTGGTAAGGTTGAAAAGTGATATATGCATCTCTTTCTTTGGCTGGCCGGTAATAAATTGAATCTGTTGAAAAGAATTTTGTTTTTTTATTATACCCGGCATTGTACCAATAAAGTCGGTCCTTATCATTTATATAGCTGCCTGTAATTTCTTTAAGATTAAAATCAGTGTTTTGTTTTACTACATCACGGAGGTTTAACAAAGAAGAAGAGCTGATGGCAAAATCAGTTAATTGCGCTGTTGTGATGGTGAGCTTCCCGCCTTTTTTATCAATACTTTCTAAAATAAAATTGGTGGCATTCAGATTTGCCACAGTTCCCTGCCAATCCCATGCATTGATTTCATTTTGATGTATTTTTAAATCATTAACAGTCGCAATAATTTTTCCATCACCGGCATTGAACGATCTTCCTTTCGGGTTGGTATAAATAAAATTGTTTATGGAGAAAAGAAGCTGATCGGCGGAGAAGCCATTTGCTTCATTTATCTTCACATTGGTTAATTCAAATGTATTATTGTCCCCGTTATTTTTCCATGTCAATGCAGCGGTTCCTTTATCATTTGTATTAATAAAAGATAAATCCGGCTGCAGGATGATCAGTTTATTAATATTTGCATCGGGCAAGTTGGCCTTTTTCTCACTGCCTTCTGAATTATTCAATCTTAATTTAATAACCGGTTTTAAAAGCGTGACGGCGTCAACATAAATTTTATCATTAATGATCGAATTGATATCCGGTGTGAAATTTATAGACGGTGTATTGATATAAATCGAATCATCCGCAGTATTGCTGGCATATAAAAAATTTTTAAAAGAGGAGGATTGATGGTCCGCAACCTGCAGGTCTTTTATAATTAAACTAAAAGAACTATCGCTTACTGTGAGGTCGCTCCCAGTTGTTACCAGTTTTTCTAATTGTATTTTTTCATTTGTCGATGATATTTCATCTGCAGACAAAGTATGGAGCAGTACGGACAACTTCCTGTTGCCATTATCTGTGGTTATGTTTGTATTATCACCTTTTACTTGTTTTAATACAAAATTTCCGGAAAGCGTTTTGCTTTTCTGCTGGAAAGAAGAAAGATGAATATCCGCCTTTCTCCAGTTGATGCCATTCACAGTCACCTGTTGAAGATCATCGTCAATGATCATTGATTGAATAGCCACATCGTCCGCAAGAATGTCTATGTCATTTTTATTTTTAACACGGATATTTCCTGCTTTTAATTTGTTATTTGTTCCCGTGAACTGAATGTCGGAAAGTTCAGCAGTGAGATCATTCATTTTAAAATAACCTTTCTTAAAATTGAAACCGGTTATGGATTGGCGGATACTGCTTGCTTTTTTCGCATCGGTCAATCGCTGGCCCAGTACGAATATATCAGCTGTTTCTAACTGCACCCGGATATTATTTTTAAACAAAAGATTTACCCGTCCATCAATAATATCAAGATTATGCAATTGCAAAATGCTCCCGATTGTTCCAAGTGTTTGGAAAATATTTTTCTTTCCTCTGTCGCTGCGTGTAAAATCATAATTAATAACCGGCCGGAATAAGGTGACGTTTTTCGCTTTCAATTGCTGGTTAAATACAAGATCATCCCATGATAAACCCTGTAACTCGAATTGTGACATGACCAGGTGGTTAACAACTTTATTATTCTCCAATTCCTGGTAAGCGAAATTACTCAGGCTGATGCGGTCATTCTTAATAAGGATGCTGTCAAACTGCATGGCATAGGTACTGTCCCGTAAAAAATTTTCATAGTTATGTATGGCCATTACAAATTTGTCTACCATCACCTGCCGGGCGGCTTCTTTTTTTATACGTAATCCCTGCAATTCAAAATTGTTGTTATCGGAAGTGAAAGAACTCGGTCGTCCCTCTCTCGTAGCATTGATATCAAAAGATCCGTTTTGTACCGTGACGAACGCCAATTGCATATCACCCATTAGCTGCTGCACCATTTCATCCAGTCGCGGTGATTTCCCCTCGCCGGTGCGTTTTATTAAATCTACATTCAGTAAAAAACGGGGATTGATGCAATAAACAGAATCAGCTTTGATCGTTTCCCGTTGGTACAATGTATCAAAATTGATATTCGTCATTTTCAATTTATCAAAGAAAATACTGAATGCCGCAGAGGCGCTATCGCCTTTGTCTGCCGAAATAGTACAACTGTCAAATTCCGCTACACGGTTTAATATATTGACATGAAAATTTGTGAAGCTGAGCCGGTGTCTGCCATCAGGGAAAAAAATATTCTGGTGATGCGTATTTAATTCAACATTGTCACTGAATAATATTTTGTCCCTTGTAGCCAGGCTGGATGTGTCCACTTCCAAATTATCAAGCCGTAAATCAATATTGGTGATAGCCACAGGGATTTCACCGGGCTTTGTTTTATTAACTAGTTTAAACTTTCCGTTTTGCACCTGGAAGCGGGTTACCTGTAACACTCTTAATCCATCTTGTATGGAATTATATATTTTTCCCATTTCCTGCGGCAGCGACATAGCCGTATCGTTTCTTGCTGCCGTATCTTTTGCACGCAATCTCGTTACTACGATATCCGGGTCAATAAAATGCAGGGAGTCGAACAGGATTTTCTTCTCAAAAATAAGCGGCCATATTTTCTTCACCTGTACACGGATAGTCTTTACAGTAAAACGATAGGATGTAGATGCCGTCAGTGTATCTGTGGAATAAAAAACCGCATTGCGCAGTTCCATCTTATTGCTGAACCAGTTGAACTTGAATTTTTTTATTTCCAGCTTCAACTTGCCATTTGATCTTGAATCAACTAAATTTTCTATTAAACCTTCTACGTGATGGATGAACCAAAAATGAAAAGCGATCAGCAATACGGTTATACTGCCGAGAAAATATGCGAGGAACTTGAGGACCTTTTTTCTAAAACGGTTTGTCGCCAAGGTGCGGAAATGATTAAGATTTGAATTTACCGAAATTCATCGGGTTAAAAAACATAAAACTGGCGAACAAACTGTTAGATATGATAATATGAAGAAAATTGGCTAAGAAATTACCATTAACTCACGGATGAGCCATTTGCCATCGCTTCATCGGGATTAATAAATTTTAATTTACCATCCGCATCTTCCGCCATTAATATCATTCCATTGCTTTCAATACCTTTCATTTTTCTGGGCGCCAGGTTAGCAACGATCACTACCTGTTTGCCAATGACATCTTCCGGTTTAAAATGCATTGCAATACCCGATACAATTGTTCTTTTTTCAAAACCAAGGTCCACTTCCAGTTTCAATAATTTATCCGCCTTTTGAACTTTCTCTGCGACAAGAATAGTTCCAACTTTCAAATCCAGTTTTGCAAAGTCGTCGTATTGAATTACTGGTTTCTTGTTACTGGTTACTGGTTGCTGGTTCTCGGTAACTGGTAACCCGGAACTTGTAACGGGTTTTATCATTCCTGATTTTAATTTTTCAATTTGAAAGGTTATTTCTTCATTTTCAATTTTCCTGAAAAGCAATTGCGGTTCTCTTAAACTATAACCAACACTCAGCAATTTCAACTTGCCTGCATTTTCCCAATCCAGCATTTTGTCCACCACTTTCATCATGTGCAGTAATGTCTTTGCTGTATTTGGTAAAAACGGATTTATAAAAACAGCAAGATTAGCCGTCAATTGTAAACAAAGATGAAGACAGTTATCAATCAATTTTTGATTGTCAAGGCTTGTGCTTTGTTCCTTGTCGCTTGAAACTTTTTTCCACGGTTCTTTCTTTTGCATGTATTGATTGCCTTTGCGTGAAAGATCAATCACTTCATACAATGCCTCCCGGAATTTAAACTGCTCTAATAAATTTTCAACTTTAGTTTTCGTGTTTTCAATATCAGTCATCAACGTCTTGTCGATATCGTCCAATATTTCCACATGCAGCTTCGGCACTTTGCCATTGCATAATTTATGCATCAGCACAAATGTCCTGTTCACAAAATTTCCAAAAATGGAAACGAGCTCGCTGTTCACCGCATCCTGGAAACCTTTCCACGTAAATTCACTGTCTTTTGTTTCAGGTGCAATCTGTGTAAGATAATAACGCAGCATGTCCACGCATTGCCCGCCGCCGTTATCCTTTTTTACAAAGTCAGTAATATAATCTCTCATCTCCAGCTTCCAGTTGCGGCTGGTGCTCATCTTATCACCTTCGAGGTTCAGGAATTCGTTGGCAGGAACATTCTCCGGTAAAACATTGCCATGCAAGCGCAACATCACCGGGAAGATGATGCAATGAAATACAATATTATCCTTGCCGATAAAATGAACAAGCTTCGTATCCTGGTCGTACCAATACGGTTTCCAGTCTTTGTTATTATTAATCGCCCATTGTTTGGTAGCGCTGATATAACCGATCGGGGCATCAAACCATACATACAATACTTTTCCTTCTGCATCTTTTAACGGCACTTTTATTCCCCAATCCAAATCTCTCGTCACGGCCCTTGATTGCAAACCGCCTTCTATCCAACTTTTGCATTGGCCCACAACAGTAGCACGCCAATCATCTTTATGCTCTTTCAATATCCACTGCCGTAAAAAATCTTCATGTTTTCCCAATGGCAAATACCAATGTGTTGTTTTTCTTTTGACCGGTGGTTTGCCGCTCAAAGTGCTGACAGGGTTTATTAATTCATCAGGGCTTAATGTCGATCCGCAATTTTCGCATTGATCACCAAAAGCCCTGTCGCTTCCGCAAACCGGGCAGGTTCCTTTTATATAACGGTCAGCTAAAAATGTTTTCGCTTCTTCATCATAATACTGCTCCGTTTCTTTTGTCTCTAATTCGTTCCTGTCATGCAGGTAAGTAAAAAATTCCCTCGCTGTTTCATGATGCAGCGGTTCACTCGTACGGTGATAAATATCGAAGGAAATATCGAGATCAGCGAAATCCTGCTTCATCGCTTCGTGGTATTTATCAATGATAGCACGGGGAGTCGTTCCCTCTTTCATCGCTTGTATCGGGATAGCGGTGCCATGTTCATCGCTCCCGCACACAAACACTACATCTCTTTTTTGCGCACGGAGGTACCGCACATAAATATCCGCAGGAATATAAGCGCCTGCCAAATGCCCGACATGTTTTAATCCATTGGCATAGGGCAGCGCTGAAGTAATTAAATATCTTTTGGGTTGATTCATTTTTTTGTTTCCAGGCTTTTGTACTACTATCATCGTCTGTTGTTGAGCGAAGCGAAATCCCGATGAAATCGGGACGGCGCAATATTAACCCATCTGTATTACTACTATCATCGTCCGTTGCGACGCTCCGTTCATCTTTCTGTTCTCTATTCAGCATTTGCGTCGCTCCCGCTAGCTATCGGGACTTGTACTGCATATCGCTATTCAGCATTTGACAGGACTTAACTATAGTTTGCAAAAATAACCAATAAGCGGCAGCGTTGAAAATATTAATGACACTTCAAAAATGCTGAATAGAATTACCGAACGATGAAGTGAGTGACACAACAGACGATGATAGTAGCAATGCAGCTGGCCTTATTAAAAAAACTTCAAAATTCCTGGTTGTTCTGTAATATCTCGGTTTACTTTGTCATGCTGAGGTACGAAGCATCTGTATTAGATTCTTCACTTGTCCCCGATAACTATCGGGGCAGGCGGAATAGACAAACTGATTTCCATATCTTAGCTACCGGGAAAATGATATGATCAAAACACCTCCATATTTACAAAAAGGCGATACAATCGGTATCGTTTGTCCTTCCGGCTATATGTTAAAGGAGAAAGCTGCGGAATGCATCCGTGTGCTGCAGGATGAATGGGGCTATAAAGTAAAAATCGGGAAGACGCTGGGCAGTGATTCGGCGACTTATTTTTCGGGAACGGATGAGGAACGCCTGAATGATTTTCAGCAAATGCTCGATGATGATGAAGTGAAAGCTGTTTTATGCGCCAGGGGCGGTTATGGCATGGTGCGGATCGTGGACAAGATCAATTTTAAAAAATTTAAGAAGCAGCCGAAATGGATCATTGGCTATAGTGATATCACCATTTTGCATTCGCATCTTTATTCCAATTATTATATTTCTTCTTTGCATGCGCCGATGGCCAGCGCATTTAATGATGCGGGGTATATCAACCGGTTTGTGCAATCGTTAAAAAGCGCCGTTGAAGGCGGGACCGCTAAATATACCTGCGATGCGCATGAGTTTAATAAGAAAGGAGAAGGGATTGGGGAAATAGTTGGCGGTAATCTTTCGCTGCTGGTAAATGCGATAGGAACTGATTCAGATATAAAAACAAGAGGAAGGATTTTATTTATCGAAGATGTTGGTGAATACCTGTATACTATTGACCGTATGTTTCAGCAATTAAAACGAAGTGGTAAATTAAAAAATCTTGCCGGCCTTGTTATCGGGGGATTTACCGATACAAAAGATACCGACCGGCCATTTGGTAAATCGGTATATGAAATTATTCATGATGTGGTGAAAGAATATGATTACCCAACTTGTTTTAATTTTCCTGTCAGTCACGGAAAAGAAAACTATGCATTGAAAATAGGAGTAGGTTATAAATTAAAAGTAGCGAGGAGCAAAGTGCTACTGGAAGAATAAAAAAGCCGCCCCGAACAGGTTTGCATTTATAAAAAAATACAAAAATCCACCGACAATTCATTTTCTGAGAGAATAAAGCGCTAAAAAAAATCGACTAAAATATCCTTATAATACCGATCAAAAAATCTCACCTGTATCCCTTAACTTCATCCCTATATTTATCAGGACAAGTTTTCCTGAATACACCAAAATCATCTAACGATTATGAACCGATTCATTTTATTAATACTGCTGGCGGTTATGTCCATGCAGGCTGGCGCCCAACTCAGTAAACGTGTTTTTCACAACGATCCAAAAAATTACAGGTTACTGTCTGCCGTGCATGCCGGGGCCGGGCAAATGGAATTTACCCAAATCATTGGCCGTGATGATTTGTCAACGAACTTTCTTTACCTGCATGCAGGGGTGATCCATGCCAAAGGCGGCATCGGTCATCATTTTCATCATACTATCGAAGAAATGTATGTGATACTCGATGCGGAAGAAGCAGAGTATACGATCAACGGTCACACATCAAAGATAAAAGGCCCCGTCGTTGTCCCCTGCAAGATGGGAGACGCCCATGCCGTGTATAATACAAGCGGCAAACCCCTACGCTGGCTCAACTTCGCTGTTAGTTTGACAAAGGGACGCAGCGATAACTTTGACCTGGCTGATAACCGTGTTGGTGCAAAACTCGATCCGATACCGGTATTTGTTTCTGGTCAATTAAAAAAAGAAAGCCTTCGTGCCAATAGTCCTGCTTATCCTGGTGCTGGTGTTATGTACCGCAGGGTGCTGGGCCCGGACATATTTAGTACAAGCTGGAACCATGTTGACCATGTCATCATACCTGCCGGCATTACCGCCGGCCCACGCAAGTTAGAAGGCATCGAAGAAGTTTATTACGTGATGAAAGGCTCCGGAACCTTTGCTGTTAATAATGAATCCGCCGCTTTTAATGCCGATGATGCGTTTACCGGGAAATTAGGCGAAGCGGTTTCTATAACCAATACAGGAAAAGATGATCTTGAACTGCTGGTGATCGGTATTTCCGCTACCAAACAAAAAGGTGCCAATTTATCAGCAGCGCCTGCTAAACCAAAGGCAATGGTATTGCAGATGGACTTTGTTGTTGCAAAAGAAAATAGTGAAGCGTTTGAAAAAATGTATTCGTCCATCTATGTGCCGGCAATGACAGTACAAAAGGGTTACCTGGAATCAAAAATATTGCGTCTTTACCCGGATAGTGTCGCCCGTTCCATTGAAGCCGAGCCAACAACTTATAATTACCAGATCCAAATTTGTTTTGATACCGAAGAAAACCGGCGTCGCTGGGTAGCGAGTGACCAGCATAAGATTGCCTGGCCGGCTGCTACCAAACTGGCCAAAGAATTTAAGTGGCGGGGTTATGATGTGATGGGTGATGATGATCATCATTGATGAGTAACCCTGGCTTATAAAAATATTGCATTGCAAGAGTGATTTTTTAATAGTCCTAAATTAAGACTCATGCGAAGTATCAAGCACATGCTTTTCGGCTTAGTATCAATTTCCTTTTGCCTTTCATCATGTACACAACCAGGCAGCGAAAGCATTACTAAAATGCAGTTCGAAAAGATCATATTTCATTCAAGCCGTTGCTATGGCAGCTGCCCGCAAATTGATTTCCAGGTTGACAGCACGAGAAATATTTTTATTAACCGGAAATATTTCAAGTCGAAAAGTGAAGAAGATAAATCTAAGTCCGGATCATTTAAAGGTGTTTTAGACATTGACACTTACAATGATCTTCTGCAAATTTTAGAGAAAAGCGATTATACTAATTTAAAATTCCCTGATATCACTTGCTGCGATGGCGTAATAACAACAATTATCATTTATAGTAACAATAAAAGGACTTATTTAAAGTCCATGACTCCGCCAAAAGAATCGTCAGCACTAATTGCATTCTTACATAAATTAGGCACAGAAAGTGAGTTAACAAAAATTAGTGATGCTATAACGCTGGAAGAATAAACCGCCTAAATAGCTCCGCTCGATATAAGTTATTTATTCGCCAGGTAAGTGAATTTATTCTCTGTAAAAATAATTACCAAGAAAAATGCGGTATACCGATGAAGCAAACAATTCAATTTGGTTTTGCTGTAATAATTGTTCCGCTTCCGATGAATAATCAACAGGTCGTTTACAACCGGGGTATTCCATGGTGATGATGCGCATCGCCTCCCGGCTTTTTGAAGGATCTTCTTCATTCGCCACCGCAGTCGATGCCCATGTACCCAGCGATACACCGCTTCCACGATTTGCATTCAAGCTTGATCCCGTCATATTTCTTTTTTGAAAAAAACCGGCAGGTGCAGGCAGCGGATCTTTATAATAAAGCGCCGTTGGTTTTTTATTCAAATGGTTTCCATTCACATTGCCACCTCCTTCATCTATATATTCAGCCATTGCAATGGCGAGGCTGCTGTCAGATGCATAGCCCAACGCAATGCCCCTGTCATCTGTCCGCGGATCTGCATACACGCCACCGTAACCCGTATTTCTTATTGCGTGAATATTGATAATCCGCTGCGGGCGGAAAGACTGAATAAGTTGTAACAACAATTGATTTTCAATTTCTATTTTTCTTCCCAAATGATCTAAGCCTGTTTGTTCATCAAATGCCCTTCCCGGTGATGGCATCTGCCTGTTAGGGTCTACTGAATAAGGCATTGAATAGCGTCCGATATTGGCTTCGCTGCCAATATGCATTGGATTATTGATAGCCATAACCGCATTATCAGGAAACAGTGAAGGGATAACGATAACATTGTAATAGTTACCCCACCCTTGCTGTAGTTGACCGATAAGGGTTTTAGCTACTTCTACAGAAGAAAGTTCAGAGCCGTGTACACCTGCAATCACCAAGGCACTTTTATCACTGCTGCCGGGAAAATACCAGGCTTCTACATTACGCTGCTGCTTTGACCGGCCCAATAAGAAATGAGCGGCTCTCTTTTCCTTCATAATCTTTACCAATACTTCTTTATCAAAGGGAACGTCCGCAGGATAAGCAATATCTTTTGCTGCAAAGCTATTGGCGAGCAAGATCACCGGGCATGCAATAAGAAATAATATGATAAAAGGAACCCGCATTGTAAATACATTGAATAAGGTTTATAAATTAGTTTTTGAATTTTCATTTGTTACTACGATTACAGGCACAAAGATGGCCTTGCTATAAAGGCTTGACCATACCGCTTTTCATGAATTGCAATAAATATTGAATGAAATGAGGTGCTATAAAAGATGGATATCTGTTGGTAAATCTTGTTACCTCTACGAAGAGGGAAATTATGGCAGTGTCTTAGGGGAAATCTGGAACCACGAAGACAGTAAGACACAAAGCCGCACTAAGTTTTCTTCTTTGTGATTCTTGGCGTCCTTGTGACTTCGTGGTTCAACAATGAATAATAATTTTTCAAATGAGAAGCTATCAAAGTTGTTGATGATGGAACTTTTGATCTATTTTCGTTATAGTCAACTCTCATGAGATAACCTTAACCTAATTCAATCAACCGACTTGGCTATGAAAAAATATTTACTAATATCATTATTACTCTTCGCTTTTAAAAGTGATAAACTTCCTGAAGGATGGATCGAAATTGAGAAAACTAAAGTTGGAGGTGAAAAGATTGAAATTTATTTCTTTGACTACATGTCAAAGTTAGAAACCATTCAACCGAATTACTTACAATATAAAGGCCGTGAGTTTACTAATTTTCTTCAAAAAGTTCAATTCGAGTTTCCAGCTTATGTTGCCAAAAGAGATTTAAAGAAAGAAGATTCTGTTATTTATTTTGTTTTAAGACCTAATATCGATAAATCCGATCGTCCTTATTTTTTTGATTTAGAAATAGTAAAAGTTGAAAAAGATTTTCCTATTAACTCTTTAGAAAATAAAGAATCTTATAAATACAGAATTCTAAAAACAACTGATGCAAATGGCTGCAGAGGATCCCTGGTAACCGAATACAATAAAATAATTCAAAACAATCCAAATAGAGCGCAGCTTATCGGAAATGGTATCCAAATAGCTGATAGCATCTTTACAAGGGTAATTCCCTATGAAGAGTTTAAAAAACCCTTCCTAAAAATTATTGAAGCAAATCTTTAAACCCTAAAACCCCTTCTGCCCTTCCGCCTCTCTCACATTATCATTTTCATTCGCATCCATAAAAATTCCGCCATCCAATTTTACAGACTGAATTTTCTTTTTAGTCGAAACAGTAACAACAGTTTGCTGTGCGTCCTTTTCCCAAACCGAAGAACTGATATGTTTTTTCTCACTGGTGCCATCTGTATAAGTGATAACAACATCGGCCGGTGCGAAGAAACCACCCGCATTTTTCACAGTAATGTTATAACCACCAGAAGTTTGCTTTACATTATCAACAGCAAGGTCAATATAACCCGTACCGAAAAACCAATTATTCCAGAACCAGTTTAAATTTTTACCGGACACATCATTGAATGTATTGAAGAAGTCCCACGGCATAGGGTGCTTGCCGTTCCAGCGCTCCATGTAGGCATGCAAACATTTTTTAAACATATCCTCTCCCAGCATATCCATCACGGCGAGATAACCCAACGAAGCTTTACCGTATTCATTATTACCAAAACCTCCCGTCAGGCTCATCGCATCGCCGGGAACAATAATAGGTATTTGTTCATCTGATGCTGCATCGTTGATCCACCCGTTCACACGAAACCGTTTATAAAAATTTTCCGCTCTTTCTTTTCCCATATCATCCCTGCCGATCAATAATTCAAATGTCGTCGCCCATCCCTCATCCATAAAACCATAACGGGTTTCATTGATGCCCATATAAAAAGGCATATAGGTATGCGCAATTTCATGCTCCGCTACAAATTTGGAAAAAGTGGTGTCTTTATTTGTTCCGTCATTCACCATCATCGGGTATTCCATATCCGCATAACCCTGTACCACGGTCATCTTTTCGTACGGGTAAGAAATACCGGGCCAGTTGTTGGAAAACCAACTTAATGAATGACGTGTAAAACCAGCCATGTGATGGAAATCCATCGCCGTATCATTATACGCCGCTTGTGTGCTGGCCCTGCGGTTTGTTTTTTTATCTACTACCACGCTTGCCGCATCCCATACATAATGATCGCTGATACAAAAAGTCATATCAGGAATATTACTGGCTGTGAATTGCCAGCTATTCATTTCATTTTGCGTTGTTATATTTTTCGCGGCTATATCTTCCTTCATAGCTACGTGTATCACGTCGTCAGAAGTGAACGATTCCGAATAACGTTTTAAAGCAGCAGGCTGCAATAATGTTTCCGGTTTTTGCAACGTACCCGTGCCCCAAACAATATAATTCTTCGGAACGTTAAGCGTAACCGTATAATCATTGAAATCGCTGTAAAATTCATGGGAGTCTACAAAGGGTATCCTATCCCATCCATAGTAATCATCATAGACAGCAACCCGCGGATAGAAATACGCAAGAAAATATGTAGTGGAATCAATCATTCCCTCGCGGTTGCTTTGCAGCGATATTTCATAATGCCAGTCAAATGACAATTGAACAGAATCATGCGGCAGCAACGGCTTCGGTAAACGAAAAGCCATGTTGGTAAATACCATCGGGTCATTCCGGAACCTTGCCGGTTTTCCATCTACCAGTAACTTATCTACCTGCATTCCCGAACTGAGATAATCAGCGGCGGCAGCGGTATTCCTTGGGGCCCCGGCTTTGTGAATGTTCAGGAAAAGTTTGATCCCCGGGGTTATGATCGTATCAGGGCTATTATTAAAATACGTAATCGTTTCCGTGCCTTTAATAATACGGCCGGGCGGCATAACAGTAATAGTAATATTATATCTTCCGTGGTTCTGCCAGTAATTTTTACCGGGCTTACCGTTCATCGACCTTGTTCCCTTTTCATACGTCTCTTTAATATCCCGTGGCATAAAAAGATCCTGCGCTTGCGAAAGCTGCGAACAAAAAACAGCGATGCTGAATAAATATATATACCTGTGCATAGTGTAGTTTATCGGCAAGATTAAAAGAATTTGCCTTGTTAAAGTTACGGGTTGTGACAGGTGGTAAGGAAAAATGATAACTGAACCCTCTGTCTCCGCCTACCCCAATTTCCATCGGGGCTAAAGGAAGAACTTAGGCCGATAAATATTTTACGAACAGGTAGGTTCTTTATCAAGCAAGTTATTATTTGGAACCCAGCAACGGTTCCCTGGTCATCGTCCCTTGCGTCGTACACTTGTACTGTTGTAATTCTACTGAGCATTGTCGAAGTATCTGCATTTTTGTCGCAGGCTCCTCATTCCTCGGGGTGACAAGGAAGAGTATGCCTGATTTGTAATTTCCTCTTAAGGGGTAGTTTTAATTGTAAAATTTTTTCTTGTCGTGGCGAGGAACGAGCCATCTGTCTTATCCCGATTTCGCATTATAATATTGAAACCATTAAAATGGTTATGGGGAAAATTCATTATTCTTTTTACCCATGGTTGAAACCATGGGCTTTTAAATACCACCCCTTCGGGGTTTTGAAATTTATTCGAATATTGTTATTCTATATTAATGCCACCCTTTCAGGGTTAAAATAATCCCGAAGGGATGATATTAATATAGAATGTAAACACAAACCACCCGGACAAACCCCGAAGGGGTGATATTAATTTTATTCATTTAATAAACCATTAAAATGGTTTTATAATGCCGGTTTCTATATAGCCCACGGCTTAAGCCGTGGGCTGAGAAGAAGAGAATTCGCCTAACCATTTTAATGGTTTAAAATGTCCTTTTAAATTATAAAGACACCCTACAGGATTTTAAATCTTCCGGCATTTATGATTGAAAGAAAATCTTCGCAAATGCTCAATAGAATTACCGAACGCTGAAGTGTGCGACCATTCGACTTCGCTCATGGTAAACTGCGACGCTAATTGCTGAATAGAGAACAGAAAGATGAACGGAGCGTCGCAACAGGCGATGCCATGAAAAACTGAAGCCGGATAAATGCACAGCATCCTGCAAATAATTAAACATACTATTTTTTAAACCCGTCAATAAAATAAGCGACCTGTTATTCATTCCTTCGTAAATTGCTGTAACGTATTTTGCACATAACGATTACCGCCAAAAACCAAAACAATGGAAAAAAATGTTTCAAGAAGAAACTGGCTTAAAAAATTATCAGTAGGTGTAGCCGGTCTTGCAATAGGTGAACAAACTTTCGGCCGCTCCCGCACTGGTGAAAAAACAACTCCATTTAATTCTTCGCTGGCATTGATCGATCCGAAAGATCCGATTAAGATCACAAAGCTGGAGATCATTCCTGTTAATACATTGCGAACAATTTTTGTAAAAATGCATACGGATGCGGGCATCATCGGCATTGGTGAAGGCACCGTGGAAGGAAGAATAAATACCGTAGTGGCTGCTATACATGAACTGGAAAAATATTTGATTGGAAAAGACCCGAGACAACCCGCTTATCACTGGCAGGCGATGTACCGTCATGCTTTTTACCGTGGTGATATTATTCTTACCAGCGCTTTATCTTCAGTTGATATCGCTATGTGGGACATAAAAGGAAAAGCATTGGGTGTACCTGTTTATGAATTATTGGGCGGGCCAACCCGTGACCGTATCCGTGTATACGGACAAGCGCAAACACCCGAAGGTGCGAAGCAAGTGATAGCGGAAGGATATCAATCGATGAAAGTGGGTATCACCTCCAGCCGCGGACGCCTGTCACGGTATGTAGAGAACCCCGATTTTATCCAGGGCATTGTTGAAAATGTAAGGGCCATTCGTGAAGTGATAGGGCCTAAGGTTGATATGGGTATTGAATTGCATGCAGATCATGAACCGCAGACTGCTATGCTGTTGATAAAAGCGCTGGAACAATTTCAACCCTGGTTTTATGAAGAGCCGATACAACACCAGAACCTTCCATTGATGGCGGAGATGGCGAAGAAAACGTATATACCATTTGCAACCGGCGAACGCATGGTGACCAAATGGCAATTCCGTGATTTGCTTACGCTGGGTTCGGCTTCTTTATTACAACCCGACATTACGCATTGCGGTGGAATAACCGAAATGAAAGCGATCGCTACGATGGCCGAAGCATTTTATGCTGCGATGCTGCCGCATGCAAAAGAAGGTATCGTTGGCGCCGTGGCTTCGATGCATGTGATGGCTTCTATTCCAAACCTTCTTGCGCATGAGCTACCGAGTTTACAAGCCGCACCAAAAGATAAAGTGGAAAGAAGTTACCTCGGTAAAAGCTATATTAAAAAACCATTGGTGATGACGGAAGGCCATATTGTTATTAAAGGAAATTTTGATGGCCCGGGACTTGGTCTTGAACTCGATGATAATTTAATAGATAATGAACGAGGTGTTCCGGAATGGGAGTTTCCTGAGATGTGGGATAGTTTTGATAAGTCTGTATTAGATCACTAAGAGAGTTCAGAGTTAGGAGTTAAGAGTTCAGAGCCGGTTGCTGTGTGTAGTGTAAGTTTTTACTTTTAAATTTTGACTTTTTATTTATAGATGCTCCTTCAACCAAATCTCCAATAACCCCGGCCATGTCTCGGCCGCTTTATTACCGGGATACATGCCGTAACCATGCCCGCCTTTGGGAAGCATGTGCAATTCTACACTTGCTTTTGCTTCCTGCAGCGCTTTTCCTAAGGCGAGTGAACTTGGCGCACTGCCATCATCCATTGTTTGAAAAATAAAAGTATCCGCTGTTTTATCTTTTGCTTTTAGTTCGGGGCTGAGTGTTTTATTTGGCCCATCGCTGAGGTAACCGGGATAAATAATGATCATGGCATTTGGCTTGTCTGATACAGCATCAGCTGCATCCTGCGTTGGATATAGTTGCGCTGAATCCGTCATTTCCACTCTTGCCACTACATGAGCGCCGGCGGAGAAACCTATAGCGCCAATCTTGTTGGGATCAATACCATATTTTTTTGCATTGTACCGTATGAGTTTCATACAACGTTGCATGTCCTGCAAAGCGCCGTTTCTTTTATCGGGTACACGGTATTGTAATACAAAAACAGTGTAGCCCAATGTATTTAACCAGCGGGCAACATTGTATCCTTCTTTTTCCGCTGCTAACCGTACATAACCACCACCGGGACAAACCACCATCGCTTTACCATTCTTTTTTTCTTTCGCAGGTTCGAAGACTGCGTAAAAAGGATTGGTGACTTCGGTTACCCGTGGCGTTCCGTCTTCAATGATGGTAATGACATTGGCTGATTTGGGTTTTGTTTCTCCCGGCACAGCCTTCGGCCATAAATAAACGGAATCGGTTTGTGCAGAAATGGTTTGTGTGCAAACAAGTAATAGCAGCGTAAGCAATTTTGAAAGGTGCATAATCGGCAAGAGGTTTAGGGTTTTAAAGATAAATAATAGTTAGGAGTTAGGAATTATGAGTTATGAATTAAGCCTGGCTAAAACAATAGAATTATTTCTGACTTTTTCTTCTTTTCGTATCTTCAAAAAGCAATTACACCCAAAACTATATGGAAAATACAATTCCAACTCAGAAAACTTACCGCATTGAGTCGATTGATTTGCTCCGCGGACTGATCATGATCATTATGGCGCTGGACCATGTCCGTGATTATTTTCATGCGGATTCACTTTTATACGATCCGACCGATCTTACGCAGACGAATATTATTTTATTTTTTACCCGGTGGATCACACATTATTGCGCCCCTATTTTTATGTTGCTTTCGGGCACTTCGGCTTATTTGGTAGGAATAAGAAAAGGGAAAAAAGCATTGGCGAAATTTTTATGGACAAGGGGATTGTGGCTCATATTTCTCGAGTTCACGATTATAGCTTTTGGCTGGTATTTTAATTTTGTGCCGGCGCTTAATTTCATCGTGATATGGGCGTTGGGTGTCAGCATGATTGTATTGGCCGCACTTATTTATTTACCGTTTTCAGCGATATTGTTTATCAGCCTGGCGATGATATTCGGGCATAACCTGCTCGATAGTGTGCAGGTGCCCGGTCCCGGCATAAAATCCATACTATGGTCATTAGTTCACCAACCAAACTTTACTGATTACAAAGGTGTTTTCCTTTTTATCGGCTATCCTGTTATTCCGTGGATCGGAGTGATGTCGTTGGGATATTGTCTTGGCAGATTATATGAGAAAGAAATTGACGCTGCCAAAAGAAAGAAAACATTGTTATGGATGGGCGTTGGCGCTATCATCCTTTTTATAATAATAAGATATTCGAATGCCTATGGCGACGGTCTCCTTTGGAGCAAACAAGGTTCAGCCGCATTCACAGTTCTTTCTTTTATTAATGTAACCAAATACCCGCCTTCGCTTTTATACGTGCTGATGACGATCGGGCCTGCGCTGGTATTTCTTACTTTCACGGAAAATGCCCGTTCGGGTATTTCAGAAAAAATAAAAATCATTGGAAGAGTACCGTTGTTTTATTATATCATTCATTTATACCTTTTGCACCTCTTCGCTTTGTTCGCTACTTATTTCTGCGGGCATACACCAGGTGATATGATACTGAATAACTGGGTGGGCTTTGACCCCAAACTACAGGGCTATGGTTTTTCATTGGGTATTACGTATGCAGTTTGGGCAGTTCTTATTATCATTCTTTATTTTATATGTAAATGGTATGATAAGTATAAAAGGACGCATGGGTGGTGGTGGTTGAGTTATTTATAGTTGCGAGGGGTGAGTGGCGAGTAGCGAGTGCCTTGAAAGTTGTACAAATACTTTGTAAAGGAAAATTTTTGATTGCTGAATAGAAACCTCACCTAATCCCGATTTGCATCGGGACAAGCTCTTTCCTGAAGGAGAGGAACATCACACAGAGCTTGTGGCCCCCCTTCCGACTTCCCCCAAGGGGGAAGCCATCAATGCACAGCCCTTGCTTTTAGAAGAATATAATAAATAGATGGCTCGTGCCTCGCCATGACAAAGAAAAGAACTACTGTTAGGCAAATCGTTTTAAATTGAAGATCCATTATAATAAACACTCTTCCTTGTCACCCTGAGGAACGAGGGGTCTGTGACGACAGAAAACTTCGAAATTGCTGAATAGAACCTCACCCTTTATCCCTCTCCACAAGTGGAGAGGGAAACTGCACACAGCCCTTGCTTAATGTAAATGTTAATAGATTAATGTAGCTTCAAAAATGTTGAATAGAATTACCGAACGTTGAAGAGTGCGACGCAACAGGCGATGCCATGAAAAACTGAAGTTGGGTTAATAAATATTCGCACCACATACATTATATATATGTGTGTAAGAATAAAAAAGCCCCCGATACAAGATCGGGGGCAACAACTAAAAACACGGACTTGTTACTGTTCCATTGGGTGACGTTTCTTTTAGTCGGGCTTTTGCCCGTCTAAGAATGTATTGATCGTACTGATTTGTGCTTGATTGTTACTGTCGGTCTTGACTTCGTAGCTGCTGTAAAATTTTTCGACTGACGTACTGGAGTTGTTATATAATTCCATATTACGGCGGATGTATGCCGGCACGGTTTCAAACTCATTATTCGGGTCGGCCGCATTTACATTGAAAGACAAGTTGCGCAACTTGTGCAATCTATCGGCCGCCTTACGTTTTTGCTCTTCGGCTTCGTCCATCATCGACGGATCCTCAACCTTAGACGGCAACGGTGCATGAGCCTGGTCGGCCAACGGCTCATCCGCCGCTGGAATGTCATCCCTCTCTACCAGTTGCATTTGCAAATCGAGAAGTTCTTCTTCTTCCTTCGCGGCAAAACTGGGAGGGACCGGCTCTTCTACAGAAGGCTTTGAGGTAAAGACCTCTGCTTTTGATTCTGCGTAGATATTGGATGGTCTGGCCAGGTAACCTCCCGATGCCGCGGGCACCGGTTCATTACTATCTTTAATTCTTTGCTTCGACTGAGGATTTTCTTTATTCGTTTGCGGGGATACGGAGTGGGATTGAAAGTTCGAATGTATTGCATCCTTGTTCGCTGCAATTGACATTTTCCCAACAGTAGTTGCCCGATTTTGAACCGGGATTTCACTAAGTATTTTTTCGTCTTCTTTCTTTAACTCCCAATGAACAATAGGTTCTTCTTCATTCATCGTTTCATTTTCTATCATATCACTGGCGGATGGCATCGGTGTATCCATCATAAATTCTTCAACGAGTTTGGGGGCAAGCGGATCTTCTTTTTTTACCGGCGGCTTCATTACAAACGGCGGAGGAATGACGGCCGGTTTCGTTGTTTTATTTTCAACCTTTACTATTTCTTCTTTCTTTGGTTCTTCGGTTTGCCCCAGCACCATGATGATCTTTTCTTCTTTCTTTGCATTCGTCTTTCTCATTTCGGCTTTTACAAACGGATCTTTATGCTGGAAGCCGGTTGCGATTAACGTGATGCCGAGTTGATCGCCAAGTGTATTATCATAACCTAATCCCATGATTACATCGGTGTTCTCGCCTGCCTGGCCAATCAAATGATTTTGTATGATCTCTACTTCATCCATCGTGAACTCATGTTCGCCTTCGGAAGAATTGATATTAATAAGAATCCATTTCGCTCCTTTAATATCATTATCATTTAATAATGGAGAATTCAATGCTTCTTCTATCGCCCTGTAAGCACGGCCTTCACCTGATACAGATGCATTGCCGAGTATAGCAACACCACCATTGCGCATTACGGTGCATACATCCGCGAAGTCAACATTGATCTGCCCGGTACTGTTGATGACATCGGTGATACATTTGGCGGCAGTCGCTAATACATTATCCGCTTTTTCAAATGCTTCACGCATTTTTAAATTGCCAAACTGGTGACGCAACTTATCATTGCTGATCACTAATAAGGTGTCAACATATTGCTTCAGCATTTTTATTCCTTCTTCCGCTTGTTGCTGGCGTTTTCTTCCTTCGTATGCGAAAGGAGTAGTAACGATACCAACAGTAAGGATGCCGAGGTCTTTACAAATTTTTGAAATGATAGGAGCACCACCCGTGCCTGTACCACCACCCATGCCGGCAGTGATGAAGGCCATCTTGGTATTCACTTCGAGAATGCGACGGATTTCCTCCAATGATTCTTCCGTCGCCTGCCTGCCAATTTCAGGATTGGCCCCTGCACCAAGACCTTGTGTGAGATGCGGCCCGAGCTGGATACGGTTTGCAATGCCACTGTTGGCCAATGCCTGTGCATCGGTATTGCATATTATAAAATTCACGCCTTCTATATTCTGGCTGAACATATGGTTGACTGCATTGCCACCACCGCCGCCTACACCGATCACTTTGATGATGGATGACTTTTCTTTAGGCAGATCAAATTCTATCATAGTTACTGATTTTATGAATGAACGAATATCGATGACCGTTGATGGTTGATCGTTGTTCGGCCTTAATCCGGCCAACTGTCATCGATCACCGGTCATCATTTTTTATAAATGTTTATCTTCTTCTTCTTTAAATAAATCAATGATGCCGTCTTTGAATTTTCCCCAGAAGTTGCTGAGGCCTTTGCGTTGTTTCACTTTTGTCGCGGTGATCACTTCTTCTTCCTCCACTACTATTTGTTCTTCGCCCGCTATTTTTTTCAATCCATCAGGCACTTCCACTTTTTTGTATTCTTTATCAAACTGCTTGCGGTTATGTTCATAATCATCATAACCTTTTAAGATAAGCCCGATACAAGTAGAATAAGTTGGCTTTGCGAGTTCTTCAATATGTCCCGCCGCCAGATGTTCATTGGGGAAACCAATTCTTGCAGGCAGGCCGGTAACATATTCAGTTAATTGAATTAAATGTTTCAATTGTGAACCGCCGCCTGTTAATACCACGCCGCCGTTCAATGCTTTATTATCAAGACCAACTTGTTTCAAATGATAGGTAACAAAATCCATGATCTCACTCATTCTCGCCTGGATGATGTTGGCTAAAGTTTTTACACTAATCTCTTTTGCCGGCATACCACGTAAACCCGGGATCGTGATATAGGCATTCGCTTTTGCTTCGTTCGCCAGTGCTGAACCAAACTGCACTTTCATTTGCTCGGCCTGCGTTTTTAAAACACCCAAACCGGTTTTAATATCATTGGTGATATTTTCTCCCGCAAATGGAATAACAGCGGTATGTTTTAAAATGCCTTCGTAGAAAACTGCAAGGTCAGTTGTACCACCACCGATATCAACTATCGCAACACCTGCTTCCAAATCTTCCTGCGCCATTACCGCTGATGAAGAGGCCAGTGGTTGCAGCACTAAATCTTTTGTATGCAATGCGGATTTCTCCACACTGCGGTTGATGTTGCGTATCGCATTCTTATCACCTGTGATGATATGAAAGTTAGCGCCGATCTTCACCCCACCATACCCGATAGGGTTTGGTATGTTTTGAAAATTATCAACGGTAAATTCCTGCGGTATCACATCAATGATCTGGTCGCCGGCAGGAATATATGTTTTGTACTGGTCGTTGATCAGCTGATCAATTTCTCTTTGCGTAATTTCTTCATCGGTACGTTGACGAACAATATCACCACGGGTTTGCAAACTTTTTATATGATGGCCCGCAATACCTACATACACTTCATTAATGTCGAGGTTAGGATTAGAAGCAAGGCAACTATCCAGCGCCGTTCGTATCGCTTTTATCGTTTCATCAATATTCAAAACTTGCCCGTGTTTTACACCGTTGGAGTTGGCTTTGCCAAAGCCGAGAATCTCGAGCTTGCCGAACTCATTCTTCCGTCCGGCGATCACTGCGATCTTGGTTGTCCCGATGTCAAGACCGACAATAATGGGTTGTTCGCTGTTCATGATATTTTGTTTTTAGTTGTTTGCGTTGTCATTTGGATAAGAGGTTTAATGGTCATGTTTTTTAATTATCCGCAGGATGCTGCGCATAAGCCCGGCTGCATTGCTACTATCATCGTCCCTTGCGTCGCACTCTTGTACTGCATATCGCTATTCAGCATTTTCGCAATGGTTGATAGTTCATCGTTCATGGCTCATAGCTCGCAGCTCATGACTCATTGCCTTTTGCCTATTGCCTATTCTTTCTTCTTCATCACCGCCTTCGGCGTTTTCTTTTCATCTTTTAAAAAAGTTTCAGAGGGTTGGGGACTGGTACTTACTTGGATCTCTTTCGTTTTAGTTGCCGCTGGTTTGTTCGTAGCGATAACTTTCTTCGTGTCTTTCTTTTCCGTTTTCGTTTCCGCAGGTTTTTGAACTGGCGACGCTACAGGTTTTATATCCACTATATTCTCCGCTGGTCTTGGTAGCGGTACGGCATTAACTGATTTTCCATCTTTGCTTCCTACTACCTGGCCTGCAAACCGTACATCAATCGTTTTATATTTATTAAATCCTGTTTTGTTTAATACCTGCTGGTAAAAAGCAAACAACCGGTTGAATTTTTTATCAATGTTTTCTCCGTCCCCCAATTTCACAATATGATTACCAACAACAGGCGTCATTTCAAATTCCCAGCAATCCGGTCCGCAATCCGCAACAATATCTATCTGCGCTACCTGCGATGTCCAGAATGAATTACCATTTATGAATTGCGCTGTTTCTTTTATATCATTCAACAAAGCGCTGTCTGATTTTGTCAATACTTTTTTATCGGGGAACCCTGTGAACACCGGAAGCTTCGCAACCATTTTTGCTGAAAGCGGCATTCTGTAATCATTTTCATCCATGTAAAATGATTTACCGCCTGCGGTGAATATTCTTGCAATAGGTTTTCTTTCTGTCACCGACACATGCAGCACGGTGTGGTTATCGAAATAAAGCTGCGCATCTTTTACCCATGCATTACTTTCCAATGCCTCTTCCATCTCCTGCAGGTTCAGTGAGGATTTTGGTTGACCTTTTATATTATTATGCGCCGCTTTTACCAGCACCCCGGAAATACTTTCTTTATCCAGGAAAAGTTCTTCATGTTCATCGCCTTTAAGGATAATACTGTATCCTTTGCAGCTCTCACGTTTTTGTTTACCCATCGCCGCGATCAGCAGCATAAGCATGCCGCTACCGATAACCAGCCACATGCTGACAAATAAAATTTTCCGTATTGTTTTTTTCGTATTCACTTTTTATCAATTCATTTTATATATCACCCCTACGGGGTTTACACGATTCTTTTCTTTTTTCCCCGGGTTAAAACCCGGGGCTATTAACATTTAACCCCTTCGGGGTTTGTTCAATTTTTATTTCCCTGGTGAAACCGAGTTATTTACAAACATTCTTTAATAGGGTTTATCAATGTGTCGATATCACCCGCCCCTGCTGTTATTAATACTTCTCCAAACTCTTTATCTACATCCGTGCTGTATTTATTCTTTATCCAGGTCATCAACACCTCTTTTGTCATCACCCTTTTATTCTCATTCTTCATTTTATCTAAAATCATTTCACTGCCCACCCCTTCTATTGGCAACTCCCTTGCAGGATAGATGGGCAGCAGGATCACTTCATCAGCAAGGTCAAGCACTTCCGCGAACCCATCCGCCAGGTCCCTTGTTCTTGTGTACAAATGCGGTTGAAAGATCAGCGTACATCTTTTTCCCATGAATAATGTCTCTGCTCCATTTATTAATGCCCTTAGTTCTTCCGGGTGATGCGCATAATCATCAATAAAAACAATCCTGTCGTTTTTGATGACATACTCAAACCTTCTTTTCACTCCTTTAAAAGAAGCTACTGCCGCTTTGATCTTTTCTTCTTCTATGTTCAAAGAACTTGCGATGGCGATGGCGGCGATGGCATTTTCTATATTGTGCATACCACCCATATTCAATTGCACATTTTCCAGCTTCTTCTCTTTTATCACCACATCAAACTCATAACTGCCATGCATCATCCGGATATTCGTTGCATATACATCCGCACTTTCGTTTTGTAAACTATATGTCCAGTGTTTGTCGGTCTTTCCACCGGATCCTGCGAATAAATCACTCCTTCTTTTCAAACCAAACTTGCTGATCAATAAACCACCCGGTTTAACTTTATTGCTGAAATCAATAAACGCCTGTTCCATTGCTTCAGCCGTACCATATATATCCAGGTGGTCCGCATCCATCGCACTGATCACCGCTATATCCGGCTCTAATTTCAAAAAGCTTCGATCATACTCATCCGCTTCTACTACACAAACATTTCTTTCGCTTCCCCAAAAATTTGTTCCATAGTTTACCGATATACCACCGAGAAACGCATTAGCGCCAAAACCACTATCACGCAGCAAATGTGCTGTCATCGTGGTGATCGTTGTCTTGCCATGCGTACCCGCTATACATATATTAAAAGAACTTTTTGTTATCAACTGCAATACATCACTTCTCTTTACCACTTTATAATTGTGTTGCTGGTAATACAGCAATTCTTTGTGATCTTTTGGTACGGCCGGTGTATATACCACCAGTTCCGCATCCTTTGGTATTGCATCCACATTATCATCGTAGTGAATCGCAATACCACTTTCTTCCATCTCTTTCGTCAACTCAGTCGGCGTTTTATCATACCCACTTACTTTCACTCCTTGTGAATGAAAGAATTTTGCAATTGCACTCATCCCAATACCGCCGATGCCGATAAAGTACACGGCCTTCAGTTTGTCAAGCCCCCGGAAGGGGGAATTCATAAGGACAGTATTGGCTTGTTCGCTCATACTTTTAGGTTTTCGGATATACCCCCAAAGGGGTATTTCATAAGGGCAGCATTCGTTTTCAATCATTCACTCATCTTCACATGAAGAGAGAATTTATTCTTACATGATACTTTTAAAAATTTCTTCAGCGATTCTCTTATCAGCATCCGTCACCGCCAGGGCGCCGATATTTTTTTTCAATTCGTTCTGTTTGTTTTCGTCGTGGGCCAGTTCAATGATCTTAGCCACCAACTTTTCTTTTACCTCGCTGTCTTTAATCATCAGCGCTGCATTTTTATTCATCAGTTGCATTGCATTCGCCGTTTGATGGTCTTCCGCAGCAAAAGGATAGGGTACGAACAAAACGGGCTTTTTTACTACACATAATTCAGCGACTGTCATGGCGCCGGCACGGGCCACTACAATATCCGCAGCGGCATACGCCAATTCCATCTGCGAAATGAATTCATTCACCCAAATTCCTTTTTTCCCATCCGCACTTTGTTTTGCTTTTGCGGCATACGGTTTTCCCGTTTGCCATATCAATTGCAAATCTTCTTTTAGTAATTCATCCAGCTTTTCATCGATTGCTGTGTTAATAGACCGGGCGCCTAAACTCCCTCCTACTACCAGCACAATTCTTTTTGTTTCATCCAGCGAAAAAAATCGTAACGCTTCATTTCTTGCAGCAACGGATCTTGCTATGGTTTCCCTGACAGGATTTCCCGTTATCATGATCTTATTCGCCGGGAAAAATTTTTCCATTTGATCAGTGGCGACAAAAGCTTTTACCACTTTTTTACCCAGCATGATATTACTTTTGCCCGCAAATGAATTCGATTCATGAATGAATGTGGGAATTCCTTTTGCCTGTGCATAACGCAACACCGGGAAAGAAGAATAACCTCCCACTCCTATCGCCGCATCTGGTTTGAATTCTTTAAAAATTCTTTTCACCTGCAAAAAACTTTTCATCAGTTTGAAAGGCAACCCGATATTTTTTATCAAAGAACTCCTGTTAAAACCTGCGATATCCAATCCTTTTATTTTATAGCCCGCCTGCGGCACTTTTTCCATTTCCATTTTTCCTTTCGCACCGACAAACAATATTTCAATATTGTTGTCTATTTTTTTAAGTGCGTTGGCAATTGCTATTGCCGGGAAAATATGTCCACCTGTTCCACCACCCGCTATGATAATATGCCCCCTCCGCCCCCTAAAGGAGGAACCTGAAACCTCACTATTGTTATCCAACTCTTCCATTTCAAGCTGCTTCATAAGCCTCCCCTTTAGGGGAGGTTTGGTGGGGTTTTCCCTCCTGCTGTTCCACATTTCTCGCAACACTTAAAATGATACCTATCGCAAGGCAAGTAAAAATGAAACTCGTTCCTCCCATACTCACCAATGGTAATGTCACACCTGTAACAGGAAATAAATTCACGGTGACCGCCATATTGATGACTGCTTGTATAGCAAGTGTAAAACTTAATCCCAATGCCAGGAAGGCGCCGAATGCATACGGGCATCTTTTAAAAATGCGTATGCAGCGATAGAGAAATACGAGATAAATAAACATGATGAAAGCGCCACCCAGGAAACCGTATTCTTCAATGATGATAGCGAATATGAAATCATTGTATGCCTGTGGTAAATAATTTCTTGTCGTGCTGTTACCAGGCCCAACACCAAACGTGCCACCATTGGCAATCGCCATCTTCGCCTGGTTCACCTGGTACATTTCATCATTATCCGCTTCTTTGCCGCCGTAGATAAAATTTTCTACCCGGCCAATCCATGTGTCCATTCTTGTAAGAATACCGGTTGATGATTTCTTCGCCACGATCGTTTCATCATCGCCCGATGATTTATGACGGGCGACTGCCGCAATAACAAGAAATACCAATGGTATCAATGCAATACCGATGACCAACAAAATATGCTTAACCCTTGCCCGTCCGATGAACAGCAACACTAAACAACTTGCACCCAGCAATAATGCCGTGGAAAGATTAGCCGGTGCGATCAGCATACAAGTGATGATCACAGGAACCATGATGGGAAGAAACCCTTTCTTAAAATCTTTGATCACATCCTGCTTCTTGCTCAGTAACCTTGCGAGGTACATAAACAAAGCAAGCTTTGCGAGATCGGATGTTTGCATTGTCATGTTGATCAACGGTAACCGTATCCAGCGGCTACCCTCATTCATCTTCACGCCGAAGAAAAGTGTATATATTAATAATGGTATCGTGAGCAGGAATAAAATGGTCGCTACCCTTGAATACAACGTGTAATTAACAAGATGCGCAAAGTAAATAACAAGAATACCGCCAACGATAAAGGCGATTTGCTTGAAAAGATATATTTCGGTATTGCCCCGATAATTTTTATAAGCCAACGAACCCGTAGCGCTATACACCGCCAGCAATGAAACCAATGTGAGTAATATCACCAGCGCCCAGATCACTTTATCACCTTTCGTTTTACCAAATAACCTGCGGGCATTAAAACCGCTGCCTATTTCCGAAAACCGTATGTCTTTTGTTAGTTCCATCTTAAGTTATAGTTGCCGTTGGTTGTTGACCATTGGCCGACTTTATTAGTTAATTTTTCAATATGCTAATCATTCTTTTAAATAAATCATCGTCTTTAATGACGACCAACGGTCATCCAACATCAGTCATCTTTTTTTACAGGTCTTTCACTGCTTTCTTAAACTGGTTTCCCCTGTCTTCATAATTTTTAAACAAATCAAAACTGGCACAAGCCGGGCTTAATAAAACCACATCACCTTTTATAGCAAACAAATAAGCGGCATGCACAGCTTCAACCGCACTTTCCGTATTCACAATCGTACTTACTGTATTTCCAAATGCTTCATGGATCTTCCGGTTATCAGTTCCCAAACAAATAATCGCTTTTACTTTTTCCTGTACTAGCTCAGCGATCAGTGAATAATCATTTCCTTTATCAACACCACCCAGGATAAGGATCGTTGGCTTCGTCATACTTTCCAGCGCATACCAGGTAGAGTTTACGTTCGTGGCTTTGCTGTCATTGATAAATTCCACGCCGCGGACAGTTGCTACAGGTTCCATGCGATGTTCCAGGTTTTGAAAATCCTGTACCGCTTCGCGGATCTTATCCTTACGGATTTCCATCGTCGTCGCTGCCACACAAGCTGCCATGGTATTATATTGATTATGCTTTCCTTTCAATGCAAAATCAAATACGCTCATGCTCGTAAAATCTTCGCCGGTCCTGATGTACATATCGCCGTCCTTGATAAACGCCCCTTTGGTTAATTCTGTTTTCATACTTGTTGGCAGTTGGTTTGATTGTATACTGAATTTGTTTAGATATTTCATAGTTACTTCATCATCGGCGCAGTAAATGAAATGATCATTCGCCTGCTGGTTCATAGCGATACGGAATTTGCTGCTGATATAATTTTCAAAATTGTAATCGTAACGGTCAAGGTGGTCTTCCGTAATGTTGGTCAGTATCGCCACATCCGGCCTGAATGTTTTGATATCATCTAATTGAAAACTGCTGATCTCCGCTACATACAACGGCTTCGGGTCTTCAGCTACCTGCCGGGCGAATGAATAACCGATATTGCCTACCAGCGCCACATCCAATCCACCTTTTTTACAGATGTGATGCGTTAATGCGGTTGTCGTTGTTTTTCCATTACTGCCGGTGATGGCGATGATCTTACTCTCACCTTTAAAGCGATAAGCCAGTTCTATTTCGCTGATGATTTCAATTCCTTTCTTCCTGATCTTTTTCACCATTTCATTTTTCTCAGGAATACCGGGGCTTTTCATCACCTCATCAGCATTCAGAATTCTTTCTTCATCATGCTTACCTTCTTCAAATGCGATACCTGCACGTTGCAGATCGTTACGATAATTATCTTTCAAAGAACTTGCATCAGAAACGAATACATCATATCCATTTTTTATTGCCAGGAGCGCCGCCCCAACGCCGCTTTCTCCTCCACCTAATATGACTATTCGCTTGTTCATGATCTGTTCGTCAGTCGTGATCGTTAATCACGTCTCACGATCGTGTACGGAAAAAATGGTTCTTCACAAGCATCAGTTTAAAACTCTGTACTAATAGCCCGTTTTATTCGAAAAGTTTATCTCAACTTCAGCGTAACAATACTTAGCACCACGCACAGCACCGTCACAATCCAGAACCTTGTCACGATCTTCGACTCATGGTACCCTTTCTTCTGGTAATGATGATGCAAAGGGCTCATCAAAAAAATTCTTCTTCCCGCACCATATTTCTTCTTAGTGTATTTAAAATAAGCCACCTGCAACACCACACTTACATTTTCCACTAAAAACACGCCGCAGAAAATCGGTATCAATAACTCTTTATGAACAATGATGGCGATCGCCGCAATGATCCCGCCCAATGTTAAACTTCCCGTATCACCCATAAACACCTGCGCCGGGTAAGAATTATACCACAGGAACCCGATACAAGCGCCGATCATCGCCGCAATGAAAATGGACAACTCACCAAGATGAGGTATGTACATAATGTTCAGGTAATCGGCAAACACCAGGTTACCACTTGCATAAGCGAATATTCCCAGCAACACTCCAATCAATGCAGACGTCCCCGTCGCCAACCCATCCAATCCATCCGTCACATTCGATCCATTCGATACAGCGATGATGATAAATGTTACAATCAATATGTAAAGAACCCATGTATAATCTCTCCAGCTTTCGGGCAATAATTTTGAATAATTGAATTCATGATTCTTCACAAAAGGAATTGTTGTAATCGGCACTTTTGATTCAACAAAAATTCTTTCCTTTCCATTCACTGTTCGTTTAAACACCGTATCAACTGTTGCCGGGTTACCTGTAAACTCTCTCCATATTTTTACATTGCTGTTGAAATACAAAGTCGCCCCAACAATAATTCCCAATCCTATTTGTCCTAATATTTTAAACCAACCGGCCAGGCCATCCTTATCTCCTTTTCTATACGCCACTCCCTGCTGTTGGGCCAAGCGTTTTGCCCGCAGTTTCAAATAATCGTCAATAAAACCAATGATACCAAGCCATACCGTGCTGACTAACATTAATACTGTATACACTTCGGTCAACTTCGCAAATAACAATGTTGGTATCAGTATCGCCATGATGATGATCACACCACCCATCGTCGGCGTTCCTTTTTTATTTTGTTCACCAGCTAACCCAAGGTCACGAACACTTTCACCAACTTGTTTATTTCTCAAAAACCAAATCACCCTTCTGCCATATATCAAAGAAATCACCAGCGCCAGCAGGATAGACATCAGCACACGGAAGGTGATAAAATCCATCAGCTTGCTTCCGGGAAAAGTTATTCCCTGATCTTTAAACCATTCAAATAAATAATACAGCATGTCGGGTTAGTTACCAGTTGCTTGTTTCTGGTTACCGGTAACTGGTAACCGGTAACATGGAACTATTTTATCTATCAAGAAATTCAAACATCTCCCTCACCACTTCCTTATCATCAAAATGATTCTTCACCCCTTTTATCTCCTGGTATTTCTCGTGTCCTTTTCCAGCTATCAGCACAATGTCTTCGGGCTTTGCCAAACTGATTGCCGTTTTTATCGCCTCTTTCCTGTCCACTATCGAGATATATTTTCTTTTCAGCACCACTCCTTTTTCCATGTCTTTTATAATCTCCGCCGGGTCTTCGCTTCTCGGGTTATCACTGGTGAAGATGGCCTTATCACTATACTCACATGCCACTTCCGCCATCACCGGTCTTTTTGTTTTGTCCCTGTCACCACCGCATCCTACCACTGTTATCACTTGTTCAAATCCTTTCTTTAATTTTTTTATCGTTGCCAGCACATTCACTAAAGCATCGGGTGTATGTGCATAATCAACAATAGCGATCACTTTATCTTTTGGTGATATCATGTAATCAAACCTTCCTTCTGCTCCCGTTAACACACTTAAGCACCTCAACACTTCATGCTTGTCTTCATTCATACACATGGCCGCACCGTACACTGCCAGCAGGTTATAGGCATTAAACTCGCCGATCAATCGGAAATGCACTTCCTGCTCATTCACATTCATCACCAACCCCGATAAATTATTTTCAATGATCTTTCCTTTAAACTCAGCCATCGTTTTCAGGCTGTAGAAATATTTTTTCGCATGTGTGTTCTGCAGCATCACCATTCCTCTTTTATCATCCGCATTGCTGATCGCAAATGCTGATGAAGGCAATGCGTCAAAAAACGATTTCTTCACCCGGATGTATTCATCAAATGTTTGATGATAATCCAAGTGGTCATGCGTGATATTGCTGAACAAACCACCGGTGAACTGTATACCTGTCACCCGGTGCTGGTGCACTGCATGCGAACTCACTTCCATAAATGCATGCGTACATTTTTCATCCAGCATTTGTTTCAGTAAGCGGTTCAGGCTGATCGCATCCGGTGTGGTATGTGTAGCCGGTACCACTTTATTGCCGACTATATTTTCCACTGTGCTCAGCAAACCGCTTTTATATCCCAACGCTGTAAAGAGCTTATATAATAATGTAGCAATTGTTGTTTTACCATTGGTACCAATCACTCCTACTATCTTCAATTTCTCCGAAGGCTGACCAAAAAAATTATGTGCGATATACCCTGTAGCCGCAGCACTGTTTTCTACCTGCACATAGGTCAATCCATCTTTTAAAATACCCGGCATTGTTTCACATACGATGGCACTTGCACCATTCTCTATTGCTTTTTCAATGAACTGGTGACCATCCGCTGTTGTTCCTTTTATCGCAATGAACGCAACGCCTGGTTTCACTTTTCTCGAATCAACCTGCACATCATCTATCTCTACATCTGTTTTACCCACCACCGACCGGATACCGGACCTGTATAATATATCCTGCAGTTTCATTCAACCGTTTTTATTAAGCAACCAGTTCCAGCATCACCGCCATATCTTTTGTCAATGCAGTTCCCGGCGCAATAGATTGATTTGTCACTCTTCCTTTTCCTTTCACCGATACTTTTATTCCCAAATTTTCCAACAGGTACAACGCATCTTTCAAACCCATACCTTTTACATCCGGCATTACCTGTTTATTAATTGCATTTGCTTTTATCACAGGCTGGTAATTGACGGCAGCTATTCTTCCCCATCCGCTTTGCGCTGATGAATCAGTATAACCAACCTTCAATGTGTTGTACACATTTTTTATATCGCCTGTATTACCGGCATAGGAATAAGAAGAACTGTCTTTGGTAGCCGCATACATTACCTGTACTTTCTTATCAACATACATCGCATATAATCTGGTAGCTATTTCCCTGAATACCGGCGCTGCTACCTGGCCACCATAGTGCAGGTATGCATGCGGTTTTGTTCTCACCACCACGATGCAGGTATATTGCGGATCATTCGCAGGGAAGTAACCAACGAATGAAGCCTGGTACACCATGTCATTGTATTTAATACTACCATCGGCTACGTGTGCTGTACCGGTTTTACCTGCAACAGCAAATGGCATATTCTTAAATGCAGGCCTTCCTGTTCCTTCTGTTATTACTCCTTCCATACTTTCCTTCGCAACCCCTACTACTTCAGGCTTAGCAATGCTTTTATCTAAAACAACCGGCTGGTATTCTTTCACCATGATTCCATCCTGGCGGATACTGTTTACTAAATATGGTTTCATCATTATTCCATTATTAGCAATAGCATTATATAATGTAAGTGTATGCAAGGGGCTCACCTGCAATGCATATCCAAAACTCATCGTGATCATATTCATTACGCCGCCATTATTTTTATCCAAAGGCGCCAGCCGTGGTGCAGGAACATCGGTAAGATCAATGGCGGAACGGGTATCCATGTGATAGCGGTGCAAATAATCTTTGAACTCTTTGGGGTTTTGTGCAAAGGCTTTATAAGCGAGTTTACCCATGCCCACATTGGAGCTATGAATAAAACATTCTTTAACCGTCAATACTGATTTCGGAGATTGTTCCGCATCATTAATGATCCGCGGGCCGACTTGCATTCTTCCCGTTGTGCCTACTTCCACTAAATCCGTTGGATGGGAAGAACCTTTATCCAATACAGATAATAATGTAACCAGCTTGATGGTAGAACCGGGTTCTGTTACACGCAATGCATAATTATCATCTTCCTGATAACTGCCATCCGGCCTGCGGCCGAGATTTGCAATTGCTTTTATCTTCCCGGTTTTTGTTTCCATTACGATAGCGGTACCATATTGCGCATCGGTGGAGTCCATCATTTTTAATAATGCATTCTCAGATATGTCCTGTATGTTCACATCCAGCGTGGTGAAAACATCTTTTCCATTTTCGGGTTCAATATGAAAACCTTCGACTGGTATGGCGGTGCCTGAAACAAAGCGAACCGGCCGCTGGCCTTTGCGGCCTACTAATAATGTATCATAACTTTTTTCCAAACCCACGTTCATCTTTTTCACTTTGCCATCGCTTTCCATGTATTCACGGGAAAGACCAATCGTTCTGTTGGCCAGTAAACCAAATGGTAATAAGCGTTTGCTGCTTTCTTCCACGATCACACCACTTTTATTTCTTCCGAGCTTTACTAATGGGAACTGGCGGAACGCTTTGTATTCGTCGAATGATAATTTTTTCTTGAAGGCGTAGTAACGGCTTTTCTTGTTGTATTCTTTTTGCAACGCTTTTTTATAATCCGCTGCGCTTTTATCTTTAAAGAAAGCAGCTAAGGTTGTGGCAAATGAATCAATATTTTCTTTGAAAATTTTACCATTCTTATTCCGAAGGCCATCGGCCTGGAAGTCGATATAAATATCAAATTGGGGAAGTGAAGTGCTGAGCATCTGCCCGTCTTCACTGTAGATAGTACCGCGGTCTGCATCGAGCTCGATGATACGCTGGTGCATACTGTCGCTCATGCTACGCCAATAGTTTCCCTGAATACGCTGAATGTAAAAAGTTCTGCCGAGTATTAACAAGCTCAACACTACTACACCCAGAAAACTGAGATAAACACGCCACAATATGTCACGCCTTACTTCCAATGTCCGTCCGTTATCAATTGTTATTTATATGAAACCTGCGTCCAAACAGGTACATCTTTCTTTTTTATTCCGCACTGGTCGCCGGCGTTAATACCGGCGGCGCTTCTGTCATCACTTTTAATCCCGATGATTTCACCTGGTTTATTATTTCACTTTGTTTGCCCCGAAACATCACTTCACTCTTCACTGTTTTATATTCATGTTGTAATTCTTCTACCTCCTGCGATGTCTTATTTATATTACGTGTGAGTTTATCAGCGTAGTGACCATTATAGATATATATAACAGCGAGGAGGGTGAGAAACAGGAAAAAAGGAATTTGCTTTACTACGGATTGATAGTTGAGCCATTTCTTCCATCCTTTCGCCAGCGAACCAAGTTTGATTTCTTCTTCTTCTTTAATGACCTGGTTTTCCATGATGCGTTTTGTTATCGTTATTAAAATCTATGCAGGTTTACTTTTCATTCTATTGATACTACCGATATTCATCGGGACTGAATATACCGGCACTTCGAAAGTGCTGAGCAGAATTACTACAGTACAAGAGTGCGACGCAACAGCCGATGCCATGTAACCTGAAGCTGGGTTCAAAAAAATAATTCAACCTCTACACTTTTTCGGCGATACGCAGTTTGGCGCTTCTTGCTCTCGGGTTCTGTTTCATTTCGTTTTCAGTTGGTACAGCAGGTTTTTTGGTTATCACTTTCAATTCATTTTTCGTTACGGTATTGGTATAAGGGTTCTCTTCGGGCTCATCGAATGAACCACGGCGAAAAAAATTCTTAACCAATCTGTCTTCTAAAGAATGAAAGGTGATGATGGCAACACGGCCACCCGGTTTTAGCAGTTGCGGAACTTGCTGCAGCATTTCTTTTAATGCACCTAATTCGTCGTTCACTTCGATGCGCAGCGCCTGGAAAACCTGGGCAAAGTACCTGTTGGGATTTCCTTTTACCATTCCCCGGAGAGCATTCTTAAAAGCATCCGTCGTCTTCAGCGAAGTGTTTTGCCGTAACTCTACAATTGTTTTTGCGAGTGTTTTAGCATTGGTGACTTCACCGTATTGCTCAAAGATTTTATGCAGTTGCTGCTCAGTGTAAGAATTGACGACATTGAAAGCGGTTAGTGATTGACGTTGATCCATGCGCATGTCCATGCTTGCATCAAAGCGTATGGAAAAACCTCTTTCCGCTTCATCAAATTGATGACTGCTGACACCGAGGTCGGCCATGATGCCGTTCACACTTTTAATGTGATGGAGTTTCAAAAACCGTTGCAGGTGACGAAAGCTGTGCGGTACGAAAATGATCCGTGGATCATCGGGTAAATTCTTTTTGGCATCTTCATCCTGATCGAAGGCAATCAATTTTCCTTCCGCACCAAGCCGATTAAGAACTTCCGTTGAATGACCGCCCCCGCCAAATGTGCAATCGACATAAATTCCGTCCGGCACTACATCCAAGCCATCCACTGTTTCTTTCAAAAGAACCGGCGTATGGTATGATTGTTCCAATGACTATTGATTACGCATTAAAAATTATTCCTGCTTTTTCGCCATCACTTCCTGAGCCAGGCTGCTATATGCTTCCTGTGAGAATGATTCAAAGAGCTGTTTGTACTTATTACTATCCCAGATTTCTATTCGGTTGATCTTCGCCACCAGCACGATGTCTTTTTCAAAGCCGGCCTGCGTTTTCAAATTAGGCGGTATCAATAACCGCCCCGCATTGTCCGGCTCGATAAAAGTCGCCCCGTTCAAAAATTGATTTAAAAAATCTCTCACTTTCGGGTCGAACTGGTTCAGTTTACTAAATTCTTCAAAAAGTAAATTCCAGTTATCAATAGGGTACAGACTCAAATATTTTTCAAACCCCCTGTTGATAACAAAGCGTAGGTTCTCCTGGTCGGGGAGCTGTTTTTTGAAGCCCGCCGGCAGAAGAAACCGGCCCTTCGCATCCAGCGTGGCCTCGTACTCGCCTAGCATCTTTATCATTATCAGGGAATTGTTTCAATTTCTCATTAATTGACACAAAATAACATATTTTGACATTCACTATGCAATTTTTGGCCATTTTCTTTTTTCCACAGCCATAAAATGCCACGAAATGCGCCACAGGTAAGGGTTTGGGGATTCTCATTCAGTTTTTAGTCAGAAAACAGGTGCGTTTGATGTGAATTGATGTGGATAATATGTGAATTACGTGACCTGCTGCCTATAATTTTCCATTTCGTACATTGGATTTACATTTTAAAACATGGCTATAGCAGGCTATTCAGGAACACCTTTACTAAAGAAGCTGGGCATCAAACCGGAATCAAAAATCTTATTGATCAACCCGCCGGATAACTATTTTGATTTAATAGAAACGAATATTACTGATCAATTGATTCAAAAAAATGAGACACCTGATCTGATTCATATCTTTGTAAAAGACAATAAAGCGTTTGAATCAGCGATGAAAAAAATAAACCCATATTGTAAAAAAAACCCAGCTATCAGTATTTGGGTTTCCTGGTATAAAAAATCCGCGAAGATCCCGACTGATGTTACAGAGGATGTAATACGTAATTATGCATTAAAGAATGATTTGGTAGATGTGAAAGTGTGTGCGGTGAGTGAGATATGGAGTGGGTTGAAATTAGTAGTACCTCTTGCGAAACGTCAGTAACTTTGCTCTTCACCAACTGCGACGGTTAGTCGCACCGTTATGCATCCCAAAAATCTTTCGATTAAAGATTTTACTTATTCTCTTCCCGAAGAAAGGATTGCGAAATATCCTTTAAGTGAAAGAGATGCTTCCAAACTTCTTATTTATAAAGAAGGAAAAATTTCAGAAGATATTTATAAGAATATCGCTTCGCATATTCCCGTCAACTCATTATTAATTTTTAATAATACAAAAGTTGTAGCGGCGAGATTATTATTTCAAAAACCGACCGGTGGTGTGATTGAAATATTTTGTTTGGAACCACATAAACAGTATGCGGACATTACAACTGCTATGTTGCAGAAGGGAAAAGTGGTTTGGAAATGTTTGGTGGGTGGTGCATCGAAGTGGAAAAGAGGGCAGGTGCTAAGGAAACCGGAACCCGATGGCTATCGAGTCTCCTCCGGTATGCCGGAACAGAGTTCCGACTTCCAATTAGAAGCGAGATATATTGACAAACAAGAAGGCAATTTCTTAATTGAACTTTCCTGGACTCCTGCTGACATGAGCTTTGCTGAAATGTTGCATCATACCGGGGCCATCCCTCTCCCACCGTATATAAAAAGAGAAGTGGAAGCAACAGATACAGAACGCTATCAAACAATTTATGCGCAACAGGATGGATCAGTGGCTGCACCAACCGCAGGTTTACATTTTACTGATTCTATCTTTAAAAAATTAAAAGAAAAAAATATTCTAACAGACTTCGTCACCCTTCATGTTGGCGCCGGTACTTTTAAACCGGTGAAAAGTGAAACGATGGAAGAGCATGAGATGCATGCGGAATATATTGATGTATCAAAACAAACGATTGAAAATCTCTTTCGAAACCTGAATAATAATATAATAGCGGTTGGTACGACTTCGTTACGGACTATTGAAAGTCTTTATTGGCTGGGAGTGAAACAGTCAACGGTCAACGGTCAACAGTCAACTGATCTAACACAATGGGAAGCTTATGAACTTGCGGATCAAAATATTTCTGCGAAAGATGCGTTGCAATCATTACTTGCATGGATGGAGAAAAATAAAACAGAAAGATTACTGGCAAAAACCAGTATTATCATTGCACCGGGTTATAAAGCAAGAATTGCGAAAGCTTTGATTACAAATTTTCACCAGCCGCAATCAACTTTGTTGTTATTGATAGCAGCGCTGATTGGTAATGATTGGAGAAAAATTTATGATTATGCTTTAGAAAATAATTTCCGGTTTCTAACTTACGGAGATGGATGCTTGTTGTGGATATAATAGTTAAGAAGATCCTTTCTTCAGCGGAAGATCAATGGTGAATGTGCTGCCTTTACCCAATACACTTTCCACTTTCACATCGCCACCATGTGCAACCACCATTGACTTCACATAACTAAGGCCAAGGCCAAAGCCTTTTACATTGTGGATATTACCAGTATGTGCACGATAAAACTTTTCAAACACCCGCTTCACTGTTTCTTTATTCATCCCGATACCATTGTCGTCAACACGAATAGTGATATTTTTCGCATTTGACTGCGTGGTGATTTTTAATTGCAGCGGTGTATCATCTTTGGAATATTTTACGGCATTATCAATCAGGTTGTTGATCAGGTTAGAAAAATGGACTTCATCCGCATTGATCACATCACTGGAAGCATTCAGTAATACTTCAGCTTTGCCTTGTTTCTCTTCGAGCTGTAGTGCAAAATTATCAACTACTTCTTTAATCACTTCGTGAACATGCAGGGGTCTCAAATTAAGGTCTGCTTCTTGTTTATCCAACTGCGAAGCCCGTAAAATTGTTTCCACCTGGCGGTTCATCCGTTGATTCTCTTCTTTGATAATTGAACGGAAGTAATTTATTTTTTCTGTGTTGTTTATTACTTTTTCATTCTTCATCGCATCTACCGCTAACGAAATCGTCGCAATAGGTGTTTTGAATTCATGCGTCATATTATTAATGAAATCATTTTTGATCTCCCCTAGTTTTTTTTGACGCAACATAGTACGAACGGTGAGATAAAAAGCCGCGATGATAATTATCGTAAATAAAATAGCAGTGGCGATACGTATACGCAATGTTTTTACCGCAATGCTTTTCCAGTTAATTACGAGAATATTCAATGTTTCATCTGCTGCAAGGTTTTCCGCTGCTGACCCGCTGGAAGGAACCAACCAATAACCTCTTGAATAATTATTAACTGTATCGCTGTACTCATCGAGGAAATTTTTAGACTGGTGTTCGATAACCCCCATCGTGCCACTGCGTGGACTTCCGGTGTACAACAAGAATTCAAAATGCACATCATCTAATTGTACGGCATGAAAAGCACCTCTTATTTTTTGTTCCATTTCCGCCGTTGTAAAACGCTTGCCTATCGTTATAGGTTTGTAGAAATCGAAAACAGAACCTTGCTCCGGCATGATAATATTTTCGTTCGGCCGGTTGCCGGACATGTAATTGCCTTTGTACTGCGCTAATTCATCACCGACTGAATTTACTGCTTTTTCAATTTTTTCTTTTACTTGCTCCTGCCGCAGCAATATCATATTCTTCAGCCAGGAAAGCTGTATAAAAATGATACCGATGAGCGAAATGCTTATTAATATGATGATAACGGTGAAGACCCTTTTCACAAAACGAATTGATTATTTAGCTGAAAGATAAAAGGTTTTTGATAACCGGGAACATTTTACAAAAATACTACTCTTCATTCCACCTGTTTAGTTTATATAATCAGCCCTAATACATTTAACGCCGATTTATAGGAAACATGCGACGAGAATACTGTTTTAAAATTCCAATTTTAGCGCTTAAATTGAAGTATGATTGAGCCCGGGACCGGCATATTATTAATTGCAGACCCTTTTTTGAAAGACCCGAATTTCCTGCGCACCGTCGTTTTTCTTTGCGAGCATAAAGAAGAAGGCAGCCTCGGCTTTGTATTAAACAGGCAATTTGAAAATACAATCGACCAGCTTATTCCTGATTTGGATGGGCATCAGCTACCGGTATATTATGGCGGCCCGGTGCAACAGGATACGATTCATTTTTTGCATCAATACCCTGATGAAATTCCCGGCGGTATTGAAGTAATGAAAGGTGTGTACTGGGGCGGTGATTTTGATAAAGCGGTAGAGATGATTAAAACAGAAAATATTGATTTGAATAAAATTCGTTTTTACATCGGCTACTCCGGTTGGGGCAGCAGCCAACTCGATGGAGAAATGAAAGAAAAAACCTGGTTGACCGTAAAAGCCACTCGCAAACTGATCTTTCATAAAAAATTCGAGGAAATTTGGAAAGATTCACTAAAGCAATTAGGCGGTGATTACGAAATGATGATCAATTTCCCGATTGATCCCCAACTAAATTAATAATATGATGATATTTGCACCGCAAACATTTATTATTAATAATCTTACTTTATGAAAAAACACTTCCTTATTGTATTAATTACCTTTTCCGTTATTTCCTGGAATTGCGAGACGCTGAAAAAATTAGGCATCTACCCTTCCGAATTTGAAATGGCCGCGGGATTAAAAGATGCGCTATCACAGGGACTTTTTAAAAGCTTTGATGCATTTGCAGATCCAAATGGTAATCCTTTAGTCCGTTTTGTATTTCCCGGCGATGCTGCTAAAATTGAAAAGACTTTACGTGATATCGGCCTTGATAAAACAATCAATCAAATTACCGGCAAGTTTACAACCGCAACTTCTTCCGCTGTTGGCGCCGCCAAACCCATTTTCACTAATTCATTGAGACAAATGAGCATCCGCGATGCGGCCAGTATTTTAATAACTGATAATACACATGCCGCTACTGATTATTTCAAATCAAACATGAGCCCTGAATTAATGACAGCGTTCCGCCCGATTGTAGACAGTACGATAAGAGTACAAGGAGCCGCCAAAGAATGGACATCGCTGGTAAATATTTATAATAAAATTCCTTTTATTAATAAACCGCTGGAGAACAGTCTTACAGATTTCATTGCTGCCCGTGCAATTGATGGAATGTTTTCCGTAGTAGCGAATGAAGAAGAAAATATCCGTACCAAATACGAGTTCCGCAAAACAGACCTGATGAAAAAAGTATTTGGTTATGCAGAGCAGGAATTGCAGAGGAGAAAGCAGGGAGTGAGGTAGTAGTGAGTCAGGAGTTATGAGTTATGAGCCAGGAAGCTGCGAGTAGACGCCATAAACTTTGAACTTTTGAAACCTATTGAACTTTTCTAAAATGCTGAATAGAATTACCGGACGTACAAGAGTGCGACGTCCGCCCGGCCTTGCCATTCGGACGGGCAACAGGCGATGATAGTAGCAATGCAGTTGGGCAAAAAAAATTTACGCAAGGGCTTTAAAGAGCCCTTTTTCTTTTTGCATAAAAATAATCAACCAGCAATACAACGATCAGGATTACTAATCCAAAAAATTCACGGGAGTCTTCTATCCACGGCTTGGTGGCTTTCATTGTTTCCGCGATGTTTTCAGCATCATGTTTATCTATCCAATCGAATACACCATCTTTTGTAAAAAATAAATAGATGGCATAGCCCAGGTAAGCGATAATGCCGAAGAGGTACGCCTTCGGATAAAATTTATTGCGGAAAGCCTGCCAGCAAAGTACAGCGCTGTATAAATAAATCGGCATCCAGATATAAGGATCGGGATCATTGTACTGCAAGGCGGCAAACAGGATAAAGAGAATGCAAAAAACAAGATTGAAGATTTTCATAACAGCAAACCTAAAATTTTATAAATTAAAAACCCCCCGAAAAAATTCAGGGGGCAATATAACAGTTTTCACAATCCGGATAGGCTGGTTTTTCGCCAGTCTATTTAACCCCTCTTTTGATACATCAAGCAATCATTATTGGGGTGAACCTACCCATCCATCAGGCAGTTTCTACCGGTATTGCACCTTCAGCCAATACAGTAACTTTATTATTGATGACTTCAACAAATCCACCTTGTATGTCGAAGTAAGCAAAATGATTCTGTTTATCTTTCAGCACTTTTAATCTCCCCGCTTTTAACGCACTTACCAATGGAGCATGTTTGTCAAGCACTTCAAAACTTCCGCTGATCCCCGGCATTTGCACGCCGTACACTTCACCACTGTACAATTTTTTTTCGGGAGTTAATATCTCTAAGGTCATACAAAAACTAATTGAAAGTTTTTCGCGGAGCAGAGTTTTATCTACAATCTATCACCACAAAATAAAAATGAAATGATTACTGTGACTGCGCCATTAGCTTCTTTCCTTTTTCCATCGCATCATCAATGCTGCCCACCAGGTTGAAAGCCGCTTCCGGGTATTCATCCACTTCACCATCCATGATCATATTGAAACCACGGATTGTTTCTTCGATTGGTACGAGCACTCCTTTCAAACCGGTAAAGGCTTCCGCCACATGGAACGGCTGCGAAAGGAAACGCTGTACTTTTCTCGCACGGCTTACTACCAGTTTATCTTCATCGCTCAACTCATCCAAACCAAGGATGGCGATGATATCCTGTAATTCTTTATAGCGCTGCAACATCAGCTTCACCCTGTTCGCACAATCGTAGTGAAGATCACCAACAATCTTCGGCGTCAGGATACGTGAAGTAGAATCCAACGGGTCAACCGCAGGATAGATACCTAAGTCAGCGATCTTACGTGACAATACCGTTGTCGCATCCAAATGCGCAAATGTTGTAGCCGGCGCCGGATCGGTCAAGTCATCCGCAGGAACGTATACCGCCTGCACCGATGTGATGGATCCGTTTTTAGTAGAAGTAATTCTTTCCTGCATCAATCCCATTTCCGTTGCAAGCGTTGGTTGGTATCCCACCGCTGATGGCATACGGCCGAGCAACGCTGATACTTCAGAACCTGCTTGTGTAAAACGGAATATATTATCTACGAAAAATAAAATGTCTCTTCCTTTTCCTTGTCCGTCACCATCACGATAATACTCAGCGATGGTCAAACCGCTCAACGCCACCCTTGCACGGGCGCCCGGAGGTTCATTCATTTGTCCGAATACGAATGTCGCTTTTGATTCGGCGAGCTCATCCATATTTACTTTGCTCAGGTCCCAGCCGCCTTGTTCCATGCTATGTTTAAAAGCATCGCCATATTTCATAATGCCTGCTTCGATCATTTCACGCATCAGGTCATTTCCTTCACGGGTTCTTTCACCCACACCGGCGAACACGGATACACCCGCATAAGCTTTTGCGATATTGTTGATCAATTCCTGGATCAAAACTGTTTTGCCCACACCGGCGCCACCAAACAAACCGATCTTACCACCTTTTGCATACGGTTCGATCAGGTCGATAACTTTAATGCCGGTAAATAAAACTTCAGTCGCCGTACTCAGGTTTTCAAACATCGGCGGCTTGGCGTGGATCGGGCGGCCTCCTTTTTTAGAAACAGGAGGTAAGCCGTCAATAGGATCACCGGTTACATTAAACAGGCGGCCTTTAATTGCATCACCCACCGGCATCGCAATCGGAATACCTGTATCAACTACTTTAGTACCTCTTACCAGGCCTTCGGTTCCGTCCATCGCAATGCAACGAACACTGTCCTCACCAAGGTGCTGCTGTACTTCCAGTACCAGCGTTTCACCATTTTCTTTTTTAAGTTCTAATGCGTTATAAATTTCAGGGAGTTTACCATGGAATTGCACGTCGATTACAGCTCCGATGATTTGCTTGACTTTACCTTCATTTGCCATATGTGAGAGGGTATTTATTTTGGCCGCAAAGGTAAGGGGACAGGTCGTGAAATCGAAATTGAAGTTGGAAAATAATAACGCAATGTGGAAAAGGATTTTGAACCCGGCTGCGGAGCCCTGATCGGCTTCCGTTGCGTCGCACTCTTCAGGGTTCTGTAATTCTATTCAGCATTTGCGCAGCTACAGACAACTATCGAAATTTCATCCCCTCAACCCTTTGCCGGAATCTAATGTCACCCCTTCGGGGTTTGAGGAATTGGCGCTTATGGATTCTATATTAATAACACCCTTTCAGGGTTAAAATCCCGAAGGGATGGTATTAATATAGAATAAGAACATACCGTAATTTTCTTAAAACCCCGAAGGGGTGACATAAATGTGATTACCGATGATTATAATTCCTAAATAATTACCTGCCTGCTCTCCTGTTTCAATGCTAGTACTCGGACTTTCCGCATGCGAAAACCCGCCGTAATGCTTGCGATACCAACAGTTTCGCCTTATCTTGTCGCCGTCCGTGTACCACCACCCTACTCGTGATAATTAAATATGATAGTGAAGACAAAACAAAAGCTGGCGGGATGGGGCAACTACCCTGTTGCCGAATCATTCGTGATCAACCCGCATACTGAGAAAGATTTCAAAGAAGCATTGAAGGACGGCCCGTTGGTTCCCCGCGGCCTCGGCCGGAGCTACGGCGACCAGGCTATTCATGAAAATCAGAATGTAGTACTTAACACCTATAATAATTTTTTCCTTGCCTGGAACGAACAGGAAGGCATACTTACCTGCGGAGCCGGCGCCAGCCTGGAAGAGATCATCAGCACCTTTGCACCCAAAGGCTGGTTGCCCATGATCTGCCCCGGCACCAAATTCGTTACCATCGGCGGCGCTATCGCCAATGATATTCATGGCAAGGCGCACCATATTGATGGCTCTTTTGTTAACTGTGTCAACTCCTTCACTATCTTATTGGCGGATGGCAGCATCGTGAATGCTTCACGTACGGAGAATGCAGATTTGTTCTGGGCGAATTTTGGAGGATTAGGTTTGCTGGGTATTATTCTGACAGCGACTATTCAATTACGAAAAATTGAAACAACTTATTTCAAACAAAAATCACTGAAGATCAAAAACCTTGATCACATGCTCGAAGCATTGGAGCAGTATGATCATGAATATAATTACTCAGTAGCATGGATTGATGCGCTGGCGAAAGGGAAAAAACTAGGAAGCGGTGTATTGACATTAGGCAATACAGCGAACCTGGCTGATGTACCGGAAAAATTAAAAAAGGACCCGTTGAAGCTGCATTCAGCAAGTAAGTTGAAAGTGCCGTTTTTCTTTCCATCGTTTGCTTTAAATAATATTACCGTTCGCATATTGAACCGGTTGATCGCTTTTGTACAAAACTCACCTAAACAGTTTGTGCATTATGAAAAATTCTTTTTCCCGCTGGATGCATTGAATGATTGGAACAAAGGCTATGGCAAAAGAGGTTTTATACAATACCAGTTTGTGATACCGGAAGAAAACGGCGGCAAGCAACATTTAATTGAAATATTGAACATGATTGCGGACAGCGGTTGCACGCCTTTCCTCAACGTATTTAAAAAGATGGGCGATGGCCAGGGCATTTTATCTTTTCCATTTAAAGGTTATACACTGGCGATTGATTTTCCTGTCACCAAAAAACTATTAACCTTCACGCCGAAGCTGGATGCGAAAGTATTGGCAGCAGGCGGCCGTTTATATTTGGGTAAAGATGCATTGCTGGATGAAGCGATGTTTAAACAAATGTACCCGCAGCATACCGAATGGTCGGCGATCAAACATAAATATGACCCGAACGTTAAATTCAGTTCAGCGATTTCGAAAAGATTGGGATTGACGAAATGATTTTCTTCAATTGTTTGTAAACTCCTGGAGGGTTTTAAAACCCTCCAGGAGTTATGAGGAAACGTTGAAAATGCTGAATAAAGAACAGGAAGATGAAGAGTGCGACGCAACGAAGATGATAGTAGTAATGCAGCCGGGCTAAAAAAAATAATTCGGTCGTTCACGCTGATCCTGATAGGATAACCCCCTTCCCGCCCATCAACATTTTACCCCGCCTTACTCCCCAATTTCTTATCTTTTAAAATATTTCCAATTTTTTGTCCTGCCGTTCGTAGTTCATTCGTCACTATGGAAATAAATTAAACATCTAAAAACAACAATTATGGAAAAGTTCATGCTTATTTTTCATGGCGGTATGCCTCCTAATCAAAGCCCGGAACAAATGCAGGAAAACATGGGTAAATGGATGGCCTGGATTGATAAACTGAATAAAGACGGCAGGTATGCCGCCGGTGAACCCTTGCTGCCCGGTGGTAAATTTATCAGCGGTAAAAAGAAAACGGTAACCGACGGCCCTTATACGGAAGGAAAAGAATTGGTGGGCGGTTACTTTATCATCAACGCCGCGGATTTTGATGAAGCCGTAAAACTTTGTGATGATTATCCTGATTATGAAACTGGCGGTAGTATACAGGTGAGGCAGGTGATGAAACTGGAAATGTAAGTTTTGAGTTAAGAGTTATGAGTTGCGAGCCACGAGACTTTAGTTTGTAGCTTATAATAAGTCCCGAGGCTCGTAACTCACTGCTTACTTCTACAATATGCTTTCTGACAACATACACGATATTACATCTCATCTTTTCCGGCATGAGTCCGGAAAGATGGTTGCTGTTTTATCAAGGTTGCTGGGCTTGCAGAATATAGAAACAGCGCAGGATATTACACAGGATACATTGCTGCAGGCGATGAACACATGGGGATTCAATGGTATTCCCGATAATCCTTCAGCATGGTTATACCGTGTAGCTAAAAACAAAGCCATTGATTTTTTACGTCGCCGTAAAAAATTCCGGGACATTACCCCGCAATATGCTTACCTCGTAGAATCAGAATATAGTTTAAGCCCAACCGTACATAATTTGTTCCTCGAAAACGAAATACCAGATAGCCAGTTACGAATGATGTTCGCCTGTTGCCACCCCGCTATTCCTGAAGAATCTCAAATTGCTTTTACATTAAAAACATTGTGCGGGTTAAGCACACAAGAAATTGCGAAAGCATTTCTCACGAATGAAGAAACCATTACTAAAAGAATTTACCGGGCGAAAGAAAAAATTAAATCAGAAAATATTGAACTGGAAGTGCCGCAGGGAAATGAATTGCCGGTAAGGTTGGATGCTGTTTTAAAATCTCTGTACTTATTATTTAATGAAGGATATAATTCTTCGCATGCCGATCTGTTGATACGGGAAGACCTTTGCCAGGAGGCCATGCGCCTTTGTTATTTATTAGTAGAACACCCGCTGACTACTTATACAAGAAGCAAGGCATTGCTGGCATTAATGTGCTTTCAGTCATCCCGGTTAAACGCAAGGCTGGATGACAAAGGCAATATCATTTTATTAAAATACCAGGACCGCAGCAAGTGGCACCGGCAGTTAATCAAACAGGGTTTTGATTATTTAGAAACTGCTGCGGAACCTTTTGAAGTTTCTACCTATCATTTGGAAGCAGCCATAGCTTCCGTGCATGCCGCTGCTTCTACGTTTGAACAAACGGACTGGAAATCCATTTATCATTTATATGAAATGCTTTATCAATTGCAGCCCAATCCTGTTGTGGCGATGAATAAAGCGATTGCTTCGGCCTATGCCATCAGCAAACAAAAAGCGCTGGACGAATTGCAATCCATACAAGGACTGGAAAACCATCACCTCTACTATGCGAGCATCGGCGAAATACATTTTGATATGAATGAAAAACAAAAAGCGAAAGGGTATTTTGAAAAAGCACTTGACCTTACTTCATCCGTTAGCGAACAACAACTCTTGCTTAAAAAGATAAGCCTGTGCAATTAGAAGGGGCTTGCGCATTGTTTTATTGTTACATTGTTTGATTGCTTGTTCCTTGCACCTTGTGCCTTATTGCTTATTGTCAATTGCTTATTGCCTCATTGCCCGACTTTCCTAATTTTGCCAGATGCAACTGATCGAAGTAACGGACGAGGCCACCGCAAAAGATTTTTTACTGGTGAATGTGGAGATCAATAAAAATGATCCGCATTATATCCGTCCCTTGGATAAAGACATCAATGATGTATTCAATCCGAAGAAAAATAAAACATACCGGCACGGGGAAACAAAGCGATGGGTACTCAAAGATGAAAAGGGAAAACTAATTGGACGTATCGCCGCTTTTGTCAACAAAAAATATAAGAGCAAGGGAGATGATGGCCCGGTGGGCGGCATTGGTTTTTTTGACTCGATCAATAATCAGCAGGCGGCGGACATGCTTTTTGATGTAGCCAAACACTGGTTGCTGCAAAAAGGAATGCAGGCCATGGACGGCCCGATCAACTTTGGTGAAAAAGACCGTTGGTGGGGATTGCTGGTGGAAGGTTTTGAACCGCCTTTGTATTGCCTTAACTACAATCCTCCTTATTACCAGCAGTTGGTGGAGACTTATGGCTTTAAAAATTTTTACAACCAGGTTTGTTTCGCATTAAAAGTGGCGGAGCGGGTGCAGCCAAAATTTTACCAGCGGCATGCAGATTGTGCCAAAGACCCTAACTTCTCCTCTTCGCATTTTAAAAAGGACCAACTGGAAAAATTCGCTGATGATTTTACTACGGTTTATAATAAAGCATGGGCCGGTCATGGCGGTTTAAAAGAACTGGACAGGAAAGTGGTGATCAAAATGTTTCAAAGCATGAAACCGGTGATGGATGAAAAAATAAACTGGTTTGCTTATTATAAAAATGAACCTGTTGCGATCTGGATCAACCTGCCGGATTTGAATCAATGGTTTAAACATTTGAATGGAAAGTTTGGCTTATTGGAAAAGTTGAAATTTCTATGGATTAAAAAAACAAAGAAGTGCGATAAGTTTGTCGGCGTTGTTTTCGGTGTTGTTCCTGAATGGCAGGCCAAAGGCGTGGACAGTTATATAATAGTAGAAGGCGCCAATGTGATACAGCCCAAACCGCTGTATGAAAAATACGAGATGTTATGGATCGGTGAGTTTAACCCCAAAATGATAAACGTGGCGGAAGGTCTCGGCACTTATCGCAGCCGCAAGCTGACGACATATAGATATTTATTTGATAGAACAAAAGAATTTAAAGCGCATCCCATTCTTTAAGAACCAATCCCAGCTTGCTTTTTATTATTTATAAACAATAAATACAGCCTGCGATTTTTGTAAATTGTGCATTGCTGATTATTGGCTAATTTAGCTGCATTGGGTTATGGATAAGTTCATCGTTTCTGCAAGAAAATACAGGCCGCAAACCTTTGATACGGTTGTCGGGCAATCTCATATCACTACCACATTAAAAAATGCGATCAAGCACAACCAGTTGGCGCATGCATTTTTATTTTGCGGGCCAAGAGGTGTGGGCAAAACAACCTGTGCGAGAATTTTAGCAAAGACCATCAATTGCGAAAGCAGAACTAAAGACGGTGAAGCCTGCAATACCTGCAACTCATGTGTTTCTTTTAACGAAGGAATTTCCATGAACATTCATGAACTGGATGCGGCGAGCAACAATTCAGTTGATGATATAAGAACACTGGTAGAACAGGTACGTTTCGCCCCGCAGGCAGGCCGTTACAAAGTGTATATCATAGATGAGGTACACATGCTCAGTTCTTCCGCCTTCAATGCGTTTTTAAAAACACTGGAAGAACCCCCGCCTTATGCGATTTTCATTTTAGCCACCACGGAAAAACATAAAATATTACCAACGATCCTCAGCCGTTGCCAGATTTTTGATTTTAAACGCATCACTACCAACGATACCGTTGTTCATTTACAGGAAATATGTGATAAAGAAAGTGTGAAGGCCGACAAAGCTTCGCTACAGGTGATTGCACAAAAAAGTGAAGGCTGCATGCGGGATGCGCTGAGCATGATGGACAAGATCGTCAGCTTTACCAATGGCCAATTGAATTATGCCAATACACTTGAGCACCTGAATATTCTTGATGCCGATTATTATTTCAAATTACTGGATAGCATGTTGCAACAAGATCTTGCCGGCGCCATGTTATTATACGATGATATCAACCGTAAAGGATTTGAAGGCGATATGGTCGTCAACGGGTTCGCGGAATTTATCCGCAACCTTTTGGTGTGTAAAGATGAAAAGGCCGCCATTTTACTGGAAGCTGTTGAAAGCTTCAAAGAAAAATATATTGAAACATCTAAAAAAGTTTCGGGTGCTGTGCTTATCAGCGCTTTGAATATTTTAAATGAAGCGGAGATCAATTATAAAGCAGCCCGCAACAAACGCCTGCATGTAGAATTATCTTTAATCAAACTCTGTTATTTACAACAAGCTATCGAACTCTCTTCGGATGCAAACGGCATCAGTAAAAAAAAAATAATTGAATCGGCGAGGCCGATGGCTTTCCGGCAGATCGCTCCATTGGAAATAAAAAGTCCAACCTCTGTAGCCAGCGGATCAAAAGTTAAAAGCCCAACTACAAGTGCCGGAGCGAAATTGATTATTGAAACACCGCATTATTCAAATGAGAAAATAAAAGTAGCGGAAGAAAGTCCTGTTTACGGACAACCGTCCACGAACAACGGTCAACATTCCTCCGCTACCAGCACCAAAATATCCGCTCTCGATAAAATCCGCAAACAATACCAGGGCAATGGCACTTCGTCAATCGATACTATAAATGAGTCGCTGAAGCCGGAAGAATTACAAGCGGCCTGGAATGAATATGTGCAGAAATTAAAAGAAGCGAAAAATCATGCGGCGCAAAGTTTTGAACTGGCCAAACTAAAAATAACCGACGATAATTGTTTTGAAGTAGTTACCTCAAATAATATTGAACAAAAGTTCATCGAGCAGGAACGTAATCATGTATTCGCCTTTCTTCAAAAACAATTAAAGAACAAGCTCCTGCAGTTCTCCGTCATTATCCAGGAAAACACGGAACATCAAGTCAAAATAGAAGCGCCACTTTCTTCCCGCGAGCAGTTTATAAAAATGGCCGAACAATACCCGCTTGTAAAAGAATTAAAAGACCGTTTGAAGCTGGAACTGGATTATTAAAAAATAGTTGAAAAATTCATGCAACGGTAACAAACCCGCGGTTGTCAGGCTACAAAAACCAACCATGAACCTCCGGTATATATTCACGTTTTCAATTGGCCTGGCGCTTGTGTTTTCCCTTTCCTTATGCACAAAAGAAAATCAAACAAGCGCCAGCACTTTTTATGGCCACTGGAAAACCAGCTATGGTGACACCATTACTTTCTCAAGGGAGAATGGAAAAAATATAGTTGAATACGACCAATCGATGAGCCCTTCCGTGCCACGCACGGATAAGTATGAATACACTTTTAAAGACGGCAAGCTGGCTATTAAAGACGGGATGATGGGCACCCCAGACGATTTCCGGATATACAGGACGTTTGCGTGGATAGAAGAAGGAAAATCATTTACTATCCAGGGATTAGAATGGTTTGCTTTTATATCTTCTACTATTACTTATTTTACGTTTACGAAGATCCCGTAACAAACAGGATCGTTTTGTTTACCAACTGCATTGCTACTATGATCACCTGTTGCGACGCTCCGTTCATCTTCCTGTTCTTTACTCAGCATTGTGGAACTTTCATCCGTTTATGAGTATAAGTTCTAAGTTCAAGCTTCTTATCCCCCGGCCAGGCTTCATAGAATATCCGGCATTCACCATTTTATCTTAATTTCGGCCAAAATTTATATATCACATGGCTGAAGTGATTTTGATGCCCCGCCTGAGCGATACGATGACCGAAGGCGTGATTGCCGCCTGGCATAAAAAAGTGGGCGACCCGGTTAAAAAAGGCGATCTGCTGGCTGAAGTGGAAACTGATAAAGCGACCATGGAGCTGGAAAGCTATAAAGACGGCACTTTGTTACATATCGGTACCGATAAAGGTGGCAAGCTTCAGGTGAATGACCTGCTCGCTATCATTGGCACTAAAGGCGAGGATATTTCTGGATTGATGAAGAGCGGCGGCAGCAGTGAGGCTAAACAACCTGAAAAAAAAGAAGAAAAGAAACCTGAGGCTGCGAAACCTGTGAAGGAAGAAAAGAAAGAAGCTGCACCAGCCAGCAAACCAGCAGCCACCAAAGCAATTGATATTTCCAAAATGGATGAAGTGGTGCTGATGCCCCGCCTCAGCGATACAATGACGGAAGGTGTCATCGCAGGTTGGAATAAAAATGTTGGTGATACCGTGAAGAAAGGCGATGTATTGGCCGAGATCGAAACAGATAAAGCCACGATGGAACTGGAAAGCTACAAGAACGGTACATTATTATATACAGGGGCGAAGAAAGGAGAAAAGATTGCGGTGAATGATCTTCTCTGCATCATTGGTGAAAAAGGAAAAGTGGATGTAGATGCGATTGTAGCTGCTGCAAAAAGTGGTGGCGTAAAAGCGGAAGGCCAGGAGTCAGAAGCCGGAAGTCCGAAACCGGAAAGCGAGAGTTCGAAAAAAGAAGAAGCCGTTGGTCAAGAAGTAAGCGCTGAACAAACGGATAATTCCTCCTCCAATGGCCGGGTGAAGGCATCACCGTTAGCTAAAAAATTAGCATCAGAGAAAGGTATCGATATTAAAAAAGTGCAGGGCAGTGGCGATGGCGGAAGGATTGTAAAACAGGATGTTGACAATTATAAAGTCAGCGAAGGCGGAAGCCAGAAATCATCACCAGATACTAAAACGGAAACTCCTAAATACGTTGCACAGGCCCCTTATGGTAAAGAAGGTTATGATGAAGTGCCTGTATCGCAAATGCGCAAAGTGATCGCCAAACGTTTGGCTGAAAGCAAATTCACATCTCCGCACTTTTATGTAACGATGGTGATTGACATGGATGCCGCTGTTGCAGGCCGTGCTAAACTGAATGAAACAAGTAAAGTAAAAATATCCTTTAATGACCTGGTGCTGAAAGCATGTGCTGCTGCATTGAGACAACATCCCGCTGTAAACAGCAGTTGGCTGGGTGATAAGATCCGCCACAACCATCATATACATATTGGTGTGGCTGTTGCTGTGGAAGATGGTTTGCTGGTTCCTGTTGTCCGCTTTGCGGATACAAAATCACTTTCACAAATTGGTGTGGAAGTAAAAGAGTTTGCACAAAAAGCAAAAGATAAAAAACTACAGCCTTCCGATTGGGAAGGAAATACATTTACTATTTCCAACCTCGGTATGTTTGGCGTCGATGAGTTTACGGCGATCATTAATCCTCCGGATGCATGTATCCTTGCGATTGGCGGTATCAACCAGGTGCCTGTTGTAAAAAATGGCGCAGTTGTTCCCGGAAATATCATGAAGGTGACATTAAGTTGTGATCATCGTGTAGTGGATGGCGCAACAGGTGCGGCGTTCCTGCAAACATTGAAGAGCTTACTGGAAGAACCGTTGAGAATGTTGATTTAAAAGAAATTTATAGAATAAATAAAAGTCCCGTTAACCGACGGGATTTTTTTATTAGTGTTGTCTGTACAATTGCTGAGTAGCGAACAGAACCCTGAAGAGTGCGACGCAACAGACGATGATAGTAGCAATGCAGCTGGGAAAATAATAATTTCTTATTCAAAGAATTTCTCTTCCCTCGTTAATTTTCCCTGCTCATTCACTCCTTCTAACACTACTCTTATTTTTTTCGCATTGTCATTATTATAAAAGGAAATCAACATGCGCCTGTTTCGTTTATCAAATACCAAATGCGGGCTCCAAAACAATGTAGTTCGGTAATCATTTTTATTTACATCCGCTTCCTTACTGTAATCGGGAGAATAAAATTCTTTTATAGGAGTGTAGCCGGCTACCGATACGAAGCTGAGGCCTTTTACATCGCTGTTAGCAGCCTGCCCTTTTTTCATATAGACAGCGACAGCACCACCGGCGCCACCGCCACTTGCGCCATAAAAAGGCGGGGGAAATACTTTTATCATCGCCACATCGCTCATGGATATGGATTGGATCATGCTTATATCTGCATTCGTTTCATTGAGGAAAAGAGAAGTAGCGGAACCACGCCAGGTCAGCGAACCTCCCGTAGGGCCATTGGTTGTTATTTGCAATCCAGCTACTTTACCCTGCAAATATTGAAGAACGCTTTGCGCCGATTGGGCAAGCGGATCATCCGCTGTTATAAAATTGCGGCTATCGCCGCCAGTGAAAAAGCCGGATGTATAGTCTTCATCCATTTTTTGCTGCGGGCTTTTCGTTCGTGCTATTACTTTTACAGCTTCCAGTTCTTTTACTTTTATTCCTTCAAAAAATTCTTCCTGGCGCAATTTGTTCAACGCCGCATTTCTTTTTTGAATGGACGAATCAGGTAACACGGGTTTTAAAAACGATCTTAAGTTAGTGATCTGCCTGTCGGAGACGGTAAGAAAACTATTTTTAAAACTAAAACTGGCGCCGGACGTAAGGCGTTTTTCTTTATCATTATTAAACTGGTAATACAACCGTGCAGTATCAAAGAAAAACATTTCTTTCAGTGCGAATTCTCCTTTGTTATTGACCGGTGTTGTCAGGAACTGGCCGTTGCCTTTTTTAGTAGATACAATAAATGACAGCTCTTTACCCCCGGACAATTCAGAAGGCAACAAGCCTAATACATTCCCCGTCACTGTCAGGTATGGCTGCGGATAATTTTTTATCGTCGCCCATTTACCCGCCACCACATCATCCCATTTAAATCTTCGCCAGCCATTTGTCATCATCACGAGGTCGAGATGCGTCTGCACGGAATCGGATGTATTGGAAAAATAATAAGCAGGGTCGTAAACAAATCCTTTGATATCACTTGTCAATAAAATACCGGAAAAAATATTACCTTCTTCCTTATCGGTAGGACTTACGACCGCATCTGTTACGGAAATAGAAATATCCGTCATTAATGTATCACCCACGTCTATCTGTATTGTATTCTTTCCTTTACGGGTAAGATTTTTATCCGTTATATGCAGGTCGGTAAGAAAATAATAATTGTGATGATTGATAAATACGATACGTTCCGCAATGGGTAGCCCATCTTCCGTAAATATGGTCAGTTGCATAATGCCATCCGTAACTCCTTCTACATCTATTGGCGCAGTTACTGATTCCTTAGACGTCATGTTAATTTTCGCTATATAAACGGGCTGCTGCTGCATTTGACCAACTACCTGTAATATTTTATAATTAGCGGGAACATCTACGGTGCGAAATAATGTATAGGAAATACTGTTGCCAACAATGTTCATGTTCAGCACAACACCTTTTTCTTTTGCTGCAGGCAAAGGCGTTTCTTTAATAACTCCTTTGCTGTCTTTCCAAACCGCTTTATATTTTTCTCCCGATGCGGGCTTAAAAGAAAAATAACCCATGCCATCATGTATATCTGAAAACGAAACGATCTTTTGACCTTTACTGTCAACGATATCTCCTTTCATCTTTACGGGAAGGCCATCATCATCCGTTGCTTTAAAAGCGATTCTTGATTCAATCCCCGCGACCATATCGCCGCCTTCAGGAAAAAAGTTCAACAACCAGGAAGGTTCTTTCTTTTTCACAACGGTTGCATCGGGAATAATAATACGGACGGGCTTCATATATAAAAAAGAAGAATCAAAATTCAGCATCCATGAAGTGTAGGCCCGCACATATACCAAAGAAGATTTTAAACTATCGGGTATATCAAGCGAAGAAGCGCCGGTAGTTCCGAACACGGGTATCGTTTTCCTGTCAATGATTTTTCCTTTATCAGTAATCAGTTCGGCATACATCGTAGTGCTGATAGAGGAAGGCGCCGCACCTGAAAATATATAACTCTTGAACCAGATCGTTTCTCCCGGGTTGTAATACGGCTTATCGTAATGCATATATATCCTTTCCTGCGGATACCGTGTATCCAGTATATTCAGCAGCGAATCAAATTTCTGGGCGTTTGATCCCGAAACGATCAATAAAAAAAAGATAATGGAGCTGATGCATGTGAAAAACCTCTTCTTGTTCATAGTCCGCGATTTCGCTTTGTGTTATAGTTAATTCAAGCCTTAAATTTAAGCAGCTTTTGGCAATGTTTTGTTAATACAAGACTAACGTTTTATAGATTCAAAATTAAGCCTTAAACCAATCACGATTAATTGATATACCATTCATTAGAAATTTTATTAGTAACCCGGCTGCAGTACTACTATCATCGTCTGTTGCGACGCTCCGTTCATCTTCCTGTTCTCTATTGAGCACTTTCGAAGTATCAACAATAGTGTCGCTCCCGATAGCTATCGGGATTACCATGAGCGAAGTCGAATGGTCGCACTCTTGTGCGTCCTGTAATTCTATTCAGCATTTTTGTCGAAGATCCCGACCTTGTCGGCGAAGCATCTGTAATTTATCTGCATTTTCATTAAGCAAGAGCTGTGTGCAGCTTCCCTCTCCACTTGTGGAGAGGGATAAAGGGTGAGGTTCATCAACATTTTAATGAGAGCTAATAAGAATTAGTGTTTTCTAAAAGCAAGGGCTGTGTGTTGTTCCTCTCCTTTAGGAAAGGTTTGGTGAAGCTCTTTTCCGAAATAAAACATACTTTCAAAAAGTTTTGAAAATTCAATAACCCTTTCTTACCTTAGGTGTATGAAATTAACAGAAGCAAAACAGCAATTCATCAGCAGCTGGGGTTCATTTGGTACGCATTGGGGCATCAACCGCACCATGGCGCAGATACATGCGCTGCTACTGGTAAGCGCCGACCCATTGACGCAGGATGACATCATGGAAGAACTCAACATCAGCCGTGGCAATACGAATATGAATATCCGGGAACTGATCAACTGGGGCCTCGTGGAAAGAGTGATACTGCCCGGTGAACGAAAAGAATATTTCACTGCTGAAAAAGATATCTGGAAAGTGGTAAAGCTCATCGTGAAAGAAAGAAAAAAACGGGAACTCGAGCCCATGCTTCAGCTACTCGATAAACTGGAAGGAGTAGAAGGTGATAAAAAAGATAAAAATGTAAAGACATTCATTGATACAATCAGCGGTATAAAAAAACTGGGCAAGCAAGCGGACAAAACATTAGACATGATGATAAAAGCGGAAGAAAGTTGGTTTGTGGGAAACCTGATCAAATTCTTTAAATAAAACAGCCTGGAAGCTACCCCTTTAACCCACTAATTTAGCTGCATGAAAAGTTCAAACTTTGCTTTTGAATCCACGTTAATCGTCATCACCATTTTACTAGCCTTGTGTGCACTATTTTCCGTTGATTTTCTTTTTTTAGGTGCGCTTTGGTTAATTCCTTTAGGCATTATGCAGGTCGTGCATTCCCTGGTTATCGGGGCGAATTATTGGAAAAATCAAAAAGTCCGAATTTCATTATCAGTTTACTGGGCTGGGGTTGTATTAAATTTTACCATCATGATTGTTGATGAAGTAGTCTTAGATCAGTATGACTTAAAAATATTTACAATCGTTTTTCTTCCTTTGACGCTTGCCTTGTATTTATGGGCGATAACCTATTTTCATAAAGAAAATCCCCGTCAAAATGAAACAGTTCCATTCTTAGAGGAGAACCGCTCTAGTTTATAATCCTCCATTTTCTTTTTAACATACCCGAAGAGCCGGGCAAAATTTATGGCGAAGAATTTGTACTATACTATCGCAAGGTTAGGCAACAAAGTAGATTATCAATCGTTGTTGTAACTTTGACCTTAATTCAGGCATCATGGAAAAAAAGAAAACCCTTGTACTCGGCGCTTCGGATAACCCGTCACGTTATAGCAACCTGGCTATCCAGCGTTTGCGTGACCTCGGTCATCCCGTAGTAGCCATCGGCCGCAAGAAATGCAGAGTGGATGATGTCGCCGTCACTACTGACAAAAATCCTGATTCCGGTATCGATACTGTCACGCTGTATATGAACCCCGCCCACCAGAAAGAGTATTATGATTTTATTCTTTCCTTAAATCCTAAGCGTATCATCTTTAACCCCGGTACGGAAAACGATGAGCTGGCCGAACTCGCTAAAGCAAAAAACATCAAATCGATGGAAGCCTGTACATTAGTTATGCTCAGCACGGGCCAATATTGAAAAACCCTTATCCCTTCGCAGATTTACGATTCTCCAAAAGTGATCTACGATTGAGCTCCTAGTATTACCCCTCAATTCTCAATAATAGTAGTACCATGTTCTTGCTATTAGCAGGAACTTTTTAAATCTTGTACATACCACTAGAGATCCGCAGCGGATGTTCAATCGGCTGCATACTTAAAAGACATATTCGTATGAAACACCTGAAATTCCCAGGCCTTTGCCTGCTTTTCATGTTTTGCAGTGCAGTTATTGCTGCGCAAAACAAGTTGCCTGTAAACGAACCCAATTACAGCAAACCGAAGTTGTTTACCAACCTTCCTGACCAGGTACCTGTTGACATTACAGAATTGAAAACGCTTATTACCGGCAATGCTACAGCTGGTAAAGAAGTGCAGTTGCGTTCTTCCGATTCAAGAATAACATCCTTCAAAGGCAAAATAGTTTCCGCGGCAAGCAAGTATAATTACAAAATGCAGAGCGTGGTGATCCGCTCTACTGAATTTAACGGGGCTACATTAACGCTATCCTCGTCCGTTCAGCCTGATGGTACGATCACTTATACCGGCCGTATCATCAGTTTTCAGCATGGCGACTTGTACGTACTCGAAAAACAAAACGACAACTATATTTTAGTAAAGAAAAATTATTACGACCTCGTGAATGAATAAAAAATATTAACAGGGAGCCACCCACTCCTGCTATATCCAAGAAATCCGAAATCCTACTGTAATGAAAACCTTATTCCGTATTCTGTGTTTGTTGATGCTGCTATCCTCCCACCATAGGAGCAACGCACAGGTTCCTCTTTTGAACAGCTATCCTTCCGCAGCTGCTACTATCTTTCTTGATTTCGACGGGCATACCGTAAGCGGTACCAGTTGGAATTATAACGGAGATTTTGTTTGCGGCGGCTCCGGCCTTTCCAATACACAAATCATTGAAATATTCAACCGCATTGCGGAAGATTACCGCCCGTTCAATATAAACATCACAACAGATTCCACTAAGTTCCTGGCAGCGCCTGCCAAAAAAAGAATGAGAGTGATACTGACCGTTACGTCCAGTTGGTACGGTTCTGCAGGTGGTGTTGCTTTTGTTGGCTCTTTTACATGGGGCGATGATAATCCCTGTTTTGTCTTTTCCGCTTTATTAAATTATAATACAAAATATATAGCTGAAGCGGCTTCACATGAAGCAGGACATACATTAGGCATGTACCACCAGGCTGCTTATGATGCTAATTGTGTAAAAACTTCTGATTACTATTCAGGTACTGGTAGCGGCGAGATTGGATGGGCGCCTATCATGGGCGTTGGTTATTACCGCAATTTCACATTATGGAACAACGGGCCTAATTCTTATGGTTGCTCTAATTACCAAAGTGATCTTGATGTTATTACTTCGGCTGCTAATGGCTTTGGTTATCGTACCGATGATCATGACAGCACATTTGCTTCAGCATCATTGTACACTTTTTCCAGCAATCAATTTACCGCCAGTGGTGTTATCGAACGTAACGTAGATGAAGACATGATCAAATTTCACGTTCCTGCCATCGGTCGTTTGCAGTTAAATGCTGTGCCTTATAATGTAGGCACCGGCAATTCAGGTTCCGATCTTGACATGCAGGTAACACTATATGATAATGCGCAAAATGTATTGAATATATACAATCCCGGTACATTGCTTAGCTCGTTAGTGGATACTACACTCAACGGCGGCACTTACTATTTAAAAGTAGAAGGCAAAGGAAACTTATATGCGCCTGCTTACGCAAGCCTTGGCTCTTATTCCCTACAGGCAAGCTATAACAGCAGCATTGTTTTGCCAATGCACCGCCTCGAATTACGTGGCACTCAGAATGGCGACAAACACCAGTTGAGCTGGTTGATAGACGCCGATGAAAAAGTAGTACAGCAAATACTCGAAGTGTCAACAGACGGAAGAAACTTCAACCCATTAACAGAAGCAAATAACAATTCAAGAGCTTACGTTTATAAACCATCTGTCAGCGGAACAACGCAGTATCGTTTGAATGTAACGTTTGATAATGGCAACAAGTATTATTCAAACATCATTCTTATCCGTGATAATTCATCAGCGCCGCGTCCTAAGCTCATGGGTAATATTATTAACTCCAGCAGCATCTACGTAAGCAGTCCGGCGAACTATTCTTATGCCATTATAGATTTTAATGGGAGAACGATCAACAGCGGACAACTGACTAGTGGCATCAATAACATTAACACAAACAGCCTGACATCCGGTATGTATATCATCCGTTTTACAGGCAATGAGCAGCAATGGACGGATAAATTAATCCGCCAATAAAGATTTTCCGGCCTTAATTGGCCAGTCGTAATCCGTACCCCTTTGGTAAGTAAAAGGTTTTTCCATAACTTGGGAAAACCTTTTTTAATATGCGTTGGAGAAAATTTAATGGCGACCTCATTGATCTCCCGATTATTAAAGCAGTGGAAAATGCTATAAAACGGGAAACAGCAGCGGGCTATCGTCTGAAAGTTTGTATCGGCACAGATTCACAGGTTAAAGGAAAAGAAACGGAATTTGCCACCGTCATTGTATTCTTAAGAGAAGGCCACGGCGGATTTATGTTCATCCACAACGAAAAGACCCGCCAGCAATTCACCATCAAAGAACGGATGCTGACAGAAGTTGCCAAAAGCATTGAGATCGCTTACGAATTGTGCAACCTCTTCACCATTTATGATGTAGACATGGAAGTGCATGCCGACATCAACACCAATCCACAATTCAAAAGCAACGATGCGCTGAAAGAAGCAATGGGCTACATACTCGGTATGGGCTTCGCTTTCAAAGCAAAACCGGAAGCTTTTGCCAGCAGCAGTTGCGCTAACAAAGTGGTGAACTAAGCCTTATTCTTTCGAAGGAATACAGGAAATTGTCGCGGTTGATTTCAAAATTATTTTATCCGCAGGATGCTGCGCATGTACCCAGCTGCAGTGCTACTAGCATCGGCTGTTGCGTCGCACTCTTCATCTTCCTGTTCTCTACTCAGCATTTGCGAAGTGCTTACATGTTTGTTACTGTTTTATAATCGCAGGCCCCTCCTTCGTCGGGGAAGCTATAGTAATCTAATAACATTTATATTAAGCAACGCCTGTGTGCAGTTTCCCTCTCCACTTGTGGAGAGGGATAAAGGGTGAGGTTCTATTCAGCAATATTGAACAAGCATTACAAACAGCCCTTCGTACAGGAACTAATATCTAGACTATTATTTCTTCCTTCTCCTTCTCAATCCTACAATCAACACAACCAAAAAGAAAATCCCTAAGCCCAGGTATAGAAAAGCCTGTTTCTTTTTCTTTGCATTTTGTTCATCCTGGTATCGTAACAAATTTTGCAAACCCTGTGCAGCTTCCCGGCTTGCTTCTGCATGTTTCATACTATCTAAGAAATGCTGGGCATCGTCCAGTGATCTTTTCAACGCAGTCGTATCTTCAAAACGAACAGCAGGTGTATCCTGGGAAAAAGTGACAGAAGATATTAAAAGGGTTAGGATCAATAAAAGCTTACGCATAAATAATTTTTCCCGAAACTATAAATTAGAAAGAAATAAAAAATACCGGGAGAAAGGTATTTTATTCAGCCAGCGCATGGCTGGTGGCAGTTTTACTTGTAGTATTATCGGTAACGGGCTGTTGCTGCCGGGAAGGAGTAACTGATACAGGAGAAACGGTCTTCTTATATAAATCTTCCACCTTTTTTGCATCCTGCTGTGCGAATGCAAAAACAACAAAGGCGACAACAAAAAGTAAGGCGGCAAATTTTTTTTCGGATAAGATTCGCTTCATAATAAAGTGCCAGATTGAGCGCAAAGTAATGCAATAAAGCCCAAACGATCTAATCCTATTAACTCGATAAATCACTATAATTTCTCGTAGCCACTATTCAGGTTACCGATATATTCCAGTATTCCTTCTCGTCCTTCTTTGGTAATAGCAGAAGTAAGAAAATAAGGTGGTAATCCTTCCCAGTGCTGCATCATAGCTGATAAAAAAGCTTTTGTATTTCTATCGTTAGCGCCGGGTTTGTTCTTATCTGTCTTCGTGAAGACAATGACAAAAGGTATTTGCCATTTTCCCAATTGATCAATAAAATCAAGATCGGCTTGCTGCGGTTCGTGACGGCTGTCGATTAATACAAACAAGCAGGCAAGGTTTTCTCGTTTGCGGATATATTCTTCAATCATCTGCTCCCAGCGACGGCGACTGCTTTGCGATACTTTGGCGTAACCATAACCGGGAAGGTCAACTAAATACCATTTTACATTTTTGTTCTTCTCTTTCACATCGGAAGAAATTATTTCAAAATGATTAAGCAATTGTGTTTTGCCCGGTGCGGAAGAAGTCTTTGCAAGGTTTTTATTATTGCAAATCATGTTGATCAGTGAAGACTTGCCCACGTTGCTGCGGCCGATAAATGCATACTCGGGCCTGTCGGCTTTGGGGCATTGCTGGTAGTTTGCGCTGCTGATGAGGTATTTTGCTTCTTTTACTTCCATTGTCTGAATTCGTTCCGATAACTATCGGAATTGGTGGATTAAAAGATTTATAAGAAATCCTTTAATCCGCAAATCTACCCAAATCGTGGTTCAGATAAAAAGGTTTTAAACTTTCCGAGTTAAACCCCTTGAGAGTTTTAAAACTCTCAAGGGTTTATGTACCCGATAGTCATCGGGAGCGACGCCCCGACAAACATCGGAGTCTTCGACAAATGCTGAGTAGAATTACCGAACGTACAAGTGTGCGACGCAACGAAGCTGATAGTAGTCCCGGACGTCCGGCACATAACTATTTATTATCTTTATAGTATGCTCACAATTTCTCAACGGGGACAACAAATGCCGCCTTCGCCGATACGAAAGCTGGTGCCTTTCGCGGAAGCCGCGAAGAAAAAAGGCGTGAAAGTATATCATTTGAATATCGGGCAACCGGATATTGAAACGCCGCCGGCGATCATGGATGCCGTGCGGCATACGGATATGAAAGTGCTGGAGTACAGCCATAGCGCCGGTAATGAAAGTTATCGTCGCAAGCTGGTACAATATTATAAGAAGGTGGGTATTGATGTAACGCACGAACAAATAATGATCACGACAGGCGGCAGTGAAGCGATTATGTTTGGGTTTTTAACTTGCCTGAACCCGGGCGATGAAGTGATTATTCCTGAACCATTTTATGCAAACTATAATGGGTTTGCGTGTGCAGCGGGTGTGAAAGTGATGCCGATCACTTCGCAGATTGAAACTGGTTTTGCATTGCCGCCGATTGAAGATTTTGAAAAAGTAATTACGCCGAAAACAAGGGCGATCATCGTTTGCAATCCGAATAACCCTACCGGTTATTTATACAGCCGTGCGGAAATGGAAGCGCTGAAAGAAATTTGCATCCGCTATAATTTATATTTATTTAGTGATGAAGCGTACCGTGAATTTTGTTATGATGGCGACTATGTCAGTGCTATGCACTTAAAAGGTTTGGAAGAGCATGTGGTGCTCATGGATACGATCAGCAAACGCTACAGCGCCTGCGGTGCGAGGATTGGTGCGCTGGTAACGAAGAATAAAAATGTATATGATGCGGCGATGAAATTCGCACAGGCTAGATTGAGCCCGCCCGGCCTGGCGCAAATATTGGGAGAAGCTGCGATCGATCTTCCTGATCATTATTTTGATGCGCCGAAAGCGGAATATTTAGCAAGAAGAAATTTATTGGTGAGCCGCTTGAATGCGATGCCCGGTGTGTTTTGTCCTAATCCCGGCGGCGCTTTTTATGCGATAGCGAAATTACCGATTGATGATTCCGATTCATTTTGCCAATGGCTGCTGGAAAGTTTTTCTTATAAAAATCAAACAGTGATGCTGGCGCCGGCTACTGGTTTTTATGGCACCGAAGGTTTGGGTAAAAATGAAGTGCGGCTGGCGTATGTATTAAATCTAACTGCGATTGACGCGGCGATGGATTGTTTACAAAAAGCATTGGAAGAATATCCCGGGAAAAAAGAAAATGAACTGGCGGCGAAAGTTTTTGCAAAATAATTCTATTGCCTGATTTTACTTTCTGTTGATTTAAAAAGTGCTTTTAGAAAGTCTTTATTCATTTCTGAAAATTTTATCGGCGCCGGTGGTTCGTTTTTGTATTCATTAATGATGTGCTGCCACCAACCGACATTTTTCCATTTACCTAATTTGTAGCCGACATTTTTATAGGTGGCAAAATATTCAAAGCCCATTTTTTCATGAAGGGCCACGCTCCTGTCGTTAGGAAGATTGATGACGGCGTATACATTATTATATCGCTGCTTTTTTAATATTTCAAATAATGCGGAATAAAGCGCTTCTGCAATTCCTTTTTTAAAAAAATCGTCATGGATATAAACAGAACTTTCCACGCACCATTGATAAGCGACCCGCTCTCTATACCTGCCGGCATAAGCATAGCCTGCTATTGTGCCGTTGACTTCGCAAACGAGCCAGGGCCAGTTTTCCAAATAGGTATCAATTCTTTTAGCGAAATCCTGCACAGAAGGAGTTTCTGTTTCGAAAGTGATGGAAGTATTGGCGATATATGGAGCATAGATGTCCAGTAATTGTTTTGCATCTGCGGAGGTCGCCAAGCGGATAATAGCCATCAGCTAAATTAAATATTTCATGCAAGGAGTTAAAAAATGTAAAGAATACGGCGCTTTCCTGTTTAAAATGCTTGCGGCGTTGTGGGAAATCAATTCAAAATTGATTTCCCCGTTCGGGTGGTATTTTTTATTTTTGCCGCCCGTTTGCCGGGGTAGCTCAGCTGGTTAGAGCATCGGATTCATAACCCGAAGGTCGGCAGTTCAAGTCTGCTCTCCGGTACGCATAAAGGCTCTGTTACAGAGCCTTTTGTATTTATATAAATCTAGCGTCTTTACCTGTACTTCTTTGCGGGCTTTGCGGTTTCTTTACTTTTAACCGCAAAGACGCCTAAGTTTTCGCAGAGACGCAAAGAGTTATCGATATTGTAATAATAATCACGCCAGCAAAACTCCTTCGGAAAGTTGCTCCTGTACCTGCGACCATCTTTGTTCTTCCATTTCTTCGCCGCATTGTTTCATTAAGCAGCGAAACGTAAAATCGGGTGCGCCGTTTTTTACATTCTTCAGCCACCCGATGATCTCGCTGTTGTTCAGGCCACGCAGCATCCACTTATTGTATTTTACGGTATCATCGGGATGAATGTCGTTAATGATCTGCCTTGTCATTTGTTTTAATTCATCATCATTGTGATAGCGCCATAAGAGTTTATTGAGTATCGTTTCTTCTTTTGCCATATGCGCCAGGTTGAATGCGGTAAATTCAAAAAACAAAACATTCAGGCTTTTTCCTAATTCCGCCCTGTCGTATTCATTATCGGCATCCGCTAAAGCAGCTATTACATTTTTTAAACGTACAGAAAGTGCCAGGTCTTGCTTGTGTTCATTTTCAAAAGCATCTACTACGGATGGCTCATAGCTTTCGATGGCGGGAAGGATGAGGCCATCTTCGGTATGGGCATGTTTATCAAACAAATGCTGTACTTCGTTTATTTTCTCATTGACTTCGGCGAACTGTTCTTCGTTGGTGAAATCAGTCCTCAGTAAAAAGCTACCAGTTTCAAACAACAATGCCCGCAAGCCTTTGTGCACCTGGTAAAAAATATTGTAACGGTTCATAGTAAAAGGTTTAAGGTTAATGTTTCATTGATGATATAAAGATGCTACCAAAAAGAAGAAAAGGAAAGCAAGAGCCGTATGAAATGCGGAGGAAATTGAATGAAGTGCTGTAAATAAAAATCCCCCTGCATGGCAAGGGGATTGAAAACTGTCATCCATTATTAATATACTTCCGCAACTGCTTTCTTTGGTGTGTTCTTTACCGCCGGTATTAACCCAGATAGATATTTCGAGAATAAATCCTGCGGGTGATATTGATTGAATTCCGCGGCAAGTTTTTCCGAGTTTTGCTTATACATGAGATTAGTAAACACTTCGTTTACCGCCTTCCCTATTTGCTGAGGCGACGGGGTTTCTGTTTCAAGATTTATCCCGAGTTCAAAATAACCGACCCTTGCATTGATCTCGTTTTTCCCTTCGTGTATGCCCGCAACGATTAATGGTAACCTGTTTTCAATGCCCAGCATGACACCGCCATAACCACCATTGGTAATGTATACATCCGCATAAGGCATTACATCCGAGAAAGGAATAAAATCTTCAATGATAAAATTTGGTTGCGGGTATTTTTCTCGTAATTCCTGTGTTTGTGAACCGCCTGTTGTGCACACTACTAATGTTTTTGAATTTTTAAATGCTTCCAGCGTGGGCACTAATAATTTCTCCGGATCTTTTTCCACTGTGCCCTGTGTTACTAAAACAACCTGCGGGTATTCGTTCAACCGCTGATCAAACCATTGTGTTTTTCTTTCCGAAGAATTGTAAGGAAGCAACGGCCCGATGAAACGAATATTCCTGCTTAAATCACTTCTGTAATATTCAAATGACGGCGTACCGCTTTGCAATAACAGGTTCGATTTTTTAGCAAGAATATCAAACACCCCTTCCCCATTGTGAGGTATTTTATATTTCGCAAATACATCATGCAATACTTTATTGGGCTGACGGAATACCAGCTTGTCAAAAATCTTACGCAGTAATGCTTGTTTTATTTTTCCAAACAATGTATAAGAAGGCATCATGCCCAAACCCGGCGGCGGAAGGTTTTTGGAAGTTTCTGCCAATGGGAATACACCGATAGCTACCACCGGTTTCTTCATCAATTCTTTTACAAACGGAATTCCTGTAAAAGCACAGTCCGCTATTAATATCTCAAATGGAAATTCCCTGTAGATTTCCACGATGTCTGCATAATACTCCGGGCCACGGAGAATGAATGCATTGATGATATCAAACTTCAGTTTACCAATCTGTGTTTTTTTATTCATCCGTTCCGGAAACACTTTATCAAAATTATTGCCGATAACATCGAGGGCTTTTGTGAAAGGATAATGATGAATTTGTAATTTTTTCAATTTGTCCGTGTAGTTTTTGGAACTGTACCAGCGAACATCCGCACCGAGGTTTTTTAAATGCATGGCAAGGCCTGTTAAGGGATTGAAATGGCCATCCGCAGGAAAGTTGGCGAAAAGGATTTTTCTTCCGGCCAGTTGCTCATTGATTGATTTTTCTTTTTCCATAGTTAAAGTTTAATGGTTAAGGTTAAGCCGGTTTTTATTTCCGGTATTCGTGTACGAAAGTTGGATTTTTATGGTTTTGGAAAAACTGGTTTTGAAATAAGGTGAGGAAAGTTGTGGATGAATTGAACCTCACCCTTAATCCCTCTCCACAAGTGGAGAGGGAAACAGCTCACAGCCCTTGCTTTTAGAAAATACTTATTAATTATTAGCTCTCTTAAATGGTGAATTGAACCTCACCCTTTAATCCCTCTCCACAAGTGGAGAGGGAAGCTGTTCACAAACCATGCTTTTAGAAAAGTATAATTGAAATAGGACATTTCGAAAATGTTGAATAGCGAACAGGAAGATGAAGAGTGCGACGCAACAGGTGATGATAGTAGCAATGCAGCTTGGTACATGCACAGCATCCTGCGGATAAAATACTTTTGACTATAAAATTCATTGAGAAGATTGCGGAAAGTGATGGTGGCGTATGATTTGACGAAAACAGGTGATGAATTGCAAAATGAGTTGTACGGAAAGGAAACAAATGCAGCCTGTGTTTATTACATTTGATGACTTAATCGAATCTTTTGAGACGTCGTTCTTTTTATATTCTCCTTTTTATTTTTTGGTTTGCTGATATGACCGCACAACCTGGGCAGCGCTATGTCTTTTCACCATTGGGAAGTCGTGAGGGACTAGCAGATGATGATGTGCGGGCAGGAGTACAGGATAAAAAAGGGTATATCTGGATTGCTACTATGAATGGTTTGCAGCGGTATGACGGGCAGCGCTTTTTTACGTTGCGGCATAAGAACGATGATGCGAAGTCGGTTCCGAATAATAAAATATACAAACTGCAGCTTGATCAAAAGGAAAGGCTATGGCTGCATTGCGGCGAGAATAAAACGGGGTATTTAAATGTTCATGATCTTTCCTTTCACCCGGTGCCGGTGCGATTGAAAGATGATTTGGTAAAAAGATCAGCGGTGACGTTGTTTAATAATAATGATGGAAGCGTGATGCTGCTTTTTTTAAAACATTCCATTCAGACATATAATGAAGAAGCCGATGAGTTTTCGGATAAGTACACACCCTTTTCACTACCGGAGAAATGGCTGCCCAACTGGTTGTCGCAGGATAAAAAAAATAATTACTGGGTCGCCTGTGATTCCGGTTTGGTAAAATTTAATTCGAATACCAAAAAACTTTCTTACCGGGGGCATAATGAAGAGAACGACGAAATGATCAATGCATTCGGCACTATTCTTTACGCATCACATCCATTATATGATAACTCAGGGCGGTTTTGGTTTGATAGCTGGTCACCATCAGGTGCAGGCCCGATACTGTATTGTTATAACAATATCAGCAAGACAACTACCACATGGGAAACGAGAGTTGCGTTAACGAAAACTTATCATGAAATACATAATATACAGGAGCAGGAAGATGGCAGCATCTGGCTGGTGGGCATGAACCTGATGGCACACCTTCCGAAATCGGCTAAAAATTTTGAATTAATCCCTAACAATGTCGCCGGGGAATTCACAATCCGTTACGATGTTATCAAAATGCTTTTCCAGGACAGGGAAAAAAATATATGGGTGTGTACTGATAAAGGATTGTACCGCTTTAACCCGCCTGCCCAATTATTTAAAGTGATCAGCAATCAACGGGAGGATGATAATGAAGATCATGTAAATGCACAGGATATTACAGATATACTTCAAACAACGAGCGGCGATATATTGGTAAGCACCTGGGGCAATGGAACTTTTTCTTACAATAATAATCTTATCCCAATTAAGCCGGGATATACAAAGCCTTTGTCGCAAGGGGGTGAAGACCTTACGTGGGCATTGCTGCAACGACGTAATGGTGATATATGGCGTGTGTGCCAGGGAGGCGCTATCATAATCACATACGCAGCTACAAAAAAAACAGTAAAGATCAACCCGACGATTTTTCAATCGACGATACGACAGGTAGTAGAAGATAATAACGGGGACATCTGGCTCGGTACTCACCAGGGCGAACTTGTGAAATGGACATCTGCCACTAATACTTTTCAACTCATTAATAAATCAACAACGGTTAACCGTTTATACAAAGACAGGAAAGGAATTATCTGGGTATGCACCGGTAGCGATGGTGTTTACAATGTAAACCCTTCCTCGAATAAAATAACCGCACAATACACTATTAGCGGCGCTGAAGGCAAACGACTGATGGGATTGGGCGCTTCTGACATTGTGCAGCATAATGACAGCGTGTATATCATCGGAAGCGATTGCCTGAATGTATTAAATATTAAAACAGGCGACATCCATTTCTTCAATGATGAAAATGGTTTGCCGTCCAACTCGGTTGAAAATATTATTGAAGATAAAAAAGGTTATGTGTGGGTGACAACCGGGAACACCTTGTGCTCTATAAAACTGGAAGGCTTTATAATAAGTATGTTCACTGAAGAAGATGGTCTGCCACCCAGTTCATTCAGTCTCGCATCCGCTAATTTATTAAACGATGGAAGGATAGCGATTGGCCGTTCACATGATTTTATTGTTTTCGATCCTGAAAATCTTTCACCGGGAGAAATTATGCTGCCCAAACCCGAGATAACAGCTTTTGCTTTAATGAATGACTGGTTGTCATTGGATTCATTACAAAAATTGCGTGAGGTGGAATTAGGTTATAATCAAAATTCGGTGACGATTGAATTTTCAACACTTACTTACCTGAACCATTTCGCAGTGATGTACATGATGAAAAACCTGGACAAAAACTGGATAGTAGCGGGTGGTAATAAAGAAGCTGTTTATAATTACCTGCCGCCGGGCGATTATACTTTCATGATCAAATGTATTAATGGCGAAGGCGGCTCTTCAGCAATTACAGAGTTAAAAATATCAGTAAGGGCGCCTTTCTGGCAAACCTGGTGGTTTTATTGTTTTCTCGCTTTAATAGTCGCGGCGCTATTTTACTGGATAGACAGGGAGCGGTCACGGCGGAAAGAATCGATACAAAAGATGCGGGGCAATATCGCAGGCAGCCTGCATGAAGAAGTGAATATCGCTTTGAACAATATTAATGTGTTGAGCGAGATAGCCAGGATAAAAGCGGATAAGGAACCGGAGCAATCTAAAAACTATATTACCGAGATCCATCACAAAAGCCATAACATGATCATCGCGATGGATGATATGCTGTGGAGCATCGACCCGGCCAATGACAGCATGAGTAAAACTATTGATCGGATAAGGGAATTCGCTGATGCCTTACGTAACCGCTATAATGTTTCGATTGAATTGCAAACAGATGATAAAGTGATAGCGTTAAAACCGGATATGATCATTCGCCATGAACTAATGATGATCTACAAACTGGCGCTGCGCTTATTGGTGGAAGAATTCTGGGCGAAAGAAACATTGATCCACCTTGGCTACGTAAAATCGCAACTACAACTAAATATATTTTCGCTTGGCGTGCGGCTGAATGACACGAACAACAATACCATAAAAGCTATGCAGGAAATGAAAGCAAAAGCGACTGCGATTGAAGCTACGCTGGAATTTCAAACAGATGAGAAGGGAACCGCGATTATACTGGCGATATAACTGCTAGCATTTAATTTTTGTAAACATTGTCCAGTTTGTCATTCCGACGTAGGAGGAATCTAATACAGATGCTTCGTGCCTCAGCATGACAAATCACCATCTATTGAGATAACAATTAATTCCATCACTGCCTCCACCTATCATTTTCCCATCCACTTCTTAAAATCAGTTACTTTCTCCCGGCTGACGAGGGCTTCTTTATCTACAACAGGTTTTAATTGAAGGATGAGACGGTTCCCAAAATAATCATCGATCTTATCTATACAATTTACCGACACATAAAAGGAACGGCTGATACGGAAATATTGCTGTGGATCGAGCATGTCTTCCAATTCATCCATTGTATAATCAACTACGAACTTGCGGTTGTCATGTGTTTTAAAGAAATTCAGTCTGCCATCGCTGAAGAAGTATGCGATCTCCCCTATTTCTACACTCACTAATTTTTGCGCATGTTTTACGAGGAAACGTTTGCGATATTCTTTTGGTTGCAATTTTTTCTGCAACTCTTTTACGATCAGGTCAAGGTTACCTCCGCCTTTCTCTTCATCATCAGTTTTGGAAGCATACGACTCCTTCATCTTTTTATATTTATCCAATGCATTCTGCAATTCTTCTTTTTGAACAGGCTTTAATAAATAATCAATACTGTTTACTTTAAAAGCTTTCAATGCATATTCATCGTAAGAAGTGGTGAAAACGACGGGACTTTTTACTTCCACGAGATTGAATATTTCAAAGCTCTGTCCATCGGCCAGTTCAATATCCATTAAGATAAGATCCGGCTGGTCATTTTGCTGCAGCCATTCTACCGTACTTTTAATACTGTCTGTGATGCCGGCCACTTCTGCTTCAGCATCTACGGCTGCTAATGTCTTTTGTATTTTTTTTACAGCCAGGTCTTCGTCTTCTACGATTAATATTTTCATACTCTTTCTTTTATTTTTTAATTGATAAGCTTTTCTTCTTTTACATCATTCCATACCAGGGGCAATACCACCATAAAATTATTTTCTCCTTCTACTACCTGGAAACCCGGTTGTTTCATCAGGAGGTATTTCGCCCTTATATTGTTCAACCCGATTTTGGTTGACCCTTTCTTTAATTGTTTTCGCTGCAAGGTATTATTCACTACTAATTTATTTCCCGCCGCGGTAAAAATTTCAATGACCAGTGGTTGTTGTTTTGAAACCACATTATGCTTCACCGCATTTTCCACCAGTAGCTGCAGGCTCAGTGAAGGCAAAAGATAAGAATAATAACGCTTATCAATATCCATACTTAACTGCAGTCCGGCGCCGTGCCGCGTCTTTAGCAACCGGTAATAAGATTCCAGGAATTTCACTTCTTTCTCCACCGTACTTACTCCTTCTTCATTACTTTTTAAAAGGTAACGGTACACTTTACTTAATTCATCCAGGAATTTTTCCGCTTCCTTTTTATCTTCCAGTATCAATGAAGATAAGGTGTTGAAACAATTAAAAAGAAAATGCGGGTTGACCTGGCTTTTTAAATTTTCAAATTCCTGTCCCGTACTCATTTGCTGGATCAGCTCCTGCTCGGCAAGACTGTCTTTGTATTTTTCCAGCAGGTAAAACACTTCCCACAGGGTTACAAAAAGAATATTTACACAAAGCCCGACTACATAACCCCATTTCAAATCATCCGTATCGAGGTGATAATCTAAAATATGCAACCAGTCATATAGGAAAAATACTATAAATACTGACGGGGTCATCACGAATATATTCGTCAGCGTTTTATAAAGTATCCGCTTGCGGGTTTGGTCCAGTCCCGGGAACTTCTTTATTATTCTTTCATCATAAAGAATATGCGAATACCAGGATAAAAGCCCGATCACATACAATATTGGTGAGGAGTATGCCCATACCTGCCAGTCGTGCGACGCCCTGTCATCATAGAGAATATAATTCACCGCCACGATGATAAAAGGCATGGAAATAACGAAACTATACACAAACAGTTTATGTGGTTTCACCCATTTCATACAGCTACCTCCTGTTTTTCTATTAATGGCAATGCGATCTCCCGGTATTCCGACGTTTCATGTATTCCTACTTCGGGCAGGTTCAGCAGCCGGTATTTATGCACCAGGTTGTCCAACGCTTCTTCGTAGTCCAGTATCTCTTTCGATTGCGGCTTGGGATGCAATGTGTTTTTAATAACTACGGTTTCACCCGTTGTATAAATATCAATCATCATCGGGCTGCTTTTACTAAAGGCATTCCTGTAAATAATATTCTCCAGTACTGTTTGTAAACTAAGCGGTGGCAATCCCTTTTGTTTATACTGTTCATCAATATGTATGCTTACTTTTAACGCACTTCCGAACCGAATATCATTCAGGTAGAGATAAGAATGAAGAAACCGCATTTCTTCTTCAAGTGTTACAATTTGTTCATCATCGCTCTTTAGCAGGTAGCGATATACTTTAGTCATTTCATTTAAAAACTTTTCCGCTTTTTCTTCATCTTCATTGATGAGGCTGGAAAGTGTATTGAAACAATTGAACAGGAAATGGGGATTGATCTGTCTCTTCAACGATAACAACCGGCTGCGTTGATAAGCATTTTGCAAACGCCCTGTTTCATTAATGGCTAATTTCCATTTCTCCCAACCTACTACGGCTTCATTAATGAATGTTATGATCGTGCTGCACATACAACCAAAACCAACCGCCCACCACATCATCTGGCGTTGCGGTCCGCAATCCATCCAGGTTATTTTTTCATAAGCGAAATATAACCCCTGCAGAGCAAGTATGTTCATTGCATAAAACAAAGGCAGTAAACTGCCGATGCGTTTAAACAACTCATTATCCGACGGGAACCTTTTCTTGACAATCGTTGCTACATAACCAAAGAAGGCATATATAATGGCGAAATAAAAAATGGAAATAAAAAAACTTAACAGGAAATTTTTCAAAGAACTGAAACTACAACTCCCTAAAACCAACAGGTTCATCAGGATGGTGTAGGGTACCATAAACCAGAGAAAGATAATTGGCTCCTTACTACTGTACCTTTTTATTTGCATTAACCCAAATTAACACAAAACTGGCCTGGTTTGGGACGGGATGTTACCGCCTGTATTTTTTTCGGATGAATTGTTATAAATGATGTATGAAATGATTTGAGGGAAAATAAAAATTTGGGCATCCAATTGATTTTCAATGATCAAGGTTTAGATAAATGTTATTTTTCGCGGATAAGCTGTAAAGCAAAAAGCCAGCATAAACTGGCTTTTTTCACTTCAGCTGTTCCCATTCCCGGGTGCATTCTTCATATACCCGTGGGTGGGAATGGGCCGCAGCATAGACAATGATTGCTGTCATAAGGATAAGGGCTGCGGCCGGGAGTATTTTTTTCATAAATAAGGTTTGTACTAAAAATTATAATTCTTTCATCCAGCTTTCAGCAAAAGCTTTTGATGTTTCGTACACATCTTTTCCTGCACGATAGATCATTTTCCAGTCAGCATTTTTTCTTTCATACTCTTGTTTTACAAAATATTTTTTACCATTCTTTTCCGTGAGCTCCGCACTAAAATCAACTGTTGCGGCAAGGGTCAAATATTTCTGCAATCTTGCTTTAATGAGGTCTTTATAATCAGCGGGATAATTTTTTTCCCAATACTTCATATTCTCATTGTACCGGTTTATCTCATCGTTATGCTTCATTACTTCTGATTGATAAAAATCTCAATCGTTTTACTGTTGGGGTCCTGGTAATCTTTAAGTGTCTTTTTGTTCATGTCTATTCCTTCCTGCATGATCTTTTTCATGCTGGCATCCAAATTCTTCATGTTATCTTCCAGCTTTTTGATAGACTCCTGTGTTTCTCGTATGTATTCCTTTCTCACCTCTTCTTTTGTCTTTGCATTAGCTGCCGGAGGCTCAGGCTTAGCCCCTGTTCTCAGTTTCTCATATTCATTTTTAAAAGAAACACCGCTGACATATTGTTTTGTAAAAGTCAGCAGGTCTTTGGCAATCCCCACCCTGTTACCTGTTGCGATATTCTTCGCATTGCGAATACCGTAATAATCAAAATAGTTATTCAAAAAACTGCTTTTAATTTTATCCGCTCCCTGCTGTTGTGATATACCTAATTGTTTCCAGATATCCGTTGTGAGCTTAGAAGAAACAGTAAAAGAAAAAAGAAATAAACTGGCGATGGTCAATACAAGAGTTGTTAGAAAAATCCGTATCCCTATCATGCCCTTGCTAAAAGAAACTTGTTTCATAAAATCGTTTTTGGTTTAATAGTCAATGTTTTGTTTTTTAAATGAGAGATCAAAGATGCACTGCTTTTTATCCTTTGGAAATACCTCATTGCATGAAATGCAAAGAACAATGCATGAATTGTGGGGTACTAAAAACAAAAAGTTCCGGACTATACAGTCTGGAACTTTGTTAAATAAAAAAATCTATTTTATCCGAATACAACGCCAACCAGCAAACTAATGAAGCCTGTTATATTCATTAATTGTCTCCATTTGAAAACAGACAGCCATTTATCTCTGTGCAGCGCCCAATCCGAAGGATATTTTTCCGGTGTCCATGTATTGATAAGATTATTGACAGGCATATTTCCTTTTATCATGAAAACCGCATCCGCAATAAACGCCGCGAAACCGATAACAGAAGTGATAAACAATAAGCTACCAGGGTGCTTGCTTGTCAGGATAATAGTCAACGGGCCAGTGATCAAGGCCGCATAGAAAACAAACTTGAACTTAGCCCCTGAAATTTTTATCCAATAATTTTCTCAGGTCGATATAAGAAGCGGCTGGTAAATTTCGCTGCACATTATCCAGCGCTATCATGTAAGAAAAAGATTGACTGACGACCATGCTGTAAGCCAGCAGGTTCAAGAGTATAATAATGCTTGTTATCACTTATTATTCTTTTATTGTTTAATAAATTCCACTCTCCTGTTCTGCGCTTTTCCTTCTTTGGTTTTATTATCTCCTACGGGTTCTTTCTCTCCCTTGCCATCGCTTTCCATTCTTGCTGCTTCGATGCCGAAATCATTTGCCAGTGCATTCTTTACGGCCTCAGCTCTTTTCTTTGAAAGCTCAAGATTAGCGGCCTCTGTTCCATCACCATCGGTATGACCAATGATTTTCACCTTTACGTCAGCGAATTTTTTTATCACATCAGCAATCTCTTTTAAAGTACCATTGCTTTCTGGTTTGATAGTGGCTGAATTTACATCAAATAAAATACCTGTTGTTGAAAATTTTCCTTCTTCTACCAGCTTATGTCTTGTATCCGCTTTACCTGTCGCCACTTTTACGTTGCCCATGTATACGGCATACTGGTTGTCGTTATAGTTAGTATGTCCTACCTGGAATAGTAATTGGTTCATAGTATAGCCCAGTGGTATTCCTTTTGGCACATCAAATACTTTTTCTTCGTTGATCCACATCCTGAACCTTTCTTTTTGTACCTGCATCGCCACATGAATAGGGGTCCCGTACCATTGTTCAAGATTGGCGAATGGTTTCGCCTCACTGTTGAAATAATTTTTATTCTCTAAATCGGAGTTAATCCGCACTTTCGATGATTTAAATTCTCCGGGTAAAGAGTAGAAATCAACGATGCGTATTTCTTATAATCAGACAGGAATTTATTATCCGTTGTTGGTTCGTCTTTCGTACTGATCAACCCGAATTTTATTTCCGGGTACATCCAGCCATTATTTTTTAACTGGAGGATCATATCAAATTCTACAGTATAATTTTCACTAAATTCCTTTTGATTGCTGGTAAGGTAAACAAATGGTGCATGCACCCGCAACCATTGCCCAGTGTATTTATCCAGCGTTACTATTTCACCGGTCCCGTTGGTATTCCAGTTGGTAGGTAATTCTGCAACTGCTTCCCCTTCATAGTTATCGTAATAAATGATCGCCTCACCTGCAACAAAATCATATTTTGAAAAGCTTTTTAATGTGGGTTCTTCACTTTTCTTTGGCTGATCGGTCGGCGCTGGTTCGCTTTCCTGTTTTGTAGTAGAGGGCTTGTCTTTGCCCTCAATTTCATCGAGTTTTTTATCGATGGCTTCATCCGTTCTTTTATCAACACGTTGTTCTGTTTTATTTTTCACTTTATCCATCAGTTTCTTAAACTGGGCTTGTGAAGTAGCGGCAAATAACACTGCCAGGATTGTTATAAAAAATATCTTTCTCATACAATTATTTATTTAATGGTTTTAATTTTTGATTGGTATATGAAATTTAGATACCCATGATGGGTTAATACTTCCCTGCACTTTTACATCCGCACCGGGATGTTCTTCCAGGTCTACAACAAGCAGGTAGGTATTTTTCGTATCATCGGGAAAAGTGAAACGTTCCCAGAGATACGTACATGAATGCTGTCCTTTTAATTCATCTCGTGGAACCGGTCTTGTAACAGTCCTTCCGTTTTTAGTAATGCGATAATTTCCTTTTTCAGCTTTAGTGACAAATATGTTTTGTCCCTTTGCATCTTTTCCAAACTCTACCGACCCTTCTACTTGTGTCCATGTTTCTGTATCTGTTCCATACGTATTCGCCTGTACGTATAATAAAAATTCAAAGCGGTTATTTTCTTTAAACCTGAATTTGACGATCATGCCGCCACCACTTTTATAGCTGTTGTAAGAAGCGCCGGAAGCCGTGCCCACATAACCAATAGTTGATACAGTAGAAATTGTCCAAAAAGTTGTATCATCCGTTACCACCGGGCGGGGAACTTCAATGCTGCTTTGGTATTTAGCAACTGAACTTTGTTTGCCGGCCTGTGCAAAAGCGCCGGTTGTTATTGTTATTATATATAGTAAAATGAAAAATTTTTTCATCGGTTTTATTTTAAATAGTTTTTTAAAATCCTTTTTTCACATCAGGTTTCGATAATAAATAACGTGTCATAAAAATTCCCTGGCCATTGTCACTTGGGCTTAATGTGAAAGAGGTAACATGCTCCATTTTCCAGCCATCATCCGTATAGGTTTTCAGGATTTTTACAATCTTGTCTTCATTCTCTTTAATGTTTTTAAAATTAATACCCGCAAGGCTGAAGAGATTTTCCAGGTCAGATTCTTTTTGCGAACCATCAGGGTTTGTGATGAGCATTTTAGAACGGCCCAGCCCGCCGCCTACTACTGATTCCACAGTAGTGATCTGCATAAATTGTTTGCTGATCTCAGTTTTAACTTCCTGTGCCTGTAAGGTCGCACCCAGAGCAAAAACCGTTACGATTACTATAATAATCCGTTTCATGTTAATTAGTTTAATAGTTAATGATGGCGCAAAGATGGCCGGAGAAAGAAAGTGTATCAACAGGAGAGTGCACGAACTGTGAAAAGGAGGAGATGTATTGTTATGTGGTATCTATTATGTACCGCTTCGTGGCATAAAAAAAGAAGCGGCCTTAAAAGACCGCCTGTATGCAAATACTATAATATGTTATATCAGAAGCCGCGTGGGCCTGAATTTTTTTCGTTCTTCTTAAAGTTTATCACTTCATAATAAGCTTTCTTAGGTTGATAAGTAGTATCAAATAATAAAGGATAGGCCCCTACCGCCACCACCTCGCCTGTCGAGCCAGCTATATTTATCCGATACATTCCAGAAAGTAACGGACTGAATGGCACTCTTGTATTTTCTAAGCAACCGGAAAATCATGGCGTACTGCTCGGTCTGTAATTTTTCTCTTGCGGGAGTATATGATTTGGCCGTATCTTTTTGTGCGGAATTACCGCTTGGCTGCACTTTTAAATCAAGCTCAGTGAGCTGGATTTTTAATCCCAGTTCTGAAAATTTGCTGAGCGTAGAATCTACCTGGCCTTCTGTCAGATCGTGAATAGACCAGTGCGACTGCAAGCCTACGCCACTGATGGGGATACCTTTATCTTTTAAACTTTTCACCAGCCTATATATCTTCTCTCTTTTTATTGGGTTTGTTTCGTTATAGTCGTTGTAAAAAAGCAACGCTTTCGGATCTGCTTCATGCGCATATTGAAACGCTTTCTCTACAAATTCTTCTCCGCAGATCCTGTACCAGGGTGAATTGCGAAAATATTCATTGGGATTATCAGAGATCACTTCATTTACCACATCCCATGCATACACAATATCCTTATAACGGTTAACCACGGTTGTAATATGTTCTTTAAGGCGTTTATACAATAATTCTTTGGAAACAGTATCCGGTGGATTTTTTGTAGAATCTATAAATAACCAGCGTGGTGTTTGACTATGCCAGCAAAGTGTGTGGCCACGAAGCCGGAGATTATTTCTTTTAGCGAAAGCCACAATCGAATCGGCGTCTTTCCAGAAGTATTCATTTTCTCTTGGGTGAATCGGTCCCATTTTCATAGCGTTCTCCGGCGTCATACTGCCGAATTGTTCCAAAATCAGTTGCGCTTCTTCCGGCCTTTTTAATCCCTGCGGGGATACGGCGGCGCCTACAAAAAAATAATCTTTATAATAATCTTTCAAGCCTTTGGTACTGCCCGCAGTTTTTGAACTTTTAGATGCGGAACATTGCACTAATACGATGCCGGCTAAAAAAAACAGAACCGGCAAAGATGATGTTGTTAACAAGCCTCGTCATTGGTAGTATAGTTTAGGATTTATGAAATACAAACGACCGGTAATGCTACCCGTAATTTTTTTTAAAAATACAGGTAAATACCGGAAAGATTTTCTTTAAAAATTATCAGCCGCTTATTGAAATAGATTAGATTTATACGATGAAACCTATCTTAACAATTGCAGCCATCATGCTCGTGACAGCAGGCCAAACACAGTCCATAAAATCAGACGTTTACAGTTGGAAAAACTTGCCGGTAGAGAAGAAAGAAACTTCCGAAAGAAGGCAAATAGTGGATGGCACCGGCGCCACGCTGGCCAATATCGAAGTTCATGCCAGTACACTTAACCCCAAATCAGGCCCGCAGCCAAAAAATACACACCAGGAAGAAGTGATGCTCGCCATCAAGGAAGGTAAATTAAAAGTGACCATTGGCAGCCAGTCTAAAATACTTGGCCCGGGCAGTATTGCTTTTGCGATATCCGGTGATGAAATCAGTGTGGAGAACATGGGTGACAACAAAGCCACTTACTATGTATTTAAATTCAAATCAAAAGACGCACCCAATGTGCAACGTGCAAAAGATGCAGGCGGTTCTTTTTTTATAGACTTCAATGATGTAAAATTTAATGCGCATGACAAAGGCGGCGTGAGACAATATTTTAACAGGGAGACCGCTACGTTAAAAAAGATTGACATACACGTAACCACGCTGAATGCCGGGATTAAAAGCCATGACCCGCACACGCATAAAGTAGAAGAAATAGTATTAATGATAGAAGGCGATGCTGAAATGCAAATCGCCGATGCCGTTAAGAAAGCCACCACCGGCGACCTGATCTATCTTGAATCAAATATATCGCATGCGATAAAGAACGCCGATACAAAACCGATCATGTACTATGCGATACAGTGGGAATAGTCCACTTTTATTTTCTTAAATTATTTTTTACCAAGCTGCATTGCTACTAGCATCGCCTGTTGCGACGCTCCGTTCATCTTTCTGTTCTCTATTCAGCAATAGCGTCGCAGTTTACCCTGAGCGAAGTCGAAGGGTCGCACTCTCCTATGTTTACAAAATAAACAGTAATAGTTCCTTCAGAGAAAGTTAAGATACCAATAGATTTGATTTTCATAAAGTGAAAAAGGGTGAGAGCCAATCGCACATAAACAGCCTATAGGCATGTTGAGCTGAAGAAATAGCCTCGCTCTTTTTTATCTCTTCGAGTTTGAACAGAATGTAAGGAGTGCCGCCTTGCCGCACATCCAGGATAACCGTAAGGAGACAAAACGAAGGGAGATTTTCACTTTATATCATAAAAACAATTGGTATGAAAAGAATCTTAAAACAAGTAGTGGGCATAGATGTAGCCCAGGATGAATTAGAACGTTTGCTCAGGTCGTTTATATGAGGATTTATCCTGTGAGCTGTATGCTCACAAAATCTTTCCAAATACAGCAAAAGGGTTTGTCTCTCTTATAGAATGGGCGACAAAAAAGCAAGGAGAAATAGCTGTTCGTTTTGTAATGGAAGCAACGGGCGTTTATCATGAATCACTGGCTTATTTTTTAGCGGAAAGGCAAATGGATGTAAGCGTGGTATTGCCCAATAAGATCAGTAATTATGTAAGAACATTATCTGTTAAAACGATAACAGACAAAACAGCTTCTGAAGCGATCACTCAATTTGGATTGGAAAGAAATCTTGACAGCTGGCATCCGCCAAAGGGTATTTATAAGAAATTAAGGCAATTAACCAGGGAAAGAGACCAGCTGGTGGAAAGCAGAACAGCGGTCAAAAATCAATTACATGCAGAGACTGCCGAAGCCCAACCCAACAAAACAAGCGTAGCAAGAACAAAAAAAACGTATTGCTTTTCTGGATAAACAAGAAGCAGAAATTAAAGAAGAGTTACGTGAATTGGTCGGCCAAGATGAAGAAATGAAAAAGCTCTTAATAATTATCTGTTCTATTCCAGGCGTGGGGTTATTAACAGCTGTAACAGTGCTGGCGGAAACCAATGGCTTTGACCTGATACGTAATAAAAAACAATTAACCAGCTACGCAGGTCTGGATGTAAGAGAAAAGCAGTCGGGTACCTCTGTAAAAGGCAAACCCAAAATATCCAAAAAAGGGAATAGATATTAAGAAAAGCCATGCATTTCCCGGCACTCACAGCCATCCGTCACGATGAAAGGTTTAAAGCCATATTTGCACGGATGGTAGCAAAACACGGAATAAAAATGAAGGCTGCTGTAGCCATACAACGAAAACTACTGGAAATGATCTTTACAATTTATAAAAGCAAAATCGCCTATGACAAAGAATATTTTAAAAAATTAGAGAGCAGCCTAAGCCACTCTCTAAACAGGCTGGCTTAAGCCGCCTAAAGAACAAAAATATAAAATATCCTTTGGTATTTAACACAGAATCTTCAGCGTTCGATAATCCTATTGAGCATTTGAGGAGATGATTTAGTTTTGTTTATGCTGTTTATAAAAACGAAAAAAAAGCAATACTGTATTGCCATATCGGGAAAAAAGTATTAGAAAATAATAACGTATGAAGTTTTATTTATTTTTATTGACATCACTTTTATCAATGTCTTGCTTAAATAAGGCAAGTCAAAATAAAGAATGTCATTTAAAATCAATGCAAACATTATTTACGGTCGCATCTAAGAAAAGTGGTTACACACACAATGTTTTTGTTAGAGATATTTTTAGAAACTGCATGGATAGCAGTATCCATGTATCAGCTGCAATGCACTATATAGACACAGTCAGAATGGATCATCCTGTATCAGTGTTGAAATTTTATAACTCAGAGCGATATTGGGGTTCAAAATGAAATATCGCAGCCTATGAAGTTTGAGCGGGATTGTATTATTGGTATTTCTTTCGATTACGTTAACCATAAACCCATTGGTTTTCGGTTCTTAAATGAGAATGGTGAAGTAATTTACTGGGGACCGCTGTGGAGGCCGTATGGGGAAAAATAGAGATATAAGACAGGCTAAAAAAATAAGGGTCCGGATAGAAATCCGGTCCCGTTTTTAAAATCCAATATCCTATGAAAAACCAAGACGAAGGTAGATACGGGTTTGCATTGATGCAATAGTAATATTACTTTTATTAAGAAAATTTTTAGAATAAACGTATTGACCTGGTATTCACTTATTCCGGGCATCATTTATATTCCATGCTTACCCTGCCAGTCGCCGTGTCGCCAGCCCTCACACAAAGCCCTCGGCTGGCACGGCTATGAACTCTAAAGGACACTCTTCGGGAAATGGATTATCACAGATAATTATCGGGGACGTCGCCCCGACAAACATCGGGGCCTTCGACAATTGCTGAGTAAAGAACAGGAAGATGAAGTCCCGATAGCTATCGGGAGCGACGCAAATGCTGAATAACGAACAGGAAGATGAAGAGTGCGACGCAACGAAAGATGATAGTAGCACTGCAGCCGGGCTAAAAAAATAACCCGCCACACGAAGGCTATCACGAAAAAACATTTCATTATCTTTCCTTCAAACTCGCTTTATGAAAAAATGGATCTGCATTTTGCATTGCTTTTGCTTTTGTTCTTATTTCATTTTCACAAAACACTTACCAGCCGACTGCTGAAAATCTTAAAAGCCGGCAGGAATTCCAGGACAGGAAATTCGGCATGTTTATTCATTGGGGCATTTACAGTTTGCTCGGCGATGGCGAATGGGTGATGTTTAACCAGAAAATCCCTTACGATAAATACAAACGTATCGCCAATGCATTTTACCCGCATGATTTTAATGCGAAAGAATGGGTGCAGATCGCTAAGGCCGCGGGTATGAAATATATTACGATCACTTCCCGTCACCACGATGGCTTCAGCATGTTTGATACAAAAGCGAGTGACTATAATATTATGCAGGCGACGCCATTTAAAAGAGACCCGTTGAAAGAACTGGCGGCGGCATGTAAAGAAGCAGGATTGAAACTTAATTTTTATTACTCGCTGCTCGATTGGGGAAGAGCGGATTATGGCTTTGGAAAAAAGATTGTGAATGGTGAGCCGGAAGGTGCAAACTGGGAGCAGCTACCGCACTTTTATGAAAAGACAATTGACAGAATTATTATCTAACTACGGCGATGTGGTCGGCGGCATCTGGTTCGATGGTGATTGGGAACGCAAGGATGCTGATTGGGGGTATAAAGAAATGTACGAACTGATCCATTGGTTGCGGCCGGATGCGCTGATTGGCAACAACCATCATACTGCGATAAAACCCGGCGAAGATTACCAGATGTTTGAAAAAGATTTGCCCGGCGGCAATTCACATGGGTGGAACTCTGGCGGTGTCAGCAACGAAGTGCCATTAGAAACCTGCGAAACCATTAATGGTTCATGGGGATTTAACATCAATGATAAAAGTTATAAATCCGTAAAGACGATCATTCAATATTTAGTAAAAAGCGGCGGGTCATGATGCTAACTTTTTATTGAACGTAGGGCCACAGGCCGATGGAAAAATTCAACAGGAGTTTATTGATACATTAAAGAAAGTGGGTGAATGGCTGCAGAAAAACGGTGAAAGCATTTACGGTACCAGGGGTAATATTATTGCTTCGCAGGATTGGGGAACGGTCACGGCAAAAGGGAAAAAATTGTTTGTCCATATTTTAAAATCTCCGTCGGAAGATTTTATCCTGTTACCAAAAATTACCCAGCCGGTGGCAGCCATACAATTATATTCTTCCAAACAAACATTAAAATTTAAGCAACAGCCCGAAGGCGTTTTTATTTATCTTAATGATCTTCACCTTGGAGATGTGGATGATATAATAGAGATAACAGTAAAATAATTACAGTAAAATAAAAGGGTTCCTTGCTGGAACCCTTTTCAAATCATTGATACGGCAAGCATCAACTCTTGTTTTCAAAATCAAATTTATCTTTTCCCTGGTGCGCCATAAAAGCAGCCTTGTCGCCATACGGCCCTAAATATTTGGCGCTACCAAAACCCAGTATCGGCCAAAAGATAATTCCCAGGATAATAAGTCCCGCTGTGAATCCTTCATCTTTTCCGAAACTTTTGGAAATCATATTGATTAACCAGATAGCAAAAACAATATTTACGATCGGGATCAGGCACAATAATGTCCAGAAGCCGGGTTTACCACCGATCTTGGTCATAATGTAAATATTGTAAATGGGAATGAGGCAGGCCCAGCCGGGTTGTCCTGCTTTTACAAATACTTTCCATTGGGCGGCTATAAGCACCACCATAATGGCAAGCCAGATGAAAACAAATGCAATAGGAATTGAGTCCATATTAGTTGATTTTGGTTACTCCTAAAATACTGAAAAAAAATAAACTGGTGATTTTTAGCAATCCCACCCGAACTTTCTTTTCGCCCGCCCGTTCATCATTGTATTAACATTTGTTGATAAGAATCATGATGAAATTAATCTGTAAATAAATTATATTTGAAATCAAGAGGGTAAAGCTTCTGTACAGGTATTCAGAAGACGCAATTAATCCGGTACTACCCTTCGCCGGTTTTTTGATAAAGTGCTCTTAAACTAATCCGCATTGACTGAAACAATCATCAACCTTGAAACCGTTAATCCTATCGAGTTCTTCGGAGTAAATAACGGCAAACTGGACATCCTCAAAAAGAAATTCCCGCTTTTAAAAATTCTCTCACGTGGTAAACAGATCAAGCTCAGCGGCGCACCCGAGCAGATAGAAACTGCCAAAGAAAAAATTGAACTCATTGTGTCGTACCTCGAACGTAACGGCCACATGAGTGAAAAATATCTTGAGCAAATACTTGGCGGCGACGACGCGGAAACCATTGACAACTTCACCGAACGCAACCCGAATGAAGTATTGGTCTTCGGCCCTAATGGTAAATCTGTTCGTGCAAGAACGGCCAATCAAAAAAGGCTCGTGCAGGTAACAGACAAAAATGATATCGTCTTTGCCATCGGCCCTGCCGGTACCGGTAAAACGTACACCGCTGTTGCTCTCGCCGTCCGTGCATTAAAGAATAAGCAGGTAAAGAAAATCATTTTAACAAGGCCTGCGGTGGAAGCCGGCGAAAGCCTTGGTTTCCTTCCCGGCGATCTTAAAGAAAAGATTGATCCTTACCTCCGCCCCTTGTACGATGCATTGGATGATATGATACCGGCTGACAAGCTCGGTTATTATATGACCACACGTACAATTGAAATTGCACCACTGGCATACATGCGTGGCCGTACACTGGACAATGCATTTATTATATTGGATGAAGCGCAGAATGCAACAGAACTCCAATTGAAAATGTTTTTAACACGTATCGGCGCCAATGCGAAAGCGATTATCACCGGCGATATGACGCAGGTGGATTTACCACGCAACCAGCGAAGTGGTTTGGTAACCGCCGCCAGGATTTTGCTGAATATCGAAGGCATCGCACATATTGAATTGGATGAAGAAGACGTAGTGCGCCATCGTTTGGTAAAAGCGATCCTGCGGGCTTATACAAAAGAACATGAAAGAACGGAGGGTGCCGGTCAGCATCATCATTAACCCGGTTGTCAAAATTATTTTTATGTGCCCGGCTGCAGTGCTACTATCAACTTTCGTTGGGTCGCACTCTTCAGCGTTCGGTAATTCTATTGGGCATTTTCGAAGCAACAATATTTCACTCAAACAAACAATAAGGTGGCTACTCAGCTGCCTTTTGTTTTTATTCATAAGTTGTAATAACAAAGAAGAAACACAAAAACATATCGCCAACAATTTCCGCCGCATAGATAGCATCAAATCTGCAGTAAAAAATGGTGACCTTGTTTTCCGTAACGGAACAGATGATGTGAGCCGTGCGGCAAGAAGTTTTAACCGCATCGATACCACCTTCTCGCATTGCGGATTACTACAAATAGAAAACGGTTCCGTCTTTGTATACCATGCACTGGGCGGCGATTACAATCCCGGCAATAAATTAAGACGTGACCCCATTGATAGTTTTTGCTCACCATTTGAAAGTGATAAGTTCGCCGTATACCGTTATGAATTAAACCAACAGCAAAATGATTCATTAACTACTATCATCCGCAATCATTATCTCGCCGGTTTGGAATTCGACCTTTATTTTAATTTCCTCACCGATGATAAAATGTATTGTTCCGAATTTGTTTTCAAATGCCTGGACAAATCGTTGTCCGGCTCGCTCAGTAATTATATTAAAGCCAGGCAATGGCCTTTCGGCATTTCACCAGACGATCTATTTTTATATCCCGGTAGCCGGTTGATAAAAAGAGTGGATTTTGACCGGTGATTTTATTATTCCTTCTGGGAGAACCCCTACTTTTGCCCCAACCAAAAACTCGGATATGAAAAAAATTATGCGTCTTTTTCCTTTACTGGCGGCAGTATCATTGTTTACAATTAGCTGCGGCGGCGGTTCTATGAGCAATGCGGGCCCGAAAGAAGTGCTTACGGAATTCTTTAAAAAAATCGCTGCGAAAGACATTGATGGCGCCGCTAAGCTGGCCACGAAAGAAAGCAAGTCCACTATGGATATGATGAAAAAAGCTATGGACATGTCAGAAAAAATGAAAGACCAGGCTACAGAAGCCGACAAGGATATGGCGGAAGAATTTAAAGACGTAGAAATCGGCGATGCGAAGATTGACGGAGATATGGCGACCGTGCCTTTTAAGAATAAAAAGAAAAACCAGGAGATGGAATTCCCGCTGAAGAAAGAAGATGGCGCCTGGAAAGTAGATTTCAGCATGGCCACGTTAATGAAAATGGGCATGGATGCCAAAAAAGATGGAATGATGGATCATGAAATGGACGGCAATGACACCATGGAAAATATGGATGCTGAGAAAGTAAAAGACGGGTTGAAGATGGCCGATAGCTTGTTGCAAAAAATAGATCCTGAAAAACTAAAAGAGTTGCAGGAAAGCATGAAAAAGATCCAGCAAAATCAATAGCCGCATAACTTTTTGTAATTTGCAGGAATGAAAAATAAAATATCAATATTTTCATTCCTGCTTTTTTGTTTGTATGCCTGTAATAACAGTAAAGACACACCAGCATCAGAAAGCGATGTAGATGCCGCGAGGAATTTTATACAAGCGGCCCTCGAAGGGGATTTTGAAAAAGCAAAAACCTTTATGCTCACTGATTCGCTGAACATTGAACGGATGAATGCGATTGAAAGGGTAAAGCTTTCTCCCGATGAAAAAAAAGGGTTGGCTAACGCATCTATAAATATTCACGAAGTTTCCAGTAAAGTAAAAGACTCGGTCACTATTGTTATCTATTCCAACTCATTTAAGAACAATTGGGATACATTGAAAGTCGTAAAACATGAAGGGCAGTGGCTCGTAGATTTCAATTATCTTTTCGCCCACGACAGTGATTCACTGTCTGTACCTTTACTGCCGAAAACAGATTCCACTATAAAATGATCAAAAATATTTTAATGGTGGCATTAGGCGGTGGGGTTGGCAGCATAGCCCGCTATCTCTGTCAAAAATGGTTTTCGGATCATTACCCGCATGCATTTCCCTGGGGCACTTTCGTGGTGAATGTTACAGGTTGTTTTCTTATCGGGCTATTCTGGGGCATTACATTTAAATCGTTCGCCAGCAATGAGAACTGGAAATTATTGTTAATGACGGGGCTGTGCGGCGGCTTTACTACGTTCTCCGCTTTCACGTTGGAGAGCATGGGTTTATTAAAAGAACAAAGGACGGGTTTATTTTTTTCATACGTAGCAGCCAGTGTGCTATTAGGAATTGTGGCGACATACGCAGGCATGAAAATATCCCGCTTATAAAAATCAGTATTTATGCTTACCGTTAATCATCCATGGCATGGCGCACATTACGGGCAAGAAGCCCCGCAGGTGGTGAATGCATTGATCGAAATACCGCAAGGCTCCCGTGCCAAATATGAAGTGGATAAAACAACGGGGCTGTTACGGCTTGACAGGGTGATTTATTCTTCGTTTCATTATCCCATAAATTATGGTTTCATCCCGCAAACATTAGGGCATGACGGCGACCCGTTGGATATATTGGTGCTTTGTTCGCAATCCATTCAATCATTGTGTTTGGTAGAAGCCAAAGTAATCGGCAACATGCAAATGATTGATACCGGCCAGATCGATGATAAGATAATCGCTGTCGCATCAAAAGACCCATCCGTTAATCATTACCAGCGTACAGAAGACCTGCCACAACATTTTTTACTGGAACTCAGAAATTTCTTTGAACAATATAAAGTGCTGGAGAATAAAAAAGTAGAGATTGATAATTTCCAGGACAAAGACACAGCCTGCAGGGTGATCAATGATGCGATCAAATTGTACAAAGAACAGTTCAAACGCTGATCATGCAACCACATCAACAAACAACTATGACTGCTCAATTAGTGATCACTATCTTATTGATAGGAATTGCCGGCGGCCTGCTCAGCGGATTGGTGGGCATCGGCGGCGGTATTGTTATCGTGCCTTCGCTTGTATTCTTCCTGCATTATTCGCAGCACCAGGCACAGGGCACTTCACTTGGTGTACTTACTTTTCCTGTTGTCATTCTTGCATTCCTTAAATATTATTCTGATACCAAAGCAATGGGTACACCTATTGACATGAGAGTAGTAGGACTTTTAGGTGTTGCCTTTATTATAGGTGGTTATTTCGGCAGCCGTATCGCACTAAAGCTCGACCAGGAATTACTTAAAAAAATATTCGCCTTCGTTCTGATTTTCTCCGCCATCAAACTATTAAAGTGGGACAGCGCCGTTATTAAATGGGTGAAAGGTATTTTTTAATTTTAGCAGGAATATTTTCATTTATTTTAACGCTATTGTCTGTAAAAACCAAAAGCATGTAGGTACATTTGGTTAAGTCTTACCATGAGAAAAAAAACTACACAACCTTTTTATTGGTCTTCTTATTGGTGGTTCTGTATACAGCCAGGATAATATTGCAAGTTATGGCGTTGAAGGTCTGGCAAATTTCTCCAAAAGTTATTTCCGGTCTGATCCGTTTAACAGCGAGTTCAGTGTATTCCTGAAACATCTTATCAACGATCCCGATATTAGCAATAAAGTGATCCGAAAAAAAACGGATACAAGTTTTTATAAATTCTCGGGTACATATAAAACTTATAACCCATTTTTCTTTAAGCCTAAGCGTTTACAAATCCTGCTGGAAGAAACACAGGTAGAATATGATGACTCATTGAATACAAAAGACACCGTATTCATTTACCAATTGCAGGCGTACGACGATGATAATGACAAAAGCCTGAAGGAAATAAAAAAAGAGTTTGAAAAAATACACCGGCAGAATAATAAAAAGTTTTATGACAGTAAATCCGATGAAGAAAAAGATGGAGTAGAAATAACTGCCGCGGGCCATGATTATTTTGTTGCCATGCATTGGCTTTCCCCTCTTTCAATTGCCTGGGCTAAAATTATCAGCCGTCATGAAATAGTGCTTGCCCTGACATTGCGGTTTAAAATAAGCGCCAACGAAGCTGTTCTGCCAGCAGTAGTTTTTACCCAATAACTGGCTGGGGGTTATTTCCTGCTGAATTTTAATGAAAAAATCTCTTATGCAATATCCTGGTGCAGGCATCTTATAATCATCCCGGTGTATAGCACCAGATTTAAAACAAAATGGTTACTTTCCCATTTGTGAATACTGGTAAATACGATCATATTACCGATCAGCAACTGCTGGAAAAATTTTATGCCGACCATAATAATGAATGGCTGGGCATATTATTACAACGGTATACATTGTTATTGCTCGGTGTTTGTATGAAATACCTGAAAAACGAAGACGAAGCAAAGGATGGGGTGCAGCAAGTTTACCTGAAAGTAATACAGGAATTACAGAAATATAAAGTTGAGTACTTCAAATCATGGCTTTACATGGTCGCCAAAAACCATTGCCTGATGAAGCTGCGGTATAAACATGGAAAAATACCAGCTGAGCTCGATAACCAAACCATAGCAGCTCCCGAAGAAACAGATAAAACCGAATTAATTCATACAGAACATACACTCGACCTGATGGAAACATCCCTGCAGGAGCTGAATACAGAGCAGCAGCAATGTGTAACTTTGTTTTACCTGCAAAAGAAAAGCTACCAGCAGATCAGTGAAGAAACTGGTTTCTCCATGATGCAGGTGAAAAGTTATATTCAGAACGGAAAGCGAAATTTGAAAATACTAATTGAGAAAAAAATGAAAGATGCAATGAACAAATAATATGCGGGAAGATTTAAAAAACATATTGTCCCATTTATCAACCGATATCGACCAGGAAACACTATTGCTTTACCTACAGGATCAACTATCTGACGACAAGAAGAATGAAGTAGAGAGAAAATTAATGGAGAATGAATTTGCGGAAGAAGCGGTAGATGGTTTGCAGGAGATCAAAGACAAACAGCAAATCGCTTATATGGTCGAAATGCTGAACCGCGACCTAAAAAAGAAAACCGAAAAGAAAAAACAACGCAGGCAAAAACTGGTATTGAAAGATCAATCCTGGCTCTATATCGCTATTTTTATTCTTATCCTTTTAATTGTTATCAGCTATATGGTCATACACCGCATGATGCGGGGCTAGTATGACTCCTTTCCTTCCCAATTTTTCCATTTTACAAAAACTTCCCGGGCTAATATGTGCGGCACATGAATAAAAGGGATTTCCCGGTCATTCATTTTCGCATTTATTTCTTTGTAAATAAAATGATCATCAAACTCTATCGCCGCCGCATCTTCTTTTGTATTGGCGTAAATCACACGCCTTGGCCTCGCCCAATAAATAGCGCCAAGGCACATCGGACAAGGTTCGCAGCTTGCATAGACATCGCAGTCAGTTAATTGAAATGTATTCAATTTTTTACAGGCATTCCGTATAGCAACCACTTCCGCATGCGCTGTCGGGTCATTGGATACAGTCACCATATTCCAGCCTTCTCCGACAATTTCATCATCTTTTACAATCACACAACCAAAAGGACCGCCCTGCCTGCCCTCCATTCCTTTCAATGATAATTCAATAGCTCTTTCTAAAAACGATTTTTCTTTTTCCGTAAGCATACTATTATATTAGATAAGGATACAAATATTGTGAACAACTGTGGAATAATGGCGATTTATGCACAGTTTACACACTCTGGCCTATTTCAATATGAAGTTAATATTAATTTTAGGTTAACTGCCCACCCAACCAAATATCATTAGTACTTTACCCGCCGATATAACTTATAAAACAGTCAGTTATGAAATGGGAAATTGTAACATCCGGAATCAGTCACTCGGTATATGCGTTGTGGAATAATGGCCGTAAGCTGGTTACCCTGGTATTTAACCCGGCTTCAAGGGCTGCGAGGATTGAATACGCTGATGAGAGAAGGGTTTTCCTGATGCGCAAGGAAGGTTTCCTGAAAAACAAAACTGTGTTACGTAATGAATACGGGGTTCATATATGCCATGCGGGTACGGAAAACAATGAAGAATTTATCGAGATGAACAGTGAACGCTATTATTATTCTGTTGAAACGAATAATGAACCCGCCTTTACTATTTATAAAGAATCAAAAGATCAGCCACTTGCTGTTTGCGGTTTTAATGTAGAAGAGAAAGATATGCTGATTGATCTTTCAGGGAAAAATAAATCACTGAGAGATGAAGCAAAATATAGCTTATTGATGACGCTCTGCTGGTATTTATTTCAACCTGCATTGGTCGCTAAAAAAGAAAAACCGCTGGGTTATTACAGTGTGAGCTAAATAATTATAATTCTTTCCATATTTTTTTTGCAAATTCTTCCAGCGAAGGATCTCTTGCTCCCATTAATAATAGCACAGTATCAGTTGTGAAATGTGAACGGACCGCAGCTAAAAAATCATTCCGGTTTTCTATAAAAAAAGCATTTTTTCCTTGCTTATTTAAATCCGTAACAAGGTCATTTGCTGAAATATCTTTTACAGCGGTGCCACCTGCATAAAAGATTTCGCTCATCCATATTTCATCTTCTGCTCTCAATGCTTTTCCAATCTCATGGACAAAATCATTACGCAAAAATTTTGTCGGGCCGTAACCATGAGGCTGAAACCAGGCGATTACTTTCGGTGCGATCGGCTGGCAGGCTTCGATAGCAGCAGCGCATTTAACAGGATTGTGAGCAAAGTCATCCATCAGCCAAACGCCTTTTTTATTGCCAAATACTTGCTGACGCCTGTGTATGCCTTCATATTTTTCTAATGCTTCGGCGCAAACTTTCAAATCAACACCCAACTGCGCAGCCACCGTAACAGCCGCCAATGCATTTTCCATATTATGCCTGCCAACAGTATTTAATTTAAAATCAACGCCGTTAATTTTAAATGAGATCGCAAGTCCTTTTTGTTTAAAATCAGTAGCGATATAACCAGCCGCCGAATTACTATCGAATGAAAAATCACGTTTGATATTATTGGAAAGTTGTTTCGATAAAGAATGTGATTGATTGACGATAAATTGTTTACTATTATTTTTAAAAACGGTAAATATATCCATCAGCACATCCATTTCCTGGTGATCCTTATCCACATTTAGAAGCAAACCGATCGCTGGTTTGTATTGTACAATAGATCCGTCACTTTCATCGGCTTCAATAATCAGCCATTCACCACTTCCCACTTTCGCATTCCCTATTTTTCCTTTTTTAATAAGGCTTATCAAGCCTGCACCGCTGATAATTCCCGGCCCCAACCCGGCATGTTCCAGTATATCAAAAAGCATAGCGCTGGTTGTACTTTTACCGCTTGTTCCTCCTACGGCAATTGTCTTTTTACTTTCCGCAATGATCGCAAGCAATTCTGATCGTTTGATGATCGGAATGGAAAGCTGTTTCGCCTTGATCACTTCCGCGACTGTATCTTCAATTGCTGTAGATACCACGACGAGATCGGTTTTACCGGTAATACCTTCCCCGTTTTGTGCAAAGCATTTTATTCCTTCCGTCTCCAGCTTTTCTTTTGCTTCATTGTATTCGCCTTCCTTAAAAAAACGGTCACTGCCTGAAACATCTTTGCCAATGCCCTGTAAATATTGAGCGATAGCACTCATACCACTTCCCGCTATACCTATAAAAAAGGGGTTCTTTATTTCTGTTAAAGACAAACTCATTCGCCAATATTTTTCTTTTGATTACTACGGATCATTTCAGGATAACCCCACTTTTTTGACAACGCATTTACCGACAGGGCAATTCTTTTCGTGCGGGTAGGTTCTGTTTTAGCTTCATCTATCCATTTGCTGAAATAACGTTGATGAGACCCACTTAGTGTCTGAAAAAATTCTTTTGCCTTTGGCTCATCATTTAAACAATCTATAAAATCTCTATTAAATACGAAGGGGCTATCGTCAGCTTCCAATTGCACTTTTACCATCGCACCATGCCTTTTACCAATTCCTTTTCGCATAGCGGCATTAACTGGCATAATAAAACCGCCGCCTTTCATGGGCATCAGGGATGCCCGTTTAACAGGATGCGCATCCAGCTTACCCTTTACTTTAAATTCCCGCCGGTTACCGGGTTTTAATTTTTCCGCGATATCTGCAGGAACTTCAATATATGTCCACCCGGTCTTCTCACCCATTTTTTCAAATCTGTGTATAGTTGCGATGAATTTAACCATCAATATTAGAATGACTAAATTTCGGTATTGATATTGATACTACAAAGGATCAATCCCATCATTTAAAAATGGTTACCATGAAAAAGAAAAAGTCCAAAAATAAATTCTCAGCGTTTTTCGAAAAATTTGCCGCGAAAGTAACAAAGGCTACCGGTAGTTCCGGTGCTTTCATCATCGCCTTCCTGATCATCATTATTTGGGCGGTTACGGGCCCTGTATTTCATTATTCAAATACCTGGCAACTTGTGATCAACACTGGTACTACCATCATTACTTTTTTAATGGTGTTTGTGATACAACAATCTCAAAACAAGGACACGATCGCTTTACAAATAAAATTAAATGAACTGATCGCCTGTAATCCCACCGCCAGTAACCGCCTGATTGATGTAGAAGACCTTACATCAGAAGAGCTTGAAACACTGAAAAAATTCTACATTAAATTGTCAAAGCTGGCTGAAAAAGAGAACGATATTCATTGCACCCATTCTATCGATGAAGCCGGGGCCATCAGTGCGAAAAAGAAAAGCACAGTCCCGGTTGTTAAAAAAAGCGGGCATTGAATGTTATAAAAAGATAAAAGTTTTAACCGGTGAGTGAACAGCCAATTCCTGTTCATCATTTTGGTTATTTTTGATGATTGCACAGACGAAAACTGTTTAATGAGAAAAACTATTACCCTTTACCGGCTATCATCTCTTTGTTTTTTCGCTTTATTATTTTCACAATTACCTGCACAGCAATCACCTGTTATTATTAAGATCGTTAATCACAAGAACGAACCAGTTCCGGCTGCTTCTGTTACGGTTACCGATCATCTTGACAGCTTACAACAATTTAAACAAGTAGCGGACAGTAATGGCCTTGCCTCTTTTCAGCTACAGAAAGTACGTCAATATACTATCAGCATCTCCTCTGTTAACTATCAATATTTTGAAAAAGGATTTGTTTTCTCGGGAAATCAAACCCGTTTCAACTTTACACTTGAACCATTGTCCAAAACTTTGGCTGGCGTAGTGGTAACATCACAAAGGCCATTGATGCGGCAGGAAGACGATAAGACAATCGTAGATCCTGAAGCCCTTGCTGCTACCAGCACCAGCGCTTATGAAATTTTAGAAAAAACACCGGGACTATTCGTAGACCAGGATGGTAATATTTATATCAATAGCCTTTCTCCTTCCAGCATCCAGATCAATGGGCGTGATATGAAAATGAGCACGGCCGACGTAGCTACAATGCTTAAAAATTTACCACCAAATTCTATTGCAAAAATTGAAATAGTAAAAACGCCTTCGGCGAAATATGATGCCTCCGGTACAGGTGGCATCGTTAATGTAGTATTGAAAAAAGGTGTTAAGCTCGGTATGACAGGAAGTATAAACGGCGGCTGGCAACAAGGTGTCTATGGAAATAAATTTCTTGGGCTTAACCTGAATAATAATGATGGCAAAAAAACTTCTTACCTCAACCTCAGTTTCAGCAGGAGAAACAATTTTGAACAAATAAAAACTGACAGGTTATTTGCCCCGGATTCTTTGCTTAGCCAGGATGCACGCACCATATATCCTTCCAGTACTTATTATGGCGCTTACGGCATTACCTGGGAAGCCGGTAAAAAATGGGAATTAACGTATGATGCGAATCTGAACTTCAATGATTTTAAAAATCGTTCTACCAATGATAATAGCATCAGGAAAATAAGTACGGCGCAATTAATAAGTAATAGCTTAAATAAAGTTACTAAAGACGGTAATTCCCTTTTTCTTGGTACCGGCCTTGAATCAAAATATAAAATTGATACCCTGGGATCTGAATGGACGAATGATATATGGTACACTCATTCCATTAATAAGACCAACCAGGCTTTTACAACTGATAATCATACAGCGGGCATTCCCGCTATGGGAGATGGGAGAGGGACAAACAACCGGGATTACATCAATTTAAAATCTGACCTGAAATTAAAGATGAAGAAAAAGTTTACGTTGGAAGCAGGCATTCAATCTTATTTTAATTTCTATCATAACGTTACTAATTACTTCAGGGAAACCGGTGGTGTACGCACAAAAGATAATAACCGCACCAATACTTTTAAATACAAGGAAAATATTAATTCCGGTTATATACAAGGTTCTAAAACACTGGGAGAAGACCTCGTCATTAAATTCGGCGCAAGAGTAGAGAACACGAACATGGAAGGAAGACAGATTATTCCAGGCGACACTTCTTTTAACATTCATCGCACTGATTATTTTCCTTACATATATATAAGCAGGAACATTATGAAGATCGCTGGCTTTGACCTGCGGGCCTACCTGGTGTACCGCCGTACGATCAGCAGGCCGGTTTATGATCAGCTGAACCCCTTTCCAAGGTATGTTGACCAATACCTGACAGAAGTGGGAAACCCTGCATTACGTCCGCAGTTTACGCAGAACTATGAGGCAAATGTGAGTATTGATGAAAGGCCGATAATTGCAATTGGTATAAATAACACGAAAGATATTTTTACCAACGTGGTGTACCAGGCGGATAGCAGCAAGGAACAAGCTTACAGAACCTATGACAACGTTGGTAAAAACAAAGAATGGTATTTCCGTGCTTTAGGCGCTATACCACCCGGCAAAAAATACTTTTTTGTATTAGGTGTCCAATACAATCATAATTTATATAACGGGCTGTATGAAAACAAACCGCTTTCTTTCGATAAGGGCACATGGACATTCTTTACTTATCATTCATTGAAACTGGATAAGTTATCGCAGATGACATTATTTGGCTTTATGCGGTTGAAAGGCCAGCAACAATTTTACGAATTGACATCTTTTGGTAACTTAAATGCAAGCATTAACCGCCAGTTCCTCAATAAAAAGCTGATCGTGACTTTGAGTATGAATGATATTTTTTATACCAATAAAAATAATTTTAAAATTAACCAAGGCTCTGTGAATGCCAGTGGCTTCCGCAGATCGGATACAAGAAGGGCCGGGATCAACATCCGCTACAATTTTGGCATCCGTAAAAAAGAAGAAACCCCGGATATGTTTAATATAGAGCAGTCGCAATAAATAGTTTCATTCATATTGCGTAAATTTCGTTTTTGAAATTTGCGATATGAAAAAAATAATACGCTTCGTCTTTCTTTTATTCACCATTTCTTTTACTACAAATGTATTTGCTGGCATTCGCCTTCCGGCTGTCATCAGCAGTAATATGGTATTGCAGCAACAATCGCAGGCGGCGCTATGGGGATGGGCTGATCCAAATGAAAAAATTGTGATCACTTCTTCATGGAAAAATTCACTGGATTCATTAACAGCGCCAAGTGATGGTCGCTGGAAAATAAAGATCAGTACACCTGTTGCGGGCGGCCCTTATACCATCACATTAAAAGGACGTAATACAATTGTACTGGAAAATGTATTAATTGGTGAAGTGTGGGTTTGCTCCGGTCAGTCCAATATGGAAATGAGTAATACCCAGCAGATGATGGACGAAATGCCGAACAGCGCCAATGATAATATCCGTGTGTTTGATATTTCACGGGCCAGTGCTGATTATCCGCAGGATAACTGCGATGCAAAATGGAGAGTGTGCAATGCGGAAAGCCTGAGAGGTTTTACCGCAGTTGGTTATTTCTTTGGAAAAAAATTGCAGAAAGACCTCAATGTTCCTATCGGTCTTATTGAATCAACATGGGGCGGCACACCAGTAGAAGTTTGGACACCTGCTCCTGTTATTGAAATGGATGCTACAATGAAAGAAGCCGCGGGCAAATTATCTGAAACGCTATGGGGCCCGCACAAAGCAGGTGTTCTTTACAATGGTATGATCGCTCCTATTATTAATTATGGTATTGCCGGCGCCATCTGGTACCAGGGTGAAGGAAACACATCGATACCTTTTTCTTACGAAAAAACGTTTACCAGTATGATTGGTTCCTGGAGAAAAGGTTTTGAAAAAGAATTTCCTTTTTATTATGTGCAAATCGCTCCGTACATATACGGCAGAAAATACGAAGGGGCATTAATAATGGAACAGCAGGCAAAAACATTGTCCTATCCAAATACCGGCTTGGTGGTCGTTACTGACCTGGTTGATAATATTAAAGACATTCACCCGAAAAATAAATACGATGTAGGTATAAGACTAGCCAATCTTGCATTGGGACAAACGTATAAACAAAACATTCCTGTGTACAACAGCCCAATGTACAAAAGCATGGAAGTGAATAAAGGCAAAGTGACTTTATTCTTTACAAATGCGCCCAACGGTTTTATGGTAAAAGGAACTGAAAAGCCAACGGAGTTTCTCATCGCCGGCAGCGACAAAAATTTTCTGCCCGCTGATGTTAAAATAGAAAAAGACAGGATTATTCTCTCGAATAAACAAATCACCGATCCGGTGGCGGTACGTTTTTCTTTCAGTAATACCGGTATGTCCAATGTATTCAGCAAAGAAGGCTTGCCGCTTGCACCGTTCAGAACAGATAATTGGGAAATCATTCCCGGTAAAGAATAATACTATGCAGCAATACATCGTTCACGCATGGGATGGTACAGATGATAAAGCCTTAGAGCGAAGAATGGCCAGCCGCAACGCCCATTTTGAAAATGCCCGCAAGATGAAAGCGGCGGGAAGCCTTATACTCGGCGGCGCCATGCTCAATAAAGAAGGTAAAATGATTGGGTCAACAATGGTCGTGCAATTTGAAAAACCGGAAGAACTACAGCATTGGCTGAGCATCGAACCTTACATCGTCGGAAATGTTTGGGAACGATTTGAAGTGCACCCGTTCCGGGCGGCGGATATTGAGAAGTATTTTGCGGAAATGAAGTGAGAGTTGCGAGTTTAGAGTTGCGGGCCACGAGTAGATTTCGCAGTTTGAAACTTAATTTCATTAAGGGTAAACCCGATTGACGTTAAGGGATTGTTGAGTAAAGAACAGGAAGATGAACGGAGCGTCGCAACGAAGATGATCAGGGAACCGAAGCTGGCTCAATAACCTCCTGTTAACAAATAAATAAACTCATTCTTCACTTAGATAGCGTATCTTTGTGCTGTTAATTTGAGTGATACGACATCTTGTAAGTGAATGATTTTTTCTGCTACGCAATACCTGCTAATAGTTAGTCTTCTTTACGTGCGATCTTCTCAAGTATTTTTAAATCTCAATTTTTAGTTTAATGAACATTTATGTTTCAAACTTAAGTTATGCCGTTCAGGACGAAGACTTAAGAGAATTTTTCACAGAGTATGGCGAAGTTTCTTCAGCCAAAGTAATTATGGACAAATACACAAACAAAAGCAAGGGCTTTGGTTTCGTGGAAATGCCCGATGACGCAGCTGCTCAAAAAGCAATTGCTGAACTCGATGGCGGTATGGTAGACGGACGTGCTATTCGTGTAGCCGTTGCTAAACCTAAAGAAGAAAGAAGCGACAGCAGAGGTGGTGGTAACAATGGTGGAGACAGAAGGGGTAACAAGCCTTCTTATTCCAACAGCCGCTGGTAAGCTGGTAGTGCTATAACTGAATTATTTCAGATAAAAAAAGAGAGCAATGATAAGTTGCTCTCTTTTTATTTATAGCTATCGCTGATAAATTATGCTTTTTGCTTAGCCGAAGTTTTCTTTTTGCTTTTCTTGTATGCCAGTTCAATAGCAGCGCTGAGATTAGCAAAAGTTGGCTTGCCCACAAAACGTTCGTCATTAATAAAAAACGCAGGCAAATCTTTCACACCGCGGTCAAGGCCTTCTTTCAGGTCATCCTGCACCTGCCAGCCATATACGCCGTTCACCAGGTCATCCAGGAATTTCTTATTATTTACACCGGCTTCTTTTGAATGAAGTTTCAAACTGGTAGTTCCCAGGTTGCGGCGGTTATTGAATAATACATTATGCATTTCCCAGAATTTACCTTCCTGGGCAGCTGCCACTGCGGCTTCACCGGCCTTCATACTACGTTGATGTATGCGGGTAAGCGGGAAATGACGGAACTGGAAACGCATCTTTCCTTCATATTCTTCCAATAACTGTTTTACCACTTCGTTAGCCTTGGCGCAATCTTCGTTTTCGTATTCACCAAATTCTACCAGGGTAACGGGGGCTTCTTTCTTTCCAACAAAAATTTCTTTGGGTTCAATAATGATTTCAACCTCTTTTTTAAATGCCATTTTAATTTACACTCCTTTTTATAAACTCCCGGCCGCCCGGCTGGGATCTTTTATCATCTTTAATAACAACCTTCGGGCCATTTGGTTGACGGGCATCAACCTTACTCGACGATTATTCCTCTCTGGGCGGCTGAAGATAGGGGTTTTTTGCTCCCTTGATATATCCGAAAAAGCTAATTTTATAAACGGTCTATCCCCATTTTGACAATCAAAGGCTTACACATTAAAATATTGGGAAAATACGATAGCCGGAGCCGTTTAAAATGCATTTATAAACCAGCTGTATTACTACTATCATCGGCTGTTGCGACGCTCCGTTCATCTTCCTGTTCTTTACTCAGCAATATTGAAATTTCTGTTATCATTAGACCCCTCGTACCCCGGGATGACAAGGAGAAGCTTTTATCCCGAACCTTCGTTTAAAACGACGTCCTTATCAATAGTTCTTTTCTTTGTCATAGTTTATCCCGTTTGCGGGAGCGAGGAACGAGCCATCTGTACATACTAGTGTGGGCTATGCGAGGTTCGGGTTCAACATTGTCAGAACCACGATTTGGGTAGATTAAAAGATTTACAGGATTAAGACAGTTTTTAATTGTCTTAATCCTAAAATCCACCCAAATCATGGTTCAGAATTTCTCCTTCATTGCACGAAATAATTCATCATTCCATCAATCTCCCAATGAAAAACAACAACGAGAATTAAAAATCTAAACTCAACTCCATTCATAATTCCTTAACATTCATCTGTTGGGTATCGTGTCATTTATTGAAAGAAGCAGCATGTAATCAATGCATTGGAAACTTCGAATCATTGTTTGCCGCACCTAAAACAACAATAAGTTGGTTTGCATGCACCAATATGCCAGCCTATTTTTACATCAGCAAGAACGAAAAAGGCAATCGCCGATAATCTCACTTCGCTTCTTGTACTAACTGCCGAATGTTTTGCCTGTACCCGGTTGCTCCCCTTTAATAATTACTTGCTTCATATCTTTTGCTTTGTCATCTGCGATGCTGTCCATTCAACTCGTTCTGAATTAAATTAAAATTAGTATTAACCTTAAAATTGTAACATTATGAAAGCTTTATTAAACAAAACCCGTATCGTCGCTATTGCGTTAGTGACCATTTTTACTGTTGCTTTTACAGCACCAGCTTTAGCAAATCATGAAAAGGATGCAGCGCCAGTGGAATTTAAGTATCTCGGAAAGTATAAAAACCAGCCCGTTTTTGAAGTCACATTTAATAACAATGAAGAAGACAACGAATTTATTGTTACTATCCGTGATGAATTTAAAAACGTACTCTACAAAGACTTCGTGAAAGCCGGAACTATCTCTAAAAAATATTTACTGAACACAGAAGAAGTTGGCAACGACGTAGGCATCCAGTTTGAAATCACTGGCAAGAAAACAAACAAAACTTCTGTATACGAGATCAACAGAAGCTCCCGCGTGGTGGAAGACCTGGCGGTAAACAAGCTGTAATCAGAATAGATTAACCCTTTTCAATATTTGCTTAAAAACACCGGAATGATCCGGTGTTTTTGTTTTTATAAAATTAGCGCCGCGGATAGAAAAATTATTATTCCTATCTTTCTGCACAGATTGATTGTTAATGCCAATATGTAAAATTTATGATTGCCACTTATAAGCAAAAGATAAACTGGTACGCAGCGGGTATTTTATTTTTCGCTTTATACACGCCATTCCATTCTTCGTTTATTGAAAAAAATTACCCGGTCGCTATAAATGATACCGCACAAAAATTCACCATCATAATTGTACCAGATACACAATTTTATTCTGAAATAACAGCAGGCGGCGGATCATCCGCGACAGGTGGCACCATCGCTATGTTCAATGCGCAAACTGAATGGATAGCCGTCAACCGTGCAACAAGGAATATTGTTTATGTCGGGCAGTTAGGTGACTGCGTACAGAACGGCGATAATCCACCGATAATGCAAAAAAACGAAGAGTGGATAAAAGCAAGTAAAGCCCTTGCCATCCTGGAGAGCCCATCGGCCACAGGTTTACAACAGGGAATTCCTTTTGGTATTAGTGTCGGCAATCATGATCAAACACCTTCAAACGATCCCACAGGAACCACTGCATTTTACAATCAATACTTCGGTATCGATCACTTTAAAGGAAAAGATTATTATGGAGGACATCATGGTTCCAACAATGATATTCATTACCAGTTATTCAGTGCCGGTGGCGTGGATTTTCTCGTCATCTCTCTTGAATATGATCAGACACCGGGCTTCAGTACCGCCGGTGGCGCTTTGGATTGGACGGAAAGCCTCATAAAAAAATATGATAAAAGGAAAGTAATGCTGATGACCCATCATGGTATTGCCGAAAAAGGTGATCCGCAGCCTGCATTCAGTACACAAGGCCAGGCGATTTACGAGAGGTTAAAACAATATCCGAATTTCATCCTGTTTCTTTGCGGGCATATTTGTAATCCAACCGGGGAAGCCAAACGCATTGATACTTTTAACGGCAATAAGGTAATCACATTATTATCCGATTACCAATGCAGGCCGGGCGGTGGCAATGGTTTGTTACGCATCATGGAGTTTGATCCTGCAAACAATAAAATAGCGGTGAAAACTTATTCGCCGTTCGCCGGTGCTTATGAAGTAGATGAAAACAGCCAGTTTGAATTAGATGTGAACCTTACGAAACAATAAACCATTATTCTTTAAAGCTCTTCCACTTCGGCATTTCTATAAAAAATTTCTGCACCTTCAGATTGAAGTAATATATAACCTTCTTTGGTATTACCCAGTTTCGCACTGTTTACCAATACACCATTTATTAAATGCTGTATCGTATTATTTTGTACGATTACTTCTGCTTTATTCCATTCACCATTTGGTTTTTCCGCATCGTTGAACTTTGCTATACGAAACCAGTTTTTCGGCTGCGTCAGTGTATCGTTCTTTATAATAGTGGTGCTGTCCGTCATCCAGAAATCGCCACAGTCACCTTCCTGTACCTGGTATTCCAATGAACGTGGCCATACTTTATCGCCATTATAAAAATCCACATGGTACATGATGCCCGCATCTCGTTTTTCATTTTCCCGCGGCGGAAACTTCTTTGTTCCCCATTTAAATTCAACCGTAAAATGAAAATCGCCGTATTTCTTATTGGTAGTGATATAACCGAATTCTTCCCCGGTTGCATGCAGTATATCGCCTTCAAAATGAAAAACATTTTTAGGATCGCTGTTCTTTGATTGAGAAAGAAAAGTATGCCATTCACTTTTTTGGCCTGGCAAAAAAAGGCGTGTCTTCTTACCTAAAAACGAAATCGATAAAAGAGAAATTAAAGCAGCCATCCCTGCAATGGAAAAGCTGCTTCTATACATTTGTCGCATTGGAACAGAAATTAAAAAAGATGATCGTTCTTACGATTGCACAATTATATTATCAATAATACCTGCCCATAAATTTATTCTCCACTATTCTTTTCTTCATTTCAGCTACATCAATAGGGCCTTGTTTGGCGTAGGCGATTTTACCGCCTGGCTCAACTAATATAGTGTAAGGTAACGCACCCTGCCATTTAGGATCAACAGCTTCAATCAGTTTATATTTATCATCAACACTGAACAAATAATTTTTATTAGAAGCCTGGCTCTTTTTTAAAAACTGGAGCACTTTATCTTTTTTAACCGGCTCATCAGCGCTGATGCTTACAAATTCAAAATCACGACGGGGAGCATACATGCGGTTGATAGTAATAAAATCAGGAAACTCCGTAACGCAAGGGCCACACCAGGTAGCCCATACATTGATAAGACGTAATTTATCGGAAGTATTTTTCAGTAAATCTTTTATACCCGCTTCATCTATCATTTCTACATCCACCGGCTCTTTGGCCCATTTTTCCTGGTATTCCACTTTCCAATTACTCTTGCTCGCCCATTTTACGGAACAGCCGAATACCTTGGTAGTTTGTACAGGCACCTCTGTATTTGCCAGTAATGCTTCTATCGCATTGCGGGCATCCAATGTATTAGGAGTCTTTGTGGGTTTCTCTACATCATCAATTCTACCCTGGTAGCGAAGCTTTCTTTGCTGATCAAAAATAAATATATGCGGTGTTGCTATTGCTCCGAAAGCCTTGGAAACACTTTGTGTTTTACCGTCATACAGGTAAGGAAAATTATATTTCATTTGTTTGGCCCGGACCTTCATTTCAGCGTAAGAGTCGCTCATATCCGTCCATCCTAATTCATCCAAACGGACAGCAGTAGGATCATTAGGCATAATGGCAATCAACTGTACGCCTTTTGCTTTGTAATCGGCGGCAAGCTTTATAATACGTTCTTCGTAAGCCTGCGCCGTGGGACAATGATTACAGGTAAAAACAACAGCAAGAATTTTGGCTTTGCTAAATGACGCCGGTGTATACATCTTTCCATCAATTCCCAATAAATTAAAAGCCGGGACTTTGGAATTAATAGCAAGTGTGGGGTAATCGTCAGGGAGAAAATGATTTTTAAAAGACATGAACGCTGTTGCAATAACCAGCGCAAGCAATCCTACTCGTTTCATAGACAAACATTTTTTGAAAAGATACGAATTCGTTATCTTAAACGCCAAATTGTTTTGCTTTAATTTGCCTGGATTAGAACAAATGCTCATGTTAGGTTTCATTAATAAATTTGATTTAATTTTTTGTTGAATGGCCGTGACCAATTGCACGCCTGTCCGAATGTATTTGTATCAGGCAGCGACTGTACGACACCCACTTCCACTCAAATTCATCTTTAACTCATTATGGCAATAACGGCCCATCATGTAATAGACCTTCTTAAAAAGAAAGAATTATAACTGAAAACATTGAAACAGAGAATAGCACATATTGCATTGGTGGTGGATGATTATGATGATGCAATAAAGTTTTATACGGAAAAATTGAACTTCACCCTTATTGAAGACACGGTGCTGAGCGAAACAAAAAGATGGGTGCTCGTGGCACCCAAAGGAGCTATGGAATGTCGCCTGCTCCTCGCAAAAGCCGCTAATGATGAGCAAAAAAGCAGGATAGGCAATCAAACAGGCGGACGGGTTTTTCTTTTTTTATTTACTGACGATATAAACAGGGACTATTCCAGTATGGTGACGAATAACATCAAATTTGTAAGAGAACCTAAAAAAGAGGAATACGGAACTGTCGCTGTATTCGAAGATTTGTATGGAAATCTGTGGGATTTAATAGAACCTATGGATAAGAATAAAGAAATTAATTTTAAATAAACAACACAGATAAAAACTAACAAGATGATCCCCGCAAAAGCATACGCAGCACTAACCCCGACTTCACCTTTAGCTCCATTTAATCTTGAAAGAAGAGATTTAAGAGAACACGATGTATTGGTTGATATTTTATACAGCGGCGTTTGCCATTCCGATCTTCACCAGGTGAGAGATGAATGGGGTGGTTCTATCTACCCAATGGTACCGGGTCATGAAATCGTTGGCAAAGTGGTAAAAGTAGGTTCACATGTAAAAAAATTTAAAACCGGTGATATCGCTGGTGTAGGCGTAATGGTTGATTCCTGCCGGATATGCAAACCATGTAATATCTCAATGGAACAATATTGTGTGGAAGGAATGACCGGCACCTACAACGGGTATGAAAGAGATAAAACAACAATTGCGCAAGGTGGTTACAGTACACAAATAGTAACGGATGAAAGATGGGTATACAGCGTTTCAGATAAATTAGACCTCGCAGGTGTAGCGCCATTATTGTGCGCAGGCATTACCACTTATTCGCCATTGAAATTTGCTAATGTAAAACCAGGTGATAAAGTGGCAGTAGCCGGCCTCGGCGGATTGGGGCACATGGCGGTGAAATTTGCTGTAGCCATGGGCGCTGAAGTAACTATGCTCAGCACTTCGCCATCCAAAGAAGCGGATGCAAGAAAATTAGGCGCTCATCATTTTGTTTTATCCACAGATAAAGAAGCGATGAAAAAACTCGATAGCTATTTTAATGTAGTTGTTGACGCTATTTCCGCCAACCATGATTACGAGATTTATTTAAAATTACTCTCGTTAGAAGGCAAACTGCTGGTGGTAGGATTACCTTCTGAAAAACCCGACGTAAATCCATTTGAACTGATCAAAAATCGTCGCAGTATTATCGGCTCAATGATCGGCGGCACGAAAGAAACTCAGGAGATGCTTGATTTCTGCGCTGAAAAAAATATCGTTGCCGATGTGGAAGTAATACCGATGGAATATATCAATGATGCGTATGAAAGAATGCTGAAAAATGATGTGAAGTATAGGTTTGTAATTGACATTTCTTCATTGAAATGATTACTCTTGCGGGATGAAATTTATTCCCACAAAGGCACAAAGGGCGCTAAGAATTTCTTTACAGTCTTAGCATTCTATGTCATACAGTCCGGCACCCTGAAGAAAATGAATTGGTCACAATTGCTGTAGATATTTCCTTTCAAATACATACAGCGTTAGGCCCCGGCTTATTGGAAAGTGTGTATGAAGCGGTATTTGCCTATGAATTAGATATACGTGGAATTCAATACACACGACAGCAGGGAATAATTGCAAGATATAAAAAGGCTGTATTGGATGTCGGGTTCAGGGCAGACCTAATAATGGAAAATAAATTAGTAGTTGAGATAAAATCAATTGAACGCCTGGAGAAAGTGCATCATAAAATAGTGCTTACCTATTTGAAAATGCTAGAAATGAAGCTGGCTATATTGGTAAATTTCAATGTAACCCTTATTAAAGAAGGAATTCACAGAAAAATTTCCGGTGAATTATTATAAAAGTATCAAAGCGCAAGAATTGATCTTATTGTTAGATTCTTTGTGTCTTTGTGGGATAAATTTATAAACCAATTAAACAAAACTTGTCTATGAGACCCCTACTGCTTGCTATTGCTTTACTGACTTCGCTATTTGCTATTTCACAAAAATCCGCTAACCCCCTCACCAACCATATTGATATTGGTAACCCGAAGCTGAAAGGAGAAACGAGCTTCAATGATGCTGACCAGAGTTATAAACTGAAAGGCGGTGGTTACAATATTTGGTTCAACCGTGATGAATTTCATTATGCTTACACGATGCTCAAAGGCGACTTTATGCTTACCGCCAATTTAAAATTGCTCGGTACGGGCAAAGAAGCGCACCGCAAGATCGGTTGGATGGTTCGGGCATCACAACAGGAAGATGCCGCACATATCAGCGCTACCGTCCATGCTGATGGATTGATCGTATTACAATGGCGCAGGATGCGTGGCGCTTATATGCGTGACCCGCAGGATGAAATATTTTCTGTAAAAAAGAAAGCGGAAATTGTTCAACTGGAACGGGTTGGCAAAACCTATATCATGCGCATCGCTAACCCCGGTGAGCCTTTGCAGGAAATAGGCAGAACAGATATGGCTGACATGCCTGACTCCGCAATGGCCGGCTTATTTGTTTGCAGTCATAATCCCGACCAGGTGGAAGAAGGACAAGCATGGAATGTTCGCATTGAAAAAACAGTTGCTGATAATTATAATGGGTATCGTGACGGAACATTAGCCAACCGCATGGAGATCATGAATGTGTTTGATGGCAAACGCATCATCATGCATGAAAACGAAACCACGAGGTTTGAAGCCCCAAATTGGATGAAAGACGGAAAGAAATTATTGTTCAACCAGGGGGGCAACATTTACACTATTCCCATTGAAGGTGGTACGTCGGAAAAACTGAACACAGGTGAAGTCAATAGGAATAATAATGATCATGTTATTTCTTTTGATGGAAAATGGCTCGGGCTTAGCAGCTCACGTCCCAATGCAGGTTCTACTGTCTATTATATGCCGATCACCGGGGGTGAACCAAAAATTGTAACAGACAGCACACCTTCTTACCTGCACGGATGGAGCCCTAATGGTAAGGAACTTGTTTATACAGGGCAGCGTATTAGTGTTAGTCCTGTTTATGAAATCCGTAAAAAATCGATTGATGGCGGCCCGGAAGTGCAGCTCACTTTTAATAAAGAAGGCCGTGGCGATGGCCCGGAATATTCTCCCGATGGAAAATGGATTTATTTTAATGCGGATTATTCAGGCACGATGCAGATATGGCGCATGAAACCCGATGGCAGTGCGCAGGAACAACTCACGTATGACGAATACAATGATTGGTTCCCGCATATTTCACCGGATAATAAATGGATCATATTTATTTCCTATCATACGTCTGTTCTTCCGCAAGACCATCCTTTTTATAAAAAAGTGATGTTACGGATGATGCCGGTCAGCGGTGGCCCTGTAAAAGTGATCGCTTATTTATATGGAGGACAGGGAACCATCAATACACCCAGCTGGAGCCCGGACAGTAAACGCATTGCCTTTGTAAGTAATAGTGGAATACTCAATAAATAAATTTAGAAAAAAGAGGAATAAAAGTAATTAAATGAAAAACAAGTTTCCCTTATTAATATTGATTGCCTGTTTTTATTCCTCTTTATTGTATGCACAACATGATACAGCTATAGCAAAAGATATCATCTATGCAGAAGCTGGTACTAAAAAACTATTGTTAGACCTGTATATGCCTGTCGCCACAAAGCAGCCTTACCTCGTTGTATGGATACATGGCGGCGCCTGGCGCTCCGGTTCAAAAGAAGATCCGCCGCTGGGACTTTTAAAAAATGGTTATGCGTTAGCAAGCATCAATTACCGGTTGAGTGAAGAAGCGATTTTCCCCGCTCCCATTCATGATATCAAAGCAGCGATTCGTTTTTTAAGAGGCAATGCCAAAAAATACGGCTATCGTGCTGATAAAATTATCATCTGGGGATCTTCCTCCGGCGGGCATTATGCTGCGTTAGTAGGAACAACGAACGGCGATCCTTATTACGAAGGCAATCTCGGGGCTTATACCAAAGAAAGTTCTTCCGTACAGGCAATATTGGATTTTTATGGCCCAACAAATTTTCTGACCATTCTTGATCAATCTACGCCGCATGGAATTAGCGTAAGAGTTCCGGCATTGAAATTATTGTTGGGTAAACCCGTTGAAGAAGTTCCGGATCTTGCCCGCAAAGCAAGCCCGGTATTCCAGGTTGATGTTACAGATCCGCCAATATTTATAGCACATGGCGACCAGGACCCGCAGGTTCCGGTCAACCAATCATTAGAATTAATGGCGGCCTATAAACAAAAATCATTGACAGTCGAGATTGAATTTTTACCCGGCGCTGCGCATGGAGGAAAAGCATTCGATGACAAAGATTTTATAGGAAGGGTGAAAAAATTTCTGGAGAAAGTTTTAGAAAAAAAGAATTGAATTCGGAGCAACCGGGCTTCTTTATAAGAATGCTTCATACAACACTTCGACAGGGTGCTTCGCCTTTCTTCCCGTGCCATCTTTTACCTGGTGACGGCAACTGGTACCCGGTGCAGCGATGATCGTATCCGCGGAAGCATTACGAACAGAGGGGAATAAAACCAATTCGCCAATTTTCATAGATAAATCGTAATGTTCTTTTTCATAACCAAAACTTCCCGCCATGCCACAGCAACCGGAAGGTATTGTTTCAACGGTATAATTTTCCGGTAAGGATAACAATGTTTGAGAAGCTGTTACAGTTGACAACGCTTTTTGCTGGCAATGGCCATGCAGCTTGATATGTTTTTTTTCTTTTGTAAATAAAGAAGCGGATATGCGGCCGTTTTTTATTTCAGCAGCGATGAATTCATCAATTAAATAAACATTTTTAGATAACGCTTTCGCCGCTTCAAACTGGTCATCATCTGCCAGGTCAATATACTCATCCCTGAAAGTAAGTATCGCTGAAGGTTCAACCCCGATTAATGGCGCATCAGCATTTATCAATGGAGAAAGCAATTTTATATTCTTATTCGCAATCTTTTTTGCGCTGCGCAACAATCCCTTTGACAACCATGCCCTGCCGCTTTCCTCATGGCCAGGAATGATAACTTCATAACCCAGTTTCTCCAACAATTGAATAGCTTTTATCCCGATGTGCGTATCATTAAAATTGGTAAACTCATCGCAAAACAAATAAACTCTCCTTCGTGTTCCTTGTTCCTTGTGTCTTGTCTCTTGTCTCTTATGTCTTTTATACCATTTCTTCAGCGTAGTCTTTTGCAGCGTCGGCATAGAACGATCTACCGCAAAACCAGAAAAACTCTTCACCCATTTACCTACCACTTTATTCGTCATGATGAAGTTGTACATACCCGGCCATATCGTCCCCATCGCCGATGTCTTATTAAACCATGCAATCAATTTTGAACGGAACGGTACGCCATTCGCATCATAGTAATGTTGCAAAAATTCCGCTTTTAATTTCGCCACATCCACATTGCTTGGGCATTCTGACTTACATCCTTTGCAACTCAGGCACAAATCCATCACATCATAAATTTCTTTATGATCAAACCGGTTCAGTTTTTCGGAATTGGTTAAAAATTCACGAAGAATATTGGCCCTTGCCCTCGTTGTTTCTTTTTCATTTTTGGTCGCCATGAATGATGGGCACATGGTCCCGCCGCTTAAATGTGTTTTACGACAATCACCACTACCGTTACATTGTTCGGCATGTTGTAATACATCCTGGTTGTGAAAACGAAAAACCGTTTCGAAATTCGGCGTTTGTTGTCCCGGCACATAACGGAGCATCGTATTCATCGGCGGCGTATCTACAATCTTACCGGGATTAAAAATATGATGTGGGTCCCACGCTTTTTTTATTTCTTTTAATAAATGATAATTTTTTTCGCCCACCATTTGCCGGATAAATTCTCCCCGCAAACGGCCGTCGCCATGTTCACCGCTTAATGAACCATTATATTTTTTTACCAGCGTAGCTATTTCTTCAGCAATGCTGCGGAATAATTGATTGCCTTCTTTTGTTTTTAAATTAATGATAGGACGCAAATGCAATTCACCCGAACCCGCATGGGCATAATGCACGGAATACAATCCGTATTTTTTTAAAATCTCGTTAAACTCCCTGATATAAGCAGGTAAGTCATTTACATCAACTGCTGTGTCTTCAATAACGGGCACTGCTTTTTCATCACCGGGTAAATTCGCTAAGAGGCCGAGGCCCGCTTTCCGAAGTGTCCATATCTTTTTCGTATCGCCTCCAAATAATAAAGGGAAATGATAACCCAAGCCCGCTGCTTTCATTGCTGCTTCACAGTTACCTGCATCAGTAATGATTTCTTCTTTCGTTTGCCTGGCAAATTCAATAACCAGTATAGCACCCGGATCACCTTGTACAAAGAAGCGGTTCTTTGTTTGTTCAATATTATTCTTTGTACACTCCAATATATAATGATCGATCAGCTCGCTGGCGCTGATATTATATTTCAACGCAATAAGGTTAGCCCTTAACGCTTCATCAATCGTATTGAAATGCACACATAGCAATCCCGTTTCTTTCGGTGGCAACGGCACCACGTTTAATTTTATTTCCGTAATAAATGCCAGCGTACCTTCAGAACCTGCGATCAACGAGCAGAAATTGAAATCCGTACCGCCGGCATGAAAAGGCGCCGTTTCAATTAAAAGATCAACAGCATAACCTGTATTTCTTCTTTCAACAGTTTTTTTAGGAAACTCTTTTCGTATCTCCGCCTGGTTATCGTAATTACTTAATAGGCTTCTTGCCGTTTTATAAATAGCCGCTTCCAGTGTATCGCCTTCGCATTTCTGATGAAACTCGTCAATGCTGACAGTTTTAAATTCTGCATCGGTTCCATCACTCAATATCGCTTTCACTTCGAGTAAATGTTCACGGGTGCTGCGGTACACCACGGAATTGGAACCGCAACTGTTATTGCCGACCATACCGCCAATCATCGCCCTGTTAGCGGTTGATGTTTCCGGCCCAAAGAATAAACCATGCGGTTTTAAAAACATATTCAGTTCATCACGGATCACACCGGGCTGCACCCGCACCCAATTTTCTTCTTTATTCAGTTCAATGATCTGTGTAAAATTCTTGGATACATCCACGATGATTCCGTCGCCTACCACTTGTCCGGCCAAAGAAGTGCCGGCTGTACGTGGGATTAATGAAGTGTGATGGGTAGTGGCAAATGCAACCAGTTTTTTTATGTCATCGAGGTTCTTTGGTACGGTAACCGCCAAAGGCATTTCACGGTACGCAGATGCATCTGTAGCATACAACGTACGCATCGTAGTATCCGTGTAAAATTCTCCTTCAAATGTATCGGCTAGTTGCTGCAGCAGTTCCTTCATATTAAACCCCGGTCATTTCTTATAAACAAGACGGCAAATTTAACTCAATGATCTTGTGTTACGACAAACAAGCTCAAGAAATATCACATTCTTTAAAAACTTTTTGTACAACCCGCCACCCTTCGTACATTTCTCCTCTTAAAAAAACTACTCATATGATAAAGCAATTCCTTTGCGCAACAATTTTGCTTGCCTTCCTCGCCGCCTGTAACCAAAAAGAAGAACAGGCAAAAACGCCAAAGCAATATAGCATTGAACAACTGTACAACAATATTGGCATTAATGCTTCGGCATATAATAAAGATGAAACTGGTGTATTGATAGACAATAATAAAACCGGCATTTTTAACGTCTATGAATTATCCATTGGGGATACTACCATTCATCCGTTAACAGCATCAGCTAAAGAATCATTTTTCTCTGTTGATTATTTGCCCGGCTCGGATAAATTTATTTATTCAGCAGACCAGGGTGGCAACGAGAATACACACCTTTACCTGAAAAGCAAAACGGATACTGTTGCAAAAGATCTAACACCCTGGCCCAACAGCGCCAATAGCGCAGTGGGATGGAGCGATGACAAAAAATCGCTTTATGTAAGCAGCAATAAACGAAACCCGCAATTTTTTGATATCTGGAAATTGGACTATGCTACATGGGCGGCTACGCTGCTTTACCAGAATGACTCAGGGCTGGATGTCAGCAACTTCAGCAAAAGCGAAAGGTACCTTGCACTGACGAAGAGTGTTACCACTGATAAAAATGAACTGTACTTGTATGACCGCAGTACGAAAAATATGAAACGCCTCAGCAACAACAATGAAGCGATATGGAACGCACTGGCTTTTGAAAAAAATGACAGTATATTATATTATTCTACCAATGACGGTAATGAATTTTCTTACATCATAAAATATAATATCAACACTGGTAAAGCTGATAAATTTTATGAAGATAAATGGGATGTTACATCAATGATCTTAAGCGAAAATGAAAAATACCACACGATATTCATTAATGAAGACGGCAAGAACAAAGTTCTGTTATATGACCATGCCACTAACCAGCGGCTGCATTTCCCAACATTAGCGACGGGGATGTGTTGAGCGTTTTCATTTCCCCTTCAGAAAAAAACATGTTGCTTTCTGTTGGCAGCAGCACCAGCCCCACCAACCTGTATAATTATAATATAGAAACAAAAACGCTGAAACGCCTCACTTCCACGCTGAACAAAGAAATAGATGAAACTGATTTAGCAAAAGCCGAAGTCGTACGTTTCAAATCATTTGACGGCACGGAAATCCCTGCTATTTATTACAAACCATTACAGGCAAGCAAAGACAATAAAGTTGGCGCATTGGTATGGGTACATGGCGGCCCGGGTGGTCAAACCCGTGTTGGTTTCAGCAATTCCATTCAATACCTCGTCAATCATGGATATGCTGTACTGGCCGTGAACAACCGTGGCAGCAGCGGCTATGGCAAAACGTTTTATAAAATGGATAACAGGGATCATGGCAATGCAGACCTTAAAGATTGTGTGTGGGGCAAAAAATGGCTGGCGGAGCAAGATTATATCGATAGCAGCGCCATTGGCATTGAAGGCGGGAGCTATGGCGGATGCATGGTGTTGAATGCGCTTTGCTCTCATCCTGATGAATTCAAAGTAGGTGTCGATCTGTTCGGTGTAGCAAACTGGTTGCGTACATTACGCAGCATCCCTCCTTACTGGGAGTCTTTCCGCCAAGCGTTATACGAAGAAATGGGTGATCCTGGTACCGCAGACAGTGTGCATCTTAAAGAAGCGTCTGCATTATATAATTACCAAAAAATAACCAAACCCCTGCTCGTATTCCAGGGAGCGAATGATGTAAGGGTATTACCAATAGAAAGTGATGAGATCGTAGCGGGTGTAAAGAAAAATGGCGTACCGGTTGAATATGTTGTATACCCCGACGAAGGACATGGCTTTGCCAAAAAAGAAAACCAGATCACCACTTCTAAAAAAAACACTGGAATTCCTGGATAAATATTTAAAGCCAAAGAAAGTAGAAGAGAAGAAATAATTTTTCAATCCTCATTGCCCTGCTTCATCAAACAAAGATGAAGCAGGGTTTTTTATTTTTATTACCAGCTGCATTGCTACTATCATCGTCTGTTGCGTCGCACTCTTCATCTTCCTGTTCGCTATTCAGCATATGGCAGCACCCCGATGACTATCGGCGGTACGTTCGGTATCCACGTAGAGACGTGCCATGCCCCGTCTCTACAATCGTCGACGGTTGCCAAACCCTCCAATAATTTATAATGGACATTTCCTAAATAAATCAAAATTTTTGCCCTCCACTTTATGCATTTACCCGATTGCGTGTATCTTTTAAAAAAACAATTATGAAAAAAATCATACCAATTCTGACACTCGTTTGCGTGTGCAAAGTAATCATGGCCCAACAGCCACAAACCATGTTTGCCAGCAACCCCTATCCCAAAACCATTTTCGTAAGCGGAAGCGCCGAAATGGAAGTCGTCCCTGACGAGATTTATGTGAATATAGAATTAAGGGAATATCAGAAAAAAGGAGAAGCGAAAAAAGATATCGAAACCATCAAAACACAATTTTTGGAATACTGCAAAGCTGCCAATATACCGGATTCAGCTATCAGTATCGCTTCCTATTCCGGTTACAATAACTATTATAATTTCAGGAGAAAAAAGAATATTGATATGAACGCCTCCATCACTTACCAGGTGAAATTCAGGAGCAGCAAAACGATGGATGACCTGGTGGAACGGCTGGATGACAATGCCACACAAAGTTTTGTCATCGCTTCTACAAGTCATAGTAAGATCATTGAATACAGGAAACAATTAAAGATAAAAGCGGTACAGGCGGCTAAAGACAAAGGAATTTATCTTACGGAAGCGGTAGGTGAAAAATTAGGGGAAGCCATAACTATCACAGAACCATCCGAAGGCGAAATTTATAATCAATACTCACAATCAAATATGCTATCTAACAATGCTCTTTACTTAAATAGAGAACAATATGACAGTGTCAAAGTCGCGACTGAAGCAGACTTTAAAAAAATTAAACTGCGTTTTGAAGTGAATGTGCTGTTTGCTTTGAAATAAGTATCAATCATCAATCAAAACTCGCATTATATAATTTTCAAATAATGATCCCGGAGGGATCAAATATTTATAGCTTCCGGTTTATTGATGCGTTCGACCCCTGCGGGGTCGTATGTTCTTTGTTGGGTTTTTCTATAAACATATAACTTCTTCGGAGTTAAGATATCTTCTACATATTTTGAAGTGTCAGCAGGTATCATAACTCCTGGAGGGTTTGAAACCCTCCAGGAGTTTGCAAAGTTTAGGAAAACGTCGACAAATGCTGAGTAAAGAACAGGAAGATGAAGAGTGCGACGCAACGAAGCTGATAGTAGTAATACAGCCGGGCTAATGCACAGCATCCTGCGGAAAAATTTAAATTTCCTGCAACTGTGCATATCTTTGACACTATGTTAAGGATATACTTTGCGCTGATATTACTAAGCGCCGCCCTGGTAGCAAATAGCCAGCATACGATTACGATTTCAGGAACTGTAGTTGATGATAAAACAAATGCCGTTGCTGACGCTTCTGTTTATATTTTAAATACCAACTCGGGTACTTTCACTGATAAGCAAGGCCGTTTTGAATTAAAGAATATTCCTGAAGGAAAATATATTATACAGGTATCGGCCGTTGGCTTCGCTGTTATCAACGAGGAGATTGATAAGAATAATACCAACATCGCTGTTACACTCAGCCAATCTTCCATTCACCTCGATGAAGTGATCGTGTCAGCGCAAAAAAGAGAGGAGTTATTGCAACGCTTGCCTTTCAGCGTTTCCGCATTGTCGGCGAAAAAAGTAGAACAATACCGGTTGTGGAATACGAGAGATATCACCGCTATCATTCCAAACCTTTATGCTGGAAATCCCGGCGATAATAGGAACGTGACTTCCATTCGCGGCATTACTTCTTCATCGTATGATCCTGCTGTCGCTACTTATATTGATGGGGTGAACCAGTTCAGCCTCGATACGTATATCGCACAGTTATTCGATGTAGAAAGAATTGAAGTGCTGAGAGGACCGCAGGGTACGTTGTATGGCCGTAATGCGATGGGTGGTGTTATTAATATTATTACAAAAAAACCAACGAATCATACCAGTGGTTTCGCGGAAGTGAATTTGGGGAATTATGGACAGCAACGTCATAGCATCGGTTTGCGTACTCCTGTTGTCAGCGATAAACTTTTCTTCGGCGCCGTACTGATGTATGATAAAATGGATGGCTATTATACCAATGAATTCAATAATACTTCTTTTGATAAACAACATACCCTCACGGGAAATTATTATGTCGCTTATAAAGCTTCGGAAAAACTGGCATTCACTGTAAATGTAAAGCATAATAATCACCGTAATAACGGGCCTTTTTCATTGGTGAACGGCGTGGCTGATGCATTTGCCAATCCTTTTAAATTGAGCCAGGACGCTACCAGCAAAATGATTGATAATACATTCAATTCTTCTTTATCTGTTAACTATACGGGCCGTTCACTGAATTTTACTTCACAGACAGCATGGCAAACCAACCAGCGGTATTATACCCGGCCACTGGATGGTGATTTTTCTCCGATTGATGGCGTGACTATTATTAATAATTATGGGCACAAGTGGAATAATGTAAAAGCATTGACGCAGGAATTTCGGTTCAGCTCTCCTGCCTCTGTGTCTTCATCATTAAAATGGACAACCGGGATCTATTTATTTCACCAGTCCGTGCCGAATAAACAAGCTACGCATTTTGGAAAAGACGCGGCATTCGTTGGCGCACCCGATATTAACTTTTCTACGATCAGTACTACGAAAGGAAATAATTCCGGGGCGGCTTTTTATGGACAGATATCGTATAGTATCACAAAAGACCTCGAACTGACAGCAGGTTTACGCTACGATTACGAACATAAAAAACAAAATGTATTAGGGGAATACCAGAAAGACCCCGATCCGAACCCACAGTTTGAAACAAGACCTGATACAACAGCCTCTACAAATTTTAACGCATTTTCTCCCAAACTTAGTTTGGCTTACCAATTTTCAAAAGCCAGCAATGGGTATGTTTCTTACAGCCGTGGCTTCAGGGCTGGTGGCTTCACGCAATTATCATCCGATCCTTCACAACCGCCTTTATTTTCCTTCAAACCGGAGTACAGTAATAACTATGAAATAGGTTTGAAGAATAATTTGCTGAATAACCGCTTACGGTTAAACATTGCTTTGTTCTATGCGAATATTACCAATGCGCAGGTGCCCACATTAATCTTACCTGATGCCGTTACCATCACAAAAAATGCGGGAAAACTCAATACAAAAGGAATCGAATTAGAGCTTTCCGCAAAGCCGGTAAAAAACCTGGAGATCGAATATAATTTAGGCTATACTGATGCGAAATACAAGACGCTGAAGCTGTCCGTATACGGTTCTGAGCAGGATTTTAAAGACAATAAACAGGTTTTTACGCCTGTTACCACTTCTTCCCTTGCTGCGCAATACAGTTTCGATTTAGGAACGAGCCAGCTCCTGAAATTTGTCGTCCGTGGTGAATGGATGGCATTGGGCAAGCATTATTTCGACCTGGCAAATACCATCCAGCAATCGGCTTACAGCTTATTGAATACCCGTGCGGGAATAACGTCAAAGAATTATGATATTATTTTATGGGTAAGAAACCTTACCGATCAGAAATACATTTCTTATGCTTATGATTTTGGTGCGGTCCATCTCGGGGCGCCGCAAACCTATGGGATTACTTTAACGGGAAGATTTTAGTGCTTAGTTTTTTTCTCTTGCTATAAGATCAGGTTGTTTCACTCTCTCTAAACCTGCATGTGTAATGCGAATGATGAGTGTATCCTGTTGTTCCGTAGTGATCATTTCTTCTTCTTCGAGTAATTGAAGTTGTTGCTGGATCACAGACCATTCCTGCAAACTGCGAAGGATAAGCTCACGCGGACGGCAACCATATTGTTCAGGCTGTGGGTCGTTCTTTACTATACCGTATATCGTCTGGAGAAGCTGGTAGTGGGGCTGCATGATTATAAAAATATCGTAAAATCTCTTGTTCGTTTAAACAACTTATTCACAATTATTGTAAATAACTTTTTGAAGATACAGATAATTTTTTCCAGATGATAATGTAAATTTTATGGCCTGTAACCCGCTGGAAAACATAGAATTTTTACCTTATTATTTTATCCCGCACTTCCCGCCGCATAATTATCTGTATATTTTGTTCCCATAAAAATAGTCTTCCCTCATGCTTATTTTCCTCGATATATTTTTTACTGTTGCACACCTTGCTTTTACATTTTTTAACCTTACCGGATGGATTTGGAAGCGTACCCACAAAGCCCATCTTGTCACCCTTGCATTAACACTCATCTCCTGGTTTGTATTCGGCATTTGGTATGGCTGGGGCTATTGTTTTCTTACCGACTGGCACTGGCAGGTGAAAGAAAAATTGGGTGAAAAAAAATTACCCAATTCTTTTATAAAATATTTCGCCGATATGATCACCGGCAAAGACATTAATCCCTCATTGATAGATACAATAACCTTAAGCTGCTTCATTATTGTGGTAATCGCTTCGCTGTATGTAAATTTTAATTTGCCCAAAAAGAAAAAACCTTAACCGACTGGCTATTGATTCGGGGTCGAAAGTTTTTTTCTCACTCTGCTCAGTGTTTCCAGCGTGATGCCGAGAAAAGAAGCGATGTATTTAAGCGGTATCCGGTTAGCCAGGCGGCTATGATTGATAAGAAAATGCTTGTATTTATTTTCAGCGTTGGTCAGCCGGGCGATAAAAGCCCTTCCTTCCGCATCGCGGTAATATTGCTGCAGCAATTTCCTGATCACAATATTAAACTCCGGGTACTTTATATACAGGTTTTGCAAATCAGTATAAGTAATCGCCAGCAACTCGCAATCTTCAATCGCCTGCATATTCTCTATCGCAGGCTCTTTACGATCGAGACCGGAAATAGATGTTACCATTTCGCCTTCCGCCGTTATCCATGTCGTAATATCTTTGGAGCCTTCGCGAAGAAAACCACGCACCGCACCGCTTTTTATAAAATAAACATGATCGCAAATTTCGCCGGCTTTCAGCAACAGCTTTCCTTTTCTGAAACTACAGGAATACGCATGTTCCCTGATATATTCAGTTGCCCCAACGGTTAACGGGTAAAAATAATTTAACATGCCTAACAGGATGGAGATATCCTTCAGTTCATTTTGTTGGCGTGTTGCTGCATTGCTACCCGTATAATTCATTTACCGGTTTTATAGTTACAAACATATTGAAATATGCTTGTAATCAAACCGTCCTTACCATCACATTATGCACAACTAAAAAAGGGCGGGCCTCACTTCTTCATATCCACTACATGAATCACCGGTATGCCCGCCCCGGCCAACCCGCAATGAAATTGATCACCTGTTTCTTTATAACAAATCTTTACGGCGAGGTCAGTTTGCTTAAAAGCATCACCCAGCACATCCGGGTGATAATAAATTGTCCCTATTTTTACAAGCCAGTTACAACCATCCGCTTCCAAAGGGCCGCTCCATATAATCGTCGCATCTGTTTTTACACAATTTTTACATGAATTTTCTTTATCGCAAGAAAAAAGAAAAAGCAGAAGGAACAAAAAGCTATACCTCATAACCTTATTTTCAAAGGTTGACCACTGTAAGAAATCAAACGTTGCCTGCAATACTATTTTTAATGTTCAATCAATTGTTAATAAAAGATTATTTGACCGGCTGCATTGCTACTATGATCTTCCGTTGCGACGCTCCGTTGATCTTCCTGTTCTTTATTCAGCACTTGCGGTCGCCCCGATTACTATCGGGAAGTGAAACCAAAGGGTTCTACCCTTCAGTGTTCGAAGCATTTCAAATGCTCATTTATACTATTATAGCTATTTCTTATCATAAATACTACTAACTGCTTCCCGCTATCTTTTTTAATTACATTTAAATGATGAAAACGATTTTGCCTGTATTGCTTATTTGCCTTTGTGTCGCTTGTAAAAAAAAACCGGCCAATACAACGCCTGATCCGACTCCCCTGGGTAACCAGGAAGAAATACTTGCAAAAGGGGTGAACTTATCCAACTGGTTCAACGATTATTCTGATCCTGCGCAATTCACCAATCATTTTTCATCATCAGCATTGCAGCTTATTAAAAGCAGCGGGTTTACTTATGTACGGATCCCCATAGGAATTACTATTTTATTTAATGCCGCTTTTCCAGCCGTACTTAATTCTCCCAACCTCAGCTATGTAGATGCCGCTATAGATAATTGTATCAAAGCAGGCCTTGGTGTTTCTATTAATATTCACGCCTGGCAAAATGATGCGGATATTCAATTAGCCAACGATCCTGCTTTCCGCGATAAAGTAGCGGCCTACTGGAAAGCGGTCGCCACTTATTTTAAAAAATATTCCGCCGCCAAATTATTCTTTGAAGTATATAATGAACCACATGCATCTGCGGCCGGGCTTACCACGCAAAGCTATAGTTGGTGGCAGCCGGTGCAGGAAAAAATGATCAAAGCTATCCGCGAAGCGACCGCTGATCATTATATTATTGTTGGTGGCGAAGGATGGAATAGCATCGCAGGGCTTACGCAACTGACGCCTTATAATTATGACCGCATCATTTATACGTTTCATTTTTATGATCCGTTTCTTTTCACACACCAGGGCGCATCATGGGCCGGATGGCAACCGGCTGTTGATGCACGGAATGTTCCCTATCCTTCCAGCCCCGAAGCGGTGGCACCGATAATCGCCGCCAGTTCCAACACGGCGCTTAATAATGAATTGCAATGGTATGGTTCGCGGCGCTATAATGCCGACTCAATAGACAAATGGATAAAAGTCGCATACGATTGGGCGAAGAGTAAAAATGTAAAATTGATCGTCAATGAATTTGGCAGCTTCAAGCCTTATGCGCCCCGCCAAAGCCGGCTGAATTTTATACGTGACGCAAGAACCGTTTTTGAAAAATATAAGATCGGGTGGGCCATGTGGGAATGCGATGAAGATTTTGGCTGGGTCACTTATCCTTCCGGCAACCGCAACAACCCTGTCGCGGATTTTGAATTACTACAGGCGTTGGGATTGAAATAAATTTAATGTCCCAGGCCGCTGTTATTCGAAGTATTTCCCGTACCAGGTGGCAGCGGGTCTTCCATTATTTGTTCCGGCGCTGGTTTATCAATATATCTTCCTATAAATATCCCGGCAAGTAAAACAATAAAACTTGCCATCCAGAAAAAGAACCCAATCCCAACAGAAACCGGTGTGTCTTCAGATTCAGAACCAATTCCCTCTATCTTCTGGATTCTAAGCGTCAGTAGTCCGAGGGTGATCGCAACAGCGCCGCAACCTATTCTTGCATCGATATTCTTTTTATTTACAAACAAGGCAATAAGATAAAAGACATTCGCCAGCCACGGGCCGGTATGCACTAAAACCCCAAGAATAAAAGCATTAGCGCCCAGCATTTCATCACCCTTGAAAACAGGCAGCGCAAATGCAATTAAATAAACAAGCAGAGATCCCCATCTGAAATATTTTTCCATAACAAATTCATTTAAATTGGTGGTGATAGCACGAAACTGTAGTTAACAAGGCAGGAAGATATTTTGAAGATATAGAAAAATGCCAGTGTGTGAAATACTAATTATGTAGTAGAAGAAGGATACGGTCGTATGACAGCGCATAATGAACGGCAGTGATGAGCAAGAACCATAAAGCCAGGAAAACATTACTATTTTGCTTCACCCGCCATTTTATGTTGCATCAACCCGGCGATTGATTGCGCCCTTGTTTTGGCAAGAGTCGCAATTTTACCTTCATAAAGTTCATCTATTGTTTCGGAGAATAACCGCAGCCAGGTCGTAAAGTGTTCTTCCTGCAACCGCACTTTCTGGTTCAATGCATAATGCACCTGCATCGCATTCTTGTTATAAACTGGATTATCCAGCAAAATAGTTTCCCAGAAATCAACTATTACAGGTATATGGTGTTCCCAATCCATCTTTACTACTTCAGTGAAAATAAAACCAATGGTGGGATCGGTTTTTACTTTTTCGTAAAAATGAACGATCAGGTTTTCGATGTCGGCTCTGGAAGTGATATCGGGTTTAGTGTTCATCTGGGTCAAAGTTTCAAATTCAGCCCTCTTTTATTTTTGATTCCATATAAGCAGTATCATTATTCAAAAAAGCAGTTAAGAATTTTATCGCATCTTCTTTTGTCTGGCCTGTTATATCACTGACATAATCTTCAACTTCCTTTTTCGATAATCCAAAAAATGACCTAATTACCTTAGGTCTTTTATAGAAAATATAAAATTCGTTGCCTTTGTCATCACCGACAATTGAAAAAGTGACCATGTGTTTAGTGTCTGTGTTTTCAAACTCGAGGGAAGGCGAATAATAAATATCTTCTTCTTTCAGAAAGTCCATTTTGCTGAGATGTTCTATCCATGGAAACTGTTCAAACGCTTCTATTGCATCTTCTTTAGTGATTAATCCCATTTCATTAATACCGGCTTTATCGGGCAGGCAGGTACTCCACCGGTAGATTGACATGAATTAAAAGTAATAGATTTTTTGAACATACTTAATAACAAAAAGCCCCGGCTTTCACTGGGGCTTAAATCTTCTAATTTTTTATTTCGAAGTCGCTTTCTTTTCCTTACTCTTCACCTTCAGTTCTTCATGCGCCTCGTTCCGGAACACAACCGTATTATCAAATACATCTACTAATACCGGATGCGTCTTATCAATATCACCGGCGAGTATGCGCTTGCTCAACTGGTTCACGATCTCTTTTTGGATCAATCGCTTCAAAGGCCTTGCACCGAACTGCGGGTCAAAGCCCTGGTCGGCTAAAAATTCCAAGGCGTAATCGCTGAACTGTAAATAAATACCGCTTTGCGCTACTAAGCGTTTCAATTGTTCCAACTGTATCCGCACAATGCCCATGATCTCTCTTTTCAACAATGGCTGGAACATGATGATTTCATCCACACGGTTCAGGAACTCCGGACGTATCGTTTGCCTCAATAAATTCATCACTTCCACTTTCGCTTTTTCATTCGCTTCTTCCACATTCTTTTCACTAACGCCTTCAAAAGCTTCCATAATCAAATGACTACCGATATTACTTGTCATGATGATGATCGTATTCTTGAAATTCACCACGCGGCCTTTGTTATCCGTCAACCGTCCGTCATCTAATACTTGTAGTAACACATTCCAAACATCAGGGTGTGCTTTTTCAATTTCATCGAGCAACACAACACTATATGGTTTGCGGCGCACGGATTCTGTTAACTGGCCACCTTCATCATAACCCACATACCCCGGAGGCGCTCCTACTAAGCGGCTCACTGTATGTTTTTCCTGGTATTCACTCATGTCGATACGGGTCATCATGCTTTCATCATCAAATAAATATTCGGCCAATGCTTTCGCTAATTCCGTTTTACCAACACCCGTCGTACCAAGGAATATAAATGAACCGATCGGTTTCTTCGGATCTTGCAATCCCGCACGGCTTCTTCTTATCGCATCCGCCACGGCGGTAATTGCTTCATCCTGTCCCACAACTCTTTCATGCAAATGCGCTTCAAGGTTCAATAATTTTTCTTTATCGCTTTGCAACATCTTTGTTACAGGTATACCGGTTGACTTCGCTACGCTTTCCGCAATATCTTCCGCATCTACTTCTTCTTTCAGCAAACGTTTTTCACCACTGTCCTGTATTTGTTTGGTAAGACCGGTAATCAATTCTTCCTGTTCTTTTATTTTACCATAGCGTATCTCCGCTACTTTTCCGTAATCGCCTTCCCGTTCCGCTCTTTCCGCTAATTGTTTTAAATTATCAATCTCCGCTTTTGCATTCTGTACTTTCTCTACCAGTTCTTTTTCCTGTTTCCATTTTGCTTTCAGCGTATCCCTTTCTACCGAAAGGTTTGCGATCTCCGTGTTGAGCTCTTTTAATTTTATTTCATCATTTTCTCTCTTGATCGCTTCCCGTTCGATTTCTAATTGACGGATCTGTCTTTCGAGTGTATCCAATTCTTCGGGCATGGAATTCATTTCCAGGCGGAGCTTCGCCGCACTTTCATCAATAAGATCAATCGCTTTATCCGGTAAAAAACGATCCGTGATATAACGGCTGGATAATTCTACCGCCGCAATGATCGCTTCATCTTTTATTCTAACGTGGTGATGCGTTTCATAACGGTCTTTCAAACCACGAAGAATTGAAATCGCATCTTCCACGGAAGGTTCATCAATCAATACTTTCTGGAAACGACGTTCCAGCGCCTTATCTTTTTCAAAAAATTTCTGGTACTCATTCAAAGTTGTCGCACCCACTGCACGCAAATCACCTTTGGCCAATGCAGGTTTTAAAATATTAGCGGCATCCATCGCACCTTCGCCGCCACCGGCGCCAACGAGTGTATGAATTTCATCAATGAATAAAATAATTTCTCCGTCGCTGCCGCTTACTTCTTTCACTACACCCTTCAATCTTTCTTCAAACTCACCTTTATATTTCGCACCGGCGATGAGCAATCCCATATCCAATGCATAAATAATTTTTGATTTTAAATTTTCCGGCACGTCACCGTTCACGATACGATGCGCAATACCTTCGGCAATGGCTGTTTTACCAACACCGGGCTCGCCGACAAGGATTGGGTTGTTTTTTGTTCTGCGGGAAAGTATATGCAGCGTTCTTCTTATCTCTTCATCACGGCCGATAACAGGATCAAGCTTGCCTTGTCTTGCGAGTTCATTTAAATTCTTTGCATACTTATTCAATGCATTGAACTCCTGCGATTGTGTTTGCGAAGTAACGGTCTCGCCTTTGCGCAAATCTTTGATCGCAGCGAGTAACCCTTTTTCCGTAAGGCCTGCATCTTTCAATAATTTACCGGACGCATCATTGCCCTGCACAATAGCAAGTAATAAATGTTCAGGAGTTACAAACTCATCTTTGAATTGTTTCAGCACAGCGCCTGCCCGCAACACCACATTATTCGCATCACGGCTGATCTGCTGTGCAGCCTCACCGGACGTCACCGGCAGTTTGCTGATCATCTCATCGAGTTTGCTGTCAACAAGATTAACCGTAACGTTATTCTTTTTTAACAGGTATTCAACAGGAGATTCTTCCTGTTCAAGCAATGCTTTCAGCAAATGTTCCGTTTCTATATTCGGGTTCTTTGCGTTGAAAGCAAGTTGCTGCGCCTGTTGAAAGGCTTCGGCAGCTTTTATGGTAAAGTTTCCTAAGTTCATATTGTTAATTTGCGAATTTGAAAATTTAAATTGTACGAATGATTTTTATGTTGCCAGCTTTTGTGCTACTATCATCGTCCCTTGCGTCGCACTCTTGTACTTCCTGTTCGCTATTCAGCAATTTCAATCAACCCTTGGAGGGTTTAGAACCCTCCAAGGGTTAGGGTACACTTCGAAAATGCTGAATAGAATTACCGAACGTACAAGAGTGCGACGCAACGAAGCTCAATAGAAATTCTGAAGCCGGGCTCAAAAATCAAATAACTTTAAACCATAGTAACAAATCATAATCCAAGCCAAAAATCTCAGTAACAATGTCAGCTAAATTCGGTTCAATCTGCCTGAAATGCAGTCTGTTAGGGCTTTTCCTGCTACTATTGCAGCCCGGTTTTTCCCAGAAAAAACAAGATTACGCTTCGCCGGCGTATAAATGGGGCGAACTCGACCAGGAACTGGAGGCCAAAAAGAAATTGCTCGGCACCGACGCCGTGATGATGGTGTGGAAGCAGGGCGACACGCTGGTGTATAAAAAAGAAATGGGCGACTTTAACAGCAAGACGCAGGCTCCGATTGCGAGCTGCAGTAAATGGTTGACTGCGGCGCTGGTGATGCAATTTGTGGATGAAGGTAAATTGTCGCTGGATGATAAGATCACGAAGTGGCTGCCCGAATTTGAAAAGTATGGTAAGAACTATATCACGTTGCGCATTTGCCTTGCGCACATGACAGGCATAGAAGATGAAGGCGGCTTTTTAAAAAAATTATTTCAACGTAAAAAGTTTGAATCGCTGGAAGAAGAAGTGAATTCATTCGCCGCCCGTGAAATAAGGGCCAATGCGGGAGAAGATTTTTGGTACGGTAGCATCGGTTTGAATATTGCGGGCCGTGTACTGGAAGTGATCAGTAAAAAAAGATTTGATGTGATTATCAAACAAAAATTATTTAACCCGATGACGATGCGCCGCACTTCTTTCACCTCGATGGATGGAAGTTCACTCAATCCTTCGGGCGGCGCATTATCTACGGCTGAAGATTACATGAAATTTTTAGTGATGCTGATGAACAAAGGGAATTATAATGGCGTGCAAATATTGAAAGAAGAAAGTGTGAACGCATTGATGCAAATACAAACAAAGCCTTCTATTATTAAATATGCGCCGGAACCGGCAAAAGGTTATAACTATGCACTCGGCAGTTGGGCGATTGAAGAGAAAGATGGTAAGGCCACTACTCTGGCCAGTCCCGGTTTGTTTGGCACCTGGCCGATGGTTGATTTTTGCAGGGGGTATGCGTATTTGGTTTTTGTAAAAAATTTATTAGGCGATGAAAAAGCTGATGAATATATGTTATTGAAGAAATTAGTGGATGCCCAAATAAAGCCGGTATGCAATTAACAATGATTGATCATGTATGAACACAAAAAACAAAAGCTGGCGCCGGTAAAGGTTTTTTACCAACGGATTTTGAAAAATATCCTGCTGGCCTCCGTCATTCTTTTTATTTGTTTAATGATCGGTGTGCTGGGTTATCATTATACGGCTAATATTCCCTGGCTGGATTCATTACACAACGCTTCAATGATATTAAGCGGCATGGGACCCGTGGTAGAAATAAAAACAGTGAGCGGTAAATGGTTTTCTTCCGGCTATGCCTTGTTTAGCGGAATTGTTTTCATTACCAATATCGGTATCATCTTAGCGCCGGCGGTGCACCGTTTATTTCACCGCCTAAACCTTGAAGCGAACAATTAAAATCCTTTTTGCGGCGTGGTCGTAGTAGCCGATTCATTTTTTACCAATACCACTCTACTGCGATCAGCTTTGTAGATGGTTTCGTAAAATTTTACGAGGTCTGCATAATCCGTTGCCGGGAAGCGGCCGCTGAAATGTTCGTAGCTCCTGTTATAAATAATTTTAGTTCCGTCTAACTTGACAGAAGCTGTATATTTTCCAAATTTAGTATCAAGTTTTACGGCTTGTGGAATGGATTCAGGCGTATACCCTTCGGGTATCGCTATTTCCACTGTATCAACATCTTTAAATTCAAACCCAAGTACCAGGTCGAATTTCCTTGTTTCTTCTGCTTTCAGTTTGCGGTTAGTACGGGTGATAATATTAGGCACAACGAAAAAGCGTTTACCGCTGACGGTGGCATAATTATCCGACACCAAATCCAATGTTTCATCAATTACAGGAACCGCGGTTTTAGATTCTTTATAATTAAAACTCTTTACATCATAAGTGGGTAGCTCAATATCCTCTTTTAAAAATTCCATCAGTTTGTCTTTTGACAAACCATTCGTTACAGCATGCAAACGATCTTGCTGCTCCGCACTATATTTTGTTGTAATAAGAGCTTCGAGATAGCCTTGTGCGTTAATGCTGGCTTTCACATGGCGAACCTGCAGATTTTCCGCGACACTGTAGGTTGGTGTCTTAACTAATGTACCGCCATTTTCATCTATCGCCAATGCATACCTGTTGCCAGTGCCGCCGCCCATGTATCCTGGTGCGGTTGTTTGACTGGTGCATTCCAGCCAGGTAGTATCCTTTGCATTGGGAACAAATAAAACCGCATGATTAAACTGGGAGGATGGAAGATCTTCCATCAGGTAATTATTATCGTCACCGGCCCTTATCACTGTATATACAGAACGAATACCCGCTTCTTTCAATAATGAATACATGAAGTTGCTTAATGCTTTGCAGTCACCGTATTTTTTCGCCGCTACGTACTTCGCATCAAAGGGTTGCCATCCTCCAACACCCAATTGTATACTAATGTATCTTGTATTCTGCTGCATATAGTCATACAACTTATTGATCTTTTCTTTTACATCTGTTATCCCATCGGTGAGCTGGTGCACTTTTTGTTTTACATCATCGGGCAGCGCATCTCTTTCTTTTTTTAGATCATATACAAACTTTCCAAAATCTTTCCAGTTAGCGTTGCTGCCTTCATAATCTTCCAACATAAATTTTTCAGTAGCCATGTAAACACTCGTGGTAAGCTCATGCCAGGCCGGTGCGGCATATTCAGAAGTAACGCCAGTAAGATTTTTCACCTCCCATGTATATACCTTATTACCCTTATCATCCATGATAACAGGCGCTCCTTTATAATTGAACATTTTATAATGCAACGGGTTAGTAGCAGGGCTAATAACTGTCAGGTTACTTTGCTGCACACTCATCACCGATTTTTCCTGTGGCATCCATTTAGGCAAAAACATAGTGCCTTTGTACCTGATCTCCACTTCATACTCCACTGTGTATGGATATACCTTATAATAGAAGCTATGCCATTTCACCCTGTTATCATCGGCCAGGCTGGCGTCATCATTACCGCTGACATCTTTGATGTCAGACTTCTTGAGACTTTTTATTTTTTTTCCCATCGCATCGAACAGCGTTCCATCAAACGATTCGATACTGCGTAATTTATCATACCCTTCAGAATAGTAGGACCAATTATCCCCTTGTTCATTCAAGATGGTATAGGCGACTTTATAATGAAGGACAGCACGGTTCTTTTCCGTGATTTCATAACGGCTGTTTTCCATTCTTTTCACTACGTTCACGTTCTTCATAAGCTCGGGAGAAATAGTAAACACAGTATAATCCTCTCCCCCACCGCACCATGCAGTAATGGTGACGCAACAAAATAAACCGGTTAATAGCTTTCTCATTTTCTATTTCTTTTTAAAAACAATTTGTTCAGCATGTTTTTTTACTACGAGATTAAAGAATTCCCTCAGCATTTCGTATTCATCCGGTTGAAAGTAAGTCCGTTTCAGCTGCAGGCGTGACCGCATGGAAATGATCCCGTTTGATTCTGATATCCTGTATTCAAACATGCCCTCTCCTTCTTCATTTAATTTCACGATCATCTGCTTTGGCATTTCATCTACACGGTAGCCTTCCGGCACACTCAATCTCAATAAGTAAGTTTGGTCCATCGCATAAGGCATTTCGACAGGGTAAAATCGTTCCGCTGATTTAAAAGGATTGTCTTTCCATGCTTCTGATAACATTGGATTGAAATAAATAACATCTTCTTTATCGGGGCTTAAAGTAATACTGTATTTAATAGCAACCGGGTCGTCATACTTATTTAATGAATCTATTTGTTTATCTGTTATTTCAACCTCCGTGCTAAAGCCTTTTTTAATATCAGTGAAAAATTGTTCCTCCCCTTTATCTTTTATATTTTTTCGCAAACTATTTGACGCATAATAGCCTGGTGTTTTTTGCACACTGCCCGTAAAACTACCTTTTTCATCGTTGATCATAAATACAGAGGTGATACTTGTTTCTGTTAATGAATCTGAAGTAAAATCAATAGGAGAAGCCATTGCATCCACCACCCTGGCATGTCCGTTATAACATTCATAGCCCAGCTTTCCAAAACCCATTTGCGGCTTACTGGCATCCAGGTAATAATTTTTCCCGTTGATATTTATCTTACAAATAACATAATTGAATTTATCCGGCAAAGGATATAATGCATACGTGTATCCATGAGAGCGGGTACTTAAAAGAACAGGATCAGCGTATATCTTTTCATGGCGGAGCATAGCTGTTAACAGTATGTTTATCTCCGCGACGTTCCCATTATGGTTCCTGGCAACTGTGCGAAGGTTCTGGTCCATACTGTACCGGTTATAATTAGTACAGGTAAAATTATCCCTGACAAAAGTGAATATCCTTTTTGCTTTTTCTAACTCATCACTCACCCCTTTAATCACAGGATCTGTATAATCATTTATCCAACCATTATCCTTATCTATCTGCAATCCGAAATATTCAGCCTTAAGCAAATCCCCCGTCAGCTTTTGCCAGGATTCAAGATAACGATGATAGGCCAATGGCTCGGTCTGCTCCGTCAATTGAAATTCTATCTTGGCGATATGATTATTAAGCGTAGAAGTATAACTCTCTTCTTTTAATGTCGGCACATTTTTAATGGCCCAGCGATAGTCACTTACGTTGGCGGTGAAAGAAGAGGTTTCTGAAGCACCTGCGCCGCCATTATCCCTAACAGTAAAGGATTGCCTGCTTTCCTTTTTATCTGAAATATCATAATGCCGGTATCCTTGTGTAAGGAAAACATAACTAAAAAAAGCCGGTATGGTAACATTGTATTCACTCCAGAGCCTCGGATATTCACCCTGAAACTCCCAGGGTTCCAGGTGTCTTAAAAAATCGGAGAGCTTTGTGTATTCAAACTCGATAATAGAGCCTTCTTTGATATTAGGGAAAGTGAATTTTTTTACTACGAGGTTCTTACTGATTTTATCTTTAAAGACGCCGGACTTAACATCCAGTTTTGTTTCAACAACTTTTCCATTCTCCAGGTTATAAGTAACAGCTTTCAGCTTATCCAGTTGCTCTTCATAATCCCCGTTCGTATATAATTCTACGGAAACATCAGCCACATCGTAGCCATTTTTATTAAGAATATGAACACGTTTGTAATGCTTATGTTCCAGTGAAAACCAGCCTTTACTATTGCCAATCATTTGAGTAGAGCCGATATCCGCGATAACAACCGCACTTGCATTACTGTCGATGCTATAAACTTTGGTGGCAAAATCTTCGGGTGAAACTTTACCGAACTTTGCATTCGATTTATCCTGCGCAAATAATGAATGCGTCAGCAAACAAGATAAAAATACCAGGAGCAATGGTAGCTTACATTTCATAGTAGTTAGTTTAATAAAAAGGTGGAGAACAATTTTACGTAAATTATCCAATTCCACCTACTGTATCTTTACATTGACATATAACTAAGATGCCGAAAGCACAAAATATTCATACTCATTTTATTAAAGAAACAGCCACCCGGCTGGGATTTGACAATTGTGGTATCGCCAGGGCCGAAAAGCTGGATGAAGACGCCGCGAGGCTGGAACAATGGCTAAACAAAGGCATGCATGGCCAGATGAAATACATGGAAAATCACTTTGACATGCGGGTGGATCCACGGTTGTTGGTGCCCGGTGCGAAGTCCGTTATTACTTTATTAAAAAATTATTACCCTGCACAGGAACAAAAAAACGATGACTTGAAAATTTCAAAATATGCGTTTGGAAAAGATTATCATGAAGTAATAAGGACAAGGCTGGCTGAATTGATTGAATTATGCAGGGTAACGATCGGTGAAATAAACGGACGTGGATTTGTTGACAGCGCACCAGTGTTGGAAAGAACCTGGGCGCAACGCAGCGGTTTAGGATGGGTAGGAAAAAACGGCAACCTGATCACCAAAGAAAGTGGTTCCTTCTTTTTTATCGCTACACTCATTACTGACCTTGAACTGGAATACGATGATCCGTTAGCAAAAGATTATTGCGGCAGTTGCACCAAATGTATTGACACTTGTCCTACCGAAGCGATACTCCCGGATAAAGTAGTGAACGGCAGTAAATGCATTTCTTATTTTACGATTGAATTAAAAGATATGCTGCTGCCCGACAGCATGAAAAATAAATTTGATAACTGGGCTTTTGGTTGTGATATCTGCCAGGACGTTTGTCCATGGAACCGATTCAGCAAACCAAATGATGAACCAGAATTTACACCCATCCCGGAAGTGCTGAACCTCACTACAAGCGAATGGGAAGAGATGACGGAAGAAAGCTTTAAAAAAATATTTCGACATTCTGCTATTAACAGGACGAAATGGAAAGGAATGCAGCGGAATATTAAATTTATAAAATCAGTGTAGGTTCTTTGTAAGATTTTTTTTGTACCCAGCTTCGGTTTTACATGGCATCGCCTGTTGCGTCGCACTCTTCATCTTCCTTTTCTTTATTCATCTTGTTTCGAAAATTATTTAATTTTTATTACGCTGTTTCATTCGAAAAATATTGCCCCTCAGATCATTTTTAACGTGGTTGGGAATCGTCGACGATTGTAGAGACGTGGGCATGCCACGTCTCTACGTGGGAACTGAACGTACCGCCGGCATGTATCGTGGTGGTGCGATAATGTTGAATAGAATTCATGCAGTACAAGAGTGCGACGCAACAGGCGATGATAGTAGTAATGCAGTTGGGCCTATAATTCTAAACCTATTTTCCAAATTCCAAACTCAACTTAGCTACTATTCTATTGAAACTGTAGCGATAAGTAAATTTTTCTATGTCGCAGGTGGGGCACCATATATAGCGGGTGGTTTGTACATTACTGATGCGTTTGTAGCTGTGGCCCGCACTTAGCAATAATCGGCCTTTACCTTTAACACGAAGCCGGTACCCGATGCCTGCATCTGTGTACACGCCACCATGAAAGCGATCGGTTATTTTGAAAGCAAAAGGATTTTCTTCGCTGTTATTATCATACGGAATATTATAACCCAAGTTTCCATAAACAAATCCATTCTTCTTCTTTCCAAAATTTATACGCACATCCGCAAAGAGCGGAACAGAATTAAAACGGTACGGATCAATACCAACCCCAATGCCGGTGTAAAACATGCCCTGGTCATACGTTACTCCCCCGCTAAGCTGGGTCATTGTTTTTATTTCGTGTTGTCCGCCGATGGCACCCACTGATACAAAACTTTTGAAATGACAGGGACAAATACTTTGCGAACACACTGTCAACGGGAGAAGTAATATGGCAATCCAAATCAGCCTCATCATTTTTTATTTACCGCCATTGCGCTTAACAATTTGATATTGGAAGGATCAGTATAATCATATTGATACAACCCTTCTTCGCTACCACCAACGCCTTTTTATTATAAGCGATCACATCATACGCATCCATGCTGCCAATAGTTTTAAGTTGTTGCAGGCTCATTACATTGGCGGCGTTATACACTTTCACCCCATCAGTGCCATCACAAATAAAAAGAAGATCGTCATCTTTTGACAAGCCATGAGGGTTTTTCAACTGGTACACTTTTGCCAGGCTTGGGTTGGTGATATCATTCAGCTTAATAATATCAAGCTCATTGGTAAAGCCCAGGCAAGCATTACCTGAACGTAAAGTAACATAGGCGTATTGATCATCGGCGATTACAGGATCGCAACTTCTTACATGGGCGAACTGTCCTGCCAATGAGGGAGCATCCGGGTTTAATAAACTATAAATATACATGCCGTTTTGAGAGCCGATAAAGAGTTTATTCTTGAAGGGGTAGATCGTTTCAATATTCCAACCAACGTTTACACGGTTGCTGTGTTGTGGATCGGTCGCATTGGTGATATTTAGTACATCGAGGTCTTTATTATTAAGTGTATACAAACGATTATTGATGATGGTGAAGCGGGCCATGGATCCGCCAATGCCGATAGGCGAACCTGATGATGAACCACCTGATGAAACGCTGGCGGACAAGAACCGGCCAGTGCTCCATAAAATATTTTGTCCATTATCGCCGCAAGATTGCTCTACCGTGGTATCCTTGCGTATCCAGTCCGCAATCACAACGGTATTGCTGCTGCCAGCTATACTGTTACCATAATACCTGTTGGGAAATAAACTCTCTACGATCTTAGTCACTTTTACATTGGCAGGATTAGAGATATCTATCGCAACAAGGTCTGTGTACAGGTCTGCGTAAAGCGTATTGCCTTTTACAGCGATATCCTGGTTACCGGGAATATCAATGAACGCAAAATTTTTAGGATTGGAAGGATCGCTGTTGTTGATAATATGAATGCCTTTGTCCACTTCATTCAAAAAAATATAATCACCAAGAATATTGAGCTTACCGGTATTTTCTATCGGGCGGGGGCCATTGCTTTTAATGTTCGCCCTTACTTCATCTTTTGTTTTATAAACGGGCTCGTAATAAGTGTATGTACGAAACCCCTTGCAAGTATCTTTTACACATGCGGAAAAGATTACAGGCAAAACAATGATCACAGCAGCAAGCGTTTTAAAGGAGAAATTTTTCATACCAGTCAGTTTTGTGATACTGACAATGCTGGCAAAGGAACCGTTGCACTATTTCTTTTTAGAAGGAAGAAATACCCGGCCTGTGATTCCACCATATAACAAATATCTCTTTCCGGAATAGATCTCCTGTTTAAATAATCTTGTCATGTCCATCGAAAAATCAGGCCCGACAGCCCATTGTATTTTTTTCTTCTCTCCAAAACGGGCGGAAAACCCGGTACCGCTATTGAAATGAATTTTATTAAATGCCTTTTTATCCTTGTAATAGATGCCTCCGGACAACGAATCGTACACGAGGCCATTATTGGAAAAAAGATAACCTGCGGATATACCCGCATTCCACAAGAGTGATGTCTTTGTTCCTTTATTCAATTGCAACTGGTACATCAGCGGTATTTCGATAAAATGATATTTATTATGATAGGCTTTTCTTGGTGCGCCTACATAGGCATTGTTTACGGGGGACGATGAATATTGAGAAAGGAATGCAGTAGCAATATAGTTTCCTACTTTTATTTTTTCACTCATGAAAGAATAACGTAAGCCGGAAAAGAGACTGCTTCTTTTTGATAGTTTCATTTCTGCAATTATCCCCAGCTTAAATGCTGCTCCTGATCCTACTTGTGTTGAAGCTACCGGGAAAACAGTTCCTCCTGTACCTGCACCATTGCCAGGCGAATTATTCAACCTGGGAGTGGCCGATTTTTCCTGGCTAAACAAAAAAGCATTATCCCGGTGGGAAGAAACCCCACCGGAAATTTCAATGCCCCCATTTTATTTTCTTTGGTGATTTTTTCTTCTGCTCATTTACAGCTTGTTCTTCTTCAGTAGCCGGTGCAATCGCTATCGCCGCACTATCTGCCTTTGCTGTTGTATCTTCTTTAGCAACCGGCGGGATATTTTCTTTCTCTTCTTTATTCGCCGCTATATCTTTTTGGTCAATACTCTTTACCGTCTCGTTTTTTCCAACAGTATCTTTTATATTCTTTTGAACTTTATCTTTTTGTACAGGCGGGTTCATCCGTTCTATTACATTATTATTACCGGATGTTGCAGTTATAGTTTCGGATTTATCTTTCTTTGTTCTGCTATTTATATTTTCTTCTGTTATTTTTTGTGTCGAAATTTTTTCAGTAGTTGTCTTTTGTTTCTTTTCCGGTAAAACAGGAACAAGAGCCTTATCTTTTACAATCAATTCTTTCTCATCTTTTTGTTTTATTACTGTTTCATTTGGTTTTATCGGTGTATTATCTTTTTCTGATTGCAATTGTTCATTAGTAGTAGCAGCAGGAGGTGTATTGACACCAGTTGACACTGTACTATTATTATTGTCAGCGGATGATGAAACTATTTTATTCGCAGGCAGGCTCTCTTGTTTAGCTATTGGAGCATTTGATTGATTTGTAAATAAAGAATACCCCAACCAGCCAAGTAAACCAAGGCCGCCAGCAACGAAAGAAAAAAGATACCTCTTCTTCTCTTTTTCTTTTTCAACTCCTGCTCCACCCGCAGCCATACATCATCAGAAGGGCGCAATTTCAGCTCGTCCATCTTGTGCTGTACATTTTTCTCAAATTCATTTTCCCGCATACTTTTCCCGTTTATTGTCTGAAGAATTTTTTTCTATCCACGTGATCAATAAATTTCTCGCCCTGGCATATTGCGAACGTGACGTACCATCATTGATGCCCAGCATCTGTCCAATTTCTACATGAGAATATCCTTCCACCGCATGCAGGTTAAAGATCACCTGGTAACCCTGCGGTAACTGGCGGATCAGGTCGGCGATTTCTTTCGCCTGCATTTTTATCGCGGGGTCATCGTTGGTCACAGGATGCAGGTATTCTTCCGTAAAGAACATCTCTTCCTGGTAGCGGCGATGGCGTTTCAAAAAATTCAACGCCGTCGTTACCATGATGCGGCGTACCCAACCGCCCAGCTCCCCTTCGAATTTATATTGGTGTAAATGAGTAAAAACCTTCATAAACCCTTCCTGCAATACATCCTCCGCATCACGCATAGACCGGGTATAGCGATAGCAAATACCCAGCATTGGCTCAGCAAAATGCTCGTATAACTCCCGCTGCGCCTGCAACTTTCCCCGCAGGCAATCTTTAACCAGTTTGTGATAATCCATTTGGTTCTACTACCGTCTGACAATAAAAAAATACCAATCGTTGCACCAATAAAAAGGCCGTTCCGGAATGGAACGGCCAAACTAATCCAATTATTTAAAGAATTTTATTTACCCAACTTCAGTACTGAGCGAAGTCGAAGTATCATGGCATCGCCTGTTGCGACGCTCCGTTCATCTTTCTGTTCTTTACTCAGCAATTGCGTCGCTCCCGATAGCTATCGGGATTACCATGAGCGAAGTCGAATGGTCGCACTCTTCAACTGCATGAATTCTATTGGGCATTGTTGTCGAAGATCCCGATGTTTGTCGGGAAAGTACCGGCACTTATAGTATCCTGATGTATATCGAAAATCATGTCCATTATTCAACAAGTACCCAAACTATCAACCATGAACTATAAACTATTAACCCTTACTGCACTTTCACCGGCACTTTCAAATTCTCCCATATAAGGGCAACACCTTTACTATCCACTGTATAAGTTAAGCTCTCTGTAAAGCTGGCTGCTTTTTCAGGAGTTACATTTACACGCAACACATCTTTTGCAGGATCTTCTGTGGTACTGCCATCACGGTTGATGCCCCATTGGCCTGTGGCTGAATTAAAAATAATCGTCCATTCTTTTTCTCCCGGTAAAGCATACAAGCTATATTTTCCGGCAGCCAATGTCTTACCTTCTACTTTAATGTCTTTATCTGTTTCAAATATAGTCGCCTGGTTAGCGCCTGCCCTCCATACTTTATCATAAGGCACCAGTCCGCCCCATATTTTTCTTTCTTTTACCGCAGGGCTGCTGTAAGTAATTGTAATAGTAGCGTCTTTTACTTTACCAGTAGCTGTAGCAGCCGGACTTGGGCGGTTGCCTCCCTGGCCAAATGCTGTTACAGTTGCAACAACGGCAATCATTAACAAGAAACGTTTCATATTATATAGTTTTTGTGATTAGGACGTTGAAATTAGGCAGAAGCTGGCGAATGCGGAGAGATAAACTGCAATTTAGTTTTCCACCAGCGTTTTCAAATTCGCCAGGCCCCGTTCCATCCGCGGCCCATAAGATTTATCTAAGAGCAAACTTGTAAACTTTTCCCATGGATACCATTTGAGATAAAAATCGGCGAACCACTGCACAGTTACGCTACCATTGTCTGCAGCAATTACATTCCAGCCCATGCCACCTTTTTTTGAAGCCGGTCCCCTGTTCTCCGCTAATACGCTGCTATCACTCACATTTGTGATCACCAAAGCGCTGTTCGCTGTTTGAATGCCTTTTATTTTTCCATCTTCCAAAACCACTTCAGCGGAATCAGCTCCGGGAAACCATTGCTTCCAGTTAGCCGCATTATTGATCAGATCTAAAATACTGTCCTTATTCGCCTGCACCTGCACGGCCCTTGATATATGCACATGCGAAGGAAAGAAAAGAGAGATGGCCGTCACCAGCAGGAATAATACGATAAAACTTATTATCAATAACCTGACATACTTCATCACTTCTTATTTGAATTGTAAAACCGCGGCGGTCATCATCCCCATTTAATAACCTTTGCGAGTATCGCATAAATCACCACCATCCAGATCATCATGATGCCGATCTCCTTCCATGTATCAAAAATATGAAGGCCTTCAAAAGAGATTTTGCGGATACCATCATTGAATTGCGTTAACGGCAAAATCCGGCAAATACTCTGCAGCCACGGAGGAAATACATTGATGGAAAAGAAAGTACCAGACAATAACATTTGCGGGAAGCCAAATAAATTTATTAATAACGGGATGGATGCATCCGTTTTCGCAATACTGCTGAATATTAATCCCACACCCATTAATAGAAAGAGCATAATAATGGTAAGGAACAGCATTTCCAATACGGTCACAGCGCCGTGCTGCAGTGTAAAATTTAAAAAGAAATGACCAAAAAGAATAAGCACCAATACGTTTGTTAACTGGAAGAACAAACGGCTCATGCCGATGCCCAGCAAAATATGAATTCGTTTCACCGGTGATGCATAAAATCTTTTTAATACCAATTGCTCACGCAACACGAAAAATGTAAACGCAATACCAAACAACGTAGAAAAAAGAATGGAGAAACCTAACTGGCCCGGAAGAATAAAATCTATTTGACGGTATTGTTTCCCTTCTGAAATAGAAGGTTGTTCTATATGAACTAATTCCTGCCTGTTTTGTATTTGCTTTAACTCATACTTCATTTTGCTGTAATCAAGCATTTGCATGAATGGGCCAAACGTATTACCGCTTGCGGAAGTAGACCTGATCCCTACAGAAATATGTGCCTGATCCGAAGAATCTTTTATTTGTTTAATAGTCAATACAGCAGTAAGCCTTCCCTTTTCGAGTTCATTATTAAGAGTAGCTGTATCGGGATAATTGACAATGCGGATCGCCTGGTTACTTTTCAGGTACGTAAAAAAAGTGTTCGTGGTATCGGTATTGTTATCAAACGCTATCCTGTAAGTGGAACCCCCGCCATTTCCAAACGCCCCAAAAATGAGAATGAATATAATCGGGAATAATAAGCTGAATACAATCGCTGTAGGTTGTGCAAAAATAGCCCGGAAACTTGCCTTTGTTATCGCCCAAAGAGCTTTTGACTGACTGTATGGTTCTCCCATGAAAAAATGTTGTTGGCAAATGTATCCAAATAAGTCCGAAAGACCGGAAAGTCTGTAAAGGCGCCGGCACTTTGCATAATCTGCGTTTCTTTGCATTTATGAACAAAGCTTATTTATTAACTGGCGGGAATATGGGCAACAGGGAAGAAAACCTACGCCATGCCCGGGAGCAGATCAATCAACATTGCGGAAAAAATCATCAAAGCATCTTCCTTATACGAAACAGCAGCATGGGGCAAAGAAGATCAGCCTTCCTTTCTTAACCAGGCACTGGAAATAGAAACAGCATTAGCAACACAGCAACTTTTAAAGCAATTACTGAAAATAGAAAAGAAGATAGGCAGGGTGAGAAAAGAGAAGAATGGCCCACGGGTCATTGACATTGATATACTGTTGTTCAATAATGATATAATAAATGAAAATGATTTAAAGGTTCCCCATCCTGAATTACAAAACCGCCGCTTTGCATTAACCCCACTGGCAGAAATTGCTTCAAACATTATCCACCCTGCCTTTAAAAAATCCATCCTTGAGTTATTGAAACTATGCCCGGACACATTAGAAGTAAAAAGACAAAAGGACTGAGATTTCGATTTATCCACAAAGAATTCCTGCCGCCCGCTTCAAAGAACCAATTCGTTTATTTTGCAGCTTTCAAGGATGATTTGAACATCGGTCTGAACTATGAATTATCACTTTATCCAATAGAAGGCAATATCGGCGCAGGAAAAACCACATTGGCCCATTTACTTTCCAAACATTATAATGCCCGCCTGATACTGGAAGAATTCGCCGATAATCCTTTTCTCCCAAAATTTTATGAAAACCCAAAGCTGTATGCTTTCCCCGCTGGAACTTTTCTTTATGGCGGAGCGGTACAAGCAACAAAAAGAACTGTTGCAGCAAAAAGACATGTTCCAGAACCTCACTATCTCCGATTATCTTTTTACAAAATGTTTATTGTTCGCTAAAGTAACATTGCCGGAAGACGAGTTCCGTTTGTACCAGCGTTTATTTGATATTATTCACCAGCAACTGATACAACCGGACCTGCTCATTTATTTACATGCGCCTGTAAACAAGCTACAGGCCAATATTAAAAAGCGTAATCGTTCTTACGAACAAAAAATACCGGATGAATACCTGTTTAACTTGCAGGAAACTTATACGAATTATATTAAGCAGCATAATATCACCACGTTATTTGTAGACACGACAAATGCGGATTTCCTTGGAAATGAAAAGCACCTGCAAACTATTCTGGAAGCATTGGATCATAATTATGAAGAAGGGCAACATTATATAAGCCTGCCATGATAAAGTTTGTGACTTTTCGTTTATAATTTACTTTTAACATGAAATAATATTTCAATAACTAATACCGGGACAACTATACACCTACAACCACAAACAATAAACTAAATATGCCCGGTGCAACCGCAAGACTGCAATCCCTGTCACCACTGAAAGAAAAAGAATTCAGGCAATACATTTCTTTTCGTGTTATTTATATTATGGCATTGAGGATGGTAGCCACCGTGGTAGGGTTCAAATTATTCCAGTTGACGCATAGCTCCTTTGCCATCGGTATGGTGGGTTTAGCGGAATTCATTCCCGTTTTTTCACTGGCGCTTTATGCCGGTCATGTAATAGATAAATCAGATAAGCGAACGTTACTGTTAAGAGGTGTGATCTGTTATTGTTTTTGTGTAGCCGGCTTAGTCCTCATCACTTCAGCGCAAATAGAAAGAAGTTTAAGCACCCGGATGCTGGAATATTTATTTTATTTCATCATCTTTTTAACCGGTTTGATCAGGGCTTTCACGGGACCAACAACACATGCGATCATCGCTCAACTGGTGCCACGCAACATACTTCATCTCGCTGCTAATATAAGCTCATCGAGCTGGTTGATCGCTTCTATCATTGGCCATGCCAGCGCCGGGTTTTTCATTGCATGGTTTGGTGTAAATGTCACTCTCTATATCATATTAGGTTATGTGATCATCGCCACCTTTCTTTTGTCCAAAGTAAAAAAGAAACCAGTCGTAGTAACCGTATCAGCAAACGGTACATGGGCAAGCGTAACGGAAGGTGTTCGTTATGTTTTTAAAAACAAAGTATTGCTGGGCGCCATTTCTCTTGATCTTTTCGCTGTATTATTTGGCGGGGCGCAGGCGCTGATACCCGCATTTTCCACCACCATATTAAAAGTCGGCCCCATCGGTTTCGGTTGGCTCAATGCGGCAATTGATATTGGTTCTGTCATCACCATTGCAACACTTACATTTTTTCCATTCAAACAAAAGCAGGGTTATAAATTATTATTCGCCGTCGGCCTCTTCGGTTTGTTCATCATCATCTTTGGACTTTCCGATGTTTACTGGATATCATTCGCCGCATTATTACTCGCAGGTATGATGGATGGCATCAGCGTTTTAGTAAGGGGCACCATTCTTCAATTAACAACACCCGATAATATGCGTGGACGGGTCTCAGCCGTCAATTCCATGTTCATCAATTCATCCAATGAATTGGGCATGTTTGAAAGTGGCGTAACCGCCCGGCTGTTAGGCACCGTGCCTTCGGTAGTTTTCGCGGCGTCATGACGTTAATTGTTGTAGTCGTCACCTGGCTGATGGCGCAAAATTGAGGAAGTTTGAATATTAGCCCAGCTGCATTACTACTAGCATCGCCTGTTGCGTCGCACACTTGTACGTCCGGTAATTCTATTTAGCAATAGGGAAGTGTATGCGTTTGCAGTTTATTTCACGCAAAGAACGCAAAGGAGCAAAGTCCGCAACGTTAAGACACTGTTTGCGTCGCTGCGGTAACTTTGCGTCTTTGCGTGAAGCCTTTTGTTGATCAGCGAACAGAACGTTGAAGAGTGCGACGCAACGAAGCTGATAGTAGTACTAAAGCCCGGCCAAAAAATTATTTACTTTTCTCCGCTTCAATTAATTTTTCAATCACGAAATAAGTGATCGGGCAAAATGTAGTATTCTTTTGAGTGAGCTGCGGTCTTTTTATAAATACATCTTCATCCGTGTAAGGAAAGCGGCGGCAATCGGAAGGCCGCTGGTCATAGATGCTGCAATAATTATCAGCACCGAGAAAAGGACAAGGCAAGGTTTTGGCGACAAAATCACCTTCGTCATCCACCTTCAGGTACTTATCAATAAATTCACTTTCCCGCAGTTTCAGGTATTTGCTGATGCGTTTTAACGTCCGGGGTTTTGAACCGTGGCGAAAAATTTTTGCAGCAGTTGGCGCATTGCAGGCAATCAATTTTTTCAAACGCTTCTTCATGCAGGTCGGGCAATTGTTTTAGTACTGTGTTCTTATCCGCCTTTTGCAGGTATTGTTTATAGAGCTTCTGTCTCTCCCCCGATTTTTTTTCCCAGTTATGCAGGATATCTTTTGCCATTGCAACCGCAAAATACCAATGATTTGGCGGCAATCGGTATTTTTGCCACATTGTATGGGAACAGCGAGAGAACAACTTCTTATTTTTATTTCTACACCCCTTTATCTTATCGTGATCGGGCTGGAGCTATTGCTTAGTCACCTGCGCAAGCAAGAAACTTATACCTGGAAGGATACACTTCAGAATGTTTACCTGATGCTGCTGAACGGCGGGCTCGATTTATTGTTCCGCATTATTTATATCGGTGTTATTCTTTCTTTCTTTTATGACCATCGCCTGCTGCCATCGATTCAAAATCCGTGGTTGTACTGGCCCGTCTTACTGGTGTTTGAAGATTTTATGTACTACTGGCTGCACCGGGTGGATCATTTTTGCAGGCTGTTCTGGGCCACGCATGTTACACATCATTCATCGCCCAAGTTTAATCTAACGGTTGGCTTTCGTTCATCCGTAATGGAACCTTTATATCGTTTTGTTTATTTTATCCCGATTGCTTTGTGTGGGTTTCAGCCTATTGATATCGCTTTTATTTATGCGGCTACGCAAATCTGGGGCATACTGGTGCATACGGAAAAAATAAAAAAGCTCGGCTGGATAGAATATATATTGGTCACGCCGTCACATCACCGGGTGCACCATGGTTCTAATATTAAATATTTAGATAAGAATATGGGTATGTTCCTGATTATCTGGGATAAACTTTTTGGAACGTTTCAACCGGAATTGCCGGCGGAAGAATACGAAGCGATAAAATACGGATTAACCACGCCGCTTGAAAAACAAACCCCGGTAAATATTGTTTTTCATGAATGGGATAATATTGGTAAAGACCTGCGCCGCAAAGACCTTGGCTGGAAACAAAAATGGGGGTACCTGTTCGGCCCGCCCGGCTGGAGCCATGATGGCAGCCGGATGACCAGTGAACAACTGCGAAAAAAGGAAAAAGAAGGAATATAATCCTGGCTTAATAAATCTGCCTTTCCCTTTAAAGGAGGGAGTTTTAACTGCTTATCCACGATGCCTGCCGCTTAACTTTTTTCTGCTTCTAAGCCCGTAAATTTGCAGCGCAATTACCCTCACATTCTCTAAATGATTTTATTACATGAGTCTTTTTGAACAACAATCTCACGAGTTTATCCCAAGACATATCGGCCCTAATGAACACGACAGCAAGCAGATGTTGAAAACCATCGGCGCTGCAACATTACAGGAACTGATCGGGCAAACCGTGCCTGCCGGCATACGAATGAACCACACGCTGAATATTCCGCCGTCCATGAGCGAACATGAATACCTGCAGCACATCAAAGAAATTTCTTTAAGAAATAAAGTTTTCAAAAATTATATCGGGCAGGGATATTATGAGACGATTGTTCCTTCTGTTATCCTGAGAAATGTTTTTGAAAACCCGGGATGGTATACGCAATACACACCGTACCAGGCGGAAATAGCGCAGGGACGTTTGGAAAGTTTATTGAATTTTCAAACAATGGTTTCCGATCTTACGGCGTTGCCTATCGCCAATGCATCATTATTGGATGAAGCGACTGCTGCTGCGGAAGCGATGACGATGTTCTTTAATGCACTGAACAGGGACCATGAACATATTGTTCGTCCTAAATTTTTTGTAGACAATGAATTATTTCCTCAAACAAAAGATGTTCTCGTAACGAGGGCCGTACCGGTAGGTATTGAAATTGTGTACGGTGATTATAAAACCGCTGCGATCGACAATTCTTATTTCGGGGCCATCGTGCAATACCCGAATGATAAAGGGGCTGTGATTGATTATCCGTGAATTCATTAATAATGTTCACGAAGCCGGTGCATTTGTTGTAATGGCGACCGATTTATTAGCGCTGACATTATTAACACCTCCGGGAGAGTTGGGCGCTGATTGCGCTATCGGTTCAGCACAACGTTTTGGTGTACCACTCGGTTACGGCGGCCCGCATGCTGCATTTTTTGCTGCAAAAGATGATTTCAAACGCAGCATTCCCGGTCGTATCATCGGGGTAAGTATTGATGCGCAGGGTAACCGTGCATTGCGTATGGCATTGCAAACAAGGGAGCAGCATATCAAAAGAGAAAAAGCGACTTCCAATATTTGTACGGCCCAGGCACTGTTGGCGAACATGGCCGCTATGTATGCGGTATGGCACGGTCACCAGGGATTAAAAACAATTGCGAAAAGAACGGCATTATTGACACAAACCGCTGCTGAAGCGATTGAAGAAAGAGGTTTTGAACTGGTATCACAAAATTTCTTCGATACGATTGTTATAAAAACAAATAAGTCAGCAGCGATCAAAACAAAAGCGGAACAACAGCAAATCAATCTTCGTTATATTGATGAACAGCATATCGGGATTTCTTTGGATGAAACCGTGCTTCCTTCTGATTTGTATGACCTGATCAATTGTTTTGAAAATGAAAAAGATCCCGTAGCATTTGATATTACTGAAGATGCGACGCTGGACCATTTACCTTCTTCATTAGTAAGAACATCTGGTTTTTTAACACACCCGGTTTTTAATACACACCGTAGTGAAAGCCAGATGATGCGTTATATAAAATTCCTCGAGAATAAAGATCTTTCACTGAACACTTCGATGATTTCGCTGGGCAGTTGTACCATGAAACTGAATGCCGCTTCTGAAATGATCCCATTAAGCTGGCGTCAATGGGCGAATATTCATCCATTCGCACCGGTCAATCAAACAGAAGGTTATCAATACATCATTAAAGAATTAAGTAATTATTTATGCGAGATTACCGCATTTGATGCCTGCAGCTTACAACCCAACAGCGGTGCGCAGGGTGAATATGCGGGTTTATTAACGATCAAAGCATTTCATGATGCCAATGGTGACCATCACCGCAAAGTGATGCTGATCCCGATCTCCGCACATGGAACAAACCCCGCATCAGCTGTGATGGCGGGAATGAAAGTAGTAGTAGTAAAGGCATTGGAAAATGGCTATATAGATGTAGAAGACCTGAAAGCGAAAGCTGCGCAATACAGCAAAGAGCTTGCGGGCATTATGATTACTTACCCAAGTACCTATGGTGTATATGAAGAAACGGTAAAAGATATTACTGCTATCATTCATGAGCATGGCGGGCAAGTGTATATGGATGGCGCTAATATGAATGCACAGGTGGGATTAACCGCCCCGGGTTTAATCGGCGCCGATGTGTGTCATTTGAACCTGCATAAAACATTTGCAATACCACACGGCGGTGGTGGCCCGGGCATGGGGCCTATTTGCGTGAAGAAACATTTGAAGCCTTATTTACCTGGTCACGTAGATATTAAGGTACAAGGCACAGGGCACAAGGAACAAGAGGGAGCTAATGCGGTGAGTGCGGCGCCATACGGAAGCGCTTCGATCTTGTTGATCAGTTATGGTTATATAAGAATGCTGGGTAACGAAGGCGTGAAAGCTTCTACTGAATATGCGATACTTAATGCCAATTACATGAGGGCACGGTTAGAAGGTCAATATGATATTCTTTATACCAATCATAACGGACAATGCGCCCATGAATTTATCGTTGACCTGAGGCCATTTAAAAAATCAGCGGAAATAGAAGCGGAAGATGTCGCCAAGCGATTGATAGATTATGGTTTCCACGCACCAACTATGAGCTTTCCCGTGCCGGGAACCATTATGATTGAGCCAACAGAGAGTGAAGACAAGGCTGAACTGGATCGTTTTTGTGATGCGCTGTTAAGTATCAGGGAAGAAATAAAGGCGATTGAAGAAGGAAAGCAGGATAAAAAAGATAATCCTTTAAAAAATGCGCCGCACACACAATTTGTAATAACAGCAGATGAATGGAAACATACTTATTCAAGGCAATCTGCGGCATTCCCTTTATATTATGTTACACTCAATAAATTCTGGCCTTCAGTAGCAAGGGTAAATAATACACATGGTGACAGGAACCTGATCTGCACATGTGAGCCTATGGAAAGTTATATGGAAGCAGAAGCATAAATCTCATTATAAGCTGTCCATTCCGGCACAATTTTTCATAATAATAAAGAAAGAAATTATTATTATGAAATGGGATTGGGATAAATTTTATGACAAGGCTTATAATTGGTTGATCAGCTATGGCCCAAGGATTTTATTAGCTATTGCATTTTTATTTATTGGCTTCTGGCTGATCCGTGTATTCAACCGTTTCCTGAAAAAAAGGTTATCCCGCAATTTCAATCCATCGCTCCGGTATTTTTTTCAAAATCTTATCGCCATTGCTTTACAAGTACTACTGATCTTTTTTGCGTTCCAGGTGGCAGGTGTCCAGTTAACTTTTTTCACAGCGATAGTCGCCGGTCTTACAGTCGCCCTCGGCTTAGCCCTTTCGGGTACACTTCAAAATTTTGTCAGTGGTATATTAATCCTTCTCTTAAAACCTTATCTCGTAGGGGATAATATTAATATACAGGGGCAGGAAGGTACTGTGACCGCTATCCAGTTGTTCTTTACTACTGTGCTCACCTTCGATAATAAAACGATCATTATTCCAAACGGGCAACTTTCTAATAACGTAGTGATCAATCTTAGCCGCGAAGGAAAAAGAAGGCTTGATGTTGAGCTCAAATTCGGATACGGGGCTGACATTGTACAAATAAAAAAAGTGATTGCAGACTCCTTGCAATCAGCTGAGCATATTTTACCTGAGCCTGTCGTCCGTGTAGGTGTATCAAAACTGGAAGCGGACAAATATACTATCACTGTAAATGCATGGATCAGCGCCCATGGTTATTATGACAGAATGCTGGCGCTAAATGAAAAGCTCGTTAATGACATCAAAAATGCAGGCATTAAATTCCCGGGCATGTAAATTTTGTACTGGTAATTATTAACCCTTAAATAGTAAGGGGAGAAGTTTCTACATTTTGAGTGAAATAATTATCCTTCGGCCTACCATTATCAGAATATAGAGCCTGAGAAAGAAGTGAAAAAATAAAAACCCCCGCATTCTTACACAGGCATGGTTTTTTAAGGGTTTTATGTACATTTTTTAACTCCAAATATTTCATGTATGAAAACGACTATGAGAAAAACTAAAGAAAACACGGCTAGTATGCCTGGTATAAAAATGATGCACGGTAAAGGACATTTTACTGCATTATCGCAAAAACGAATACTTACAATGCCTAACGATATTAAAGTAGAAGATTTATTGGATACAGATGAAGATAAAATAATCGAGTATTATAATCATTACGCAGCAGGAAAGAAATTCATCAATTAAAAAAATAAGAAGGCGGCTAGTCCTGTAATACTACCAATAATACCACCAATGAATTGGATTGATCTGGGCCTCGCAATAATAGTATTGCTGGCAATAATGAGCGGATGGAAACGCGGTTTTATTCTTTGCAGCCTGGACCTTCTTATATGGATCGGCAGCCTTGTGTTAGGTTATCTTTTTTATCCTTTCACAGCGAAAGGACTTGAGAAAATTTTTAATGAGAGTGTATGGCTGCTACCTGTTGCTTTTTTACTCACTGCGCTTGTTGCAAGAATATTACTTGGCCTTGTTAAAAAATATATTGTTCGTTCTATCCCCGAAAGAACCAATCAAAATACATTCAATAAATTTTTAGGCATTATTCCCGGCGCTATTAATGGATTGATTGCCTGTATTATTGTTTCAGCGATATTACTCTCCTTACCCTTAAAAGATGGCATCACTACGGAAACACGCAACAGTCGTTTTGCAGGTGAACTGGCGATGAAATCAGAATGGGCCAATCGCAAACTGGCTCCCGTATTCGATAAAGCTGTGAGGCAAACAATGAACAGCCTTACAGTTAGTCCGGAATCCCATGAAAAAGTTTCGCTTTCTTTTAAATATGATAAACCTGTTGTTCGTCCTTTTTTAGAAATAGAAATGCTAAAGATGGTAAACGAAGAAAGAATAAAACATGGGTTAAAGCCATTGGAAGCCGACCCGCAAATGGCTTTTGTGGCAAGAACACATTCGAGAGATATGTTCCTGAGAGGATATTTTGCACATGATAATCCAGATGGCAAAAATCCTTTTGACAGGATGAGAGATGCAAATATTATTTTCAGTGCAGCCGGGGAAAACCTTGCATTAGCCCAAACAGTGGAGATTGCTCATATGAACCTGATGAATTCACCAGGGCACAGGGCAAATATCCTTAACCCTGCATTTGGGCGATTAGGCATCGGTATTTTAGACGGAGGATTTTATGGATTAATGATCAGCCAGGAATTTAGAGATTAAAAAATAAATCATATGAAAAAGAGTTTTTTTTATGCGGCTATGTTATTGATGAGCTTGGTTTCATTAAGTAGTTGCGGTGCTATAGAAACAGTTTTTAAAGCCGGTATGTGGTGGGCATTTTTCCTTGTAGGCCTGGTAATAGTAATCGTGTTGGTTGTTATCAGTAAGATGAGGAAAAAATAAAGTATCCTTACGGAACTAATACAATTGAAAGCACATAGATGCTAAGGTTACTGCCGGCTGCACTTTCAGCGCTTACTTTTGCAGAAGAGATAGCCGGTGTATTTGTGCAATTAAGGCAGGAAAGAACAATACCTGTTTTCTTGAAATCTATTATTCCTTTTTTTTCAGGAACAGCCATCATGGCAAACTCAGATTCCTGGCCAAAAAAATCAAAATCGCTTTCATTCATTTGTATCACTTCTTTTAGCTTCATGCCCGGGTGCAGGCCATTGCGGCATTGCCATGCATTCATGGAAATCGTTTTATTAAAATCCATTGAACTTTCAGAACGAAGGCTTCCTCCTATCAATATAAAAGCAAGTTGACGATTATTCACCTGGTCATCCCACATAAAAATTACCTGCCGGCTTGTATTGGGAAAAAGAACAGAACAATGCGTTGTTTCATTCTCCGAAAAAAAGTACACATCCTTTTTTACATTTTCTTCACCAAAAACGTAGGAAAGGTTTTCATGCGAATTAAAAGACAACAGGTCATCAGCGTATTTTATAGTAGCCGGCATTTCCTTCCGGTCTACTAAAAACCTATAAATTTTTAATTCATCCTGCAATTCATCATTCACTTTTATCGTGATGTTATTTTTCTGGAAGAATAAGGCAGCGCTATCCTTTTCAATTATTTTTTCAAATCCTTCCTGGTTTAATTCATTCAGTATAGCTGTGTATTCAGCAATAGAAGAAGTTTGGTAAGAAATACCGATGGACTCTTTAGTAGCGCAGCGGGATAAATATCTTACCGAAGAATCAACAGGTTGTTTTTGACTAACACGGTAAAAATATTCCTGTGTTATTTTTTCCCCGTCAATATTCCTGAAAGTTTGAACAAACCCTTTCTTCGATACATAACTACTGATTTTCTTTTCTGGCAGCGAGGTAAGTGTAAAAATATCAGCCGCAGTGATGACCTGGCCGTAAAGCGACAAGTGACAAATGAAGAAATATATAATAATGGACCCTTTCCTCATGACAGCACAGTTGTGGTTGAATCAGGAGATTTTTCAAAAGGAAGAGATTGAATGAGCAGGTTAAACAGGGCGGATCAGCAAAGAAGCTTAACAAATGTATCGAAAAACAATTCGCTTGTTTCTATGTTGTGGAAAAATATATAATAGTAAATATAGTACAACTACGATTCTACTAAAACAAAAAGGCCCCAAAGGGCCTTCTTATTTTATATAAAGAAATGAACTTATCTTCTTCTCCTGCCATTATCACTTCGTTGGTTGCCACCACCACCGCCACCGGCATTATTGTTACCGTTATCACGGCGCTCAAACTGGCGGGGTTGTTCCTGCCGTGGTTGTTCTTGCCTGCGTTCTACCTGGGGAGTTGGCTGCCGTTGTTGTCTTACATTATTATTCCTGTCAAAATTCCTATTGCTATTCATATCACGCCGTTCTGCTTGTGAATTATTGTTCCGCTCAAATGTATTGGGCCTTTCCACTCTCCTGTTCGTATTTTGGTCCGGCTGGCGATTATTTCTCCTGTCGGAAGGCATTGTTTGCTGACCATTGTTTTGCGGATTATTATTTCTGTCAAACGTTGGCCGGCGTTCTGTGTTGTTATTGTTTCCCTGCGTTTCAAACCGCCTGTTTCTTCTTTCCTGGTTACCGTTACCGGGTTGGGCAGGATTATTATTTTCATTCCTTGCAATACCATCATTCCTGCGGTCCGTTCCGTTATTATTAATACGTTCCCTTACATTAATATTTCTCCTGTCAAAACCATTGTTATTATTCCTATCGTTACGCTGTGGCAGGTTGTTATCATTCCTGCGAATAGCATTTCCGTTATTTTCCCTGTTTGCATCAAAGCGTTGTGTACGACGCGGAGTGAAATTGTTATTATCCCTTCTTACATTCGGACGATAAACAGACAATTCATTATTCCTGAACCTTGTTCTGCCGGGGGTGGAAGATTCACGAAAGCGAACAGAATTAATACGTCCTGCATATCTTTCCGCATCACGCCTTCCAGGGCCTGTTCTGAATACGTTGCGATTGTAATTATAATTATTAATGATCGTCGTACTGTTAATGATCGTGATGTTATTGCTGCGTGGCATGCAATAATCATAAAGTCGGGAAGAAGTGATGTAGCGCCTTGGCGTAAAGCACCAGTAATCAACTGGCGGATTATAGCTGCCTATAGAAAACCCAACGCTGATATTTATACCGGGCCTCAATGGCGCCCATCCATAATAATCACCACCGTCTCTCCAGGCTACCCATGCAGGTGACCATTCATAACCGGGTACCCACATCCAGCCGTAATAATTATCCTGCTGCCAGCGACCGTAGTGAAACGGAGCCCATCCCCAATCATAATCGGATACCCACATCCACTCATAGTCATCCGACCAAACCCAATGACCGTTGGTACTGTAAGGACGGAAATCAGGGCCTGCATCCGGTATCCATACGTAACCGTATTCAGGATAGTCCATCCATTGCCCGTAAGGATCGAGCTCGTCGTAAAATGTCTGGTAAGAAATATCGCCATCAACACCGGGTTGTGCAGCCGTCGAGTTTTTTAAAGAAGTCAACAGCATTAAAGAAAATGCCATTGTGGTTATTGTTAAGATTCGTTTCATTTTGAAAAAGTTTTTGTTTTCAATAGCAAGTGACTTTTCACAATAATTGGAGCTATTATCATGCCTTACAGTTGCATGAAATTGGTAAATCGTAATGTGTTATGAAAACTTTTAGCCAATTTTTTTAACACAACTGTCTTAACTTTAGTCTTCCACAAAAACCATTTGCTATATGGACCAGCGCATCATCAACCTTTACGACGAGTACACCCACAAACCACTCAACCGCCAGGAATTTTTAAAACGGCTTGCGATGCTGGCTGGTAGTACCGCGGCTGCAATGGCTTTACTGCCTTTACTTGAAAATAATTATGCGAAAGCAACAGTAACAAAGGCTGATGATTTATTTACAGAATACATTACTTATCCCGGTGTGCCTGCTGAGATGAAAGCATATGTGGCAAGGCCCAAAGAAGAAAAGAAATATGCCGCAGTGATTGTCATTCATGAAAACCGCGGATTGAATGCACATATTGAAGACGTGACAAGGAGAGCAGCATCGGCCGGCTACCTGGCGATTGCACCAAATGCACTTGCGCCATTGGGCGGAACTCCCGCCAACGAAGATGAGGCAAGGGCGAAATTTCAACAACTAAAAGCGGAAGACAGCCTGAAAAATTTTATCAACGTCTTTGATTATTTACCATCACGCAAAGATTATAATGGAAAAGCAGGATGCGTGGGTTTTTGCTGGGGCGGCGCTATGAGCAATAATCTTGCGGTAAATGTTCCTTCTTTAAAAGCCGCGGTTGCTTTTTATGGCCGCCAGCCAAAAGCGGAAGATGTTTCAAAAATAAAAAGCGCTGTGCAACTTCATTATGGCGGGCTTGATGAAGGTGTGAATGCCGGGATACCTGCTTATGAAGAAGCATTGAAGAAAAACAATATCACTTACGAACTCTACGTATACGAAGGCGCACAACATGCCTTTCATAATGATACATCAGGCGCCAGGTATAATGAAGCTGCTGCTAAACTTGCCTGGAAACGTACATTAGACTTCTTTGGAAAATATTTGAAGTAAGGTGCTTTGTTCCCGGGTTTTTCTTTAGTGAATTTTGAGCCCGGCTTCAGTTTTTCATAGCATCGCCTGTTGCGTCGCACTCTTCAGGGTTCGGTAATTCTGCTCAACAAAAGGCTTCTCGCAAAGACGCAAAGTTTTCGCAGCGACGCAAAGAGCGTCTTTAACTTTGCGTCTTGCTCCTTAGCGTTCTTTGCGTGAAATAAAAACAAATGCAGATATCTCGATATGCTGAATAGCGAACAGGAAGTACCGCCGATATTCATCGGGGTGCTGCCATAATGCAGAGTAGAATTCATGCAGCACAAGAGTGCGACGCAACGGAAGTTGATAGTAGCACTGAAGCTGGGTAAAAAATTTATCTCTTCCTTTATACGCAAATATTTCAAACTGAAACCCTGCCGAAGTAAGCCACCATCTGCTATCTTCGTTGCCCGTGCAATTGAAAGATTATTATAGCATTTTAGAACTTGCTCCTTCCGCTTCTTTAGATGAAGTGAAAAAAGCGTATCGCCGGCTGGCGCATCAATACCATCCTGATAAAAATGGAAACGACCTGTATGCCGCCACGCAATTTGCTGAAATAAAAGAAGCATACGAAACGCTCAGCCATCCGCTAAAAAAAGATTATTACCTGCAACAGCGCTGGTATGCAAAAAGCACGGGGCAAAAAACAACACAACAAATTATTACACCAGTCACTATTTTAAAACAATTACTGGAGTTAGATAAGTATATAAGCCGGCTGGATGTTCACCGCATGGATAAAGAAGGTTTGTTTGAATATCTCTTTGATATCTTTTCCACCGAAACGGTCGATAAATTAAATGCTTTTAATGAACCGGAGATTAATAAAGGCATTGCTTACGCCGCGGTAAGGGGCAGCCGGCATTTATCGTATACACATATAAAACTCCTTTCGCAAAAAATATTAAAATTAAATGTTGATGCGTCAGTTGTAACAGCAGTTCAACAGCATGTGCTGCATGCAAAGCAGTCCGATAAATGGAACAGGTATAAGTTCCTGGTCGTATTATCGCTGGTCATCCTTCTTTGTGCGATGATTTATATCATCAGCCGTTAAGACTAGTTATCAATAAGATTTATCGCTCCGCCTTCGCATCGCTATATTTGCCGTATGCATTATGTTTCTGTTGAAAATCTCACCAAGAGTTATGGCATACAGCCCCTTTTTGAAAATATTTCCTTTCACATCGAGGAAGGCGATAAAATCGCTTTGATAGCAAAAAATGGTTCCGGAAAATCCACCTTATTAAGAATCCTGTCCGGCAAAGAAACAGCGGATGAAGGAAAATTTTGGGTAAATAAAGATGTGGATGTGGTCTTGTTTGAGCAGGAGCCCCAATTTATTGAAACTAAATCAGTGCTCGACAATATTTTCTTTCATAATCATCCTATCATTAATGCTATCAAGGAATATGAAGCGGCAAGTGAAGAAGATGATGCGGAAAAGATTACCGCCGCACTTATAAAAATGGATGAGCTGAATGCATGGGACTTTGACGCAAGAGTGAAACAGGTATTCGGCAAGTTGAATATTCATCAACTGAAGCAACCTGTGAAAACACTCAGCGGTGGTGAAAGAAAAAGAGTGGCGCTGGCAAAAACATTAATCGACATTGGCTTTGAGCACAAGCATGTGCTATTAATAATGGATGAGCCCACCAACCACCTGGACGTGGAAATGGTGGAATGGCTGGAGCATTTTTTAGATAAAGAAAATGTTACACTACTGCTGGTAACCCACGATCGCTATTTTTTAGACGCCGTTTCGGATGAAATATGGGAAATGGACGGAAGCAATCTTTATGTGTATAAAGGGAGTTATGAAAACTATATAGAAAAGAAAGCAGCAAGAATAGAAAGCGAAACCGCCAGTATTGATAAAGCCCGCAATACCTATCGCCGCGAACTGGAATGGATGCGTAAGCAGCCAAAGGCAAGAACAACCAAATCAAAAAGCAGGCAGGATAATTTTTATGAAGTTGAGAAGAAGGCGAAACAAAAAATGGATGATCAGCAACTCGAGCTGCAAATGAAAATGAACCGGCTCGGTGGCAAGATCGTGGAGATGAAAAAAGTTTATAAAAGTTACGGCGATAAAGCTATTCTGAAAGGTTTTGATTATACGTTTACAAAAGGGGAACGTATTGGCGTTATTGGCAAAAATGGTGCGGGCAAATCCACTTTCATTAATATCATTCAGCAAAAAGAAGAGGCGGACAGTGGCAAAATAAATATCGGTGATACCGTAGTGTTTGGTTATTATTCCCAGCAAGGGTTGATAGTAAAAGAAGATATGCGGGTGATAGAGTTTGTAAAAAATATCGCTGAAAATTTTCCATTGGCCAGTGGCGGATCTTTGAGCGCAGCACAATTTTTACAACTATTCCTTTTTGAGCCCGACAAACAATATACGTACATCAGTAAGTTAAGCGGTGGTGAAAAAAGAAGATTGCATTTACTATCCATTCTATTTCGCAATCCCAACTTCCTTATATTAGATGAACCAACAAATGACTTGGATTTGCCAACGTTGAGTGTATTGGAAAATTTTTTGAGTGAGTTTCCCGGTTGCCTGCTGATCGTTTCGCATGACCGTTATTTTATGGACAGGCTGGTTGATCATCTTTTTGTTTTTGAAGGTGATGGTGTGATCCGTGACTATCCCGGCAACTATTCGCAATACAGGCTGGAACAGAAAGCAGGAGATGAAAAACCTCCCATCGCTGCTGACAAACCAAAAAGTACGACGGCAACCCCTGCACCCATCAATAAACCAAAATCTTCTTTTAAAGAAAAAAGGGAATTTGAATTATTGGAAAAAGAAATGAAGGAGCTGGTAAAAGAAAAGGAAATGATCAATAAAAAATTAGCGGACGCCAGCACTTCGTTTGAAGAACTGGATACCCTTTCACGCCGCATTGGAGAAGTAACACAACTCCTTGATCAAAAAGAATTGCGCTGGCTGGAGCTGAGCGAACTACTATAAAATGAGTATTTGAATACCTCATTTTTTCAGCATCTTTGTACACAAGCTTAAATTACCACCAGTCATGAGGATAATACCCCCATTTATTCTTATTTACCTGTGTGTTTCCCTTTCTACACAGGCGCAGATCGTTAATATCGAAAGTTCCCGTATACAAACAGATACCGTAGGTTGGGCTGGTTCCGCAGGATCAAATTTGTCTATAGAAAAAAATACAAGGAAGATTATTACGATTGGCCTTGAAGCACATTTGCAATACAAAACGGAAAAAGACCTCTGGCTTTTTTTGGGCGATCATAATTTTTTAAAACGTGGAAATGAAAAATTTGTATCCAACAGCTTTTTACATTTCAGGTATAACCGCAAACTGAATAAATGGTTACGTTGGGAAGCGTTCACCCAAATACAAAATAATAGCATCACCCAAATAAAATCCAGGTTCCTGGTGGGTACAGGGCCGCGGGTTAAGCTTTTAGGTTATGAAAAATTCAGGATGTATGTCGCATCGCTTATCATGTATGAGCATGAAGTAGAACAAACGACCCCATCAGTTATTCATAACGATGTCCGCAGCAGTTCTTATGTCTCGTTCACAGTTGTACCAAATGAAAACTTTGAGTTAGTGAGCACTACATTTTACCAGCCACTGCTGAATAATTTTAGTGATGCAAGAATATATAACCAAATGGTTTTGACCTACAAGACCAGCGAACATTTTGCGATAAATATGCGATGGAATTATTTATATGACAGCCGCCCAGCCGGCGTTGCGCCGAAAACGAACTATCATTTTTTAAGCGGCTTTACTTATAGTGCAGGTTCTAAAAAGCGGAAAGGAAGAAAATAATCGCAGTTCATTTAGGTTCAATAGCTTACTTTATAGTAAAATTCCTATAATAAAATTCCCTCCCGATTTTTGGATAATACGATAAGTTGAGTAGATTAGCACTTCGATAATTCACTACCAATTCCTGCGAAAACAACTCCACTATCCGGATTTGTTAAATTCAAAACGTACCCAAAATGAGCAGGAATCTTATCTCCGACCAGGAATTAACCGACCGTTTGTATTTCAGTGACAAAGATGCGTTTGATGAACTCTATCATCGCTATTGGTATACCCTCTACGCATACAGCCTCAAAAAATTATATTCATCTGAAGACGCCAGTAAAGTGGTGAGAGACGTTTTTCTTGATTTGTGGGCAAAGAGACAAACACGGCCTCTTGATTTTTCCGTGTCACAATTTCTCTATACAGAAGTAAGAAGAACGGTAGTTAGCGCCGTCAATCAAAAATTGATAAGTGATCATTGTATTGTAGAAGAACTCATTTCTGATTTCAGTACGGAAGCTTTATTGCAGTCAAAATTGCCGGTAAAAAAAAATAAAATTTCCTCCGCCACTCATCATCAAACAAATCAAAATAAAGAAAGTAAATTTTCCTCCATTTTTAATGTAAAATGGCTGCGCCAGGGTTTAGTCGCTAAATTGAATTAAATAAAAGAAGAGTATGAGATCGCAGATGTTGAAAAATAAGTTTGAAAGATACGTGAACGGTGAAGCGGACCCCGCAGAAATAAGACAGATACAAAGCTGGTTGTCCTGCACCTCCCGGGATATTTATATTTCACCAAGAGAAAAGCAACGCTTGGAAAGAAAAATCATGAGACAGATTCGTTCCAAAGCCGGCCTTTCAATGATGTCTAAAATAAAGTCTTACCTCTCTTAGCTCCACCAAGAATAGGAGTAGTGTATATTTGCGATCTGAACAATAGCTTTTATGATCAGCGCATTATGCATTACAATTTTTGAAAAAAGTATATTGGACTATCACGTCAGCGACGATGTAGATACACCCATCAATAACCCCTATCCAAAAGATAAGCTGGACCATTTGCTATACCTGAAGAATTGGATTGATACAGTGCAATGGCACCTGGAAGATATAATACGAAACCCTTCCATCAACCCGGAAGAAGCGCTGGTAATAAAAAGAAGAATCGATACATCGAACCAGGAACGGACAGATGTGGTGGAATATATTGACAGTTATTTTCTCCAAAAATTTAAAGACATTACCCCTTCAGGAAATGCGAGTGTAAATACCGAAAGCCCCGCATGGGCCATTGACCGGCTTTCCATTCTTGCATTGAAAATTTATCATATGCAGGTGGAAGTAAGCAGGCCGGATGCTTCGACGGAACATAAGATCGCCTGCCAGCAAAAAGCAGCAATTTTATTGGAACAACGAAAAGATCTTTCACAAGCCATCGATGATCTCCTAAACGATATCGGGCAGGGAAAAAAATACATGAAAGTGTATAAGCAAATGAAGATGTATAATGACCCTTCGTTAAATCCTGTTTTATACCAGCAACAAACTTCACCGGGCAAATGAATGCTAAACACATCCTCGTCATACGCCTGTCCGCCATGGGTGATGTAGCGATGACAGTGCCTGTGTTACAACAACTGCTTCAGCAATACCCGGAAATAAAACTTACTGTTCTTACACAAAAGCATTTCATACCCTTGTTTGAACCATTGGAAAGAACCGATGTGATCGCTGCTGATATAAAAGGAAAGCATAAGGGAATTACAGGCTTATTCAAATTATTCTCCGACCTAAAAAAACAATACAAATTTGATGCAGTAGCGGATCTGCACAATGTATTACGTTCAAAATTTCTCCGGTCGGTATTCTGGTTGTCAGGGTTTTCAGTCGCCAAAATAAATAAGGGCCGAAAAGAAAAGAAAGAACTCACCCGTAAGAAAAATAAAACCCTGCATCAATTAAAAACAACATTTGAAAGATATGTGGAAGTATTTACTTCATTAAACCTTCCCATTAAATTAGATAGCACTAAGCAAATTTTTAAAAAGCAATCTTTACCGCCAGATGCTGCAGCCTTATTCGCTCCTGGAAAAAAAAATATTTGCATCGTCCCTTTTGCAAAACACCGGGAGAAATTATATCCCGTTGATAAAATGAAAGCCGCTATTCAACAATTTCTTCAGCAATCGCATTTAAAAATTTTCCTGCTTGGCGGCGGACAAAAGGAGATTGAACTATTAAACCAATGGGAAAAAGAATTACCCGGAATAGTTAACCTCGCCGGTAAATTTTCTTTTAAAGATGAATTATCCATCATCAGTAATATGGATGCAATGATCAGCATGGATTCAGCAAACATGCACCTTGCTTCTTTGTTTGGCGTACCTGTTATTTCTGTCTGGGGAGCTACGCATCCTTTTCTCGGTTTCTACGGTTGGAATCAATCAATAGATAATGCCGTGCAAATTGATCTTTACTGCAGGCCCTGTTCTGTATTTGGAAATAAACCTTGCTATCGCGGCGACCATGCCTGTATGGAGCAGCTGGAAGAAAAATTAATTGTTGACCGGTTAGTGCAAGTAAACAATAGTAAATAGATTATTCCCTTCTTTATTGTTCTACATAATCAAGGTCCTTGTGAAAAGTTTCCTGCGAAAAAATTACGGACAGTAACCCAAGAACTGTAACTACGATACCAGTGATAATACCGCTTTGAATCAAACCCCATCCCCAACTTTTTTGGAATAAATCAAAACACATAAGATTTACGAGGAATAAAGTTCCTCTTGCCATATTGGGAATTGTTGTAGCAGCAGTCGCCCGCAGATTGGTGCCAAATTGCTCAGCGCCCATGGTAACAAAAATGGCCCAGAAACCGGTACTGAAACCAAGTGCGACACAAGCCGCATACATCATCGTGTCATTGTGTACACCTGTAAAGAAGAAAACAACCGAAAGGGAAGCGAGAAAATAAAAAAGATATAAGGCTTTTTTCCTGCTTTTAAAATACTGGCTGACGAGCCCGATCAATATATCACCAATAGCGATGGCCGCATAACCATACATAATAGCCCGGCCTGATTCAATTTTATTTTCTCCATACAGTTCTTTCGCAAACCGGTTGCTGTAGTTGATCAAAATCCCAATTACAAACCAGTTCGGCAGGCCGATCAATATGGCAAGAATATATTTTCTAAAACGTGTTTTATTTGTAAAGAACATTAAGAAATTACCCCGCACCACATTTTGTTCTTTTACATGTTTGAACATACCACTTTCCGCAACACTGATTCGCAGGAATAATAAGATGACACCAAGACCTGCACCTATCTGGTAACAAAGCCGCCAATCGCGGCCGGTAAATAGAAAAGTATAATACGCAGCTACCGCCCCCGATAAACCAATGCCTGCGACAAGCGAAGTGCCAACACCTCTTTTATTTTTTGGCAATAATTCACTCACCAATGTAATACCCGCACCTAATTCACCGGCAAGACCAATGCCTGTTATAAACCGCATGTACGCATACTGATCCGTGTTTTGAACAAAACTTGTAATGAAATTAGCAATAGAATAAAGAATGATGGAACCAAATAAAACAGAAAGCCTTCCTTTTTTATCACCCATTACGCCCCAAATGATGCCGCCCAATAACAAGCCTACCATTTGCCAGTTGATGATTTTTGTACTCGCAGCCAGCATGGCTTTTCCATCCTGGGGATTAATACCCAATCCTTGTAAGCTGGGTTCTCTTACGATAGTAAATAAGAGCAAATCATATATGTCAACAAAGTATCCCAACGCAGCGACTACTACTGCGATCTGGAAAATTGAGTTGGATTTGGCAGGCTGCATAATTCGATCAGGAATTTATGGTAGTGTCTGTTGGTGGCGGTACCACCGGTTTTTTTGCAAAGAATAATTTATATAATACGGGTAATGTTGTAACGAGAATGATACCGATAGCGATGGCTTCGATGTGATCTTTTAAACTAAACCCAAATTTTTTATCTACCCATGCGTCAAGAAAATAGCCACCCAGCATCATGGAACATACCCATGCAAAACTTCCCATTAAATTATAAACAATAAAAGAAGCCCGCGGCATTTTTACCACCCCGGCTACAATAGGTGCGAACGTGCGGACTATCGGTAAAAATTTTGCAAGAAAAATAGTGGCCTTCCCGTATTTATTATAAAAATCTGTTGCTTTCACAAGGTGTTTTCTTTTAAAAATCCAGGTTTCCTTTCGTTCATATAATAAAGGACCTGCTTTTTTACCAAACCAATAACCTACCATATTCCCAAGAATTGAAGCCAGGATAACCAAAATAATAATAACGATATGCGGCCAGCCAAACTCTGTAGGTGCATCCTGCGGTACGCCGATGAACTTGTTTGAAATTTTATCTAAAAAAACACCTGCCGCAAATAACAAAGAATCGCCGGGAAAAAAGAAACCGATAAAAAGACCTGTTTCAGCGAATATAACCAACAGCAAAATATAAAGGCCTCCATAATCAATGATCCAGTCAATAAAGCTTTGCAAAATTCCGAGGAACTGAATGTGTAATAAATTATCCATACTTTACTTATATATTAGGTCTACTGTTTTTATTTAATACTATTCTTTCTTGCTATGTTTTTACATGTTCCAATGCACCTTCCCATTTACTTACGGCGCTTGTAGCCAGTGCATTACCTACCACGTTTGTCGCCGTTCTGAACATATCGCAAAAATGATCGATAGGCAATATTAGTGCAATTCCTTCAGGCGGTATTTTAAACATAGCGCAGGTAGCGGTTACTACTACCAATGATGCCCGCGGCACCCCCGCAATACCTTTACTCGTCAGCATCAGCACCAGCAACATCGTTAATTGCGTAGCGATATCCATGTGGATGCCATACGCCTGTGCGATAGCAAGACTGGCGAAAGTCATATACATCATACTACCATCGAGGTTAAAAGAATAGCCCAATGGCAATACGAACGAAACTATTTTGTCTTTGCAACCAAAGCGTTCCAGTTCTTCCGTCAATTTTGGAAAAACGGCCTCGCTGCTGGTAGTACTGAAAGCGATTAATAGTGGCTGCGCAATACGTTTTAATAAAATCGGTAATCGTTTTTTAAGAATCAAAAATCCCACGCCTAATAGCAAAGACCATAATAAAGCGATGCCTATTAAAAAATATAAAAGATACTGGCCGTAAAAATTAAATACCTGTAAACCTTTTGTCGCAATCACTGCTGCGATAGCGCCAAACACACCAACCGGTGCGAAGTTCATTACATAACCCACCATTTTTAAAATGATATGAGAAGCCGCATCCAATGCTTTTACAACGGGCTTTGCATAATCACCAATAGCAGTGCAGGCAACGCCAAAGAAAATACTGAATATGACCAATTGCAATATTTCATTATTGGCCATCGCTTCAAAAACACTTTTGGGAATTACATGCTCTACAAATTTCGCCAATGAAAATTCCTGTGTTTTGCCAATCAGGTCTTTCGCCCCGGCCGTGTCACCGTTGCTGAGATCAATAGCGGCCCCGGGCTGAAAGAAATTAACCAATACCATTCCCAACAGCAAACTTGCCAACGAGGCGCTGACAAACCAGAGAAGCGCTTTGCCCCCTACCCTGCCTACGGTTTTTAAATCGCCTAGCTTTGCAATTCCGACTACGAGGGTGCAGAATACTAATGGCGCAATAATCATCTGTACGAGCCGGAGAAAGATGGTGGTGAGTAGCTTGATGTTATCGGAAAACTTAGCGATAAATCCAGGCGAAGATTGTTCATGAACAAAATATCCCGTTATAATACCCAGCGCCATCGCAACGAGGATAAATATGGTGAGCCTGCTTCCCTTTGACATAAGTGGTTTCGGTAAGAAAAGCCGAAAATCGGAAAAAATACCGGATGGCAGAAACATTTACTTATTTATAATTCCCCCTGTAAAAGATTTGCAGTTAGCATTAAATAATTCTTTATTTTACGATCCTTAACGGTCAAATCGTCAACTTCAATCACACCACTTATGAGTTTATTTGTCAGGAAACCGATGAACGTTTTGCTTAATGAAGCACAGGAAACGGGTACTCATACATTAAAAAGAACATTGGGGGCCAGGGGGCTGATTGCCCTGGGAATTGGCGCTATCATCGGGGCGGGTTTGTTTTCTATTACGGGTATGGCTGCTGCTAATCATGCCGGCCCGGCGATTACTATTTCGTTCATTGTTGCCGGTTTGGGCTGCCTGTTTGCGGGTTTATGCTATGCTGAATTCGCATCTATGATCCCAGTTGCCGGAAGCGCTTATACCTACTCTTACGCCACGATGGGTGAATTTATGGCGTGGATTATCGGCTGGGACCTTGTATTAGAATATGCAGTTGGTGCGGCAACGGTGGGAATTAGCTGGAGCCGTTACCTTGTTAAATTTTTAGATGGCTTTGGTATTCAACTCCCGATTGAAATGGTCGCTGGCCCGTGGGATGGAGGAATCATCAATTTGCCGGCTGTATTTATTATTGTATTGATGAGTTTGTTATTAATAAAAGGTACAAAAGAAAGCGCTTTTGTAAACGGTATTATCGTAGCAGTAAAAATAGCGGTGGTACTTATTTTTATAATTCTCGGATGGAAATACATCAATACAGACAATTACAATCCTTATATACCTGATAACACCGGCAATTTTGGAGATTTTGGTTTTAGTGGTATAATAAGAGCGGCGGCTATCGTTTTCTTTGCCTATATCGGGTTTGATGCAGTGAGTACCGCAGCCCAGGAAGCTAAGAACCCTAAAAAGGATATGCCCATTGGCATTTTAGGTTCATTGATCATTTGTACATTATTATACATCTTGTTTGCGCATGTGATGACAGGCGTTACCAGCTATACAACGTTTGCGGGTAAAGATGGCATTGCTCCTGTAGCAGTAGCTATTGATCACATGGGAACTGTTAATGCAGCGGGTGTGCCTGTACCTGATTATCCATGGTTGAACCGGGCAATTGTTGTAGCCATTCTTTTTGGCTATGCATCAGTGATATTAGTGATGCTGATGGGACAAAGTCGTGTCTTTTTCAGTATGAGTAAAGATGGTTTGATCCCCAAAATATTTTCCAGCGTTAATCCTAAAACACAAACACCAGCAAAAAACAATTTGTTGTTTATGCTTTTTGTGAGTTTGTTTGCTGCGTTTGTGCCAGCAAGGGTTGTTGGTGAAATGACAAGTATAGGAACACTGTTCGCCTTCATATTGGTTTGTATCGGTGTATTGGTGATGCGGAGAAAAATGCCTGAATTGCCAAGAGCATTTAAAACACCGCTTGTTCCACTTGTACCGATACTGGGTGTTGCCACTTGTCTTTTCATGATGGTATTTCTGCCTATGGATACATGGATACGTTTGCTGGTTTGGATGCTGATCGGTCTTGACATTTATTTGGTATATGGCGCTAAAAACAGCCATCTTGGAAACGGGACAAATAACAGGAAAGGCATGAAAATAGCCCGCTATACCGGTTTAGTACTTTGCGGTCTGCTGGTGGTGGCTGGCTTATTACATCAATATGTTTCAGGATTTGACACGGACAAAACATTATTGTATATCTCCATTGCATTCGCAGCTATTCATTTAGTTGTGTTTGGAAGAAAGCTGGGAAGAAAAGATGCTATTGATTAATAAATAAAATATCTTTTTCAAACCGCCCTGCTTTGTGGGGCGGTTTTTCATTTACACGCATTACCATAAATTTGCACTCCCTATTGATGAATAATCCAGATCGGCATCGGGTGCTAACAATTGTTGAGCGAACAGAATTCCCGATATACATCGGGATGCTGCAAAAATGCCGAGTAGAATTCATGCAGTACAAGAGTGCGACGCAACAGGCGATGATCAGGGAACCGAAGCTGGTAAACAAAAAATAAAAAACGACAAACAGTAAAAGTGTATGGGAAGAATATTTGAAGTTCGTAAATCAACCATGTTCGCCCGGTGGGACAGGATGGCGAAGCAGTTTACACGTATTGGTAAAGAAATTATCATTGCGGTGAAGGCCGGTGGGCCCGATCCGAATTCGAATGCAGCGCTGCGCCGTTGTTTTCAAAATGCGAGAAGCGTGGGCATGCCGAAAGACCGTGTGGAAGCGGCGATAAAAAGGGCGCAGGGTAAAGAGCTCGTGAACTATGATGAAATTTTGTATGAAGGTTACGGCCCGCATGGCGTGGCGATATTGGTGGAAACGGCGACGGATAACCATGTGCGAACGGTGGCGAATGTGAAATCGCTTTTTAATAAAGGACATGGAGTGATGGGCAATAGCGGCAGTGTGGCGTTTCAATTTAAAAAAATGGGTGTGTTTAAATTGAAGCCACAAGGCTTGAGCGCTGAAGAACTGGAACTGGAACTGATCGATTTTGGTTTGGAAGAATTGGGAGAGAGTGTTGCTGAAAATGGTGACGAGATATTGGTGGTGCGTTGCGGCTTTACGGATTTTGGTAATATGCAAAAGGCGCTGGAAGAAAAAAATATTCCGACCATAAGCGCTGAAGTGGAATGGATACCAACGACCACGGTACCGATGAATGATGAGCAGGCCGAAGATGTAAGTAAATTAATAGAACGCCTGGAGCAGGATGAGGATGTGCAGAAGGTGTTTCATAATATGGGATAAAGAAATCGCACAGGGCTAAAAGAGAGAAAGAGATATAAGATTATGACAAAATAAGCTATACCTAACTTATCCCAACCTTTTTCTCTTTTAGCTCTGTGCGACAAAATTTTTTTGCGAGATGGCCGAGGAAAAATCCATTGTACTCTTTGATGGCGTTTGCAATTTGTGCAACAGCAGCGTTCAATTCATTATTAAAAGAGATAAAAAGAAAAAATTTCTCTTCGCTTCCTTACAAGGGAAAAAAGGACAGGAAATATTGAAGCGGTTTAATTTACCGGCCGACGATTTTAATTCCTTTCTTCTTCTACAAAATAATAAAGTTTATAGCCGTTCTTCCGGTGGATTGAGAATGCTGAAACTGCTGGGTGGTGGATGGAAGCTACTTTACGCATTTATTATTGTTCCCAAATTTATCCGTGATGCCGTATATAACTGGATTGCCCGCAACCGGTATAAATGGTATGGTAAAAGGGAAGAATGTATGGTGCCGACGGCTGAGTTGAGAGAGAGGTTTTTGGAGTGAATGGGCAATTAGCAATAAGCAACTGGCAAAGAGTTTTATAATTTAAGTCAGAAATTTGCAAACGAAAAATCTATTGTTCCTTGTTCCTTGTTCCTTGTTCCTTGTTCCTTCATTTCTTCATTTCTTCATTTCTTCATTTCTTCATTTTGATCTCCCCTTTCATATAAAAAACACATTTCCCTCCCATCGTCACACGATCGCCGTTTTGCTCACAATAAAGATCGCCGCCTCTTTGTGATAATTGCTTCGCCTGCATTTTTGTTTTTCTCAATTTTTCACTCCAGAAAGGAATTAATTGCGAATGTGCAGAGCCGGTAACCGGGTCTTCGTCCACGCCTTCAACCGGTGCGAAAAACCTGGAGACAAAGTCTACTTTTTTACCCGGTGCGGTGATGATAACTTTTGCGCCGATCGCTTTAAGCGCAGTAAAATCCGGTTTTACATTCTTTATATCTTCTTCGCTGTTTAATTCAACCAGCAAATCACGAGATTGATATACACCTACCATTTCTTTTACACCCAATGCTTTTTGTAAGCCGGCTGGATATTCATTTAATTTCTCTGGTTTCCAGGATGGAAAATCCATTTCAATAAGATCTTTTTTCTTTGTCACATACAACAGGCCACTCTTACACGAAAATGTTATTGATTTCTTTTTTTCCTTCAATATATTAAAAATGATATGTGCGGAAGCAAGCGTAGCATGCCCGCAAAGATTTATTTCTACTGCGGGAGTGAACCAGCGGATATCATAATCAACCGCCCCCTCCCGGCCTCCCCCTTCAGGGGAGGAGTTGCCACCCGCTGGCACAAAGAATACCGTTTCACTTAAATTATTTTCCAATGCTAATTGCTGCATTAATTTATCAGGTATCCATTTTTTTAAAGGAATAACCGCAGCGGGATTGCCGCCAAATAATTTATCCGTAAAAGCATCTACCTGGTAAAGCGTCATTATTGAAAAATTTAATACCACAAATCTATAAGAGAGTGCTTATACATAACTGGTGCAGATAACTATAAAGGATATGTATCAGTTAAATTATTCCGCCATCATTTCCCTTATAACTGCTTCAATCTCTTCAGCATTGGGCTTGCTGAAATAGTCACCATCGCTGCCATAAGCAGGCCGGTGCGCCTTCCCGGTAATGGTGCGTGGGGCTACATCGAGGTATTTATAACCACCTTGTTGTTCCATTACTTTATTGAACATATAAGCCGCCGCACCACCGGGTACATCCTCATCGATGAAGACGATGCGGTTTGTTTTTTTGAGAGAGTCAAGAATTTTATGATGAATATCAAATGGTAATAATGTTTGCACATCTACAATCTCGCAACTGATTCCATCTGCCTCGAGCCGGTTCACCGATTCCTGGATGATCCGTAATACAGAACCATAACTTACAATTGTTACATCCTCTCCGCCTTTGATCACTTCAGGAATACCAAGCGGTACTGTAAATTCCGTCAGGTTAGAAGGCAGTACTTCTTTCAAACGATAACCGTTCAGGCATTCTACAATGATTCCGGGATCATTGCCCTGCAATAAAGTATTATACATGCCGGCGGCCTGCACCATATTTCTCGGTACACAAACATATAATCCTCTCAATGCATTTATAATCATTCCCATCGGTGAGCCACTATGCCAGATACCTTCCAGCCGGTGGCCCCTTGTACGAATGATCATCGGACAGCTTTGCAAACCTGCTGTGCGATAATGCAGGCTCGCCAGGTCATCACTTAATGTTTGAAGACCATAGAGTACATAGTCAATATATTGTATTTCCGCAATCGGCCTTAAGCCACGCAAGGCGAGACCAATACCCTGCCCCATAATGGTGAGTTCACGGATACCGGTGTCAAATATTCTTTCTTCCCCATGCTTTTGCTGCAAGCCGGCAAATCCCTGGTTCACGTCACCAATCTTACCGAGATCTTCGCCAAACGCAATAACTTTTGGATTTTCTGAAAAAAGTTTATCGAAATATTTATTCAATATTTCATAACCATTTACCACAGGTGCGTCATTGGCGAATATTGCTTTTACCTCTGCTACATTTAATGCACTCTTCGGGCCCTCGTTGTATAAATAAGTATTGTAGAATTTTTTATTTTCTTCCGAAAGATCATTGTAATAATCTTTTGTCCAGAAAGCAGCATCACTGTTGCCTGCAATGGTAAGGGCGAGGTGTAATGTCTTCATCACATCACGGCGAAGTGGCTCACGATTGGTCTGCAGGTCATTGACCAATTTTTTTAATGCATCCGCTTTATCCGGGAGGCTGCCGCACATATTATTAATAAGATCAACTGCCCTGGCAACCTGTTGTTTAATGGGAATCAAAAATTCTTCCCATGCTTTATCCCTTTCCAAACGCACCTGGAACTTTGCCTGGTCTTCTATCTCATCCAGTTCATGTTCATCCGCCAGCATATTTTCAATAACCCACTCTTTCATTTTTCTTAAACAATCCCATTCCCTCTCCCATCCCAAACGCTCAGTGGATTTATACCGTTCGTGGCTTCCCGATGTGGAATGCCCCTGCGGCTGTGTGATTTCATCAACATGAAAAACGGCAGGCGTATGTGTTTCTCTCGCTACCCGTATGCCTTCTTCAAAAACTTCGCACATGCCGGCATAGTCCCACCCTTTTACTTTATAAATATTTACGCCATTGGTTCCTTCTTTTTTCTGCATTCCTTTTATCGCTTCGGAAATAGAACCTTTCACTGTCTGGTATTCTTTGGGAACAGAAATTCCATACCCATCATCCCATACAAAAATGGCAAGTGGTATTTGCAACACGCCGGCGGCGTTTAATGTTTCCCAAAAATGGCCTTCACTTGTCGATGCATCACCAATGGTACAAAAGCAAACTTCGTTTCCATTATTGGATAAATGTGGAAACTGTTTGAGGGTAGGCACATTTCGAAAAACTTTTGAAGCCAGCGCCAGGCCAACAGACCTGGGCATTTGGGCAGCGGTCGGCGCCATGTCCGATGCCGTATTAAACTGCTCAGCGAGATTTATCCATTCGCCTTTTTCATCTGTATTGGGCGTCGCATAATGACTGTTCATTTGGCGGCCGGCGCTGTGCGGTTCGTGAGCAGGATCGGGATCGGCATACACTTGTGCAAAAAATTGCGCAGCATTTGTGAGGCCGATCGCAAACATGAACGTTTGGTCACGGTAATACCCGCTGCGAAAATCACCCGGCCTGAAGAACTTCGCCATGGCCACCTGCGCCACTTCCTTACCATCACCAAAAATGCCAAATTTAGCCTTGCCGGTAAGTACTTCCTTGCGTGCTAAAAGACTGGCCTGCCTGCTGATACAAGCGACCCTGTAATCCTTTAAAACCTCGTTCCGGAAGGTTTCAAAAGACAATTTGCTGTCCGTTCCAATAGCATATGGAGTTGCAGTATCCATGACGGCAAAAGTAAGAACTTTGTCTACACCAGAAATCATTGAAATTTCACCTAAAATGGACAGCCAAAAAATACTAAATTAGGCTGCAACCAATGTTTGAAGTCTGGCATCTTTGCTCTAAATTTGAAGTCTTCAAAATAAAGCATTTATGAAAAAAACCTTAACCCTTTTCGTATTATTGGGTGCTTTCTTTTTTGCGGGAGCACAAACACCGACTACCACTCCCACCACGGACGTATTACAATTGAAAGAAACTGCACATGATTTTGGTAAAATAGCACAAGGCAAACCTGTGTATTATTCTTTTGAAATAGTAAATACGGGTAACCAACCGCTGAAGCTGGATGATGTACACGCAAGTTGCGGATGCACTACCCCAGAATGGAACCATGATCCTATTGCCGCCGGTGCTACTGCCACTATTAAAGTAGGCTATAACGCTGCTGCGGAAGGCAGTTTCGAAAAAACAATTACCATCACTTACAATTCCACCCAAACAAAAGTGCTGACCATTAAAGGTATTGTTTGGAAAACACCAGACGGCTCCGCACCAACAAATTCTTCTGTTCAATTCTTAAAAAATAAATTAAACTAATAATAGAATGAAAAAGCTAGTATTATTCGTATCGCTCCTTGTAGCAGGATTCGCAGTAAATGCACAAAACACCGCTGATGATTTGATTAAAGTAAATACTGAAACGCATAATTTCGGTAAGATCAAACAAGGCGTACCGGTAACATTTTCTTTTGAATTAAAGAATATCAGTAACGCTCCTGTTGTAGTTGAAAATACATCAGCAAGCTGTGGTTGCACTACGCCTGAAAAAATCACTGAACCAATCGCACCGGGCACTTCCGTTAAATTAAAAGTTCAATACAGCGCTGCTGCAGTTGGGCCATTCACTAAAGATGTATTTATTAAATTAGCCGGCGTAGAACAACAAAAAGTCGTTCATATCACTGGTGAAGTAGTACAACAATAAATCAACCTTTCTACTTAAATAGTTAAGCCCTTTCATAAATTATGAGAGGGCTTTTTGTTGGGCTTCCGGGAAATAAATCCCAATTACTAGGCCTTCTTCGAGAAATTAATTCCACATTTTTGCATTTTTCACTTTTGAAATTAATACAATACCTCCGCATTTATTCACATTATAGAAATTGAAAAGCATGATTTTCAAGCAGCTATTATTCAAATTAAAATAGCGGCATGATAATTCCTCTAGATTATACAAGAGTTAGTAAAGATTTTTTCATAAAAGTGATTTTTTTAAGGACGGTTACCCGAATATCTCAACCCATGAATATAAAATCATGGAAAGAAACTATTGGTTTTTGTTTTTAATAAAAACTAATAGAAAAAAAGAGCAGTTGAAAAATTGCTCTTTTTTTATTTCTCAGCCCTCATATATTTTTTAAAAGCGGGACTTTGTTGAATGAATTTTATAACCGCTGCCTGGAACTCTTCATTTTGTTTCGCAGGCCCATTTTGTGAAGTAAAGTAAATAGTATAGAATTTATTCTTCCTAAAATTAAAATCAGGGTCGGTTACGTCTTTTAAAGAAATAACAATCGCAAACAGTTTTGATTTGCTCTTCAATTCATCATCGCCAGTCGTACCGGTCTTTGCATAATAATAATAAGGATCACCATTTTTCAATTTAGCGCCTAAGGCAGCTGCTGTCCCGTTAAACAAGGCCTCTTTCATACCGGCGAAAACATTTTCCCGTATAATAGAAAGATAACTGTTGTAAGAAATGCTTTTATCAACATCGAATGGAGTGATTTCAGTTGGTGCCGCATAAGGATTAAGCGTCAATGAATAATTCCTGCTCTGTGTAATCATTCTTCCAAATGCTTCCACCATTTTAACAGGCGGTATCATTACCTGGCTGCTGCCTTTTACATGGCCACGAAAAGTGCTGAGGAAAAGATCATAAGGAACGGCATGATTGACATTCTCGCCGTATTGATCAAATAACGCATACTCTGGCAAAATAAACCCTGATCTTTTATAAGCATTTAAAAACAGCGATGAATCATAAGCCGAAGGAAACATATCAAAACTCTTATCCGCAGGGCGTGTATAAATACCAAAGTTATTCAACAGGCCGACCGATGTAAATGTATTATCCATTCCAAAGTTCGCCTTGTAGTTCAAATAACCCGGCCAGTGTTCAAATCCATCGAGCCAATATTGTTTGCCAGCATAATTAAAATACGGCCAGTGAAGTTTTGCTTCGGGATTTTGCGTCGAGAAATTTTTATCCAGCAATAATTTTAGGTCCTGTTTAGGATAAGATCCTAACAGCAATACGTTGGAGTGATAATAGTTATCGGAGAATTTTAAATAATCCGTTACCCGGCTGATCGTCCCATTATTTTTTTCAAAATCATATTCCGGTACTTTTTCACTCCCGAAATAATGTTGCTTTTCTGAAAAGCCAACAGATGAAAAGGAATTCCAATCCAGGTTTAATTGGGAAGCAATCGCAGAAAATACTATAGGCTTAAGGGTAGACCCAGGTCCCGGATTTAACCGTAATAAATTGATATTGCCAATTTGTTTTCTTAATAACGATTGGGAAATAAAACCATCATCACCCAGTATCACCCTGTTAAAACCATCCTTATCATTAGGGTCGGGGCGTTGAACGCCTTTTATAAAATCAGACATGGAAACAATCCTGCCGTTGCCATCTGCGATGCAAATGCCATACTCCGCACCTTTTTTATACGCCGTGTCCTTCGTCATCTTACCCATCATCGTTGTTAACGAATCCATCATTTCAACATCAATGGAAACAAATGCGTTCTTTTTTATTTGATCGATGGCTGTATAATCTGAAGAAACAGATTCTGCAAAATTTCTCGCCCAGATAAACCGGTTACCCAGCGGGTATATATAAAACCGGCTGCCATTGACGTAATAATTTTTCATCAGTGCATCCGGCTCAACAGTTAGTACTTGTTCATTACCATTATTGGTAACAGTAATACGGGATGGGTTCAATAATTTAATGCTGTCATTTTTCTGTAACGATATTTCCTCGTTGTCCCATTTAAGCTGCAGGGAAGATGCTGATGTATTGATTAAATAGAGGTCACGGTAAAGATTTTCTCCAATAGATGAACGGAATGAAAATTGAAAATCCTTGCTAAGGGCAACATCAGGTTCATTTGTATAACCTGTTAACCTTTTTGAAATGATTGGTCCATTATTTGCATCCCATAAAGAAACATTATAAATAGTCGTATCGCCGAATACATTTCCTTTCCATAAATGCTGCAAATGCGGCGGTGGCTCCACCCTGAAAAAGTTATCATTCACTGCAAGCTGCGGCCTGCCGGAATAGAGATCAACATACAGCATCTTACGCTGGTCGAGGTGGCGGGTAAAACCGGAACGGGCATAAGCATTTATTTCATTGACAAAAAATTTATTGCCATCCTGCATGTCACCTCTTGCTATCATTTTGCGTAGTGAATCAGTAAACAACTGGTCTTTTTTTGCAAGAGATAATTTTCTCGTAGCTACGGCAGTATCAATAAAATCAACTACAGGTTGTAGCTGCAGTTGTACATAAGAATCCATATTGGCGGCCAAACCAGGTGTATTAAATTCTTTATTCTTGTTAAACGCCGGCTTTACTACAAATAATAAAACAGCCAGCAAAGAGAAAATAATAACCCCGGGAATGATCTTTTTCTTGTTGGCGTAATGTTCCGGTGTAATTTTCTTAAATAAAAAAACCGCCAGCAACAGGATGATGCAGGGAAATAAGATAGACTGCTTGCTCAATATGCTGCCAAACGGAAGATCCTGGCCAAAGAAAATATAACGGCCCGTAGCCGCCAGGATAACGAGCAATGCCGATATCACTAAATAATTTAACACCGAGAAGCCTGCGGTGATTGTTGGATAATTATTATTGATCCGGTTTGTAAAATCAGGATATAATTTATAAAACGAAGCCAGCATGGTCACCGGCAATAATAACAGCAATACATATAATAATACAGAGGCTTTACCATGTTCCGCCAGTAAAAACCGGCTGGCGACAAGATCAGTCGCCTGCGCATTATACTTCGCCCCTTTATTTTGCGGCGCATGGGCAATCAGGTTGAAACCGGCTTTATTTACTTCCGGGTTATTTTCTTCATAAATAAATGTGTTAATGAACCATTGGTTTTGTGCCGCACGGATTACAGGTTCATAGGTTTTGCCGTCATTATACGCTGACTCGATAGCTTTATCAACAGGCATGGTCAGGACATCGATACGGTATTTGGTCATCGCAGCTTTGTCCAATATTCTTTCTTTTGGAAAAAGAAAGAATGCCCCGGCGAAAAGTATCACAGCTATCACCATTCCCATGCGGATCCTTCTTGCTTTGGAAATATCGCCTTGTAACCGCAAAATGATATAAGCGATGCTGATGGCAAACAAAATGTAAATAACCGCATACAACGTTTGTGGCAGGCCCAGCAGGAATTCAAAAATATAGGGTGCGTAAATCAGGTTTAATACAAAAGCGATAAGATATATTGTTCCCAGTATTCCAAATAACCTTGCATTACTCTTACTGCCCGCTGACAACCCCGCTATCGAATAATTAATACAAAGAAATGTTTCATTAAATAACAAAAAATTCAAAAACACAATAGCAAAGCCAATATCAACAAAAGCGAATAACGCCAAAAGACTGACGGACAATAAAACTTTAACCGGGTTACTGATTAATACATCCAATGTTTTACCCGTTCTGATTTTCCACCAGCTTTTACCAGCTGCTGCTACTAATGGTGATTGCTTATAAGAAATAAATAAAAAGATAAAATAAACGATAATCAATCCAATGGCCAGGTGACGGCATATGCCCGGATCAAAACCACTTGCAGCGGCAATCGCTCCGCAAATGATCAATACAGCTATCCACGCACCAAAGAACCATGACTTTTTATTAAGTACTGAAAGAAAAGAGGTTTTCGCAGAGAATTTATTCCCCAAATTTTTTCCGGATGATACGGTGTAACGTTTCCCTGTTGATTTTGCAATTGTTTTTCGTATAAACTGGTAATTATACTTTAAAAAACTAAATCCGAATATTAGCGCCAATACAATCGTAGCGAGAACAATAATACCAAAATTGCTTATGCTTTGTAATTGTTGCTGTGATGGAAGGTCCATCGCTTCATACGGGGGGAAACTTTTATAGCGCCAGTAAAGAAAAAACCGCGTCGTCAGCATCACAATCGTTACGCAGGATAACAATTGCCATATCCAGCTCAGTTTATCAGCAGGTTTTATAATAGAAGTAAAGAATATGAGCAGGAAAAATAAACCCAGGCTTGCGAAAATAATTCCCTGCCACACACCAGCCGATAATGTTCGATTGCCAAAATCCCAGTTATAAGTGTTACGTATTGAAAATAACCAGGCGAAACCTGAAGATGATTTTGCGGGCAGGATGAAGTGATTGTCTTTCAGATTAATTGTTTTCGTCGCATTGAGCCCTTGCACTTTTAAGCGTAACGAATCGTTCTTTGCCGCTTTGTAATAAGACAGTAAAATGGGAGAAAAATCCGTCGTGCTGTCATCACTGAAAGAAGAAAATAAAAACCCTTCATGAAAAACGGAAGGCACCTTTTGCATCTCCTTTGAATCTGATAACAAAAATTTACTGACATAATGCGGATCCCAGTCGTTGTGGTTCTCTTCAGTAAGCGGGTAAGAAACGGGATAACGGTTCAACAACTGGAAACTATCGCTGCCTTTATAATTTACACGAAATTGATTCCTGTTACTATTGAGAAAGCTCATTCCCCATGCAAAAAAACTTTGATCGGCAATATCTACTTTAAACTGGTGATCGGTTAACTGGAGTTTTTTATTATCATAATTAATTAAAATACTATTATTAAATAAACGTCCGGATAAAAAATATTTTAATTCACCGCTTGCATTCCGGGAAACATTGTCCCCGCACTAACTGAACATTCTTTAAAAAAGTAACCAGCGTTTCATTATTGTAAAATATAGAATTGATCAATGAATCTTCGTCCCTGAAAATGTTCCAGGGGTTGATCCTATTTTTAATTTCTGAGTTTTAGTAAAAGTTTTTTCCCCAATCTTCAATTGAAATTCGCCTTCACCTGTTGCAGTAATACTGCCGGATAAATTATTTCCCTGGAAAGAAATAGCATGCCCGACTGCAGGATAAGTAACAGACAAAATACGATAACCATTATCCGAACTTGTATAACAAGGATCTTCAGAATAACCTGAGTTGATATGAACTATTCCATTCTCTTTTTTAAATACAAACCGGTTGAATGGATTACCACCATTGTTTACAGTATCTGATTTTCCTAATTCGATAGAGCCAGCCACCGAAAAACCATCATGCTGGATAAAATGATGATCAAGGTTGCTGAAAGTTTTCAGCTTTAATGGCGCATGAAAATTTATCCATAAAAATCCAATACAGGCTGCGCTGATAATAAAGAATACAAATGGAAATATCCTTCGCTGGCGGCGGGAGCGGGTAAAGTCCCTGTAATACACAAAGCCGTATACAATTAATAATACTATCGTCAGCGCATACAGGAAAGAAAGGCTGGTAAGAATTCTTAGCATAATGGCTTACGATAAATTCAGGTTGGTTTCGTCGAAAACAGGATACGATAAATGCTGAATGGATGTTTTATCCAACACCATTCGCAACACTAAAGCACGGCTTCCATGTTCCGTATTCAATTCTTTTAATAACCCCGCATCTACTGAGTTGCCATTCTTTAATCCACCGATACGTTCTACCATTTTACCACCAATTGATAAATCATTCACACGCAGATAAAGATATTCGCTGTACAAGAGAGATAACGATATCATCAATTCCAGCAATTTTTGCTGATCCTCGCTGCTGATCTTTGCCGGATTATTTTTGTTGGCATCTACAAGAGAAAGTATTGGTTTCAGGAAATGGTCATATGCATACAGCGCTACCGATTTTTCGGTCTCCAGCATTCCTTTTACAATTTCTGTCTCGGATTTTTGCTTATCATAGCCGGGATAATTCCTGATCTTATATACATGGGTCATCTGTTGCTTTATTGCTTCAAATTCCTGTTTGATCTTAGTATATTCATTCAACACTATTTCTAATTCCTGGTTTTCTTTTTCCGCTTTCTCCAATTGAGCGGATAAAGACTGTATTTTTTTCTCCTGTGAAGAAGTAGAAGATTTGCTTTTCATATTGTTACTTGTAGGGGTTGATTCTTCCATTTGTTGTGCGGAAAACTGGAGCTGCTGCATTTGCTTGCGCAAAGAAGTTATCGCATAATTAAATTTCTTTTGGTTGCGAAAAAGCAGGTATAATAAACCAGCAATGAGCAATAACGCTATAATGCCAATAATTAAAATATAACCCGGGATCGATTCTTGCTTCACAGGTTCTTTCACCGGCTGTTGTATTTGCAATTGTGCCATAGCGGAATCATGCAGCCTGATCATCGAATCCAGCTCCGACCGGAGTATAAGCCGGTTACGGTTATTCTTTTCCTGCGCCGTCAGCGTATCCACTATACGGATAGACGTTTTAGCAGGCGGCGGCTGCGCCGGCAGATGACTGACAAAAGCACAGGCCAGTAATAAAAGAATGATTTTATATTTCATTATTGGATAAATTAAAATTGAAAGAATTGAAGAATACCTGTCTTCTTCTTCACAGGTGTATTTTCTGAATTCCTTTTTCTTTCACCATGTCATCATACACTGTATTCACAGAAGCGAGCTCGCCATTGTAAGCCGGGAACATAGAGATCGCTTTCATATCCTGCAGTGGTGAATAAGCTTCCGCCAGCGAAGTAAGAATACTGTATAAGGATTTTACATCTTTCACTTTTTGGTTTTCCATCAAGCGCAGGTAAATATTATCCCGGGTGAAATAAATATCCACCGTTTTATTCTTAAATGATTTTAACTGCTGGTTATTCCTGCGTACAATAGAAGTATTATAAAGAATATCATTGCCGGGTTCTACTTTGATACCACGGTAGAGATACAAATTATTATTAAGCACATCGTTATTCTTTGACAAACCTTCTTTCTGATCAATAGGAATACCAGTAAAATCGGTAATCTTATAAGCGCCGGTGAAAGCACCATGTATCGCTATATTTTTATTATTGATAGCACGGCCGGCGGAACACTGTTAATTACCATGCTTTGTCCCAATAACTCTTTTAATTCTTTTTCCAGTTTTATGCGCAGGTCATCAAAATAAAAAGCACGCCCACTAAGCATGACGACTTTGATACGCTTTTAATGTCTTTGGTCATTACATCTTTGATACTGGCGATAATGCAATGCACAAGGATGTCCGTGGCTTTGCCGATAATACCCGTCACCTCATCATCCCAGCGGATATTTCTTTCTTTCAAAATCGCTTCGGCATATTGCAGGAGCGTTGACCGGTCTTTATATAAATTACCAATTGTTCTTTCCGTGCTTTGTGATTGTTCGGCCAGTTCCGCGAATGAGTTGAGACTGATCGTTTGCAGGTTCTTATAGTTCTTCTTTTGACCTTCTATTAATTGAAGAAAGTTTAATACATCTACGGTCAGGTTTTGGTTCAATATCTGGCGGGTGATAAAATCTTTTACAGCAATTTCATTACTACCGGGGATGGCACGCAGGGCCAGTGTAAGAAAATCCTCGGCGAAAGCATAAGACAATACATTTCCCGCGCCTGCAAATCCCGTTCTGAAAAACTGGAATAATTTTCATTATCATCCGCCAATACCATGGATATATCGGTCGTTCCTTTTCCGCAATCAATCACCAATGCCACTTCACCATTAGAAAGTTTTACATTGGAAGAATGCGTTTGCTGGTATCCCATGAAGGCGGCATCGCTTTCAGAGATCGTTTCGTATTCAATATATAATTTTTCATCCGTGATATTCAAAGAACCGAGCAGGTCATTTGTATGTACCCGTAACTCATTGAGCATTTCAAATACATCATGCTGCGTATAGATATTCGGAACAAGCAAGGTGACCACGATACCGCCCCGCTGAAAATCAGGTTTTGTACTGATCATCAATCGCAGTATGCGCAAGAGAATGGAGCTGACTAATTCTTTTTTATGTGAACGGATACTATAATCTTCCGTGTGACTGTTCAATACAAGATGTAAACTCTTTTCAATTCCAGCTTCAGGTTAGGAATAATTTCATAATTATCCCGGAAATTAACCTGTGTGGCTGCTACTTCCTGGCGGGTAATGAATAAACGGATCTCATCATTATTCAAATCATTGGTGAAATTGAATGGAAAATGTTGTCTTTCGTTCAACGACATTGTTTTCCTCACCGCATAAAAAGAACGGTACAATAAAGGCTGACCCGGTTCATTATTTAAAAAATCTTCTCTTTCCAGTTCTTTGTTCTGTCAGCGATGTTTAACTGGGCGATAATATTTTCCAAAATATCATATTGCACAACTGCTGCCTGCGGGCCGCAACTTTTATAGCCGACCTGGCTGGCCTCACTACCAAAATCAATTACCACACGATGGGCCTCTTTGGAACGAACAATGGAATACTGCAATTTTCCCGAATAGGTTTTTGTATCATCCGGCATTAATGTAACATGTATATGAAAAGGGTATTGCTCCACATGATGTTTATAATAACCAACAGAAACTCTTTTCTGATCGGCGGAATAATCAAGGCGGAGACCGGTAGCTTCATCATAGAATGGTTCAACCGAAAAAGCATCCGCTTTTTTTATCAATAACTCAAAGTCATTACCGTGTTTTACTAATGAAATATGACATTCTTTTAATAAAATGTCCTGCATATCCGAAGGCGCCATCTGGTTCAATACAACTCTTGACGGATCTTCAATAGTCAGTAATGGCGTCAACACCCTGTCATCAGTGGGTATTACAAAATTGAAGTCTGTCACTTCACGGTTGCCGGTTACGATATCATCATCCAGTTTGGCAACAAAAAAACGATCGCTGCGGATGAGTAGTGGTAAATAGTAGAGCGCCATATTTTAGTTTTTTGCCTCACCCCCACCCCTCTCCTGGCGGAGAGGGGAGAAAGGCGGTTGTTACTTTATTGTTGTTTATAAATTCATTTCAAAAATTAATCCCTGCAAAACCACCTGTCATTCAAATTTCCGTAATTACTTTTTTTATCGGACGAATAACAGAAGTTAAAAGCTTTTGACTTGATGGATGTAAATGCCACAGAAATACTATCGCCACGGTAACTTGTATTTACACTTCTCTCCGCTGCGGCCGCATACGTGATGTTTTTGAAATGAAGTGTGTCGGCGTTCACTACATTACTGTTTTTCCATACCGTCACTTCCGCAATAGCACTCTCCACCGTGTAACCTGTAGAATTATCAATGGAAAGTTTGATATTACTATATTGTAACCCTGCATTGCTGGTATCCCTGTCCGCTGATAACTTTAATTCCAGCCTGTCGGGCCAGGTGTTGCGGATGCGGAGATTGGTAGCGGTTATTTTATCTAATTTTTTCCCGCGGGTAAGCTCAATAGTTTGAATCAATGAATCCGCATCTATTACAGGTGTGTTTGCCGGACGGGCGGCTGTGATTTCTATTGCGGAAATCTTTGTCCATTTTACTTTAGTGAAATTATATACTAAAAAGATAGCAGCAGCTGCGATAATCCCTATAATGGATTTTTTCAACCAGCCAAAGCGCTTTACTGGCTTTTGTATAACAGGTTCTTCTACTGTGAATACAGGTGGCGTACTTAATTTCTTTGCAATGCTGTTTTTAAATGCGGGATGCTTTACGAATTCTGAGTAAGAAACCCATTCACTTGTATTAAATATCCAGATCCGGACCTTTCCGGGATCGACTACAGCCTGTATTAATGTGGTCAGCTCCTCTTTTGACTCTACCTCCCTTATCACATTCGTTCCATCATTGAACAAATATTTTTCCATTTAGGGAAATTGTTGTTTTGTTGGTTAATAGTAAAAAGAAGCATTTGATTGTGGTTTGAAATTGAGGCGAAAAGATACATAGGCAAAAAGACTAAACTATAGCGGCAAGACAGTTACAACATTTTTTTATGAAATCCCCAAGCAGCAAAAACCAAAATTTGTTAAGCTTTCTTAAATATACTTAAAACCAGGAAGTTACTTGCAACCCTTGCACAATAAACATCGGGTTATTGTCTCATCATTTATAATAAATCGCTTCCAGGCATTTTTAGAAAAAAATTTGCGTAACCAAATGGTTTCCTATATTTGTAACTGAAAGGTTACACATAAATACCACTTTTGATATGCGCAGAGATGTATTCCAGGCCATCGCAGATCCTACCCGGAGAGAGATCATCAATATGATCGCCCGTGAACCGTTAAACCTGAATGCGATCGCTGATAAATTCCAGATCAGCCGCCTGCTATATCCAAGCATATTAAAATATGACGGAATGCGGACTGGTGACAATTAACGTGCAGGGACGGGAAAGACATTGCGTAGCAAATTGAATAAACTCAATGAAATATCTGATTGGGTGGAACAATACAGAAGTTCTGGACGCAAAAATTGGATGCGTTAGAAGTTTATTTGGATGAATTGCAAAAGAAAGAGTGAAAAAGAATACGGTTAAAAAAAGGCTAGAAAGGGTTAGCCACAGATTACAGGAATTAACACAGATGCCCTTGGATAGATACCACAATAATTAAATGAAACATCCATAATGCTCAGTAGAATTACCGAACCCTGAAGAGTGCGACGCAACAGACGATGATAGTAGTAATGAAGCCAGGTAAATAAAATGTATTATATATAAATATCAAATCGGTAATAATGAGAAATATAATAAAAGTGTTTAAGAAGGACGAAGGCATGAAGAAAAACATAGACAAACTGGAAACATATTTAAGTAAAATAAACTAAATCTAAACAAGATGGGAAAGATCGTTTCATTTATGCACATCTCTCTTGACGGTTTTGTAGCAGGCACAAGCGGAGAAATGGATTGGATACACGTTGATGATGAAATTTTTGATTATGTAGGCGACCGCACCGACCAATCAGATACAGCTTTGTACGGAAGGGGTAACCTGGCAAATGATGGAAGGCTATTGGCCCACTGCGGGAGATAAGCCCAACGCATCCCAAACATGACAAGCAGCATTCAGCATGGTATAATAAGGTGAGGAAGGTTGTATTGTCCAATACAATGAAAGATGCAAAGCTTCCCAAAACAACATTCATCAATGAAAACCTGAAGGCTGAGATCAATAAAGTAAAAAAAGAAACCGATAAGGAATTCTCATTTTCGGCAGCCCTTCCGCTTCTCATTCTTTATGGCCGAAAACCTGGTTGAAGAATATTGGCTTTTTGTAAACCCCGTTTTAATTGGAAAGGGAGTTCCATTGTTTAAAAACATCAAAGAGCGGGTAAAACTGAAACTGGTAACCGCTCATAGTTTTACATCGGGAGTTGTTTGTCTTCATTATACTTTATAACAGCATAATAAAATTTAGATAACTTATAATTTCGAAATGATGAGTAACAATACGCCTTTTGTAATCGAAAGAACATATAACAGCCGCATTGAAAAAGTATGGAAAGCGATCACCGACAAAGACCAGATGAAGCAATGGTATTTTGACTTGTCGGAGTTCAAGCCGTTAGTTGGATTTGAATTTCAGTTTTCCGGAAAAGGAAGCAAGGGTGAAGAATATTGCATTTATGCAAGATCACTGAAGTGGTGCCACAGAAAAAACTAACCTATAGCTGGCGGTATGATAAATATGAAGGCAATTCATTCGTGACCTTTGAATTATTTGACGAAGGAGAAAAAACAAGATTAAAACTGACCCATGCCGGTCTGGAAACATTCCCGCAAAATACCGCGGACTTTGCAAAAGAAAGTTTTCAAAAAGGATGGACAGAGCTTATCGGCACTTCGCTTCCGAAATTTTTAGATAAATAATATTTTAAGCCTCGTTTCTATAACCCCGGGCCTGCCTGAACAGGCCCCGGGGTTATTTTTTCATACTACATTCTAAGTATTTCCCATCTGCGCCGGGTTTACTATATTAGGTGAAGAATTCCAATATTCTCTCCGGCAAGCCCCGCCCCTTTTCATTTAAAAAATACCACCATGTTCCACCGTTTTAAAATGTATATCATTTTTGCCGCTATCGCAGCCATAGCACTTGTTCTTATTTTAAATAAATTTCTTGTTTACGGTCTCATCGTTTTAGGTGTTGGCGCCATTGGTGTAGCAGCATGGCAATTGTTTATGAAACAAAAAGATGATGAGATTTATAACCTGAGAAAACAATTAAAAGAAACCAGTCAAAACAGTGAATCACTGAAAAGCGAGAATGTGGAATTAAGGAACCGCAAATTGAATATCTCGGAAATTAAAACAGTAGTTGACCTGGGACTGATGGAAGTAAATACCAACTTCACCCGGATATGGAACGATAAAATGGACCGTGACAATAAACATCTTCGTTTCCTCGGCGCCTTGCAGGTGAGTATCGTAGCTAAGTATGGCCTGGATATGAAAGATCTCCGGATAAAATTTGATCCCGATAAAAACGAAGTGACCGTGGCAAACATCTTACCCAAATTTTTATCTTTTTCAGATCTTAATTACGACTGGAAGATCGCCGAAATACTGGAGTATGATGTTCCGGTGATTGGTGAAAAACATTGGGAAACATCCACTGATCTTGAAGCGCTGAACAGCGAAATGAAAGAAAATTACCGCAAACGCATCAATGAAGAAGTGAAGAATGGCCCGGCGGAAATGGAATGGGTGCTGGTACCTTTGAAAAAGCAAGTGGCCGGCGCATTGGAAATGCTGTTGGGTGCGCAGGGTAGAAAGATCAGGATCGTAGAAAAATTCGACGACTCGTTTAAAGAACTAAGAGAATACACGGAAGAAAATAAAAATTAATCTTTTAAGGATTCGCCGGCGTACCGAATCTCTTCTGCCTTAATTTAGAGCAAAGAACTGACCGTTATGAGAAAGCTTTGCTCCTTATTCATCCTCGTTGCTTTTATTTCATGTTCACAAAAAGAAAAAGCGGATACGCTTGTTTTCAATGCCGTTATATATACAGTTGATTCTTCCTTCTCTCTTACGGAAGCGATGGCTGTAAAGGATGGAAAGATCCTTGAAACAGGAAAGACGGCTGACCTGCAAAAAAAATACGAAGCGAAAGAAAATATTGATGCGGAAGGAAATTTTATCTACCCCGGGTTTATAGATGCGCATGCACATTTCGCAGAGTATGCGAATAGTTTACAAACTGCTAAGCTTGTTGGTACAGAAAGTTGGGAAGATGTGCTGCACCATGCAAGTGATTTTGCAAATGGAATACCTAAAGATCAGTGGCTGACCGGTCATGGCTGGGACCAGAATGATTGGGAAGTAAAAGAATTTCCTGTTAATGATAAATTGAATGAATTATTTCCTGACCGTCCTGTATTATTGACAAGGATTGATGGCCATGCTGCTATTGCAAATCAAAAAGCATTAGACATCGCAGGCATAAAAGCAGGAGATAAAATTTCGGGGGGAGAAATTGAAATAGAAAATGGAAAATTGACCGGCATATTAGTAGATAATGCTGTTGATTTAATTTCCTCAAAAATTCCCGGCCCTGATGCTGAGCAAATGAAAAAGGCATTGGCTGATGCACAGCAAAATTGTTTCGCCGTAGGGCTAACCACTGTTGATGATTGCGGACTTGATTATACAGCCGTTCTTTTTATTGACAGTTTGCAAAAAGCAGGTGACCTGAAAATGAGAATCTATGCCATGCTCAGCGATGCCAAACAGAATTATGATTTTGCTTTTTCCAATGGGAAAAGAAAAACCGATCATTTAAATGTTCGCTCCTTTAAAGTATATGCCGATGGTGCGCTGGGATCGAGAGGCGCCTGTTTGTTACAACCTTATAGCGATAAACCCGGTTGGGGTGGTTTTCTTTTAAGTTCACAACAACATTTTGATTCTGTCGCTAACCTGCTTTCGCAAAAAGGATGGCAGATGTGTACGCATGCTATCGGGGACAGTGGTAACAGGGTGATGCTAACTATTTATGGCAAATATTTAAAAGGAAAAAATGATTTGCGCTGGCGGATCGAACATGCGCAGGTGGTAAATGAAAATGATTTTAAATTATTCGGCGACAATAGCATTATCCCATCGGTGCAACCTACACATGCTACCAGTGATATGTATTGGGCTGGTGACCGTTTAGGCAACGAAAGAGTGAAAGGCGCTTATGCGTACAAGCAATTATTAGAACAAAATGGATGGATACCGCTGGGTACTGATTTCCCCGTGGAAGATATTTCGCCATTCAAAACTTTTTATGCAGCTGTGGTGAGAAAAGATGCAAAGGGATGGCCGGAAAATGGTTATCAAACCGACAATGCGTTGACAAGGGAACAAGCATTAAGAGGCATGACCGCCTGGGCGGCGAAAGCAAATTTTGAAGAAAACGAAAAAGGAAGTTTGGAGAAAGGAAAATTCGCTGACTTTATCATACTTGATAAAGATTTGTTGAAAGCGGATGAAAAGGAATTATTGGGAATAAATGTGTTGAAGACTTTTTTAGGTGGCGAGAAAGTGTATGAGAAAAAATAAACCTCACCTGACCTCTCCTAAAAGAGAGGAACTACATACAGACCCTGCTTTTAGAAAAGTATAATTAAAATGAGATCTTTCTTAAATGCTAAATGGTGGACTGAACGATGAAGTCCCGATAGCTATCGGGAGCGACGCAACGGAAGATGATAGTAGTACTACTGCTGGTTACATAATTTATATCCTTCCTGTTTAGACGTGCGTAGAAAATTTATTATGTTTGCAGTATGATTGGCAGTGACAAACGTACCATCCGTATTGCGATTCTCGATCTTTATGAAGGGCAGGCCAACCAGGGCATGCGATGTATTCAACAGATCATTGATGCATGGAAGATGAATAATGACCTTGATGTGCAATACCGCATTTTTGATGTGCGGCTTCAGCAGCAACTTCCTGATACGACATACGACATTTATATTTCCAGCGGTGGCCCTGGCGATCCGCAGGCAACCCGTTTTGAAGATTGGGATATAGCGTGGTGTAAATGGCTGAAAGAAATGGAACTGTGGAATGCAAACCCGGACAATAGTAATAAAAAATACATCTTCTTCATTTGTCATTCTTTCCAGTTGGCGAGCCGTTATTTTAATGCAGGTATTTTGAGAAAAAGAAATTCAACTGCATTTGGCGTATTCCCGGTACATATGCTGGAAGATGGTGCAGACGAAACTGTGTTTGACGGACTGCGTGACCCTTTTTATGCAGTTGATAGCCGGGATTATCAATTGATCCGTCCAAATCATGATGTGCTGAATAAAGCAGGTGCAAAAATTTTATGCATTGAAAAAGAACGTCCGCATGTTCCTTTCGAACGGGCGGTGATGGGCATTCGTTTTAATGAATACATGATCGGCACCCAGTTTCACCCGGAAGCCGATGCGCAAGGCATGAGCCTTCACCTGCAAACCGAAGAAAAAAGAAAAACAGTGATTGAAAGTTATGGTGAAGAAAAACTGGAAAGTATGCTGCAACAATTAAATGACCCTGATAAAATAGTATGGACTTATTCGCATGTATTGCCGAATTTCCTGGATCAATCGGTTGGCCTGCTGGAAATCGCATAGAGGTAATTCAACTACGTTATCCCTTTAATTAATATTTATTAGTAACTTGATCTGGTTAAATCATTTTCATGGTTCCTGCGGTCCGCTCAGCTTTCAATAAAAATTTTTCAGTACAGAAATACGAAGCGTTTTTACATGAACTGCACAACGTTCATCCCGGCGCTATTGAATTTCGTGTAGCGGAAACACCTGTGTTTGTACCAAAAGATTTTACAAAAAAAATGCTTGATGCCTGCGAAAGCATTGTTGATATTATTGTTGATCCGAAATTCAAAGAGCTAACCAACCATGCCATTCCAAAAAATGTAAAAGTACCCGGTGAAAATGACCATTCACATTTTATCGCTTTTGATTTTGGCATTTGTGTGAATGCAGAAGGTGAATATGAACCGCAGTTGATAGAAATGCAGGGTTTCCCCACCCTTTTTGCCTACGAAGTATTGGTGGATGATATTTCCCGTAAACACTTTCATATTCCGACCGGCTATTCCGCTTATCTCGGCGGGTATACAAGAGAATCTTATATAAAAGAATTAAAAGAAATTATTCTTGGTAAACATGACTCCGAAAATGTGATACTCCTTGAAATTTTTCCGCATCAGCAAAAAACAAGAATTGATTTTTACTGTACGGAAGATTATACCGGTGTGAAACCTGTTTGTCTTACCGAGCTGATCAAAGAAGGAAAGCAATTGTATTATTTAAATAATGGGAAGAAAACACTTGTAAAAAGAATTTACAACCGCATCATCTTCGACGACCTGCAACAGCAAACGCCGGAAGTACAGGAAAAAGGAAAAATACTTTTTGAAGAGCTGGATGTTGAATGGTGTCCCCACCCTGATTGGTTTTACCGTATCAGTAAATACACGTTGCCGTTGATACGCCATCCTTATGTTCCCAAAACTTTTTTTCTAAATGAAGTGACGCAAATTCCCGCTGATCTTGAAAATTATGTATTGAAACCTTTATTTTCTTTTGCAGGGCAGGGCGTAGTGATAGATGTAACAAAGGCGGATATAGAAAATGTGAAAGATCCGGAGAACTGGATATTGCAGAAAAAAGTAAAATACGCAGATATAATTCAAACACCGGATATTCCTGCAAAAGCGGAAATACGTATCTTTTATTTTTGGAAAGATGGAAAAGCGAGACCAGTTCCTACCAATAATTTAGCACGGCTTAGTAAAGGAAAGATGATCGGTGTACGGTACAATAAAGACAAAGAATGGGTCGGTGGAAGTTATTGTTTGTTTGAACAATAATAAGTTCCTGAAGGCCTTACGAAATAAAATAGTTGACTTTTGAAACCTGTATTATGCAAATCAAAGATACCCCTGCAAAAGAATTAGCCCCCGGCCTCGTAGCACATTATGCACATGGCGAAAGATTGACCTTAGGATATATTGAAGTTAAAGCCGGCAGCAATTTAGCTGAACATAAACATGAACATGAGCAGATCACTTATATTCTTTCAGGTGAACTCGACATGATCATCGACGGGACTATCTATCATTTAAAAACGGGCATGTTTCATGTCATCCCTTCCAATACAGTGCATGGGGCTCATGCGCTTACTGATTGTAAATTGATTGATGTATTTAATCCCGTGAGAGAAGATTACAGGTAAATATTTTAAAAATAAGTTGAAAGCCCTACCTGGAAGCCCGCTGTTTTACTGGCAGGATTACCCAACAGGTCCCTTCTCCATTCATAGCGGTAATTGATCCTGAAAACAGTTTGCGAAGAAGGCCTGAAACCGATGGCAGGAACGATAGCCATCACATGATCAAAAATATTTTCTTTGGTATCGTTAAACGCCCCAACGTTATAATCCGCGTATTCACCGCGCACTGCTAAATTAATAACAGCATCATCCCATCCGAACATGGATTTTTTTATAATCGGTTGAACAATGTCAATAAATCCTCCCTGTTGCTTATTACCAAATTGCTGTGTGAAAGAAGAAGGAACATCTGCTGTTGCCCAAACCCATTCACTGTTTATATAAGTTTTTATTTTAGGTAAAATAGTATTCAAATCAAGCGCTATAAAATTCACTCTCCTCTTTTTATCCAAATCGATTCCATCATCTCTGAATTTATTATACACTCCTCCCATCCATGATATACCGAGTTCACCTATTTTACGGTGCCGGGCAGCCATCTTTAATGTTACCAGCGGAACGCCATTGAAACTTTCTTCAAATCGTTCTGCATTTTGTTTACTTGCCGGAAACCATGTCCTGTTCTCTCCATTATTAATAATCTTATCATCAAAGCCATTTGTCAGGTAAGCTTCATAGGCCCACACCCAATTCCTTTTTGCATATTTCCCAAATAAACCGAAGCCGACATTACTAAATGTAGAAGGTATAATAGTCGTGGAAGAAAGGGGCCGGCTGATAAACTCCCATTTGGGCCCGTCATGGTTTTGGTTGAATGAACCAATAGGGTTCATAATAATTCCCCCTCTTATATTCAGCAATGGATGAAGCTCCACATCTACCGAAGCAAATTCAATATTTATTTCCTTGCCTCCTTCTTCAAATTCAATTTCTGTCAAAAATTTTATGTGCTGTTTTATCGATGCACTTACAAACAACGTGAGCCTTGGTAATTGAAAAGATAAACCTTCGGTAACCCCGTTTTCGCTGAAATAAGCAGTATTAGCCTCAACATATCCTCCTATAGTCGCAGGAAATTTCCCAACTTTTATAAATGGACGATTATAGATAGCATCCATATTCATATTTATTCCTGCGGTATCGGGGACAATTCTTTTAAAGAGAGAAGAATCCCTTTGTGCGAGTGCAGCCTGTACAAACAGCATGACAATGGAAAAAAGTAAAAATTTTTTCATGCAAGTTGTATATAAATGTTTTGATTGTCTGTTGTAACAGTAAATGAACGAAGCGGTGCATCCGCAGGGCCGCTGATTATATTTCCTTTATTGTCAAACTCGCTTCCATGTGCAGGACATGATAATAATTCGCCGTTTACATTTAATTCATTGTATTGATGACTGCAGCGGAGCAGTAATGCCGTGTAATCATTTTCTGCATTCCTGTATACCACCAACGGATAATTAAGTTGCTCATTACGTGCAATAATGTATCGTTTATACTCAACTTGTTTATCCCCCTTTGAAGCAATGAAAGATGTTAGAGGAACCTGTAGTTGATTATTTACAATGGGAGAATTAATCTGCCGGGTTCCTGTGCAACTTTGTATAAATATGGAAACTCCGGTAGCACCTAAGCAGGCAAAACCACATTGTTTAACAAACTGCTTCCGGTCCATATTACAGGCTTTCTAAAAATTTAATGAGTTGCTGTTTTTGCTGCACGGTCAATTGCTGAAATTGGTTACGGCTATTCAGCGCTTCCCCGCCGTGTAATAAAATCGCCTCTTCAATACTTTTTGCCCGGCCATCATGCAATAAAAAATATTGACCGCCCTGCGAATTCTTTGAAAGCCCTAATCCCCAAAGGGGTGGGGTTCTCCATTCCTGTGCTAATGCTGTCCCCTCTGTATAGCCATCGTTTAATCCATTACCCATATCATGAAGCAACAGGTCGGTATAGGGAAAAAATGTTTTATTAGATAACGCAGAGATGGATGATATGCCTGTTGTAAATTGGGAATGATGGCATTTGCCACAACTGACATTTGTAAAAACTTGTTTACCGCTAATTACATCCGCATCGTTTTGGTTTCGCTGAACCGGCGCTTTTAATGTTTTGAGATAAAAAACAACATCCAGGATAGTTTGATTGCTTACTTCCGGATCAACCGGCTGGCCTGTATAAGTATCAATAGGTTCATAAGAAGATGTGATACCAATATCCTGGTTATAAGCAGTTGCGGTTTGTTGCAGCAAGTCATAAGTAGCTCCCTTTTTTCCAAATCTGCCAATGTATTTTCCATTAATTTCAATGCTATTTAGACGCGGTGAAGAATAATGATGATAATGGATCCAGTTCGGTCGTCCGGAAACACCATCACCATCTGCATCAGTTGGATCTGCCAATGCAAGAATGGCTGCATCCGGCACCTCATCAATAAATCCTAAACCGGTATTAGCGGGAGGAGTGAATTTTGAGAAGCTGGCGCCGGCGGGCAATTGCTCAGGTTGAAAACCAGCGATAGCCCGGTGTTGCAATTGCGGCCCTCCCAAATGCAAAAATAAATTTCCATTGATCGTATCGCTTTGTCCAAAACGTGTAAGCGTAGTAAACGGATGGCCTTTTCCATCGCCTGCATGGCAAGTACCGCAGGAAGTAGCGACGAATAAATGTCCTAATCCTTTTTCTTTGGTAAACACTTCATCGTTAAATGCAACATCACCGCGAAGAAAAATGATCTTTTGTTCCTGTGTCAAACCATCAACCGGCCCATCAAGGATTTTATCCTCCGCCGGCGCCGATGGCAGCAATTTATGACAGGCAACGATACCCGTTAAAAGTAGACTAAGAACAAAAAAAATTTTCATCTTTAGTATTATTGAAATAAATTTTTAGCCTTGTCTAAAAATTTATTTAGCCAAATATACACTTTTGGAGATCACTTTGAACTGGCAGAGAGAATATTTTTTGGAACTGTCTTGTGGAGAAATCGCTACTTCTTCTTTTTCAACGCATTCAGGAAAGTTCTTTCGAAGCTGACCAGCCAGCTATTATTGGTCATCCTGTCCATATCGCTGTTCAACTGGAAACGGTAGCCGATATTTAGTTTGGCATTGCTGTTAAAAATAAATTGAACTGCAGGAGCTATATCAACGTAATGCTTTTTTATATCTAATAATTGTTGCCCCAGTAATTCTGCATAGAGATTTACGTTCAGCTGTTTATAACTTGTATATTCTACTGGTAATACCAAAAACCCTGCGGACAAAGAATAATTAAGAGATTGGTAACCCCTTTCAGGTATATATAGCACTTTATCCGTCCTGGATTTATGAAGCACTTGTGTATTACTTACTATCGCTGAAATGGCCAGTTTATGCATCAATTGTGTAACGATCAGTCCCAATTCAACGCCGCCCTTATCTCCCATCAAACTGATTTCATCGTAATGAAAGGGTGATCGTGTTTTAGAAACATCCGCATATACCGCCATTCGGAAATGCTTATGAATATCATCTTTGGAAAGAAAACGATACTTGGCATATAAAGAAGCGGATTCAAAACGAAAGTTATCGGTATGCATATTTGCAAAGGTGGCGGAAACATGCACCATCCATTTCTTATTAATGCCCAGCATAACTTCGGGCATATAGCGTTGTGAAAAACGACCGTAAATATTATCGCTGGATACAAAGTGCCCGGTCAGTTTAGTACTTATAGAATGCGCCGGCATATTAGAAGCCGGTTCTGTGTATACATACAGTTCCTGTGCTTTTAAATGAAAAACAAAAAGCACGGCTATTATTAAGCTGCAATATTTTTTCATGGTGAAATATCGGTCTATGATCCGAGCAGGTCTTTCAGCGCTTTTTCCAATTCCTTTGTATCAAGGTCCATCGCAATCACTTTTCCCTCTTTATCTATAAGGTAAGAAGTCGGTATCTGGTAAATACCCCATTGATTACCGGTCTTTGCTTCCCATCCACCATTATCAATCACCTGCAGCCATCCTATTTTATCTTTCTGCACTGCCTTTCTCCACGCGGTTTGGTTTTCATCAAGTGAAACACCCAAAATCTCAAACCCTTTGTTTTTGTATTTGGGATAAAGCTTTACCATTTTTTTATTGGTAGCACGGCAAGGCCCGCACCAGGACGCCCAAAAGTCCACCAGTACCACTTTTCCTTTTAAAGAAGAAAGCTTCAGGGTATCACCATTCAACGCAGGCAAAGAAATTTCATAAGCCTGTTGGCCATAATGTACCTGTGAAAATGATGAAAACGTTATGGAAAAGAAGAAGACTAAAAGAAAAAGCTGTTTTCTAAGGCTGATCATAGATTATTTTTAAAATTCCTCCCGCCTGAAGCGGGAGGAATGGATTAATTAAATAGTGACATGGTACACTCTTTCATTCACTCCCACACCATCTTTCTCACAGCAAGTGCCTGCCTTACCTGTCTGGATACATGGCATCTTTGTAGCGGCAGTAAATCTTTTAAAATTCTTTACCGATAAAAAATCCTTGTCTACGACAGTGATCGTCTGCTCGCCATTCAGCACCTGGTCATTCACTTTTAAAAAATGAAAATGGTCATTACCAAGTGCTACATGTTTATCATTTGCAACGCTGACATTATCAAACTTACCAGTAATCGTAAATGCAGCAACGGAAAAACCAGCATCCTCTACCGCATTCTTCATCGCATCAATATCAACATTTGCTTTGTCTTTAAACACAATTGCAAAAGATGAATGTTTAATATCGGAGCCCACTGATTCTATAAAAGGTAATGACTTTAATGCTTTGTAAATAGCATTGTTGCACATCGCACAAGTAAGGCCACTCGCCTGCAACGAAGCTTTGGTAAACTGCGCCTGTGCCTGGAAAGCCATCATCACTACCAAAACTATAATTAATATCTTCTTCATAAAACAACTTTAAAGTTACAAATCAGGATTTCTTTCCGCAAGTCCCATTTTTACAGCATTCCGCATCCGTGCATTTGCTCATATCGGCGCATTTACCGTCTTTCATTTCGCAAATGCCTGCAGCACAGCAATCAGCCTTTTCGTCAGATGATCTCTCGTACTGGCAACATGCGTGCAATTTGTTATACGCTTCTTCAGTAGTTTTAAAATCCCGGGTATCATAGCCTGCGGCGGCTACTCCTTTCTGAATCTTCGCAGCATTAGTAGAAGAGCTATTGTAAGTAACAGTCAGTTGTTTTGCATCAACATCCCAATCGGCTTTGGCAGCGCCTGCCTTTTTAGCCGCTTTCTCGATATTGCTTTTACACATACCGCAATTACCGGATACAGGAATGGTTTCCGTTTTTGCTTTTTGAGCGAAAGAGAAATTAGCAATGGCCATCAGTATAGCCACGAAGGAAAATATTCTAAACGTTTTCATGATAATCAATTTGAAGATTTGATAATTTGGAAATAAGAAATAAAAGACCGGAAGTCCGGCGTAAGAGATCAGAATTCAGAAGGCCATTTGACATAATGACCCTAATGACTACTGACTTCTATCCATCTCAAATCCTGAAAACGCAATTTTGCAAATAGGTATCCTGTCCGGATAATAAAGGAGGAGAATGATCCTGGTTATTTTGTTCTTTTGAATCAGTATAAAAAGAAGCGACAATGAATTCAGAAGGAATACTAACTAATTGATCCAAAGAAGGTAATTCAAAAAAAACGAGCGGTGTTACTTTCTGGTCTTCTTCCATCTTCACGATCTTCACTTCATCATGGCAGCATCCGTTTGATGCATTGATGTCCATTTTACAGGTGCCGCATTTTTTACCTTCTGCTGCGAAGAGTTCAGTAGATGCCAGCCTGTTCATGCAATAATGAAAATTGACCAATACCCCGCTGGTAACAGCGAGATAACAAATAAGCACTATGGAAACCAATACTTTTTTCATGAACAGTGTAAAGATACTACCAATACCTGAGTTGCGCAATGACTTTGCTCATCCTTTTTCTTAGAATGATGGGACAATTTTGATTTATCAATTAGTTAACAAAGCTCCAGAAGATACCAAAGCGCAAAACAAGACCGGGATAAGGATAGCCGGGAGCGGCGAAATTGTTATGGGTGAACCCGAAGTCGCCATCTTTCACCCGTACGGTGTTGAGATTTTCCGCACGAAAATAAAGTTTGAAAGATTTAATACGGAAGTGAACATACCCTGTGATATCGGGCAAAGGATTTTTGATGCGGATACTATCCTGGTAAAAAAATTGCCCGGTCACAGGAGAATAACCATCCGCATTATACGGCGTATGATAACGGACTTCCGCACCAAATGCGATATTTAAATTTTTTAACCCGAGCTTTCCTTCATAACCAATCCTGTTTCTTGTAAAAACAGTCGGCACATTCACCGGTGCATTACCCAGTCGTTGTTGGAAATAAATATCCGCATGCCAGAACCAGCTCTTGCCGATCTTTATTGTTTTCTGCAAAGCAATTTGCAGCATATTGAATAAAGTGCTTTCCTGCCCCGGCTTATAGAAATCAGTAAAGTAAGTGTAATTCGTAAGTAAATAATAGTGGCCAGTCAACCGTAATTTTAAAACAGGCTGGTAGATGGAAGCAAAAAGATGCGTTGTATTTTCTTTTTTAAAATCGGTGATCGTGTTTCCTAAATAAAACTGGCTGCGTGGATCATAGACAAACGAAGGTGTGCGGTTTACATTTTCAAAACCCAGTTGAATGGAACCGATCTTCTTCCCGATCAACCGCTCCAGGCTGATATGCGCCTGGTAATCGCCGGCATTCATGCCTGTAAAATATAGTTTGCCATTCGCTTCAATATCCCATTTTTTATTTCGGGTTTGGTTGCGGTATTCCGCATGCCCGAAAACATTATAAAAATTCCGGCTTCCTTTCAGGTTATTTAATGAAATATTTTGAATAGCTGCTCCCAGCTTTATAAACTGTTGCAGGTTATTCGCATCAGGGAATTGATAAATAGAAAAATCATTTACAATTTCTTTCCATTGATCCTGCAATTGCACGGTATCAATTGAACTTGAAAGTGTAGTATCATAATTATCTTTATAATAAGCGGAATCACCTACATAATCCCTGAAGTTATAAGAAGATTTACTGTATTGAAATGTATGTTCAAACCGCAGCCGCGGGTAAAATAATGGTATAACTGATGAATCCGTTACCAGCGAATCCTTTCTGCCTAAATCATATTGCTGCCGCAGCAACACGGTAAAATCTTTATAGCGGGTGCCCGTTCCTACATCCGTGCTGAAAAAATTTGTGCCGTAAGGCGGGTCACCGCCAATCTTTGTTTCAATATTAAACCGGTCTTTATACGTAGGATCATTCAAATAATCCGCATCATCTTTTATACCGCCGTTCTCGCCGCCTTGTATTTTATTTCCCAGCAATACAAAATATACATTGTACCGCTTTTTAACGGACTGGTACCATGAAGTAAAAAGATAATTATTATGGTTTGATTTCTGGTTCTTAAAAATACCCGGTGAGTTAATCAAGCGGTATTGAAACAAAAAGTTCCAGTTCGGTTTTATATTCTGCGTATGCACCAGGTTGATCTGTTGCTCCGCACGGGAAGCCAGCAAATAATTTAATTCAGAATACGGCCGCGTGGTATTAAAGAACCTTACTCTTTCCAGCTTCCATTTATATATATCATAAGCATGAAAGCCCGCATCCCAACCGGATTGCAAAAGAGGAGAAAATAAAATGGAACGGGACGCTGCCCCGGTATTTCCCAAATAAATATTAGTAGCTGGTACCGGGGAACGAAGGCTGTAATCGTTAATAGAAGAATCCAGCGAATAATTGCGGGTAGAATCGAGGTAGCGAAAACGAACGGTGATGGAATCTTCAAACCTGTCCCTTCTTGTTAAACTATCACCACCAGCCTGGCCGCCTTTGATACTTCCCATTTGCTTCAGCCTTCCACCACCCTGGCGAATCAGTTCTCTTTGCCCAAATGCAGCAGCAGAAAAGAATAAAAGCCCGATCAATAACAGGTATGTAAATTTCTTAGCCAGAGTAAGAATTAATTTGAATTAAGCGGCTGCAAATTAAGCACAATATGGCATTAAAACTGTTAAATGAAATTATAGAGAGGGGAACACGGATGACACTGATTAAAATGGATACTCACGGATTTTTTTCTGCTCCGTAAAGTGAAATAATCTGTGTTCATCTATCCCATCCTTATCATCCGTGTTCAAAAAAAATTTAGCCAGAATGAGGGGAACACGGATGACACAGATTGAACGGATACTCACGGATTTTTTCTGCTACGCAGAAAACAGGTAAGACATTCTTAGTATAGTAAACTTCAGGCTCCTATTATTAGTATATCCTGGATTTCGCTTTATAAAATAATCCGTGGCAATCTATTTTAATCCGTGCCATCCGTGTTCAAAAAAAATTAAACGGCTGCGATCAATTCCTTAAACAACATCGCCAGTTTTGGCTCCGCCTCTTTCGCAGCCTGCAACACTTCTTCATGCGTAATAATATTATCATCTTCACGAATACCGATATCGGTAACGATACTCACCGCAAACACCGGCAATCCCATGTGATTGGCCACGATGCATTCCTGCACGGTGCTCATTCCTACCACATCGCCGCCCACTGCATGTATCAATTTATATTCGGCTTTTGTTTCAAAGGTTGGGCCCGTCACCGCTACATACACGCCTTCTTTTAAATCAATATTTTTCTTCACTGCGATTTCTTTCGCTTTTTTAATCAAATCTTTTTTATACGGTTCGCTCATGTCAGGAAACCGCGGACCGAATTCTTCTACATTTTTCCCGATTAAGGGGTTTGGTGTAAACAAACCGATATGATCTTTGATGATCATGATATCGCCGACTTTATAAGATGTATTCACTCCGCCGGCCGCATTCGATAACAATAATAATTTAACGCCCAGCATCTTCATCACCCGTATCGGGAACACCACTTCCTGCGTGGAGTAGCCTTCATAATAATGAAAACGTCCCGCCATGGCTACCACCGTTTTGCCACTCAGCTTTCCGAATATCAATTTCCCGGAATGGCCTACTACTGTTGACACAGGAAAATGAGGAATCTCTTCATACGGCACTTCCTTTTCTACTTTTATTTCGCTGGCGAAATTTCCCAACCCGCTACCCAGCACGATGCCTACTTCCGGCGCATGTTTGTATTGCTTTTTCAAAAACTTTACCGTCTCGTCTAATTGTTTTAAAACTTTCTTAGCCATACATTTTTGTTGAATCCCCAAATATAGTTTTTGTTTTGATCTTCCACAAAGGCTTGATGATCTCGCAGTTTGGGAGAAATATTATGTACCCAGCTGTGGTGCCCTGATCATCTTCGTTGCGTCGCACTCTTCATCTTCCTGTTCGCTATTCAGCATTTGCGAAGTTTTGCGGTAGTATTTCATCAGCCTGTTTGCGTTGTCTTTGGATAACGGAACCCGATAGCTATCGGGTCTGTTCCGTTCAGGAGCGGAACAGAGTTCCGCTTTCCTTATTGCCAATCCTTTTCTTCAAGTTCAAATATCTCGTCGGTTTTGCAATTAAGTATTTTGGCGATCTTAAAAGCTAACATTGTAGAAGGAACAAATTTGCCTGCTTCAATTGCAATGATCGTTTGCCGGGCGACCTTCACTTTTTCCGCTAATTCCGCTTGCGTTAAATTATGCCTTGCCCGCTCAACTTTTATACTGTTTTTCATTCCTCTGTATTTAGAGTTGCCTGGCGCTTCAGGTAATAAAAACTTCCTGTGGCTATGATTAACGTGAGTGCTAAAAATTGATAAGCTGAAATAGAAAGGATAATATCATGCTCCCGTTTAAAACGCCAATTAAGAAATATATAATTATACAGATGCGTAATAAAAAAAGCAACGATAATAGCCCTCGTCAATGCTTTGAATTTGAGGCCTTGTATCATTTCATCGTCTGTCCTTTCTTTGGAAAAAAAGATAAAAACAAGTCCCCAGCTAAATCCGATTGCTAATTCATTCAGGTCAAAGATGCCTTTCCTATTATATTTCAGGAAGAAGCTGATGATACCAGCAATGATCACCAGCAAGCCCAAAATTTTTGTCCAATAAGAGTAAGGAAATGAATTCTGTTTCATAAAATGTAAGTTTTACATTACCAAATGTAATGTATAGATTACATTTTTCAAAATTGTAAGGACATTTCTGCTGACTTGATATGAAGCACAGTTATATGAAGTTTTATGCTCCGGAGGAATGTTTTGTACGAACTCCAAATTTGATAAGGCACAATGCGTTCCGCTGGAACAAGGGTAAAGGTGCCACGGTTGCAACCGTGGCACCTTTACCAAATGAAGACACTTCGACAATGCCCAGTAGAATTACCGGACGATGAAGAGTGCGACGCAACAGACGATCATAGTAGCAATGCAGCCGGGCAAAAAATAAAACCTCTCTTTTCAATAACCGGCAACAATGTGTAAGGCTTATCTTCGCCGGAAATTTTTCTACATGAACCTTCACGAGTACCAGGCAAAAGAATTACTGAAAAAATACAATGTTCCCGTGCAGGAAGGGTTTGCCTGCAGCACCGTGCATGAAGCAGAAGACGCTTATCGCCAGGTGAAAACTTTATACGGCAGCAACTTCGCCGTAGTGAAAGCGCAGATACATGCGGGCGGCCGCGGAAAAGGAACGGTGAAAGAAACCGGCATTAATGGCGTGAAGGTGGGAAAATCATTGGAAGATGTGAGTGAGATCGCCAGGAAAATATTGGGCGGTACACTGGTGACGATACAAACCGGCCCCGCTGGTAAAGTGGTGAATAAAATATTGGTGGCGCAGGATATGTATTACGATGGGGTGAGTGAAAGAAAAGAATTTTATCTCTCGATATTACTGGACCGCAGCAAAGGACAGAATGTGATCATGTACAGCACCGAAGGCGGTATGAACATTGAAGACGTGGCGCATAACACACCTGAAAAAATATTTAAAGAATTGGTGCACCCTGCCGGCGGGCTGCAATCTTTCCAGGCGAGGAAGATCGCTTTTAATTTAGGATTGAGCGGTGAAGCGTTTAAGAACTGCGTGAAGTTTGTTACGAACTTGTACAATGCCTATGTTGGTTTGGATTGTTCGATGGTGGAAATAAATCCATTGTTCAAAGCGGCGGATGATAAGATTATCGCGGTTGACTGCAAAATGAATTTGGATGATAACGCATTGGTGCGTCATGCTGATCTTGCATCGTTGAGAGATGTAACGGAAGAAGACCCGACTGAAGTGGAAGCAGGCAAATACAATTTGAATTTTGTAAAACTGGATGGTAACGTAGGTTGTATGGTGAATGGCGCCGGTCTTGCCATGGCCACCATGGATATGATCAAACTCAGCGGTGGCGAACCTGCTAACTTTTTGGATGTAGGCGGTACTGCGAATGCACAAACAGTGGAAGCTGGTTTTAAGATCATCTTAAAAGATCCTGCCGTAAAAGCCATTCTTATCAACATCTTCGGCGGTATCGTTCGTTGTGACCGTGTTGCTGCCGGTGTGATAGATGCGTATAAAAATTTAGGTAATATTAAAATACCGATCATCGTCCGCCTGCAGGGTACGAATGCAGTGGAAGCTAAAAAATTAATTGATGAGAGTGGATTGAAAGTGCAGTCTGCTATTTTGCTGAGTGAAGCTGCTGATTTGGTGAAGAAGGCGGTGGCTTAGTAAGTTTTAAGTTATAGGTAGTAAGTTATAAGAGGTCCCGTTGCTCGAAAGTGACGGGATTTTTTTTGAGGGCATAAATAAACTTTATCTTTATTTAAAGCTTGATCTAATGAAAAAAACAGTTCTCCTCTTTGCACTTTTTTGCACACTTAATTTTTCAGTGAATGCGCAACATGGAGCAAGAGATACAGCAAAGACAGTCGCTCCCTTCAAAATATTTGATAATCTTTATTACATAGGCGTTGATTTTGTTAGCGCTTATTTGCTGACAACTGATGATGGCTTGATACTCATCGATGCATTGTATGGGCGTTATCCCAAACATATCCTTCAATCTGTCCGTGACCTGGGATATGACCCCAAACAAATTAAATATATCCTTTGTACGCATGGGCACTGGGACCATTGCGAAGGGGCTGATACTTTACAACAGGTGACACATGCCCCTATTGCCATGACAGATCCCGATTGGCAAATGACTGAAGGGAAATTAAAAAACAATTACAAAAGTGCCACGGACCATCCGGCAAATTATTTGGTGATACGTGACGGTGATTCGCTGAAACTTGGCAGCACCACCATCAACTTTTTTGTAACACCCGGCCATACATTGGGTGTACTTTCTATGGCTTTTCCTGTAAAGGATGGAAAGAACACTTACAAGGCTTTTATGTTTGGCGGCGTAGGATTGAACTTTACCGGGGTGAAACAAACAGAAATGTACCTGCAAAGTGTTGACCGTATATCAAAAATGAAAGGGATACAGGTGAATATCGCCAACCATCCTTATATGTCAAAAACGTTTGAACGGAACGAGCTTACTAAAAATCGCAAACCTGGTGAACTAAATCCATTTGTTGATCCGGAAGGTTTTCAAGAATGGTTGGTAGAGTTAAGGGTGAATGCGGAGAAGAAATTAGTGGAGGAAAAGGCGAAGCCGAATTAGAAGATATAAATACTGTTGCCGAAAGGTAGCGGGGTCTTTAAATAGTATTATATGAAAAAAATATGTTTTTGCCTGGTTGCCTTTTTCTCACTTAATTTTTCACTGAACGCACAATATGCTGAATACGACACAGCCAAAACAGTCCCTCCTTTTAAAATATTCGACAATCTTTATTATGTGGGCATTGATTGGGTCAGCGCTTATATATTAAAAACGGATGATGGCCTCGTATTGATCGATGCACTCTACAGAAATTACCCCGCCCATATTCTTCAAGCTGTAAAAGAACTGGGGTTTGACCCCAAACAAATTAAATACATTCTGTGTACCCATGGGCATTATGATCATTGCGAAGGGGCTGATACGCTTAAAAAAGTTACCGGCGCCAGGATCGGGATGACGGAAACCGACTGGCAGATCGCCGAATGGAAAATAAAAAATGATTATGCCAATGTAAACACCCGCCTCAACCGTGCCCCCGATGACCTGGTGATCCGTGATGGTGATTCGCTAAAACTCGGTGGTACTACAATAAAATTTTATATCACTCCTGGCCATACTATGGGTGTACTATCTATGTCTTTCCCCGTAAAAGATGGTGCCAATACCTATAAAGCATTTATGCTCGGTGGTGTAGGCTTAAACTTTACCGGCGTAAAACAGACAGAAGCTTACCTGCAAAGTATGGACCGGTTGCTAAAAATGAATGATGTACAGGTAAGTATTACCAATCACCCGGACCCGGGAAAAATATTTCAGCGGGCAAGACGGTTACAAACACGAAAGCCGGGCGAACCGCACCCTTTCGTAGACCCGGAAGATTTTCAAAACTGGTTAAAAAGGTTGAAAGCAAATGCGGAGAAAAAATTAACTGAAGAGAAAAACAAAGGGTAAGCAATTCAATTTTTTAAAAAATCTTGTTTCAAAAAAAGCAGGATTTTTTTGGCGCTTTATATGTTTATCGTAATATTGCAATATAAGTATACGGAATGGGCGCTACAAAGACAGAACATTTTACGGATAAACAAAACGCACTAGCAACTCTTATCAAGGCATTAGGTCATCCCGCCCGGATTGCTATTGTCGAATATTTACTCAAAGTAGACGATTGCATCTGCGGTGATATCGTCAATGAATTACCGCTTTCCCAGCCAACCGTTTCCCAACATTTGAAAGAACTTAAGACAGCGGGACTAATTAAAGGCAACGTGGAAGGCAATGCGATCTGCTATTGCATCGATGAAAAAGCCATTGATAAACTCCGGGATTATTTTGCCCACATTTCTACCAAGCTGGAAAAGAAGAAAAATAATTGTTGCTAATTAAAACTCAACCAAAATGAAATTATCAGAATTTAAAACGCATCTCGACAATATTTCATCACTGAACTTTATACAACCGGATGGAAATTTCGTTCCCGGTCATTTTCATATTACCGAAGCAGGCCTGACAACCAAACATTTTATAGACTGCGGCGGAACGATCCGGACTGAAAAAGCAGTCAGCTTCCAGGTATGGGCTGCCAATGAAGATAATCATAGGCTCGAACCACAGAAATTGAAAAAGATTATTGCTATTTCGGAAAATCTTTGGGGCAAAGAAGATATCGAAGTAGAAATAGAATATCAAACAAATACCATTGGCAGGTATGGGCTGGAATTCAACGGTGAAAATTTTTTATTGACAGCAAAACAAACTGACTGCCTTGCTAAAAATTCCTGCGGAGTGCCCACAGAAAAAAGGCATATTGAATTAACAGGCTCAGGAAATAAACAAACAGCTTGTTGCGCATCCGGTGATTGCAACTAGGAATGTGGTTTTCGTTTAATAGCATGAAACAAAAAAAGATACTGGTGCTTTGCACAGGTAACAGTTGCAGAAGTCAGATGGCGGAAGGTTACCTTCGGTATTTCTCCGGTGATAAAGCTGAAATTTACAGTGCAGGCATTGAAACACATGGCGTGAACCCGCTGGCGATCGTCACCATGAAAGAAGAGGGCATTGATATTTCAAATCATACATCAAACAATATTGATGAATACAGGGACATTGATTTTGATTTTGTAATTACTGTTTGTGATCATGCAAAGGAACGTTGCCCGGTTTTTCCTTCAACAGCCAAAAAATTTCACCATAATTTTCCTGATCCCGCCAAAGCGACCGGTACAGAAGAAGAGATAAAGGAACAGTTCAGAAAGGTGAGGCAGATGATTAAAGAGTATTGCAAAGAATTCGTAGAAGGTCGGTTGTAAGGATTGCTACCAGGGCAATCTCTTTTGTTGAATAAATAACAGAATATGAACGGAGCGTCACCGAGTTCCATCGCTCCTCGTCGGGGCAGCGCAACATAATACAAGTTTCTCAGCCTTTATGTAATTTCTTTCACCCCCGCATCTTTCTCTGAAACAACTATTATGAGAAGAGGTATACTCGTCTTGCTGATTATCGTTTCCTGCATCAGCAGTTTTTCACAAAAAGAAAATCAAGCTGTTTCCAGTAAAATAGAAAAAGTAACTGTTTTCCTGCAAGGTGCGCAGGTAGAACGTACGGCTAAACAGAATCTCAATGCAGGCAAGTACAATATTGTTTTCAATGGCATTTCTCCGAAAGTAGACAAGCAAAGTATTCAATTAAAAGCAGAAGGAAAACTCACTGTGTTGTCTGTTACGCATCAGGTTAATTACCTGAATGAACAGCAAGCACAGGACGAGATCAAACAACTCGAAACACAAAAAGAACAATGGCTGGAAAAAATTAGCCTGGAAAAAAATATGAAGAATGTGTATAGCCAGGAAGAAAAAATGATTATAGCCAACCAAAGCATCAAAGGTGATGCTACATTAAAAGCAACTGAATTAAAGGAAGCCGCAGACTTCCAACGCCAGCGTCTTACTGAAATATACCAGAAACTTCAGGAGAATGACCGCAACATTAAAAAAATGGATATAGAATTACAAAAAATAGATAAACAATTATCAGCGTTACATCAAAAGAAAGATCTTTCAACCAGCGAAGTAATAGTAGCGGTGGATGTAAAAGAAGCAATGACTGCAAATTTCCGGTTGAATTATTTAGTGAAGCAATCTTCGTGGTTTCCTACCTATGATATCCGGGTACAGGATATCAGTCAACCGATCAACTTACAAATGAAAGCCAATATCAAACAAGAGTCCGGCGAAGACTGGAAAGATGTAAAACTTTTTCTTTCTACTGGCAATCCAAATGAAAACGGTACAAAGCCAACTTTATCGCCGTGGTATTTGAGATATTACTATCCTGTTGTTACAAGCCCAATCAGGATACGTGGTGCAAGCTCCCTTTATGGCAGTACCAGCGGTGTTAATATTACAAATTTAATTTCGGGAACTGTTAGAACTGATAAGGGTGAGCCTGTTGCCGGCGCAACTGTTATTGTGAAAGGCTCAAGTATTGGGGTAACAACTGATGCAATCGGGAACTTTTCAACAGTAATGCCCTCGGGTTCTAATACACTTGTAGTTTCTTATGTTGGTTTCGCTGCGCAGGAATTGAATATAACTTCAGGATATGCAAACGTAGTTTTAAAATCTGATGCTGCAAGCCTTTCCGAAGTTGTTGTTGTCGGCTATGGATCAACAAGAGATCAATCCGATAATTACAATGAATCGGATAAATACAATAAACGTAAAAAAGAAGAAACAGCCGTGACTACTACAACCGTTTATCAACCCACCACTACTATTTTTGAAATCCAGAATCCTTATACTGTTGCTAATGACGGTAAAACTTATACAGTTGATATTAATAGCTATGAATTAAATGCGCTTTATGAATATTATAGTGCGCCAAAATTAGATGCCAGCGCTTACCTGACTGCCAAAATAATAGATTGGCAGGAATTAAATTTATTGCCCGGGGAAGCCAACCTTTTTTTTGAAGGAACATTTTTAGGAAATTCCTTGCTGGATGTACTGAATGCAGGCGATACATTAAATCTTTCGCTTGGAAAAGATAAAGGAGTGGTGATCAAAAGAACATTAATGAAAGAATACAGTGCTAAAAAATTCCTAGGAAGTAATAAAACTGATAGCCGGCAATATGAAATATCAATAAGGAATAATAAACAATTACCTATCAAAATCATTCTTGAAGATCAATTTCCCATATCCACTAATAAAGATATCGAAGTAGACAAATTCTCGTATGAAAACGGAAAGCTGGATGATGACACTAAAAAAGTTACATGGAATTTATCCGTTGATGCCAAAAAAGAAAATAAACTGCAAATGAGTTACGTGGTAAAATATCCAAAAGATAAAATACTCCAACTGGAATAAGAATTAAAGTAAAAAGCCCCTATCAAAGGGGCTTTACTTCTCAAGTGAACGATCAATATACTTATTGAATATTTTCTATAATACCGGCAATACCCTGCCCTCCACCAACGCAAGCCGTAATCATCCCATATTTTTTATTCAACCGTTTCATATCATTTAAATTCTGGATCGTAAGCTTGCAACCGGTGCAACCCAACGGATGACCCAATGCAATAGCCCCGCCATTGACGTTAACCTTTGCAGGATCCAACCCTGCTTCGCGGATAACTGCGAGTGATTGCGAAGCAAATGCTTCATTCAATTCTATTAAATCAACATGGCCCAGGTTCATGCCTGTTTGTTTCAACACTTTTGGTATGGCTGCTACCGGCCCGATTCCCATGATGCGTGGATGAACACCTGCTACTGCCGAGCCTACCAATCTTCCGATTGGTTTTAATCCTAATTCCTTCATCATTTTTTCGCCCATCACAATTACGAATGCAGCGCCGTCTGAAGTTTGAGAAGAATTTCCTGCAGTAACAACTCCATTGGCAGCAAAAGCTGGCTTCAATTTCGCTAACGCTTCTATCGAAGTATCAGCCCTTGGCCCTTCATCGGTATCTACTGTAAAATTTCTTTTTTGTTTCTTCCCTTTTTGATCAACATATGTTTCTTCTATATTGATGGGGAGAATACCACTTTTAAAATAGCCGTTCTTTATTGCATTAATCGCTTTTTGGTGTGAATTGTAAGAAAACTCATCCTGCGCTTCGCGGCTGATATTATATTCTTTAGCCACTGCTTCCGCAGTCAAGCCCATACTTAAATAATAATCGGGATCTTCCTTCGCAATGGAATAAGCCGGAACAGTTTTCCATCCCGCAGTCGGTACAAGGCTCATACTTTCTGTACCACCTGCGATGATGCAATCCGCCATTCCCATTCTTATCTTGGCTGTTGCGATCGCAATCGTTTCAAGTCCGGATGCGCAATAACGATTGACGGTTACTCCCGGCACATCCACGCCCAATGCACGGGCTGAAATGATGCGGCCGAATTGTAAACCCTGTTCCGCTTCCGGCACGGCATTCCCAACGATTACGTCATCTACTCTTTTCGCTTCCAGTTGGGGAACAGACGCCATCAATCCTTTTATTACATCCACGGCGAGATCATCCGGGCGGTAAAAGCGAAAACTTCCCCGCTTGGATTTTCCGACCGCTGACCTGTATCCTGCTATAATGTATGCTTCCTGCATTGTGTGAAGTTTATGGCTGATAGTTGATGGTTCATTGTTTTAGATCGATCAGGTATTTTTCTTGCTTAAGAGAGTCAACTAAAAACTAAAGACCAAAAATTTTAAACCTGATTGGTTGTTTATGCAACTTTCTATATCAAATTTACAGACACTTATTATATCAACCAAAAATGGCCGTTAAAGTTCATTTATCTTCGCAGTTGCTATGTATAACCTGTTGAGGCGTATTTTGTTTCTCTTTCCTGCGGAACCGGTTCATTATTTCTCAATGAATTGCCTGAAGTTGTTATGCAGTATCCCGCTTATAAATATTTTAATTAAAAAAAGTTTTACGATCAATGCCTCACGTCTTGTAACTGATGAATTTGGCCTGACGTTTAAAAATCCTGTCGGCCTCGGCGCCGGGTTTGATAAAAATGCGAAGTATCTCCGCGAGCTTGAACATTTAGGGTTCGGTTTTGTGGAAATAGGAACGGTCACTCCCCTGCCACAGGACGGTAATGAAAAGCCACGGCTATTTCGTCTTCCGCACGATAAAGCCCTGATCAACCGCATGGGATTTAATAATGATGGCGTGAAAGTGATAGCGGACCGACTGAAAAAATGGAACGAAAAACAATCGGCAATTGGTGATGGACAAACTGGCAAACGTAAACTGATTATTGGCGGGAATATAGGGAAGAACAAAGCAACCCCTAATGAAGATGCCTGGAAAGATTACGAGATTTGTTTTAAAGAATTACATCCCTACGTTGACTATTTCGTAGTAAATGTGAGCAGCCCTAATACACCGGGCTTGCGTGAGTTACAAGAGAAAGAGTCGCTGCGCAAAATATTGATGCATTTACAAATGATCAATAATGCAAAAGCAACAGCCAAACCTATTCTATTAAAAATTGCACCTGATCTTACACAACAACAAATTGATGATGTAATTGACCTTGCCATGGAAATAAAATTAGATGGCCTGGTCGCGGCAAATACCACCATCAGCCGCGAAGGATTGGGGAAAGATATCGGCATTGGTAACCAGGAAAAGGGTGGATTGAGTGGTGTACCGTTAAAAAATAAAAGCACAGGAATTGTGAAATATATTTCTCAAAAAACAAACGGGGAAATACCTGTAATAGCCAGCGGTGGTATATTCACCGGGCAGGATGCAAAAGAAAAATTAGACGCCGGCGCAATATTGGTACAAGTTTGGACAGGATTTATTTATGAAGGGCCTGGTATTGTAAAAAAAATTTGTAAAGAATTATAGTAATAACAATGGAGCATTTATTTACATCAGAAAGTATTATTAGCTTTTTTATCCTCGTTGTACTGGAAGTTGTACTGGGTATTGATAATGTCATATTCGTCAGCATCATTCTCAACAGGCTGCAAAAAATAAAAGATCAAAAAAGGGCACGCCGTATCTGGATGATCACCGGTATTATTTCCCGCAGTCTTTTATTAATGGGATTGGGATGGTTACTGTCCCAAAAAGGGAAATCCGTTTTTACCATCGCAGGCAAAGGTTTCGACCTGGCAAGCATTGTTATGATCGCCGGCGGTTTATTTCTAATTTATAAATCCGTAATGGAGATACACGGCAAGCTGGAAGGGGAAGACCCTAACACTGAGCAATTGAATAAAAAAGGTATTTCGTTGAGCAAAGCGATCAGCCAGATCATTTTAATAGATGCCGTCTTTTCTTTCGACAGCATTATTACCGCCGGCGGTACCGCCAAGTATGTAGAGATCATGATCGCCGCGGTGGTAATCGCCATGACGATTATGTTTTTATTTAGTCCGTCTATTTCTTCTTTTATTCACAAACATCCTACATTAAAAATGCTGGCGCTTTCTTTCCTGGTAATGATCGGGTTGAGCCTCGTCATTGAAGGATGGGATTCAGAAGCCGCACATCAATTGCACCTGAAAAATTATATTTATTTCGGTATGGCGTTCTCATTTGGTGTCGAACTACTGAATATGATCATGCGGAAACGAATGTCAAAACGAAGAGTAGTAGAGTTGAATGAACCGACATTAAAGGAAAATGATAATCATTCAGACCAGGCGAAGTAATATGGCTGCCACCATGCCTGCTGTCTCGGCCCTTAACCTTGTATTTCCTAATGAAACAGGAATAAAATGATGTTGCAAAGCAAGATCAACCTCTTCTTTTGTAAAATCTCCTTCAGGCCCGATCAATATTATTTGTGGTGAAAATGCTTTGTCAATACTATCACTGAGATTCTTTTTGTCTGTTTCTATACAATGTGCAATAAACTTTTGCGAAGCAGCAGCTACTTCTTCCTGGCAGAATAATAATTCATAAGTAACGGGTTGATGCAATACAGGCAGCCACACCTGTTGCGATTGCAGCATAGCGCTGGTTAAAATATTTTTCATCCTGTCCGCACGGAATTTTTGTTTCTCCGTTCTTTTACAAACAAGCGGGATAATTTCGTTTATTCCTAATTCAGTCGCTTTCTCCAAAAACCATTCAAACCGGTTCACATTTTTTAAAAGAGAGATGGCAATAGAAATCTTGCTTGCTTCTTGCTCCTTGTACCTTGTTTCTTTTATTCTTACTTCACAATGCTTTTTATGATCATCAATGATCTCGGTGGTAATCAGGTTTCCTTTTCCATCGGTAAGATTAAGTTGCTCGCCTTTTTTCATCCGCAATACTTGTACGACATGGCGGCTGGTATCTTCATTAAGAATAATCTCTTTTTGAGAAGTAGCATATTCTTCTATATAAAAAAAAGGCAATTCCATATTTATAAAAATAAAAAAGTCCGGCGAATAACCGGACGTTGAATAGCATATTTCAAATTTTCGCTTTGCCTCTCCCTGAAGGGGAGCCACAGTTTTAAAGTTTGATATTCCCCTTTTAGCCCCGATGAAAATCGGGGTAGGAAGGATAGGGGTTAAAACGGATCATCATCCGGCAGGTCATTCATTTTACTGCCCGTTTGCACGAATAATTTTTCACCGCCGCCACCTTCACTATCATTCACCGGCCGCCAGCCACCACCGGAAGGTAAACCTAAGCTACTGTAAGGATCTTCATCCCAGTTCGTGAACTTTTGTATATGTAATAATGCTTTTAACTTAACCGTATCCAGCATACCATTTCTATGCTTCGCAATTTTCACTTCCGTCAGCCCCTTGGTGTTTTCACCCTCTGCATTCGTCGTCACATCATAATATTCAGGGCGATAAAGGAACATAACCAAATCAGCATCCTGTTCAATAGCTCCTGATTCACGTAAGTCACTCAATTGCGGGATACGCATTCCCCCTTCTTTCGCACCACGTTGCTCCACTGCACGGCTTAACTGTGACAAAGCGATTATCGGAACACTCAATTCTTTCGCCAGCGCTTTTAAGTTTCTCGATATATTACTGATCTCCTGTTCACGGTTACCATTCCGGTTTTCACCCGTGCCGCTCATCAATTGCAGGTAATCAATAATGATCATCCCGATATTATGTTTATTTTTTAAACGGCGGCATTTTGCCCGCAACTCAAAAATGTTCAAGGCAGGTGTATCATCAATAAATAATGGTGCCTGCGCCAGACGTTGAATACCTCTTGCATAGAGTTGCTTCATCTCATGCTCTTCCAGTTTACCTCTTGCGATTTTCTCCAGCCATATTTCACTTTCCGCGGCGAGAATACGTTGCACCAATTGACCGGCGCTCATTTCCAAAGAAAATAAAGCAACAGGTGTTGGCTTGCTTGCATGCATTACTGCATTGCGGGCAAGGTTCAATGCAAAAGCTGTTTTACCAACAGCAGGCCTTGCAGCAAGTATAATAAGGTCGGTAGGTTGCCATCCATACGTAATACGGTCAAGATGCGTAAACCCGCTCGGCACACCTGTTACATCTTCATTTTTATGTCGAAGGTCTTCAATACGCTGAATGGTTTTCACCAGCACGGAATCAATCGTATCAAAGTTTTTGCGCAGGTGATTATTGGTAATTTCAAAAAGTTTCGATTCAGCATCATCCAACAGATCGAATACATCAGTAGAATCTTCGTATGCATCTCCGATAATCTCGCCGCTGATGCGGATCAATTCACGCTGAATAAATTTTTGAAGAATAATTCTTGCGTGGGCTTCAATATTTGCGGAAGAAACAACCACATTCGTCAGCCTCGTCACGTAATAAGCGCCACCGATCATTTCCAGTTCTTCCTTAAAGCGCAATTCTTCCGCAACAGTTAATATATCTATCGGTTGGCTTTTATTAGTCAGGCTCTGCATAGAGCGAAAGATGCGCTGGTGCGCCTCTACGTAAAAACATTCGGGCTTCAGAATTTCTATTACGGTATCAAAAGCGTTTTTCTCCAGCATGATAGCACCCAGCACCGCTTCTTCCAGGTCTTTCGCCTGCGGGGGCACTTTACCATATACCATGGTGCTCAGGTCAACTTGCGTTTTTCTTCTCTGCTTCCGGTCTTTGTTTATATTGGTCAGGTCCATTGGGTTAGTGCGATAAAAATTTAAACCATTAGTTATTCACCAATGACTTTGGGGGGTGTATCCAGTCTTATTTTAAGAAAATGTTACTTCTTTGTTAGCGGAACGTTTCCCGTAAGTCAGACGGCGAATGTAAACTTCAAACATCATTCAATTTCATTTTTCAAAAAATTTTTCTTTCTTCACTACTTTTCACCAACTGATTGCCCGGTTATCCACATCAATCATTTGCCTTCCAAATTCTCTTATTACAATTTAAATAAAAAAATCAGCCCGGAATAAAAAGAAATTTGCATACAGTGGATATCTTTCCCGCCCCTTTCAACGATTATATGACAAATGGTACAATAATCCGTGAAACACATCAGTTAATACCCTTAGAATTTGTCTGAAAAATTTTGGGCCCGGCTGTAGTGCATATGGCATCGCCTGTTGCGACGCTCCGTTCATCGTCCCGTTTCCATAGCATCAATTCCAGGCCGGAACACTTTAGACAAATTCCCAGCTCTTATACCAAAACCGCTGCCCCACGTATTTTTTAAAAATTAATTTAAAAAAACTGTTATGGAAACTCTCAATCACGGCAGCCATTCAAGGCCAGTACTTACACAAACCGAAAGCAACACCACTTTATGGGTCGGACATTTGCAAAATGATCCTACAGATCATTTCTGCGGTCAAACATTTACCTGTCCAGCTGAAGGATTTTTAGATAACATACAATTGTACGCATCAACGGTGCAATCACCGGGAGAAATGCAATTAACATTACACGAGTTTGACACAGGTTCCAAAACCTGGGGACCAGCCATTGGTCAGTCCTCGTTAGCGGTGCAAAAAAATGATCATGAGAAATGGATACGGTTCAGTTTACCACCCGTGCAGTTAAACAAACAAAAAATGTACGGCTTCCGTGTACATACAACTAATGGTATGATCGGTCTCGGCGAAGCAGCCCATGACACACAGCATCCTTTTTCCTTCGGTCACGAATGGCACGCCGATTCAACAAACCAAAGAGGGCATTATTATTCTTATTTCAGTTTGGCGTTTAAGGTGGAAATGCGGGCTTAGTTATTAATTGAAAAAATGCTATGGAAGCACCCGCCAATGGCCGGTGCTTTTTTTATGTACGTATTAATCCCGGCTGAAATACCGTTTAAACACCCTTGTCAATAATTATATCAGATTTTAAATTGCTACTTCTTTACAATTCTCCCCTATTTAACTCCTGTTTTTTAAAGCTTGCCTATTTAGTACTCACACCTCTGTGAAAACAATCAAGATTTCCTGAATCATTTTTTTACTCAATTTAAAATTGATGTATGTCCTACGATCGTAACCCCAAATATCTGCATCCCCATATTGTTACAAGGCTTCAGCTTATTCTTGATGCTATAAAAGTAAAACTACCAACAGGCCATTCGCCCAAATTAATCTCTGCACACCGCACTCCTGCTGACCAGTTTGAAATATTTAAAAAAGGAAGAAGTTTTAAAAACGGTGTATGGGTAAAAACAGGACAGACTTTTACAGATAAAGATGGCTATATAAAATTATCGAGACATAATTATTTGCCCTGCACAGCATTTGACATTGGTCTCTTCAATGGAACGGCTTACCTGCTCAATAGCCCTTTATACAAACACATAAAAGAAGGAAAGAAGTTTGAAATGGATTGGGGTGGCGACTGGACCACTCTTGTAGATCAACCCCATCTCGAAATGCCAACCAATATATTTTTCAAAAGCAATATTGAAAAAGACAATGGACTGATCTGGCAAAAATATTTGACAAAAGCAGGCACTTATACAGGAGTGCTAGATGGAATTTTTGGACCCAAGTCAATACAAGCTTTGAAAGATGCTACTAGCGAAAGTGAAAGAAATTTAAAAGCCTGGGATAAATTGTTTGGGAAATAAGGTATAGTAGGAGCTTAAATAAAAAACTAAATCATGAATAAACAAATTATAATTTTACCTTCTCTATTGTTTTGCTTTTATGCCTCAGCACAACGGTTATCGAGGCCTACAAAAGACACAGCAAAAATTACTCCTTCAGAATTACGATCCTTGGTAGATGAAGGGCTTGAGCCTAGAAAATATGTTACCGTTATTTATAAAAAGCGGCCGGATACAAAAACTGAAAATAGTCTTGCGGTGTGGCATTGGGATCCCTATGTACAGCATCAAAAGTATAAAGTTTTAGATAAGGATGGGGTCATAGAAATTTATTTTGATAAAGATAAATTAGCTAAAGACATAAAATTTAAAGGCAGTTTTAGCTTAGAAGCCATAGTGAAAAGTAAAGGGGGCGATAGAAAAATAGAAGTCTCACCATACTCTTTAATTGGTGAACAAGCAAAAGATTATGGCCCTAACTCAATTTCACCTGAATTAACCGCACAATTACTGTTCAATGCCATATACACTATCAAAAGCACTTTACATGGAGATAATGAATCCATCTATTATTTTGAAAGCTTTGTGAAAATTAAAATTGACACTCTTGATATCGATAGGATTGTAGGAGAAATCTCAAAAAGAAAATTAGAAACAGTTAAGATAAAAGATAGTGCTCTTGAATCAAAAAATATTTTATTTCAGATATTAAACCTATTTCCCTCTAGTTACTATTATCCAGATGATTTAAGAATATTAAGTAATAGAATTAAAGAAGAAATTTTTGATTCTATTGGAATATATAATTACAGACAGCTAAATGATGATTTATTAAAACTAAGAAGAGAAACGATTTTGTATAATAAAATAAGAAAAAATGAATCTTTACAAAAAGCATATAATAATATATCCAATTTGATACGTCAATTGAAAAGAATCATTGATTATATGAATGCCTTTGAAATGGCAGGTGAAGACGCTAAAAGTATATTCCTAAGGCTTATTGGTAAAGATATACTTCAATATAATGATATAAAAAATCTGATAAAAATTAATTTCGATAACCTTTCTCAAATTTTCTCAAATGAAGAAATCGCAAAAAACAATATAGATGAAGGAAAAATCACTCCAATTACTGAAGCCACCAAAAAAGCTTTATATGAATTCTCTTCGATACGTGGCAGTGAATTTTATAAAATAATTACCGATAGTGTTAAGTTAGTATCAAATTTGAATGCTGTCGAAGACAGCATGAGTTTAATTGAATTTAATTCATTACAACAACTAAAGATTTCAGGATCCTATAAGCCTGTCTTAGATAAATTATCTAAAATTGCAGGAGAATACATTTATGGTTTATTAACTTTCGGGATTATTGATCTGGCTAAGAATGATGTTAAAGAAGGTGATAAACTCTATTTATCTGTAAAGTGGAAAAACAGAGGGGATTTCATGCAAGATTCTTTAAGAAGGAAAGATGAGGTTTCTCTTCCAATAGGTATTTTTAACATTGAACAAACTGGCTGGTCTACAAATGTTTCAGAATCTTTTTATCTAATTGAAAGAATAAAAGAGCCATTAGGAACTGCTGATCCTAATTTATCGCCATCAAATTTTAAAGGTGCCGCAGGAGTTTCTCTAATGAGAACATACAATTATGCTGAGCCAGAGGATGGAGATAATAAACGATTTCTAAATTGGCTTCAACCTTCTATTGGTATAAATCTTTCTTATATTGATTTCTATACCACAAAGGATTTGGAATTAGGCCTAGGTTTTCAGCTAGGCATATTCAAAAACAGCATATATCTTGGGTACGGAGTAAATCTCAATGGAATTCGTAAAGGCGAAAGAAATGCTAGTTATTTTATGTTAGGATTATCTTTTGTTAATATTGCTCAGAAAGTTAAAAGCCTAAGTGACCCTAACTAAAACTATTATTGATTCTATAAATTCTTGGTCAAAACAACGCTTTTTTATTATATGACTTCTAAATGTGTTCAAAGATAGTACTGCCTAATCCTTTTCCTATCTTCGCACCATAAAGAAGCGAAGTACACATGACGATCTCCTACAAATGGCTATCCGAATATTTACCCGTAACAGTCGAGCCGGAACGATTAAGCAAGATCCTCACTTCCATCGGCCTGGAAGTGGAAAGCATGCACAAATATGAAGAAGTAAAAGGCGGACTGAAGGGATTAATCATTGGCGAAGTGTTGAGCACGGAAAAACATCCGAACGCTGATAAGCTTACGTTGACCAAAGTAAATATTGGCAAAGGTGATCCGTTGCAAATTGTTTGCGGCGCACCAAATGTTGCTGCGGGACAAAAAGTAATCGTAGCTCCGGTGGGTGCAACGATCCATCCCACGCAGGGCGAACCATTGACGATGAAAGTGGCAAAGATCAGGAGCGTTGAAAGCTATGGTATGATCTGCGCCGAAGATGAAATTGGTTTGGGCGCTTCGCATGCAGGCATTATTGTATTGCCCGCTGATGCAAAACCAGGAACATTAGCTACCGATTATTTTCATCCTTACGAAGACTGGATTTATGAAATTGGCTTAACACCCAACCGCATGGATGCCATGAGCCATTGGGGCGTGGCCAGGGATGTCTGCGCTTACTTATCACACCACGATAAAAAAGGCACTAGACCAAAGCTGCCAACAAGTAATGGTTTCAAAACAGATAATACATCATTGGCCATTGATGTAAAAATTGAAAATGAAAAAGCATGTCCCCGTTACTCAGGTGTAAGTATTACGAATGTTATCATTACCGAATCTCCCAAATGGCTGCAGCAAAAACTAAAAGCCATCGGTCAGCGGCCTATTAATAATATTGTAGACATCACCAATTATATCCAGCATGAAACCGGCCAACCACTCCATGCTTTTGATGCGGATGCCATTACTGGTAAAAAAGTCATCGTAAAAAATTTACCGGAAGGAACAACATTCATTACGCTGGATGAAAAAGAAAGAAAACTGGCGGCGGATGATTTAATGATCTGCAATGAAAAAGAAGGCATGTGCATCGCCGGTGTATTTGGCGGATTAAAAAGCGGCGTTACTTCCACTACAAAAAATATTTTCTTAGAAAGCGCCTGCTTCGATCCGATAACCATTCGTAAAACATCGTTCCGTCATGGCTTAAGAACAGACGCGGCTTCCCGTTTCGAAAAAGGAATTGATATTTCATCAACCGTGCTCATATTAAAACGTGCTGCTAATCTTATCAAAGAAATATGCGGCGGGGAAATCGCTTCCAACACTATAGATGTATATCCTGATCCAAAACCCAAAACACAGGTAGCGCTGAAATATCATTACCTGAAAAAGATCAGCGGTAAAAATTATCATCCCGATGCTATTAAAGATATTTTATTAAGTCTCGGTTTTGAAATTGTAAAAGAAGGCATTGATGAATTAAGGGTGGCTGTTCCTTTTCACAAACCTGATATTAGTTTGCCCGCCGACCTGGTAGAAGAAATTTTGCGTATCGATGGACTTGATAATGTAGAGATACCTGAAGCAATCACTATCACGCCGTCAGTAGAAGAAAACTATGCGAAAGACACGCTGAAAGAAAAAGTTTCTAATTACCTCGCCGGGCTTGGTTTCAACGAAATATTGACGAACTCTATCACTAACACAGCGTATTTTTCTGAAGAGGAACAAACGCAAATGGTGAAAATGATCAATAGCCTGAGCGCTGAGCTGAACGTAATGCGTAATTCTCTTTTTGAAACAGCATTGGAATGCGTGGCGCATAACCTGAACCGCAAAAATCTTTCCCTGAAATTATTTGAGTTCGGCAAAGCTTATAGCACATCCGGGCCGGGCAATTACAATGAAGCTGAAAAATTATGTGTCGTCATCAGTGGAAATAAAAATGAAAGCAGCTGGAAAGAAAAAAGCAGCACGACTGATTTTTATTATCTCAAAGGCGTTGTTAGTTCTGTCTTACAATTATTAGGAATAAAAGCTGACACGATAGAAGTATTGGCTGTTCCCAAATTAGATAATCATATTGTCTTTAAACTCGGTGACCAGATCATTGCCGGTGGAGGGGAGGTAAATAAAAAATCATTGGCCAAGTTTGACATCAAACAACCCGTATTTTTTGCAGGCCTGAACTGGGCGTTGTTAGCGGAACTTGCTTCCAAACAAAAACCGGCGGTAAAAGAAATATCCAGGTTCCCGGCTGTGCAGCGTGACCTGGCGATGATCGTTCCAAAACAATTACAATATGAACAAGTGGAGAAAACGGTGCAAAAGATCAGGCTTAATAAACTGCAGGATATAAAACTGTTTGATATTTTTGAAAGTGAGAAAATCGGGACAGGCAAAAAATCCATGGCCGTCAATTTTACTTTCCTGGATGAGGAAAAAACATTGACGGATAAAGAAATTGATGGGTGGATGAATGCGATCATGACATCTTTGGAGAAAGATTTGCAGGTAGAAATAAGAAAATAATAATGGCGGAGACAACGGAACAACATATCAAACGTATACAGGATAAACTACAGCAAGTGCTGAAACGCTTCGCCGTTTTACAAAAAGAAAACCAGTCACTGAAAGAAGAATTGAATTCGAACAGAAGAAATTCCCTGCAATACCAAGAAAATGCGGAGCAGCTCAAACAAAAAATTGAAATACTAAAATATAGTGGTGGGGAAATGGGCGATGCGGAAAAGAAGCAATTTGAAAAGCGCATCAATACCTACCTGAAAGAAATAGATCGCTGTATTGTGATGCTGGGTGAATGATTAAACTCTCTTTACCAGGTTCATTTTCATTTCGTCATCACCTTGTGATAACTCAACTGTATATTTTCCGTAAGGAAGATCACTTAACCCGGTCCACATGAACCGTTCCCGGTCGTTGGAGATGCTTTTTTCGATTACCCGGCACACACTTCCTTTGTCATCTCTTAAAATACCTTTAAGCGGGTTGCGGCTTTGGGCGGTTAGTTCCAGTTGCAGTGCATCAATAAACATTGATGGCGTAATTTTGGCGAACATAAGCTTGTTATTATTTGGTGGCAGCTTTTAACAGGGAATCAGAAAACCGTGAATTTTTAACAGGATGATGGTTCTTTTGGCAGGAAGAAGAACAAGATATTAACAATTTTTCAACTTTGCAAAATTTATGGAACAATTAATTGTAGCAAATACCCTGATTGGCGACCGAAATTACCGGATCAAGATCCTGCCGGCGGATGAAGAGGCGGTGCGCCACACCGTAAAAATGATCAACGATAAGATCATTGAATTCAAAACCCAATTCGCCGGCAAGGACATGCAGGACTATATCGCCATGGTGCTGATCTGGCTGGCCACCGAAAAAAATGTGGCTGTCTCCGACAGCTTGCAGCAGGAAGACCTTAGTGAGAAGCTATCGGCGATAGAAAAATTGCTAGATACGCAATTGGCGTTATAGAAAAAACTCACCTAGCCTCTCCTAAAGGAGAGGAACAGCACACAGCCCTTGCTTTTAGAAGAGCATAATATCAGAGTGCCCATTCCCGACAAACGCCGGATCTACGAAAAAATAATAGGGATAGCTATCGACAGTGCCGCAATTGCTGAATAGAGAACAGGAAGATGAAGAGTGCGACGCAACGAAGATGATAGTAGCACTTCAGCCGGGCTAATAAACTCTTTTAGCCCGAACCAATTAATCATTAGCTCCAGTTTTGTATCTTCGCTTATTGCCCGTTTAAAATGGCAATCTGCTTAACTCAATGATTTGCAGAATAAACCATATCATTCCGGAACACATTAAACACACGATTCATGGACCCCAATATATTATACGGCATCATCGGAGCGGCCGCCTTACTCGTTGGAATTTTAGTGGGTAAATTCATTTTCGCCGCTAACACGAAAAAGAAATTAGACGAGGCCGAGTTGCAAGCACAATCTACCCTGAGAGAAGCTGAACTAAGGGGTGAAACTATCCGCAAGGAAAAAGAACTGGAAGCGAAGGAAAAAATGGTTCAGCTAAAATCCGCACATGACAGAGAAGTAAACGACCGCAACCGCAAAATTGGTGAAAGCGAAAACCGTATTCGCCAAAAAGAGCAGGCCGTTAGTCAAAAAGAAGGCAGTATTGATAAACAAATGAGAGAGAACGAGGCGATCAAAGAAAACCTCAACCGACAGATAGACCTCGTGAATGTGAAAAGGAGCGAACTGGAGAAACACCAGGAAGAACATATCCGTCGCCTGGAAAAAATCGCCGGTCTTTCCGCAGACGAAGCCAAATCCCAATTGGTGGAAAGCCTGAAAAATGAAGCGCAAACACAGGCAGTTGCTATTCAACAGGAGATCATTGATGACGCCAAACAAAAGGCGAACAAAGAAGCCCGCAAGATCATTATTCAAACGATACAAAGGACCGCCGCCGAGCAGGCGATTGAAAACTCTATTACGGTTTTCAACCTGGAAAGTGACGAAATAAAAGGCCAGATTATCGGTCGTGAAGGCCGAAACATCCGGGCCATAGAAGCTGCTACTGGCGTGGATTTGATCGTGGATGATACACCCGAAGCAATCCTGCTTTCCAGCTTCGATCCGCTGCGCCGTGAGATCGCCCGCCTTAGTTTACAACGCCTCGTGGCTGATGGACGTATTCACCCGGCCCGTATCGAAGAAATCGTTGAGAAAACCCGCAAGCAAATAGAAGAGCAGGTGATGGAAATCGGTGAAAGAACGGTTATTGAATTAGGCATTCATGGCCTGCATAAAGAACTGGTAAGAATGGTGGGACGTATGCGTTTCCGTTCTTCTTATGGTCAAAATTTATTGATGCACAGCCGCGAAACGGCCAACCTCTGCGCTACTATGGCAGCGGAATTAGGGCTGAACCCCAAGCTTGCAAAACGTGCCGGTCTCTTACATGATATTGGTAAAGTGCCGGATGAAGAAAGTGAATTGAGCCACGCATTATTAGGCGCCAAGCTCGCTGAAAAATATGGTGAGAACCCTGCTGTAATAAATGCCATCGGCGCCCACCACGATGAAATGGAAATGCAATATGTCATCTCCCCGATCGTGCAGGCCTGCGATGCGATCAGCGGTGCGAGGCCCGGTGCGAGAAGAGAAATCATGCAGCAATACCTGCAACGTATTAAAGATTTGGAAAACCTGGCGATGGCCTACCCCGGCGTGGAAAAAGCCTATGCGATACAGGCCGGTCGTGAGTTGCGGGTGATCGTGGAAGCGGATAAAGTGACCGACCAGGATTCAGAAAAATTATCTTTCGAAATCGCACAGAAAATACAAACAGAAATGACGTTCCCGGGCCAGATTAAAGTGACGGTGATCAGGGAGAAGAGAGCGGTGAATGTAGCGAGGTAATCAATAGGCAATGAGCAATAGGCAACCGGCAAATGGGCAATTGACAGTGTGGATTCGAAGAATAAATATTTTTTAACCAGCTTCGGTTCCCTGATCATCTTCGTTGCGACGCTCCGTTCATCTTCCTGTTCATTGATCAGCAATTTTGATGTTTCCTGAATCAGCGGACATTTCCCGAATTGCTGAATAGAATTACCGAACGTACAAGAGTGCGACGCAACGGAAGATGATAGTAGCACTGCAGCCGGGCTACTAAAAACCATCTGAATATCTTAATTGTCAGCTATATAAGGCGATATTCGGCAGACCGGCCAAAGGTTTAAAACTTTAAACCCCTAAACCTTTAAACTTTAAACTGTTTCTCTTACCTTTGCCGTCCTTTAAAATCAGAGTCATGAACGCTATAGATTTTGTACACGAGCAGATGAGTTCGAAGAAAACCTTCCCCGCTTTTAAGCCGGGTGATAATATCACGGTGAATTATAAGATCATCGAAGGAAATAAAGAGAGGATCCAGTCTTTTAAAGGCGACGTGATCAAACGCCAAGGCACGGGCTTTACGGCCAGCTTTACTGTTCGTAAGATTTCTGACGGTATCGGCGTGGAAAGGGTGTTTCCTTATGCTTCCCCGAACATTGACTCAGTCGTATTGAATAAAACCGGTAATGTGCGCAGGGCCAAACTGTTTTACCAGCGTAAACGCAGTGGTAAAAGTGCAAGGATCAGGGAAAAGAGAATGTCTATTACTGCTACTACAAAGACTACAGAAACAGCATAATAAAGAAATTGATTTTTTACAAGAACCTGCCAATCGGCGGGTTTTTTTATCGCCTTATATTGCCGGTTAGACTGTTAACCATTAATTTACAAATTGTAAGTGCTATATTTGTTGTCTAATTTTCTATTATTATGATACAGGCAAATTTATTAGGTGTGTTGGGAACGAATGAGATTATCATCATACTGGTAATCGTATTGTTGTTGTTTGGTGGCCGCAAGATCCCCGAGCTGATGAGAGGACTTGGAAAGGGTGTTCGTGAGTTTAACGATGCGAAAAGCAATGTGAAAAAAGAAATTGAAGAAAGCGCAACGGAAATAAAGAACCCTTAAGAATAATTTCGAGTTCCCCATCTTTTTTGATCCAAAAAAGAATATTTTCTTTTGTTTGATTTTTCTTCCATTGAGCAATATCATGCCCGTCTGCAGGAAGGAACAGTTACCTGTTTGCAGGCAGTTGAGCATTATCTGCAACAGATAAAAAGCACCCAACGCTTAAATGCCTTCGTAGAAGTATTTGAAGAAGAAGCATTGCAGCAAGCGAAGCAACTTGATGCGGCACGAACAAAGAATGGTATAACAGGTAAACTCCACGGCGTTATTATTGGTATAAAAGATGTGATCTGTTATAAAGATCATACCCTCACCGCCGCCTCCAACATTTTAAAAAAATTTACTTCGGTTTATTCCGCGACAGCAGTTGAAAGATTGCTGAACGAAGGAGCAATCATCATTGGCCGCCTTAACTGCGATGAATTCGCTATGGGTTCTACCAATGAAAATTCCGCTTACGGCAAAGTGCTGAACGCATTGGATGAAACAAGAATACCGGGCGGATCATCAGGTGGTTCGGCTGTGGCTGTGCAAGCGGATTTATGTATGGTATCATTAGGCAGCGATACTGGTGGCTCCGTACGTCAACCGGCTGACCTCTGTGGTATCGTGGGACTCAAACCAACGTATGGCAGAATATCCCGCTATGGATTGATCGCATACGGCTCTTCGTTTGACCAGATCGGTGTGTTTGGAAAAAATATTCCTGATATAGCGACGATGCTGGAAGTAATGGCCGGTGCGGATGAATATGATAGCACGGTTTCTCATACAGCCGTTGAAGAATATGCAAAGCAATTGGGTGAGAATAATAAGAAATACCGTATCGCTTATTTTGATGAGGCGCTGAACCATCCCAGCCTTGACCCCGAGATTGCTTCATCTATAAAAGAGACATTGGCGCAGTTAAAAAAAGACGGTCATGATGTGAACCCGGTAAAATTTGACCTGCTTGACTATATCGTTCCCGCTTATTATGTGCTCAGCACTGCCGAGGCTTCTTCTAACCTTTCCCGGTATGATGGGATAAAGTTTGGCTACAGAACTACTACCAAAAATATTGACCTGGCTGAACTTTATGAAGAGACCAGGTCGCAGGGGTTTGGCAAAGAAGTGAAACGGCGCATCATGCTCGGGACTTTTGTGCTGAGTTCCGGTTATTACGATGCCTATTTCACCCAGGCCCAGAAAGTGAGAAAACTGCTTTATAAAAAGACCCAGGATATTTTTAACGAATCTGATTTCATAATGCTTCCTACCTCTCCATCCGTTGCCTTCAAAATCGGAGAGAAAATGGAAGATCCTATATCTATGTATATAGCTGATATATACACTGTTATGGCAAATTTGGTGGGAATCCCCGCTATTTCGGTCCCTCTCTATAAACATTCCAAAAATGGCATGCCTTTTGGCCTGCAGGTGATGGCAAATCGTTTTGAAGAGTTATCTTTGCTGCGCATTTCGAACCAGCTGATGCACCAGCAGAAAAGGTAATCATCGCTTCCGTCACAGTTACCCTATATCATTGATTTCCTGGCTGAGCAGGACATTTTTTAATGTTTAAAGTACAGGAATGTTTAAACAGGTTATCATACTTTGTATTTCATTAGGGCTCTTGTCCACGACTACTTTCGCCGCCCCGGGTGGAAGCAGGATTGAGCGGGCACCCCTCCACGATACTATTTACAAGAAAAAAGATTCTCTTTTACAATCAACGATAAAATTAAGTGACCCGAAAGAAGGTTTTAAAGACCTTTTTGCAGCAACTGCTTCCGATGACCAGGATTTATCCATTAACGAACTGAACCCAATGGCCATTAGTTTCGTTGAAGATTATATTGAGAAATATGGCAAAAAGATGGAAGAAATGAAAACTTCCGCAAGGCCTTACTTTGATGTGATAGATGCCGTACTGACGCAACACGGGTTACCAAAAGAATTAAAATACCTCGCTGTTATTGAATCTTACCTGCAAACAAATGCAAAATCTTATGCCGGTGCGGTAGGTGCCTGGCAGTTCATGCCGGTAACGGCGAGAAATATGGGATTGAAAGTGGGCCGTCATATAGATGAAAGAAGGGATCTTTTTAAAAGCACACATGCCGCTTCAAAATATTTGGCAGGTCTTTTTGAGTTATACGAGGATTGGTTGTTGGTGATTGCCGCTTATAACTGCGGCGCAGGCAATGTAAACGCCGCGATTAAAAAAAGCGGTAGCAGGGATTTCTGGGTATTGCAAAATTATTTGCCGGCGCAATCAAGAAATCATGTAAAAAAATTCATCGCTACGCATTATATCATGGAAGGTGCTGGCGGCATTACGACGCTTTCTAAAAAAGAAACAGATGAGTTATTATTTCCTACTGATAGTTTATCAGTTGCTGAAAGCAGTGCCGCATTAACACAAGCCATCAGCGGCAGGTATAACAGTGGTATTATTGTAAAATATCTTTCTATGGATTTACCGGCTTTTAATAAGCTGAATCCGAAGTTTGATAATATTATTGCAGACAATGGCAAATACGATTTAAGGCTCCCTGCTGATAAGATGGATATTTTCATTGCAAAGAAAACGGAGATATTAAAAGAATCTATCCAACTTTTGCTAAGTTCGGCAAGTGCTTCCCGGTAAAATTGAGCTAGCCTTCATTTTCTGCAATATGCTGTCCTAATACTTTTTGTATAGCTTCCGCCTTTAATAAACACTCCTCCCATTCTTTTTCCGCATCACTGTAAAAAGTAATGCCCGAACCTGCCTGGAAAGAAAGATATTTAGAGAAAGCATTGTACATAATGCTTCTTATCACCACATTAAAATCAAAATCACCGCCGGGAGAAATATAACCTATGGCGCCGGAAAAAATCCCACGCCTTGTTTGTTCATATTTTTCGATCAACTCCATTACCCGCCGCTTAGGGGCGCCGGTCATGGACCCCATCGGGAAAGTGGCTTTCAAAATTTCAGTAAAAGAAATATCTTTTTGTAACTCTCCGCTTATCGTAGAAATCATTTGATGTACCTGCGGAAAAGAATAAATGCCATACAGTTCATCCACCTTCACCGTTCCCTCTTCACAAATTTTTGCAAGATCATTGCGCACCACATCCACTACCATCACATTTTCAGACCGGTCTTTATCACTTAAAAAAAGTTGCTCCTTATTTTTTTTGTCTTCTTCTTTATCGCCCTGCACCCTTTTGGATGTGCCTTTGATGGGTTGCGATAAAACTTTACTTCCCTCCTTTTTTAAAAAACGTTCCGGGCTGGCGCAAATCAACCACCTGTCCCCTACCCGGTAAAAAGCCGAAAAAGGATTGGGTGAAATCTCACTTAACTTTTTATAAATCATCAATGGATCAATAAAAGCATTTTCCGCAAAAAATTCCTGGCAGAAATTGATCTCGTAACAATCGCCCAATAATATACGGTCCTTCAGTTTGTTGATGATGGAAATGTATTGTTCCTTTTGCAGCTTGTTCTTAATCTTTACCGGCCTGGTTTCATAACCGGGATCAGATTTAAGCGTGTTGATGATTTCATCATATATTTTTTCCGGGTGATTACCTTCAATGATCATTTCCTTTTCACCCAGCCGTATAATAATTTCCGGTTCAAAAAAGAAAAGATCAGGAAAACCAATATGATCAGGATGATTGGAAGAAAGTCTTTCCAGTTCGTTTTTCAGATCGTAACCGATATGCCCGAAAAGCCATTTGTCTTTGGAAGAATCAATAAACTCCTGGAATTGGTTGAGCACATTTCCCGATGAAAGAGAAAGCTTTCTCTTTATACCCGCCGCCAGCAAACATTCCTGTGTATGGGGATCAATCTGGTATTGGTGATTATCTAAAAAACAAAAAGTGTCGAACCTTTGTAACCAGTTCAACACTTTTTCCTTTACCTGCCGGAAATTATTTACAGGGAACTTTAAATTGTCCTGGGCAAATTTTGCAGGGGTGCTATGCATTTAACAAAGATCAGTAATCTTCTTCTTCCTCTTCAAAGCTATCACTATCACCAAACATATCTTTGAATTCGTCATCTACTTTAAAGTCATCGTCATCCGCTGCTGGTTTTTTTCCTACAGGTCCGGCAACAGGGCCTTTCTTTCCTTTTGATTTGGGAATATCAAATTCGTCGAAGTCCGGGTCCCAGTCTTCGTCTTCTTCCACTTTTTCCCAATCATCAACTGCATCTTCTCCGGCGTCATCATCGTCGTCTTCGTCGGATTTCTTTTTAGAAGACGGCGCTGCCTTTGCACCTTTCTTTGCAACAGGTACTTCATCCACTTCATCTAATTCATCATCATCGTCATCGTCATCATCCTCTTCTATCTTTTTAGGTTTAGAAGATTCTTTCTTTTCTGATGAATCGGGGGCCGGGTTGGTTTTACCGGTGACTTTCTTTTCCTTATCGGATTTTGCCATATACTTAATAGGGTTGTTGTTGTAAAATTTCGGCGAAGTTTTTAATTGACCAAATTTTTAAAACCTTTTTTTTGGCAATCCTGTATTATTTCACTTTTATTATCTGTTCCCTGCCGGGGCCATTGGAAATATACTCAATCGGCACACCCAGGTATTGGTTAATAAATTCCACGTAATCCTTCATGGCCTGAGGCAACTCTCCTATCGTTTTTGCTGCATCGCTGGCCGTGTTCCATCCCGCAAACGTCTTGTATACCGTTTCTATTGCCTGTCTTTCAAGCCGGAAAGGTATTTCATCCGTCGCTTTTCCATCTATTTTATAACCCGTACACACTTCCAGTTCTTTAAATTCATCAAGCACATCAGCTTTTGTCATGACAATCTGGGTAACCCCATTTATCATACAGGCAAACCTAAGGGCGACCAGGTCAATCCAGCCGCAACGGCGGGGCCTGCCGGTGGTAGCGCCAAACTCATTTCCCAGTTTTCTTAATTTCTCACCGGTTTCATTTTCTAACTCAGTAGGAAAAGGGCCGCCACCTACACGGGTGCAATAAGCCTTTGTTATACCAATCACATCCCTGATGCGTTGCGGGGCCACACCCAATCCATTACACACACCCGCCGAAATAGTATTGGAAGACGTAACGTAAGGAAATGTTCCAAAATCAATATCCAGCATACTTCCCTGCGCCCCTTCCGCCAAAACCTTTTTTCCTTCACTCAATTGTTTATTAATGAAATATTCTCCATTAACAATGTTCAATTCTTTTAAAAACTCCAGCGCTTCAAAAAACTCTTCTTCCCATGCAGAAATGTCTTCATTAAACGAAAAATTATCCAGTAATTTCTGGTGCTTCAACCTCAGCTTGATATACGAGGTTGTAAAACTTTTATCCAGCAAATCTCCCACTCTTAATCCATTCCTCCCGGTTTTATCCATATAAGCCGGGCCAATCCCCTTCAGCGTCGAACCAATCTTTTGATTGCCTTTAGACAGTTCCGCGGCCTTATCCAATGCCCTGTGCGTAGGCAATATCAAATGGGCACGTTCCGCGATAAAAAGATTCTTTTTCAAATCAACCCCGAAAGAAGCGACCGTATCGCATTCCCTCTTTAGCGTAACAGGATCTAAAACTACTCCATTACCTATGAAGTTCAATTTGTTTGTATGGAAAACACCCGAAGGTATCTGGTGCAGCACGATCTTTTTATCCTGCACATATAATGTATGGCCTGCATTCGGCCCTCCCTGGAACCTGGCTACTACATCATAATCTTTCGCAAAATAGTCAACGATCTTTCCTTTTCCTTCATCGCCCCATTGCAGGCCGAGTATTACATCTATCATGTTTGGTTGGTTGTATAATCCTGTTGCTGTTTAAAATCGCCAGGTATAAGTTGTATAAAATATTTAAAAGCTATTCTTAAAATAATTTTTATCCGTAGGATGCTGTGCATTAGCCCAACTGCATTACTACTATCATCGTCTGTTGCGTCGCACTCTTGTACGTTCGGTAATTCTATTCAGCATATGAGAACGATCCATTCAATCACAAACTCTCTTTTGCTCATTGCATATTGCTCATTGCTTATTGGCTCTCTTTTTCTCCTTTTACCTCTTAGCCGCAAAAATACTCCTTCAGCAAAAAGTCACCGCATAATTCCGGTGACTTATCTTTTTTTTTATTCCCAATTAAAAATGACTTATCAACGTATCAGCGTAACTGTTCCTTTCTTTGAAATTTTTTTGCCATTTTCCGTTATTCCTTCCGCCATCCACATATAAACGCCAGTAGGTTGCTCAATACCTTTCGCTTTTCCATCCCAGCCTTGCAAAAGCGTAGTTGTAGAATAAACCATTTGCCCCCAGCGGTTAAACACCCTGAAATAATTTAATTGCTTTATTCCAACCGGGAATGGTATAAAAAGATCATTCTTTCCATCATGATTCGGAGTAAACGCATTAGCGACATATATATCAGGGCCTTTATAAACTTTCACTGTTGCATAACCATCTCCCTGGCAACCTGCGCTAGTACTTACGCTAACATGGTAAAGCGTTACATCACCCGAAGCCCCGGCCGTAACAATTGGATTGGCGATATCAGTTTTACTTAATCCTGCCGCCGGCGTCCATGTATAAATTGTTCCCGTAGATATTGCTTGTAATTGAAACTGTGCACCTGCTGCTACAACTGTATCTGCCGGTGAAGTAATTACTTTGATCGGGGCGGTTACATTTACCAACACATCGTCCGTTACTAACGAAGGACAACCATTTGCGCCAATCACACTCAACTTATATGTAATTGTTTTATCCGGCCTTATTACTTGTGGATTGTTACTATTTATATTACTAAGATAGGTCGATGGCGTCCATGTGTAAGTTAAACCTCCTGATCCCTGCAATTGATAATCCTGTCCAAAACAAATGTCACCATTAATTCCAGCGTTTGGTATGGGAGCAGGCATGATGGTCACAATAACATCGGCAGTGGCGGAGCAATTTCCTAATGTAGCAACAACAGTATAAGTAGTAGTTGCAGCCGGGGAAACAACAGGATCGTGGACAGCGACATTTAAAAGCCCGGTTGGTGATGACCAGGAATAAACAGTCGCATTACTCACCGCCTGCAATTGCACATTACTGCCTTCGCAAACAGGCGCAGGATTTGTTGTTGTTAACGTAAGATTATTTGTTACACCAACAATAATATTAGAAATGACGAATGTACAGCCATTAGCATCCTTTATTGATACCACATAATTTCCATTCTTTACATTTAAAATATTTGAAACCTGGAAATTTATTCCATCAACGGAATACTGGTAAGCCCCTGACCCACCGGTTGCTGCTATTTGTATCGTTCCATCATTCCCCCCGCTGCACGTAGCATTGGATGTAGCAACAACAGTTGCATTTAATGCGGTCGGCTGCGTTATTATAATATTATTAAGTTGACTAGAACAACCATTCGCATCTTTTACATATGCAGTATATGTTCCCTGCGGTACGGTAAATATATTGGAGGATTGATAATTTATATTATTTAAAGAATAAGTATAGGGCGTTGTGCCGCCCGTTGCGTTAATAGTAATCGTTCCATCATTACCACCATTACATTTTACATGCTGAACTATGGGAGGAGCAGTAGCTAATGCACCCGGCTGGGTAATAGTCACAGGAATCGCCGGGGATATACAGCCAAATGCATCGGTAATTGTTATGTTATGGTCACCGGCAGCAACGCCATTAAAAATATTTGAGGGTTGATTAGCCCCGCCATTTAATGAATATAAATAAGGGCCGCTGCCATTACCTGGTGTCACTTCAATAGTTCCATTAGCTATACCGTTGCATAAAGCAGCGGTAGGAATAGCTGCACCCGCCAGTGTTGTTCCTGCGGGAACAACAGCAGGAATATTCGCAGAAGTACATCCTGCCACATTGCGGATGACGACAGTATGATTCCCCGCACTCACACCAGTGAACACATCTGATGGTTGAAATGCACCGCCATCCAGAGAATATTGGAATGGCCCTGTAAATGCTGCGCCGGGAGTTACTTTAACAGATCCATTATTAATTCCCACACAAGCAGTGGGAAAAGAAATTGCGGTGCCCGTTAAAGTTGGTCCCGCAGAAACAGTAACGGGAATATTGCCTGATGAACAACCGCTGTTATCAAAAAATATTACGGAATAAGTATTGGCGGTCAAATTTGAAAAAGTACCAGAGCTTTGGACTGGCCCACCATTTAATGAAAACCTGTATGGTGCGGTTCCATTATTTGGCACAAGAGTGACTTGTCCATCATTACCGCCACTGCAGGATGTAAATTTGATAGTAATAGCTGCCGTGAATCCAGGTGCAGGAACAGTTACCGATGTGGATGTGGTAATACAACCTCCCGCATCTTTTACAACAAATGAATGTGGACCGGATAAAACGCCTGTAAATATATTCGACGATTGAAAAGTTCCTGCATCCAATGAATATTGATAAGGAGCCATTCCATTACTGGCAGTGATCGTAATCGTTCCATCGCTTGCACCATTACAGGTAGCAGGTATTGTGGTTGCTGTTGCCTGCGCACCCGTGCCTACAGCTACATTAACAGGAATACCATTGGAGAGACAAACCCCGGCTTCACGAATGATAATTGTATAGTTAGCCGGCGCAAGACCATTGAATGTACTGGCCGTTTGCCAATTCGTTCCATTATTAATAGAATATTCGTAAGGTCCTGATCCACCTGCTGGTATTACTGTAACAGTACCATTACTGGCGCCACTACAGGAAGCAGGTGTGGAAGTTGCAGTGCCCGCCAATGTTGATGTTCCGATTGCAACAGTCGCCTGTGCGAAGATTACCTGGCAGCCTGCATTATCACGGGCACTCATAAAATAAGTACCCGGCGCAAGCCCTGAAAAAACATTGGTAGGTATATATGCCCCACCATTAATTGAATAACCAACAGGCGGCGTTCCATTAGGTACATTTACAGTAATGGATCCATTCGTAGCTCCCGGGCAACTTGTATTTGTGATTGTAAAACCTATATCTAGTATTCCATTACTTGTAATAACAACCGGTACTGTACTTGCACAACCGCCCGCATCAGTAACCGATACCGAATAGCTACCCGCCGTCAACCTGTTAAAGAAATTATTTCCTGTTTGGCTGATGCCGCCCGGATTTAAAATATAAGAATAAGGAGTATTGCCTACGCCTGTTGGAACATTAATCGTAGCAGTGCCAGTGCCCGTGATACCACAACTGGATGGTGTAACAGCAGCGGTCGCATTCAGTTCTGTTGTTCTGTTTACCGTAATCGTATCTGCATTTTCTAAGATCTTCGTCGGATCCTCACAGGAAGAATAGCTCGTTCTAATAACATATTGCGCATTCGTCACGGTTTGGCAAAAGTTCGGGAAAGTAACATCGAGTAAACCAGCCGTTGTTGTTATTGTATCTCCTGTTGAGATCAGCGTGCCGGCCATATCATATACTTTGCAATTAAGAAACCGGGAAACGTCACCGGATGGTGTAAAGCGCCATGCTTCGTTTGTCGCTGACCATTGCACATTGGCGCCTCTTCCCGGAGCTTCCAATCCTTTCTTATCCGGCGTACCAACTGCATAATTTTGTATCCCTACTATTGCTAAACCATTGTTCGAACTATTGCAGGGAGGCTTGCTCTCGATAAAAATATCTATCAACCCGGTGCTCTCATGTAAAACTATCTCGCTGGTCATACGGGAAGTTGCACAGCCGAACAAAGGAACCTTTGAAAAACTGATGACAAAGCTTCTCCAGGGAGCTGTACCTTCTACCCGTGCTTCTATTTTATAATTAGGATCTGTGGTCTGCGGAAAAATGTCACAAAAAACGCCAAAGATCCCTGCTTTGGGTAATCTTATATCAGCAGATTGCTGCACACAAGATCCCGCCGCTGCTTGAAGGCCGGTACCTTCAAAAGGAAGCCTGACATTTGGAGCCAACGCATAGTTTGCCCCTTTTAATGCATTGGAAATATCAAATGTCACAGACCCATTCGTACTGACCACTAATTTATCAAACAAAGAATCATAAAAACAAAATGAGAATGGAAGTTGTGTTACATCAAAATATTTATCATCCTGGTTAGCAAGGCAGGGATAGATCACGGCAGGCGCAGCAGATACATAAGGGAAAGGGGTATAAGCGATCTTATTGACCGCATAATTACTCGTCGACTTAAGATGCGGTACTTTAAAATTTTGTGTTATACAATTTTTATTACAAGACAGATTGATTACCGTTCCATTGATCCCGGTATTAAATCCATTTTGCGCCGAAAGGCCTGAATGCAAAAAGACCAGGCCTATAACTATGCCCGTCAACTTAAACTTTCTCATGCAGTGTGGTTAGCTAATAATCAGAGGGACAAGTTAACTAAAAAACGGTTTGGATAATGGCGGGGTGAGAGATAAAAATAATAGGATATTTACTGTACATCCTCGGTGTCATACCGTTCTACTGATTCAATCCCGGGAAGACTTTTTAATCGTTGTACCAGGTCATCTAGTTCTTCCTTATCGTGGACGAATATTTTTATATTTCCTTCAAACACACCTTCTTTTGCTTCCACGCTTAAGGCACTGATATTTATTTTCATTTCACCGGAAACAAGATTGGTAATCTTATGAATAACACCCACATCATCCATACCGATAATGCGTAACCCGGTAAGAAATGATATTTCTTTATTCTTGGCCCATTTTGTTTTTACAACCCTGTGCCCATAATTGGCCAACAGCTTCGCAGCATTGGGACAGTTAGTCCTGTGAATGGTCAACCCTTTACCAGTAGTAACAAAGCCAAATACATCATCCCCGGGAATAGGCTTACAACAATTCGCTAAATTATAAACGATCTTATCACTGCTCTCCCCGAAAATAATAAGCTCCGCATCTTTTCTTGCAATGGATTGCTGGTGTGGAATGATATCCTGTTTGAATTCCTGTACTGTTTTAACAGGCTTCGGCGCTTCTATTTTTTCACCAAGTACCTTAAATTCTTTCAGGTCTTTCAGGTCGATATTTTTCACCGCTACCTGGTAAAAAAGATCCAATTGGGAAGGAAGTTTATACCATTGCACCAACTCTTCGATGTTCTGATGATTTAACGGAACGCCCATTCCTTCCAGCTTTCTTTGCACGGTATACTTACCTTCATCAGCGATCTTTCTTTTTTCTTCTTTCAGTGCATCTTTTACTCTTCCTTTCGCCTTGGCAGTAACGACAAAACCCAACCAGTCTTCCGATGGCTTTTGTTTATTACTTGTAATAATTTCTATCTGGTCGCCGCTTCTTAATTTATGACTGATGGGGACCAATTTGTGGTTCACTTTAGCTCCAATCGTTTTTGTGCCAATAGCGCTGTGAATGGAAAATGCAAAGTCAAGCGCAGTAGAACCAGTAGGTAACATCTTCACATCGCCTTTCGGTGTGTACACATAAATTTCTTCCGCGAGAAAACTGGTTTTAAAATCCTGCAGGAAATCAATACTGTCCGTATCCTGGTTGCTGATCACTTCCCTTATCTGTTGAAACCATTTATCGAAACGGCTTTCATCGGCAGTGCCTTCTTTATATTTCCAATGGGCTGCTAACCCTTTCTCCGCAATTTCATTCATGCGTTTCGTACGCACCTGCACTTCCACCCATTTTCCCTGCGGGCCCATCACCGTGGTGTGTAATGCTTCATACCCATTCGCTTTGGGATTGCTCAACCAGTCCCTTAATCTTTCGGGAGATGGATTGTATTCACCCGTGATAATAGAATATACTTTCCAGCAATCTTCTTTTTCCCTTTCCTGTGGTGAATCAAGAATAACACGGATAGCAAACAAATCATACACTTCTTCAAAATCCACTCCTTTCTTTTTCATTTTATTAGAAATGGAGTGAATGCTTTTCGGACGGCCGTATATTTCAAAGTTGAGCTGTGCTTTTTCCAGCTTTTCTTTAATAGGCCTGATAAACTCGTTAATATATTTGGAACGTTCTCTTTTTGTTTCCGCTAATTTTTGTGCAATTTCTTTATAGGCTTCCGGTTCCATGTATTTCATGGCCAGATCTTCCATTTCTGTTTTGATATTATACAACCCCATGCGATGGGCAAGCGGCGCATACACGTACACCGTTTCTGAGGCGATCTTCAATTGTTTTTCCCTTTTCATGCTTTCCAGTGTACGCATGTTATGCAACCGGTCTGCAAGCTTGATTAAGATAACCCGTGGATCATCAGTAAGCGTCAGTAATATTTTTTTAAAATTCTCGGCCTGTGCGGAAGCATTTACATCAATAACATTGGAGATTTTAGTAAGGCCATCCACAATTCTCGCTATTTCCTGGCCAAATTCCCTTTCTACATCTTCCAGGGAAATATCAGTGTCTTCTACTGTATCATGCATTAATGAACAGATAGTGGAACGAACGCCCAGCCCAATTTCTTCCACGCAAATTTTTGCAACGGCCAATGGATGTAATATATAAGGCTCACCACTTTTACGGCGCATCGTTTTATGCGCATCCGCCGCCATTTCAAATGCACGACGAAGCAAATCCTTATCACCCGGCTTTAACTTGGATTTTAGCGAACGCAACAGGGAACGGTATTCCCTCAGGATCAGTTTTCGCTCCTGCTCTTCATTGAGGTTATATTTTGGGGCCTGCGCAACAGTTTCCATTGTGTCTACGAATTTACGAAAAACCTGCCGCTTCCTTTGTGTGAAATGCAGTACATTTGCAGCCCGATTTGATGGTCATATATGTCAAAAAAGTCAAAAGGGACAAATGCTGTTTCTTATTTGACTTTTCTGACCAATTTGACCTATTTGACTTACAACCGGATGTGGTGAAATTGGTAGACACGTCAGACTTAGGATCTGATGCCGTAAGGTATGGGGGTTCGAGTCCCTTCATCCGGACAAATTGAGTTTCTTGTTTCTGGTTTCTGGTTCAAGGTTTGATTGCGCAAATAAGTCAATCATCCGCATGGCACGAAACCAGGAACCGGAAATTTGAAACCTGAAACAAAAAATATGGCAACAATTACCAAAGAAAATATCGGCTTACTCCACGAAAAGCTGATCGTGAAACTGGAAAAGACGGATTACCTCCCTCCTTTTGAAAAAGCTTTAAAAGAATATAGCAAGAAAGCCAATATGCCGGGCTTCCGTAAAGGAATGGTACCGGCTGGCCTTATTAAAAAAATGTATGGCCCTTCGCTGTTCACGGATGAAGTGTTGCGTTCTGTTGACCGTGAGTTGATCAGTTATTTACAAAATGATAAACTGGAAATTTTCGCCCAGCCTTTACCGCTGGAAGCAGATATCCGTCAACTGGATGTAAATAATCCCGCTGATTACACTTTTCATTTTGAAGTGGGGATGAAACCCGAGTTTGATTTACCTGATTTAGCCACAGCGCCTGTTACAAGATATAATGTCACTGTAACAGATGATATGATCAATAAAGAGATCCTTCGTCTGCAGAACAGGTATGGTAATATGAAAGACCAGGAAACCGTGGGATCGGAAGAAGATGTATTGAATGTACATTTTTCTGAAGTGGATGAAAACGCAGGTGAAATAGAAGATGGAATAAAAAAAGACAATTCATTACTGGTAAAATATTTTAAAGAAGATTTTCGCAGCAACCTGATAGGTAAAGTGGTGAACGATTTTGTAGTAGTGCAATTAGATAAAGCCTTTGATGAAAAAGAACTGGAATTTATCATCAGCGATCTTGGCCTGGATAAAGATGATCCTGCCGCTGCGCAAAAGCATTTCAAAATACAGATCACTAAAATTGGTTTGTTAGAGAAAAAAGAATTGAATGAAGAATTCTTTACTCAATTATACCCCGGCCAGGAAGTGAAATCGGAAGCTGATTTCCGCAATAAGATCAAAGAAGAAATAGGCGTTTACTGGAAAAATCAAGCAAGGAACCAGATCCATGACCAACTTTTTCATTACCTGACAGACAGTACCGTGATAAAATTCCCGGAAAGCTTTTTGAAAAAATGGATGAAGACGCAAGGTGACCCTTCGACTGACGCTCAGGGCACAAAGTCTGATGAACAGGTAGAAACTGAATTCCCTACATTCCTCAATCAATTGAAATGGACACTTGTCTCTGATAAAATTGTAAAGAATAATGGTGTAGAAGTAAACCCTGATGAGATCAGGAATTTTGCGAAGCAACAATTATTCGGTTATATGGGCGGCAACCTCGGCCCTGATGCGGAAAATCAACCGTGGGTAAATGACTATCTCGATAAAATGATGAAAGACCGGAAGTTTATTGAAGATGCTTATACCCGCATACAAACACAGAAAATGTTTGAATGGGCTGAAACGCAACTCAATCCTACCGATAAAGAAATAAGCGCTGAAGATTTTACTAAGATGGTGGAAGAACATCAACACCATCATCATCATTGATCGTAAGATTATTCATCCGCATCTTTATTCCTTTTCTTTTTCTTCTTTTTTGTATAAAGGTCCTTCGCCTGCGCCACCAGCGAAACAAATTCCTGTTGCAATACATCATTGGTATCAGCAGATGCAACTGTTAGAGTTTGCAAATCAGTCCAGTTAATATTACGGGCAAAAGAAGAAGAACGAAGTAATGCGCCAAACATCGCAACCGATGCGGAAAAGCGGTAAAACTTTTCTACTTTATCAAAAGTTTGAAAGTCATACACGCTGTTATAATTAAAAAAAAGAGCGGTAGTATCTCCCGGGTTTTTATACTTAAGATGAATGCCCGCAAATTTTCCAGCCAGCCGGGCTGCAGCCGTTCTCACATCAATAGCCGGGGCGATCTCAAAAACACCCATCATGGAATAACCGGAACCTATCTCGCCGCCTTCTACAATAGCTAATGTATCATTCAAAGCGCCTACCTTATTATCAAAACCAATCAACCGGTATTCTTTTACATAATCAGGATTAAATTCAACACTCATATATGCGTCATCCGCCACAGCATATAATGTCTGTGTGAATTCTTTCATCAATACTTTTTCCGCTTCATTAAAATTATCCAGGTAGGCAAAATTTCCATTTCCTTTTCGTGCCAGCGTTTGGATTTTGGAATCTTTATAATTGCCCATGCCCACACCCAAACAGGTAAGGTAAATGCCGGATTGGCGATGGCGGGATATCAGGTCATCCAATTCATCTTCTGTTTTTACTCCCACATTAAAATCACCATCCGTTGCGAGTATCACACGGTTATTGCCGCCTTTAATAAAATGATTAGTCGCTACACTGTACGCCAATTTTACACCTGATTCACCGGGAGTAGAGCCGCCGGGAGTAAGGCCATCAATTGTTTTTAAAATGGTGTCTTTTTGTGCGCCACTTGTAGTATTCAACACAACACTGGTTATACCACCGTATACAACTATCGCTACTGAATCTTTATCCCGCAGGTTATTCACCAATAATTTAAATGCGGATTTTAACAATGGAAGACGATTGCTCATATCCATCGAACCGGAAATATCTATAAGAAATACAAGATTGCTCGGCGGCAGCGCATCCAGGTTTAATTTTTTAGCCGAGAGATTAATATAATATAATTGGTTAGCCGGGTTCCATGGGCAGGAAGTAAGTTTTGTCTGGATCGCAAATGGATTATTGCCCTGCGGTAAAATATAATTTAGATTAAAATAATTCAGCATCTCCTCTACCCGAACTGCATCTGGCGGTACGATAGAACTCAACGAAAGAAAACGCCTGATATTACTGTAGGAAGCACGGTCAACATTCAGCGAAAGACCTGTTGTGGGAAAACGGCTGGTCGTTACAAACCGATTTTCAATAATACTCGCATACGTTTCATCACCTGCAAACCATTTCCGCTGTTCATCTTTTGCCATACCATTTGTCAGCGAAGACAATTTATTCTGCCGCACACTTGTAGCGGAGGATGGCGATAATTTTAATTTGACAGAAACATAATTATCAGTATTCGTGGTGATACGTTCCGGCTTGTACCCACTTAATGAAAAATTGAATGTATCTATTTTTTGAGTGTTAATAATGCCGAATGAGCCTTGCGATCCGCTTTTATATACATAGCCCGTCCGCACATTCATGATCGTTACATTTTGCAACGGGTTACCCGCTTCATCTTTTATTTCGCCACGAAGATAAAACTGCTGGCACCAGGCAGATGAATGGATAATAAAGAAAAGGAATATAAAAAAGCCTGTTTTCACTTGTTATATTAGCCGCAAAAGTTATAAAAAAAGAACAAATGCAATAGTTAAAATCAAACCAGTTGGTAAATCTCTTTCAGATTGCGGCCGAAACCGTTATAATCGAGGCCGTAACCCACTACAAATTTGTTAGGTATAACAAAGCCAATGTAGTCTAATGCCAGTTTATACTCTGTTGCTTCGGGCTTATGCAATAAAGTAGCGATCTTTAAAGAAGTAGGTTGCTGGTGTAATAGTTGTGGAAGAAAAGTATGTAATGTTTTACCTGTGTCAACAATGTCTTCAACGATCAATACATCTTTTCCGAAAATATCTTCATCAAGGCCGATCGCTGTGATTACTTTGCCTGTTGACTTAATGCCTTTATAAGAAGCGATTTTGATAAAGCAAAGTTCTGCGCTTACTGTCAGGTGTTTAAAAAGATCTGAAGCAAACATGAATGATCCATTCAATATCGCAATACAATAAGGACGCTTGCCCGCATAATCCCTATTAATCATTTCAGCGACTTCTTTCACCCTTTTCAGGATCGTTTCTTCGGACAGGTAGGTTTCAAAAGATTTATCGTGGACTTTAACGGTAGACATGAGCAGCTGCAGTTTTGGGTGCAATAATAAAGGAAAGGGAAAAAGCAAACCGGTATGACAGCATTATTTTACCAACAATGGCGCTGCCGGAGCTTTGCTGCGAAGATACAACTGCTCCCCGGTTGCTGGTTTTGAATTTATACCCAAGAAATTATATTCCATAAGCGACTCAATGCGTATGGCTTCATCACGGGCAATATCCATCAATGTTTCACCGGGCCTCACAATATGAAATTCATTGTTACCCGTACGTCTTTTGCGTTGCAGGTAAATTAATTGGTCCGTTTCCGCGGCTTCAGTCGCGGCTAAATTATCATTGAATTCAAATATCCTGGCAAGAGGAATATTGTATTGTTCAGCAATCGATAAAAATGATGTGCCTTTTTTTACATAGGTCACCCTTGTTTCATTGATCTTAAATTCACCCCGGGGATAATCATTTCTTATCTCAGCAATAGCAGGTTTCACAACTACAGGTTCAGTAATTATTCTTTCTTCAGTACCTGGCTTTTTATTTTTCTCCACAGGAATGATTTCGCTTTTGGGCTCCTTCTTTTCTTCCGCAGGTATTTTTATCGCTATATCATTAATAAAAGTAGTTTGGGGTGATGAAGTGATAGCATCTTCTTTCTTTTCATCAGTGATTTTTGCCTGTAATTCATCTTTCGGGGAAGCCTTTCCCAAAGCGATCAAGGTATATTCCTGTAAGTTATAATCCTCAATGAGTTTAATAATTACCTGTGGGTATTTTGGATTAGTAGCGTACCCTGCTTTTTTCAACCCATAGGCCCAGTCTGTATAATCAAGCGGGTCAAGTTTGAATAAGGAAGCATAGCGTGGCCCGTTTTTTAAAAAATTAGAATGGTCCCTGTAGGAATCAAGCGGGTCATTGTACTTGCGAAAACATTCATTCGGCGCATCATCGGTATGTGAAACGGATTCACCCGTCCAATCGGATTTACATTTAATACCAAAATGATTATTTGACTTTAATACCAATACACTGGTGCCGGCTGTCGTTTCATGAATACCCTGCGCTAATTTAATAGAAGCCGGCACACCCGTACGTTGCATTTCGGCTATAGCGGCTTCTTTATACGTATTAATATATTGCCTGATCGTTTGGTCATCCTGTGCTTTGGAAACAACGGAGACGGAAAGAAATAAAAAACAAAGTATGGTGCGGATATTTTGCATAGATTATTTTAGATTTTTCGCAGCAGGTACAAACCGTCGCGAAGGGTAATGATCATTTTATCAATATCTTCTCTGTGTTTGATAAATTCATTGAACTTTTTTATAGCCGCGGCGCTTTTGCCTTTAGCCTCATCTTTTAACACTTCTCCGTGAAAAAAAATATTGTCTGCTAAGATAAAACCGTTTTTTCTCAGTTTTGGTAAAACAAGCGTAAAATATTCAGTATAAGACACTTTATCTGCATCGATGAAGACCAAATCCCATGTTTCATCTATCGCTGAAACCACCTCTAACGCATTTCCGGTATGTAAAATTATCTTATCCTTAAAAGAAGAAAGGTTAAAAAATCGCCGGGCCGTTTCAGCATCTTTTTCCCGCAATTCTATTGTATGCAATTGACCGTCGTCAACAAGGCCTTTGGCCAAACATAAAGCGCTGTAACCTGTAAATGTTCCTAGTTCTAAAATCCGTTTAGGACGGATCATCCAACTGATCATCTCCAATAATTTTCCTTGCAGGTGGCCGCTGAGCATGTGATGCTCCGGATGATGCTGCTGCGTGTGTTCGGCTATTTGTTGCAGTAATGCATCTTCGGGTGAAGAATGGTCTTCGGCGTATTGTTGTATTTGCGGATCTATTATGTCCAATGAGAAAATTTTTGCGAAGGTAGAGAATGAATTCTCTTTATCCTTACCCTCATTTATTCATCAATGGACAGATCGTTCCTGGTAATTATGAGCCAAATCTTAATTATCAAATTATTAGTACAGATGGCCCTTTTCAATTACCAGAAATATTCTTTCATAATTTAGTAGCTGCAATACGAAATTGAATTGTCTCCTTTGATCATAAAAATCAAAAGGACATTTATTATATCTGATCAAAAAAAAGCCGGGATCCATTTAAACACCCCGGCAAAACATCATTTCTTATTTCTTTATCATCACGGCCTTCTCCTCGGAAATTCATTCGCCCTGATATCATCCAAATTATTCACTGGCCTCTCTATATCATAAGGAATAGGCATTTTACTAAACTGCTGAAAATATTGCAGGCAGGCATCTTTCCATAAAATAGCATTGAGCACCTGCATACGGAGCTTGCGCTGCACGTCATTAAACCGTGTAGTATCTACATACGATTCCACCTTATCCCATGTCGTTTGAAACGACCGCACCTGCTTCACCCCTTTATCATAATGCCTGCATATTTCTTCCCATAAGCTCAACCCGCTTTTCATTTTATAATCCCAAGCCACATGGTGAAACCACAGCAGGTAAATATCCGGTGTAGTGGCCGGATTATTGAACATAGACGCCAATGGTTCTTTGTATTGACTTACCGCATCACTTCCTTTTTTTGTACGGTCAAAACCAACAGCGATAGAATCCGCTTTGTGATAATACAACGGTGTCCAGTCAGGCCGCACACCTTTTGGGCCATACCAGGGGCCGGGGCCATAATGCCCGGCTGCGGACATGATATGATGAAACCCAAGCGGCATCATATAATTTACGGCGGCTTCCCTGCTGTCCATCATCATTTTCTTTACAGGCACCAGGAAGTTTTCTCTCCAGTCACTCGAGTACAACGCCGAGGTTTTTTCTCCAACAGGATAAAAAGTTTGTTTGATCCATTCATCAGCGATCTGTTCACTTCTTAATTTATTATTCCAGGCAAGGCGGCCAAATGAATACCAGTTGGCCTGTGCGAAATCATGACCACACCAGTTTGTATCTGTACCAATATTAGCGACACCTGCAATAGCAGTATGCGTTTGCGGGTAAATGCTTCCATCTGTTACACGGGCAACCGTACTACCAACACCCTGCTGGTAGGTATCGCTTTGCAGGCATTCTTCCCACATCGTAGAAAGAAATACCAAATGAATAGCCTGCCCGAGATATTCCATTGTTACCTGGAATTCCGGCATCACCGATGTTTTTTTCAAAGCGCCAAACAACGGGCTGAAAGGTTCTCTCGGCATAAAATCTATCGGGCCATTCTTTACTTGTATGATCACATTATCCCTGAATTGTCCGTCAAACGGTACAAATTCACTATAAGCTTGTTTAGCACGGTCGTTATCATTCGCACTATAAACAAATGCACGCCACATCACGATGCCACCATAAGGTTTCAATGCATCAGCAAAAAGATTAGCGCCATCTACATGCGAGCGGCCAAAATCCTGCGGGCCCGGTTGCCCTTCACTATTTGCTTTTACTAAGAAGCCGCCAAAGTCCGGTATCAATGCATAAATTTCTTTTACTTTATCCCTCCACCATTTTATAACGCCGGGATCTAAGGGATCAGCTGTAGGTAAACCACCGATCACTTTCGGCGCCGCGAAGTTGATAGACAAGTAAACCTTCACACCATAGGGACGTAATACTTCCGCAATAGATTTTACCCTGTCGAGATAACCCGCCGTCAAGACTCTCGGTGATGCATTTACATTATTTACTACGGAACCATTAATACCAATCGATGCATTCGCCCGTGCATATTCCTGCCAGCGTAATTTATCAGCAGCAGTCACAACAAACGAATCCGCCCGGTGCCAGAATATAGAAGGGCCGCCAAATCCATGTTCGATTGTTCCCGTCAAATTATCCCAATGATTTAAAACACGGCGTTCATAAGAAGGGTTACTGATTTCATCTATATAAGACTGGCCTGTTTGCTGTCGGCGCAATAGTTCATATACGCCATATAAAATACCTGCATCCGTGATGGCTTCTATACCAGTTTGCGTAAGCCGGAAACCATCCGTCTTGATCGCTTTATTTTTTGTAATAGTAAAAGTGAAAGAAGCACCGGACTGACCTTGCCAACCCTGTTGCAACTCCTGTTTGGCGATAGTAAGCGTCGGAGAAGTTTTAGCGCTAACTACATTTACCGGCACAGACGTTTTATTGCGGAGCCAGAGCTCATGTCCATCTTCCTGTGCAGTAACACAAAGGGCTGCAAAAAGAAAGCAAAGGGAAAAGATCGTTCTCATTTGTATGATCGCTTTAAATTGATTTATTAGAGGTTAGCACCGCATGGCACATGTAAAGGTCAATATATGACGATATATTATTCATTTCCTTTTCTTTTCCCGATAATTAAATTTTATCGAGCCTGGTTATTTTTTACCCAGCTGCATTACTACTATCAGCTTCGTTGCGTCGCACTCTTCATCTTTCTGTTCTCTATTCAGCATTTGCGAAGATGCTTTTGTTTTTGTTTATACACTCTTATGCACCCCGGAAGAAAAGAAGAATTTAGCTCTTTTAGTTTGTGCCGTTGGTCTTTTGCCCATTCACATACACCACACGCAAGACACAACGGCGGCGTGATTTTTTATAGGAACACCAACAATTGCAAAAAATAAATAACATTAGATGGTTACGCCGTGTCGCCAGCCAGCACACAAAACCATCGCTAGCAGACACGGCTATGAAGTTTAAAGTAGACACCGCGGGGAATGAAATTTTATTTAGAAGATGGCGAGACAACCGTTATCTTATCATACCAAAAAATACGAGCTTTTTCAGGTTCATCTTTACTGCCTAATTTAGGTGGGAGAAGTTTTTCCTTAGAAAACCTACCCGTGACTTTTAAGGTTGGTGGCAGATGTTCTCCATTCCATATATCATTAGCAATTGTTAAACTACTGTTGCTAGGTTCTAAATAAAAACGTTCTACACCTTCTAAAAATGGCACATTCTCATATTTTGTTTGAAACCATTGAGGGCAACCGCATGCTATATGTGCATAAGAAACTGCAATGGTAATTTTTTTATCAGACAATTCATTTTTTGAAGAGTCAAAAACAGTTAAAGTGTCTTTACTTGTAATAACCATTATAGGGTTAGATTTACTGCCATCTTCAATACTATTTGATTTATCAGAACTGCCACAACCAACTACTAACTGGATTATTGATATAATAAAAGTAAGTTTCATTTTATCTGTTTCAATATCCTAATTTAAATACCATCTTCCCCATGTAGCAACATTAACGCTTCGTGATGTCGCAGGAACTGATGCTGCCGAAGGAGCTCCCGCGTACCAATAGTTTATCATTAACTGTCCTCCTCTGTCAGTTGCACCAAACGTAGTATTAGAAGGATTATTAGGATTTGCTGGTTCATATGTGAATCTGCCGCTACGCCTTGGTTTCATTCCCCGCCGTGTCTCCCGTGCGAAGATACGTGTGGGGCAGGGACACGGCGTTATATAGTACACTACTTAATTCGTGTTGCTGTTGGCTGGGAGTGCAAAACAAAGGTCGTTCAAAGTTTCGAAAATCAACCGCAGTGAAAATTATCGTGAACATCGCAATTGCTGAATAGAATTCATGCAGTACAAGAGTGCGACGCAACGAAGCTGATAGTAGCAATACAGCCGGCTAAATAATTAAATACGTATTGATAAGATATATCTTTATTCTTTCCTTCGCAGCGTTTTCTGAAGTTAAGATACGTGTGCAAGCAATACACGGAGTTTAGGACTGTATCTTCACTTCCATCATCAAGCAGCTACAGGTGCCGCCACTTGAGAGGAAACCTTCTTCGATATAAACCACAACCCAATAAACGTAAGCAGGCCATTTATCACTATCAGTTCATACCCGATCTTATATCCATTAAATAAAGAAGAAGAAATATTTTCCAGCCCCAGCGAAATATGCAATTTACTTTCATACCATGCCGGGCTGGCGAGCATGTCTACTCCCAATGCCAGCAAAGGAGCAATAATGCAAACAGGCCATATCAGCTTTTCATTCAATACTCTTTTTGTCAAAATACCGAATGCGAATAAACCCAGTAAAGGCCCGTAAGTAACGCCGGCGAATTTCAATATAAAATCAATAATTGATTTATCATTAATCGCTTTAAAGATCAACACCATTACAAAAAACACAAACGCAAATGTGAAGTGTACTTTTAACCTCGTCCGTTTCTTTTCTTTTTCGGTCTTATTACTTTTATTTAAACCAATAATATCAATACAAAAACACGAAGTAAGGGATGTGATAGCGCCGTCCACACTTGGAAACAATGCGGAGATCAGTGCGATAATAAAAATAATACCAATCGCCCCGCTGAAGGCATCGCTCAATGCAATTGTCGGAAACAAATCATCCGGCGGCACGGAGATTCCTTTCGTACTTGCATATAAATAAAGAACGCCTCCCAATACAAGAAAAAGAAAATTCACCACCATCAGTACGGCGGTAAATGTCATTATATTTTTTTTTGAGCCCTTTAGCGTTTTCACGCTGATATTTTTTTGCATCATTTCCTGGTCAAGGCCTGTCATGGCGATAGCGATGAACATGCCGCCAATAATATGTTTCAAAGCAAATGAACTCGATTTTACATCCCAGTTAAATATTTTGGTATAACCTTTATCGTTCATCATGGATAAAGCCCCTGAGAAATCCGTTCCTAATGCTTTTATAATAACAACCGTGCAGACCACCAACCCGACGAGCATCCCTGTAGTTTGCAGTGTATCTGTATAAACAATTGTTTTTACGCCGCCTTCAAACGTATATAGCAGGATTAGTACAAGGATAATAAAAACTGTTAGTTCAAAAGGAACATGCAGTTTATCCAGGATAAAAAGTTGAAGAACGATAATGACAAGATACAAACGGGCTGTAGCCCCGACCACTCTTGAAAGAATAAAAAAGAAAGCGCCGGCTTTATGCGCATTAATACCAAACCGTTTTTCCAAATAAGTATAAATGCTGGTAAGGTTCATTTTGTAATACAATGGCAGCAATACAAATGCTATGACTAAGTATCCAAACAAGTAACCAATCACCACCTGGAAATAATAAAAATTACTGCTGGCAACAGCGCCGGGCACACTCACAAACGTAACGCCGGATAAAGAGGTGCCGATCATTCCGAAAGCCACCAGCATCCAGTTGCTATTGCGGTTACCGATAAAAAAAGATTCGTTATTTGAATTGCGGGAAGTATACCACGCAACAGTTAGCAGTAAAACAAAATACCCGATCACAAAAGAGAACAATAAACCAGCTGACATTACTATTGTTTTAATGTGCGTTATTAATTTTTGAAGGTAACCAAATTTGCCTTCCCTTTACCGCAAAATTATACAAGCTATGGCCATTCATTCCCTGGCGGTGTTTTGCGGTTCTAAAAATGGAAGTAATAAAATTTATGTTCAGCATGCGATTGAATTAGGAAAATTATTCGCCCAATATAATATCACACTGGTGTATGGCGGCGGCAGTGTTGGTATCATGGGCGCTATCGCCGATGAAGTAATGAATAACGGTGGAAAAGTAATTGGCGTAATTCCCCAAGTATTGGTGAGTTGGGAGCGGCAACATAAATCCATTTCTGAATTGCTGGTCGTTGACGATATGCATATCCGCAAAAAGAAAATGTATGACCTGAGTGATGCGGCTGTCATTCTTCCCGGCGGCTTTGGCACACTGGATGAAATGTTTGAAATGATCACCTGGAACCAGCTTTCTATTCATGATAAACATATTTTTATCATTAACTCCGATGGCTTTTACGATCACTTAATCGCACACATTAAAAAAATGCAGGAAGAAGAGTTCCTTTACGAAGCCGCATGGCAAAGGCTCATTATTATCAATGAGCCCTTGGACATGATACAATATATTACTGCGGACAAATGATTTAATACCTTCCACTCCTTCCCTGGAAAAGCGGTATTTGCAAGCCTGTCCATATCATTGGAACAGCATCACCATTGGCATTTACATAGGGAGAATTCACATCTCCTGAAACATCAGCCATTAAACCAATATAAAAAAATGGCCTTTTATCCATCGGGTCCCTGTTACTTGCATAACCCCCGCCTATTAAAAAACTATTCGCTCCGCTTTTAAATGTTGAAGAATTTCCCACTTCATCGGTTTGCTTCTGACGGCCAAAATTGTGTTCGTACTGGGCCTGGAGATATATAAACCGGATGGGGTATATTTTTGTGAATACGCCTCCTCCATAATTGGATATTTTAACTTTATAACCTTCGTAAGGATAATTCTTATAAGACGAGTAGATATAATTGACTACAATACCCGCATCTAGCCATTTGGTAATATTATACCCAAAGACAGGACTGGCCCCGATAGAAAAAGTATTTCCATAACTATTAAAACCCAATCCTAATGAAACACCACCACCGGTAAATAAATTCTCTTTTTTAAAACCCCCTTTTTTTTCGTCATCCTCATCCTGGGCGGATACTATCGCCGCGGTAAAAAACAAGCCGAAAGCAATTAAGACTAGCTTTTTCATAACACACTCCTTTCTTTTTATTTAAAAAATCATTTCAATTCGCCTTGCTGCTGCCAGTCGAGCTGCAACTGGTCAGTAACCCGTTTCTTTGTCGGCGCCATGGATAACATAAACCCAATAAACACCGCCGCGAAGACCTGGAAGATAAAATCTCCCGTCAGTAAAAACAGGATAATGCCCAGCATGACCGGCATTTCGCATATAACAAGGTATTTGATTAACGCAGACCGGTGTTCGTTTAATTTATCATTCAAAGGATTTAAAGAATTTTTAGCAGCCGCCACCCCTTTCGCCATCAGCACTTTCGCCCCCAACAAGCAGGCAAAAGATATTGCAGTAATGATGGCAATCAGGATCACACGATTTTTATTCAGGTCAGGCATCAGCGCCCCTCTTGTTTGAATAATTAATACAGAAGCCAGCATGAACAGGAAAATACCAATAACGATCGCCAAAAACAGGATCAGCGTTATTTTTAAATTCTTTTTTGGTGGAGCAGTAGTAACTTTTTTACTCATATATCAAAAATTTTTCCGGCGTTTAGAATATTATTGGGATCAAATACTTTCTTTATTCCTTTCATCAATTCTAATTGCGTTTCATTAAACACAATATCCAGGTAGTTTTTTTGTACCAGGCCTATTCCATGTTCACCGCTGATGGTGCCACCCAAACTTTTTACTAGCTTAAAGATAGCCCTGAGGCCTTCCCGTATTTCCGTATTGCCATAACTATCCGCAATACCTTCTTTTTTTATTCTTATATGCATGTTGCCATCACCTGCATGGCCTACACATACCGCATGAAAGCCATATTGCTTTCCTAATTCTTTAACCCCTTTTATTAAAGCCGGCAATTCCGCACGGGGAACGACTGTATCTTCTTCAATAGAATAACCCGCGGCTTTGATAGCTTCTGCCGCCAGCCGGCGTAGTTTCCATAGTTCCGCTTTTTGCTGTGCATTATCCGCGAAGAAAACTTCACCCCCACCAAATTTCACCGCTACTTCAGCTATTTGTTCTATCTCCCGCATCAACACATCCATATCATTGCCATCTACCTCAATAATAAGATGGGCGGCTATATCATCATTTACCGGTACGGAATAACTATCGGCTATTTTAATAGCAATCTTCAACGCATCTATTTCTACAAACTCCATAGCGCTGGGCGTAAAGCCCGCCATAAAAATCGCATTGACCGCTTCGGCTGCTTTTTCCAAGGATGCAAAGGGAACGAGTATCAGCAAATCGTATTTAGGTAATGGAATTAATCTTAAAACAATCTTCGTAACAATACCTAATGTTCCTTCGCTTCCCACTATTAGTTGCGTGAGATTATAACCGGTAGAATTTTTTAAAACGTTTGCGCCTGTCCAGATTATTTCTCCGTTTGGTAAAACGATTTCGAGGTTTAATACATAATCTTTTACCACACCATATTTCACCGCTTTAGGGCCGCCGCTGTTAGCGGAAATATTTCCACCGATAAAACAAGAGCCGCGGCTGATAGGATCGGGAGGATAGAATAGCCCTTTTTCTTTTACCGCATTTTGTAAAATTTGTGTGATAACACCGGGCTCAGTCGTCACCTGCAAATTTCTTTCATCAATCTGCAGGATGGTATTCATCCGTTCCGTAGAAAGCAAAACACCGCCCAGGTGAGGCAATGCACCGCCGCTCAATCCCGTACCTGCACCTCTTGGTGTTACAGGAATTTTATTTTCATTACAAATTTTCATGATAGTGCTGATCTCTTCCGCAGTCCGCGGCCTGATGACTATTTCCGGTAAATAACTCAACGTTTCTGTTTCGTCATGGGAATACTTGTGGAGCGATTCTTCATCTGCAAGAACATACGCATCTCCAACAATTTTCCTGAATGATTCAATAAGCTGTAAAGTGATCCTTGCTCCCGGGAGAGATGCTGTCATACTGTATTCTTAATCCTGTAAAAATCGGAATAAATCAGTAAATGAGATCAATAAGCTTTAAATGAAGGACACATCGATTCACGGCGGTTGCCCCTGTAGTTATCAAAAATTCCCTGTTTGACTAATGAAAACTCAAAAGCGCCGCGGGAGTTATTATAATTTTTCAATGTAGAAATAGTAGCGTCGTATGTAAACGTGAACATATAATCTTTATACCCTAAGCCGATCATGGGAATGACAGCTTCTTTATGCCGGTAATACAATCCGCCTACAAGGATATTCTCTCCATCACCTGATAAATTATAATGCGCATTTAAGCCGGCAACAATTTCCGATGACTTAGCCTGGAGTGAATAATAAGCATTGGGGTTAATGATCAATTGGTCATTTATTTTAAAGCTTCCGTTAATAAATGCCGTATGCCGCATGGGGATACGGTTATCAATACCTGGCTCCTGTTCAAAAAAAGATTCACGGGGACGGTTGATATGATGCGTGGAAAAACCAACATTTATATAGGTATTGGAATTGGGAAAATAAGCATAGTTCATTCCCGCCTGGATATCTACATAACTTATATTATTATCAGGGAGGATGGCGCTGGTTGGCTGATGGCTGTCGAAAAATTTACCATCAAACTGGTCCGGAAATTTGAGGTTACTGACATTAATCTGCTTATTGGCCCAGCCTACATTAAAACCAAGGCTTAACAGGCTTCCAAGGTTCAGCATCTGGTGGTAGGCGACAGAACCATATATTCTTGTTGAGGTAAGATTGCCGCTGCCTGCTACATCTCTCAGTATAAGACCGCCTATTCCTACCCAACCATCATTTTCATTTTGCAATACCTGTACATCGCCATAGGCGCTCATTGTCTTATAAGGCACAGCCATAATGGATGACCATTGCGTACGGTAATTAATTCCCAGCCGGTAATCCCCATCCGGTATAAACCCTGTATTCGCAGGATTAGTAAGTAACGGAGAGTTCATGAACTGGGAAAAATGAAGGTCCTGTGCATTGAGTAATGACCCAAAGCACAAGCCGCAAGACACAAGAAATATATTTAATCTCTTTTTCATTTGCACATTATCTTATTAGCGTTATATCGCCTTTTTTCGTTGCTTTCACCCCATCAAAAAATTCTACACTCAATGTATAAGCATACACATCCATTGGTTGCACTACGCCGCCGACCTTTCCATCCCAACCCTGGTTAATACTGTTTGACTCAAATACCTTCTGGCCCCACCGGTTCCAGATAATAAATCTCATTTTTGAGATGCCGAAACCTCTCACTTTTACTACACTATTAATACTACCGCTATTGGGCGTAAACGCATTGGGCACATCTACCGCAGGGTCAATAATAACACTAACAAGCTGGCAGGTATCATCGGAACAGCCTATTGCGTTATATGCTATAAGGCAAGCTGTATAACTACCTGTCGCGATGTATTGGTGTTCTACGTCCGCCCTGGAAGTTGTAATCAATGAATCCCCATCCCCAAATAACCATTTAAACTTTACAGCATCAGGAGAGGATTGGTTAGTAAATATATTCGGCGTATTGACTATCGGAACTACCGGTGTATAACTAAAACTAGCTGTAGGTTTATCGTACACATTAATGGTAAAGGTGGTATCATCCGTTTTATTACAAGTATTCGGATCGGTGGCTACCAACGTTATTTTATAAGTTCCGGGATTACTATAAAAATGCGTAGGATTTATTAATGTTGAAGTATTATCTGCTGAAGTTGGATCGCCAAAGTTCCAATCAAATGTTGCGCCTCCTACTGAAGTATTTTTGAATACCGCAGTATAAGGTGCGCAGCCAACAGCCGGTGTTTCAAAACTTGCCACCACATTAGCAGCAACTCTCAATTCTATCTCAATAGAGTCGGGATTATTACAATAGGCCGTATCATTCAATATCAACCGAACAAAATACGTACCCGGGGCGAGATAAGAATGTGTCACCGCTATTAGCCCTGCTCTAACCCTGGGAGTTCTATCTCCAAAATCCCATATAAAAGAAGTATCTGTAAACGGCCTTGATGGATTGGTAGTAGAAAGATTATTAAACTGGTAATTGAACGCTTCGCAAGGATCAAGCTTATCTATATCCATTACAAGATTCGCTTTAAGATCGCCCACTTTTATATTGATATAAGAAGTGTCCCGCTCGTTGCAACTGCTTGGATTGATAGCGATCAGCATTACCCGATATGTTCCTACATTATTAAATGTATGTGGTTGTGTATATCCCGTAGCGGCAGGAAGAGGCCCTACTTCCGGAGAACCATCCCCGAAATTCCATATATAGCTGGTGGCATTTCGAACCTGGTCTGTAAATACTACTTCAAGAGGAAGACAAACCTGCTGTATCATTTGGCACACCGCCGATTGCGGATTGAACATTCGCACCGACACCGGCAAGATTAAATGCAATCTTAACCATGCCGAGGTTACAACCATCGGGCAGCGCCCTGTTTACACGGCTCCAGGCGCCGATTGTGGTAGGAAAAGTAGCTCCGCCACCGCAATTGGCACATACGGCCTGGTAAATTACCCCATTGGGATCGAAACGGCTGGTGCCCCCGTCTACGTGATCTCCATATCTTCCACCATTTTGACCAAAAAAACTTCCGTATAATTGACTCGTGGCGTTTTTTTCTAACACAAAGAAATAAAAATCATGTCCATCAGTGGTTGCCTGGTCCGCATCAGCGGTAACGGGCAAACCTGAAGTGCCGGAAGTTTCATAAGCCCGGCTTTGATCATTCAAACCGCCCCAGCCTGATACATATACATTCTCACACCTGTCAACTAAAAATGCGGTGGGTGAAATATTTGGCGCGGCGGAAGGGGTTCCAAAGACTGTTGAATAAATATACGCAGAAAGATCAGGCTGCAGTTTTGTAATAAACTGCTTACCATTAACCCCGCCAGATCCAAATGTTTTTGTGCCCGGTGTAATAAACCACTGCCCGGTTGTTGTTCCCATAACATATAGAAATCCTTTCCTGTCAAACTGGATACCATATACCTGGTCAACGCCGCTTGTGCCGATATAAGTTGAACGAATAATACTCGATCCATTATTACTTATCCGGGCGACAAAGCCATCGATTGATCCATTTGAAGAAGGGCCTACTGTTCCTGCATGATTGCCGGAAAAATCCGTAGCGCTGCTACCTTGTTCGGTACCTCCTGCAACATAAATATCTCCTGTAGGGCCAAGTGTCAATACATAAGCTGCATCATTACCACTTCCACCCAAATAGCTGGCAAAAGAAACTGTTGAAAGGTTAGATGTAAGTTTAAGAACCACTCCATCTTGCGTACCACCACCTGTGTTTGGCTGGAAAGCTCCGGCAGTAACGGGAAAACTGGGATTCGCAGTTGTGCCCTGTGATTGTGTACAGGATGCAACATAAACATTACCTCCACCATCGATTATGACCTCACTTCGTCCGTCATCTCCATAATTTCTTTGTAATGAATTTGTACCGCTACGGCTTTCTGATATATTTACTCCATCATCACCCGGGCCACCAATTCTTTTCGAACCAATAAGGGCATTCCCGGCCGCATTAAGTTTTGTAACGACAATATCATAACCTCCGCCACTACCTGCTATCGCACCAATGACAGGGTAAGGAGTACCGTTAGAAGCTCCGGGAAGAGGAGAATTTGTTCTTCCCGCCAAAATTAATTCTCCCTGTGGAGTTACCACAAGACTATGAGGTTGATCATCTCCAGAGCCACCAATATATGTCGCATAAATCCTGTTGGCGCCATTAGCTGATAATTTGATAATGCCAATATCAAACTCACCTCCCTGGTAATTTGTCTGGTATGCACCTGGTGATGGAAAAGAACTGCTTCCAAAAATAATACCGCCGCCATAAAATGACCCATCGGGCCCGTAAGTAGCTGTAAAGCCCCAGTTGGTAGCAGTACTTCCGGAGAATGAACAAAATATCGGGCTGGGATCAATAACGAGTGTGGAAGAACGATCGTAATTTTTTATATCAAACCGTACTATATTATCCTTTACAACATACCTGTTGCTGATTTCACTGCGGCCGTTTGACCTGACCTGGTAAGTAGAAGGTAATGATTCCCTGAGGTTGCCGACAGAAGTCACGGCCACCAATTCTTTATTCTTTATTTCCAATTTATCAACGCCGTTATACTTCAATGCTATTTTACTGATATCCGCACCGGGCCTGGCTATAATATCATATTTTAATGTGCCGTTATCAGTATAATAGCGTACGTCAACATTCGGGTAAACATCTTTTAAAGTAACGGCCTGGTAAATACGACAATTACTTCCCCATTTGGAAGGATCATCGCCAATAAAATAATTATTATAAGTAGGGATCGCTTTATCAGGTATCACTTGTATCGCAGGCGATGCACCAACAAAATCGACATCATACGCATGGGAACGGATAACCATATCTCCAGCAGAATTCTTCAGGGCTGTACCACTATTTTCTTTATGTAAATATGATCTGACACCAGCGTAATCCTGCTTATTATACTGCAAAATCGTAAACCCAGTTGAACGGATAAAAATAGATCCCGCATCAACATCGCCTTTGAATTTCACGCGGCTATCCCATTGACCTTTATTCTCAATAAATTCAATATTATTATAATCCTGCGCATTTACAGTGGAAACTATGGCAGCAAGAACAAGTGAAAGTATCAGGTGTTTCAGGGTATTCATTCGATCTATTAAATTAACCAAATTATCCGGTAAAAAGGGTGAAAACTTATGTTAAGATATTTTGCTCCACGCTACTTTATCTTTTTGCTGAAGCAGGAAATTTTTTAGCTGCAAATTTTCTGCCGAAACAATTTCAGGGTCTTTTTCCAACAGCGATGAGACCAATGACCTTATCACTTCTAACAACGACCTGTCCCTGACGATATTCGCCAATTTAAAATTCAACACACCGCTTTGTCTTGTGCCTTCTATATCGCCGGGCCCGCGCAATTCAAGATCTTTCTCCGCTATTTCAAAACCATTACTCGTCGTCGTCATTATCCGGATGCGTTCGCGGGCATCATTACCTAATTTTGAGCCGGATAAAAGTATACAATAGCTTTTTTCCGAACCACGTCCCACTCTTCCCCTCAATTGATGAAGCTGGGAAAGCCCGAATTTCTCCGTGCTTTCAATCACCATTAATGTCGCATTCGGCACATTCACTCCCACTTCTATAACGGTGGTGGAGACCAATATATTTGTATCCCCTTCAACAAACCGCTGCATGTTTTGTTCTTTTTGCGCTGAGGGTTGCTTACCATGCACCATGCTTATCCAATATTTCGGTTCGGGAAAATATCCCTTTACCACTTCGTACCCTTTCATCAGGTTTTCATAATCCAGCGTCACACTTTCTTCAATTAAAGGGAAAATAATATAAGCCTGTCTTCCTTTATCAATCTCCGCCCGCAAAAACTGCATCACCCTTGCCCGTTGTGTTTCATAACGGTGAACCGTAGTGATTGGCTGCCTTCCCGGCGGCAATTCATCAATCACGCTGTAATCAAGATCTCCATATGCCGTCATCGCCAATGTTCGTGGAATAGGTGTCGCTGTCATCACCAGCACATGCGGTGGGACTTCGGCTTTTTCCCAAAGTTTAGCCCGCTGCGCCACACCAAAGCGGTGCTGTTCATCAATGATCACAATACCGAGGTTTTGAAACTGCACCACATCTTCAATTACGGCGTGTGTGCCTACGAGGATTTTTAAAACGCCTTCTTTTAAAAGGTTTAACGTTTTTTTTCTTTCCGCTGTTTTTGTAGACCCGGTAAGCAATTGCACGGGAACAGGGAGGTCCTTTAATAAATCTGTTATAGTAGTAAAGTGCTGCCTCGCTAATATTTCCGTTGGCGCCATCAGGCAGGCCTGGTAACCGTTATCCGCCGCCAAAAGCATAATCAACAGCGCCACGATGGTTTTGCCACTGCCTACATCTCCCTGCAATAAACGGTTCATTTGTTTTCCTGTCGCCGTATCCGTTCTTATTTCTTTGATAACTCTTTTTTGAGCATTCGTTAATTCAAAAGGAAGGTATTTTTTATAAAATGTATTAAATAACTCTCCTACTTTATCAAATACCACTCCTTTCGAGAAACGATGACGGTTGGAACGAAGCAAATTCATCCGCAATTGCGCCATAAATAATTCTTCAAATTTCAATCGCTTTACAGCTTCTTCAAAAGATTGAACTGATGAGGGGAAATGAATTTGCTGGTAGGCTTTAAAGCGGTCAACTAATCTTAAATTATTTAAAATATCAGTTGGCAAATTTTCCGGTATCTCTTTTTCACGAAGCTGCGCCATTAACCCCTGTGTGAGTTTTCCAATCTGTCTTCCGCCCAGCCCTCTTGCTTTTAATTTTTCAGTAGTAGGATAAATGGGCTCCAAAAAACTTTTTCCATCTTGCTTTTCAGGTGTCCATAACTCGATCTCGGGATGCACCATTTGCGGCGAACTTTGAAAAAAGCTGGCCCTGCCATATATTAAATAAGATTGGCCGGGGATTAGCATCTTTTGTATCCACGTTACTCCCTGGAACCATACCAATTCGAGAAAACCTGTTTTATCTTTTACCTGCGCTACTAATCTTTTTGCAGCTTTGTGGCCGACGACTTCCATATTGAGCAACGTGCCCGCTATTTGTATATACTCTGTTTGAGGAGTAATATCACTGATCAAATTCACTTTTGTTTTATCTACATGCCGGTAAGGAAAAAGCTCCAGCAAGTCCCGGAAAGTAAAAATGCTCAATTCCTTTTTCAACAGTTCAGCCCGCTGGGGGCCAACTCCTTTTAAGTACTCAACCGGGCTATCTAGTATGGAAGGCGATGATGGAATAATAAATATTTAGGACAAAAATAGTTACAAAGCATGCTGTTAAATAAACATTCACTACTACACAATAAAAATTAATTGTATTTCCTTAAAATCCGTTTTACTTTAGCATTCCCTCAGCCTTTATCCAGGAAAAACCAGGCAACCTAATGAAGAACTTTATCCCCTATTTGCAGATTGAACTGCAGTTTCACGACTACAAGTTTGCTTTCTTTTGTTTCATTACTGCATTTATTGCGACGCTTTTCATGATCCCACCCATCATAAGTCTCACCAGGCGTTATAAATTATATGATAAACCGAATGCGAGGAAAGAACATAGTTCTCCTGTCCCCACCATGGGAGGTATTGCAATTGCAGGGGGAATGACACTTGCATTATTATTATGGTTTCCTTTTACTGCAGACCCACAACAAGTATGTTTTTTCTTTTCCGTAACAATCTTTTTGGGATTGGGCATCATGGACGACCTGAAAGACCTTTCCGCCCGATACAAATTAATGATACAAATAGCACTGGCTGCACTTATCGCACTGTCTGGCATACGCATTACTTCTTTTGATGGACTTTTTGGAATAAATGAAATATCTATTTTTTCGCAATATGCTCTTACCATAGTAGCGATTGTTGGTATTACAAATGCTTTCAACCTCATTGATGGTATCGATGGTCTTGCCGGCGGGTTAGGATTTATGAGTCTTGTTACACTCGGCCTCTTCCTTACGTTGAGCGGTGATACTACTTATGCATTAGTAGCTTTTGCACTCGCCGGAGGTGTTTTAGCTTTTCTCTATTTTAATTTTAACCCCGCAAAAATATTTATGGGCGATACTGGTTCTCTGGTTTTAGGGTTCGTCATCGCCGTCCTTTGTATCCGGTTATTACAGATAAATGTACAGTCAGTTAAACCTGTACTGCCTCATGCGCCAGTATTTATTCTCGGTATCGTACTGATACCTGTATTTGATGCGCTTCGTGTTTTTGCCTTTCGTATCTGGAAGGGCAAATCGCCTTTCACCGCAGACAAAACACATATCCATCACCTGCTGACAAGCAATGGGTTCAGCCATGTATTCGCAGTAAGGGTAATTTGCTTTTTACATGCGCTTATTCTTTTAGAAGTCTATTTACTCCGTGGAATGAAACCAGAATTTATGCTACTCGGTCTTGCCGTCTTCATGATACTAGCAACTGTCACTCTTCGGTTCAGTAAAATATTTTTCAGCAAGCCTAACCTTGATAATAGCTATACTATCCAGGATTAATGCAACATTTGTTTATTCGCTACTTACTTTAATTCAGGTGTTACCAAAGAAAATTTTGGCACTGCTATCACCAAATCATTTCCTTCCTTTGATAGTGATATTAAGATCGCAAATAAAATGAAGTGATTCTGTTTCATTTTTTCAATCTTTATAATTCGTCAAAAATTTTGAAAACCACCCAAGAAATAAAAAGAATAACTTCAGCAGCTATTTATTTCTCGTTTAAATTTTTATACCGGCGCATCGCTTCGATAAAATAATAATCGCCGTAAGTAAGCGGAACATCGATTTCTGTTTTGTTCGGCATGTGCCCGACTCCATGCTTTAAAATAAATCCACCATTCGTTTTCGGCATAGCGAAATATCGATCAGACGATAAGTTTCCAATAATTTTTTCAGCACACTAAAATAATTGCCGGCATCTGTTTTATTCACATAATTACCCAATTCTAGTAAAGCTGATGCGATAATGGCGGCGGCAGAAGCATCACGTAATGCATCGGGAATGCCAGGTGCATTAAAATCCCAATAAGGAATTTTATCTGCAGGAAGATTGGGGTGATTCAATAAAAATTTTGCAATATGGTCCGCCTGTTCTAAATATTTTTTGTCTTTTGTTTCACGGTACATCACAGTAAAGCCATACAAGCCCCAGCCTGTCCTCTCGCCCATGCCGACGCATCGGCGGCTCCCTGCGCTGTTCTTTTTTCGAGGATAGCTCCTGTTTCGGAATTATAATTTATTACATGATAAGAACTATAGTCCGGACGAAAATGATTTTTGATCGTATTATCAGCATGCGTCACCGCTATTTTATAAAAAGAAGAATCGCCGCTAACTTTTGTGGCCCAGAATAATAATTCCAGGTTCATCATGTTATCAATGATCACTAAAAATTCGGAAGGTTTGGAATCCCATGATTTGATACAACCCACTTTCGGGTTGAACCTTGTGCTGAGTGTCCTGGCGCTGTTCAGTAAAATCTCTTTGTATTCCGGTTTGGGTCCTATTGCATTCACATTTCCAAAACTGCAATACATCATAAAGCCAAGATCGTGGGTGGTTTTATTATACTGTTCTTTTTTCAGCACCTGCATAATGCGAAGCGCTTCATTATATAAATTCTCATTTTTTGTTTCTTCATATAAATAAAGTAAAGAGCCGGGATAAAAACCACTGCACCACCAGGCGGAATTACTTGTCTCCAGGCTATCTGTTTTCGCATAATATGTTTTGGGGAAACGATCCGCCAGCAATCTTTTCATCATATAGCCGTATTGCTCATCCGCCAGCTTAAAATTCTTACCAATAGTTGTTAATAAATCATTATCCCGTTTATAACCAACATTTTTTTGAAAAGTACAGGAAAAAAGAACAACCGGTAAAAAAGCTAAGTAAATCCGAAATAATAATTTTTTAGATTTCTGCATTTGAAGCCTGTTTTAAATCTTAGTAATTGATGTTGTGCAATCTTTATTACTTAGCAGCAATTTGTTATTTTTTATTCGCAACGTTTTTTAATGCAATCATTGTTAATATAGCTGAAATGAAAAGAGAGCCAGCCATAAAAATATAAGCCGCTCCCAAACCCGATATGTTAATATTAAAAATATTGATTGAAGTACGTGCCTTTAAATCACCCACTAAAAATGAACCAGCAAATGATCCCAATGCCCCAAAACTATTGATAAGTGCAATTGCACCGGCTGTAACATTAGAAGGTAAAATTTCCGTAATAGCTGCGAAGAACGCACCGTATGGTGCATACATAGCAGCTCCGGCAATAACAAGCAATACAAATGAAATCCAGAAATGATCAGCACCGATAAGATAAGAACAATAAAAAGCAATGGCGCCAATTAAGAGAAAAGGCCAGATAAATATTTTCCTGTTTAATGTTTTATCCGAAAAATAAGAGGCGGATATCATTCCAATAATAGCAAATACATATGGAACAGCAGACAACCACCCTGTTGTTACAATATCCATATCCGGAGCAATTTTAATAATAGAAGGAAGCCACATTACAAATCCATAGACACCAATACTCCACAATGCATATTGAAGACATAATAATATCACCACTTTTGATTTAAAGGCGGCTATATAATTCTTTACCGGCTTAATGCCTTGTTGCTCTTTTTGTATTTGTTCTTCCAGCGCATTTTTCTCGTCCTGGGTTAACCATTTTGCTTTTGCAGGCTTATCATCGACGATCATCCACCATATAAAAGCCCAAATAATAGCAGGTGCGCCTTCCCAAATGAACATCCACCTCCATCCCACGGCATGGATTAAATATCCGGACAAAATAGACATCCAGAGAATAGTAGCAGGGTTGCCAAGAATTAAAAAAGTATTTGCCTGTGAACGCTCTGATTTGGTAAACCAGCGGCTTAATAAAATCAGCATAGCCGGCATCACAGCGCTTTCAACAACGCCAAGCATAAAACGAATAACAATCAGCAGGTTCACATTACTGACCATACCCGTGGCCATAGCCAATGCGCCCCATAATATTAATGACCAGAAGATTAATTTTTTTGCGCTTTTATTGGCGGCATAATGAGCGCCGGGAATTTGAAAAAAGAAGTACCCAAGAAAAAATAGCGAGCCCAGCCATGAAGACATGGTTGGAGTGATATTCAAATCATGTGTCATTTCTCCTGCCGCAGCAAATCCGTAATTGGCACGATCAAGATAAGCGAGACTATAAGTAATAAAAGCTACGGGGATCAAGCGGTACCAGCGAGAGGGAGCAATCAATTTATTCATTCTTGATGGATGTAGCATTAGGGATACAACCTCTCAAAAATATTATTTCCTTAACCCTCGCCCAACTTTATTTCATTTGCTTTCAGCTTTTCGAAATAAACTGTTTTTATGTAAAAAATTATTGTAATTATTTTTTTAATACCGGCCAACCCTCTTCCCATTTTAATTCATCAATTATTAGTTTTGACCTTCCCCTGTCTTTCGCATCATATCCATGATAAATGATATAATCTTTTCCATCAAATGTGTAAGCTGAATTATGCCCGGCCCCAAACCATTCCTTATTATCTCCCTGTACGACCAACGTACCGCCATTCTCTGCTAATGAAACTCCGTTTTTATCAAGATAAGGGCCCATTACTTTTTCACTTCTTCCCACCACTACTTTATAATCGCTTCTCTCTCCCCGGCAGCAATAATCCCAGGAAACAAACAAGTAATAATATTTATCTTTTTTAAAAATAAAAGGGCCTTCTATCGCTGCATTACCAGCTGATGAATCCGGCGTACCGAAATTTCTTGGTCTTTTAGCGATGGTAAACCATTGCTCAGGCTGGGCGACAGATGCGAGGTCATTGTTTAATTTCACCAGTTTCATTCCTTCCCAAAAAGAACCGAATGCGAGCCAGGGAATATCATTTTCGTCCATGATAAGATTAGCATCAATAGCATTCCACAGATCTCTGCCCGGCACTGATTGAATTACTTTACCCATATCTTCCCATTTATAATCCGCGGAAGCGCTATCCAACGTTTTATTTACGACCAGCCCGATGCAAGATGTATTTTTACCAAAAGCAGATACGGCATAGTACAAATAATATTTACCATTGTGAAAACTAATATCCGGCGCCCACATACTGCCTCCCCTGAAATTCGGAAGGGCTTTGGTCACCCAATCCGGTGTTTTATCAAAAACCTGTTTTTCCTTTCGCCAGTTCTTCATGTCTTTAGATGAATACTGCTGGATACCATTACCTGTAATAAAAAGATAGTAGGTATCTTTTTGTTTTATCATTACAGGATCATGAGCGCCTGTTTCCCTCGTTGGTGTAATTGTTCCTACAGGTGGAGGCGGTATTCTTCGTCTTGTAGTGTCCCTTCTCGTAGTATCAGTGGGCTGCTGCGCCAGCGAAGTGATGGTATAAAATAATATCACTGAACAAAATAGTTTTTTCATGCACTGCATTTGTAAGTATAAAATCGAATTGATGAACAGCGGCCACATTATCCGATGTCTATAGCCCACGATTGAAATCGCGGGCCATAAAACATTCGGTTATTTACCTAGACCTAACTGCTATATAATGTGACATAGTTTTATCATTTCAACGCCACTTCTTTCACCTGTGTGTAATATCGCTGGGTAACTCCTGTTGTTCTAACTCCAACTCTTACAAAACCATATCCTTTTAGAAGTGCCTGGCTTAGCTGGCGTCTTAACTCAGCATTAGCGGTGCCCGGGTACCTGTCGGGATTTAATAAAATCTTAATGGTTGTTGGAGCAGTAAGATAAGTTCCCGCAGGAGCAATATCATTTGTGGCTGCGGGAATAGGAATTTGATTGGTTTGTGCATCTACAAAGTTTGTCAATGCGATATGGAAAGAAACCTTGTCAGCATTTTTTGTTGCATCTAACCTGTTTACACTAAATACGGCGGTGATTGATGTATCTGAAGCTTTGTAAGTATAAGTTTCACCCGCTGTGGTAAAGAAAGGCATTACCGGTACTTCCACTGTTGCCGATCCTTTTAAATTAACAACAATTGTATCAGTAGCATTTGCCCATGGCGCCCCGCTTAACCGTACTAATTTATATTGACCGTCATATAATTTTGATGAGAAGGTACCATCCTGGTCAATGTAGACAGCTATCTTTTGGAATAATTGATAGCCGGATTGCCATATTTCCAGTTGCGTGCCATTTGATGCGACACCAACAGGTGTCTTTGTACCAGTAACAACAACCACGCCGGTCAATGTTGATTTCGGCGGTTCTTTGTTATCTTTTTTACATCCTCCTAATACAGAGAGTATCAGCACCAGGATTAATAATTCTTTTTTCATATCGAAGATTTAAAAAATTTATTGAAATGGATTACGAACGATTAATGGATTATTATCCAGTACAGCTTGTGGAATATAAGTATAGTAATTTTGCTCCCTGAATAATCTTGCCGATATAATTCTTGGCGATTTGTCTAACCGGTCATAAACATACTTTCCATCACGGGCAGCATCGCCGGGGCGAATAACACGGTAACCATAAAGTGCAGCAACCATCGCATTAGGATTATTGGCCTGGCCATTCCATAGCTGGTCTGCTATTCTCCAGCGTTTCAGGTCCCATACACGATGGTCTTCGAATGCCAATTCCACCCGGCGTTCGTTTTGAATTTTTGCAAGCGTAAGTGTTGAAAGACTATTTGCAGCAAATCCTGCTCTTTCTCTTAATTTGTTCATATAGGTCAACGCTTCACTTGTCTGTCCCAATTCAAAAGCAGCTTCAGCAGCATTCAGGTAAATTTCTCCAAGGCGTATCCACACCCACCAATTATCACTACGTATACCCCTTGTGCTGGTACCCCCACCATCATCCACGTATTTTCTCATATTAAAGCCTGTATTCGTTACATCCTGGTTAGTACGGTGTGGCCCTGATGAACCGGTTAATGTTTTTCCATCAGTATGTACCGTGCCTATGGCGCCTTCAGTATTTACATATGCAGTGCCGTTCCATGTCTTTACACCAGCCTGTATTTCTATTGTTGAGCCTTTAAAAACACCACCGGGATAGACAATTGTACCGGACAAACGGGCATCTTTATTTGCAAAAATATCTTCCGGTCTGTTATAATATATATAATCAGAATTATCAGGTAGCCTTGTTTTTAATGTCCCGGCTGAACCATCTAAATAATCAAAAGCTTCAACTAAATTTAAAGAAGGCGTTATCTGGGAAGAAGATAAGTTGTCTTCCCGGACGCCCCGTGCAATATTTTCATAAGTAAACAGGTGTCTCTTATCTTTTGCAGTCAGGTAATCTTTAACGAAAATCACTTCTTTATTGGCAGTTTTTTTCGTTACCGCTTCATAAAAAGCAAGGGCAGGATTAGCCGGATTTGTTTTTAATGCATATACACCGCTATTGATAACTTCTTTGGCCGCATCCAAAGCCTTTTGATAATAACCAGCAGCCATTGATGCCGGAATACCTACTTCGCCACCAGGAGTGGTAATAGGTACCGCCCTGAGACTATTATACTTTGCCAGTGATGCGGCATATAACATCGCCCTGCTCTTTAATGCCATTGCCATATTTTTATTGGCCCTGGTAACACTAGTTGCATTAATCGTAGCGCCCAAATCATTTTTTATAGCATCCATTTCACTGCCGACAAAATCATACACTTCGGATTCTTTGGCCCTTGGTTTTCTTAATGAAGAGGCATCGCCACTATAATCATAAATTAATTGTGAAGTTACAAGAGGTACGCCCCCCATTCTACGGACCATTTCAAAATACATCCATGCCCTTATAAAGCGTAGCTCTGCATTAAAAATCTTTTTATCATTTGCCGTCAATGCTGTCCCTAATGTGTTCATTTTTTCTATGGACAGATTAATGTCCCTGATAAAATCATAGTCCCACAATTCCCAACGGTTCGTTGCATATTGTGTGATGTTATTCCTGCCTTCATTATTCGATTCGCCGGACCACATAGCATCATCATAATCTGCCATTCTCCGCCAATTGAACTCAGCAGTAGCACCGTCAACAAAACCTAAGTCAGTAGGTATGCGATTATAAAAATTAGCCAATAGCGCAGTAATCTGCTTGGGGTCATTCCAAACCTGGTCGTCAGTGAGAATGTTTTTAGGTTGTCTTTCCAGCCAATTTTTCTTACATGAAAAAAGGACCAGGCAAAAAAGTATTGCAACCCCTATAAAATATATTCGTTTCATAATTTAATGTTTTAAAAAGTTACATTAAAGCCAAAGGTGATAAGCTTTTGTTGTGGATATACCAGCCCTCCTCCAGAAGTAATTTCCGGATCCAATTCCCATTTTTTCATATTATCAAATGTGAAAAGGTTGGTAGCATTCACGTAAAATTTAAGTGCAGACGCCCCGAACTTTGAAATTATATTCTTTGGAATAGTGTAACCGATTTCTACGTTTCTTACACGCATGTAAGTAATGTTTGTCAACCAGAAATCATTTAGCTGGTAGTTGATATGTGTATTACCCCTTCTTATCGCAGGATATTTTCCGGGAATCCACTCACTGTTTGGATCATAAGGATCCGCCCGGTGCCAGCGATCATCAAAAAAGTAATGTGGTGATGTTCCATTATTCTGAAACAATATCTTTGATTCAACCGCATTCTCAAAAGATTGAAGGGCAGCACCTGCTAAAACAATAGAAAGACTGATGCCTTTATAACCGACATTCATAATAGAACCAAAACTTACAAAGGGGTTCTGGCCTCTTGGATATCCAATGGCTGTGCGATCTAAATCGTTAATGATTCTATCACCATTATAATCTTTATAAATAAAATCCCCCGGAAGCATCGTTCTGTTACCTTGTCCGTCAATATTAACTGGGTATTTATCTATTTCAGCCTGTGATTGAAACCGCCCGATTACTGTGTATCCAAACCCATTATTATTTCCCGTACCCGTAATTCCTGTTAACCGGTGCTGGTTTGAAGTACGGTATTCATTATATGAATTGCCAAAACGTTGTTTGTATTCGTATAAGTTTATAGTGCGTGCATAGGATGCATTTACACTGATTGAATATTCAAAGCCACTCCGTGTTCTATTAGTATACGTAACCAATCCTTCTACGCCACGGGTAGCATCTTCATTCAAATTCTCATTAGGCAATGAATATCCTACTTCACTGGGCAACAATACATCATACCTGGCAGCAGGAACACCTGTACGTTTCCTTTCAAATACATCAAACTGACCTGTGAGCTTATTATTAAACAAGGCGATGTCTATACCTATATTCTTTGTACGGTTCATTACCCACGAAAGATTCGTAATAGGAATACCTCTTGGGTCGGATCCAATAACATAAGTTCCATCCAGTACTGAACTGCCATTCGGATAAGTATAGCCAGGTAAATAGTCAAAGGCATTGATGCCAGCTTCACTACCGGTTTCTCCATATGAAACTCTTAGCTTAAGTTCATTTATCATTTTTATGCCCTGGAAGAAAGGCTCCTGTGAAATCCTCCATCCGCCGGATACACCGGAGAAAAAGCCCCAACGGCGATCAGATGCATAGAGATAAGATCCATCATAACGACCTAACAATTCAAGAAGATATTTTTGTTTATAATTATAGTTCAGCCTGCCAATATATCCTGCCCTTGCTTCAACCGCCCAGTTATCCTGTAATATATCCTGCTCTGAAAAGCTCATCAGCGGAATGAAATTATTGGAAGGGATGGAATGCACTACGTAATAAGTATTATCATAATCAGACCGTTCATAACCTACTACAGCTGCTATGGAGTGATCCCCTATTTGTTTATTATAGCTTAATGTGGCCTGGGCATAACGGCTTATTACATTCCGTTTGTGTTTTTCCCTCCAGGGATTTTGATTACCATAAGGAATGGTACTACCCACAGCCCTATCCTCATAAGCACCCGTATTCTTATTATATATATAAGCAGGATAAGTAAACTCCATTCCATCAAAATCTTCATTTTGATAGTTATAGTTCAACACAGCTTTTGCCGTTAAACCAAATGCAAAATCATACTGCGCATTTAATTTAAAATCCATTGTATGCCACAACTCCTCTATCCAGCCTGTTACTTCATCTTTGTAAGTAGCCGGGTTCACATTTACGTTGTGCGTGTTATTAATATACTTGGGATTATTATTAGCATAGGGGGCTTCCGTAGGCCACATACTGAAAATACTTAAGAACGGATTGAAGTAGTCGTCTAATCCCGGTACGCCTACGTTATGTGTTTTTTCCAGCCGAAGCGCTATCTGTGTCCCTAGCTGTAACCTGTTTGCTAATTGGGTATTCAGGTTAGCCTGTATATTGGTACGCTGGTAAGTAAAATCTTTAAGAAGGGCGTCCTGGTCAAGATGACTGACAGAAAGATAATAAGTAGATCGTTGTGATCCGCCGGACGCACTTGCGTTTATATAACGTTGCGGAACATTAGGCCGTGTAACCATTTTGAAATAATCATAACTCTGATAACCACTATCCGTACCCGCTTCCCATTTGGCCAATTCAGCTTTGGTAAGAACAGTATTAGGGTCCTGGTTTGCATTTTGCGCCGCTTCTACTGTAGCACGCTGGTGTACAAATGCTGTTGGTGGTTTTGGATAACGGGTAAAATTTTGAAATCCATAATACCCAGAAATCCGAATAGTAGGATTTTCTTTTTTACCTTTTTTTGTTGTGACCAGTACCACTCCGTTTGCAGCACGCAACCCATATATGGAGGCTGAGGCATCTTTTAGAATGGTAATGTTTTCTATATCTTCCAAACCAAGCGTGTTAAATATATCCTGGCCGGAACCCTGGTTAAAACCAAATGCGGTTGCACCAGTACTGCCTCCAGTGTAAGGCACACCATCAATAACAAATAATGGGTTACCCATGTTCCTGATCTGGATATTAACTCCACGCCCTGGTCTTGAATCGGGAGAACGTGTAGTAATTCCTTGTATTTTACCAACCAAAGCACCAGAGATAGTTGTTGCAGGTGTTGTAACCAGATCTTTTGCGCCAATACTACTAACGGCGCCCGTTATAGTAGCTTTTCGTTGCGTACTATAACCTACCACCACTACATCCGTCAATTGCTGGTTCGTGGATACTAATTGCACGTTGACAGCACCCGGACTACCTACTCTTATTTCCTGTGTCACATATCCAACATAAGTAAATACCAGTGTAGCATTGGATGGCGCACTGATAGAAAAGAACCCCGCTACATCTGTTTGTGTAGCATTCGCTGTTCCTTTTATTTGTACTGTTACACCGGATAATGCTGTATCCCCGGAAGCTACTTTGCCTGTTATGACATTTTGCGCAAAAAGAGTACAACTAAAAAAAGAAAAAAAGAAAAAAAACAGAAACCGAAGCTTTTTCGAATGGTCGTGAACACGACATTCGGAAGAAGAATTTTTCTCCCATTTTGATAAGCAATGTTTCATAGCAATTTTAGTTTTGATAAAAAAATTAAATATGGCGTCGTTAAAGAAAACAACCAGTTTTCAGTTATTGAAAAAACAGTTTAAACTGGCGTAAGCGATATGCTATCAGCATCAGGTACGATAAGATGCTTATTTAGCAGTTTGGATAAAATCAATCTCATAAGTGTCATTTTATGTTAATAAAAAATAATTATTCTATATAATGGGTACGAAAACTATTGAACAAAAAAGAAAAATACATTGCAGCAAATGCGGCATTACACCTATTACAATCCTTTCAAAAAATTTGTAACCTTTATCAAATCATCTTCTTTATTAAATTCGATTGCGTTTTTATCGAAATACTCTTTTATCTTATCCTGTTGACGTTTAAACATTTTCAGGATGTTCTTCTTATCAGCAATTACAAAATCATTGAACTTACCGGCAATAAGAAACACTTTGCTTTTAACTAAAACAACTTCCTGGCTTGTATTTAAATCGATCGCCCTTTTGTCTATGATAGAGCTTATAGTATTAGTGGCAGTAGTAGCAGTTGATAATCCATAAGATCCCGGCTTCTGTACAAACTCCTGGAAAAATACTCTCTCAGCTAACTTGATGGATGCATTTCCAGCGAGCAACCTGAGATACCCTTCATTATAATAAAACGTGTCCCTGGAAACCTGGATGTAATTGACAGTTTCTTCATTAGCTAAAGAAAGTGTATCACCTTTCGCATCAATAAACTGAATCGCAGCTATAAGTGAATTATAATTAAGTTTTCCGCCCGTCGCAGTCCCATTTTTAAATACAACGGTTCCCTGTATAAAATCAGGATACTGAAATATTTCTTTTGAAGGAATAACATCAAAAATATTCTCGCCTGCTTTTATAGTATAGGTTCCCGCATTTTGTTGCGCACTGCAAACAGCAGATAATAAAATTGAACAGAACAAAAAGAATAGTTTCATACAAAAGAATTTTAGTTTAACAACGGCGTCTTTACGAAAAAGACGGTTATCATTACTTTCAAGGGCACTCTTTATTCTTTCTAGTACGATCCGGGATACTGGGTTACTCATTCTCCTTTACGCTACGCTAATTCTTTTACTTTATTTTTTGCTTGGGTATGGCTTAATGTAAACTCAGGTAAAAACATTTGCTTTCCTCCCTGCATAGCAGACTCATGTGCCAGGATGCCTACACATGTAATATTCGCCGATTGTCTTGCATTAGGGAATGGTTCTCTTTTTTCTATTAACGCACTGATGAATTCATGGACCAAATGGGGATGTGATCCTCCATGACCAGCCCCTTGTATAAAAGATAAATGCTGGTTACTTTCCGCATCATACACGCCGCCAGTGGTAAACGACTGTATCGGAGTGGGAAGCAAATGCGCATAATCCGGGATTTTTACCCGTTCTGGTTTTTCACCGGTGTGTATCACCGAATCTTCATGCTCGATCAGTGTCCACTCAAAAGTTTTTTTAGAACCATATACATCAAAACTTTCGCGGTATTGTCTTGCCGTGTTAAATAATGAACGGGTTACCTCCGCTGCTAAATCCGAGTTGTGGAATTTTATATGACAAGTTTCTATTGCAAACGGAGAATTATATTTACTGATTAACTGCTCGTCTATTCGTCCTGATCCTAAGCAAGAAACATATTCCGCATCAGCATTTGCCAGGGCCACTACCGGCCCTACGCAATGTGTCGCATAGTGCATAGGAGGCAGCCCTTCCCAATAGCCAGGCCATCCGGCCATTTCCTGCTGATGAGAAGCTCTTAAGAATTGTAGTTTGCCGAGTTCTCCTTTATCATACATTTCTTTTATAAATAAAAACTCACGGCTATAAATTACCGTTTCCATCATCATGTAGGTTAAGCCTGTTTCTTTAACGGCTTCAACGATCTGCCTGCACTCATCAACCGTAGTGGCCATTGGCACGGTGCAGGCTACATGCTTACCCGCTCTTAGTGCTTTAATGGATTGTTCCGCATGACTCTGAATAGGCGTATTGATATGGACTGCGTGTATGTTTTTATCTTTCAATAGTTCATCATAATCAGTGTACCTGTGCTCAATTCCAAATGCATCGCCTATCTGGTTTAATTTCTCCGTGTTCCGCTGGCAAATAGCATACATATTCGCATCCGGATGAAGTTGATAAATGGGAATGAACTCCGCTCCAAAACCAAGACCGATTATTGCGATATTAATTTTATTCTGCGCCATTTACAGAAGATTTTAAGATGGTATGATGTTGAATATTATTTTTACCCGACGCCCATTTTTTTAAAAACCGAAGTCCTTCTGAAGCAAACCCGTCCTGGCTTTCGGCCATCGGGTGCCAGAAGCAAACGGCGCCGGCAAGTTCTTTGTTCTCGGGTGTAAAGCTTTCGATAGTGACGATTCCTTTATAGTCGATTGCCTCCAATCCTCTTTTATATGCATCCCAGTTTGTTTGTCCTGTACCGGGAGTGCCCCGATAATTTTCAGCGACCTGGATATGAATTAATTTGTCACCCGCGGCGATGATTGTTTTTTCAATATCCTTTTCTTCGATGTTCATGTGAAATCCATCGAGCATTACTTGTGCAGCCGGATGATTGATATCATTTATCAAACGCAATACATCATCTGCTGTATTGATAAGGTCGGATTCAAAACGGTTTAATGGTTCCAGCGCTATCTGCAATCCTCTTGCAGCAGCCATGTCGCAAACCTTTCGTAAATTTTTTACGGCGAGTTCCCATTCTTTTTTACGCTGTTCAGGCGAAACCATTCTCGCTTTACCAACCGCGGAATACATGGGCCCACCAAAAAAACCGGCGTTTAATTCAACACAAAAATCAAGGCATGATTCTATATAAGAAAAACAGTTCGCATGTATGGAGGGGTCTTCATGAGTAAAATCTCTTGAAGGGCCGAAAGCGCCACAAATACTTGCTTTGAGGTTATACCGCTGCAACCCCTCTTTTACCGCTTTGATATCAATAAGCGATGGATCTTCCACTGCGATCTCTACGACATCAAAACCCATTCTTGCAATCTTTGGAAACAGCTCCTGTATAGATGCCGTTGAAAAGGGCGATGTCCACAGCCATGTACTTACACCGTATGTAATATTTAAAGACATTTTTATGAATTAATAGTTTGATGATCCGTTATCCCTTTCATCGACTGTTCAATTTTGGTTACTACTAAAATTTATTTAGTCACTCTTAAAATTCCTTTCATGATGCGCCAGTGGCCCGGGAACGTACAGATATATGGATAATCTCCAGGCGTATCTGGTACTGTGAATGTCAGCGTATATCTTTTTCCAGGATTAATCAATGGCGTCGCAAATAATACTTCCGGCATTTTTGGCACATATTGCATTCTTACACTCATCGCAGCCTGTGGTTCACCCTTTGCAAGCCGGTCAGCTGCCGCTCCTACTTTATCCGTTGTTTTTGGTTTGATCAAAACAAAATTGTGCTGCATGAAATCCGGGTTCTGTATTACGATTTGTAATACCGTACCCGCTTTTGCTGTCAGTAATGTCTTATCATATTTCATTACATCCTTTACCACCCGGAGAATAATTACTTTATCTGCCTTAGGAACCTGACCGGGAAGAAGAATACCTTCCAGTGTTTCTAATTTTGCATTGGTCATGTTAGCACGCAAGTTGAAAGCAGTATCGGGATAGTCCGCTACTTTTTCATCTCCTCTCCTGGGATCTGAACCTACCCGCAACGGTATTTCCAGGTCTTTCTTAAATAAGCCGGCTGTTTTCAAATAAGCTGCTTCTTTATTATCAATGGCCAAACGCATCGTTCCATCTTTTTGCAAGGCTGCTTTAAATGAGAACTTTGCCGGCAATGCCGCAGGAGTAGAAACCTGGTAGGCTTTGCCCTCTTCATTTATTACGAAATACATTTTATTTTCCTGCAGGTAAACAACATATCCATTCGTTTTATTTCCTTGTGCCACTACTATCCCGGAATAAGTGTTCGTGGCGGCTGCAGCATTCGGATTATTACCACCACCACCACCACGTGTAGCTCTTTCCATATCCGCTGAAATAAGTATTTCCTGGCTAACTACATCCGGAGTAAGCGCTGGTTGTTGTTGCTGCTGTCTGCCAAAAGTTCTTACAAGTGGAATGGTAGTTATTCTTGATCCAAATGCGAGACGCTGCGCCAGCGAAGCTTCCATCAACGAAGGATTATCATTCAACCCTTTTTTCTTAAATGCAGCTTTAAACGTTTCCTGGTTCAGTTTGCTTGCTATGATTAACGCATGTCTTAACCATGTATCGGTAATGTTTTCTTCTTTTTCCGCCATATCTACCAATACATTTCCGATAGGGCCGGAAGGTTGCATATCCGTAGTAGCTAATACGGCCGCTAAGCGAATTCGCAAATCTTTATCATCGAATACTTTCGCTTTTTGCATGGCCTGGAAAGTGGCGTTTGTTTTTGGCAATACTTCTATCGCCGCTTTGCGTACACCAGCAGCGGGATGACTTAATGCTTTTACAGCTACAGCAATCGCGGCAGGGTTTGTTGCATTCATTGCTTTCAAACCATGCATTGTCCATAATGCATGCACAGCGGGTGCATTAATTCCTGCTTCATCCAATTGTTCATTCTGTACCAGTTTGTACAAAGCCGGCAAAGCCGTTTTATCACCTTTCTCTACCAACAAACGTTGTGCGGTGGTGCGCCAAAACATGTTATCGCTGGAAAGCGCTTTTACAAGACCGGCTACATCATTTTTATTTAATGAAATTGTATTTTTCTGATCATTGTTTTTATAAGCCATGCGATAAATACGGCCACGTTCATGATCCCTTAATGGATTGATGTATGCATTTCCTTTACCATTCTCCGCATTGAGACCTGACGAAGCCACGCTTGGCGTTGGATTGTGCTGTATAATAAAATCATACCAGTCAGTTATCCAAAGAGCGCCATCGGGACCTACTTCGGCTTGTATCGGCGCCGCCCATTCGTCAGCACTTACCAGCATATTCCATCCATCGCCTTCTTCTATAAAACCAGAACCTTTTTGTTCTAATATATTCCGATGGATCAGCCGGCCTGTAGGTTCAGTTACAAAAGCAATGCGGTTCCAATATTCTTTAGGAAAAGATCTCGCAGTATATAAACTATGCCCTGCCGCAGCGGTAAAACCACCCTGCACATCCACCTGCCGAAGATTTTTGGTAGCTACATGCATGCCGTAGTGCGCATCCAGTTTTTCAACACCTGTTTCCGTGATCTTTACTTTATCAAAATATCTTTTGGGCATTCCCAGGAATGCAGTGTGTGTATTATTAGCTGTTGAAATAAATACATCGAAGTCTTCGGAAAAGCCAAGGCCCCATGTATTGTTACTGGTGGTTGAAAGAAATTCTAAATTTTTACCATCAGGATTAAACTTATAAACTCCATTACCAAATGCTACCGAGTCTTTTCCTTTTTTACCATTATAAAATCCTGAATAACCTACTACGCCCCAAATTTTATTATCTAGTCCATAGCGAAGATTAGAAGCCTGTGCATGCGTATCACGTTTACCCCAACCGGTAAGAAGTGGTTGCCTGATATCCGCTTTGTCATCACCATTCGTATCTTTTAAGAATAAAAACGTTGGGGCTTCACTTACAATAATGCCGCCATTGGAAAAAGTAAAGCTGGTAGGAATATTTAATTTATCCGCGAAAATGGTAAACTTATCCGCCTTGCCATCACCATTGGTGTCTTCCAGAATTTTGATACGATCATCAGCGATATCATCATTCTTAATTTCATTGGGATAATCAACTGTTTCAATAACCCATAACCTTCCTCTTTCATCCCAATTCATATATATGGGATTGACCACATCCGGTTCCGCAGCGAATAATTGCAATTCAAAACCAACCGGCACCTGTATAAGCGACATAGATTGTTGCGGCGTTAAAGATTCCTGAACTTTCGGTGCAGGGTTACGGCGCTCATAATTGGGAACAGGTCCGTCAAAATATTTTGGATTCGCTATTTGATAGGATGCGAGATTAGCTGCTGCTTTATCACCAATCGCCCAGAGTATACCATTCCGCACAAGGTCCAGGAAACCCTGGTTAGTAAAAGTAACTTCATCATGTCCATAAGCTGTATAAAAAACCCTGCCTTCTCCATAAGGTCTTACCCATGTATACGGTTCATGATGATCGCCCTCTACTCTTTCTGTTAACACCTGTATATTCTTGCTGATCTTATCATGTACATAGGTTTCATCCTTTGTTACAAAAGAGGTAATGCCTTTCATTACAGGATGGTTCGGCTGTATAATGACAGCGGAGAATGTATCTACTTTATGGCTTTTAAATTGTCCGCCGATCATCTCTACTACTTCGCTGGAATTGCGAAAGCACCAGGAGGCGGAATGAAGCGGAATAAAGCCTTTGCCTTTCCGTACAAATTCTAGCAAGGCCTTCTCCTGTGAACGGCTTATTGTATCATGATTGGCATAAACAATGAGGCCGTCATATTTGCTAAGGTTCTCTTCATTTAAATCATTGGGCTGGGTAGTAAAGGTGATATTGATACCATCTTTAAAATATTCTTTCGTGAAAATATCGGCTAATCTTTCCGAGTTATGGGCCCTGTTATTAGTATGACCAAGAAACAATATTTCGAGCCGGCGTGGGTTATCTGGAGTCTTGTGAGCAGTACCGGCGATAAAAAATATACTGAGGAAGATACTTACAAAGAGAGTTAAAAACTTCTTCTGTCGCATGGCAATTAGTTGAATCGTTAAGATGACAAAACGAATTTCAAAAAATTAATTTCAGTCCCCTATCGGAATTTTATCCAAGTTTGACTGTATTTTGTCATGAATTCTTTTTAATTTGCTGTTTGAACGACAACTTAAGAAAGGTTGAAAACAGCACTCCATAAATCAAGTATTCCACCTACACAGATATTTGTCATCCGGCATTTAGAAGATAAACATTTTGACCCTGTATGGCATGCACATTCCGAGTACCAACTTTTCGTGGTTTTGGAAGGAACCGGCACCCGTTTTATTGGTGATAGCATCAAATCATTTAAGCCCGGGGAGCTAATATTAACCGGGCCGCATTTACCCCATGTATGGCGAAACGATGAAACATATTTTGACAGGCATAGCTCATTTAATACAAGTGGAATTGTAATTTACCTGAATGAGAATTTCCTGGGCGAACATATTCTTGAAAAAGAAGAGATGATGCTTTTAAAAAAGTTATTTACAAAATCAATGAGAGGCCTGGAATTTTATGGCGCTAAAAAAATCCAGGTGATTGACATGATGAAAGAGCTGCTCCAGTTACAAGGTATTCCCAGTGTGATCCACTTGCTGCATATTCTTGAAATACTGGCAGGTGCTAAAGAGTATCATTATATATCTTCCAAAGCTTACGAAGATGCTTTTGACCAAAATGAAACAGACCGGCTAAACAAGGTATATGAATATGCTTTCAAAAATTTTCGTAAAAAAGTATTGCTGGAAGATCTCGCTGAATTATTACACATGACACCAACTTCATTCAGCCGTTATTTTACCATGAAAAATAATAAACCCTTTTCAAGATTTGTCGCTGAAATAAGAATAAAGCATGCCTGCAAAATGCTGACGGAAACAGATGAATCAATCGCACAGATCTGCTACGATAGCGGGTTCAATACCCTTTCCAATTTCAATAAACAGTTTAAAGAAATTATGCTGAAGAAACCGACTCAATATAAAAAGGAGTTCATGAGTATTTAAAATGTAAACTGGGCACAAATGCAGGCTTAAGGAATATCAAATAATCCGACCATATAATTCCCTACTGGCTTCCATTCAATATTCTTATTCTTCGTTATCGTATCCGGGAAAGAAGTTTTTTCTTTATTTATAGATATAAAAATGCACTGCTGCTGGCCAGCCGATTTAAGACTTAACAACAAAGCTGGCAGCCCGGCTTCACTACTGAGCAGGAAAAAATTTTTACTGTTAAATTTTTCAGTCAGCTCCTGCGCTACATATTGATGATCTACGATAATATTAGGACATGGGTGGACATCAATATACTTTAATATAGGGTAAACCCTTTGAGAATAATCATGCTTTAATTCTTTCCCCGCCCTATATACATTCATATATACCCCATATACCAGGAATAAAGTAAATAAGATCGTCCATCCTTTATTTCTTTGCAATAATTCAAGCCAGTTATTTTTATCAGCGAAAATGGTGATGACCAATATCACAGGTGGCACAACAGGTAAGAAAAACCTGGGTCCCCACTGCTTATCTCCCGCACTTGGAAGTAAAAATGGAACGATCAATGTGAAAAGTAAAACGACTAATGCTATTTGAAAAAGTTTGTGGAAATTTTCTTTGCGCTTTTTCCAAAGAGAAAATAAGATAAAATAAAACACGCCTATACAGGGAAAATAAATAAGCTGGTAAAGATTTAACCTGAGAAATTGTTTGCTCCCTTTTAAAAGTTGTGTTACAACGTTTGATTCTCCAACGATCTGTTGCCCATGCAAACCGAATATACTTCCGAAGACAATGTTATTGAACAGAAAACAAAGCAGGACAGGGATAATCGTTCCTATAATGAAAAAGATATCAGGTCTGCTTCTAAATTTCCTGTTATTCCAGGCAATAGTCGCTATGACAAGTCCAAGCAATGCGATCGTTTCTTCACGAAACCAAATAGCCATGCCCGCCAATAGCCCACTTAAAAATGCAGGCAAAACTTTTGCTCTTTCCCGAATAAAATAAATGAACGCATTAAATAACAGGAAAGTCGCCAGCGAATGTTCCCAGAATACGGCGCCGTAGAATGTAAGCGGTGTACAAAACGCTAATAGAAAAAGTCCAAGCGCTTTTGTTCCTATTTTTATTTTCAACTCTGTTAGTACCCCGAGAAAAATCACCCAGGTGAGCAATACACTAAGTGCGGGAATGATATAGATTCCATAATACCCGAATTGCCCGTAACAAAATGAACTTAAAAAGCCGAAGAAAACCGGGAAGGTGATCATGTGTTCATTTTCTATCTCATACACAAAAGGTGGCTGGAAAGGATAATATCCCTGCTGCCAGGTTTTCTCTACCCATTCAGGGTGTGTGGAAATGATATGCCTGAATTCTCCTGACTGATTGAATTGTTTAAGAATAAGATATTTTAAGCCGCCATCACCAGAGAAAAAAATACCAGGATGCACTAACGATAATAAAACAATGAGAAAAATGACCGCAGCAAGCAGGATCAAATACGGGGACAGTTTGTTTTCTAATGCTTTTTGAATAGTCTTCATCTATCGTAAAACTTACCTGGGTTCAGATCATTCAAATATAGATGGACTAAATAACTAATGCAAGTAAAATATGGAAAAGTTAGGCGGGCATAATTAAATATGATCCGCTGAGTTGCCAAACTTCCTCTGTGATCTTCCCCTATCTGCTATTCGTGTGGAGTACGTGTGACGTATTGTTGAATAATATTGTTTATTTGCATCAGCCAAATAAGTTATATCATGGAAATTCTTTTCTGGATCTGCTGGGGAGCTGAACTTATTGCTGTGCTTTGGTGGATCATCACCGATGCGAAGCAGAAGCATATGAGATCTAATTCCTATAGTTTTTTAGGCCTGGTTTACCTGTTAGGAGCATTAGGCCTGAGGTTGGGCCTTCATGAATATCGTGTTTCTAATTTTATGGTAATGATACCGGCCATTCCGCTCCTTGGATTATTACTCATCATTGCAGTGACGATGTTATCGGGTAAAAAATGGAATTGAACAGCTGTCAATTCTATACACAAACACGGACAGTTTCGCCCTGAGTAATACATCAAATTAAGTAGGGAAATAATGAACACCCCTTCTTATCTTCAGCCGTTCTTTTTTTCAAAAAACATATGTCATGAAAGTATCTCATTTTTTACTGGCTTCAGCGATCTTATTTTCCGCAAACAAAGCACTGGCACAGCGCAAAGAAACCGTGAAAGACGTACCTATTGCCGTTACCATATTTGATAAAGGCACCTTGAGTTTTACCAACAAGATGAACCTGAACTATACCAATTTTTCCAGCCGCGTCAATCGTGATCCTAAGGACTTCAGTTTCCAGGCCGACCCCAGTTATTTTTTTATAGATGGCGTTGCAATTGGTATCGATGCCCGTACAGGCAGCAATTCCGCTAAAGGCGTGTCACCGTCTTCCTTTAGTTCCTGGCAAACAAACCTTACCGCTACCTATGGAAGAAATATCAATGATAAGCTAAACGCCTACATTAAATTACTTGCAGGCCCCGGCGGCAGCCACAACGAATTTACCAATGGTAACAACGTACAAAAATTAAAAGCTACCTATTTCGGTATAAAAGGACTGGTTGGATTGCCGATAGCACTGGAGAGCAATAGCGCTGCTTTTTTTACTCCTTATTTTTCTTACGATTCTTATAAAACGAATACAAGTAGCAGCAGCGACTTTAAAGAAAAAACAATTGTTATCGGTTTTAAATTGGAAAGCTATCTCGGAAAAGCGCAGATGACAAAGGGGCGCCAGCAGGAAGACCTTTTCAAAGGAGCTTACCTGCAGGGTTCTCATTTCCTCGAGTTTACTACAACAGGTAGTTTAAGCTTCAATAAACGGCAGCAATACCAGAATGGGAGCTCGGCGACTTTTGGCAAACAAAAAAACAATACCACCAATCTTGCTTTCGGTTATCATTATTATTTTATGGACAACCTGGCCGCAGGGTTAAACTTCAGTGTAAATAGTCGCAAGAGCGGTTACATTGGCGCTCCTTCTTCTCCTTCCGACAAGACTTCTACATTAATGATCACTCCTGTTATCACCGCCCAGGCGCCACTGGAAGGTGCAGGTCGTAACCTGTTCCTGCAGGCATCTTATGGTTTTGGTGTGTACAAAGCACCCAAGAAAAACTTAACCGATCTATCTGTAAAAGCGGGATACAATCTTTTTCTTGCAAAATATCTTACGCTTACTCCAAAGATCGGGTATGAGCACGCTAAAGGCACTGTACCGCAGGGCGTATCTGGAATTTCCTATGTGAATTCAGGTCTTGTGGTTGAATTGGGAGTGAGAAGCTGGTTGAATTTCTGGAAATGGAAAAAGTAAGGGATTAACGAAGGACAATGTGCGAACGGTAAACTCAAAGCCTATATATTTATAATCGTTTCTTTTGTTTTTTTAACCAGCCGCATTGCTATGCGCAGCATCCTGTGGACTATCATCGTCTGTTGTTGAGCGAAGCGAAATCCCGATGTATATCGGGACGGCGCATTTTTGAAGTATTATTTATTTGCCCAGCGGTAGTGCTACTATCAGCTTCGTTGCGACGCTCCGTTCATCTTCCTGTTCTTTACTCAGCATTTGCATAGAAAAGCTTGTAAATGGATTTGTTTGAAAACTGCATTACATAATAGTATAGCTGGTTTTATGCTAATATAATACCAGCATTAGTAACTTTATTAATAGAATTTCCCACCCAGGCTATCTATATTCGATTCTATATTCCATTTTAAACGATTGTAGCCAGCATCATTTCATGAAAACAGGTAAGCTATTAATAATTCTATCTTGCATTACAGCAAGTCCAATAATTATTTTTTTAGTTCTTGCAGTATACAATAAAGCCCTGGTAAGTTCCGCTAACATAAGCAAGGGCCGGGGTGTCGAACATAGAACCTGGACTGAATACAGCGTTAGCAACGATCAATCTAAATGTGTTGTTTTAAACAGATCCCCAAAAAAAAATATCAATCAGCTTGATGTTGCATATATGGCATACCTGTCATCGTCAAATAAAAAAGTGATAGAACATTCAAAAAAATTAACAGTGATAAACCGGGCCTTTGCCCATAACAATAAATCAAATGAAGAATTATTATAAACCCGCATTGTTTGCCGCTATCTGCTTATCGCTGATTTGCATCGCTAATAAAGCTTTCACCCAAATGCTTACACCATTTGAGGGCGAGAAAACCAGCTGGCACGGCTTTGATCGTTATGATTACTTTATGGACACAGAAACCCTGGCCATAACTCCTTTTAAAGCCCTGCCCGAAGAACGCACTGGCATGGATGATAAAAACACACCAAAAGGTAAAATACGTTGTATTGTTATCGTACCTAAAACAGCCGCAGCGGGTAACCCCAGCACCTGGCGGGGCTATTATTGGGACCATGAATCACAATCAGAAGTTGAGCTGCTGAAACGCGGTTTTCATGTAGTGTATTGCAACATTGACCCCGGTAAAGAATGGGAAGCCTGGTATGATTTTGTTACCAAGCATGGTCTGTCAAAAAAACCTGCATTCAGCGGCATGAGCCGTGGCGGCATCAATGAATATGCATGGGCAACCACCCATCCTGATAAAGTATCCTGTTTATATGCTGATAACCCGGCTATCCGCCCGGAAAGCCTTGCTAAAATAGATTTGTTGGTTAAGAATGATATACCCGTACTGAGCTTAGTAGGCACTATGGATTTTTTATTGCCAACCAACACTATGCCTATCGAGGATGTTTACCTGCGCTTAGGTGGCCGCATGACTATGATGATCAAAGAAGGCACTGCTCACCATCCGCATAGTATAAAAGACGCAACTTTTATTGCTGATTGGGTTGAAAAAAACATTAACCCAACCATAAGCGATCCGGCTTTTACTGATACCACTAAATTTTCAAAAAGCTACTACTACAGCCTGGAGAATCAATACCAGTATCTTAAAATTGAAAATACCTGGGCCACGGTTCGTGGTCCGTCATTCACCCCTGTTTATGATGTCTATATGGCTAAAGGCCAAAGTCGTTATGGTATTAAAGGCTTAACGATTATCGCCCCGAATAAACCTGCTCCGGGCAATCCATGGGTTTTCCGTGCCGATCGTACCATTGAACGTAATGCTACTGTGGAACAGGCTTTATTGGCAAAGGGTTATTACATTGTAATACCGCCAATCACTGCACAATCAGGCGATGTGCGTAAGCAGTGGGATGATTTTTATACCATGCTTGTAGATAAAGGTTTCTCAAAAAAACCCGTGATGATGGGTACCGGCGCTTATGGTGGCGAGGCTTATGAGTGGGCTATTTATAACCCGGATAAAGTATCAACTATTTATGTAGATAATGTGGCCATGCGTAGCCTGATGGAGAAAAAAGCACCCATTGATACGCTTGCTCCATTAGCAAACGCACATATTCCAACGTTGCATGTCAGTGGTGCTACCGATCCTTGGCTGGTTACTGACACTCGTGTTGCCGAAAAAAAATACAAGGCATTGGGCGGGAGTATGACCGTTATAACCATACCTGGCGAAGGGCATTTCCCCCGTGTACCGAGAGACCCGGCGCCTATAGTAGCTTTCATTATTAAAAACACGAAACAGTAGGATATCTGCTGTGCTGCTTATTGTTCTCTTGTCTTCTTGCATTTGCGGCTTCGTGTGTATCTTGGTACTGCCACTTTGATTATTTGTATGTTCACCTTTGATCGCCTTATGTTTCTGATTTTGAGCGTGGGCTACTTTTTCTTCCTTTTTTTGTTGAGCCTCCTTCTCTTGCTGCAATTGTGCCAACATTTCGACAAATGTTTGGTTTTTACCTTTTGCTAATACTGCATTTCCTAATGCCGCTGAAATTGAACTTGCCCCTACTGCCGGAACTATTATTACTTCACCTCTTTCTATAAGATCAGCCATTGATATTTCTTCGCCTAATGGCATGTTATCTATCGCTTCCTTTTGTAAACTAGCTTGTTGAATTTTATGAAGCTTTTGCGCCATTTTACTCCCAGGATAATTTACATATCATAAAGTGTGTTGTCTATATCATTATTTTGAGGAAGAATAAGCCTACCAAAAAGAAAAGCTCCGCACAGAAGAAAGCGGATACAAAGAAAAAAGCACGCTAAGATCAAGACGCTAAGAGCCCGGTTAATAGCCGGGCTCTTTAAAATGAAATCTTCTTGCTTAATTTGACCTAGAAGGATTTCAGGTACCAGTGGCCATCTCTTTTCACCATTTCAAAAGTTTCTTCCCGGTCACCTTCTGGGCCAAAAAGTATTTTTACAGAAGCTTTATCTCCCTCTATCATCGGTTCGCCATTCAGCTTTCCTTTTTCAAAATATTTTTTAAACTCCGCCTGTGCTGCAGGATCGCTCGCTACCGCAGCAATGCGTTTGCTGTCGCTGTCGGCATCTTTATCCACTATGGCCGGGAGAGCTTCGTAGTCGCCCGTTTTTGCCGCTTTAAATATGGTTTCGGCTACTGCTTCAGGGCTGTTTTGATGATCAGCTTTTTTGCTCCCCTCACTGCATCCAGTGAATGCCAGGGAGGCCAGGATCGACAAAACAACAGTTGTTTTTTTCATGCTTTTGATTTTTATGAGTGATAGATGTACTTCGACCGCTATTGAATGTTTAGCTTAAGAAATTACTTTTATAATTACCAGGCTTGTTTTATACATTTCACCTGGTTTTATCACAGTCAATTTACATTTCTTTTTCATAAGGGTCAGTAAAATTTGATCAGTATTTATTTTACAAAAACAGAACTGGCAGCGGCATAGCTCGAGCCGTCCGTGAGGATCTGAGCAATACCGTTCTTCCATACCTTGGCTACTAAAGTCGTGCCGTTGTTTTCAGCTCCTGCAACATATACATCGCTGCCCGATACATATACATAACCGGTACCCGCATCTTTCGAGCCATCGGTAAGGGGCAACGCGATGCCATTTTTCCATACCGTGGTTACAGCATTATTCCCTTTTATTTCATACCCCCCCACATATACATCGCTTCCCGATACAAATAAAGAACCAGCATAAGCATATTTAGAGCCGTCGGTAAGAATCTGCGCGGTCCCGTTCTTCCATACCTTAACTACATTTCTATTGCCATTGTATTCATATCCTGCGGCATATACATTGCCGCCCGATACAAATACAACGTTGGCATAAGCATTATTCGAACCATCGGTAAGTGACTGCGCGGTACCATTCTTCCATACTTTCGCTACAGTTTTACCAGCTTTGTATTCATATCCTGCAACATATACATCGCTGCCCGATACATATACAGAACTGGCCTCGGAAGAATTCAAGCCGTCGCCAATGAGCTGAGCGGTACCGTTCTTCCATACCATGGCAACATTTATTGTACCAGTGGATTGAGCTCCCGCCACATATACATCAATGCCCGATACAAATACAGAGTGGGCAGAGGCATGCTTCGAACCATCGGAAAGACTCTGCGCGACACCGTTCTTCCAAATCTTGGCTACGTCTTTGGTGCCGTTGTATTCATATCCTGCCACATACACATCGCTGCCCGATACATATACAGAACGGGCAAGGGCATTATTCGAGCCGTCGGTAAGGGATTGTGCGATCCCGTTCGTCCATAACTTCGCTATACTTTTACCAGCTTTGTAATCAAATCCTGCAACATATACATCCGGATCTTTAGTCGGGGTAATATCCTTATTTTTTTTACAGCCGGTTAAAAGCGTAAACTGCATTAGCAAAAGAAAAATAGATAGTTTCATTTCGTTATGTTTTTATTTTACACGGGACTACTTTCCTGCTGATCCGCCACATGTGAGCATCCCGTCCGGATTTATTTTACAAAAACAGCTACGGCGCTGCCATCCTTCGAACCGTCGGTAAGGGTCTGCGCTGTACCGTTTTTCCAAACGGTCGCTATCGTTTTATTAGCAGCGTTGTATTGATATCCTGCCACATATACATCGCCGCCTGCTACGTATACAGAATAGGCAGCTGTCTTGTTGGAGCCATTGGTAAGGCGCTGCGCTATACCGTTTTTCCAAACGGTAGCTATCGTTTTGCCTTCATATCCCGCCACATATACATCGCTGCCTGTTACGTACACAGAGTAGGCGTAGGCGTCACTCGAGCCGTCGCTAAGGGTCTGCACAATACCGTTTTTCCAAACCTTTGCTGCATAGGGAGAGCCGCTGGCTTCATACCCCGCCACATATACATCGCTGCCTGCTACGCAGACAGCGTTGGCGTTGGCATTCTTTGAGCCGTCGGTAAGGGGCTGCGCTACGCCGTTTTTCCAAACCTTAACTATATACCTGGCGCCGTTGTATTCATATCCCGCCACATATACATTGCTTCCTGATACACAGACAGAGCTGGCGTAGGCATCCTTTGAGCCGTCTGTAAGAGGCTGCGCGGTGCTGTTTTTCCAAACGGTAGCTATACTTTTATTAGCCGCGTTGTTTTCATATCCCGCCACATACACATCGCTACCCGATACATATACAGAACGGGCAATGCCATTCGCGGAGCCGTTGGTAAGGGACTGCGGCGTGCCGTTTTTCCAAACGATAGCTATACTTTTATTAGCCGCGTTGTTTTCATATCCCGCCACATATACATCACTCCCTGATACATATACAGCGTTGGCGTATGCAGTCTTCGAGCCGTCGGTAAGGGACTGCGCTATGCCGTTTTTCCAAACGATAGCTACATTTTTACTGCCATTGTATTCGCTTCCTGCCACATATACATCCGGGTCTTTAGGCGGGGCAGCATCTTTGTTTTTTTTACAGCCCATTGCAAGCGTAAAAAGTAGTACCAAAAGAAGAATAGATGATTTCATTTTCATCGTTTTAATTTGCGGGCACGCCGCCTGGAAAAGGTTTTTATTTCTCATAATTAATTTTTAACTGTTTATTGCCGCAACTAATTTGTCTACGCTCAGTACTCCATAATTGAACTCATGCCTGGTGCCATCGGAAAGCGTGATGAGGACCTTTTTAGCCAGGAAGCTTTTTTGCACGTCTACCCGGGCAATATCGGCCTTGCTGATAGTATACATAATATCTTTATCTTCTTTGCTGAACATAACATGCTTTGAAGCCGGATTGTACGCCGCATCATACACCGTCCGGTAAATAAGCCGGCGGTTGGTTACGGTAAGCTTACCATTAAATTTCTTTCCTGCAGGTGGTGTATAAAATATAGCCCAGGTATCAATAATATTTTCGCCGGGTTGTAAGACTGTGCTGCTCATAACTACCTCCTTTTAATTTTTTTATTTTATTGCGCCGCAATCAATTGCCAATGCATTATCAATATGCGCAGCGCTGCTATCCTTTTCAGCATGCTTCATAGTCTGATGGAGACAAAAAGCGTATAAAGCCAAAATCAATACGACCAGGAATGATCGCTTTCGCAGTTTCATCATATTGCATTTAATAAAGTACTACATCGCCTTTGGCTGTTACGATAGCGCCTTTGCATTTATAATCGCCACCACCAATTGTAAACGTTTGGTTGAATGTGTTTCCGTTTGTATTGAAATTGCTGATGGTAAACCTGTCCAGCCCAAATTTTTTCAATAAAGAATTAATAACGGTGCGAACCGTGCTGCAGGAGAGCTCAACAATTTTATAATCCAGGTTACAGCTGATTTTTACATTTTCTGTTTTAATGAGGATGCGGCCATCCGGCTGGCATTCAAATACAAGGTCAAATTTTACGTCTATCTCCGGGTTGGTGCCGGTAACGTTGGCTTCCAGGTCAAGGTCTATATTCAGCACATTGCCGTTGGCCTTTATTTCCACATGATCGCCCCATACTGTATTGATGCCATCCGTATCGCCCCAGGAGAGTTTTCCATTGGCCTCATGATGTATCATATTGCCCACCATACTTTCTATCATTGATCTAATAGTGGCGGCTTCAATAAGCGGGGAAGGATTTTTTATTTTTTCATCTGTGGCAATATTTTTCCAGGAAGAATTCAGGCGTAGCTTTTGATGACTAAAAGAAATTTTCCTGGCCCAGTTGCCTGTGCCATTAACGCGGCTGGGCTGGGTAAACATTTCGCTGAAAATGGGCTGGCCGGAGTTGTTAATATACAGCTCCACTTTTTTTATACCCCACACATCATCTCCTTTAGCGGATATTTCAATAAAGTCTATATCGGATATCTTTTTTATTTTATCAGAAATAATATCATATTTTTTATCTGCATTTCTTTCGAAATCATCAGGGCCATAGTCTATGAAATAGTCTGTATCCCCGTTGTTGAGTTTTACATACACTTCCTTATCGGTATCGTCGTTTTCATTGTTGCCGGTAATAATGCGCAATTGAATTCGAAACACCGGCAGCGTTTCATCTACTTTAGGTCTTTCAGGAGGCAGAGGGTTTGTTAACGGGGCTATTAAGTTTTGCACTATTGCCGGCTGGGACGTTGGCAATTTACCGTTGGCTCTTGCTTTTTCCCAATGGCCGGGTATGATAGTGCCATTTTTATTTTGTGCTCTTACAAAATTGAAGCCATCCCTTGTAACAGGAAATACCGATACAAAAGAAACTTTATTATTGAGGTCATACACCGATAGATCGGGACAATCTTCCATCAGCTCCACGTAGTGGCCATAGCCACTACTTTCATTGGTATGTTCATACACTATTGCTACCATGCCTGCGGGAACCTTTACAGAAGAACTCAACTCATTGAGCTGTATGACGGAGCGACCGGCACCGCCCGGTGCGTTAGGTGGCACCAATTCCACCCCGCCACCATAGCCGGTGTTTTCATACAACGTTACGTCACTTACCTGCTGCGAAAAACAAACAGGTGTTAAAGTGGTGAGGAACAGGAGAAGGGTTAATTTTTTCATTTATTCAGTTTTATTAACTGTCATAATTTATAACGGCACAAGTCGTTTTCTTCTTTTTATTTTTTAGTCATCTTCTACTGTTCGAAATTTTTTAAACCGAACCCTGTTATTATCTATCAGTTTGGCTTCGTCTTTTAGACTATAGTGATAATCAAATTCTCCAAGCGTTACGATATGCTTGCTGATATCCGGGGTGTATAGATTTCTTTCGTCAAAGGCCGGCCCCCACACCACGACTTTTATTCTATAATCACCCGTAGAAGGAAAATTTGTTTTTATTTCATATTCATCTGTAGCCACATTCATCCCGGAAGGAAGAATAAAATCATTTAGTTTTTGAGGATTTTCGCGGGATGCATAAGTTGGAATTTTAGCAGGGTCGCCGAGTATATCAAAATTGAAATACGTATTTTTTTCAGTACCTGATTTTATTAAAAGAGTAGCGTTTGGGTTGTGAAGCAACGTGCGAAAATCTCCACTGTTTGCATTTTTCGGGGAGATGATAAAGCCATAATACAGGTAGTGAAAAGCTTTATTGGATTGTGCATTTAAATTAAACGTTTCTGCAAGTGATCTTTGTAATTCCAGTCGCGCATAAATAAAATTGGCAGAGGTAAGGCCGGTTTTGGCGCCGCTGCTGCTGGTAGTAAATGGCTTGTCGGAAAAGAAAAATTTTGCACCTTGTACATAGGTTAGCGGGTTGCTTACGTCGAGGAGTGCTTTTGCTACCTGGCCTTTTACCTGCTCCCGTTGGGTTGTGAATTCGGCTATTCCCGCAGGGTCAAAATTAAATTGGAAAGCGCCCTGGCTGCCTGGCCATGTTTTGCGGTCCCTTACGGCATTACCCCAGTCGTCTACCTGTGTTAAAAACAGCGATACCTTAATATCGTACAATCCTTTTTTAGGGAAATGTCCTTCATCAGCGATACCATAAAGCGGGCTGGCATCTATCTCTTCCGTCATAATGGTAGTGGCTTCTGCAGCATTGGGCTCTATGTCAAAATTGATAAAGTTGTTTTTTAAATCTTTTTCTGCTACAAAGAAGTAGGCCTCATAATCAGGGCCTGCCCCGCCCCCTGCAGGTTCCTTTTCGCCCGGGTTATAGGAGTTGAGTTGTATACCCATCTTAATCAAACCCTTTCCGCTGCCCGTATTAAAAGCCTGCTGCACGGTTTGATTGCCGAGCTCCAGCCTGCCATAAACATCGTCGTCCATTTTAAAGGAAGATCTGGCGCCACTACTGCTGGTAGTAAATGGCTTATCGGAAAAATAAAATTTGGCGCCTGGTATTTGTTTAAAATCAAACCCATCATCACTAGTGCCGCCAGGGCTCGTGACAGTATTAACCGGAGTAGCTGCCGATACATTACTGCCAGACGATGCAGCGCCGCCGTTATCCGCCACGGTTGCTGCCTTTTTCTTGATTTTTCCCAAAATGCCCTGTGCCTGGGCGGTAACCGCTACCATTAAAAAAATGATAGTAAGTGGTACTAAGATCTTATTTTTCATGTGCTTTATTTTATGTTGAAGATGTTACTGCATCGTTTTTTAGTCAGCATATTGATCGCATTCATTCGCTACGGGATATTTCAGGCGTATGATTTTTATTTGATGATATTTTTCCCGGCAATAATTTTTTTGCACCTGCATGCTGGCTATTTCGTTTTTGATTGATTGCTAGCCAAAGTAGGAACAGCTACTGTTTTTTTGGGGGCTCAATCGCTCAACAGGTATTCTGGCAGAAATAAAGCAGGAAAACAGGACAGACGGTTTTCAGGGACAAAAGCGGTCGTTTATCGGAAACACATGTCGTTAGTCTATTTCACCTCTTTTAGATTGAATTGACCGGCAGTAATTGCTTAATTTGTTGAAAAAAATCCTTAATGAATTCCTTCCTGTATAACGAGTTCATTTTTTCGCCCAGGTACCGGGTGTGGCGGCATGTCATTTACTGGAGCTTCCACATGAGCATCTGGGCAGCATTCTGGACGGTGATGGGAGGGCCGCCCACTTTCGGACGGAATTTAATCAACATGGCCATGTGGGTTCCGTTGTTTATCCTTTTCAGTTATCCTTTGGTATATGGCGCCATCCCCTTCCTGTTGCTGAAAGGAAAAGTATGGCAGTTTTTAGTTGTTGTACTAGCCTGGGGAGTAACTGGTATTTTTATAGATACAGGATACCGGACTTATGTATTGATTCCGCTCCAGGAAGCGATGGGGCTCAGCAATATCATCCGGAAAGGACCGCTGGCATTTTGTTACTTATGCATGACTACTTCAGCCGCCAGTCCAATGATCATCAAGTTCTATAAGATGTGGACCATCAAACAGCGGGCATGGATGCATGCACAACAGGAAAAGATTACTGCAGAACTTCAATTGCTCAAGGCGCAGGTCCATCCGCATTTTTTGTTTAACACGCTCAACAATATTTATTCTTACTCGCTGGAAAATTCTCCCAAAACGCCGGGGTTAATTCTAAAATTGTCATCGCTCCTCAGTTATATGCTTTATGATTGCAAGACTGACGAAGTGCGGTTGGAAAAAGAGTTGGAGATCATGAAAAACTATATTGACCTGGAAAAGGAACGCTACGGAAACAAAATAGAAATATCATGGAATGTAGAAGGAGGAATAAAAGACAGGTTCATTGCCCCTTTGCTGATGCTTCCCTTGTTGGAAAATGCGTTTAAACATGGAACTTCGGAACAAATTGAAAAATGCTGGTTAAGTGTGGACATTTCGGTGAAACATAATGCACTTCAATGCAAGATTGCGAACAGTAAGAACGAGTATGTGCCCTACAGTCATAACGGAATCGGTATTGCCAATGTAAAGAAAAGATTAGAATTTATTTATCCTGAAAAATATGAGTTGAAGATAAATGACGAGGGCAACTTTTTTGTAGCATCCATGCTCATCAGATTAAATATCACAACGCCCATTTATATCATGACGCCCGTTGTTGCTGCAACTACTCAAATTGTTTCGAGATGAAACTCCGCTGTCTGCTGATTGATGATGAGCCGCCGGCCTTGAAAGTGCTGGCGAGATATGTGCTGGAGGTAGGCGGAATGGAAATTGCCGGGCAGTGTCAGAATGCCATTGAGGCACTGGAAGTGCTTCGCCAAAAACAAGTGGATGTAATTTTTCTCGACATAAAAATGCCTCGTATTATAGGTACCGAGTTTCTAAAAAATCTTTCCCATCCCCCAAAGGTGATTTTCGTTACTGCATACAGAGAATATGCTATTGAAGGATTTGAATTGGATGCCGTGGACTACCTTGTTAAACCGGTTTCATTCGAACGTTTTTTTAAAGCTGTCACTAAACTTAACCGACTGATGGGGAAGGAAACGTCCATTGCTTCAGCGAATGATGCTACGGATGCCGCTGCATTTGTGTATCTGAAAGTGGACAGAGGTATGAAAAAGGTTTTCGTGAATGAGATCGAATATATTGAAAGCTGGAAAGATTATGTGATGGTCTTCCTGTCGGACGGAAAACATTTTTTAGTGAAACAATCGATAACTGCAATGGAAAACCTGTTATCTGACCATAAATTTATCCGGGTGCACAGATCTTATATGGTATCGTTAGATAAGATCTCGGGATATAATGGCCTGGTATTACAGCTGGGCAAACAGGAAATTCCGATTGGAAGGCTTTATAAGCAGGCGGTGATGGAGAGGTTGCAGGAGCGGTAGGTTATCAGGTAGTTGGAAGCTTTTGATTTCTTTTATAATGGTTTGTTTTTAGTAGAAGAATGATAGCTAGAAACAGATCGAAATGGAACACATTATTATTATTATGGTCGATCCTGATGGCAGGGCGCACTGAAGGAAAATTAAAGTTCTGATTTTCGAAATGTGAAAGATAGAACCGCGACCTGCTGACCATTTACAGTTTCAAAAATTTAATCGCCTCTTTCGGGTTGTCATCATTGCGTATCATTTTTTGCAATTTGCACCCATAAAATCCCTGATTTTTTTAATAGTATCCAAATTAATAGCTAAAAAAGTATAATAAAAGCAAGTATAACTTGGTAAGAACCTGCGAGAACCGCGTAAAATCGGCACCTAGCGTAGTGTGGTCATTTTCCGATACAAAACTTACTGAATATATAATCCAGTTGATCTTCGTTAGTGATCTCACCAGTTATTTCTCCAAGATAATGGAGCCCCCGGCGGATATCTAAAGAAAGTAAATCTCCCGGGAGTTTATTATCAAGCCCTTTTTTAATATCCTGCAATGATCTTTCCGCCTCTTTCAATGCATGATAATGACGGGCATTGGTAACAATGATATTTTCTGCTTGCACCTTGCCCTGCAAAACGATATCAACGAGTTTTTCTTTCAGCACATCAATGTGCTTATTTTCTTTCGCAGAAATAAAAATAAGCGGTTCAATATCACTTAACTTTTCTTTCACTGTTGTTTCTCCAATCATATCGATCTTATTAGCTACCAGTAAATACTTCAGGCCATTCTTTTCCATTTCCAGTTGCTGATTCCTGATCGCTGACTTCTCTTCCGCTGCATCAAATAAGTACACGACTACATCCGCCTGCTTCATTTTTTCAATACTTCTTTCTACACCGGCGCTTTCTATTATATCATTGGTATGCTCCCTGATGCCTGCGGTATCTATTAGCCTGAATAATATTCCCTCTATATTAATTACTTCTTCAATGGTATCCCTTGTTGTGCCGGGTATATCACTCACAATGGCCCTGTTCTCATTCAACAAGACATTCAGCAACGTGGATTTACCTGCGTTGGGTTTACCAATGATCGCTACAGTAACTCCATTTTTTATCACATTCCCTAATTGAAAAGAATTGATCAGTTGCTGCGTTGATTGGGTGAGCTGATCAATTAAATTATGAAATGCACTTCTGTCCGCAAACTCTACATCCTCCTGTGAGAAATCGAGTTCCAATTCTATTAATGCGGAAAATTTAATTAGTTGTTCTCTCAACTCTTTCAATTTTTCAGAGAAACCGCCTCTCATAGTATTCAATGCGGCTTTTTGAGAAGCTTCGGTATTGCTGGCAATGATATCAGCTACGGCTTCCGCCTGCGCCAGGTCAAGTTTGCCAAACAAAAAAGCCCTTTGGGTAAACTCACCGGGTTTTGCCAACCTCGCCCCTTTTTCTATACATGCTTTTATTACTTGCTGCTGAATATAAGATGAGCCATGACAACTAATTTCTATTACATCTTCGCCGGTATAGGACCGGGGGCTTTTGTACAATGAAAGAACGACTTCATCTATTACTTTTTCATCCTGCTTTAGATAGCCCACATGTAGTGTATGAGAGGTTTGTTGCGAGATATCTTTTGATGGAAACAGGTTATTGATAATGCTAAATGCTTTTTTACCACTCAGCCTTATCACGCCAATCGCCCCGATGCCGGGTGGGGTCGCCAATGCAACGATCGTATCATCCCATCCTGTTAATTTGTTTGCCACCATTCAAAAATAGAGTTACTGGCGCAACCTGTAAAAACAAAAATCCCCTCCTGCAATAGCGGAGGGGATTAAATAAATTTAAACTAGTTTTTATTCTGAAGCAACCTGGAATGTTATCGGCTGTTTACGATAAGCATTTACCTGGCGACCGTTCTGCACAGCTGGTTCCCAGGCCGGGCCTCTTTTAATAACTTTCACAGCTTCTGCTTCCATGCCGTAACCATGATTAGTCAAAGCCCTTACATCACTTATACTACCATCTTTGCTCACGACAAACTGAACATATACTGTATAAGTTCCTTCCGGCGCTCCATTATCAATCGGTGCGTTAGGATTCAGGTTTCTTTCAAGGTATTTTCTCCAGGCGGCTTCACCGCCTTTGAATTTGGCTTCGATCTCCACTTTTTCAAAGATCTTATTGGGATCTTCTTTTTGCTCTTCGATTACGCCTTTTCCTTCGTCAATCACTGTCGGGGCGATAATACCTTCGTCCTTGATACCTTCCTGGTTCACCACGTCGATCTTTACTTCTTTTAATTCTTCCTGTGGTGGTGGAGGTTCCTGCACTTCCTCATCTTTTACGATTTTGGGAGGAGTGAACTGCTTCATTTCAATTTTTGGAGGCTCTGGTGGCGGAGGCGGGGGTGGAGGCGGAGGTTTTACTTCCTCTTCCTGCTTGATATCTTCCAGCGTAATTTCTTTAATATCAAGCTTCTTATCATTGCTAGATTCCAGTGTGCTCGATAACCACGAACCCAGTAATGCTAAAATAGCGACTGAGGCGGTGATGATCAGCGCACGGCCGATCCTGCTATTATAAGTTTTACGAAGCTGGTAAGCTCCATAATCCTTATTCCGGTGTTCAAAAACCAGATCAAGAATGTCGGCTGATAATATTTTGTTCGCTTCCATGTCTTAGTTTGTTTAAAATTAGATACGATCAATCGATTTTTCCATAAAAAACCGGCTTAATTTCCTTCAGTCGCCTTAATAAGCATTTTTTCCGTGTCAGAAATTTTTACCAGGGCATAACGTTTAGCCTGGTTGATCGTCATTTCATCTAAAATATCCACTGTGTTTCTATAAGTGGCTTCTGCATCCGGTTTAATAACCACTACAAAATCCTGATCGCGGCAATCACTGGCTGGTTTATTTTCCGCTTTCATTTTTTCTTCGCATTTAGGATCGGGATAATACCTGTCCATCACCGACTTTTTCTTATTGATGATAACATCCCGGATTTCCTTAAAATTAGAAGATTTGAAATTAGAACCATCAGGGGCCAGCTCGCCTTCATAATAGAAAACGTGATTGTCTTTTCCCAGCATGATGGTCAGAGCGCCGGACTGTTTCGCCTTCGTCTGCTCATCTTCCTTATCTGTATCCTTGGGCATATTAAGGTTAACAGTATTGGGAGTGCTCATGGTCGTGGTAAAAATGAAAAAGGTAATGAGCAAAAAACCCAGGTCCACCATCGGTGTCATATCCACCCTGGTAGAAAGTTTTTTCGCCTTCTTAACCCCCGGTCCTTTTTTGTGGCCGCCACTGTCGCCACCACCTTCTATACTTGCCATGTTTAATAGGTTTTATTTAGTTCAACTGAATTACTCTGTACTTGGTTTGCTTCTCACTTCAGCCAAAGCCGATCCCGCCGGTGCGTCTTCCGGGGAAGTGATAAGGTTGTATTTAAATTCCTCGTTTTTCTTCAGTGCATTTACTACACCTTCAAAAGTGGGGAATTTAGAAATACCATCTCCTTTGATAAGGAAAAGAACACCTTTCTTCCCTGCAAAGCTCTTTTTGGCTTCTGCCAACCACCAGATCAACTCGTTATTCAGGGTATCAAGCACCGGGATGCCCGGTTGTGCGACATTTCCCATTTCCTGGGGCGGACGTGCCAGCAACTGCTTAAGGCCTGCAAAAGGAACGCCTACAGGGAAACTCAGTGCAAGCGTAGTTCCAAGATTAGTGACTTCCGCGGGAGTAAGGTTGAGGTTCCTGTTAGTGTTTATTCCTTCCGCGATTGTCTTGAAAACACCTTTATCACCTTTTACACTGACAGAAAAATAAACCTTGCTGTCCTTATCAATTGTTATCCAAATAGCATCGCTTTCTTTTAATTTATCGGCCGATACAGAGTTGGGTGTTTTCACCTCAACAGGTTCAGGCGGTTTAAATTTTGTCGCCAGCATGAAAAAGGACAGGATCAAGAACGCAACATCCACAAAGGGTGTCATATCCGTATCCGTACTCTTTTTTGGTATTTTAACACTTGGCATCGCTCTAAAAATTTTTAATGAGATGAATTAAGTTCCGATTTCCATAAAAGCTTTTCGCGTTTGCTCCCTTATTATTTATACAGGGAAGCGAAGCTTTGTGTCAATGTAAATCCTGATTCATCTATACCATATGTAATAGAATCGATCTTAGTGGTAAACACATTATACATAATTAATGATAATGCTGATGTACCGATACCCAACGCTGTATTATATAACGCTTCAGAGATACCAACCGCCAACTGAGCTGCATCACCCGCACCGCCGCCTTCACCCAGTGAAGAGAACGATTTGATCATACCAATTACCGTTCCCAAAAGGGCGATAAGGGTACCGCATGATACAATGGTAGAAAGGAACACGAGGTTCTTTTGCAGCATCGGTAATTCCAGCGCTGTCGCTTCTTCTACTTCTTTTTGAATAGAAAGAACCTTTTGCTCAGTATCTAGAGCGCCTTCTCCAATCATTTCCTTGTAACGGCGAAGACCTGCTTTCATTACGTTAGCAACAGAACCGCGTTGTTTGTCGCACTCAGATAATGCAGCATCTACATTCCTGTTAGCTAAATGATATTGCACTTTGCGTATAAAATCAGAAATAGATCCGTTTCCTAATGCTTTACGGATAGTCAAAAATCTTTCAATAGAAAATACAATTACCATTAACAACATACCAATTAACAAAGGCACGATAATCCCTCCTTCATAAATTTTGTGTAAAGCATCTTTGTGGTCCTTCAATCCCTTATAGGTAGGCCAAAACCAGCCCTCACCTTCGCCCACAAAATATTTTGGATCTCCTAAAATAAAACGCCAGAATAAATAACCGGCAATGATACACAGAATCGGTGCAAGCCACGAAATGGCGTTACTGCTTTTCTTCGGTTGAACAGATGTAGCCTTCACTGTTGATGCAGTTGGTTTAGTCTCAGCCATGATCTTAGTTTTTTGTGTTTTTAAATGTTAATGAGCCTTTTAAGAAATACAATTCTAGTAAAAAAGTCGTTATAAAAATCGCCCCGCCATTTTTTCCATCGCGGGGAGCGTCAAGTTAAGGATTTTTTTAAAAGTAGCAACTCCCGGATAAATAATTTGATTGCTATTTTCCCACTTATTCATACCGCAACGCTTCAATAGGATTCAGGCGGCCCGCCTTTAAAGCGGGATATAGACCGGCCAGTAATCCTACGACACTGCATATAATAATACCTCCAAACACCCAGTTCCAGGGAACAACAAACCCGGTGCCCAGTACCATTGAAAATAAATTACCAACCAATACGCCCAGAACTATTCCGAATAAAGCCCCCAATACGCTGATAATTATCGCTTCCAGCAAAAACTGCCGTCTCACCATTTTACTTTTTCCACCGATGGCTTTAATAAGGCCTACCTCCTTTGTACGTTCAGACACGGAAACCAGCATGATATTCATCAACCCGATAGCCGCCCCGATCAACGTAATAAAGCCGATGACCGTTGCCGAAATCGTAAGAAATCCAAGACTGTTCATTGCTTTTTCCGCGACACTATCACTTCTGTCCAGTACAAAATTGCTTTCTTCCGTAATCGTTAGTTTACGAATGGGACGAAATGACGCTTCCGCCTCTCCCATCGCTTCACCAACGTTCAAAAGATTATCCGTCATTATCGCAATGACATAAGACGAGTTTGACGGGAAATTTCTTTCGATGTTGTTATAACTTGTGATGATCATATTATCCCGGCTGAAACCAAGCGAAGAACCGCGGCTTGCCAGCACACCCAATACCCTGTAGGGAATATTATTTATTTGCACCTGAGAGTTGGCAGCCTTCGTCGCTTCCCTGAATAATTTCGCGGCTACATCAAAACCTAAGAGACAGACATTGCTCCCTGACTGCACTTCCATATTATTCATATTCCTGCCATCATTTATTGCAAATCCGTTGAGGAGCAAATAATTTTCATCCGCACCGAAGAGCATTACGTTCGGGCTGGTTTTTTTATCATCATGTGATACGATAGAATTCCTGTTGCCAAGAATGGAAAGACTGGTAATAGCCGGATAATTGTAACTCTTTACAAAAAGTTCCGCTTCATCTTTTTTTATAGGCTTATCGAGATTGGAGGTCTTTTCTTTGCGGTCGCTCTTTTTAGAAAGCTTTACTTCTTTGCGGTTTCCTCCACCAAAACGAATATTTCTTTCTTTGAAACGAATGGCGAAAGCATTTGCACCCATGGTTGAAAAACTTTCGGAGAGTTTTTGATTCATGGCTGTAATAGCCGTAATGATGCCCACCAATGCCATGATACCAAAAGCAATGATGGCAACAGTTAAACCTGTGCGCAGCTTGTTGCTGCGGACGGTGCGGAATGCTAATGAAAAAACATCAAGAAAACTCATATTATAGCAATACCCGAAATTCTCATTTTAAATCTGAAATGTCAAATTTGAATTGGCTAAGAGGGGAAGGAGAAAAAGAGAGAGCCAATTGGGGAGTGGCGAGTGGGAACAAGCAATGGGAAGGCACAAGAGACAAGAAAGATTGTTAAGGTATGATTGAAAGGAATGCTTAGGTATTCATCGGGTGATTTGAAAATGCTGAGTAAAGAACAGAAAGATGAAGAGTGCGACGCAACGAAAGATGATAGTAGCTCTACCGCTGGGCAAATAAATAAATACTTCTAAAATGCGCCGTCCCGATATACATCGGGATTTCGCTTTGCTCAACAACCGGCGATGATAGTCCACGGGATGCTGCGCATAGTAATGCAGTTGGGCTATTAAAAAAATATCAGAAGTAAAGCCAGGTCAGTAATAGATCAGGGAATAGACCGAGCAGGATGATGAGCGCCGCTAAAATGATGAGCGCCACTTTGAAACTTTTTGTGACGAACACAGTTGCCGTGCCTTCTTTAAAATACATGGCCTGGATGATGCGGAAATAATAATACACACTTACGGCGGCCATGATGACACCAAAGATGGCCAGCCACAAATACGAACCGGTGGCGAGCACTGCTTTGAGCATATAAAATTTGGCGAGGAAACCTGCGGTCATTGGAATGCCTGCCAATGATAAAAGAAAAATAGTCAGCGTGACGGCGACAGCAGGTTGCTGTTTGGCAAGTCCATTGAAGCCTTCAAAACTATGATCGCTCAACTTATTCAACACCGCGAAAATGCCGATAGTAGCGAAACTGTAAGCCGCTGCATATAATAATATTCCTTCTTTAGCATCCTGGTTCATGGAAAAAATCGCCATGAGCATAAAGCCGGCTTGCGCAATACTGGAATACGCCAGCATTCTTTTGACGCTTTGCTGAAATACGGCCGTGATATTGCCAATGAATAATGTGGCGGCTGTGATAATAGCGATCCATAATTTCCATTGGGCATGTAGTGCGCCAAAAGTTTCATCGAACAAACGGATGAATGCGATGAATACAGCAGCCTTTACAATTGTCGCCATGAAAGAAGTGAATACGGTAGGCGCACCGTCGTAAACATCCGGTGTCCAGAAATGGAATGGCGCCGCTGATACTTTGAATGACATGGAAAAAAGTAACAGCAACATGCCTGCTACGGGTAAAACACCCGGAGCCGTGGCCGTTAAATGCATCGCATCGACATGGAAAGTACCTTTTGCACCATATAATAAAGTGATACCCATGAGCATGAGCCCGGTGGAGAAGGCGCCCATTAAAAAATATTTCAATGAAGCTTCGTTGCTCTTCAGGTTTCTTTTATCACTGCCCGTAAGAATATAAAGAGGAATAGAAATAATTTCAATCCCGAGAAATAATATCAGCAATGACGTGAATGATGCGGAAAGAATGATACCGCAAAGAATAAAAAATATCAGGGCGAAGTACTCCGCGTAATCAAGGCCGACCTTTTCCATATCCTTCGCTGATAAAATAAAATAGAACAGGGTGGAAAAAATAACAATGGAAACAAATAGTAATGAAAACCTGTCAAACCGCATCATGCCTGTCACATCAATATGAAAAATAGTTTTTCCATAAGCTTCCATCACGTTGACAATAAGTAATACCACCAGCCCTGCTATGGCAACACCACGCACCGTGCTTTTTTGTTTCAGCAAAATTCCGCTGAACATCATGATAACACCCAAAACCGCTGATACTATTAATGCGTTCATACCGCTCTTTACTTATTTATATAAGGAATCACCCTCGTTTTATCAATGATGATATCCGTAAAATCATTTGTTAAGTTCAGCACCGGCTGCGGGTTCACACCCATCCAGAATATGAAAATAACAATGATGGCTAATGCAATTTTTTCTACCAATTTTATATCTCTTGCTGACTCAACCAGCGATCCCATATTTCCGTATAAAACTTTCCGGATCATGTTCAATGTATACACCGCCGCCAGTATGATGCCGATACCCGCCAATACAGTATATAGCATGGCGAAATTTTTAGCATTCATTTTTATTGTTCCGAAAAGAGTATAGCTGCCATCGTATACATGAGAATCAAATACACCATTAAACATCATGAACTCGCCGATAAATGCATTCGTTAAAGGCAATGCGATATTGGCTAAAGCGATAATTACAAAAAAGATCGCAAGCGCCGGGGCTTTTTGGGCAAGGCCGCCCAGCTCCGACATTTTCCTTGTGCCGAATTGTTTTTCTATTACTTCTATAATGATCCACAGGCCGATGATGTTGATGCCATGATTAAACATCTGGACCATTACCCCCTGCAATCCAATTTTAGTATCGCCAAAAATAGCAAGGCACATCAATCCGATATGCGCAATGGAAGAATAAGCCACTAATCGTTTCAGGTCATCCTGTTTAATGGCTATTAATGAAGCGTAAATAATACCGATAACGCATAAAGAAGAAATAAGCGTTGACCAGTTACCCATCGTGAGCGGAAATAAAAATACCACCCAGCGGAGCAATCCAAATAACCCCATCTTTACCATGAGACCACTAAGTACCATCGTAGTGGCGGCTGGTGATTGCTCATATGTATCCGGCTGCCATGTATGAAAAGGAAAGATGGGCATCTTGATAGCAAAGGCTATAAAGAATAACCAGAATAACCAGTTTTGATCATCGTAGCTAATTTCAGCGTTATAAAAAGAAGCAAGGCTAAACGACTGGTCGGCTGTTTTTGAATAGATATATAAAATACCGATCAGCATTAATACCGATCCAAGAAAAGTATAGATAAAGAATTTGAATGTAACAGCAATTCTTCTTTCGCCGCCCCACTGCGAGCAAAGAAAATACACGGGTATTAACGCAAGCTCCCAGAAAAAATAAAAGAGTAAGGCGTCTGTTGCGAGGAACACTCCCATCAATCCGGCCTGCGCCAGCAACATCAACGCAAAAAAGTTATTCGCTTTTTTATAAGTAGAATTCCATGTGCCTAAGAAAATAATCGGGTAACAAACAGCGGTCAGCAAAGTAAGTACTTTGCTCAATCCATCTAATCCTACAGAAAAACTGCTGCCGGTATTCTGCATCCATTCTGAATGATGGGATAAATAGTTGGCATCTTTCAATAACGTAAACCCAAGAAGGGAAACACCCAACGTGACAAAGGAAGAAAATAACGCCCAGGCACGAGCGGCTTTTTCATTCTTAAAAAAGAATGAGGCCAATCCTGCCAGCAACGGAACTACTATTAATAATACTGCGATCATTTTATTTTCTTAAAAAAAACTGTACGACAAAGATTATCAGCATGCCCAATACCATCAACAATACATAACTGCCCACCTGCCCGCTTTGTAACAAACGCAACTGGCGGCTGCTGTAATTCAACAACCTTCCTACGCCGTTTACAATTCCATCGATAATTGATTTTTCAAAAAATGAATTGAAAAAAGCGCCCAACTTATCCAAGGGCTTTATAATAATCTTTTCATACAATTCATCTACATACCATTTATTCTCCAGCACTTTTCCAAAAGCATTCGACTCTTTGGATTGATAATTTTTATACTTAGACCAGGCGAAGCCGATGGTGATCAATATCAATACAGTTGATAGTCCCATCAACAGCCACTCCGTTGAGTGTGCCACTGGGTGTTCGTTATGATGCGGTGCGATAACGGGTGAAAGAAATTCGGTCAGTTTATCTCCACCACTCATCATTAACTCTGGTATACCTACGAAACCACCAATAACAGACAAGACCGCTAATACAATTAAAGGAATGGTCATCGCCGCGGGGCTTTCATGCAAATGATGATGCTGTTCCCCTGTTCCGCGGAATTTACCGGTGAACGTAACAAACAGCAACCGGAACATATAAAATGCCGTCAATAACGCCGTGAATAAAGCGATAATATAAAAGACTTTATTATTTTCAAAAGCACTTAATAAAATAGCGTCTTTAGAAAAGAAGCCGCTGAATGGCGGAATACCTGCAATAGCAATACAGCCAATCAGGAAAGTAAAATAAGTAATCTTTAAATTTTTGCTTAAGCCACCCATCTTCCTGATATCCTGCTCACCGCCCATCGCATGAATAACACTACCACTTCCAAGGAATAATAATGCTTTAAAGAAAGCATGTGTCATTACATGAAATACTGCTGCTACGTAAGCACCAGTGCCCAGGGCAAGAAACATATATCCCAACTGGCTCACCGTAGAATAAGCCAATACTTTTTTAATATCATTTTGCTTTAATGCAATCGTTGCAGCCAGTAAAGCGGTAGCTAATCCAATAAACGCAACAATATTCATCGTTACGGGAGAAAGTGTATACAAAATGTTGCTGCGTGCAATCATATAAATACCGGCTGTCACCATCGTGGCGGCATGGATTAATGCGGATACAGGCGTCGGTCCGGCCATCGCATCAGGCAACCATGTATATAAAGGTATCTGTGCACTTTTACCGGTAGCGCCAATGAATAACAATAATGTAATACCAGTTATATCAGTAGTAGTTAAATTTTTAGAAGCATTGGCAAATACATCACCATAAGAAACAGTGTGCAATTTAGAAATGAGCCAGAAAATCGCAATCAGGAAAGCAAGGTCACCGATGCGGTTCATGATGAAAGCTTTGTTCGCCGCTTTATTGTATTCCGTTTTCTTAAACCAAAAACCAATTAACAGGTAAGAACAAAGGCCCACACCTTCCCAACCGATGAACATGACAACATAATTGCCACCCATCACCAGCAACAGCATCGAAAACACAAAGAGGTTGAGATAAGCGAAATATCTTCCGAAATGCTCCGTCTTCTCTTCGTGCATATAAGAAGTAGAATATACATGTATGAGAAAACCTACGCCAGTGATAATTAATAGAAATATAGAAGAAAGCTGGTCAACCTGGAATGAAAAAGGAATGACGAGATTTGTTTTATCAAATAAAGAATCAACAGAAATAAAATTAAAATAGTTCGCCACATGCGTGTTGCCGCCTTTCACCTGCATAAACACCCAAATACTCATGATGAAGGAAGCGAGTATAACGCCACTGCCGATAACACCGATCAGTGTCTTTGATAAAAATTTTCTTCCCAATCCATTGATTAAAAAACCAAGCAAAGGGAAGAAAGCGATTAACCAAACTATTTGTAAGACATTCTGCATATTCGAAAGTCAAAAACCAAAAGTAAAAATGCAAAACCGCAGCCTCTATTTTTACTTTTGACTTTTTAATTTTTAATTCTCTAATGTTTTAACCGATTCAAAAAATTCACATCCACCGAATGAATATTCCTGTACATCATCACAATGATCGCCAGGCCTACACTCACTTCCGCCGCCGCCACCACCATGATAAAGAAAACGAAAAGCTGCCCGTCGGTACCTACGATGCCCCGGTTCAATCCTTCATACATCGCATACATCGGATTTTTGGGATTGTTAGCCGCCAGGTGATGCATTTTAGAAAACGCCACCAGCAATAAATTCACCGCATTCAGCATTAGCTCAATGCACATGAAAATAATGATCGCATTGCGGCGTGTAAGCACACCTACTATTCCAATACAAAACAGTGCGATAGATAGAAATATGTAATAATTAATCGGCATATCAAACCACTTAATGGATCTTCGTTTATGTTGAACAGAATTCATGTCGTTGAAGTGTGCGACGCAACCACAGCCGATCAGGGAACTGAAGCTCGTAACATTATTACTCCAACATTTTTAAAGAACTTAACTATCCCGAAAGACACTTAATCTTTCTTCCCCATCACCACCGAACCTACCATCGCACTTAAAAATAAAATACTGCTTATCTCAAACGGTACTACAAAAGTGCTGAATAATTCTTTTCCTAAATTTTTAATTAGACCGATACTTCCTTCATTCACTTGTGCAGATAAACCTTTCACTTCCGTGTTTCTTAATGCTGCCACCAATACCAATAATAAACAGCCGCCGGAAACAGCGCCTGCAAACCGCAGCCAACGGTTGCGTTGCGGTTCCGTGCTTTTGCTTAAGTTCATCAGCATGATCACGAACAGGAACAATACCATGATGGCCCCTGCATACACAATGATATTTACGATGGCTAAAAATTGCGCATTCAATAATATATAATGACCGGAAATAGCAAAGAAGGTAAGAATGAGCCACAACACACTGTGCACGGGATTTTTACTGATAACCACCATCATCGCCCCGAACAAGGCTATTACTGTAAGCAACCAAAATAATATTTGTGTAATATTCATTTCTCCTGCAGTTAATTATTAATTAGCCATTATTAATTAATAATTTGTTTTTCGCCCCTTGCTTTTTTAAATCCTTCGGGATCCGTTTTCGGATCAGGGATCAGTAAATCTTCTTTTTTATAAATAAAGCCTTGTCTTGCATAGTTAGATGGCGCAAATGTTTGCGACAAGTAGATCGCATCTTTGGGACACGCTTCTTCACAATACCCGCAAAAAATGCAGCGCAGCATATTGATTTCATATTTCGCCGCATACTTTTCTTCTTTGTACAAATGTTCTTCGCCCGGTTGTCTTTCCGCCGCTTCCATAGTGATCGCTTCCGCCGGGCAGGCTACTGCACATAATCCGCAAGCCGTGCAACGTTCACGTCCTTCTTCATCACGGTTTAATATTTGCAAGCCGCGGAATACTTTAGAAAATGTTCTTTTTTCTTCGGGATATTTTATTGTAGCCTTTCTTTTAAAGAAATGGCTGATCGTAATCATCATTCCCTTTGCAATATTCCACAGGTATATCCTCTCCAGCCTTGTCATCGGCCGCCTGTCCACCTGTTTTGCTCTTTGTGTTAATTGCATAATCACTATTCCCTAAGGGAAGTATTTAAAATTTTCGCAAATATATATTATGTCCCCAGCTTCAGTGCTACTATCATCGTCTGTTGCGACGCTCCGTTCATCTTTCTGTTCTCTATTCAGCAATTGCGTCGCAGTTTACCATGAGCGAAGTCGAATGGTCGCACTCTTCAACGTTCTGTTCGCTACTCAGCATTTTCGAAAAGTTCATTGCTCATTGCCAATTGCCTATTGCGTATTGCCTATTTCTTCAGCCACAACACCACCGCCGCTGTCAAAATCATATTCAACAAAGCCAATGGAATCAACGTTCTCCAACCGAGTTTCATCAATTGATCATAACGGAAACGTGGTATCGTCCAGCGAATCCACATAAATATGAAAATAAATGTCCACGCTTTGATCATCAATACTGAAAATCCAATCAATGATAATAACCATGGTGCCAATCCCCAACTCGCTTCATTCACAAATGGTATATCATAACCACCAAAATATAATGTTGACATCACCACACCGCTGATGAACATATTAATGTATTCAGCAAACAAATAAAATCCCAGCTTCATAGAAGAATACTCCTGGTGATAACCAAAGTTCAGTTCATTCTCCGCTTCGGCCATATCGAATGGCGTACGGTTACATTCCGCCAGCGCACAGATAAAAAATACAAGAAACCCGATAGGCTGGTACCATATATGCCAGTTAAAAAATCCACTACCAATCTGGTCGCTTACAATGGTGCTCATTCTCAAATCACCTACCAGCATCAGCACAGCGATCAGTGCAAGCCCCATGGGCAATTCATAAGAAACCATTTGCGAAGCGCCACGTACCGCAGCCAGCAATGAAAATTTATTATTGGAAGCCCATCCGCCGATCATGATACCATACACACCAAGGCTTACCACGCCAAAAACATAAAGGATACCAATATTTACATCTGCTATCTGTAAAGAAATTTCTTTGCCCCCAATGGAAAAAGATGGCCCCCAAGGTATAACAGCGCTTGAAAGTAATGCGGTGACCATCGCAAGCGCAGGCCCGAGAATAAAAAGAAATTTAGATGATAATAAAGGAATGATTTCTTCTTTGAAAAATAGTTTACCGCCATCCGCCAAAGGTTGCAATAGTCCAAAAGGCCCGGCCCTGTTTGGCCCGATACGATCTTGTAAGAACGCCGCTACTTTTCTTTCCGCATAAGTTGCATACATCGCCGTAAACATAGAAAGGCCTATGATCACCGCGATCAGGACAAACTTTTCCAGAATAAGAAACCAATTTCAATTGTCAATAAATGCATTAGTAGTTACAATTTCCTGGTCTTTTCAAATGCCTGTTGCCGGCCGGCTATCTCACTCAGGTCAACAGATGGATCATTCACGTCGCTAACGTTATGAATATCCATTAATAATTTTGGCTCTCTTCCTCCCATTACATTCGCAATAGTTTCCTGCGGCTTCTTGGCATCAATATAATGATTGGCTGAAATAACAGAATGACGGCTCACATGCGTCGGCCCTTCTATTACCCAGTCGCCTAATTTCTTTTTATCAAAACGGCAGGTGTTACAGATCCACCCCGGTTTACCGTCGAAGCTTTGCACTTCTCCCCATTCATCTTTACGTGATGTTACCCGCAATACTTCGTCACCGCGGTTCCATAATGTTACTTTACCGCAGCAAGTCGGGCAATCACGATGCGCATCCACTGGCTTGGTAAACCATACCCTGTTTTTAAAGCGAAAGGTTTTATCAGTTAAAGCGCCAACAGGACAAACATCAATCATATTCCCGCTGAAATCATTATCAATGGCCTTGGATATATAAGTAGATATCTCTGCATGATCACCACGGTCTAATATCCCGTGAACACGGCTATTGGTTAACTGATCAGCTACATACGTACAACGATAACAAAGAATGCACCTTGTCATGTGCAATTGTATATAAGGGCCGATATTTTCTTTTTCAAACGTTCTGCGGTGAAATTCATACCGTGTGCCTTCTTTTCCATGCTCATAACCCAGGTCCTGCAAATGGCATTCACCGGCCTGGTCGCAGATCGGGCAATCCAGCGGGTGATTGATCAATAAAAATTCCACAACACCTGCCCTGCATCTATTACCCTGTCACTGGTAATGTTTTTCACTTCCATTCCATCCATTACCGTTGTTCTGCAGCTCGCCACCAGTTCTCGGCATTGGCCTTGGATCTTTTTCAGAACCTTTTGATACTTCTACCAACAGGTACGACATTTACCACCGCTTCCCTGCAATTTGCTGTAGAAGCACATCGCAGGCGGCGTTACATCACCACCAATCTTTCGTGCAGCCATGAGAATGGTTGTTCCCGGCTCCACATCGATGGTGATGTTGTCGATTGTTACTTTAAATAATTTTTGTTCGTCGGCCATTTTTTATTTCTCGCAGCGAACGCAAAGTAAAATGCGGCGCTGCGTTTTATAGTTTATTAGCAATTCTTTTTATTCCATCTTTAAGAAGTACAACGTTGAATTAATCAACAATCCTAATTTCAAATCCGTCAACTTCAAGTAAGTGAGCACTTGCTTAAATGTATATCAGCCAAGGCGTCAATACTTTTATTTCAACAATCACTTATTATCCAGTATTACGTCTGCTCTAAAACCTATTTCCATTTTAATTTCCTCATGAATAAGCGGGATTCCCTTTTCATTCATATCTGCGTTCGTTGCTCCTTTGCGGCCGCTGCGTGAAACCTTACGCTGTCACACTTAATGCATCCGCATAATGCGCCAACCCATAATTTCTCCTCAAGCATTCTTCCGGGTTCATTACATGCCACTCAAACTCATCCCTGAAATGACGGATTGCTGCCGCTACCGGCCATGCTGCTGCATCACCTAATGGACAAATCGTATTGCCTTCTATCTTTCTTTGAATATCCCAGAGCAAATCAATATCACTGATCTTTCCTTTACCTTTATCTATATTCAATAAAATTTTTTCCATCCAACCCGTTCCTTCCCTGCACGGCGAACACTGTCCGCAACTTTCATGGCGATAGAATCTTGCTAAGGTATACGTATGTTTCACCACGCATTGATCTTCATCTAAAACAATAAAGCCTCCTGAACCCATCATCGACCCCGTAGCAAATCCACCATCAGCCAAACTTTCATACGTCATCATTCTGGGTTCACCTTTAGCTGTCTTTAATAACAGGTTTGCCGGTAAAATAGGAACCGAAGATCCGCCGGGTATACAAGCTTTTAGTTTTTTACCTTTTGCAATGCCGCCGCAATATTCATCGCTGTAAATAAATTCTTCTACGGAGATCGTCATGTCAATCTCATATACGCCTTGTTTATTAATATTACCGCAAGCCGAGATTAGTTTTGTACCGGTTGATTTACCGATACCAATCTTCGCATACTCTTCACCGCCTTCATTAATAATCGGAACAACTGCTGCGATTGTTTCCACATTATTCACTACCGTTGGACAATCCATACTCCTTTCACCGCGGGAAATGGAGGTTTGATTCTCGGGTTACCTCTTTTACCTTCTAACGATTCTATCAACGCTGTTTCTTCCCCACAGATATAAGCGCCGGCGCCACGATGAACATATACTTCGCAGTCAAAACCGGTACCTAAAATATTTTTTCCTAAGAAGCCATTGTTCCTTGCTTCCTGAATAGCTTGTTCTAATATGTCAACGATCCACGCATACTCACCACGTATATAGATGTAGGATACTTTACTGCCTAATGCAAAACATGAAACAATCATTCCTTCTATCAATAAATGCGGAATGAATTCCATAAGATACCTGTCCTTAAATGTTCCGGGCTCGGATTCGTCTGCATTAACAACTAAATAACGAGGAACTCCTTCGGGCTTTGCCAAAAAACTCCACTTCATACCCGTAGGAAATCCAGCGCCGCCACGGCCGCGAAGACCACTTTTCTTTACTTCTTCCGTCACTGCATCAGGACTCATCGTCTTCAATGCTTTCTCTACGCTACGGTAACCACCTTCGCGACGGTACACATCAAAATACCTGATGCCTTCAACATGATCTTTTTCTAATAATAATTTTCGTCCCATTTAATTATGAATCAGCCTGGTTTCTGAATTTTATTTCTATGGATATCTTACGCCTTGCCTGGCAAATAAAACCCATTTATCCTTTTCCTTCATCCACACTTCCAGCACCCGCAAATGATTACTACCGGGAACCCCGTTAGTGATACTAGTAATATTAACTACAAACCGGAGGCTCGCCAGGTTTTTTCCCATATAAACATTAATACTGTCTTCTTTATAAGACTGATAGCTGATATACCCAGACTGAAAATCCTTTATAAATTCAACTTTTGGTTGCACCCATCCGTTACTATGCGCAAAGGTCATTGCTTTATCAGAATGCGACTCAATAAAGGGTATATCTTGTTTTACCATAGCCTGGTGAAATTCTTTCATCACCGCTGTAACCTTCGCTTCTTCTGTTTGTGCGTTGGCAGAAACGAAAGCAAAAAATGAAAGGACCGTTATTAATTTTTTCATATAGTTTTAGTTATTAGTTGCTGCATTTTTCCTGCACTCTTCTATAATCTCATCTACTTTTTCTTTGTCAAATGTTCACGGTAAGTTTTTCCCATCTGCATCATTGGCGCATAACCGCAAGCTCCCAAACACTCTACTGTTTTCAATGTGAACATACCGTCACCGCTGGTTTCACCTGGTTTAATGCCGAGTTTCTCATATATATATTGTATCATGTCATCACTGCCGTTGAGCATGCAAGGTCCTGTCTGGCAAATTTCAAACATATACCGGCCAACAGGTTTTAAATTATACATGCTGTAAAACGTAGCCACTTCATATACTTCGATAGGTTCCAGGTGTAAAGAGAAGCTACATAATCCATTACAGGTACATCCAGCCAGCCGCCAAACTCCTGCTGCGCTAAATGCAATACAGGCAGCAAAGCGCTTTTCTGTTTGCCTGCGGGATAGCGGGCAATAATTTGCTCTATTTCTTTCAACCTGTTGTCTGAAAATTGTATCATACCCCAAACCCTTAAAGGGCTTTTAAACACTCTGATAAAAGAATGTAATTTTTATTTATCGATCATTAATTAAGAACTATCTAAAAACAAAAATACGTGGACCTAAGTTCCCCTTTTAGCCCCGATAAAAATCGGGGTAGGAAGGACAGGGTTATCCATCCATTTCCCCTGCAATCAAATTCAACGATGACATCACAATGATCGCATCGCTCAGCATCGCCCCTTTTGTCAATTCTTCAAACGCCTGGTAATAAATAAAACAAGGCCTGCGGAATTGTAAACGATAGGGCGTTCTGCCACCATCGCTGATCAGGTAAAAACCTAATTCTCCATTTCCGCCTTCTACACAAGAATACACTTCACCGGCAGGCATATCAATCTCGCCCATAATAATTTTAAAATGCCAGATCAATGCTTCCATCTTGGTATAAACATCTTTCTTCTCCGGCAAATAATATTCAGGTACATCTGCATGGTACACTTCCGCTTCCGCTCCTTTAAATTCCTGCACTTTTCGATAAGCGTCCTGTATAATCTTCAGCGATTGCCACATTTCCTGATTGCGGACGAGGAAGCGATCATAACAATCACCCGTTGTTCCCACAGGTATATCAATTGAAAATCTTCGTAACTGCTGTAAGGCGTGTGTATGCGAACATCATAATCCACTCCCGCCGCACGAAGATTAGGACCAGTAAATCCATAGTTCAATGCACGATCAGCGCTGATTGGTCCCGCACCGATCGTTCTTTCCATGAATATCCTGTTGCGGGTAAAAAGATTTTCAAACTCCGTCAGTACTTTGGGATATTCTTTCAAAAATTTTTCCAATTTCTGAAAAGCGATGTCATTAAATTTCTTTCAAAGCCACCGATGCGGCCAATATTCGTTGTCAATCTTGATCCGCAAACTTCTTCATATATCTCATAGATCAGCTCACGGTATTGCATTACGTATAAGAAACCGGTATAGCGCCACTATCCACACCAACAATAGAATTACAAATAAGATGATCGGAAATTCTCGCCAGCTCCATAATAATGATGCGGAGATAATCAACCCGCTTTCGGCGTTTTTACTTTCAATAATTTTTCGCAGGTAATATGCCATCCCATATTATTAATAGGAGATGAGCAATAATTCAACCTGTCTGTAAGCGGGGTAATCTGGTATAAAGGACGGCGTTCAGCTATTTTTTCAAAGCACGATGAATATAACCGATAGTTTGTTCAGCGGAAACAATGCGTTCACCATCCAGTTCCAGGATATTTTGCATCACGCCGTGTGTAGCAGGGTGGGTTGGCCCCAGGTTCAGCGTGGTGGTCGTCTTCTCGATACTTCCTTCCGGTAATTTTATATGTTGTTCCGACATTGCCGCTCGTGCTATTTTTATTTTTAGTTCCCCGGCTTCATTACTACTATCATCACCTGTTGCGTCGCACTCTTGTGCTTCCGGTAATTCTATTCAGCATTTTCAATTATTCTCACTATTTCAAACTTCACTTGATCCTACTATTCATATGCACATTTGCAAATATTCAAATCTGCATTTGCTCAAACAATATTCTCACCACATTATTCTTATGATCTTCGGCAAGAGTTCCATGATCGGTTTTCTCCGTACCAAAACCAACTGTTCCGCCCCTTCCAAACATTTCATCATCTTTATCTATACGGCTCTGATCTTCAGCGGGTATTGTTTTCTCATCGGGAAATAATCCATCTCATCTACATTCAATATTCGCTTGAGATTGGGATGACCGACAAAATTTACTCCATAATAATCGTACGTCTCTCTTTCCAGCCAATTAGCGGCGGAAAATAATCCCGTCGCCGTATACACATCAGGTTTATCCGCTATTGTAAATACTTTGTATCGGATACGAACATTATCCTGCAGGTTATGCAAATGATAAACAACAGCTAATTCTTTTTCTTTATTATCCGGGTAATGTACGCCGCAGAGATCGGAGAGGAAACGGAACTTCAATTCGTCTTCATCATATAAAAAATTCAACACTTTCAGGTTGATCTCTTTCGGCGATTCAAACGTGAGCATGCCGTAAGGTTCAGTAAATGCTGTCACCTGGTCGCCAAATTTTTCTATTAATCTCTGTTTTATATAATCGTTCGTCAAAGACATAAATAAGTCAAAAGTTAAAAGTCAAAAGTTGCCTCCCTTTTGACTTCGGTTCTTATTGCTCAATAATGAACAGGAAGTTGATCCCGATAGCTATTGGAGCGACGCATTTGCCCATTAAAGAACAGGAAGATGAACGGAGCGTCGCAACGAAGATGCCATGGATACTTCGACTTCGCTCAGTACCGAAGCTGGCTACACAATCAACTAACTATAAAGAACTAATTAAATTATTATAATAAATAACCGACCTGAGTTCCCCTTTAGGGGACAGGGGTTATTGAATTCCGTAGCTTTCTAACAACGCTTTATATTTTTCGCCGTTCCTTCTTCTCAAACTTTCTTTTCCTACTAAATCCTGTATACGCATTACACCATCAATGATGGCTTCAGGTCTTGGCGGACAACCCGGCACATATACATCTACCGGTACTACCTGGTCTATTCCTGCAACACACTATAAGTATCGAAGATGCCGCCGCTGAAGCACAAGCCCCGACAGCGATGACCCACCGCGGTTCCGCCATTTGTAAATAAACCTGCTTCACAACCGGGCCCATTTTTTGGCGATCGTTCCCATAACCATCAGCAGGTCGCATTGGCGCGGTGAAAAACCAACTCTTTCGCTGCCAAACCTCGCAAGGTCATAATGCGAACCCATGGTAGCCATAAATTCAATACCGCAGCACGAAGTGGCGAAAGGTAAAGGCCAGATAGAATTTTTTCTCGCCAACCCAATTACCCCATTCAGTTTCGTAGCAAAAAAGCCTTCACCCTGGTGACCTTCGGGCATTTCTCCCACGCTGATGTCATTCTCCAGCTTTTTTACTTTAATATTATATGATACAGGACGCATTTCTAATTAATAATTTATTGTGATCAATCCTCCCATTTCAAAGCGCCTTTTTTAATAATGTATACAAAGCCGCAAAGAAAAAATCCTACAAACATCAATACAGCCCAAAAACCGCTCCAACCAAGCTCTTTAAAATTCACGGCATAAGGATAAAAGAAAATCACTTCCACATCAAACAGCACGAATAAATAGCGGTCAGGAAATATTTAATAGCCATCGGCTGACGTGCATCCCCGTGGGTTTCAATACCGCTGGCAAAAGTTTGCAGTTTATCGGAAGTTTTGCGTTTGGGCCTAAAGCATGCGTCAGGAACATTAATAAAGCGATCAATCCTACTGCAATAATCATTTGCATTGCTACCGGCAAATAAGAGGTGGCATCGGACCCGGATAGATTGACCTGGAGTAAATGGACCATAGTTTTTGCTCTGCGGCAAAAATAAGTCAGCAACGCCAATTATCCTTATAATTCTGACAATCAGCGGACAAAAAAAACTGCCCCGCTTTGCGGGGCAGTCACTATTAAAAATTTGATCTAATCTTTTTGTCTTTATCCTTCCGGTTTACGGGGCGTTGATGCCGCATTTGGAGAAGAAGCGGAAGGTTTTCCTCCTCCTTTCTTCAATACTTCCGGAGTTGATTGATATTGTTTTGAATACTTTCTTTTTTGCGCTACATCTGGTGTAGCGGACCGCATCATTTCCAAATATTTAATGGCGCTGTCCAGCTGTTTTATTATTATTAAAATAAAGAGCGATAGGATAAGATGCTTTCCTGATCTGCGCTGCATACTTCACCGAATCTCCATTAGTAAATGCCAGCAGGTTCATTCCTTCTGGTACCAATAGACTATCCCTGCCTGGTCTCAGCGTATCAGCGAGGAGGTTATTAACTTCCATTCCCAACCAAATATTTGATCAGGGAATTTTGTGGCCATTTGTGAAGCAAAATCATAAGACTTGGTATAACTGGAACTCCGGTAATTAGCCAATGTAGCCCCGAAAAGTTCCTGAATATTTAATTTATCCGCCGGTTTTGTCTGGAATAGCAAATCATACAATTGCGCAGCTTCCATGTTTTTCTTTTTCCCTTCAAAGAATTTTATACCGTCTTTTATTAGCGTAATTTTATTATCCAGTGAAGTATCCGCCTTCACTCCATCCTGGTAACTTTTCAACACTACTGCTTCCTGACCAGGAATAGTTGAATAAATCATCGCCATTAATGTATAATCTTTAGGAACAAGGTCCTCATCAGTGGCTTTTGCAAAATATTTATCTATGTATTGTCTTGCGCTGGCAGTATCCCCTTTTTCAACATAGCTATAGGCAAGTAATTTATAACGACCGCTTTTGTTCCTTCACCCGCTTTACTGGCAATCGACATCGCACCCGCAATCGCTTCATCATACTGTTTCTTTACATATTTTGTTTGTACACCCAAATAAGCATTTTGCGGATCAGGATCGGAGTTCTGTGTGAACAATGTAGCGTAATGCTCTGCATTATTAAAGTCCTGCCTTGTAAGCTTAAAATAATAAAGGTCATAATAAGCTGGTGCGAACTTTGGATCTTTCTCGATTGCTTTTTCCAAATTTTGCTGGTAAAGGTCCCAGTTGCGTTGTGTATTAACAACTTTGCCATCTTGAAATAAGGAACCGGGTAAGCAGGGTTTACTTCATAGCTTTTTGGTAATCCGTGTAAGCTTCACCACCACCCTGGCCCGGGTTGGCTTTACGAACAGCATCGCCAAGGTTCACCCAAATGTCAGCTGCTAACCAGGTATCTTTTGTTTTTAAAAGAGAAGCCTCTTTTAATTTTTCAACGGCGTAATTGATATCACCTTTCTTTTCTTTATCTGTATACACAGAGGTAATAGCATAACCAACTGCATTTAATACTTGCGGATCGCCGCCTTTCTTACCACTTGTCATGGTAATAGCGGTTTCAAAACGCTGGCGTGCTTCACTGATTTTATTTTGCATTAATTCCACCTGGCCCATACCTACTATCACGAGTGGTGCATTAGCGCTTGCTGTCAATGCTTTTTCATACAATGCTTTCGCCGCAGGTACATTATTCGTTTTTATTAATGTCTGTCCCAGCCAGTAAGTGGCTTCAATATCGTTGGGGTTGGCGGCAATCAATTTTCAAAAGTGGCTTTGGCAGCTTGATATCTTTCTGAATACAGGTCCTTCACTCCATCTGCGAACGGACTGTGCTTTCACGACACCATATCGTTAGTACAAAAAACACTCAGAACAGTGATAAAACTTCTCTTCATTTATTTTATTTTTCTGATTTTGTAAATATAAACTTTTATTCCCTGACTTGGACAGGCCGAATAATAAAATTCTTCAGCACCGGTTTCAGGTAAGTCCCTCTGAAAATCAACTGTCCTATTCCCCGCTTAAAAAATCCGCGAAACCGTGTCCCAATCCTTTGTAATTCTCTTTTAGTATATATACCAAATCACGTACCAGCGGGTATTTCATCAGGTATATATTCATCTGCAATGGCATCAGGAATACACCCGAACTGTCTGTGCTTTCGAGCCTTACCATTTTAACTTTTTTCAAAAAACTAAGTTGTTCCGGGTCATCTTTATTGCCAATCCAGCTTACACCGATAAATCCTATTACACCATATAAATCCTATTACACCATTATGCGTGGCAACATAGTCAATCACCCCTTCACTCGTTCTTGCCGCCATCGCCTTTGATGTTAGCGCACCACCATTTAATATAGAATCGACGATAAAACGTACTGTACTAGTTGCGTTTACGCCATCAAACACAGGGATTAAATTTTTCTTAAATCTCCCTGTCAGCACTTCTTTCAGTTGATTCATCGTAAACAATGTGTCAGTAGATGACGGATTGACAATAACGGCAATCGCATCCCTCGCTATTGTCATGTATTCCGGTGCAACATCCAGGGAATCCACAACGAAAGTTCTTTCATCCTCACTGTAAGGCCTTGTCGCGATAATCATCCGCACGCTGTCTGTGCCGAGGTCTTTCAGGCATTCCGCTTCTGGTTTGTAAGTGACATTGATTTTTGTACCGGGATGGTTGGATTCATATACCTGCACCTGCGCATCGATGATAGGTTTGAAGGATTCATCAGCGCTTACATTAATGGTGCCGCTGTCTTTCGTATCCGTTGCTTCATTCTTCTTTTCTTTCGCTTTGCATTGTACAAACCATAAACTCAATAATGCAAAATATATGACGGCATTTATACAAGGTGCCAGTGTTTTAATCCGCAATTTTTATTAATTTTTTTACCAGTTGAAGATCAACCGGTTCAAATGAAATAATTTTTCTTATACCCTCTATAGATTCGCCACGCACCATATAATACACAAATAGCACCGAATATTTTATCCATGCTATTGGGCGGAAAACTTTCATTGAACGAAATATGCAGCTTACCCCTGAACAAAAAGAATAACCCGCCGATCAATATTATTATCCCCATCCCATAATCCAGCAGTGACTTCATGGAGGCGGTCCGCTTTCTTTTTTTCTTTTCGTATTCTTCAATCATGTTCTCGTTGCCCGTTCAGTGCACTTTTAAAAAATAATTTATGTTACCAGCTTAGGTTCCTTGGTCATCTTCGTTGCGTCGCACTCTTGTACTTCCTGTTCGCTATTCAGCATTTTAGAAATGTCTTATTTCAATTATACTTTTCTAAAAGTCAGAGCTGTGTGCTGTTCCTCTCCTCAGGAGAGGCTAGGTGAGGTTCTATTCAGCACAAGACCCCTGCAACAATAATTACTAATTACTAACTCCGGCTACCGTCATCTCCGGTTATTTCTCCCGGATGGGCAAATTATTAAATTTTATTCAATACCCATAAATGTTACAGGTAATATATAATTGGTCATTACAGGCTCGCCATTTTGCACAGCGGGTTTCCATTTCGGCATTCTTTTACAAGCCCTTACCACTTCTTTATCAAAGTCCTGCCCGCCGCTGAAAACAATCTCTACCGTTGAGATAGAGCCGTCTTTATCTACGACAAATCGTGCTTTTACGGTTTTTGTTTGCCCCGCTTCCAGTTGGTCAGGAGTTGCCAGGTTTTTAGCCAACCATTTACGTAAAGCTTCAAAGCCACCGGGAAACTCAGGGCCGTAGGAAGGTTTAGGAGATTCTACTTTTACTGGAACTTCACCACTACCTGCATTATTATTGGAAACAGCAGGCTCAGTTCTGATGGCCTTTTCATCTTCGTTTCCGGCTTTGGTTTCCGTGCCTATTACACTTGTTTCGATAAGGTCAAGTGGTGGAACTTCTGTTACTTTTAATTTTTGATCATCCACGATTTTAATAGTAGTATTTTTTACTGTTGCTACGTCTTCTATTGGCTTCTGAACAGCAGGTTTAGGCTTTATTGGTACAATTGGTTTATCAGGGTCAGTTTGAAGTTGTGTAATAACAAAATCAGCTTTCTCTTTTTCAGGCCGCCCGGAATCCGGACTACTATTTATATTCAGCATATTTATAAATATAAACAGCAGAATAACAGATAACCCCAAACCCATCGCCAGCAACAGGCGACGGTCATAAGTTTTGCGAAGCGCATACGCTCCGTATTCTTTATTGCGGCCATCAAATAAGATGTCCAGCAAGCTTGCGTGAAGCAGTTCTTTGTTTGTCATGGCTATACTTTAGAAATGAGATACGATTTGTAAAGAAATCCATAAGGAAATTAAAGAATGAAGGGACAAGGTACAAGTCGTAATAATTGAGCGTTCCTTCTTGTTCCTTGTCTGCCCTACTTGTCCCTTGTGCCCTGCGCCTTGCACCTTCTTTCTTTTACTCTACCTTTGCACCCATGAAAATTTTGATGGTTTGTCTCGGTAATATCTGCCGTAGTCCGCTGGCAGAAGGCATTTTACAACAAAAAGCATTTGACGCCGGGCTGAACTGGAGCATAGAAAGCGCCGGTACGAATGGGTACCACAACGGCGAAGCGCCGCACCATTTATCACAAAAAGTGGCGAAGCTGAACGGCATTGATATATCCAAACAGCGATCACGGAGATTTACGACAGAAGACATCGAAGTATATGATAAAATATATGCGCTGGCGGAAGATGTTTTATATGACATCCGCCGCATCGCTAAAAATAAATTCGATCCTTCCAAAATTGATTTGCTCATGAACGAACTTCATCCCGGGAAAAATCATGACGTACCCGATCCCTGGTACGGTCCGGAACCGGGTTATCATGATGTATATAAGATGATTGATGAAGTCTGCGACAGGATCATTGAAAAATATTCAATACACAACAATCAATATTCAACGCACAAGTAGTTCTCTCATGGCCAAACCATCACTTCCGCAGGGTACAAGAGATTTCGGGCCGGATACCGTCCGCAAGCGGAATTATATTTTCAATACCATCCGTTCTGTTTTTGAATTATACGGCTTTCAACCACTGGAAACGCCGGCGATAGAGAATATGGAAACATTGATGGGAAAATATGGTGATGAAGGTGATAAACTGATTTTCAAAATTCTCAACAACGGCTTGAATGATCCGAAGAACATTGATAAATCAAAAGCGGCTTTTGAGAATGTATTGAAAGGAAAGAATGATAAAGAATTAACGGAACGGGCATTGAGATACGATCTCACCATTCCCTTCGCCCGTTATGTAGCGATGAACCATAACCAGCTCACGTTTCCATTTAAACGTTATCAAATACAACCTGTTTGGAGAGCTGACCGGCCGCAGAAAGGACGTTACCGGGAATTTTATCAATGTGATGCGGATGTGGTGGGAAGTAATTCATTACTAAATGAAACAGAGCTGGCTATTATCTACGCAACTGTTTTTGAAAAGCTGGGTATCGATGTTGAAATAAAAATTAATAGCAGGAAAATATTGACAGCGTTGGCAGAGTTGTGCGGAGGCGCTGATAAGATGATTAATATAACCGTTGCTATTGATAAATTGGATAAGATCGGGTTGGATAAAGTAAAAGAAGAATTGGCAAATAAAGGATTGGATGAAAAACAAATCGCAGCGATTGAAAACTATTTATCCATCAGCGGTAGCAATGAAGAGAAATTAAATGCATTGGATAAGTTGTTCGGTGGATCTGAAACAGGTAAAAAAGGAATTGAAGAAATCACAACTATTATCTCCTACTCCCCACTTACCACTCACCGCTCACTACTCGCCATTGATCTCACCCTTGCAAGAGGCCTCAACTATTACACCGGCATTATTTTCGAAGTAAAAGCAAAAAATGTACAAATGGGAAGCATCGGTGGTGGTGGCCGTTATGACGATCTTACCGGTTTATTCGGCGTTCCTAATATTCCGGGTGTTGGTATTTCCTTTGGTGTTGACCGGATTTACGATGTAATGGAAGAACTAAACTTATTCCCGGAAGGAGTACATATAGGTACGCAGGTTTTATTTTTTAATTTAGGCGAAGCGGAAAGCAAAACAGCGTTTGGTTTGTTACAGCAATTAAGAAATAAAAATACCCGCAGCGAACTCTACCACGAGAGCAGTAAATTTGACAAGCAATTCAAATATGCCGAGAAAAAAAATATCCCCTATATTGTTATCATCGGCAGCAAAGAACTGGAAGAGAAAACCTGTACGATTAAGAATTTAAGTTCCGGCGAACAAAAAACCATCAGCCAGGATCAATTACTTAATTATGCATTTGTTTAAATATTCGAACGATAAATAGTTAACTGACATTAAAAACTAAAAAATATACAGATGAAACTGAAATCAATAGTGTATGTGTTGCTCGCAGGTTGTGTAACATTTCTTGCTTCCTGCTCCGGGAAAAACGCAAATATCCCCGTGCCGAAAGATTCGGGCTTCGTGGTGCATATCGACGGCGCCTCGCTTAATTCAAAATTAAGCTGGGATGAAATCAAAAAAAGTGAATGGTACACCATCGCTTCTGAAGAAGTGAAAGATGACCTTCATAAAAAAATACTGGACAATCCCGAAGCATCGGGCATTGACGTTAAATCAGATGCTTTCATTTTTTTGAAAGTGGCGGGCAGCAATTCTTATATCGGTTTTACCTGTAGTATAAAAGATGAAAAAGCGTTTGCTGCTTTTATCACCAAGACAACGGAGAATAAACCCATTGAAAAAAAGGGTGAGCTTTCGGTAGTACGGTTGGGCGAAGCTGCACTGACATGGAGTAGCAAACGGGTGGTAATAATGGGCAGTTCACCTACTCAAAATTTTGATATGGAAGGCAGTGGCGCTTACAAGAACAGGCAACCTGTTTCTGAAGACAGCTTAATAAAATTCGCATCGTCCATCTATGAATTGAAAACCAGCGAGAGCATGGGCAGCGACGACCGTTTTGTTGATATGATGAAAGAAAAGGGAGATGCACATTTTTGGGTAAATGCGGGAAACATGTATGGAAATGCGTTGCCCGCTGTATTATCATTAACCAAAGCCAGCACTTTATTTGAAGGAAATGCTACGGCGTCGACATTAAATTTTGAAGACGGAAAAATAAACATTGATGCGAAAAGCTATTACAATAAAGAGTTAGCGGAATTATATAAAAAATACAGCGCAAAAAATATTGATGAAGCGATGTTGAAAAAAATCGCTTCGTCCAATGTAGCGGCAGTAGTCGCTATGAACTATCCGCCCGAAGGATTGAAAGCATTTGTGAGTTTGCTGGGCGTAGATGGCTTATTAAATGTTTTTCTCGCTGATGCTAATTACAGCCTGGACGATTTTATAAAAGCGAATAAAGGCGACCTGATGTTGTCGGTATCTGATTTTTCAATGGGGCCAAAAGAAATTACGGTAGGAACAGGCAAGGATGCTTATACCTATACAACTACTAAACCCGAAGTGAAAGTCCTCTTTGCCACTTCGGTAAATAATAAAATAGCTTTTCAAAAATTGGTAGACATGCTTAGTGAACAATTGAAAGAAAAAGCACACATGGGCGATGAAATGGCGGGCATGGTCTCTTATAAATTGCTTGAAGATTGGTTTGTCGCCGGAAACGATTCAGTACAGGTAAATTCATTTAGTACGACGAATACCGATCAGCCTTTTATTAAAAAGATCAGCGGTCACCCGATGGGCGGCTACCTTGATATTCAAAAACTCATCAGCGGTGCAAGACCATCTATGCATGGAGATTCTACTTTTTCAAAAATAGCCGATGAGTCATTAAAATTCTGGCAGGATATAATTTTCACTGGTGGTGATTCTAAAGGCGGCGCAACCGCCAGCCATATCGAAATAAACCTGGTAGACCAAAAGACCAACAGCCTGAAACAACTGAATAATTACCTCGGTGTAATGGCAAGAATTTTCAGGGAAAGAGAAAAATGGAATTCCAACAGGGATTTTGAAGAGAAAGTTATTATAGACACTGTTAAAGCCCCGGCCGCGGAATAATATATTTCCAATAATAAAAACCACAGTTGATATTGACTGTGGTTTTTATTTATCATTCTATCATGCAGCTACACTTTCAGCATTTACTGCCCACCTATTTTGAAGAAAAGGCCAAAGACAGATCGGATATCTGGGGAAAAGACCTTGTTTTTTCAAAAGGCGAGATGGTGAAGATCGTCGCTCCATCCGGCAGCGGCAAGACATCGCTCATACATTTTATATATGGTATGCGAAAAGAATATACTGGCAATGTATTGTATGATGATAAGAAGACAAACCAGTTCGGTGCTGAAGATTTTGCCCGCTACCGCAAAGACCATTTCAGTGTTGTATTCCAGGATTTACGTTTATTCCAGGAGCAAACTGTTTTTGAAAACCTGGAGATAAAACGACAGCTCAATCCTTTTCATCCCGAAGAAAAAATAAAAGAAATGGCCGAAAGGCTGGGCATCGGCAGCAAACTGCAAACCAAAGCAAGAATATGTTCGTATGGTGAACAACAACGCACCGCCATCATCCGCTCCTTACTACAACCTTTTGATTTTTTATTACTGGATGAGCCCTTTAGTCATTTAGATTCAGGGAATGCGCAAAAAGCGATGGCGCTAATGCTGGAAGAAGCGGAAAAAAGAAATGCATCTATCATTTTCGCGGACCTGGAACGCATTGATTATTTTCCTTACACACGGTTATTTAATTTATAATGTCGCCTTCTTATAAAACGATAAAAAAACTTTTATTAACCGGCGCCAATACCGCCTCCCGCTGGTTTTCTTATATCGGGCTCGCCATCGGCATGTTATTATTGTTATGCTCTTTGCAGATGTTCGTCAACATCCAGCAAATGGTGAAAAAAACAAATGTTCGAAAAAATGGTTTTGATTTTATTTCCGTGTCACGGTTGATCACGAATCAAAACATGGGCAAGGATAATCGTTTTACCAATGCGGATATCCGGGAATTGAAATCGCAACCTTTTATTGACGATGCTGCGCCACTGTTGCCCAACCAGTTTAAAGTGATAGCGGATGCAGGAAATATGATCCCATTTTCTTCCGATATATTTCTTGAAGCATTGGATAATGACTTTATTGACACCATTCCGCCAACGTTTACATGGACAGAAGGACAGGAAGTAGTGCCAATTATCTTCTCCGCCGATCTGCTCGAGATATATAATGTGTTTGCACCAAGTTATGACTTACCGCAATTGTCACCGGCAACGGCTTCCAATATCCGCATCAGTTTACGTTGTGAAGGCAAGCTGGGTGAAAAAGTTTTTCGTTCCAACATTGTGGCTTTCTCTGACAGGGTCAATTCTTTATTAGTGCCGCAAAATTTTCTAACCTGGGCCAATAAAACGTTGGAAGGCGTTGATTCCGTAAAGTCATCAAGGGTTTTTATAAAAACAAAAGATGCGAACAACACCGAGTTATTAAAATTCCTCGATGAAAAAAATTACAGGATAAACAAAGACAGGACATTGCCCGGCCGCACCAAACAAGTATTACGTGGTTTTGTTTCGGCGCTCGGTATTTTTGGATTGCTGGTGATTATGCTGGCGCTGATGTTATTTTCTTTTTACCTGCAGTTGGTCATTGCCCGCAGCAAAGACAATCTTCAACTATTATTAACCATTGGTTATTCCCCGTCGTGGCTGAGTAAAAATTTAGCGAAACAATTTATACCCGTTTACATTTTTGTTGTACTGTCAGCGCTGGCGTTTACGCAACTGATGCAATGGGGCTTTCACCATTTCATCATGTACGACCGTCCGGAACTTTCTCCTTTCGTTCATTGGAGTGTGATAGTGGCTGTTGTATTGCTGATTGTTTTGTCGATTGTTGCAAATTATAAAATGGTAAAGAAATTATTATACAGATTGGTATAAAAACTGGTAAGTAATTTTTTATTAGCCCAACTTCAGTACTGAGCGAAGTCGAAGTATTCATAGCATCGCCTGTTGCGTCGCACTCTTCATCGTTCTGTTCATTGCTCAGCATTTGCGTCGCTCCCGATAGCTATCGGGATTACCCTGAGCGAAGCCGAAGGGTCGCACTGTTGATCATTCGGTAATTCTATTGAGCAATATAGAGACTGTATAATAATTTTCTTTAAGTTAAGTAATAGAAATTTTAATGCAGATGGCTCGTTCCTCGCCCCGCAAGCGGGATAAACTATGACAAAGAAAGGAACTATTGTATGGAATATTCTTACTATTGAAATTACAAATCAGTAATTCTTTTCCTTGTCACCCCGAAGCACGAGGGGTCTACAACCGTATGTCCAATCCGATGATTTTAAAAAGAATCTTCGCAAATGCTGAATAGCTAACAGGAAATACCCCCGATATTCATCGGTGTGCTGCGATATTGTTGAGTAGAATTCATGCAGCACAAGAGTGCGACGCAACGAAGTTGATAGTAGCAATGCAGCCGGGAACCAAAATATGCTCTTTAAAATTAAAAGCTTCAGCGAATAATAGAAATGTATTTACCGACGCTGTTGACTAAACAGACATGATCTCTTTCTCCTTTGAAGAAAGATGCTTGTCCACCACGGCGATAAATTTATCAGTTACCTTGCTGCACTTCTGTTTCAGCATCTTTAGCGGCATCTTCGCTCAGGCCGTTCTTTTGCAATTTTTTAATGCCTTCAATTCCATCGCGCCGTATGTTACGTATCGCCACTTTAGATTGTTCGCCTTCGGCGAGGCATTTTTTTACGAGTTCTTTTCTTCTTTCTTCTGTCAGCGGCGGAAGGAAGATGCGGATAAATGTTCCATCATTTTGAGGCGTGATGCCGATATTGGCGGCGATGATAGACCTTTCGATAGGCTGCAGCATGTTTTTTTCCCACGGTTGTATACTCAGTGTACGGGCATCCATCACACTGATATTCGCTATCTGGTTGATGGGCATGGGCGATCCATAATAATCCACGACGATGCCATCGAGCATTTGGGGATTGGCTTTTCCCGCCCGTATTTTTATCAATTCCGTTTCCAGGTGGCTGATCGCTTTGTTCATGTGCTCTTCCGTGTCGGCTATAATGGATGCAATATCTTCTGCCATAAATTCTTTTTTGACCGTTTGCAATTTAGGAACGGCAAAGCTAATGAAAGGAATTTTATATGAAGTGACGTGATGAAAAGTTTATCTTTTCAACTGCTTATTTCTGATCCGCAGCCGCATGCTCCGGCGAAAGTGCGACAACCTTGGAAGCTGTTTTTAATTCGGTAGTACCGTCAATACGTTTGGCGATAACCATGGTGCGGCGGGGTTTGCCATAATATAAAAACCCGAAACCGGTAAAGGATATAGCAGTTATTAATAAAAGTAAATAAGATGAACCCATCGACCTGCCAACATAGGCTAATGCGATAAAGCCGATATTGATAGCGACACATATTAGTGTAACAGCAGCGTGGCTAAGCCCCCGATTAAGTAATAAATGATGTATGTGGTTTCTATCGGGTGTAAATGGTGAACGTCCGCTAAAAATACGGATGGCAAATACACGGAGTGTATCCAGCAAAGGAACAATAAGAATAGACAGGCCTATCGCTACAGCAGAACTAAGCGGAACAATCGCAGACGGGCTGGTAGCAACATTAATGAATTTAATCACCAGGATCGCATTCACCAATCCTATCATCAGCGAACCCGAATCCCCCATGAAAATTTTCGCGGGGTGATGATTAAATATCAGGAATGCAATAAGGCTGCCAGCAAGGGCGAACGCCAGTAATGAATAAGCCTGGTGACCATTTATAAAGAAATATGTCCCAAATACCAGCATGGTTAATATACCGAGACTGGCGGCAAGTCCATCTATGCCATCTATCAGGTTAAAAGAATTGATAACAACGATAATAGTAAGGTAAGAAAGCGCTAATGCAAAGGCTTCCGGCAATTCTTCAAAGCCTAATAATCCATGCATGCTATCTAAACGAATGCCCCCGAGGTGAATAAGTATAGAAGCTGCCACTACCTGGCCGATGAATTTTTTACTGGCTGATAATACGACCAGGTCGTCTTTTAATCCAAAAAGAAGATAACTAACGCTGCCGCGAAGAAATATTGAAATTCGGGGTTCAGTTGCCCCTGTATAGAAAGTAAAGATGCCAATAAAAAACCCCCGAAAATACCTACGCCACCCAGGGAAGCTACTGCATGGGCATGCACTTTTCTTTCATCTGGAACATCATATAATTTCTTTTGCTCTGCAATCTGTAAAACAACAGGTATGGCAAGAAAGGAAATAATGAACGATACTGAAGCGGTTAATAGAATATCAAGCATCAAGCAGGGTTTAGCGGTACAAAAATAGGTCTTACTATTGTTGCGCCTTCAACGGTATAGGTTTAATTCCGAAAATTTTACGCCACCATTTTCACAGACCAACTTTAATCTATGAAGATTAATGCGCCGGATGAAATTTTTTGAAAAAAAGACTGCACATTTGCAGAACTTCCTGTTTTCAACCGGGAGGCAAGATACAGAAATTTTAAAAAAATCATAGTTATTTATGGCTGAGTTAAAAGCTATTGCGTCACAATACGAAGAGATATCCTAAGAATGGTGCATGGCTGTAAAAGTGGCCACCCTGGCGGATCGCTGGGCTGTGCTGACTTTTTTACAGCTCTTTATTTTAAAACCATGAAACACAACCCATCCTTCTCGATGGATGCGAAAAATGAAGATGTATTCTTCCTTTCGAATGGACATATTTCGCCTGTTTTCTACTCGACATTGGCCCGTTCTGGATATTTCGACATAAAAGAACTAGCTAGTTTTCGAAAAATAAATTCGAGGCTACAGGGCCATCCGGCTACGCATGAGCATTTACCGGGCATACGGATAGCCAGCGGATCGCTGGGACAGGGCATGAGCGTGGCGATCGGCGCAGCGCTTACTAAGAAATTAAATGGCGAAAGCAATATTGTTTTTTCCTTACATGGCGATGGCGAATTAGATGAAGGCCAGGTATGGGAAGCGGCGATATTCGCAGCGCATCACAAAGTGGATAACCTGATCTCTACTATTGACTGGAATGGCCAGCAAATAGACGGGCCGACCGATAAGGTGATGGGCCTTGGAAACATACAGGAAAAATTTACGCCTTTGGATGGACAACCCTTGAAATGAACGGCAATGATATGGATGATGTAATAGCCACACTGGACAAAGCAAAAGCATTAGTGGGCAAGGGTAAACCAATAGCTATTATGATGCATACCATTATGAGTAAAGGAGTTGATTTTATGGAAAATGATCATAACTGGCATGGTGTAGCGCCGAATGATGAGCAACTGGCCAAGGCATTGGCACAATTACCAGAGACATTAGGGGATTATTAAAATAATATTATTCGCTTTTGAGGGAAAACTCCTGCGCCGCGCTTTTTTAGAAGGCAGCCATGAAGCGATTACCGCAATTACAAATACAGTAGCGCTTACCAGCAAAAAGTCCATGCCCGGAGCTTAACCGGGTAATAATCTATCAGGAAAGACCCACCTTGCAGGGGAATGAGATGAAAATTTATTTGCAATAAGGCAATGACTAATGCCAGCCCCATGCCGGCCGCCGTGCCTACCAGCGCAAGCAATATTCCCTCGCTTAAAAATATTTTTTGAATGAATTGTTTGTTGCCCCCTAAAGAATGTAATATCCCGATATCCTTTTGTTTTTCCAGCACCAGCATAGTTAATGCGCCGATCATATTGAAAGCGGCCACAATTAAAATAAGACACAGAACACCATAGATCACCCATCGCTCTATATTCATTACTGAATACAGGTTTTGATTTTGCTGGTACCTGGTCTGTATGGAATACTCTTTCCCGAATATTTTTTTCAACTGCTCTTTTGCTTCGTCGGTTGCCGAAGGATCTTTTAAAGCGATTTCTAAACCACTGTATTCATCCTTGCCCAGCTTCAAAGCCTTTTTTACAAAATCAATATTGGTGATACCGTATTTATTATCAAAATCCTGCTGGATGAGAAAAGCGGCGGATGTACGGATAGAATCACTGCTGATATCACTCAGGGGGTCTATTTGGTCATTATTGCTTTTTCGTCCAAAATAAATTTGAAGAATAAAAATATTACGGTCTGCTTGTATGCCCAATGCACCTTCAATACCTCCTCCCAGGATCAGCTTAGGTTCATCTTCTGTACCTAAATCATATTGACCTTTTACAAGGTGGCCGGCAACATCAGTTACATAACGATAATTATCATCCACTCCCTTTACATAAACCACTGATTGATTGTCGCCATTTTGAACAAGGGCCTTTTCTTCTGCTACTAATGAAAAATTTTTGACCCCTCCAATTCCTTTCATTTTATCTAATTGGTCCTGGTAATGATAACCGTTTTCCCCGGAAGCCGGAGAAATTTTGAGATCTGTATAAAAAGAAGAATAGAGGGATTTAACCAGGTCTTCTAATCCATTAAAAACACTGAGCAGGAGTATTAACGCCGTAGTGCCGATAACGATAGCGATAATACTTACCCATGAAATTACATTGATAGCATTTATTGATTTTTTTGCTTTGAAGTATCGCCAGGCAAATAAAAAATACATATATACCCCTAACCCCTGTCGGGGAATTTTGAATGAGTCAATATATAAATGATTATATACATTTTTATTTCCCTTCAGCCGATGGCGGGTTTATCTTTTTAAATATCTCTTCCATTTTAAACACATGATCGAGTGTATCATCCTGGAAAAATTTTAAAACAGGAATGCTGCGCAACTGGTGCCGCACTCTTGCCGCTAATTCTTTTTTTATTTCCGGAGCTCGGTCTTCAATTTTTTTTAACGCCGCCGCTACATCCTTCACCTGGAAAAAGCTGAAGTAAAACCTTGCTTCGAGCAGGTCAGGCGTCACTTTTACACCTGAAATAGACACAAGCCCACCATCTATCATATTTAAGCCTAAGCGCTGAAAATCATGTTCAGCTCTTCATTCAATAATCCTGCGATCTGCTTTTGCCGTTTTCCTTCTTCCATATTTATGTTATAATTTTCATTCCGCCATTATTCACTTCGGCAGACGCTGCAAAATTAGTTACTTTGCCCCGTTTAAGCGATTTAAACGACCTAATGAAGAAATATTCCCGAATCTTTGGTTACCTCAAAAAACATAAAGGCAAACTCGGCCTTTATTTTCTCTGTACCGTCTTAGCTACACTGTTTGGCGTCATCTCCATTGGTATGCTTATTCCTTTTTTCGGGTTGATATTTGATACAGGACAAGCAACGGCTCCTTTTATAAAAACCAATGTACTTGGTTCCTTTCTTACCAATATTTTGCTGGATATAAAAACTACAAGGGGAAGCATCGGGGCCCTTACCGCCATATGTATTTTCATCATCATTGCTACTTTACTGAAAAATTTATTCATCTATCTTTCTAACCGTATTTCCGTACCTGTTCGAAGCGCTATTATTACAGAACTGCGTGGTGATTTATATGATAAAATTCTGCGCCTGCCCATTGGATATTTTACAGAAAAAAAGAAAGGTGATATTATTTCAAGAATGACCAATGACATCGGGGAGATTGAAGGCTCTGTCGTCGGAATGCTTGATGGATTGATCAAAGACCCGCTTACCGTAATCGGTTATCTTATTTTCCTTGTTATTATTTCACCACAGCTTTCTCTATTCTTATTAATACTTCTGCCGGTTACGGGATTGATCATTGGACGTATCAGCCGGAAATTAAAACGACAATCACAGGAAGCTGCGGAGAAATTAGGCGAAGGCCTTTCCATACTTGATGAAACATTAGGTGGCTTGCGGGTAATAAAAGCATTTTTAGCGGAAAAAATGTTGCGGGGCCGTTTCCATGCTGTAAATACTGAACTTTTTCATGTGCGAAAAAAAATGGGTGCGAGAAGGGACCTTGCTTCACCACTTACCGAATTGCTGGGTGTTATTGTATTATGTACCATTTTATATTTCGGTGGCCGGCTCGTTATAGAAAATAATGGTTTGGAAGGTGAAGAACTTATGGCTTATATCGCTTCTTTCGCTTTGATCATTAATCCCGCTAAAAATATCTCTACGTCTTTTTTTAATATACAAAAAGGAGCCGCTGCTTTAACAAGAGTAGAAGAAATATTGAACACGCCTGTTATTATAGATGAGAACCCGAATGGAAAACAACTTATTTCATTTAATGACAAAATCGAGTTCCGTGATGTCAGCTTCTCTTATGACGATGCCGTTATCCTTGATAAAATAAATCTCAACGTCCATAAAGGAAAAACGATTGCATTGGTGGGTTCGTCGGGAGCAGGTAAATCAACATTAGCTGATCTTGTTCCCCGCTTTCATGATGTAACCACCGGGGAGTTATTAATTGATGGTATTAATATCAAAGAGTACTCATTGTATTCCCTCCGTAGTTTAATGAGTATCGTTACACAGGAACCTATTCTTTTTAATGACACAGTCGCCAATAACATACGGCTGGGAAAAGAGAATGCCACAGATGAAGAAGTGATAGCAGCGGCGAAAGTGGCCAATGCGCATGATTTCATTATTCAAAAAGAAAATGGTTATGATAGCAATATTGGCGACCGTGGTAGTAAACTCAGCGGCGGCGAAAGACAACGGTTGACCATTGCAAGAGCTGTAGTAAAAAATCCGCCGATACTTATATTAGATGAAGCCACCTCCTCACTCGATACCGAAAGCGAACGCCTCGTACAGGATGCTATTAATAATATGATGCAGAACCGCACCAGTATTGTTATTGCGCATCGTTTGTCCACCATCCGCCACGCCGATGAAATTATTGTTTTGCAAAAAGGAAAGATCGTTGAACGGGGAACACATGATCAACTAATAGCACAAAGTGGTTTTTATAAGAAGTTGGTGGATATGCAGGAGGTGAGGTGATATATAATGCGGAGACTAAGTCCTTATTTTGTCGAAGAGGGAACGGGTATTCCTTTCTTTTTTTCCTCAAAAGCAATATAATCAAGGATGGACTGAACTTCTTTATCGGTTAAGGACGAAAATATTGGCATTCGAGTGTTATATTCTTTTCTTATTCTTATTACATTAGGATTTTGAGGAGAAGCTTTCTCTGAATTTCTTATATAAGCTATTAATTCTTTTTTATTCTTCCATTTTGCTTCTATTCCTGCTAATGCTGGGCCAGTTAAATCTTTAAAAATAAAATGACAGGAAGCACACACCTTCTGATATAGTTTTCTTCCTTTTTCAACGGTAGTGTCAGATGGGCTGCATAATCTATAATTACCGGAGAATTATCTATTGTATCATTGCTGGCAGATCGATATGTATTAAGTGCAAAAAATACAACGGAACCAATAAACACCAAAACGAAGAAAGCAATAACAATATGTTTTTGCTGATTCACATTTATAAATTATTAGCCTTTCAACACCTCCCTGCTTATCACAACCTTCTGTATCTCACTCGTTCCCTCTCCTATCGTACACAATTTAGAATCACGGTAATATTTTTCTACAGGAAAATCTTTTGTATAACCATACCCGCCAAATATCTGCACAGCATCAGTAGACACTTTCACGGATACTTCACTCGCATAGTATTTCGCCATCGCCGCCACTTTTGTTACATCCTGTTTCCTGTTTTTCAAATCACAGGCTTCTAAGGTTAATAAATCCAGCCGCAGCGATCTCTGTAGCCATATCCGCCAGCTTAAAAGATATCGCCTGGAAATTAGAAATAGGCTGGTCAAACTGGTAACGTTCTTTTGAATATTGCAAAGCGGCTTCATAAGCTCCTTTCGCAATGCCCAGCGATAATGAAGCGATCGAAATTCTTCCTCCGTCCAATATTTTCAACGATTGCTTAAACCCATCTCCCACCTCTCCTAAACGGTTGCTATCGGGAATCCTGCAATTATCAAAAATCATCTCCGCCGTTTCACTGGCCCGCATACCGAGTTTATTTTCTTTTTTACCACCGCTGAAACCTTTTGTTCCTCTTTCCACTACAAAAGCTGTGGCGTTATTCTTTGTTCTTGGTTCACCTGTTCTGCAAATCACAACAGCCACATCACCACTCTTTCCATGGGTGATCCAACTTTTGGTTCCATTGATGATCCATTCATTGCCGTCTTTCACCGCGGTTGTTTTCATATTACCTGCATCGCTGCCGGTATTGGGTTCTGTCAATCCCCACGCACCGATCCATTCAGCCGTCGCCAGTTTTGGTAAATATTTTTTCTTTTGTTCTTCATTGCCAAATGTCATCATATGGCCGGTGCAAAGTGAGTTATGTGCCGCTACACTTAACCCTATTGAGCCGCACACTTTCGCTATTTCTTCAATCACGGCTTTATATTCAAAGTATGTAAGGCCTGACCCGCCATATTCTTCAGGCACCAGTACACCCATAAAACCCATCTTGCCCATTTCTTTAAAAACAGCAACAGGGAATTCCTGGCTTTCATCCCATTCCATTACGTGAGGCTTGATATGTTGCTGCGCAAAATCACGGGCCGTATGTGCGACCTGCTGTGTAATTTCTGAAGTTTGAAAATCCATAGTGCTGGCTATAATTTTAAGGAAGCGCAATTTACAGGAATTTTTACTGCCCTAACGGTTGTTAACATTCATTTGCGCTTATCAGCTCCAACTAAAGTCTTCAATCTGTGCTAATTCGTATAATCTGTGGCCAAACCGGGCAGAATGTATTTTCATAATTCCAGCACCAACCCATCATAAGCAAGGTGAATGCCGGGCGGAAGTTCTTTCTCAACATCTTCATGTTTTCCTAATTGATGTGAGATATGCGTGAAATAAGCTCTTGGAATTTTTAGTTCCTGTACAAGCGCTATTGCTTCTTCCAGGGTGAAATGGGAAATATGTTTCGCTTTTCTTAATGCATTTAATACGATCACTTCGCTTCCTTTTATCTTTTCCTTTTCGGCATCATCAATGCGGTTGGCATCCGTGATATAAGTAAATTTCCCAAAGCGAAAACCCAGCACTGGCATTTTTAAATGCCAGACCTGTACAGGAGTAACAGGAATATCCCCGACCATAAACGATTCTGATGTAATTGTATTTAAATTCAATTCTGGTATCCCGGGATACCGGGTATCAGAAAATGCATAATAAAAATCCCGGCGCAACGCTTCTTCTGTTAATGCATCCGCATAAACATCCATCGGCCTTTTGGTTAAATAATTAAAAGCCCGGATATCATCCAGCCCCGCCATATGATCTTTATGTGGGTGAGTGAAAACAACTGCATCAAGATGCTTCACTTTTTCACGTAACATCTGGTAACGAAAATCAGGCCCCGTATCTACCACCAATCTTGTCTTAGCAGATTCTACCATGATGCTCGAACGAAGGCGTTTGTTTTTTTTATCCGTAGAAGTGCACACTTCACAATCGCAGCCGATCATGGGCACACCGCTACTGGTGCCGGTACCAAGAAATGTTATTTTAAGAGGAGGATAAGACACAGATCAAATGTACGAAGTCAGGAAACGATGTCAGAACTTTTAAAATGGAAACACGGTATGGAATTAATTCCCTTCCGTCTCCAACCTGGAAACAATATCCATATAAAGCTTCTTCGAGTCTTCCTCAAGAATATCTGTGTTAATATCTAACTGGGGAATAAGGTCGATCAGTGTATTGATACGTCCTTCTGTTTGCAGGAATTTATTCAGCACAACTACTTTTCTTTCTTCCAAAATGCAATAGCCGCTTTGAAAAGTTCCTCTTTCATATCGAAGAACATAACCGGCCTGTTCAGGAATCGCTTCAAGTTTATCTAGAGTGGATTGTGTGTACTTCATACCCTAAAGGGGCTTTACATACTTTATAATTAAAAAATATTTACAAATGCGAAGCTACATTATCGTATCCTTTCTGCTTTATTACTTTTCCACAAGTGTGAGAACAAATTTCGATCTAAGTTCCCCTTTTAGCCCCGATTAAAAATCGGGGGTAGAAAGGACAGGGGGTTTATTTACTCTGCATCTTTATCACCGGCACTATCATTTCTTCCAAACTAATACCGCCGTGCTGAAACGTATTCCGGTAATAATTGACATAATGGTTATAATTATTCGGATAACAAAGAAAGCCATCTTCTTTTGCAAAAATGAAGGATGAATTAATCGTAGGTGTTGGCAATCCCGCTTCTTTAGGTTCACGAAACGCCAATACTTCCCTTGCTTCATAATTCAAGTTGCGGCCGTGTTTATAGCGCAGGTTGGTAGTCGTTTGTTTATCGCCGATTACTTTATACGGATTTTTCACTCGTACGCTTCCATGATCGGTAGCCAAAACGATCCGGATATTTTTATCCGCGATCTTTTTCAATGCCTGGTGCAGTGGCGAATGTTCAAACCAACTCGTCGCGATGCTGCGGTAACTCATTTCATCACCCGCTAATTCTTTCAGTACTTCCATTTCCGTTCTCGCATGGCTCAGCATATCCACGAAATTGTACACAATTACATTCAGGTCATTGTTCAACAGGTTATGAATATTATTTACGAGATCAAGGCCCGCCTGGTTATTCACCACCTTAGTGTAAGAAACTTTCAGGTCACCTTTTCCCAATCGTTTCAATTGTGCCCGGAAGAATTCTTCTTCGTGTAAATTCTTTCCGCCTTCTTCATCATCATTTTTCCATTGAGCAGGAAATTGTTTTTCGATATCAATTGGTAACAACCCTGCAAAAATCGCATTCCTCGCATATTGCGTAGCCGTTGGCAATATGCTGTAAAAACTATCTTCTTCTAATATGCGAAAACTTTCTGAAAAAATCGGTTGTATCGCCTTCCATTGATCGAAGCGCAGGTTATCAATCAATATAAAAAACAACGGCGTTCCTTTTTCCAAGTGAGGTAGCACTTTAAATTTAAATAGCGAGTGGCTCATTACCGGGCCATCTTTACTTTTTGGAGAAACCCAACTGAGATAATTCCTTGAAATAAATTTGAAGAATTCAGTATTCGCTTCGCTCTTTTGATTTTGCAATATTTCCTGCATTTCCGGGCTGTCGCTTTTCTCCATTTCCAGTTCCCAATACACAAGTTTCTTATAAATATCCATCCACTCATTATAATCCGGGTTGCTGTTCAGCGCCATAAAAAGATTACGAAACTGTTGCTGGTAAGCCGTTGTCGTTTTCTCCGCCACGAGCCGCCTGTTATCAATAATCTTTTTCAAACTCAGCCACACCTGGTTCGGGTTCACCGGCTTTATCAGATAATCGCTGATCTGCGAGCCGATCGCCTCATCCATCAGGTTCTCGGTTTCATTCTTCGTAATCAGCACCACCGGCAGCGATTGGTTTATTTCTTTAATCTTCGCCAGCGTTTCCAATCCCGTAATACCCGGCATCGTTTCATCAATCAACACCACATCCACCAGGTTTTCTTTCACATAGTCAATCGCATCAAAACCATTGGTAAAAGTTTTCACTTCGTATCCCTTATTCTCCAAAAACATTTTTTGTGATTGCAAGCTTTCGATCTCGTCATCCACCCAAATAATTTTCGCTACTGCCATTCTGTTTTAGTTTTTTTTATTTTACCAACTTCAGTTCCCTGGTCATCGTCCCTTGCGTCGCACACTTCAACGTCCCGTTCGCTACTCAGCATTCTTGAAAATTCAACAACCTATTAAATCCACTAAAAGCCGGGCTTGTGATTTAGCAAGTCTCCCTTCAGGGAGATTTAGAGGGTTTTCAAAAATAGCTTATTAACCTCTCCCTTTGTACTTTTGCCATCCTGCCTTTAACAAAAACACAACAATGACGACAGTTCGCAAGATCATCAACGACCCGGTATATGGTTTTATTACTATCGACCACCCGTTGATCCTGCAAATCATATCGCATCCTTATTATCAACGATTGCGGAACATTCATCAAATGGCGTTTGCGCATCTCGTATATCCAGGTGCGGTACATTCCCGTTTGCATCATTCACTCGGCGCTTATCATCTGATGTGCCAGGCATTAAATGAATTAAAAGGCAAAGGCATTGCTATTACAGATGAAGAAGAATTAGGCGCTAAGATTGCGATCCTGCTGCATGATATCGGCCATGGCCCTTTTTCCCATGCACTCGAAAATGAATTGATCAAAGGCGTGGAGCATGAAGAGATCTCTTTATTAATCATCAAAAAATTGAATGAAGAATTCAAGGGACAATTACAAACAGCGATTGATATTTTCACCGACAAACATCCCAAACGTTTTTTACACCAGTTAGTTTCCGGTCAGCTGGATGTGGACAGGATGGATTATTTAAACCGTGACAGTTTCTTCACTGGGGTAGCTGAAGGTGTAATTGGCTATGATCGCATCATTAAAATGCTGGCCGTAAAAGATGGCGATTTAATGGTAGAAGAAAAAGCGATTTATTCTATCGAAAAATTTTTAGTCAGCCGACGGCTAATGTACTGGCAGGTTTATTTACACAAAACCGTATTGGCAGCGGAAATGATGCTGGTAAATACCATCCGCAGGGCGAAAGAATTAATAAATAAAGGAGAAAAAGTAAAAGCCGCTTCCGACGCTTTCGATTTCTTTTTATCAGCAGGTTGCCGTTCACAGCAAAATACTGTTTCCGTACAAGAGCACCTGGAAACATTTTGCAAACTGGATGATCACGACGTGATGGCCACGATTAAAAACTGGTGCGATCATCCGGATAAAATATTAGCCATGCTTTGCCGTTCTATTATCGACCGGCGGTTGTATAAAGTGAAATTAGAAGCGGCAACATTTGAAGATGGATTGGTAAAAGAAAGGCAAAAAGAAGTAATGGAGAAACTAGGCGTAACTGAAGAAGAATCGAAATATTTTATTTTTACCGGCATTGCCAGCAACACTACTTATAAACTTACCGATGAACGCATCAATATACTTTTCAAAGATGGTTCGGTAAAAGATATTTCGAAAGTGGATAATGCCCTGATACAGCACAATCTTACTTTCGGCGAGATTAAAAAATATTACATTTGTTACTGGAGATGTTTAAAGCATTAGTTCATGGTTCATAGTTGATAGTTCATAGTTTGGGAAGCCCTGCAGTAAATTATTAGTTACTCATTAATTTATGTTATGGCTTTTGATTTGAGAATTTGAAGGTTTGGCACATGGCTGCTGATTTGTCAAATGAAATAGACCTGGTGACTAAAAAGTTTCCAAAAGAAGAAAGGTTTAGTTTGGCAAACCAGGTTGAAAGAGCAGCTGATTCTGTAGTATTAAACATTGCAGAAGGCAGCACCGGGCAAACAATACCTGAATATAAATGATTTCTGAATTTTGCTTTACGTTCAGCTATTGAAGTAGTTGCCTGCTTGTATCTTGCACATAAGAGAAAATATATCACAGACGAAAATTATAAGAAATATTATGGCCAATATGAAATCCTATGTAAAATGATAACAAAACTCAGAGATTCGATGTAATGATGAGCTACAAACACTATCAACTATGAACCATGAACTATGAACCGTACACTATTAACTATTAACAATACCAAATGACATTTACGGCGTCCCAGATAGCGCTCCTGATAAATGGCAAGATTGAAGGCGATCCCAATGCATCCGTTTCTTCTTTTGGAAAAATTGAAGACGCAGGGGAAGGACAACTTAGTTTTCTTGCCAATCCCAAATACGAGGATCATATATATAATACAAAGGCTTCTGTTATTATCATTAATGAAGATTTTGTTTTAAAACAACCCATCAGTTCAACATTGGTCCGTGTGGCCGATGCTTATACCGCCTTTGCCACTTTGCTGGGCAAATACCAGGAGATCATGCAGCAGCAATTAAGTGGCATTCAGCAACCATCTTATATTGCAAAAACGGCATCGCACGGGCAAAATGTATTTATCGGCGCCTTCGCCTATATTGGCGAAAATTCAAAGGTTGGCAACAACACGAAAATTTATCCCAACGCCTATATCGGTGATAATGTAACGATCGGTGATAACAGCATCATTCATCCGGGCGTAAAGATTTACCATGATTGTAAAATAGGTAACTACGTATCCATTCATGCAGGAACAGTTATCGGGAGCGATGGATTTGGCTTTGCACCGCAGGCGGATGGCACTTTTAAAAAAGTACCACAAATCGGTAACGTCATAATAGAAAATAATGTGGAGATCGGTGCTAACTCAACTATTGACCGGGCGACCATCGGTTCTACCATTATTAAATCAGGCGTGAAATTGGATAACCTGATACAGATAGCACACAATGTAGAAATAGGAGAAAGCACGGTTATTGCAGCACAAGCGGGTATCAGCGGCAGTACCAAAATTGGAAAGGGCGTGATGATTGGCGGACAGGCCGGTGTTGTCGGTCATATTCAATTAGGTGATGGCGCAAAAGTGAATGCCCAAAGCGGGGTGAGTAAATCTATTGATGCGGGCAAAGCCGTTACAGGCTCCCCTGCTTATGATTATACCGCTGCATTACGCAGCCAGGCTGTTAACCGTAAGTTGCCTGAATTAGAAAAAAGGGTGAAAGAATTAGAAGCTATTATTAAACAATTAATGGCCGAAAAAATATCCTGATACTACTTATATTACTACTATGATCTCATCCGCGGAAAATAAAACTTATATTGCTGAGAATATGGCCGACGGTTTCAATCCCGACAAACAACATACGCTACGATCAGCTGCCAGTATCTCCGGCACTGGTTTACATACAGGAGTTCTTGCAGATCTTACATTAAAGCCCGCCGACCCCGGTTTCGGTTTGCAGTTTCAGCGTGTTGATCTTTCCAACAGACCTTTAATAAAAGCAGATTGTGATTTAGTGACGGATGTAAGTCGCGGTACTACTTTAGAAAGTAATGGTGGCAAAGTGAGTACGGTAGAACATGTATTAGCAGCATTGGTGGGAATGGGAGTTGATAATTGCCTTATCGAGATCAATGGCCCCGAAATGCCGATCATGGATGGCAGCTCCGCTCCTTTTGTGCAATTAATAGAAGAAGCAGGTGTGATCGAACAAGCTGCGGATAAAACATGGTACACGATTGATGAGAATATAATTTATTATGATGAAGTTAAGCGGGTAGAGATGATTGCAATGTCTGCCAAAGATTATCAAATCACTACGCTAATTGATTTTAATTCGCAGGTATTGGGCACACAACATGCGGAACTAAAACATATCGCTGATTTTAAAGAAGAGATCGCACCTTGCCGCACTTTTGTTTTTTTACATGAGCTTGAAATGTTATTGGACAATAACCTTATCAAAGGAGGCGACGTAAACAATGCGATCGTAATCGTAGATAAGCCCGTTGATGCCAAAGAAATGAAACGCCTTCAAAAAATATTTGGCAAAGAAAACATAGAAGTAAAAAGCGAAGGCTATCTCAATAATCTTGAATTGCGTTTTCCCAATGAACCGGCACGGCATAAGTTATTAGACATTGTTGGCGATCTTGCTTTGATAGGTTATCCTGTAAAAGCCCGCATCATCGCTAACCGCCCCGGCCATAGTACGAATGTAGAGTTTGCAAAAAAGATCAAGCAATACATTAAGAAAAACAAGCAGAATAAAGGAGTGCCGGTTTATGATCCTTCACAACCACCGGTATACGATTATCAATACATAGAAAAAACATTACCCCACCGTTTTCCTTTTGCTTTAGTAGATAAGATCATTGAAATGGGTGATAAACATATCGTAGGTTTAAAGAATGTCACATTCAATGAATGGTTTTTCCAGGGGCATTTTCCCGGCAACCCTGTTATGCCCGGTGTATTACAGATAGAAGCGCTGGCGCAATGCGGCGGCATTTTAGCTATACATCTTAGTGGAGGCGGCGCACACGACACTTATTTTATCAAAATAGATAATTGCAAATTTAAACAAATGGTAAGGCCCGGCGATACTATGCTCCTCAAAATGGAACTATCAGCCCCAATACGCCGTGGTATTTGTGAAATGAGGGGAACGGTATATGTGGGCAACAAAATATGCGCCGAAGGTGATTTAGTAGCGCAAATAGTGAAAAGGTAAAAACGAACTAAATAGTACTACTTACGAGGCTTGAAATAACTCTAATTTCCAGCCTTTTTTTATGCCCATAAATAGTCAAAAAATAGTGTAAAAAAAATCCCCGAAAACCCGCCAGCCGTGGGGATTTCCGTAAATTTGCAGGTCACGATTTTCTCATTTTTCCAACAAGGATTTTCACATTATTTATGAGTGTAGAAACAACAGAAAAAATTCCCGTCGCATCCGGAAGTTATGGTGCCGACAGTATCCAGGTTTTAGAGGGTTTGGAAGCAGTTCGTAAACGTCCCGCCATGTATATTGGCGATATCGGCGTTAAAGGATTGCACCACCTTGTCTATGAAGTAGTGGACAATTCCATTGACGAAGCCCTTGCCGGTTATTGTAAAAATATTCTTGTTACCATTCATGAAGACAATTCTGTTACTGTCGAAGATGATGGCCGCGGCATTCCAACCGCGATGCATACGAAAGAAAAACGTTCTGCACTGGAAGTAGTAATGACGGTACTTCATGCCGGTGGTAAATTCGATAAAGGTTCTTATAAAGTATCGGGAGGTTTACATGGTGTGGGAGTTAGTTGCGTGAATGCATTAAGTTCAGACCTGCATGTAACCGTTAACCGTGATGGAAAAAGATATGAACAACAATACAAGATCGGTGTACCTCAATATCCTGTTCGTGAAATTGGCACCAGCGATACAACAGGAACAAAAGTTCATTTCTGGCCCGATAGCAGCATATTCATTACAACTACTTATAATAAAGATATTTTAGAAGGCCGCCTGAGGGAATTGTCTTTTCTTAACCGCGGTATTCGCATCCTATTAACTGATCTGAGGGAAAAAGAAGATGATGGTTCCCACTATTCAAAAACATTTTATAGTGAAGGTGGCATCGTAGAGTTTGTAGAAATGCTGGACAGCAACGCAGGCCGCAGCCCGCTTATTCCAAAAGTATTATTTGTAGAGGGTCGTGATGAAGCCACGAATGTATCAGTAGAAGTTGCATTGATGTATAATGATGGATATACGGAACACATTTATTCGTATGTAAACAACATCAATACTATTGAAGGCGGTACACACGTTTCCGGCTTCCGCCGTGCATTGACGAGAGTATTTAAAAGCTATGGTGATAAAAATGGTTTTTTTGAAAAAGCTAAAGTAGAAATAGAAGGTGATGATTTCCGTGAAGGATTGAGTTCTATCATTTCCGTAAAAGTTCCTGAGCCGCAGTTTGAAGGTCAAACAAAAACAAAACTCGGTAACAATGAAGTGATGGGTGTTGTTGACAGCACCGTTTCCAAATCACTCGAAGCGTTTTTGGAAGAGAACCCGAAAGATGCAAGGAATATTATCAATAAAGTAATTCTTGCAGCTCAGGCAAGGGCCGCAGCAAAAAAAGCAAGAGAGTTAGTACAGCGTAAATCAGTTCTCACCGGCGGTGGCTTACCGGGCAAACTCGCCGATTGTTCTGACCGTGATCCTGAACGTTGCGAATTGTTTTTAGTTGAGGGAGATTCCGCAGGTGGTACTGCCAAGCAGGGAAGGGACAGAAGTTTCCAGGCTATCCTGCCGTTGAGAGGTAAGATACTGAACGTAGAAAAAGCGATGGAGCATAAGATATATGAAAACGAGGAAATCCGCAATATGTACACAGCGCTGGGAGTAACAGTCGGCACACCTGATGATCCAAAAGCATTGAACATTGTCAAACTCCGTTATCATAAACTGATCATCATGACGGATGCCGATGTGGATGGTTCGCATATCGCCACCCTGATCATGACATTTATTTACCGCTATATGAAGGAACTCGTAGAGCAAGGCTATGTATATATCGCACAACCACCTTTATACCTTGTAAAAAAAGGAAAAGAACAGGCTTATGCATGGAATGAAGTACAGCGGAAAGGGCTGGTTGAAAAATTAGGCGGAGGTAAAGATGACAGCGTAGGCATACAGCGTTATAAAGGCTTGGGTGAAATGAACGCCCAGCAATTATGGGACACTACCATGAACCCGGACACCCGTACTTTGAAAAGGGTAACCATCGAAAGCGCCGCTGAAGCCGACCGTGTTTTCAGCATGCTGATGGGCGACGAAGTGGCCCCAAGAAGGGATTTTATTGAATCTCATGCGAAATATGCCAAACTAGACGTATAATCGTAATGCATTATAAATAAACAAGTTGACCCCGGAATTCCGGGGTTTTTTGTTTCTGTTAAGAAAATTTGCCCCCTGAAAACGGTCAAATGCAGTAATTTCAGCCATTACTAACTCAAAATTTAATACCCATGTCTGAAGTTACACTCACCGCATACAACGTGAAAACAAAAGAAAAAGGCGTTACCATGTTGGATGCCGTTATTACAAAAACAGCCAAAGGCGCTTATATGGCCCAGGGTCATGATGGCAAAGGCAACAAGCTCACCACCCTTCTTAACGAAGCAAAAGCATTAGCCGCTATCGAAGCTGGTATTGCCAAGCAAGGCTGGTAATATTGCAAACTTATTTAATAAGAAACCGGTGCTGTTATCAGTTACCGGTTTTCTTGTTATATGTCTTAGCCGATCACTATTCTCGTAACCAGTTACTATTTTTTTGTTACCAGCGACATTGCTACTATCATCGTCCCTTGCGACGCTCCGTTCATCTTCCTGTTCTTTACTCAACAATTGCGTCGCAGTTTACCATGAGCGAAGTCGAATGGTCGCACTCTTCATCTTTCGGTTCGCTATTCAGCATTTTTGTCGAAGATCCCGACGTTTGTCAGAAAAACGTTCCCTTTTTATTGCAGCAACAAAACATTCTAAAATCAAAAAGAAAGAATTAAACCATTAAAATGGTTTGACGGTTTTTGATTGCTCTCTAACCCACGGCTTAAGCCGTGGGCTATGCGATACATTATGATTTTCGAAATGGTTTTAACCATTTATATTTTTGAGTGTTATTTTCAAAATTGTACAAGATTCAATTTGTACCCTCTTAATTCCTTTACCTGGAATCAGCTTAATGTCACCCCTTCGGGGTTGGTGAATATCTTTGCGGTTCCATATTAATGCCATCCCTTCGGGATTTTAATATTAAAGAATGATAAATAATTGCATAAGAGTTTAAATGCTTGATAAACTAAAAATTATTAAAAATGATTTGGCACAATTTGAGTGTTTGTGCCCCATTCAAACCCTGAAAGGGTGGTATTAATATAGAAACAGAAACAAAGTATTTTCAAAACCCCGAAGGGGTGGCATTAGAATTAATATTATAAAAATAATATTCTATTAAACCATTAAAATGGCTTAATAGTTTTAATGATGACCAGCCCACGGCTTAAGCCTGGGTTAGGTAACGACATCATAATTTTCTAAATGGTTTTAACCATTTGTTTTTTAATCACGTTTCGAAATTTACAATTTACCAGGAATACGAATAATGTTAGATACTACTAAAATGCTCAATAGAATTACAGAATGTTGAAGTCCCGATAGCTATCGGGAGCGACGCAACAGCCGATGATCCTTCGACTTCGCTCAGGCCAGCAATGCAGCCGGGTTAATAATTATTATTTCATACTTATACCATTTTCCCTTCTTTCAATTTTTGGCAATAACAACTTGTCCTATGAAATGATAAATGATTTAGATGAAAAACTAAAAGAAATAGATTTCCATCCATTTTACTCTCGAATTGTGTTTGCAGCTTCCCAAAGGTTCAACATTCTCTTATCTTTCGTTCTTAAAAATTATATATGAAAAAACAATTTCTTTCCGTACTGCTGATCGCCATCTTCGGGTTGTCGGTTAGTTTAGTCTCCTGTAAATCGAAACCAAAAGATGCGGATATTAAAGCATCTATTGAAACTGCATTAAGAATGAATCCTATGTCTGCCAATACGAGGGTAGATGTAAAAGATGGCGTTGCTACTATTTCCGGTGAATGTAAAGATGAACTGTGTAAAGCGAAGTGCGCAGAAGTGGCCGCTGCTGTAAAAGGTGTAAAGTCCGTAGTAAATTATTGCACCGTCGCACCTGCGCCACCGCCTGTTGTTGTTGTAAATAGCGACGATATGGTGTTATCAAAAGGCCTTGCCGATGCATTGAAAGACCAACCCGGTGTTCAATATGCTGTAAGAGATGGTAAGATTGTTTTAACCGGCGAAATCAGCAAAGCGAAATGGGTGATGCTGAAACCAACATTAGACAAAATGATGTCGAAAGGATATGACCTTAGCAAATTAACTATCAAGTAAACCTATAAAAACTAATCGAATGACATTGCAAGAAAAATACCAGGAGCTGGTGAATACCGCTACTACAAGCGGGGTAAGAGACCTTAACGTCCGCGAGAAAGATGGCGTAATGTACATTGATGGCGAAGCGCCGAACGGACAAACAAAAGATACGTTGTGGAATGTGTATGATAAACTGGACCCCAATTTTCTTTCCGGCGACCTGGTGATGAACGTAAAAGTATCAGAAGCCGCACCGGTAACAAAAGCAAAAGTGACGACAGAAAAATCGAACCTTAATATTCGTAAAGGACCGGGTACCGATCAACCTGTTGTAGGAAAGGCCGCACATAACGAATCAGTAACTGTTGTAAGCCGCAGCAATGATATGTGGTGGCTGGTAAGAACAAAAGATGGAGAAGAAGGATATGCTTATGCACAATACCTTACACCAGAAGCATAAATGGTATATTCGCAAATGATTTGAAAGTGCGGCCGGCAGGTTGCACTTTTTTTTGAAAATAAAATTTACCGAAATAAAAAATCAACCAGTATCATTTTAAAATCAAACACAATGATTGACCAGATATTAAAAGTTACACAGGAAGTGGGCCAGCAAGCCGTAATCAATGACCCCAAAGTACCCAATGAATACAACCAGGAAGTAGTAGCCGATGCTACTAAAACAATCGCCAGCGGTTTTCAAAATGTGATGGCGGGCGGTGGTCTTCAAAACATCATCGACCTTTTTAAAGGTGGTGGTGGCGGTGGTGGTAACACTGACAGCAAAAGTTCCGGCATCGGCGGTTTATTAAAAAATCCTATGGTGACGATGATGATCGGTTATTTCATAAACAAGCTGGTAAAGTAAGTATAAGATGAATGCTTCTTCCGCCAGCAGCGTGGCGAATAATCTTATACCGAATGTGTTGAATAATCTCGTGAGCCGCACCAATAGCAACGCCCCGGAAAATGATGCGTTTGACCTGAATGATCTTATTGGCTCGCTGACGGGTGGTAAAGTCGCAACAGGCGGATCAGGTGGCGGATTTGATTTCCAGGGTTTGCTGGAGCAATTCACCGGCAATAAAGGAAGCAATGAAAGCAGCAATAAAGGTTTCGACCTGCAGGATATCATCAGCCAGGTAACCAGCGGTGCGCAGCAGAACCAGGAAGAGCAGAATAGTGGTGGCGGTGGCGGATTGATGGATTTGATTAAAGGGTTTATGCGTTAAGGGATTGAAGAATAAAAAGACTTTGATAATAAGGCCCGGGAGTTCCGGGCTTTTGTTATTTATTAACTAAGAGGGAAAAGAGAAAAGGAGTAAAGAAAGAACGCACTATTCAATTTGCAACAGCAAAAGACAATGAAGTATATTCTAATATGCTAAATAGAGAACAGGAAGATGAAGAGTGCGACGCAACGAAGACGATAGTAGCAATGTCGCTGGCTAAATAATTATTCTTTTATTTCATCAAAACAAAAGTTCCTTTCTCCGTAAAATCATTTTTTAATACAAAGTCAAAAAACTCTGTATAATAAATATAAGCGCCGTTGGGTTGGAGCTTGCCATTGTAATAACCGTTCCACCCACTTTTGGGATCGGATGTTTTGTAAACAAGTTCGCCGTTGCGGTTGTAGATGACCAATTTGTATTTTGGAACCGGACAGAAAGTCGCCGCCTGGTAGAGATCATTTTTTCCATCTCCGTTTGGCGTAAACGCTGTGGGAAACTGTACGCATTTATCTTCACATTCCACAGCCACTGCCGTATCACGATAATTGCCACACATATTTTGCGCATATAAAGAATATTGTCCACGCTTTTCCGCTATCATTGAAATATCATTACTGCCATTGCTCCAGGTGTACTCGGATTCGCCATCGGCTACTACCTGTAAAACAATTCCTAATGTATTGCATGGAATAATAAACGGATCGCCGAGTTCAAACTTTGGCTTATCTATTACTTTCACGAGCATGGGCAACCGCGGACTTTCGCAACCCCTTATCGTTTGTGAAAACCAGTAGGTCATTCTTCCTGTATCGGCTGTTGAGGGAACGGGCAATACGGTGCTGCCTGTACCGCCGAGCGGGTCTTTATACCATAATAAATTTTGACCCGTGACCGGCAAAGGTCTTGCGCTCTGTCCTTTGCATAATTTCAGGTCAGTTATTTTCGGTGATAATAAAAATGAATTGAATAAAACGACAATTGTGTCTGATACCCTGCAAGCACCATCATTAATTTCCAGCCAGTATTTTCCATCTGCATTAATACTAACGGGATTTGCAGTTTGGGTTGTTGACCAAAGATAATCGCCGGAAATGGTTGGTGCAGTTAATGTATAACTACTACCGGAGCAAACAACAATTGTATCGTCGGGAAAAAATGAAGTGGGAATAGTGCAAGGCTGTGCATGTGAAAAAAAATGCAGGGATATAAGAACAGCCAGGTGGTATAGTTTTCTTTTCATGATACTGGACGGATTTCCGCGGGTAATTCCTAAATGCAAGAACCTTACCAAAGCAATCAAGGCCTCCGACAGAGGCCCTGATATAGAAAATTTACGTAGGGATTATTGTTTAAGTAATTTGAATACCTGCTTTTTTTCCGCTGTAGTTACTTCTACCATGTACATTCCTGAACCAAACTGCGGGTTGCTTAAATCAATCTGTGATTTTTGCACAAAGCCATTGCCGGCAAAATTCAATTGTTTTATCATTCGGCCATAGACGTCATAAACTTTAATGGCAATAGGTTCACCTTCGTTTTTTTGATACACCAGATTGAAAATACCGGATGAAGGGTTCGGGTATACCTGCCATGTTAACTCATCAGAGAAGACTACCGCTTTTACTTCGGAATAAAAGAAAGTGCCGTCGCTGTTGATGATCTTCAGGCGATAATATCTAACGCCTGATTTATTATTCTCGATATCCGTATATTGATATTGTTGTAGTGCAATTCCTGTACTGGTTGCCTCTCCTATTTTTGAAAAATTATTCAACTGGTATTGGGCGTTGCCTTTCGCCACTTCAATTTCAAATTTATCAGCATACCCGGCGATCGAAACTGTCCATTGCACCAATACATCGTTGGATTGTTTTGCTGCTGTGAAATTAATGACTTGTGTTAGCGGCGGTGTAACCCTGTTAAACGCTTCTTTCTTTAACCAGAACTCTGAAAAATTCTTCACTTTAAATTCCGCATAATAACCTTTATCAAAAGGAACCTTTACCGCTTGCGCTGCACTAATGAAAGACCAGATACCTTTTGTATTATCAGCAATCGTTCCATTTTCAACAGCATCATTGATGTCGCCGTATTTAGGAATACCTAATTCATAAGCAGTACCGGGTTTTGAACAACCAGCGCAACCTGTCGCATTGATCAGGCTTTCACTTTCTGTGTCCAGGAAGTAAAAACGAACTGATGCGGAGTCTGTCAAATTCGTAATCGCAGGTTTGATGGTGATATTGCGATTGTGATAATATTGGTTGAGATCTGTTCTTACTGCGCCGCTATTAATATATGCCTGCACATCTGTAGCGCCCATGTTCTGATTATTAGGTTGAACAGCAGCGATTAACTTTCCACCTGATGTGAAATTGATCCAGTTAGACCCTGAAACAGGCTGAGAAACCGGTGATACCATTGTTACACCATCATAAATTCCCATGGTGTTATCATAGATATGAATATCATCTACGGCAATACCTTCAAAACTTGTATAAGGATCGGAAGACATTACGAAACGTAATTGCATACGACTACCGCCTGTTGGCAAAGGAATAGTCGCCACATGCCAGCGGGTATAATTCTGTACACTCCATAAATGAGCTCCGCTGTAATTTTTATTATACCAATTGGTGCCGGCACCGTTTGTTCCCAACTTAGTCCATGTAAGGCCATTAACAGAATACTCAACATATGCCGCATCACATAAGGTGCTGCCACAATCTTCTAAGTCAAGAGCAACACTTAAGCTCAATGTGGGATTAGTTAATCCTGATAAATTAAAACAAGGAGAATAGAGATAAGACATTTCATTGTCGTTATAACTACCGGACAATCTTGTTTTCCATGCTTTGCTGCCATTAGCAGCCCGATTTATTTTTTGAGAAGTTGGAGTACCATATTCCCATGAACTGTTCTTGCCATTGGTGAACCATGAACCTGCGCCTGATTCAAAGTTCTGTAAATAAGGGAACGTGGAGATGATTGGCGAATTATATAAAACAGTTGTCGCCGTATCATTCTTCCTGTAATTATCAGATGGTAAATCCGCCCATACTTTTACTGTATGGCTTCCTTCTGCAGACAAGTTGCTGGTAGTAGCAGTAAATGTATAGGTGACAGAAGTATTAGCCGGAATAGAAGCAATTGTTTCAGTAACAGTAGCTGTATTATCTACTTTAAATGATACAGGAATATTTGAAATAATACTATTGGCGCTGTTTCGAACAGTAATACGAACAGGAACATTACCCTGCAATCCGCAACTGGCGACTATCGGCGTATCAATGCTCACCATTTGTATATCATTAATTGCTTTATACAAATGAATATCGTCGAACGTATAACCAGCTGCATTATCATTATCAGCAGTGAGTATTTGCCCCCATTGTCCCCAGCGCACCTGGAAACTGGAGCTGAAGTTTTGGGAATTGGCGAGCAGCAGATCACCTAATTCAATACTCGGAGATTTTTTAAATACACCATGATCATCCTGGTTGGCGTAAAGATCATATACCAATATCCAGGGTTTCTGATCATCGCCACGAATCCAAACTTTATTAGCAGGGTTAGGCAATTGTGCGTGATGTTTGAACATAAAATCGAGGCGGATATCATCGGTATTTGCATTATAACTACCCAGGTTAAATGTACCTTTTAACGAATCCGTTGTTCCGCCTGCATTGTACCGGTCTGCATCCAATGTTAATGCTTTACTTCCTGAATAAGCGATGCCACTGTTTACGAAAGAACGTATCCGGCCATATATCGTATTTGTTACAAAATCATACCGGTCTAATCCTTCCAATCCCATTTGGGATAAAACAGTAAATGATTGTTCAGGCGCCGCTTCAAAATTATCAAGAAAGTCAGTAGTAAGATTGATTACTGTATTATCTAACTGTTTAAATGTCTTCCTTAATGTATCATTAGTTGTAACCGGATCACCAGGATACGATACACTTGCTTGCAAATTATAGGAGCCTACAGAAGACATATCAACAGGAACTGTGAATGTATAATTGTATGTAGCACCTGCCCCAATATTCGGTGCGGTTATTATTTCATTCACCGCAGGATTGGTTCCTATTTTATAAGCGACTGGAATATTACCACTTGTTGCAACGTCATCAAGGTTTTTTAACCGGATAGTAATGGAAATATTATTAGACAATTCCGTTGATGTAAATTTTCTTCCTGATGATGCGGGAGAAATAATCGCATCTACTTTCAAATCATTGTCTGAAATAGTTCCTGTGCAAGTGCCGTTATTCGGTTGGCGGGAGATAGCTGTTGCCCTTCTGCCGGGGCTACCATTCACTCTTGCCCGAACGGAAACAAAATATAAAGAATCTTTTGATAAGCCACTGATCGTATACATTGTTGATACCGTTGTACCCATTGACACCATCTCGTCACCTCTTAACATCATTACTTCGTAATCGGTTGCTCCTGCCACTGCCGGCCAGTTCAATGAAATATACCCTTCGCATTGTACCGGCGACAATGAAATAGCAGGCACACCCACTATTGTAAATGCAGCGCTGGTACTTTCGATCCCTGTACCATTATGAATCAATTTCACCTTCGCCTGGTTAGTTGTAACTGATGGAGCAAACCATTTTAACTGGCGAAGATTAGCTGCAACGCTTGTATTAATATCTATCCAGCTAGCGCCATTGTCTAAAGAATACTGTATTTTAAAATCATTCGAAGTATTGCCATAAGCGTCCCAGCTGATATAAATAGAATCAGTGGCCTGCAAATGTTCCCCGCCCGCCGGGTAAGTTAATGTTGCGGAAACAGGTATTGTATCGTATACTAAAAAATATTCGTATTGACTAGCGAACGGAATCGTTGTTCCTTTTACTGAAAAAGTATAGGTACCAGCGCCGGGGTTATTAACAACTACTTGCTCTATATTATTGATATGATCAGGTCCTGTTGTAGCAACATTATTTACATTAACAGGAGTAGTATCTAGTAATTGCGGATAATAAACCGTGGCTGACGGACCCGTCACTTGCAAATCAAGATCGTTTACCAATGCACGGCTGGCTAATACAGCGGCGGCGGAGTCATTCCAATAGAGCATTACTTTTAATTGGGCGATACCGGAAGGAATAGTAACCGTATGTGTATTGGTCGCATTGAGATTGACAGAGCTGGTATAATAATTATTATTCTCAATCATTTTCACTGAGCGAAGCAGGTTCATCCATCCAAATCCATAACTATAATCAGGTCCCGGGTTACCCATATCAGTAGCTCCGTTGCAAAGCAAGGCTTTCATCAATCCATTTCTTGGGTTATTGCCGCTATGCAATTGTTTATAACGTTGGTATAACAATCCCAGGCCACCTGCTACTGCTGGTGAGGACATGCTTGTACCACTATTAAGAATATAACCATTACCCGGATAAGTGGACATCACTCTTGATCCTTGCGCACTTATTTCCGGCTTTATACGGCCATCTCTTACCGGTCCTTTACTTGAACCAGCAGCTATAACACCAAGTTCAGAAGTATTCCCGACGCTTATGGTATTCTTTGCCGTTTGATAACCTCCCAACACATTACTGAATCCTGCTAAATAGGGTGAACAATTATAGCCGCCGCTATTACCCGCTGCAAACACATGCTGGAGATTCGGCATCCTGAGCATTTGCTGATCCATCACACGTGAATACAAATCATAGACTCCAAAACTGGCGCAGTCATTCACAACATTTCCATAAGAATTATTCGTGATAACCATATTGAAATCCTGTACATAAGCAGGTGCATAAGCAAGAATATTAGAAAAAGCCTGCGATACAATAGTCGCTTTCGGTGCGTAGCCACTAAATCTTTCGTCTATAATACCCGCCCCGGCAGTCGTTCCTATTACATGCACTCCATGAAATCCCCCCGGTATGGGCGCCCTGTTTATTAAACGTCCCGTAAAGTCAATATGATTTAGCGGATTTGAATCATCACCAATACCAATTGTTATTCCCTGTCCTAAAAGATTTCTTTGCCCGGGCAATGAGGATTGTAAAATAGTAGCACGGGCATTCACCGTACTTTTATTATTAACTGGTTCATCTTCTTTTGGCGCCGGTTCTATGTACTCAATAAATGGAAAAGAAGCAAGTTCACGCAACCGGGCACTGGCAATACGAAGACCAATAATGCGATATTCCTTCCATGTGGTAGCAATCACATCAATATTTTTTGCTTGCAATTCATTACTTACATCTTCAAAAGAAAATGATGCTGGAAAATTTATCCAAACATCAACGGTGCCCGCAGTCTTCACAGTCCACGATGGAAAAGTTCCATCGACAAGGGAAGGTTCCATTTTTTGTTCAGGGCTTAATTCAATAACAGCCCTTGCATTAATTTGCTTTAAAAGAGAAGAAGATAGAGAACCTCTAATTGTTGCTGTATAGGCGGTGCCTGGAATATAATCGAGTAATTCAACACCCGCTTGTTTTAATTGCGCCTTTTCTTTTTCGCCGGGAATAGTATCAAACTGGATAATGACAAAATATTTGCCGTTTGAACGGATGGCTTTTTGATTAACTCCGTTAATCCTCGCTTCAGCAATATTTTTTTTGGGGATAAATGAACCGCTTTTTAAAGATAAGCGATACTTTGCATCTTCTTCAACAGCGTTCTCTGAACCTGCCCGAAAGAGAATAAACCAATAGCATACTGGCTATCAAAGGGATTGGATGGAACTTCATAGTGGACTTGAATGGACATTAAAAATAAAACAAATAATCGGAAATGCCAATCCCGGAATATACGCTATAACGTTATCAGGCTGAGATTGTTGCCTTAGAATGTGTATGTCTGTGCATTGTTTGAAGGAACTGGTGCATTTCATCCATACTATTCACAGGCTGTGCTACCAGCATGAATAGTTTGCCTACCTGCTTCAGTTTTGCCTTATTGGTTCCAGTTTGAAGATATAAAAGGATGCTATTAAAAAGTTCCGATTCAAAATAGGGCGAATCAGGACGATTGATAAAATAACACCGTAAGACATTACTCTTGAGCGACATTTTTTCAAAGCCAAGTTCAACAGCCAGCTTGCGGCAACGGATCGTGATAAAAAGGTCAGTCACTTGTTGAGGAATAGTACCAAAACGATCAACTAATTCCTGTCGCATCATTTCAAGATCTTCTTCCGTCTCGCAAGTATCAAGACGCTGGTATAACGAAAGCCTTTCCGTAATGCTTTCCACGTAATCATCCGGTATCAATATTTCAAGATCAGTATCAATCGTGCAATCCTGCACAAAATCATCTTGTTTGGCGATCTCGTCTTTAAACAATTCTTTGAATTCAGTCCGCTTCAATTCTTTGATCGCTTCATCCAGCACTTTCTGGTACATTTCAAATCCTATTTCCGCCATAAAGCCGCTTTGTTCGCCACCTAATAAATTACCGGCGCCCCTGATATCAAGGTCACGCATGGCAATTTGAAAACCGCTTCCTAAATCACTATGCTGTTCTAATGTCTGTAATCTTTTTCGTGAATCAGCAGGCAAAGTACTTATAGGTGGCGCTAATAAATAACAAAACGCTTTTCGGTTGCTTCTGCCTACTCTTCCCCGCAACTGGTGCAAATCACTCAAACCAAATTGATGAGCGTTATTTACAATGATCGTATTTACATTGGATATGTCTACACCACTTTCGACAATGTTGGTACAAACCAATACGTCATACTTTCTATCAATAAAATCAAGAATTTTTTGTTCGAGTGTATGTCCTTCCATTTGCCCATGCGCATAGCTAATACTGAGATCAGGGCACAAACCTTGTATGATAGTTGCCATTTCCGGCAAGCCACTTACCCGGTTATAAATAAAGAAAACCTGTCCGCCTCTTTCTGTTTCATAATAAATCGCATCACGGATAAAATCTTCATTGTACACCTGTACTTCTGTTTGTATCGGCTGGCGGTTAGGTGGTGGCGTATTGATGATGCTGAGGTCCCTTGCTCCCATCAAAGAAAATTGTAGCGTACGTGGTATTGGCGTAGCGGTTAATGTTAAACAATCAACCGTCGTGCGAAGTGTTTTTATTTTTTCTTTATGACCTACGCCAAATTTTTGTTCTTCATCCACTACCAACAAGCCAAGGTCTTTAAACTTTACTTCTTTCCCGAGGATACCATGTGTGCCAATCAAAATATCCACTTTCCCTTCGGCCACTCGCTGCATTGTTTCTTTTTTCTCTTTCGCTGATTTAAAGCGGTTGATATAATCAACGGTGACAGGAAAATCTTTTAGCCGGTCACTGAATGTTTGATAATGCTGAAAAGCAAGGATCGTTGTTGGAACAAGAATAGCAGCCTGCTTTCCGTCAACACAAGTTTTGAATGCGGCCCTTATAGCTATTTCTGTTTTTCCAAAACCAACATCCCCGCAAACCAAACGGTCCATCGGCGATGGGGATTCCATATCTTTTTTTACATCCGCTGATGCTTTGCTCTGGTCAGGTGTATCCTCATAAATAAACGAAGCTTCCAGCTCTGTTTGCATATAATTATCCGGTGAATGGGCAAAGCCCTGCTGCGCTTTTCTTTGCGCATAAAGCTTGATCAGGTCAAATGCGATCTCCTTAACTTTTACCTTTGTCTTCTCTTTTAATTTATTCCATACATCACTGCCGAGTTTATTAATTTTTGGAACACTACCTTCCTTACCGGTGTACTTCGCTACCTTATGAAGCGAATTAATATTTACATATAAAATATCACTGTCTTTGTAAATAATGCGAATGGCGTCCTGCATTTTCCCGTTCGCTTTCCAGTTTTTGCAAGCCACTGTATACGCCGACTCCGTGATCAATATGCGTCACATAATCTCCCGGCTGTAATTCACGAAGTGTCCGTAAAGTCAGCGCTTTACTTTTATTATACGCCTGCTTTACTTTGTATTTATGATAGCGCTGAAATACCTGTGATCGGTGTAGCAAACAATTTTACATCTTCATCAATAAACCCTTCGTGAATGGAAACCGCGATTGGATTAAAAACAAGTTCAGCTTTAAGATCATCAAAATCGTCTGCAACCTCTCCAGTTGCTTGGATTTTCAGCAAACAAATACAATTGAAAGCCTTTGGCCTCCCAGGTCTTTAAATCTTTTATTAAAAGATCGAATTGCCGGTTGAAGGCAGGTTGTTCTTTTGTAGAAAAATCAATAGTGAATATTGAATCCTGGCTCGGAAAAACAGTATTATATCCAAAGGCGATCACATGCCTGAGAAAAATTTTTTCTTCCAAGTCAGCAGCCGTGATAAAATCAACTGCGCGTACATCTTTCTTAACCAGTTTGTCATCATCCTCCGCATTTTGCATTTTGTGCCTTGCGCCTTGCACCTTTATTCCCTGTTCCCTTAATTCTTCCTGTAAGCGCAGAAAAGCATGCATATCGTCTTCACAATCCATCAACCGTTCCTTACAAACATCATAATCCTGTAGCCATACAACTGTATTGGCAGGTAAGAAATCAAATAATGAAACTTTGTCTTCGTCATCAAATTGCGTATCTACCATTGGAATGATGCTAACCTGCAATAATTTTCTTTCACTTAGCTGTGTCTCCGGATCAACAATACGGATAGAATCTATATCATTCCCGAACAGTTCGATACGATAAGGTTTATCGTTGCCAAAAGAATTAAATATCCAGTATGCCGCCGCGAATAGCGATTGTCCCGGCTCATATACAAAATCTGTTCTTTCAAAACCATAGCCTGACAATCTCAACAATAATTGCTCAACATTCAGCGTATCGCCAGACTTGATATGAATGATATTGGAAGAAAGCGCAGAGGGTAGTACGCATTTTTCAAAAAGCGCTTCGGGATAAGTAACCAATATTTTTTTGTTACCGCCGGCTGCAATTTTGGTTAATGCTTCCGTCCGCAGCATTACATGTGACGAATTGAGCAGCCGGTAATTTTTCCGGTTTTTGAAGGAATCGGGGAAATAAAAAATATCCAGCGCACCCGTGAGGTTTTCTAATGTATTATGAAAATAGGCGGCTTCTTCCGCATCATTCAATATAATGATGTGGTTCAACTGCGAACAGGAAGGATGTAAAAAAGCGGCTCCGGCAACAAACTGCGAGGAACTTCCGTAAAGATTTTTAAGATAGATTTTTTGAGAAGGCGAACCGGGTTCGCTGACGGTGGTGGGCAAAGAAATCCTCTCCGCCAATTGAAAAAGGCGGGGGGTGTTCTGATACTGCTGCAACAAATCTTGACTCATACTTTCCGCGGTGCAAATGTAATAAAATAAACATCGCACAGAGATCGCGGAGAAAAAGAGTTTTTTCAATACACGCTGAATAGAGAACAGGAACCTGCCTGCCGGCAGGCAGGGATGAAGTCCGTATAGCTATCGGGAGCGACGCCCCAACAACATCGGGGTCTTTCAACAAATGCTGAATAGCGAACAGAACGTACCGCCGATATTCATCGGGGTGCTGCCATAATGCTGAATAGAATTCATGCAGCACAAGAGTGCGACGCAACGAAGATGATAGTAGTAATGCAGACGGGCAAATAATCAAGCCACATTAATAGACCGCTTCGTAATCTACCCGGAATTTTTCTTCGGTCATTTTTCCTTTTTTCACTTCGACCGGGTGAATATTGTTTTGTCCGTCGAAAAGATTAGAATAAAACAGGTCGCCTTTTTTTACAAACAGTGAATAGGTGCCGGGCTTCAGTTTGATACTAAAAGAACCATCTTCTTTTGTCGCCAGTTCTTTAACAAGCTTAGTCGAAACATCTTTATAAAAAGCCGAAGACCCATTTCGGCTGACCTGGCTGGTATTTGTCAGCTCATATACATATAGCGTTGTTTTCATTCCCTTTGGGGCGGGGGGTGGTGCATCGGGAGAGGGCATCTGGTTGCCGGAGATAACATAGACCTGGCCTTTTATACCGGAATGTCCGCAATTCATATCTTTCTGGCCACTAAAAAATGCAAGCATGAAAATGGATAAAACGGGAGAAAATAATAATGTTTTCATATACATATCTTTATGAGGGCGGAGCAACTAGTTTTAGTTGTATTCCGTTGTGTATTTTAGCTTTAAATAATGTAATTTAGAATGTTTTTTTGAATCACTCCTTTTAGCAATAATTAAGACTCAATGAGAAAATTTATACTCCACCTGTTTTTAGTGTCCGCCACCCTGTTGTTTTCCGGTATCGTATCAGCCCAAACCAAAACCAATACGGAGCTGTTGAAGCAAGCTTCTATTCAGCATGCAACGAAAGAAAGAAACCTTGCGCAACGAATAGAAATTATCGCCAGGCAAAAAGGCTGGCCACTTACTCTAAAAGGGAAAAATGGCTTTATAGCTAACCTTGTTGATATTGACGGACTTGGACTGCCTGTGTATGTGGCAACAGATAATAATATAATCGCAGCTGCTACGATCGGGACCAGTGCATTATGGCCCGGTGGAAGTACAGGATTGAACCTTAGCGGATCTTCCAATAATGTAAAAGGCAAGCTGGGAATTTGGGAAGTAGGCGGAATACCCCGCAGTACACACGTGGAGTTTGGAGGCAGACTGGTTCAAAAAGATAACGGTACTGTTATTTCGGACCATGCCACGCATGTCGCCGGAACATTAATAGCAAGTGGGGTAAACCCCCTTGCAAAAGGCATGAGCTATGGGATGCAGGAATTAGCGAGTTATGATCAGACAGGTGATGTGTCTGAAATGATGGCGGCCGGAGCAGCGGGTCTTCTTGTTTCCAATCACTCTTACGGCGCTATCTCAGGTTGGTATCAGAATCCCAGCCAAAGTAACCGGTGGGAATTCTGGGGTAGATTTGATGAGAACGAAGATTACAGGTTTGGCTATTATGATAGCAGGGCACAACTTTTTGATTCCATCGCTTATAATGCGCCCAATTATCTTATTGTAAAATCCGCAGGTAATAACAGGAGTGTAAACGGCCCGGCTGTAGGCCAACCTTATTGGCGCTATAATTCATCGGGAGCAATGAGCAATGACCGCAGCGGGGAACCGCCCTGACGGAATCAGTAGCAACGATGGATACGATATTGTATCCTCTTATGGTACTGCAAAAAATATTCTAACTATTGGCGCCGTCAACCCGATCAGTAGCGGTTACAGTCGCTCCACAGATGTAGTCCTTTCAGATTTCAGCAGTTGGGGACCTACCGATGACGGCCGTATCAAACCTGACGTGGTCGCTGATGGAATAAATGTATTATCAAGCTGGGGTGGCGGGGATAACGAATATTCTATTCAACAAGGGACTTCGATGTCTACACCTAACGCTTCGGGATCATTATTGCTGTTACAGGAATATTATTCTCAATTGCATGGCGGCACTTTCATGCGTGCTGCTACTTTAAAAGGATTAGCTATTCATACCGCAGATGAAGCAGGCCCGGCAGCGGGCCCCGATTACCAATATGGATGGGGATTATTGAACATGAAAAAAGCAGCAGCAGTTATAACGGCTAATAACACCACTCATCTAATACAGGAAAATGTATTGAATAATAGCGGTACTCTATCTATTCCTGTTATTGCTTCTGGTAATGGCACCATCAAAGCGACTATTTCCTGGACTGATCCCAAAGCCCCCGTTGAACCGGAAGCTACTGCCTTAAATAACCACACAAAAAAATTAGTCAATGATCTCGATATCGTTATAAAGAAAGGCGCTACGATTTACAGGCCATGGAGACTAGACCCGGCTAATCCGGCAAATAATGCAACAACCGGGGATAATACAATTGACAACATAGAAAAAGTAGAACTAACGGATGTGGTACCCGGAGATACGTATACTATCGAAATATCGCATAAAGGCACATTGGAAAGAGGCTCACAGGCATACTCTCTTATCGTGAGCGGCGTTGGCAGCCAGACTTACTGCACTTCCGGACCAACGAGCACTGCCGGCGCAAGAATTGACAGTATTTCTTTCAGTAATGTTCAAAATAAAAACACAGCAGGCTGTAAAGACTACAGCAACTTTAAAAGCCTGACCGCAACCGTACAGCCCAATCAAACATTACCATTCTTCATACGATTAAATAGTTGTGATGCAACATCGGTTGATAAAATGGCCAAGGTTTATATTGATGCAAATAATGATGGCGACTTCACCGATGCAGGTGAAAATGTTGGAACAAGCGGAGTTGTAAATGGAAACGGAGATATCACTAACTTAAATATTACCATTCCTGCTGGTTTGGCACCCGGCCAATATGCTATCCTTCGGGTGGTAATGCAGGAAACAAATAGCGCTGCGGCAATCAGTCCATGTGGTACTTATGCTAAAGGGGAGACACAGGATTACAGGATATTCGTCTCCAGCCCTGCGGTTGATGCGGGCATTTCTGAATTAACATCACCTCTTGCAGGTGAATGTGGAACAGGAGAGCAATATGCAGCTGTGCGTATTAAAAACATAGGTACTACTTCTATAAGTAATGTGCCCGTATCCGTAATTGTAAAACAAGGAGCAACTACGGTTGCTACATTAAACGGAACATTTAGTGGTACTATTCCTGCGGGAGCTGATGTCGAATATACACTGCAAACTCCTTTTGTAATGGCAGCGAACACCGCCTATAGTTTTACGGCAACTGCTGCGGTATCCGGCGACCAGGTAGCAACAAATAATCAATTGGTAAGTAGTATTACAACAGGAGCGAATGCGCCGGCACCAACAGGCACAGCCAATGTGTGCGGAACTACGGTTACTTTAACTGCTACTTCTTCAGCATTAAATCCTTTTAACTGGTATGGTTCCGCGTCAGCAACTACACCGCTGGCCAGCGGCAGCCCGACTACCACTTCTACTATTCAAAGCACTTATTATCTCAGCTCCGGAGAAGTAAATAAAAAACTAGGACCTGAAACTAAACTGACATTCGCCGACGGAAGCTATGGAAACAACTTCGGGCCAGGTATACGATTTACTACCTCTATACCGACCACATTAAAAACTGCGAGGTTGTACATAGGGCATCCCGGAAAAATTATTTTTAATTTAAGAGAAGTAGTAAACTTCAATGAAACGGACGGATCATATAATTACTATGCTATCTCTTCAAAAACGCTGAATGTTACGGCTTCCGCACCAACACCTCCGCCATTAACGACCCAGATAAACGACCCTTCAGATCCCGGAGCTATATATAACCTGGGAATAGATATACCTGATGCCGCTAATTATATCCTGGCAATTGAATATGCAGACGGATCTTCTATTTACAGGAATAATCTTATTACAGGCGCCAATTATCCTTATACTATTCCCGGCGTTATTACAATGACAGGAAATACAGTTGTTACGGTATCTCCTAACGCACAGGCTTATTATTACTACCTGTATAACCTGGCCGTAAAACCTTCTATTGGATGCCCTTCTCCAAGAACAGCCATAACGGCCACCAGCGCCGCGGCCCCCACTATTACTGTTGCAGGAAATGTATTGACCAGTTCAGCAGGGCTTGCTTACCAATGGTACGTGGATAATGTACCTATTCCCGCCGCCATTAATCAATCCTATACGGCTGTCGCCTCCGGAAGCTATACAGTTGAAGTGACTAATGCGAGTAATTGCACCCTTAAGTCGGCCGCTACTGCAGTAAATATCACCGCCGTACCAAACGTTGATCCTACGGAAATAGCATTTACTGTTACACCGAATCCGTCCAAAGGTCAGTTCACGATTAAACTGGAAACAAGGACAAAAGCGGATATGGATATTTCCTTAATGAGTACATCCGGCCAGCGGGTGTACAATACCAGCATCCCTGGCTTTATTGGCAAGCTTACAAAACTTGTTGAACAACCTAACTTGTCAGCGGGAGTTTATTACCTGCGGATCATTCATGACAAGAAAATGTATATCCAAAAAGTAGTTATCGTCCAGTAGAATAATAATTCAATTTTTATAAAAAGAAAATCCCGCGAATAATTCGTGGGATTTTCTTTTATCTGTAATCCTGCCCTGTTTATTGATTAAGGCTGTAGTATGATTTCTCCTACATCAAGTGTTTGATCGTTTTTTACTTCAAGATTTTCCAGTTGAACATCTTTGAATGGCTCTTTCGCATCCACGATCAATTTATAAGTGCCGGGCTTTACATCGATGGAAAAATTTCCTGCGTTTACCTGTGTACGGATGGTATCGTTACCATTGATCGCCCAAACTATTACGGCGCCGTCCCCGGGAGTTATTTTTCCACTGATAGCTGTTTTGGGAAAATTATCAAATGCAGCGAATCCCGTAAATGCTGCTACTAAAATTGTAAATGATATTATATTCTTTTTCATAACAAAAGATTTATACTGATGATAAAAATTAATAGCGTCCCTGTTTTCAATTTTGGTTACGACTCATCAGAAAGTTTGGTGCCGAATAAACAGAAACATGCTATCGTCTGTCTTAAAGCGGAGAAAGATGCAGGCACCCTACTAACGCCAACTACTGTGCCAACTCATTTTTTTTGTGGATAAAACATTTGCCCGTATCAGCAACTTATGTAACTTCAGCACATTATAGCCCCATATTGACTATTAAATAAAACGACTGCAATGGCCCTTCAACCCTGGCGAACCGGTAAAATCATCCGTATTGAAGATGAAACCTACAATACCAAACGGTACTTTATCCAGGTTCCCGAAGTAGAAAGCTTTGATTTTATACCTGGTCAATTTGTTACACTCGATCTTCCTATTCACGAAAAGCCTAATAAAAGATGGAGAAGTTATTCCATCGCCAGCTGGCCTGATGGCACTAACGTGTATGAATTAGTCATCGTGTTATTAGAAGGCGGCGCCGGTACCACCTGGTTATTTAATAACGCCTTTGTTGGAACTGAAATTACTTTTCGCGGCGCACAAGGCGTATTCACTCTTGATGAAGAAAATCTGCAAAAAGATCTTTTTCTTATTTGCACCGGCACAGGCATCGCCCCTTTCCGCAGTATGGCACAACATATAAAATTGCACAACACTCCTCATAAAGACATTCATATTCTTTTTGGTTGCCGCACAAAAAAAGACCTTTTATACTTTGATGAACTGGCTCAACTTGCAAAAGACCTGCCCGGTTTTTATTATCATCCTACCCTTTCCCGTGAAGAATGGGACGGGCATAAAGGTTATGTACATGCGCTGTACGAAGAACTTTGCTGCAACAAACAACCGGCAAGTTTTTTACTATGCGGATGGAAGAACATGATTGATGAAGCGAAGCAACGCATACAGGCCATGGGATATGACAGGAAATCTATTCACCAGGAATTGTATGGATAATTTGCGGATGTGTGAAGATGCGAATGATGGACATCTTAGTACGAAACCTAAAAATTCATGCAGGTAAAAAATCTTTTTGAAAAGGAAGTGTATGATGAAACGCTGCAGCGGCTAAACAAGCTCACTCCCGCCACGCAACGGTTATGGGGGAAAATGGATGTAGCGCAAATGATGGCGCATTGCATAGAAGCTTTTAAAGTACCGCTTGCCAACAGGAAGTTACCCAAACTATTTCCCCTTAGCCTGATCGGCCCTTTGTTTAAAAAGAAACTATACGAAGACAAACCATGGAGGCAAGGCCTGCCCACCGCATCTAATTTTAAAATAAAAGATGAACGGAATTTTGAAATAGAAAAGAAAGGCCTTCTTGAATTAGTCACTAAGTTTTATACACTCGGCCCGTCCGGCGCCGGCCTCTATCCTCATCCTGTTTTTGGGAAATTCACTTCTGAACAATGGGGTAAAGCGATGTGGAAACACCTTGATCATCACTTGCGGCAGTTTGGAGTGTAAGATTATTTATTAAAATCATCCAAAGCCTGTTGAATAAAATCAATTAATTCCGGAATATTTTCCTCTTTATTTTCCAAACAGTTTTTTAGTCAATACCAAAATACTCATGTATAATCCGGTTACGAAGACCGACAATCCGGTGCCATTCAATTTCCGGGTGATCTGATTTAAAATCTCCGGGAATATGTTTCGCCGCTTCACCTATAATTTCAAAAATTCCTTACTACCGCATCAATTGTCTTATTCTCATTTAGAAAATCATCAAAACTCATCCCGCCAGTATAGGAAATAATTTTCTGTGCGGCTTCGAGAATGTCTTCTAATAATAATTGTATTTCCCGATTAGACATAAATAAGATCGGGTTCGATAACAGCAAAATATTTAGGCTTAATACCTCCCCGTGATACGAGATCGACCTTCATCCGCAGCAAACGTTCCAATTCATCAGCAAGGTCAACAAAAGCAAGGCCGACTGGTTCTGAAAAATCGACCATTACATCTACATCACTTTTTTCCGTAGCCTCTCCTCTTGCGTAAGAGCCAAAAACACCAGGTTGGAGACAGGGTATTTTCGTTGCAGCTCCGGTTTATGTTCACGCAGTATATCTAATATGTTTTGAAGAGTGTACATGTATACAAAATAACTACAAATTTTAAACTTATTACGAAGTCTTTAGACATCTCTTCAACGTTCTTTTCCTTACTCAGCATTTTGGTAGTTGTTGCACTTGTGTTTCCACCTTCCGTGCGAAGTGTTTTATCACTGCTGTTCCAAGAACCACAAAAACGATAGCTCCAATCACTGGATCAGTCACGAAAATCACTGGCGCGGCAGCCATCACCACCGGACCAGTCACGAAAACAAATAATGCAGGAGCCAACTTTATACTTGCAGGAAGAAGGTGTATAACCGCAGGAGCCAACTCTATTTTTGCAGGGGCTTACTTTATTCCCGCAGGCCGAATTTTATAACCGCAGGAGGCAGGTCTATTTTTGCAGGAGCTAACTCTATTCTTGCAGGAGCTTACTTTATTTCTGCAGGAAGCAGGTTTATAACCGCAGGCGCTGACTTTATTCCTGCAGGAGCTAACTCTATTCCCGCAGGAGCGAAAACATAAACCGAAGTAACGAACTCTACCAGCGGCGGTGTTTCTGCTGTGCCGGGGGAGGCGAAAACCGCTGGAGCGGACCCTATTATTGTTCGTGACGGGTCGGGTTTATTTAGCGCCACAACGAATTTTCCTTTTGAAGAAGAGAACTGGTAGAAATAATTCGATTGGAGTTATTTTTATGGTATGGCAGATGTGCATGACAAGGCAACAAGAAGTTATAATATGAGCATATGGATGATTAAATCGCAAGCTGAAGACTAGTAATTTTTTTTATACTATCTTATCCACTAATGAAAAGAAGCTTCTATTCAAATCCTATCTCAAAATTTCAGCAAGATTCAGCTGAACAAATTTTAGGGATTTTAGCACTTAACAATGAATTTTCTTTGGAAACAACTCAAAAGGAATCATGGTTACGACAAATAAAAATCCTAAAAGATATTTTGACAATTCACCAAGGGTATATTTTTTTCGAATATTCTATACCTCGTATGGGCAAAAGAATTGATGTTGTACTTCTTATTAAAAATGTGATTTTTATTTTAGAATTTAAAGTTGGAGAAAAAGATTTTTTATCAAGCGCAACTGATCAAGTTTTAGACTATGCCCTGGATCTTAAAAACTTTCACGAAACAAGTCATCATCATTTAATTGCACCTATATTGATTGCAACAGAATCTGAAAATATTATTCCGCTAATTCAAGCAACACCACATAGGGATAATATTTTACTTACTATTAAAACAAATGTGATAACGTTAAGTCAAGTAATAAAAGATGTTCTACTATTTGCAGATGGTGAGGAAATAAATTATGAAACTTGGGAAGCTGGTCGTTATTCACCTACGCCAACTATAATTGAAGCAGCAATGGCACTATATAATGGCCATTCTGTTTCTGAAATTTCCCGAAGTGATGCATCTGCAATTAATCTAAGTCAAACAAGCGAAGCGCTATCAGAAATCATTTATAATTCAAAGGCTAAAAATGAAAAATCAATTTGCTTCGTTACCGGAGTTCCCGGAGCTGGCAAGACTTTAGTTGGACTTGATATAGCAACTAAACATTTGGATAAAAACACCGATATTAAAAGTGTCTTCCTTTCTGGCAATGGACCACTTGTTGCAATCTTAAGAGAAGCTTTAACAAGAGATAAGTTCAAAAGAGAGAAGGAGCAAGGTAAGAAAGTTAGAAAAGGAGAAATAATGAGCGAAGTAAAATTATTCATCCAAAATGTACATAATTTTCGCGATGAAAGTTTAAGAGACGCTCAACCTCCATTTGAACATGTAACAATTTTTGATGAGGCCCAAAGAGCTTGGAACCATACACAAACTGCGAACTTTATGTTGCGCAAAAAAAATACGCCCAACTTCAACATTTCTGAACCGGAATTTCTAATCTCTTGTTTAGATCGCCACCAAGATTGGGCGGTAATTATTTGTTTGGTAGGTGGTGGTCAAGAAATTAATACAGGAGAGGCAGGAATTAGTGAATGGATTTTGTCTCTTAATCGATCCTTTCCAGAATGGCGAGTGTATATATCAGACAGAATAACTGATAGTGAATATGCAGCCGGCGAATCAATTAAAATGCTACAAACACACAAATATGTTTTTCCAAATCCTTCATTACATTTATCTGTTTCACTTCGTTCCTTTAGAGCGGAGAACCTTTCGCTCCTCATAAAAAATATTTTAGACTTAGATGTTGAAGAAGCAAAAAAAAATTACGCATTGATAAAAGAGAACTACCCTTTTGTGTTAACGAGAGATATTAATAAAGCAAAAAAATGGCTAAAAGAAAAAGCCCGTGGGAGTGAGAGATATGGGATTGTTGTTTCTTCTCAAGCACAACGCTTAAAGCCTTATGCTATTGATGTAAAATCCCCCATTGACCCTATTCATTGGTTCCTTGATGGGAAAGAAGATGTACGTTCCTCCTATTATTTAGAAGATGTTGCGACAGAATTTCAAATTCAAGGTTTAGAACTTGATTGGGCTTGTGTTACATGGGATGGGGATTTTAGACATTCCGAAAAAGGTTGGCAACATTATTCTTTTGTTGGCGATAAATGGAATAGAATTAATAAAGAGGAAAGGCAACTATACTTAAAAAATGCTTATAGAGTTCTTCTAACAAGAGCAAGACAGGGAATGGTAATTGTTATTCCTGAAGGCAATACTGAAGATCATACACGGAAATCTGAATACTACGATTCAACATTTCAATACTTGAAAAGTATCGGAATCAAATTTTTATAAATTTTATTTTTCGATCTCTAATTCTTATACTTTTCTTCAATGAACTTTAGGCGCAGGTTGCTAAAACGTGTCTTAAAAGCAAATGTGAGCTAATCAACAAGTATTATATTGTGTCCTATAGTATACATAAAAATTGCGTTCTCAATTTCAATTTTACTTTAAACAATAAAGTATGTACATACCTACAGCTAAAGGATATTTTTCAGGATGTGTGGAATGGAAATCGGAATTATGCAAGCGGGGAGAAAAATGATACAATCTCTTGATCTAGACCTGGAAGCAACAAATTGTATGAAAAGAAATAACCATTATTTCGCCCACGACGTATTAACTGCTGATATAAAAGATAAAACTGTTTTAGAACAACCATTGACTGATATTATTGTTGGCACTTACCTGTGTACAAAATATTCACCTATTGCAGATATTCATGGAACACGAACAGGTGATGACTTATTTCTTCACTTTTTTAGACATATAGCTATTGAAAAACCAGAAATGTATATTGTAGAAAATGTGCCGGGAATGAAAAAGTTTAAAGTTGTAATGGAGGCAATGACGAAATTACCAGACTACTATATAAATATTTTTTGTCCTGTTGATGCAGCAAATTGGTTACCTCAAAAAAGGAAAAGACTTATTTTAATCGGAACAAGAAAACAATTTTGGATAAAATCGCCAAGTCAAATAAAAAATAGACCAAGGTTAAAAGACATTCTGGAAAAAAATCCCATAGTTGAAATGCCAGCTTATGTCATTAAAAGAATCAATGGAAAATACAGAGATAAGCCAATAATAGTTGATCCCAATTTATTAAACGCAATGGCTCCAACATGCGTAGCACATTATGCAAAAGATCTAAGCACAAGGTTAGTTAAAGATCCAAACACAACACATGGTGTTAGACCATTTTCAATCAGGGAATATGCGAGATTGCAAGGATTTCCTGATGATTTTCATTTTGAAAATAAAAGAAGTTCTTACAAATTGATTGGAAATGCAGTACTTATTCATATGGCCAAATGGGTTGGAGAGGCTGCGATGAAGTATTTCAATTAGCAGATATAAAACTTTATAATTTGTCGATTCTTATCAAGCCAAAATCAATTAACCATTTCGCAAATGCCCACTAGAATTACCGAACGCTGAAGAGTGCGACGCAACAGACGATGATAGTAGTACTACAGCCGGGCTAACGCTAAGAAAAAAATCATGAGTTGGATATTACTTTTTCACGTAGTGCCCGCATCATTTTATTTACTTCTTCATCAGCGTATTCATAAGTTTTTTTGTTGGCGCACCTGGATAAACTTTCCAGGTCATTCAATACCTTTTGCACTGTTCTGCCCGCTACATTTTCATACAATGCTTGTGCATATCTTTATACTATGCAATCGCAAGGTGAAATATTAATCTATAAAGCTAAAGATGGTAGCCAGGAACTGGAGGTAAGGCTGGATGAGGATACGGTATGCTTACACAGTATTAGTTGGCAATTGTTTTCTACAGGCAGGACATCAGTATTAAAACATCTGAATAATATTTTTAAACCCTAAGAATTAGATAAAAAAACAAACTTGTGCAAAATTTGCACAAGAATGTGATCAACAGTCAAGGATTTCTTGACCGCTCGAAAGCAGCAACAGCAACTACCGAGTTTTCCCCGGTAGTTCGGTAATTTTAAACAATGAACCAGGTAGAGATATATCAAACAAAGGATAAGCAGACGGAAATTGAAGTGAGGTTTGATGAAGACACTGTTTGGCTTACCCAACACCAGATTAGTAAACTTTTTGGAAGGGATAGAACTGTGATAACCAGGCACATAAACAATGTCTTCAAAGAAGGTGAACTCGATAAAAAAAGCAATGTGCATTTTTTGCACATTGCTAAATCGGACAAACCGGTTGCAGTCTTTACTCTCGATGTTATTATCTCCGTCGGCTATCGGGTAAGATCTAAACGAGGTACACAGTTCCGCCAATGGGCCACCCAGCGGTTAAAAGACCATCTGGTAAAAGGCTATACCCTCAATGAAAAACGTTTGCAGCAAGCTGAACAAAACTGGGAGCAATTGCAGCAAACTCTTAAGCTGATCCAACAATCCGGCAATACCGAACAATTAACCGCAACAGAAACAAAAGGCTTGCTGGAAATTATTACTAACTACACTCACAGCTTTATTCTTTTAAACCAGTTTGACAGTAATAATCTCCCTGACGCAAAACTGAATGAAAACATTACGTATGAAATAGAATACAAGGAAGCGATAAAAGCGGTTGTCGAACTGAAGAAACAATTGAGAAATAAAAAAGAGGCATCAGGTTTATTCGGCAATGAAAGAGACCGTGGTTTTGAAAGTGTATTAAATTCTGTTGTTCAAACTTTTGCTGGTGAATACCTGTACAAAAGCATTGAAGAGCAGGCAGCGCATTTGCTATACTTTATTATCAAGAACCATCCTTTCACAGATGGTAATAAAAGAATTGGCGCTTTTGTTTTTGTTTGGTTCCTTGAAAAAAATAAACACAGGTTTAAAAAATCAGGCGAACTGAAAATAAATGACAATGCATTGGTGGCCCTCGCTTTGTTGGTAGCACAAAGTAATCCTGATGATAAAGAGATCATGATTAAGTTGGTGATTAACCTTATACGCAGTTAATAGTTGAGTAGCGGAGAGAACCCAAAAGAGTGTGCGATCCTTCGACTTTGCTCCCACGACATTCGTCGGGGCAGGCATGATAAACTTACCACAGGCGATGATCCTTCTACCTCGCCCAGACAGCAATGCAGCCGGGTTAATAATATTAATAAAATGGCACTTTGTTTGCCTCTATTTGAAAAAAACAAATGAAAGCCACAACAAAAGTGATTGCCGCGGTGGGCCTGCTTGCGATTGCAGGCGCCGTGATTTATGCAAGCCAGCGCAGGAAAAGCAGGAATAAAAGGCGCAGGCACGAATATATGAGCCAGCAGGTGGCCGATCATGGGTATGAAACGGCGCATGATATTCTTTTCCCCAACTATAAACAGGGCCGCGGTATGTATGCGGGCAACCGTTAATTATTCGCACTTTCTGCAAGGAACCGCCAACAAATCCTTAATTTATATTGTTACTGGTAGCTGATCTGCTGTTGGCAGGTTTATTGAAAAGAAAAGGCATGAAATTACACACGGTTATTTTTTTATTGTTGCTTACCCTCTCCTGCCGGTCGGCCGGGGTGATAGTGGCGAATGACGGCGTACCGAACATCAAAGACAAATGGCTGGTGTCGGCCGAAGCGAAGGGCCAGTTTACCGCGGAGGAGCTGAAGAAAACATACGGCCCGCTGGCGGCTTCTATTAAAAATGGTTACAGCGCTTACAGCATTACTTATAATACAACGAACGAGGATAATCAACCGGTGGTGGCATCGGGCGCCGTGCTGGTGCCGGATGTGAAAGGGCCTGTGCCGCTGCTGAACTATAACCACGGTACCCTGTTCCCGGCGCAGGAGAAGAACGCCCCTTCTTACCTGGGCAATAGTTTTGAACTGGGTATTGGTAAAATGCTTTCGGCGACGGGCTACCTGGTAGTGCTGCCGGACTATACCGGCTATGGCAGTACCAAAAATGAAAAGCACCCGTATGGCGCTTACCGTGTGGTGGCCCGCACGGTGATTGATATGCTGCGTGCGGTGAAAGAGTTTTGCGATAAAAATAATATCGTGTTGTCGGGCAAGAATTTTTTCAGCGGGTGGAGCGAGGGCGCCGCTGTAACGCTGGCAACAGTGCAATCGCTGGAGCAGGATCATAAAGGTGAGTTTACCCCGACGGCTACCGTGCTGAATGCGGGGCCTTATTATACGAGCCGATTTGCGGACTACGTGGTGGAATCTGAACGGCCGCTTACTTATATCCGCAGCTATATCTGGATATTGCAGGCGTATAACCGGGTGTACCATATTAATAAACCGCTTACTTATTATTTTAATGAACCGGCGGCGACGGCGATCGCCGAAGGCAAGGATGGTGATATTCCCCGCGACCCGCAGCTATTATTTACTAAAACATTCCTTGATAATTATAAAGCCGGCCGGGATACGGCCTTGAAAAACGCTATCCTTGATAATGATCTCTGGAACTGGAAGCCGGAGAGTAAGATTGTTTTTTGTCATGGTGATAAGGATGAATATGTGCCGATCTTTAATTCTGAAAAGGCGTACAATACGATGAAGGAGAAGGGGGCTGATGTGACGCTGAATGTTTTTAAGGGGCAGACGCATGCGAGCGGGGTGTTTAATTTTATGCAGGTGCTCATGAGTACACTAATGAGCGCTAATTAAGAACACGAATTACACGAATTATTAGACGCTAATTGGGCGAATTAAAGCGAATGAGACGAATATGATCAGCGTTTAATTGGTGGATCACTCTTCTTACAAGAAAGTTTTTATACTCTGTCTAATGCACCAATATAGTAGGGAAATGGGTTATGTTGGGATGACGTAACCCAAAAATTGGCAAATTTGGGTTATGTTGAAAATTAAGAACCACAAAGACTGTAAGGCACAAAGATGCACGAAGTGATTATTCTTTGTGATTCATGGTGTCTTTGTGGCTTCATGGTTCAATAAAATAATAATAGTTTTCACCCCCGCCATTACAACATTAGCGAGCAGGGTTTCTATCCTTAATTATTTATTGCATTCATCACCAGTTCCTTTACTTTTTCTATTGGTATTCTTTCCTGCAACATCGTATTCCTGTAGCGGATGGTGACGGTGTTGTCTTCTTTGCTTTGATGATCGACGGTTACGCAAAAGGGTGTGCCGATGGCGTCCATGCGGCGGTAGCGCTTGCCGATGGTGTCTTTTTCTTCGTAGAAACAACGGAAATGCGGTTTGCAATCATCCATGATCTTTCTTGCGATTTCGGGCAGGCCATCTTTTTTCATTAATGGAAGAATGGCGAGTTTCATCGGGGCGAGCTTTGGCGGGAATTTTAATACAACACGGTTGTCCGGTTTTTCAGGCGTGCTGAGGTCTTGCTCTTCGTATGCATTACTGATCACCAATAAAAACATCCTGTCGAGGCCGATGGATGTTTCGATAACATAAGGAATATAATTACCGTAAGGTATACCAGTTGTAGCATCTACTTCGGCGTCGAAGTATTGCATTTTCTTTTTGCTGTATTCCTGGTGTTGCTTCAAATCGAAATCAGTACGGGAGTGAATACCTTCTACTTCTTTGAAACCGATGGGAAATTCAAATTCAATATCGCAGGCGGCGTCTGCATAGTGCGCCAGTTTGATATGATCGTGGTAACGATATTTTTCTTTGGCCGTGCCCAAACTTAAATGCCATTTTAATCTTTCTTCTTTCCAGTGTTCGTACCATTCTTTTTGTGTGCCGGGGCGGATGAAGAATTGCATTTCCATTTGTTCAAATTCCCGCATACGGAAAATGAATTGCCGGGCTACGATCTCGTTGCGGAATGCCTTACCAATCTGTGCGATACCGAAAGGAATTTTCATTCTTCCTGTTTTCTGCACATTTAAAAAATTGACGAAGATCCCCTGTGCTGTTTCGGGTCGCAGATACACTTTGTTATCCGCATCATCTGCTGAAGCGGTGGAACCAAATTCGGTAGAGAACATGAGGTTGAACTGGCGGATATCCGTCCAGTTGGCAGTACCGCTGACAGCACATTTTATTTTATTATCCTCGATGAGTTTTTTTAATCCGGCAAAGTCATCTTTGGCGATCAGTGCATCCATGGATGCCAATACATCTTTGGCTACTTGTTCATTGCCTGCTGCTGATTGTTCTTCCGCGAATGCTTCTATTAAATGATCTACCCGGTATCTTTTCTTGCTGTCTTTGTTGTCGATCATCGGGTCGTTGAAATTATCAACGTGGCCGCTGGCTTTCCAGGTGGTGGGGTGCATGAAGATGGCGGCATCTATGCCAACGATGTTTTCGTGCATCTGGGTCATGCTTTTCCACCAGTAGTCGCGGATGTTCTTTTTTAGTTCGCTGCCCCACTGACCATAATCATATACTGCCTGAAGGCCATCATAGATCTCACTGCTGGGAAAAATGAAACCGTATTCTTTGCAGTGGGAGATGATTGCCTGGAATTTGTTGCTGTCTGTTGCCATAGTGGCAAAAATAAGGCTAAGGGGACAAAGAGAAAAGGGGCTAGGAGTTTGAAAGAGAAAAGGAGAGAAAGAGAATTTGCAAAGGAACAAGGTGCAAGGGACAAGTTTAGTCGGTGTGTTATTTATTCTTATCCTTTTCTTTTTGTTGCCGGAGGTTTGCTTCCTTCTTTTGAAGATATTGGCCTACAGGATCTAAATCTCCGAGAGGCAAGCCTAATTTCATTTTAGCATCCCGCAAAACATCCCGCATGGCTTGTATATCATTAACAGCCTGGTAAAGTCTTTCTCCGGGTGATTTGGAAAGCCAGAGATCTAAATGAATATCTTTTATATGCTGAGGTGTATCAGTCATTTTTCAACAGGTTAAAAGTATTTAATTTTAAAGCGTTAATCCATTTCCTAATATATATCCAATCCAGTGTATTTAATTTCGATAGCATCATTATATCCTCATTCTGCAAACCGGTTTGCAATTCCTGAATCCAAAGCAATTTAGACAGTAGCAAGTCTTCCGCAGAAATAATGAAAATCTTTAAATCCAAAAATTGAACAGAAAAACGTCTTTCAAACTTAATCCTTTCGAACTCATTATCCTTCAAAATTATGAAATCAGCCTTGTAATTGCTTTTATGATCAATAATATTAAACATTCCTTTTAGCTTTATCGCATCTTTTGCCGACTCTTCTTCGTAATAATAGCCCTCTTTAAAATAATCTGTCAGCAATAATACATCTGCTGGTTTTAAATGAACAATAAAATCAAAATTTCTTGTGTATCGTGGTCCGGTATACGTACTCATCGCCATGCTTCCCGAAAGCATGTATGGAATATTGTTTTGCTCAAAAAAAGATATAATTACCCTGAGAAAATCAAACATAGTAAATGGTATGCTGACAAAGGTAAAGGAATCGAAATGCTTAAGAGAACTGAGAGGCTAAGAGTATGAAAGAGAAAAGGAGAGAAGGAACCTCACCTAGCCTCTCCTGAAGGAGAGAAACAGTGCACAGCCCTTGCTTTTAGAAAAGTATGATATTGATAGTACTCTTCTAAAATGCTGAATAGAGAATAGAAAGTTGAAGAGTGCGACGCAACGAAGATGATCAGGGAACTGAAGCTGGGCTAATAATTTATATTCTACTAATAAATTTCTATTCCCGGTTTGTTTGCTGGGCGCCTTCTACCACTTTTTTGGTGGCATCATGATTTTGTAATGATTTTTGGGATTGCACTTCTACTTCTTCTGTCCATACGGCGTAAGAATTAGGATAGATGTTGGAGCCGCTTTCGATGGCGTAGGCACGGGTGTAAGCGGCGCCGAAATATAGAATGACGGCGGAATAATAGACCCATAATAAAATAAGGATGACGGAACCGGCCGCACCATAGATGGATGTCATGCGGTTTTGCCCGAGATAGAGACCGATCAAAAACTTGCCGACCATGAAAAGTGCGGCGGTGGCGAATGCACCTGCCCGTACATGTTTCCATTTAATTTTCGCATCGGGCAATACTTTGAATATAAGTGCGAATAAAAATGAAGTGATGAGGAAATTCAATACCAGGTTGACAGCGTAGGCTACGAATACTTCTGTTTGGGGAAATACCGATGTGAGCTTGCTGATAAAAATATCCATCAGGCTATTGATGAGCAGTGATACCAATAATAAAAACCCGAGCGAGATGACCATCGAAAAAGATAAAAGCCGGTTGACGATCAGCTTCAGCCATCCCCTTCCTTTTTTAGGTTTTGATTTTAAGTTCCAGATCAGGTTGATGGAATCCTGTATCTCGCCGAAGATACCGCTGGCGCCAAAGACCAGCGTAGTGACACCAATGATGGTGGCGATTTTGCTTTGTGATAATACGATGGCATTGCTCATGGTCTGCTGCACCTGTGTGGCCGCATCGGGGCCGATCAATGTTGCTATTTGTCCATATACCGCCCCTTCTACAATTTGATGTCCATAAAAAATATCGCTGACCCAGATGATAACGATCAGCAGGCCGGGCAATGAAAAGAGGGTATAATAAGCAAGGGCGGCGCTTAGCTTGAGTATCCTTTTATTAAAAATATCAAGGAAGGATTGTTTCAGCGCTTTCCAGAGTCTTTTTAACATCATACTTATATTAGAAAAAAATAGTGCCAATCTCGGCGGCCGGGGTTTATTTCTTCAATTTCTCGTTTTGCTGGTGCCTTTCGGCGTCGCGGCTGCTCTTCTTTTCAAAATTCTTTTGGAGGGCATCGGTGAGGTTGACGCCGGTTTGATTGGCGAGGCAAATTAATACCCATAGTACATCCGCCATTTCATCTGCCATGTCTTTGTTCTTATCACTTTCTTTGAATGACTGATCGCCATACTTACGTGCCATGATGCGGGCCAGTTCTCCTACTTCTTCTGTCAATATCGCCATGTTGGTTAGCTCACTGAAGTAGCGGACACCAACAGTTTTTATCCATTGGTCGACCTGTTGCTGCGCATCTTGAAAAGTCATAACAAAGTTTTTTGATTGCTTTTGCAATATAGCATGATTCCGCCCGTTTAAAACCTCCCGTACCGTAAAGGTGTACGTATAATGAATGCCAGCCTTGTGAAAACTATAACCAATTCCTAAAAGTAAAAATTTTTGTACCAGATGAAGTTCCTGTCCCCCTACCGGTTTTTCGCTATCGTTATTCTTTCCTGCATATTCTTGTTTGGCGAGGCGCAGCCTGTTAACGATGCTACGAAAACTTCCTTCAATAAACCTTACCGCATTCTTACAGCAGGCAAACAGATAACTGTTAAAAGTACGCAGGATATTAAAAGTGTAATGGTGTGGACGTCGAGCGGACATCGTATTATTGAACAAAAAGAGATCAACGCCCCCTCTTATAGTTTTAGAATAAGTGTAAATGAAAAAATATTTTTTGTGATGCTGGAGCTGGAGGGGGAGAGAAGGTTTACGGAGAAGATTGGGGTTCAGTAAACCCCCATCCCCTAAAGGGGAGTATGAATGATCCATTATAAAAGAGAAGTCGAAAAAGAGAAACTTTTATCTCCTTTTATCTTTTGTCCTCTTAGCTTACTCTTTGTTCTTCGTATCCATCACTATCGTTACCGGCCCGTCATTTAATAACTCCACTTTCATGTCTGCGGCGAATTTGCCTGTTTGAATTTGTTTTCCGAGATCGGTTGAAAGCTGTGCTATCATTTTTTCATACAATGGGATGGCTATTTCATGTTTGCTGGCTTTTGAGTAAGAAGGCCGGTTGCCTTTTTTTGTGTAAGCATGAAGGGTGAACTGGCTGACGAGTAATATTTCACCATCGATATTTTTTAGCGAAAGGTTCATAACGCCATTGCTGTCATTAAAAATGCGGAGGTTTACGATCTTGCCGCTCAGCCATTCGATATCTTCTGAAGCATCCGCATCTTCGATGCCGAGCAATACCAATAGCCCATTGCTTATCTGACCATGGATGTTGTTATCGATCGTTACGCTGGCTTTTGTTACCCGCTGTATCACCGCTCTCATAATTTGTACCTTTACTGTGTCACAAATGTAAGAGTTCATTGTTCATTGACTTATATGACTTGTGTGATCCATTTTGACTATTTGACTTTATGACCCATCTTAATTTTTCATCAGAGATCGCTTTTCAAACTACCAGAAGTGGTGGTAAGGGAGGGCAGAATGTAAACAAAGTGGAAACGGCGGTTATCGGGTCATTGCATATTGACAGTTCTTCTATACTGAATGATCAGCAAAAAACGTTAGTGAAAGAGAAACTTTCGAACCGCATTACGGGTGATGGTTTTTTACAAGTGAAATCGCAAACCCACCGCACACAACTGGCGAATAAAGAAGAAGTAGTTGAAAAGATTAATCACCTTGTAAGCGAAGCATTGAAAAAGAAAAAGAAACGCATTGCAACAAAGATCAGTAAGGCAGCGAAAGAGAAAAGAATAGAGTCTAAAAAGATAAAAGGATCAGTAAAATCTGATAGAAGAAAATGGCGGCCAGGAGAGAGTTGGGAGTTGGGAGTTGGGAGTTGGGAGTAAGCAGTTTAAATTTAAAAATTCACTTTATGTTCGCAACAAAAAAAATTATCCCGCAGAGAACGCCGGGTTCGCTGAGATATGATTCTCTGTAGGCTCAGCGTTCTCTGCGTGCAAATTATTCTTTTAAGGATGTTTAAACAGCTTTTGACCATATTATTATTTGTGTGTGTTGTCATTTGTATTTCTTATACAATTGGTTCCTGTAAGAAAAATGACAACCCGAATAACCTTACATTACTCTCGCAGGAAATTCCTGCGGGCTTTCCTGCACCGGCTTATACATTCCGGGATAATCCACTTTCGCAGGAAGGCTTTGAATTAGGAAGAAAATTATTTTATGATGGCGGTCTTTCTATTGATGGCATTCATTCGTGTGCTTCCTGTCACCAGCAGATAGCGGCTTTCGGAACTTTCGAACATGACAGAAGCCATGGCGTGAACGGCACACATACATTGCGCAATGCCCCGCCGTTATTTAATCTTGCGTGGCAAAAAAAATTTCATTGGGATGGCGAATTCAGTTCGCTGTTTGATGAAGCAGCACAACCCATCCATGGCGATCATGAAATGGGAGAAACCTTTAACGGCATCGCTGGTAAACTGCAAAAAGATCCGGCCTACAGGGCGATGTTCCAAAAAGTTTTCAGGACGCAATTCATTTCACCGGAATATATTTTAAAAGCATTAGCGCAGTTTACCGGCTACCTTACTTCCGCTAATTCCAAATATGATCTTTATAAAAAAGGACAGTTCATTTATACACCTGAGGAAGAACATGGTTACCAATTATTCAAAGCGAAATGCGCCGGCTGCCATGCTGAACCGATGTTTACCGATTATAGCTTTCGCAATATCGGCCTGCCGGTTGATCCTTTACTGAATGATTTCGGAAGAATGAGAGTAACAAAATATGCCGGTGATTCATTAAAATTCAGGGTCCCTTCTTTGCGAAATGTGAGCATCACTTCCAATTTTATGCATGATGGGCGGTTTGCTTCGATTGGTCAATGTCTCGATCATTACAGAACTGGTGTGCAACCCGGCCCCACGGTAGATCCTTTAGTCAAGAATGGAATACAAATGACAACCGCCGAAGCATCAGACGTCACCCGCTTTTTGCGTACGCTGACGGATTCATCTTTTATCCGCGATACCCGTTTCAGTAATTTTTAAAGAGCAGGTGCCGCCCCTTTTCTTCTTCCTTTTAAAAGATCAAGCGCTTTCTTCTGGGCTTCAATATCTTTTTGCTGGTTTACCTGGTCCTGGCCATTCGTCTTGAGATCGTCCTGCAGGTTTTTTATTTTCTTTTCTAAGCTTGACTGGTCGTCCTGAAGATCTTTATATTTTTTTTCTGATTTTACTACTACGTCTTCCTGCGCTTTTATCTGTAGTTCCAAGTTGGCTTCTTCAATTTCCGGAAGGAGATTATTTAAAAATGATTTCGCCTTGCCTACATCAAAGGCATCCATTTCAGCGATAGTGCCGCCGCCTTTATCTTCCATTGCGAGTGTTAAGGTTGTTTCATCTTTTTCCTTACGGCTCTTGCGTTCTATTTTAATAATATAATCCATGGTTTTGCTGGTGATGTCGGGCAGGGAGGCGTTTTTAAAAACAATCAATCCTTTGTCTTTATTAAACAAGCCTTTTTCTTCCCTGGCCTTGTAGCCCATCTTTTCTATTTTGTCTATTAAGGCATTTTCAACCGCTTCCTGCGGGTAGCCGTAGTCAATAACGATAGCCTGTTGCTTCTTTTTATTATAAGTGAGTGATCCATCAGTCGCCTGCGAAAAAGCGCCGGTGGAGAAAACAAACAAAGCAAAGCAAGAAAGTAATAGTAGCTTCATAACAAGAAAATTTTTTCAAATATATAGCAAAGTATAAAAGCTTTGTCCTCCACAAACGTTAATGGATAAAATTCGAAGATGGTTTTTGCGCATTCAATCTTTATTTTTGTCCTTAAATTCCTGATTATTTGAGCGGTATAAAACAATTGGCAGGGCAAACGTTGTGGTATGGTGTAAGTTCCATAGCAGCCCGTTTTATCAATTACCTGCTTACTCCTTATCTCACCTTTAAGTTCCTCGACTGGCAATATGGTGAAATGAGCATCGTCTATGCATTCATTCCTTTTATGAATGTAATTTATACCTATGGCATGGAAACGGCTTTTTTCCGATTTGCCAACAAGGTAGATAAGAAAATAGTATATAATAATACCAGCATTTCGTTAATCGCTTCTACCGTTCTCCTTTCTATTCTTTTAATCTTATTGCAACACCCGCTATCGGTATTGTTGCAAATTACACAGCACCCGGAATATTTATCACTCGCGGCGGCTATTATCGGGCTAGATGCATTAACCACCATTCCGTTCGCAAGACTCCGGCAGGAAGGCAGGCCCCGCAAATTTGCTTTCACCAAAGTGGGTGGAATAATGATCAATGTTATCAGCGTTTATTTTTTCCTGAGCGTTTGTCCCGAACTGGAAAAAGATCCCAACAGTTTTGTCCATATGTTTTATAATAAAGATTGGGCGGTGGGCTATGTATTGCTCGCCAATCTTATCCAGAACATTGTTACCTTATTATTACTGCTGAAACAATTTTTTGGCTTTGAATGGAAGTTTGATAAAATATTATGGCGGCAAATGATGATCTATGGCCTGCCCCTGATTATCGCCGGGTTTGCCGGTATGATCAATGAAACATTTGACCGCATCATGCTGGGCTGGTGGGCGCCGGTACAAACAGTAAAGGAGGCGAAAGCGGAAGTCGGCATTTATGCGGCCTGTTATAAATTGTCTATCCTCATTACACTGGCCGTGCAGGCTTTCCGCATGGGCGCTGAACCATTTTTCTTTAAACAATCCACGGAAGAAAATGCGCCAAAAGTGTATGCACGGGTCATGAAATTTTTCGTAATCACCTTGTGCATGATGTTCCTGCTGGTGATGTTATATCTTGACCTTTGGAAGTATTTTATCCGTAATCCTAAAATGTGGGAGGGGCTGAAAATAGTGCCTGTATTATTATTGGCAAATATGTTCCTCGGTATTTATTATAGCCTGAGCATCTGGTACAAGCTGGGTAATAAAACACTCGCCGGCGCATGGATCACACTGGTTGGAGCTATCATTACATTAGGGATAAATTATTTCTTCATCCCCTATTTCAGTTATATGGCCTGTGCCTGGGCCACGTTTGCCTGCTACGGCAGTATGATGGTGATCAGTTATATCTGGGGTCAAAAAGAATATCGTATTCCTTACGCATGGAAAAAACTGTTGGCGTATATAGTGATCAGTGTAATGCTTTACGGCCTTCACAAACTATTGATATGGTTTATTCCTTCCCAGCTTTTTTATTATGTTACGGCCACCATCATACTGGGGGCATTTACTTTATTTATTTTAAAAATAGAAAAGCGGGAGTTTCAACGTTTGCCCTTTATCGGGAAATACCTGGGATCAAACGTGGCTTAACTATTCACAACTTCTGAATACCACACTTTAATTTTCGGAGTGTCTCAGTTTGTCATTTCGACGCAGGAGAAATCTAATGGAGATGCTTCGTACCTCAGCATGACAAGCCAAACTGAGAAAGACCTTAATTTTAATATAGTTTCACAAACGGGTTATTCATTTTCTCAAAACCAATCGTCGTCACCGGCCCATGACCGGAATAAACTTTTGTATCATCCGGGAAGGTGAAAAATTGTGTTTGAATACTATTGATCAGCACATCAAAGTTCCCGCCGGGAAGGTCAGTTCTTCCCACACTTCCGCTAAACAATACATCCCCGCCAATAATGAAATTTTCTTTTTCATAATAAAAAGAAACGCTGCCCGGTGAATGGCCGGGGGTAAAAAGAATGGATAGTTCCTCTTCTCCAATTTTTATAGTTGTTCCTTCTTTTATATAGGCAGGTTCACCTTCATAATTTTCGAAAGGCAGTCCCCACATTTCTCCTGACGCCGGCGCTATATCCAGCATTTGTTTTTCTTTTGGATGAATATGGGGAATAAGTTGCCACGTATCAAATATGAATTTATTACCGAATACATGATCGAGGTGACAATGCGTGTTGAGCAATAAGACAGGTTTCAGACCTGAATCATTAACAAAAGATTTTATCTTATCCCTTTCTTCCGGAAAATAACAACCGGGATCAATAATGCAGCACTCCTTTTTTTCGTTATACAGCAAATACGTATTCTCCTGGACGGGGCTAAACGTGAATGTTTGAACAGTTAACATGGGTTTTTCGTACTTTTAATATGAACCGGGAACCCGGTAATTTTGTATGCGACCTGTATTTAACAGCAAACGAAGATAATCCAGAAATAAAACTATTTGGCGGCGGCAACACCGTCAACGGAAAGAACGATTAAGAATAAGAAACAGAAAAGATTTTATGAATAAAGTATCATGCCTGCTTGCCTGTCTTTTTGTTTTCGTATCAGTGAAAATGAATGCCCAGGTAAACAATGTAGAGTTTGGGAAAAACCGTGTTCAATACCAGAAATTCAGTTGGAAATACTACCAGACCGAAAACTTCAATACCTATTTTAGTCAGGATGGATTGGGTTTGGGGAAATATGTAGCCCAGATCGCAGAGACGGAATTGTCCGGGCTGGAAGAATTTATCGAATATGGTTTGCAGCGCCGCATCAATGTGGTCGTATATAACAACTTCGATGAGCTGCAGCAATCCAATATCGGGCTGGGCATCGACTGGCAAAATACCGGCGGGGTTACCAAGCTGGTAAATAATAAAATGCTCGTTTATTTTGACGGCAACCACGATAACCTTCGCAGGCAAATACGCCAGGGTATTGCGAGAGTATTAGTGGAAAATGTTTTGTTTGGAGATGATCTGGGTGAATTCGCTGCCAACCAGGCCTTGCTCGATCTTCCTAAATGGCTTACCGATGGTTATATACAATACGCCGCTGAAAACTGGAGCCCTTCGTTGGATGACGATTTGCGTTCGACCATGCTTGCCGGCCAATACACTAATTTTTATCAATTCGCTTTTGCAAAACCCGACCTCGCCGGCCATGCGTTTTGGAAATACATTGCCGATAAATATGGCAAGAGTAAAGTAACCTACTTTTTATACCTGGCCCGCATTTACCGTAACCTGAATAATGCTTCTAAAAAAATAGCCAGCAAAAAATTCAAGGATTTATTAAAAGATTTCATGCTGGAAGTGCCGCAGCAATATTATAAAGACTTGCGCGGCCGCCGCAATGTGCCAAAAGGGCAATTATCCGTCAGTGAAGTGATCGGGAAAAAAGATTATATCCGGTTTAATGCAAATCCTAATCCTAAAAGCTTTACGTATGCCGTGGTAGAATTTTTCCAGGGAAAATATTCAGTGGTATTGATGGAAAATTTTGTGAACCGTAAAGTATTGTTGAAATATGGTACACGATCGAAAGGTGATGAAATAAATCCCAACTATCCCATTATAGCCTGGGATGGTAAAGGAACAAGACTGGCTGTGATGTACAGCGAACAAGGAAAGCTGAAACTCTTCGTGTATGATGTTGTCAATCGTATAAAAGTTACGAAGCAGGAACTGCCCATGTTCGACCAGGTGCAGGATATGAAATATATGCTGGATGCCAACACGCTTTTATTAAGCGGTATCCGCAGCGGGCAAACCGATGTATTTGTTTATAAAATAGACAAACAAACGATTGACCAGGTCACCAATGATGTGTATGATGACCTCGACCCTACTTTTGTAGCGTTTCCTAATAAGACGGGTATTATGTATTCCAGCAACAGGCCATCAGCAGGCGCTGCCAGTACGGATGATTCATTACCGGGAAAAAGATATAATATTTTCTTAGTAGACAACTGGAACCAATCTGACTACAAACAAATATCGCAGCTCACTTCATTGAAGTTTGGCAATGCAAGGTTTCCTTCGCAATACAATACATCGCATTTCACTTTTATCAGTGATGAAAATGGCGTGAATAACCGCTACGCCGGTTTCTTTCGCACAGAAAGGGCTGGGCTGGATACACTCGTATTTATCGGTGAAGATGTATTGCGCAATCCTGCTCTCGCCGACGTTGATAGTTTATTAAAAGAATGGAATAAAACTGATATTGATTCCGTAGGGTTTGTTTCTGTGACGAATGATTCTTCCTATGTATTTCCATTGACGAATTACCAGAGCAGTATGCTGGAAACAAGGACTGCGGGTGATAACCAGCAAGTAAGTGAAGTGGTAAAATTGGGAGATGTAAAATTGCTTTACCGCTTGAAAGTGGACGAGAATGCATTGCACCGCAGAAATCTATCCGCACCACCTACGCAATACAGGAAGCAGCGGATAGATGAAGAACGAAATAACAAGAATAAAGTTTCGCCACAACAACCCAAGCCCACTGATGAGAAACCCTTGCAAAATGATTTTTTCCAAAGCGGCTTTGATGATGAGAAAAAAGACAGCAGCAAACTGGGCAAAGTAGTAGAAACAACCGTGATCCCGGAAAAAACAATATTGCAAAAAGCGAAGTTGTATGAGTACCGTCCACCGAAATTTTTTGCGGATTATGCAGTTACCGGTTTTAATAATTCTGTATTGGCTATTAACAGGTTCCAGCCTTATGGCGGTGGCGGCGGGCCTATTCGCCTTTCCAATGGAAATGACTTTAACGGCTGATCCGTTTCGGAACATCCGACCTGATGGAGGATATAAAATTTTCCGGCGGCATCCGCATAGCATCTAACCTGCGTGATAATGATGTGTTATTTGAATTTACAACTTACGGAAGCGCCTGGACCTGGGTTTTACTTATTTCCGCAGCAGTAATGAAGTTAGTTTTTCTAATACACCTTATGCGGGAAAGGAATTTTCAAACTATTATCTCATTCGCCTTAAGTATCCTCTTGACAGGATAAGAAGTTTACGTGCAACAATTGGCCCCCGGTTCGATAAAATTGTTGTTACAGGAAGAGACCGCTTTTCGCTTATGCAGAAGGACCTGAAAACCACGTATGGCCTGTTTAACCTTGAATATGTATATGATAACACGATTAACCCTGCAACGAATATCTGGCATGGGTTGCGTTACAAAATATATGGCGATTTGTATAACCAGATCACCAAAGCGAATACAGATGGCAAGTTCCTTTTTAACCTTGGCTTTGACGCCCGTCATTATTTACCGCTATACCGCAACCTGATCTGGGCCGTTCGTGCAGCAGGGGATTTTTCATTTGGTGACCAGAAAGTGGTTTATTACCTGGGTGGAGTGGATAACTGGTTCAGTCCAAAATTCATGGATGGAAACACACCGACCGACAACTATACTTACCAGTCTTTGGCAGTAAACATGCGGGGCTTTAAACAAAATATTGGTCACGGAAATAATGCAATTGTTGTCAATAGCGAATTCAGGTTACCCGTTTTCTCAACTTTATTGAACAAGCCAATTAATAATTCATTCTCCGAAATTTCCAATTGGTCCAATTTATAGATTTAGGAACAGCATGGGAAGGGGGATTGAAAGGCATTCAGCGGCCACAAAATGTATACACAACTAATATTCCTGGTGATCCTACAGTACGTATAAAAGCAGGTGGTGTAGGTCCTTTCGCCGGTGGCTATGGCTTCGGGGCACGCAGCACTTTATTCGGTTATTTCGTCAGGTTTGATGCGGCATGGGAAATGAATGGCATTTTCAGGGGCAAACCAATGCTCTATATCGCAATGGGACTTGATTTTTAAAGAAATTATATAGCTGACAAGCAAAAGCCTTTCCAAATGGAAAGGCTTTCTTTTTCACAGGCGGGTTTTCAGGGTTAATGGATACTTAAATCTCTTATCGTTTATGCAGGAGAAAACTTTCCGCGAGTTTTTTTATAGTGATATAAAACAATGTCATAAATACGGCCCATGATGTGATCATCCCCCACTCCATCTTGTTGTGCAACGGGTGAATAATTACATTCAGCATCTCTTGAAAAAGAGAGAAAGGTTGTGTAATGATATCCCAGCTGTTATACCTCAGGTAACGGCCTACATATACACCGAACGCATTCAACCACATAACGCCACAAACAAATGCTATAGAAAATCTGCGCCGGCTGATCGTATGCAGCAACAATTCTATTTTCCTTACAGAAATAATACCCAGCACCAGGCCATTCCACGCAAATGAAAACAAGAGTAACAAGTCAAACCATTTTGGCGCTGAATCGAACTGATCGAGATGAAAAAGATCGGTAACGATATAAAACGAGTTAGGTATGAACAACAGCCAGCATAATAAGGATAATGAAAGCTTCCATTTATTGCCGATCACCTGGTTATTCTTAAACAACCACTCGCTGATAGCAAAAGGTATCAGTGCCAGGAAAAGGTTCCATACTAAAAAAAGATAAGTCAGGTAGCCCGTAGCCACTATTCTTATACATACTAAAAGACAACTAAAGCCGCAACACACCAGCAGCCATTGTTTCATAGAAATTTTAAATTCCGCCTTCCTGTTTATTAAGATATCCGGTCGCATAGATTAAAACATTTTAGGTATAAATATAATAGCTCCTGTTACAATAGCAGTAATGGCAGTTATCAGTACCGCCCCCGCCGCCATGTCTTTAATGACTTCCACCGCTGGATGATAATCAGGCGAAATAAAATCCATGATCCTTTCTATGGCTGTATTGAATATTTCCGCCGCCCACACTAAACCCGTTACGATGACCAAAGCCATTGCTTCTGTTTTAGATATATCAAAATAAAGTGCCGCTAAAAAAACGATAATCGTAGCGCTGAGATGAATAAGCGCATTGGGTTCCTGCACCAGGAATTTATAAATCCCGTTAAAAGCATACCGGAAGCTTTTACTCCTTGCTTTTAAAGAAAAAGAATTTGATTTCATAAATAAACTTTAAAAAGGACGGAGCCGAATCTCTCCGTCCCGAACAAAACCAACTACATGCTACCACTGTAGCTTTCTTGAAAAAAACATGATAATGCCCAATGCGATGAACAATCCTATGCTTCCCATGAGCAATGCATAATCCTGCAACTGGATAATACTGTATATATATCCATACACTATCGTCAATACAAAGCTGATGAAGATGGCCAGTTTGGAAGATTTCATGATGCTTCCTACATACCATGCGACCAAGCTAATAGTAGCGATGCCTGCTAACAGGTACGACAAGTTAAAACCCAGGTATTCTGAAATACTTAATAATAAAGTATAAAATAATACCAGCGCTAACCCAGCAAGGGCATACTGAATAAGGTGAAGCGATTTTTTATATATTGATTCGATAAGGAAAAACGCCGCGAATGTGAGGATGATACAAAGCAAAGCGTATTTCACAGAACGGCCCGTTTTATCATATCCATCTACAGGAATGACAAGATCGGCACCGACAGATGTTTGACTCAAATCATTCCATTGGTCCTTCCATACCATAGGTATAGACCGGTTCATATACTTCCACGAAGCAATAAATCCACTGTCCGATACTTTTCTTTCATCAGGTAATTTCATCCCGGTAAAACTGGGATCTTTCCATTCAGATCTCATATCTACCCTATTCTCCCTGGCAGATGAAGCAAATAAAAGTTTCTCTGATCCGTTGAGTGAAAGCCGCAGGTTGAAATTATTTTCACCCGTTACCGACTCCGCTGTAAAAGGTATTACCGCCACTAACGCATCTTTCATTCCCCTTTCCCCGGGTAACGGATTGAACAAAACCTTGTTATTATTCCAATTTACATATACGTCTTCATTGATCCCTTTCACATTATCGGAAACCTGGAATAGCAAATTAGCCTCAGGCCATAATATACTATCACTGGCCTTTGTTTTTAATTCATTCCACCGGAGTGGGTTAAATTTCCCTGTGATAGAAATATCGCTTCTGTAAACCACCACCTGGTAAATGCCGCGATGCCTTTTTTCAGGTATGACAACTGCATTAATATCCATTTTATCAGGCATAAAAAAAGCATTGTGCCGCACCCAAACATTCTCCCCTTTATCATTGGTGGTGCTTTCCATATAGGGTACCTGCAGGACCGGCCCCGTGACAAGCTGGTTGCCCGCCCATTTACTGCTGATGTCATTAATTGCTTCCCTCTGTCTTGATTCCCTCTCACTAATTACTTCTTTAATAAAATAAGTAGGGATCCAAAGGCCCAATGCCATTACAAAAATGATGATCGCTTTCAGGAATAGTTTTCCTTTGTCCATTAAAGATGATGCAATCGTGGTATTTTCCGTATAACCTGTTTCCATATTATATTTTTATTATTGATTAACTAATCCTGCTGAGAAAATTTCATTGAGATTATAGAAATATTTATAACGAATAATAACAGAAAGAAATACAGCGCCAAGTACAGGTAGTACAAATAATTCCATCAATTCTTCAGTGATCAAAAAACCACCTGCTACCAGCAACAAAGGGAGGATAACATTAATGCCAGCGATACAAATAGTTGCGAAAGACCATAGAAATAATTTTTCCAAATTTGAAAAACGTAATGAGATAATGGGCTTAATAAAAATTAATATCACCAGGAAGGAAGGAAGTGAAACCAGTAATAAAGAAAAAAGAATAATTAGTATATACTGATCAAAATAGAAAAATTTAAACCCATGCCGGGTTGTTATAATAGCTGACACGTTCCATATTACCGGAAGCAAGGCGTTCGCCAGGAGCCATGTATATAATACGTGCAGAAAAATTTTCATCGTCTTTCTATTACTAAGTATAACTTTTAAAATTCAGCCGCCTGCGATTCGATCTCTTTATGCACCGCTTCTACCGAATTGATTTTACTTAAACAAATGCTTAAAGGAATAATCCCCACAACCCCAAATGAACAATCAATCAATCTCCACGCAAAAGGAATTCCCCTAAACTGACCTGCGATCAATGCAAAAGGGATAATCAGTAAACAAGCGATCATACCGAATTCGATCACCCATTTGTTACGGACCGGGTCTTTTAGCGGGCCAATAAAAAGAATAGCTAAAACAAAATGGGCGAAGGCCAGCCAATCATACCCGTACGCCAGGAAAGGATATCGTTGGTTGGTGTCTAACAATGCCTGGTACACTTTTTCCATCCATACACCAATCATAGTATCAGCAGGAAAACAACGGGAAAGGAAAGCCAACTCCGTTTCGAGTGGGATTGCCGTTAATCCACTAAGAAAAAGAGTGATCATAAAAAATATGATCCAGCGCCTGATTGTTTTTATTTCTCTATACATTTTAAAAGTGCTTTGTATTTCAAAGTATAAAATCAAAAAAAATTACTTCATTCCTTTAATCATGTTTTCCAGGGCTGCAATGTGATCTGTAAAAGCTTTTTCCCCGCTCTTGGTCACTGCATAGGTCGTGTTTGTTTTTCTCCCGATAAACCCTTTGTGCACTTTGATATATCCGTTCTCTTCCAGGCTCACCAGGTGCGTGGCCAGGTTACCATCTGTTACTTCCAGCATTTGCTTCAGGTCATTAAAACTGATCTCATCATTCACCACAAGGATACTCATCACACCCAGCCGGATACGATTATCAAATACTTTATTTAAACCTGTTATCGGATTCTTCAACGTAAAAAATTTAAACCATTAAACTTCTTTCACTCTTTCATATTTCCACCACATCACTACACCATAGATGATATGAAGCACACCAAAACCGAGCGACCAAAAATATAATCCATACCCTGTCCATTGCGTATTTAATAATCCCAGTATTATTTCACAATAACCCAGGTAACGGATATCTGTCAGTGTATATTTACTGGCATTCACCAGCGCCAGTCCATAAAAGATAAGACAAGCAGGGGCCGCAAAACGCCATTCATTATACTGCAGCATGGTGAGAATAAATAAACCGCCGGCAATTAACGGAATAATCATGTTCCAAAAAAGCCGGCGGGATGTATGGTCCCATAGGGAGCGGTGTTGCTGGTGAGACTTCCGCCAGGTAAAATAAAAAGAAGATAAAAAAGCGACGATAAAAACACCTGCCGCCAATCCCAGCAATTGGGTTTTCAATTGGGAAAAATCTGTTTTATCAAAAAAACCTCGGTCATTATAAGTTAAATAATAATTTTTGAATATCACGTATCTCGCTAATGCCGCCCCCGCCAGCGCACAAATGCCCGCCGCTATGCCGCTTAGCCCGCTGAGTGAGATAAAGCGGCTGGACCGTTCCATCATCCGCCTGATGTCTTTTACTTCCTGTAAGGTATCTATCGGTTGGTTTTGTTCGCTCATAAAAAGCACTTTGAAATACAAAGTAAATGATCTGTTTCGCAATTTCCAAATTATTTTTTGGGCTTCTATTCTCTTTGGACAGATTCCGGCAATAAATCACCGCCTATTCGATAAATTTGTGCCTGATGAACCCGGGAAAACACTATCCACACCTTCTGATCCTTATTATTGCAGGCTTTCTGACGCAGCTGGCCCATGGGCAATTAAAAACCATCAGCGGAACAGTAAGAGATGCGCACAGCGAAGAACCCGTTCCATTCGCCTCTGTTCAATTCGCTAAAACTACCATTGGTAAACTCACCGATTCCGCCGGATTTTTTTCTTTTATCATTGATAACTGGCCATCCGATTCTTTATTGATCACCAGTGTGGGTTACCAGCCCCTTTCAATTTTTATTGATAAGAATAAAGATTCCATCCTGTTGAATTTATCCATGGAGCGGGGCACATTCAATGAAGGCGTAAAAGTAAAAGTGAGTGTAAACAAAGGATTATTGTTATGGCGTAAGATTGTGCAACACAAACCCGAAAACGACCGCTACCGTTTTAATAATTTCTCTTACGAACTCTATAATAAACTGGAGCTGGATATAAAAAACCTCAACTTCGGAAAGATATCCCGCTTTAAACCACTGCGGCCTGTTGGAGAATTGATCACCCAGAATATTGACAGCTCGGAGGATGGTGTAAAATACCTGCCCGCTTATCTTACCGAAGTGATCTCTGATTATTTTTACCAGAAAAAACCATTGAAGCGCCGCGAAATAATAAAAGCCGCCAACACCAATGGTGTAAAAAATGAAAGTATTACCAAGCTGCTCGGCGGCATGGATCAGAATATAAATATCTATAACAATTTCATTCCCGTTTTTGATAAACAATTCGTCAGTCCCGCCAGTGATAATGGCGACTTGTATTATAATTACCGGGTAATTGATACACAACAGGTCAGCAACCAGCGTTATTATCATCTCGTATTTACGCCTCGACGTGCCGGCACCAATACATTCGAAGGAGATTGCTGGGTACACGCCGGTTCATTTGCCGTTCAAAAAATGAATTTGCGTTTGGGTAAAGACGCCAATATAAATTTTCTCGAAACGCTGAGCCTCATCCAGGAATATAAATTACTGGATGATTCCACCTGGTTTCTTGCAAAAGATAAATTTGTCGCCGACCTCTCTCCCATTGGCAAAAACAGCCCCGGCTTTATCGGTCGAAAAACCACGACATACAGGAATATAGTCGTAAACGACACGTCTGTTACAAATGAATTGAGTAAAAATAAAGTGCTGGAGGAAATCATCACTGAGCCCGGCGCTAATGATAAGGACAAAGCATTTTGGAGCGAATCACGGCATGAAGATCTCACCAAACAGGAAGCCGGCATTATTAAAATGATCGATACACTTTTAAATGCTTCTGTGTTTCGAAAATTGACTGACCGCATTAATTTTTTTGCGACTGGTTATAAAAACGTTGGCAATTTCCAGATTGGTCCCTGGTATAACTGGGTAACTGCTAATTCCTGGGAAGGCCTGCGCTTACGTTTTGATCTCGGTACGAATAGAAAATTTGATAAGCATTGGTGGTGGCACTGGTACCTCGCTTATGGATTCGGTGATAAAAGATTAAAAGGGAAAGGCGAACTATTTTATTTACCGCAGAAACATCCGCGTCGTTACTGGTATGCTTCTTATACCAATGATTTGGATTTCGGGCAGAACTATTATGGAGAAGTGACCTCGGATAATATCTTCGCATTAGCTATCCGCAAACCGTATGTTCCTGTTAAGTCCATTAAAATAGACGAAAAACGTTTCGAATTTTTCAATGAGCATCGCTCCGGTTTATCTGAGTTGATCGCCATCACTCACAAAGGATTTACGCCTTTGAGAAATATTCCTTCCAAAGATTCATTTCCTTCATTCGACGGACGATCACCCCTCACAACATTCGAAGCTTCTTTCAGGTTACGCTTTGCATACCTGGAAAAATTTTTGGAAAATACTTTCTTCCGCACCAGTCTGGGCAGCCCTTACCCGATTGCTGAAGTGTACGTGGCAAGAGGTATTGCCGGTGTTTTCAGAAGCAATTATAACTATACAAAGCTGTCGGGCAGCATTTCCGATTTTATTAAAATCCCTCCATTCGGCAATGTTTCCTTCCAGGTATATGCCGGTAAAACATTTGGTACACTTCCTTATGTATTGCTGGATATCGCACCGGGCAACGAACTCTATTACTACAATAAATACGCCTTCAACATGATGAACCGTTATGAATTCATTCATGATAAATATATGGGCATCAACTTTGAACACAATATCGGTAATGGCATATTCCGTTTATTCCCCAAATTAAAACTCCGTCAATTGTGGACCTTGAAAACATTGTGGGGAAGCTTGTCTGATGCGAACAGGATATATAATTTCAAAAAGGGAAATACCTTCCAGACATTAGATGGTAATACGTATATGGAAATTGGTACCGGCGTTGATAATATCCTTCATGTATTCAGGGTTGATTTTGTATGGCGTGTATTGCCCAATTCTTTACCTAACAGTGATACGAAGAAGTTTGGTGTATTCGGAAGTTTTCGCTTAGCATTTTAATAAGAGTAAACATCAATAGGGTATTTTAATCTGGATAGCACACCCATTTCCCGGGGAACTTTCAATTGCCATATCACCATCAAAAGATTTAATCCTGTTGAGCATATTGGAAATACCAATCCCTTTTCTCTTACTGGTTGTATTAAACCCTTTACCGTCGTCGGTCACATTAATATGAATATTCCTGCCGCTCGCTTGTACGGAAACCGTGATATTTTTTGAAGCGGCATGCTTTACAATATTATTTACCTGCTCCTGTATGATCCGGTATATATTTAATTTCAAATCATCGGCGATGGCGCCATTGGTTACATTATATACAAAGGTGGTTTTTATTGTTGTGCTTTCAGAAAGTCGGTCAAGCAGCGCCTGGACCATTTCTTTTAAATTAATATCCTGCAGCGGGGTTACTTGTTTGCTGCTTAATAACCGGATTTCACTAATGGAGTTATCAATTAATTTCAACGGATAAGCAATCAGTTCTTTCACTTTGCTATCCTCTTTGCCTGCCATAGACAGGTATAGTTTCGTTACGGCTAATATCTGGTTAATATTATCGTGAAGTTCCTGGCCGATGCGGTTTCTTTCTCTTTCCTCGGCATTGATAATAGCCCTTGTTATCTTTTTCTGTTCCTGCACCTGTTGGTTCAACATTTCCTGCGCCATATTTTTCAACGTTCCTTCGGATTTTTTTCGTGCCGTTATATCATGTGAAAAACAAGCGGTCCCCATTAGTACATCACCATTATATATAGGGTAAAAGGAAACTTCCGCCCAGAACTCAACAGGGTGCTCGAAATGATCAATGATCGTAAAAACTTCGCCTATCAATGCCCGTTGATAAAACTCCTGGTAACGCTTCAATTGGTCTTCCGTAAACTGAGTAGAAAGAATATCATCCCCTTTTACAAGTGACCTGCCCGAAGTAAGTTTAATAATTCTGCGAAATGAATCATTGAAAGTAATAAGCTTTAAGTCTTTATCTACGCTCCACATCAGGTCATTGGTATTGTTTATTAATGCTTCCAGGTTATTACTGTCAAATTCCTTTTGCAGTTCCGCATTTTTCCTTTCAGTAATATCCCTTGAGATACCAAATGTTCCTATTGTATCACCTGCTTCATTCTTTAAAGGCATCTTTGTAGTTGATACATACCGCACAGGCATGCCAGGTCTGGTTTCAGCTTCTTCCTTAGATATCGTTACCCCGGTCAGGCGGATTGTTTCTTCATCCTTAAATGTTCTGATTGCATAATCTTTACTGAAAAAATCAAAGTCTGTTTTGCCAACCGCCTCTATTGGATCAGTGAGGCCGAATACCTGGCTTTGGGAATTACTGATCCGGAAAAAACGGCTTTCTTTGTCTTTGAAATAAATATGGTCAGGAAGATTTTTCATAAGCGTTTGCATCAGGTATTGTTCCTGCCGTAGTTCTTCCTCAACTCGCATTCGCTCAGTAATATCCAGCATTACTCCTTCCACGATCACTTGTCTGGCAACAGTGTCAGTAAGAAAAGAAATATTTTCAAGTACGTTCACCAGGCTGCCTGTCTTATGTTTCATGACCGAATCATGATTGGTAATCTTTCCTTTATTTTCCAGGTCAGCGATAAATTCTTTTCTTTCGCTTGCAGAAAAATAAAGAGAAAAAGCATTTATTGATTTCAATTCTTCGCAGGAAGCATACCCCAGCATATTTGCGAAAGCATCGTTGCAGTTAAGAATATGGCCTTCCATTGTTATTTGATATACACCCGCGAGGTTACGTTCGAATAATGCACGGTATTTAGCTGCGCTTTGTACCAGTTCCTCCTGCGCTTCCTGCTTTTCTTTTTGCACATGCCTGTATTGTATGGCCGCATTTATTGCAGTTGGCAATCTTGCCATGCGGTCCTTTAAAATATAATCATCCGCACCGGATTTAATGATATTTGCCGCGAATTCTTCGGAGACAGTTCCTGTTACTAATATAAAAGGTATTTCTAAAGACCGTTGACGTACTATTTTTAAGGCTTCGGCCGCATTGAATTGCGGTAGCGAATTATCAGAAAGAATAACATCAGGCGAGAATTCATCAAAAGCTTTTTCAAAACTTTCTTTATCCATCGCCACACTGCATTCAAAATGTATTTTTTCTTTCTTCAACAAGCGCTGAATTAGATCAGCATCGATGATACTATCTTCCAATATCAATATTTTCAGTGCTGGCTTCATATTTATTTTAGAAGTGAGAAGGTTGGTTCAGTATTATCCAATACAAACCAAGCTCTTTTATCGCCTGGAAAAAGTTCTCGCTTTCAACGGGTTTTACGATATAGCTGTTGGCGCCAAGTTCATAACATTTTTTTATATCCGGATCTTCTTTTGAAGAAGTAAGGATGACCACGGGAACACATTTCAGTGGACTATTCTTGAGTTTTTCCAGCACTTCCAGGCCGGAGACTTTTGGCATCTTAAGGTCAAGTAATATTAGTTTAGGATATTCGGCAGGACTACGTAAACTGTAATCTCCTGTGCAATTAATAAAATCAAGCGCCTGGGCGCCGTCTTTTACATGATAAATCTTATTGGAAAGACCGCTTTTTTGTAAAGCCCTTATAGTAAGCAAAGCGTCGTCGGGACTATCCTCGGCAAATAAAATTTCAATGTCGTCGTGTTGCATATTTATTTATTTTAAAAATCATTATCAGTTAAATACTTCTTTAGCATATTGTTTACTACTTAAATTGCCGGCAGGCTGAAATAAAAGCATGTTCCATGGTCCACCTCCGATTCCGCCCAAACTGTACCGTGGTGCCGTGTAACTATTTTTTGTACAATAGCTAATCCGATTCCTGTTCCATCGAATTGTTCCTGCGAGTGTAACCGCTGGAAAACCCCAAAAAGTTTATCATAGTATTTCATATCGAAACCAGCCCCGTTGTCTTTCACATAGTAAATAACAAGCTTATCTTTTTCAGTAGCCCCTATTTCTATAACAGGTTTGGATTTATACTTTGAATATTTAACGGCATTGGAAATTAAATTGATCCAGACTTGCTTGATCAATGATGCATCGCCTTTCGCAGGAGGAAGTTCATGCAGGGTAAATTCTATTTTTTTAGCTTTATCTTCTGCAAGTGATTCGTCCCTGATAGATCTGACCAGCGCTCCCATATTGATTGCTGAAACGGTCACCTGCTTCCTGCCTAATTTTGAAAATGCAAGCAGGTCATCAATCAGGTTACCCATTTTCTTTGAACTGGTCATAATGGAGTTAAGTATTTTTGTTCCATCCTCATCAAATTTTTCGAGGTAATCTTCTTCAAGAATTTTCGCATACCCGTTGATGGCCCTGATCGGCGCCCTTAGATCATGTGATACCGAATAAGAAAATGATTCCAGGTCTTTATTTACAGTTTCTAATTGTGCGGTACGCTCAATTACTTTTTGTTCTAATTCTTCATTCAATTTTCGGATACCTGCTTCCGCTTTTTTGAGTTCCTGGTTGACAATGATCAGTTCGGCCGCACGTTTTTCTTTTTCTTCATTCTGGAAAGCAAGTTCGAAGTTGGCAATTATCAACTCTGACGCTCTTTTTTCTTTCTCTTCGTTTTGGAAAATAAGTTCCTTATTAGCGATGTGTAATTCCGCCGCCCGTTTTTCCTTCTCTTCGTTTTGATATGCAAGCTCTTTGTTGGCGATGATCAACTCTGAAGCCCGTTTCTCCTTCTCTTCGTTTTGAAATGCAAGCTCTTTGTTAGCGATGATCAACTCTGACGCTCTTTTCTCTTTCTCGCCATTTTGGAAAATAAGTTCTTTGTTAGCGACGTGTAATTCCGCCGCTCTTTTTTCTTTCTCTTCGTTCTGAAAAGCAAGCTCTTTATTAGCAATGATCAGCTCTGACGCTCTTTTCTCTTTCTCGCCATTTTGGAAAATAAGTTCTTTATTAGCGACGTGTAATTCCGACGCCCGTTTTTCTTTCTCTTCATTCTGGAATGCAAGCTCTTTGTTAGCAATGATCAGCTCTGCCGCCCGTTTTTCCTTCTCTTCGTTTTGAAAAGCCAGTTCCTTATTGGCAACGGTTAACTCTGCCGCTCGTTTTCCCTTTTCTTCATTTTGAAAAGCCAGTTCTTTATTCGCAACGGTTAATTCCGCCGCCCGTTTTCCTTTCTCTTCATTTTGAAAAGCCAGCTCTCTATTGGCAAGTGTTAACGCTGCCGCCCGTTTTCCTTTTTCTTTATTTTGAAAAAAATAATTCGCAGTGGCAATCAATAAAAGAATAGTGAATACCGCCATTAAAACGAACATGATCACCGAAAACCGGTTAAAAGCCGCACCGCTGCGTTCACTTTTTTGTTTTCGTTGCTCAAGCAAATTGCTTTCTTCTTCCCGAATAACATCGGTAATTTGATGTATACGATCAGTATACTGCTTGCCATTTTTTGTAGAAGTATAAGTAATGGCTGATACTAATCCCTGTTTACTTCTCAAGTCAACCATTCGCAATGAAAAATCCAAACGCTTCTGTATATAAACACTTAATGAATCTATGCGTTGTTGCTGTGAAGGATTGTCCCGGGTAAGTTGCCGGAGTTGTTCAATATAAGTAATGGCAATTTTCCCGGCGGTATACAATGGTGCGAGAAATGAGCTGTCGTTGGTGATAACAAAACCCCGTGCGGCATTTTCCACGTCTTTACCAAGTGAAAGTATATTGCCTGACTGGTAAATAACCTGCTCCGTGTGCTGCACCCATTTTTCAGCCGCAAGATGCTGCTGGTTACTTTTATAAACGCCATAACCAACAAACCCCATGCCTGCCAGTATAATGAAAGAAAAGAGTAAGAGCTTTTGTTGAATGCTGAACCTGGCTGATTTTTTACCTGGTTCTTTTTCTTCGTTTTGTATAGCGAGTTCTTTATTAGCTGTAGTTAATTCGGCGGCCCGTTTTCCTTTTTCTTCATTTTGAAAAGCAAGTTCTTTATTAGCAACCGTCAGCTCAGCCGCACGTTTTCCTTTTTCTTCATTCTGAAAAGCGAGCTCTTTATTGGCGATGACAAGTTCAGCCGCCCGTTTCTCTTTCTCTTCATTTTGAAAAGTAAGTTCTTTGTTAGCAACCATTAATTCTGCTGCCCGTTTCTCTTTCTCTTCATTTTGAAACGCAAGTTCTTTGGTGGCGACAAGGTTTCCTGTAACATCCCTCCCGACCGCACATATTTTTTGTGTTTCCGTATTAAATATGGCATTCCATTCTATATGCTTATAGGCGCCTGATTTGCATTTATAACGATTGATGAAATTAAAAACTTTAATTCCCTGGGAAAGGGTGCTGATTACTTTCAGGGTCGGCTCCACATCATCCGGGTGAATGAATTCCAAAAATCTTCTATCAAGTAATTCTTGTTTTGTATAGCCTAAAACTTTTGTAAAGGTGTCATTTAATTCTTCAAAGTAGCCATCAATATTAGCAAAGCAGGCTAAATCAATAGTGTTATGAAAGAATTGCTTATAGCTTACTAGTTCGTCTGCTTGCTTTTCCTTTTGAAAATCCGGTTCCGGATTGGTAATAATCAGCCTATCCGGGCTTTCTTTTTCATCCATAGCTTATTTTCGTGGGGTAGAAATAAGGTTTTTATCATCGAGAAACAAAATCTTTAGTAAGGTATGAAAGCGCTAACAATTGTTATTATACAATAATAGAAATAAGTTACACAATTCACATATTTGAAAACGGGAAGGGCTGGCTTGCCTGCATTTACAGTTTATTATTATGGATTACTTGTCCATTGACCGGGGCAGTCTAAATAAATAAGAATGCCGCCAACCTACAATAATAAGTGTGTGTGTGTGGCCCAGCATGGCACTCCTGTTGATTTACAAGTTTTAGTATCTTACCCGAAACTTAAGATATGTCTTCACAATACATTCTTGCCCTCGACCAGGGGACAACCAGCAGCCGCAGTATGATCTTTGACCAGCAAGGCAATATCATGAGCGTGGCGCAAAAAGAATTCCGGCAAATATTTCCAAAACCGGGCTGGGTGGAGCATGATGCGGAAGAAATCTGGAGTACACAATATGGTACATTGGCCGAAGCAGCAGCTAAAGCAAATATTACGATGAAGCAAATTGCCGCGATTGGTCTTACGAATCAACGTGAGACAACGATTGTATGGAATAGAAAAACCGGTAAACCCATTTATCATGCGATCGTTTGGCAGGATCGGCGCACCGCATCATATTGTGATGAATTAAAAACCGCCGGTCATTCCAAAACAATACAGGAAAAAACAGGATTAGTAATTGACGCTTATTTCTCCGCTACTAAATTGAAATGGATACTGGATAACGTAGATGGTGCAAGAAAAAAAGCGGAAAATGGTGAACTCGCTTTTGGAACAGTGGATACCTGGTTAACGTGGAAATTATCGGATGGCAACATTCATGTCACCGATGTTTCCAATGCATCAAGAACAATGTTGCTGAATATCCATACTTGTCAATGGGACGATGAATTGCTGAAATTATTTTCTATACCAAAAAGTTTGTTGCCGGAAGTCAAACCTTCGAGCTATGTATATGGAACCACCGGGAGTTTTGTACCCGATTCACAAATCCCGATTGCAGGAATAGCAGGTGATCAGCAGGCGGCATTGTTCGGGCAAATGTGTACACAACCCGGCATGGTGAAGAATACATACGGTACGGGTTGCTTTATGCTGATGAATACAGGCGAGAAAGCGATTACTTCTAAAAATAATTTATTGACAACAATTGCCTGGAAGATCAATGATAAAACGGAATATGCACTGGAAGGAAGTGTATTCATCGCCGGCGCCGTGGTGCAATGGTTACGTGACGAATTAAAGTTTTTCAGAAGCTCTGCGGAAGTGGAACAACTGGCAGGCCAGGTAAGCGATACAGATGGTGTTTATATTGTTCCAGCATTCGCTGGATTAGGAGCGCCGTATTGGAACCAGCATGCAAGGGGTTCTATTTTTGGATTGACAAGAGGAAGCAACCGTTCACATATCGCAAAAGCCGCACTGGACAGTATCGCTTATCAAACCTATGATGTATTAAAAGCCATGGAATCGGACAGCGGTATTCATATAAAAGAATTAAGAGTAGATGGTGGAGCAACTGTCAATAATCAGTTGATGCAATTTCAAAGTGACCTGTTAAACAGCAAAGTTGTTCGTCCGAAAGTAACAGAAACAACAGCGATGGGCGCCGCTTATCTCGCCGGGCTTGCAGTTGGTTATTGGAAAAATGTGGAAGATATCCAGCAGCAATGGCAGGTTGATAAAGAATTTTCTCCGCAGATCAAGGAAGAAAAAAGAAATGAATTGGTGAAAGGATGGAAACGGGCGGTGAAGGCGAGTATTGCATGGGGAGATGACAAAGTCAATAAGTCATAACAGTCAAACACTAACTATTACATGACTAGTATGTCTTCTATGACCAATTTGACATAAGTATAATATAGAATGGACAGAAACGAAATGATACAGCAACTCGCCTCTCCTGCAGAATTCGACATCTGCATCATCGGCGGTGGGGCAACAGGTTTGGGAATTGCCGTAGATGCGGCATCGAGAGGATATAAAACTGTTCTGTTGGAGAAATATGATTTTTCCAAAGGCACATCATCAAGAAGTACGAAGCTCGTGCATGGCGGTGTCCGTTACCTGCAGCAGGGTAATATCAAACTGGTGATGGATGCATTAAAAGAAAGAGGATTATTAAAAAAGAATGCGCCGCACCTTGTAAAAAATCAATCCTTCGTTATTCCGAATTATAAATGGTGGGAACATCCGTTTTATGGCATAGGCTTGAAAGTATATGATTGGATGGCCGGCAGTTTGGGATTAGGCCCTTCGCAATTTTTATCTAAAGAAGAAACATTAGAGCTCGCCCCTACCCTTGACCCGGAAGGATTAAAAGGTGGTGTACTTTATCATGACGGACAATTTGACGATGCAAGATTAGCGATTCACCTCGCCATGACCGCCGCAGATCACGGCGCTGTAGTATTAAATTATTTTTCTGTTGAAGGATTGATGAAGGTGGATGGAAAAGTGTGCGGTGTGCAGGTAAAAGATACCATCAATAATATTTCATATGAAATAAAAGCCAAAGTGGTGATCAATGCTACCGGTGTTTTTACTGACAGTATTTTAAAAATGGATGATGCTGAAACAGAATCTATCATCAGTCCCAGCCAGGGAATTCATTTGGTTTTTGATAAAGAATTTCTTCCTTCGGATACAGCCATCATGATACCAAAAACAGATGATGGCCGTGTTTTGTTTGCTGTGCCCTGGCATAATAAAATTATTGTGGGAACAACAGATACGCCGGTTGAAGAAACAAATGCAGAACCAATAGCCCAGGAAAAAGAAATAGAATTTGTGATGCATCATATCACCCGCTATCTCACCAAAGAACCGGTGTATGATGATATCCGCAGCATATTCGCCGGTTTGCGGCCATTGGTAAAAGGCAACGCAAAGAGCACAGCAGCGCTTTCAAGAGATCATCATATTTCTGTTTCAGAATCAGAACTCATTACCATCACCGGAGGTAAATGGACAACCTATCGTAAAATGGCGGAAGATGTTTTAGAGATCGCTGAACATAAAGCAGGCCTGCCGGGAAAAGATTGCGTGACCAAAACATTGCACATTCATGGTTATAAAGAAACGGATGATTTTAAAGTGCCGTTATATTACTATGGGACCGACGAAGAAAAAATCCAGTCGCTTATAAGTAACGATAAAACGCTGGCAGAAATTATTCATCCTTCCTTGCCTTTTATTAAAGCAGAAATAATATGGTCGGTGCAAAATGAAATGTGCATGACCGTGGAAGATGCATTAAGCAGGAGGACAAGGGCTTTGCTGCTGGATGCGAAAGCGGCGATCGAATCGGCTTCGACAGTTGCTCGAATCATGGCGAAAGAAATGGACAAGGATGATGCATGGAAAATCGAACAAATTGATAACTTTAAGTCCGTTGCGAAAAATTATCTTCCAGCACCGAACCAATAACCCCGGATTGTAAATCTTAAAACTGATTGCTATGTCACCATTCATCGGAGAATTTATGGGCACCGCTTTGCTCACCACTATGGGCGGCGGAGTTGTTGCCAACGTTATATTAAGTAAAACAAAAGGAAATAATGGCGGCTGGATCGTCATTACATTCGGCTGGGCGATGGCTGTTTTCCTCGGCGTGTACGCTTCAAAAACATTGGGCGGCAGCGGTCATTTAAATCCCGCCGTTACCATAGCATTAAGCGCTTTTGGAGATTTTGATGATTCATTAGTGGTTACTTATCTGGCAGCACAATTCGCAGGGGCGTTCGCCGGCGCTGTTGTTGTATGGATAGTTTACAAACAACATTTTGATATAACAGAAGATAAAGATTTTAAACTGGGCGTATTCGCTACCGCACCGGCTATCAGGAACCCTTTATTTAATTTACTGACAGAAATAATTGGAACATTCATTCTTGTATTTGGCGCATTGACGATGTCTAAATCCGCACAAAGTTTAGGTGAATTGCCCGTTGGCTTGCTGGTATTAGGAATTGGTTTATCATTGGGCGGGGCTACAGGCTATGCCATCAATCCTGCAAGAGATCTCGGCCCACGCATTGCGCATTTTATTTTACCAATAAAAAATAAAAGGGACAGCGATTGGAGTTATGCATGGATACCAGTTGTTGGGCCAATTGCCGGGGCTGCCATGGCGGCATTATTATTTAGGTCGTTGTAATTATTTTAAAAAAATCATTTGAAATTTACTCTGATTTAATTAGAGCAGTTGCCCTATTGTTTATTCTTCCTGTCCCATCCACAATGCACCGCCGATACTTCCTCTTGCAGCGCCGGTAACGGAAGGCAATACATTGTAATTTTCCCTCCATCGCAGTACGCCTATCAATCCCATGATCAATGCTTCTTTGTACTTCACTAATTTTTCCTCGGGAATTATTACATCAATATTTAATTCCTGCAATTGATCTTTCAATCTTTCTATTAAAAAAATATTAAAAGCGCCACCACCGGTAGCGAGCAGTTGACTATTGGACGTTGCCTTTTGACCGGTTTTCAAATTCCAAATTGCATTCTTTATCTGCAAAGCAATATGCTCGGTGTACGTTTTTAAAGCGTCATAAATTTCAACCCCTGATTTTTTTATTATCGGGTATACTACACCTGTTCCAAAATCATTGGCCAGCGATTTTGGATGTGATTGTTTATAGTAATCAAGATCATTTAATTTTTCCAGCAATTCTTTATTAATAGTTCCACTTGACGCCATCGCTCCATTTTCATCATATTCTTTTCCTGTATCGTTGGCTAACATATTCAATACACGATTGGCGGGGCAAACATCAAAAGCAATTCCAGACGAAGAAGAAATATTAGCAATGCCCCCGATATTTAAAAAATAATCATAGCCGCTTAACAATAGTTTTTCACCAACAGGAACGATTGGCGCACCTTGCCCGCCAAACGCCACATCCATGGCACGCAGGTCAGATACAACCGGTAATTGTGTGATGGCGGCAATCGCAGCGCCATCGCCTAATTGCGCCGTCATTTTTTTTGCAGGAACATGAAAAGTGGTATGCCCGTGCGAAGCGATCAATGCGACTTTATAATGCAATCCTTTTTCTTCAATAAACCTGTTTACTTCCTGCCCGAGATAATGACCATATTCCGCATGCAGCAATTGATAATCCAATGCGCTTAATGAAGTCGCATGTTGTAGCCGCTGCATCCATTCGGTTGAATAGGGATAACAATCCGCTTCCATTATTTCGTAATTCCATTTACCACCATTTTCCTGGAACTCCGCGAATACGATGTCCAGCCCATCCAGCGAACTGCCGCTCATTAATCCAATTGCCCTGTAAATCATTTCCTTTTTAGTTTTAGCCCCAATAGCGATGGGGAGCAGATTTGTTTTAGATTTGCCACACCAAAAATACAGGAAGG